>JAEWPC010000033.1 GCA_023460795.1 Bacillota bacterium | reverse complement strand
ATTCAAAATTCACGATGGCAACAGACACCGGAAGGAGATACATGCCCCGCCAAAACTACAATCGATAACTAATAAACTACAGAGGTGCCTCACAAAGTCATTAGTAATGACTTATGGGACAGCCTCTTGATATCGGTTCATTCGTCACAGTTCCAACAATAGCATCTCGACGCGCATCGCTTTCAGCTTTTCCTTGCATGTCTCCGCGTCCTCCGTGCGCCCTTCCGCTAAAGCTTCGTGAAGCACGGCCAGCTCATAGTCGATCTCTAAACGTAGAACGCCCGCACGATGCTCGGCCCGCTTCGATCTGAACGCCTGGACCATGTCTTCGATCGTTATTTGAGGCCTCTTCTGATAAATAATCCGATGTTCCATGCCGGACACCTCCACGAGACGGATAATTTCGCCGAACATAATGTTTTCAATGCTAAGCACTTGACGGTCGCGGAATCTCTTCACAATGGCGTGACCGCGGGTTTCGCCAATGAGCTTTTCGATCCACTGCGCCAGCTTCTCGTCTTTGACCAAGTAATCGCCGATCATCTTATAGCGATCAAGCACCCGCTGGAACTTCAGCTTCAGCAGCTTGCGTCCGGTGCGTACGGAGACGATGAACAGATGATCGTTCTCGTTCCAGTACAGCGAGTACCCTTCCTGGATAAGCTCGCGGATGAGATTCTGGATCTGACGGCGATCGAATCGAAGCTCGAGGTTGCAATATTCCACTTCGTGACTGCGGTTCACGGCCATCCCCCCTCCTGCGTTCATCGCGCGGTTTGAGTTGTTGACCGAATTATCTGAATATTCTTGCTTAGCTATATCTTATACTCCATCTTATGTTATGGCAACTTGGTTTCTTGACTATTTTCGAGCGACGAAACGACCAATTTTAACCGTCGAGAGACCTGCGGGAACCGTTACCACGCCGCCTGGCGGAGTGATATAATATATTCCATACAACCGCACAACTATTCGAACTAACGTTAGGAGACGCCCGTCAGATGAGTATTCCGACAACCGCAACGATCCCTTTTACGGGATTTACAAAAGATGATTTCGCCGTGTTCGAGATTGACGGTCTGGAGCCGCGCATGAACGCGTTAATCGAGACCGTGCGGCCGAAGCTGCACCAGCTTGGCGATAGACTGTCCGATTTTCTAAGCAACCTATGCGGAGAGACGATGTTCCCGCACGTAGCCAAGCATGCGCGGCGCACCATCAACCCGCCGAGCGACACCTGGGTCGCGTATGCCAATAACAAACGCGGCTATAAGGCTTATCCTCACTTTCAGATCGGTCTTTGGTCGACGCACGTATTCATTCAGTTCGCGATCATTTATGAGTGCCCCCGCAAAGCCGAATTCGCGGATCGCGCGCTTACCGAGCTCGCTTCCGTTCGCAAGTCGGTGTCAAGCGGCTTCGTATGGTCGAAGGACCATATGGTGCCTGAAGGGCTGCCGCACGCGAGCCTGAGCGACGAGGAACTCGCGGAGCTGTTCGTCCGTCTGAAGACGGTCAAAGCCGCCGAACTCACCTGCGGCATCCATATCCAGCGCGACGAAGCGCTTCGCATGGACGGAGAAGCGTTCGTGAAGCTGGCTGAACAGACGTTCACGAAGGTCCTGCCGCTGTACCGAATGGCTATGGCCTAAACGAAAACCGCGCCTCGATAACGAGGCGCGGTTTCTTATGATGAAGCTTTGTTCAATCGTTAAAGATTAACGTTTATAGACTACGTTGGTACCCGCGATCATATCGTGCAGCGCTTGCTTTTTCTCTGTCCAACCTGCCATCATGAATCCGATGTATAGGATCACACCGGACAAGATCATGGAGAAATATCTGCCGATCGAACGGCCGAACGAAATTTTATCGCCGTCAAGTTTGGTTACTTTAATGCCTACGATCATCTTGCCGAGAGTCCCTTGCTTAGAGGAAGATTCCATGAGCGTCTTATAAAGTAAAAATCCGAATACGATTACAAGGTAATAGAGGACAACCAATCCTGCAGCCGTGTTGACATCTCCGCTGGCGAATGCCGAAACGCCAACAATCAAACCAAAGACGAAAATCGCGATATAGTAGAAAACCATATCGAGTAAATAGGCGGCAACCCTGATCCAAAATCCCGCGAATTTGACCCCGACTTCCGCTGTTTCTTGCGTGGATACGTTCGAGAAAGCTTGATACCGCGGAGCCTCTGTCGGCGATTGTTGCGTGGCCGCTTGAAACGGCGCACCGCATTTACCGCAAAATTGCGCTTGTTCTTCCGAGTGGGTACCGCATTGGCTACAATACATATTCTTCCTCCAATAGAATAAGTTGAAATTCTCATGGGATAATTCTACAAATTTCGGAGAATTCCTGCACAACTATTGAAAATTTTGTAGTTTAGTCGACAAAAAAGGAGCTGCAGTCTTAAGACTGCAGCTCCTTCTTATTCTCTTTAATCCATGATGCTTAAATCCCTTTACGCAGCCACAGTAGCTTGGTTAGCCGCCGCTTTGCGTTGCTTCGCGGATTTACGGAAGAACAGCAATTCATAGATACAAGGTACGATGACGAGCGTGAGCAGCGTTGCGACTGCCAAGCCGCCGATAACGACGATCGCCAAGCTTTGGGATACGATGCTGCCGCTATCCGACGTTCCGAACACGAGCGGAAGCATGGCGCAGATCGTCGCGATTGCGGTCATGAGAATCGGACGCATCCGAGTTCCGGCCGCTTCGATCAGCGATTCGCGGATCGTCATGCCGGCAGCTTCGTTCTGTCTTACGCGGTCTAGCAACACGATCGCGTTGGTGACCACGACGCCGATCAGCATGACAACTCCGAAGATTGCGGTAAAGTCCGGCGTAATATTGGCAATCAAGAGACCAAGCACCGCGCCGATCGGAACGAATAGGATCGTGGACAGCGCCGCGAGCGGAGCGCGGAGCGTCTTGAACGTAACCACCATGATCAAGTAAGCAACTGCGATGCCGACTAGGCCCATGATGAACAGGTCGATGAAATCTGCCGCTTGATCGGCTTGCGCGCCGCCAACGTTGAGCTTAACGCCCTCCGGAGGCGTAATCTTATTCATTTCCTTGCTGATTTCCGCGCCTACGATCGACAGTTGAGATGGTTCGACCGTTGCGGATACGCGGACATAGCTTTTACCGTCTTTATGGTAGAACTGCGTCGACTTCTCTTCTTTTACCCATTCCGCAATGCTGGAAACCGGTTTAGCACCTTCGTCGGTCATGACGGTCAGGTTGGCAAGGTCGGTCTCGGATTGCGGTTTAAGCACCGGATTCAAGACGACCGACAAGATTTGACCGCCGCTGTTGATCGTACCGATCGGTACCGGGTTCAGCATGCCTTGCAGTTGCGTGGAGATATCTCCCGCTTTAGCTTGGGTCGGATCGATTCTGAGCGTGTAACTCGTCTTCTTCTCTTCTTGGTTGCTTTCGACTTTCAGAACGTCTTTGATCGGTTTGATGGCCGCGATCACTTCTTCGGACGTCTTCGAGATTTGCTCCAGATCGTTGCCGGTGACGTCGACGAACACTTGCGTGCTGCTTCCGCCCATGAAGTTTCCTGCTCCCGCGGTCAGATCGGCGCCAGGATAGTTGCCGCGTTCCGCTTCGACCGCGTTGATAATATTCTCCGCGTCTGCGCCGTCTTTAACTTGGACCATGTACGATACGAGCGTCGGCGATTGTACGCCGCCGTATTTGGCAGCATCCGCGCTGTTGCCCATCGACATGTTAACCCATTCTTGCTCTTCCTGGCTCATTAGGAACGCTTCCAGCTTCTTGCCGTTCTCGAATACTTCGTTAAGCGGCGTATCCGGCTTGTATTCGAGCGAGATCGTTAACGTATCCGCGCTGGATTGGTCGAGCGCGCCCTTCGGCATGGAGAAGTACGTACCGACCGAACCGATAAGCAGCACGAACGCGATGAGAATCGGCACCCATTTGAAACGAAGATTCCAACGAAGGAAGTTCATGAACCGTTTGCTCGGATTGTGCTCTTTGATCGTCGAGTTTTTCAACACGCCGGCGCTGAGCAGCGGAACGACGGTCAATGCGGCCAGCAACGAAGACAACAAGGAGTAAGTAACCGTTAACGCGAAAGGAAGCAAGAAATCTTGCAAGCTGCCGCGAAGCAGGCCCATCGGCAGGAACACCGCAACCGTCGTCAACGTAGAAGCCGTAATGGCTCTGGCTACCTCGCGAGTAGCGTCGATGACGATATCGACGGAGAATTTTTCTTTCTGCAGTCTACGGAAAATATTCTCGATAACGACGATGCTGTCATCGACCAGACGACCGACTGCAACCGCAACGCCGCCTAGCGTAAGAATATTCAGCGTAATGCCGGACATGTCGAGCATGTAAAGAGTCATTCCGAGAGATAACGGGATCGAGATGATCGTAACCAGCGTTGCCCGAACATTCCGCATGAATAACAGAATGACGATCGTCGCGAACAGCGCGCCCATAAGGACTTCGCGCATCATGCTGTTGACGGAATGTACGACTTGCTCGGAAGTGCTGATCATAACGCGCAGGTCGATCTCTTTGTTTTCCGCGTTCAGCTTCTCGATGGCTTTGTCGACGCCTTCGCCGACTTCTACCGCGTTTGCGCTGGCGCTCTTAGATACGATCAACATGAGCGCGTCTTTGCCGTCGATGCGGTTCACGCTTTCTTTATCGTCGACCAACTGAACTTCCGCCACGTCGCTAAGTACGACGCCTTGGGTTACCGGGAGCTTCTTCAACGAATCTACGTCGCTGAGCGTTCCTTGTACGTTCAGGTTAACGATCTGGCCGCCTATCGTGCTCTCGCCGATCGAAGCCGAAGCGCTGCGCCCTTGCAGAACGCCGTACAACGCTTGAAGCGGTACGCCTTTGTCCGCGAGCTTGGCAAGATCCGGCGTAACCGTCACCTTAGGAAGCGTTTTGCCGGACAGTTGCACTTCGCCAGCACCTTTGATATCGCGGAACGTATCGCCGACAAGCTGCTCGAGCTTCTCCTTCTGTGCTTCCGTGACTCCTTCGTTGAACGTCAGAGAGACGAACGAGATCGGAATCATCGAAGTGTTGAATTGCACGACGTAAGGAGGCGATACGCGTTCCGGAAGCTGAACGGCATTCACGGCGCGCTCGACTTCCTGCTTCGCTTCCTTCATGTTCGTACTGGAATCGAAGTTTAGATTGACTTGGGAGAAACCGTCTCCCGAAGTGGAGAAAACATTCGTCTTGCCTTTAATGCCTGCCAGAGCCTGCTCCAGCGGATTCGTCACCGATTGCTCCATTGAGGCGGCATCATAACCCGGTCCGATGACCGATACGGTTACCTGCGGGTTATCGGCTTCAGGAACGAGCTCCATCGGCAGCTTAAAATAACTGAAGATTCCAAGACCAAGCACCATTACGATTAAGATAGCAATGGCCGACTTGTTGCGAAATGCTCCTTGAATAAAAGACCTCACTTTAAAATTTTCCCCTTCCAACTCCATAATTTTCTTCTCGTCATTCACATTACAAGCATAACGGGTCTGCCCTTCGCGCAAAAACGGCTCAAGACCGGATTTATACCTGGACTCAAGTCGGAGTCGATTTACGGCTGAAGTCTCCTTCCCGCTATTTCTGTTCCAATGTATCGCTTGAATATGAACGGGATATGAACGCAAAGCCCATCCTATCACGTTTTTGTTAACAATGTGTTAGCGCCGTTTCCTTTTTTATGTACTTTTTAACCTGATGGTTTATAATGAGAGTGAGTAATCACTCACTTGCGAAAAGGGGAAATGACGCATGTCCGCTTCGGCCACCGAAGCCCGTGTATCCGCTGGTCCGTGCATTGTCGTAGAGCGGGTATCCAAAACGTATGGCAAACGCGCCGTGCTCGATCAAGTGTGCCTCGAAGTCGGTAAAGGCGAAATATTCGGTTTGCTCGGACCGTCGGGTTCGGGGAAAACAACGCTCGTAAGGCTCATCACCGGGCTCGACGTTCCTGACGGCGGAACGGTCAAACTGCTTGGCGAACCAATGCCGCAGCTTAGCATGCTGGCCCGCATCGGTTATATGGCTCAATCGGACGCGCTATACGGCGAGCTGACCGCGCGGGAGAATCTCGCCTTCTTCGCCTCGTTGTACGGAATGAAGGGTGCGGGGCTTGCTAGGAGAATGCAAGAGGCTGCCGAGCTCGTGAACCTGTCGGGCGAGCTGGGCAACCCAGTCGCGTTATTCTCCGGAGGGATGAAACGGCGGCTATCGCTGGCGGTTGCGTTGATGCACGAGCCGGAGGTGCTGGTGCTGGATGAGCCGACCGTCGGCATCGATCCCGTGCTCCGCAAGTCGATCTGGCAGGAGCTGGACGAATTGCGCAAGCTGGGCGTCACCATCCTCGTAACGACGCACGTGATGGACGAAGCGGACAAATGCGACAGGCTGGCGATGATTAGGGATGGCAAGGTCATCGCAGCAGGAAGCCCCGAAGAATTGAAGTCGGCAACGGGAGCAGCTTCGATGGAAGAAGCATTCGTCGCTTATGGAGGTGGCGCACAATGAGAATTCGCGCGCTAGCCCTTCGAATCGTCCGCCAAATTCTGAAAGATAAACGTACGCTGGCGCTCATGTTGATCGCCCCTCTTCTCGTGCTGACGCTCATGAAATTCGTGTTTGAAGGCCAATCCGTCAATCCGCGCGTTGGCACCCTAGACGTTCCGCATCAGATCGTTGCCGCGCTGGCTTCCGCCGAAGTGGATATGACGGAGTTCGACGATGAGGCTTCCGCCATGCAAGCGCTGGAGCATGCCGATCTCGACGCTCTCGTATCCATACGCGACGGTCAGCCGCAAGTCTTGCTCGAAGGGAGCAGCCCGACGAAGAATCGCAACGTGATGTCGGCCTTGCAGGGAGCGCTCGAGCCGTTCATTCCCGAGCAGCTTAAACCTTCCGTCGAATTCCTTCACGGCTCGGGCGATCTGAATATATTCGATTATTACGGCTCCGTGCTCGTCGGCTTCTTCTCGTTCTTCTTCGTCTTCCTGATCGCCGGGGTTTCCTTCCTCCGCGAGCGTACGACGGGGACGCTTGCCCGGCTGCTCGCCACGCCGCTTCGACGCTGGGAGATCGTCGTGGGTTATTTGCTAGGTTTCGGGATTTTCACGCTGCTTCAAGCTACGTTAATCGCATGGTTCGCGACGGGCGTGCTGGGCATCGCCTTGGAAGGTTCCATGTTCATTGTCCTTATGATGAATCTGTTGCTTGCGATTGCCGCGCTCACTTTAGGAACGCTATTATCGGCCTTCGCGCAGAACGAGTTTCAAATTTTTCAGTTCATCCCGCTTATCATCATTCCGCAAATTTTCTTCGCCGGACTGATCGAGCTGGATTCGATGCCGGAATGGCTGCAGGCGCTCGGTCACTTCTTGCCGCTCTTCTACGGCTCCGATGCATTGCGCGATATTATGCTTCGCGGCGCGGGTTGGAGCGAAGTATGGCCGGACGCGCTAGCGCTCTTCTGCTTCTCTCTCGCGTTCGCGACGCTCAATGTCTTAGCGTTGCGCAAGCACCGCCGAATATGATGACGATCGGATTGGAGGTACAACGATGAATGATTCGCTTGAACAATGGATGGAAGAACTCCTTCGCAATGACGACGGGGAACGTATGACCGAGAAGCAAGCGCGGATCGTCCGGGCTGCGATCGAAGTGTTCGCGGAGAAAGGGTATTCCGGCGCCGCGACGAGCGAAATCGCGCAACGGGCGGAAGTAGCCGAGGGGACGATCTTCCGGCACTATAAGACGAAAAAGGATCTGCTTTATGCCGTCGTCTCTCCGATCGCCGCGAGATTGATCGAGCCTTTCGTCCTGCGCGATTTGTACCCGCTGTTCGATACGCCGCATCGGACGTTCGAAGGCTTCGTCCGGGCGATACTCGACAATCGAATCGCCTTCGTCGAGGCCCATATTAAAGTCATTCGCATCATGCTTCAGGAAGTGCCTTTCCACGCCGAGCTGCGAGATCGGTTCCTTGGCGTAGTCGGTCAGAGAATGCTGCCGCGCATCACTCGCGCGCTCGAGCATTACCGCGCGCAAGGGCAGATCGAGGCGATGCCGACGCTCACGACGATTCGGCTGGCGGGCTCCTCCCTCTTCGGCTACTTGATCACGAGATTCCTGATCGCGCCCGACGATTGGAACGACGGCGAAGAAAGAGAAGCGACGCTTCAATATGTGCTGCGGGGTTTGGGATACCGGGCGCCGGAGGGTTCCGAATGAGCGGCGATAGTGATCGCGAAGGCCGCGTCGACGACAGCAGAGTAAAATAACAGCCATTTGCAGCTATTACATTGGTTCCGGGCACAAGTGGGCTGAATAACAACCATCTGCAGTTATTTGCCCTCGTCGAAACCAAGTTGCTCCACACTCGCGAAAATAACTATCGATTTGTTGTTATTTCGAGTTACCCGGTGATTCCTCGAAAAATAACTGTCGATTCGCCGCTATTTCGCCGTCGGCACAACATAAAACCTCCGACACCCGCCTTCCTGAGCGAAGGGGATATCGGAGGTTCTTCGGCGTCTAACGAAATTACGTATGCGAGCTTGCCGCCCGCTTGCTCATGCTCCGGAACTGCGCGAGCAACCCGAGCGCCGCAAGCGACAGGGCGCCCGATACGACGAACGGCAGCCAACCGGTGATGGCGAGAAGTCCCGCGCCGAGCAGCGGTCCGACGATCCGCCCGAGGCTGTCCATCGACGAGCTTAGACCGGAAGCGATCCCTTGGCCGACCGTAGTCTTCTGAGTGATGAGCGACGTTACGCACGGTTTAATGAGAGAGTTACCGATGCCGAAGATGCACAAGTACACCGTTGCGAGACCCCAACTGTTGGCGGTCAGCAACAAGAAGAAGCCGGCAGCCGAGATGACAAGCCCAAGCGCGATGTAAGCTCCCTCCTGCCCTTTCTTCACGCGTCTACGGACGACCCCGCCTTGAATGAGCGCGCCAGCCAGACCGCAGAAGAAGAACATGAGTCCGATCTGCTTCGGCGTAACATCGTACTTATCCATTCCGTACAGCTGCAGGGTGGATTCCAGAATCGCCAGCGAGAACGTTACGAAGAAAGCAAGCACGTAAAGCGCTTTGAGCGGTCCTTGGAAAGCCGTCCAACGGGACGGTTTCGCATCGTGCGAACGCGATGCGCGGCGTTCCGGCGGCAGCGACTCTTCCAGCTTGAGCAGCGCGGCGATGAAGACGACGAACGACAGTCCCGCAGCCGCGAAGAACGGCGTATGGTGCGAGATGTCGCTCAGGAAACCGCCGAACCCCGGACCGAACGTAAAGCCGAGCCCGATGCTCATGCCGACGACCGCCATCCCCTTCGTGCGATCTTCCTCGGTCGTAATATCCGCTACGTACGCGACGATACAAGATACGACGGCTCCGGAGAATAACCCCCCGAGCACGCGCGAAGCATACATGAGGACGAGACTGTCGCCAGACAGTCCGAAGAGCAAGAAGCTTAAGCTGAATCCCAGCACGCCGATCATAATGACGGGACGTCTTCCGATCGATTCGGATAACCTTCCCCATACCGGGCTTAGAATGAACGACATGAGCGAGTAGATCGCGAGCATCGCGCCGGTGTGCCAGTTCGCCGATTCCGCGCTTACGTCGCTGACGAGCTGAGGCAGAACGGGAATAATGATGCCGAAGCCGATGAAGATGGTGAAGAGCATGAGCCCAACGATTGCCAATTTGCTTTTCAAAGCTGTTCTCTCCTCTTATGTAGGCAGTAGCAGGCACGCATCGGCGCCTCAATATATACTAGATGGTAGCATACGTGAATCGATGTTCCAAATGGGATTCTGATGACGTTTTGGTGACAAGTTGCGAGAAGATCGGACAAACATTGATTTCCCCCCTATTTTTGTTATACTCATGCTTGTTTGCAATACGTTGTTCCCTTATGGAAGGTTATCAAGAAAGGCAGGGGCATCCCATGGATCATCAACGCACCCCCTTATTCGACGCGCTTCGCAAGCATGCGGAGCAGAATCCCGTACAATTCCACATTCCCGGTCACAAGAAGGGCTCCGGAATGGACCCGGAATTCCGCGAATATATCGGCCCTAACGTACTGAATATCGACTTGATCAACATCGCCCCGTTGGACGATCTGCACCAACCCGTAGGCGTGATCCAGGAAGCGCAGCGGCTTGCCGCGGACGCGTTCGGCGCGGACGTCACTTATTTCTCCGTCCAAGGGACAAGCTCGGCGATCATGACGATGATCCTGTCCGTCTGCGGCACAGGCGATAAAATCATCGTTCCCCGGAACGTCCATAAATCGGTATTGTCCGCCATCATCTTCGCCGGCGCGCGCCCGGTCTTCTTGTCTCCGGTTCGCGATCGCAACCTCGGCATCGACCACGGCGTGACGACGAAGTCCGTGCGTCGCGCCCTCGAGCGTCATCCGGACGCCGCGGCTGTTCTGATCATCAACCCGACGTACTTCGGCGTATGTACCCATCTGAAGGAAATCGTCGATCTCGTCCACGAATACGACATTCCGGTTCTGGTGGACGAGGCGCACGGCGCGTTGATCCATTTCTCCGACAAGCTTCCGCTGTCCGCCATGCAGGCCGGCGCAGACATTGCCGCGACGAGCGTGCACAAGCTCGGCGGTTCGATGACGCAAAGCTCGATCTTGAATCTGCAAGGCAAACTCGTCAACCCGCAGCGCGTGCAGACGATCATGAGCTTGCTGACGACGACGTCTACCTCCTATCCGCTGCTCGCATCGCTCGATACGGCGCGCAGACAGTTGGCGCTGCGCGGCCAAGAGCTGGCTGACCGTACGGTCGGGTTAGCTAATTCCGCGCGAGAAGCGGTCAACCGGATTCCAGGAATGTATTCGTTCGGCGAAGAGTTGCTTGGCGAGGAAGCGATCTTCGACTTCGACCCGACGAAGCTGACCGTTCATGTCCGCAAGCTCGGCATTACCGGCTACGACGCGGAGAACTGGCTTCGCGAGCACTTCAATCTCGAAGTCGAGATGAGCGATATGTACAACATCCTTTGCCTCATTACGCCAGGGGATGACGAAAGCTCGATCGCGATTCTGCTTCAAGCTCTGCAAGCCTTATCCGACGCGTATATCGGCCAAGCGAACTCGATTCAAGAAGTCGTCGTCGAGATCCCGGATATCCCGCACCTCTCCTTAACGCCGCGCGACGCGTTCTATGGCGAGACGGAGCTCGTACCGTTCCGCGAATCGGCAGGCCGTATTATCGCCGAATTCATCTATGTATACCCACCGGGTATCCCGATTCTGCTGCCGGGCGAAGTCATCTCGCAAGAGAACATCGATTACATCGTCGATCACATCGAAGTCGGCTTGCCGGTCAAAGGGCCGGAGGATCGCACGATCGAGTTCGTCAAAGTTATCGTAGAAGAAACCGCAATCTCTTAATCCGAATAAACCCTGTTTCCCGGAGCACTGGGAGACAGAGTTATTTTATTTTCCTAAACTTGGAACTTTAGGTAATTCGGAACGTCTAACCTTTCGACGACTTTGCTCTCGAAGCTCGAAAGGATGATGATCACTCTATGACATACACGCACCGACTATTGCTGCTCATGCTTGCGATTACCCTAGCTTTAACCGGATTCGCTCCTGCTTCCGCTCAAGCAACAAACGCGACGACGCTGCCTTCGCCCACCTATCGATTCGAATGGACGGACGGCACGACGCTGACCGGCGAAGCGATCGTGAAGCAAGGCGTCTCTTATATCGGCATGGACGCGATCGTAGCTACAATGACCTTCTTTTGCCTCATTCTCTCTAACGAGCATAAAGTGAAGTACGAAGGGTTCCGCACGAGTTTTACGATCACGCTAGGCAAGTCCACCGGGGAACTCAACGGCAAAGCCGTCCAGCTCGGCGGAATTCCGTTCAAGCGAGGAGAGCAGATCTTCGTTCCCGCAAGGTTTCTCGTCACGGCGCTTCGAGGCTCCAAGGTGTCTTGGGACCCTAAGCAACAAGTCGTATCGGCCAAGGGTCTGCGCAAAGACTTAGGCGCTCGAATCCCTTACGGTCGGTTAACGTACTCTCTCGACTTCGAGACCGGAGAGCTGACGCTGAAGGACAACGTCGAAGGGATCGAACGCAAGCTAATCGATCTTGCGCCGATACTCGGCAACGTAACGTATCGGTTTCGCAAGACGAAAGGCGGATTGCTGCTATTGACGATAACGGACAATTCAGGCGAGCCTCACATCCATTATCAACAGTACCAGATCGTCCTCAAAAACCGCGGAGTTATTCGCCAATCGTCCGCGTATTTCTACGAACGCGTGCCGCGAGACGATATCAGTTACGGAGATACGATCGTGCTTACGAACGGCAAGCAGCTTAGGCTGATTGAAGACGGGACGGGACGAGTGATGGAGAAGCTCGATCTTGTCCGAATCGGAGGCGAGAAAGACAACTACTATGTGGAAGGAATGGACGAGGATTTCCTGCTGCTGCGGGCCAATCAGTCAGGTATGCTGAAGCTATACGATCGTCGCACGCAAGAAACCGTGCTTTTGAACAAGCACTTGCTCGATCCGAGCCTATTCGAAATCACGGAGAATTATACGCAGCCGCTCGTCGGCCGCGGCGATTATCTCACCTACGTTAAGCGTGAAGGAGATCAGCTTCTGTTCCGTAACGAAGCGCCCTACTTGAAAGAAGAAGAGCGCTCCGTCATCTACCGCTATACGCTAGCCAAAACTTAAAATTGCTCGCTGCTCGATAATACGGGCAGCCTGTTCCTTAGCAGAGCTAGCAGCTCTTCCGCTGCCTGCGCGTTCGGAAGCTGAAATTTAGAACGCATAAGGTCCATGTCCTGGAGATCGTCCGCGCACAGCGGAGAAGAGCGGCCGGTTTGCATGCATACGACGAGCGGTTTGCCGTAGAAGAGATTCGTATAGACGATTGCGAAATCGAATCTGGTGGCTTCGGATACGCACCCTACAAAATTAACGTTAGACGATTCGATCACGTCGTACAGCTGGTCCAGCATGTCGCTCCCTCCCTCGCGTTATAGTTGTCTGAATATTATGATTATTTTACCATGGAGAGCCTGACCTCGACAATAAGGCAATCGTTGCCAAACGATTATGCTGGATGCTATGATGGGCGTGGGGGTGGATCCGATGAGTCAAAGCGCTTACATACGTCTTGTTCAAGGCTCTGCGCTGGCCGATATCGATCTGAACGGCGTCAAAGAGCAGCTAACCCATTATAGGCAGCAGGTTTCGTTAACCGGCAAGCAGCTTGGCTGGGAATACGAGGAAGCGGCATTCCCTTACCGTGTGGAGACGAAGCCCGACGCGGGCGACAGATGGTTCTACTTGAAGGGCAACAATCCGATGTACAATTACATCGTGTTCGGAACCGACAAGAAGGAAGAAGACGGCACGGTCATTCCCTATATCCATGTCGTGCTTCCGGACGGTGCCACTCATGGCGACAAGGCGAAGGCCAACGAGCTGTGCAAGTGGATCGGGCGCAAGCTTCAAGCCGAAGTGAAGATGTTCAACGGAAGAACGATCTATTATAATCCGCGCAAATAATACGACGAAGGGGCTAGCCCAGCAGGTCGATCAGACCTCCTGGACTAGCCCCTTGTGGTATGAATGTACGGGCAACACCACTCTTAGCCGTTCTGATTCTCTTGGGCCGCGAGCTCTTCATACACCTTCATTACTTTTTCCCACTCTTGATCGTCTTCGATGTTCACGAGCACTTCTTCGCCGTCCTCTTCCTCGATGCGGAAAATAACGCCGTCGTCTTCAGGATCGTTGCGATCAAGCAGCACCGCGTACGCTTGGTCGCCCGTCTCGAATGTATAGACAAGCACCATCTCGTGCTCGTTACCGTCCTCGTCCGTTACGACGAACACCATCTCGTCGTGTTCGTGGTCGCAATTCTCGTCGTGGATATGGTCGCTCATGGAGAACCTCCGTTTAATCGGTTGATTTTACCTACTCCCGTATCGTATCATTTCACCCAGCACCGGTCAAACGAAAGCGCCTCCTATCCCTAAGGAAGGAAGCGCTGGCCGTAACGCGGTTATTTGGAGTTAATGACTTTCTCGGACACGACTTGATAGTTGCTCTCTCCGTCCGGCTTCATCCAGAAACGAATCACGTATTTGCCCGCGCTATCGAACGAGTACGTTATATCGCTGGTCAGGAAGTAGAAGTTTTCTTTGCCGACTTCGGGGAAATCCTTGTCGTTCGCGGAACGGCCGTCGATCCAAGTGCTCTCTCCGTACGGATCGTCGATCGTAACCTTGAACGCGCTGATGTCGACCTTCAAGCTGTCGATCTGCGAGAACACGTTGAATTTGACTTTATATCCTTTAGGCACGTCGGTGAACATGTTGCCGTCTTTCCTGGTGATCATATGCACGTTAGGCTTATAAATCGATACCTTCTTCGCACCTTCGTCCCATAGGAAAATCCCGTCAACCTTCTCGCTTAACGCCTTTACCGATACATAGGATTTGCCGTCCACGAGCAAGCCCGCGTCGTCGACTTCCTTCTTGTTCACCACGACGCGCATCTTCTGTATGACCGCATCCGCCGCGTATACGGCAGTACCGCCCAATAAGGCGATCGCTAACGTGGAGATCAATAGCTTACGAAATTTCATGCAACCCATCGCCGTCCTTCCGACTCGCATTCCTGTCTGTATTTGGTTATACCGACAATGGGACAGAAAGTTGCGCGGGCGAACGATTTTTTCTTCAATTTTATCGGATGTCCGCGTACGGGCGGTCGCATGCGGCTGTCGGAACGTGGCGAAGCCTGCGCTTGCCCGGGAAATGCATGCAGGGGTATCGCATACGAACGAGGCCTTTACAACAATCTATTTACGTCCGGGTAACGTTAGAACGCACGGCACGCCGTTGCCGATCTCGCCCGGCTGACTCATTCGCGCCAAATACCTCAACCCCCGCGCGCACGGGGTTTTACATACGGCACATACGTCGGACGTCACGATTCTCATCTGCGGTCTCCTTGAATCCGTCGAATGAGACGCCTTCTTCTTCTTCTTCCCTTTCGCCAATCGGAATCTACCTCCCGTTACGCTGACAGCAATGAACCTGCCTTCGATCAGCCTATGCGGCGACGTTCCGCGGCGCTACTGCTTACCTATGCGGTTGTTTAGAAAATGTCTATTTTAACGAGGTAAAATATGGTACAGTAAAACAATGAAACGTAACGCGGACAGGCGCTAGGGAGGCTCTCGATTGAACGTACAAATGCTAGGTACAGGAAGCGCTTTCGCTAAAGCGTTCCATAACAATAATGCTTTATTTACGTTGAATGGCCAAACCTTGCTGGTCGATTGCGGAATAACGGCTCCGAAGTCGCTATACGAACTCGGAATCACGTTCGATCAGATCGATGCCGTACTGCTCACGCACATCCACGCGGACCACATCGGGGGACTTGAAGAATTCGGGTTCCAGATGAAATTCATTTATAAAAGAAAGCCGAAGCTCTACATTGCGGATACGCTCGTCGAGACGTTATGGGAGTCTTCGTTGAAGGGCGGCATGTACCAAGACGAGATGCCTTCCCTTGAGTCTTACTTCGACGTCTATCCGATGTCGGAAGGAACCGCCTACGAAGTGTTGCCGGGTCTCCGCATCAAATTGCTCAGAACGCCACACATTCCCAATAAACCGAACTACTCGCTTGTTATTAACGACCATTTCTTCTACTCCGGGGACATGCTGTTCGACTACGACTTGCTGCAGTCGCTTGTCGAAGAACAGGATATCCGTCTGATCTTCCACGATTGCCAGCTTCATCCGCCAGGCGTCGTCCATGCTTGCCTGTCTCAGTTGCTGACGCTGCCGCCCGACATCCAGAAGATTACTCATCTGATGCATTACGGCGACAATCAGCCTGATTTTATCGGCCGCACAGGTTTGATGACGTTCATCGACCAGCACGTGAAATACGAGATCGATCCTTTAACTTTCGCCCTGAATCGGCTATAATGGAGCAGGATCGCGAACGGAAGGATGATGAACGTTGGTTACGACTTATGTCATCGCAGGCATCATTACGGTACTCATCATTTGGCTCGTTCTCGCCGTCACGAAGAAAGCCTATTCCCGCAAGTGGGAAGACGACGAGAATTGATCGAAACAAATTTCAAGAAATGTGTTGACTTACGACGTCCAAGTTGATATTATATTAAATGTCGCTGTTGACGTAAGTCACTACTTGATCTGATAGCTCAGCTGGGAGAGCACCATCTTGACAGGGTGGGGGTCACAGGTTCGATCCCTGTTCAGATCACCATACATAAGCGACCGAGAGCCTTAGAACTACAAGGGCTCTCTTTTTTTCGTCCATTTGTCCTTATGCCTCTCCTCTTCCTCTCCAATTCGTACCTGCCGCAAAACTGCCGCAAAAATTCATGATAACGTTTGATAATTAAAGGTAAAGAACAATAAAGCGACAATGCCCTGTTACCTTCCATTTGTAATTCAACCCACCCTTCTTATTTGTAAAGGAGCGGGTTTTCTGTTGCAACCGAACATGATGGCAGCATATGTGTAGTGGTTAGACATGGAGCCGGCGACGTAGACGTCGGAAAGGAACTCGTCAATCCCCTCCTCGATCACGTAAAGCCGGCACAAACCCGATCGTGCTATTCTTTTCCCCGCGGATCCCAAGCATGCTTGCCCGGCAGCAACCGCGCCTTGTTATCCGTATGCCGAGGCTACACAAAGACATCACGCCAGTCGTCGTTCCGGTCGAGTAAATTATCCTCTGACTAGTTTCGGCGAAATAAAATTGCTGACATTTTCTGACGGCAAATTTATGATGATTATGTAGTTAAGACGCGAAGGGGGTAAAGATGTGTCGTCAGGGAATGCTAGTGGTGGGATAGATGCCGCCTTGATGCAGCTGAAGTCCGAAATCCTAACAATGAACTCATTTAATCAACAACTCATGGTGGACTGGCTGCAACTCTACAGTACCTATCTCCAAAGGGAGCCTACGTTTGATCCATTAACTGAAACTTTAAGTTACAGTGCAGGCACTGTGCTATCTGTGGAGTTAGGATATAACCCTGGATCCGAACTCGGGGGCAGTCACTTTGCTATTGTTGTGGAGGACAACGCTAAATCGTCGCATACTGTTATGGTCATTCCTCTAGGATCTGAACGACCAAACAAAGCCGTTAACTGGAATGATGTCGACTTAGGTGAGATACCCGAGATTAACACTCTTAGCCGTTATCCGCAGGGCACCAAAAGCATTGCAAAAGTAAGTCAGATGAGAGCGGTGAGCAAGTTAAGAATCAAGGCACCTCTAAGATCTGGAGATCAGATTATCGTTATCCCTGTGCCGAAATTAAAGGATCTATATGCAAAAATATCGGACCGCTTCACTACTAAAGGCTTAAACCGTCCTCAGAACCTCAGAAGCGCGGGAAACACCCCACCTGCGCCTGGCCCCCAGCTATAAGGGCAACTGTTAGTTGCGTTTTGACTCAATCCAGCGTATACTGTTCTAAGAAGTAACAACTCAGGCTCCTTCGAGGGGCTCTTGCAATACAATGCAATCACATACTCTGGTTCCCTAGAGGAACCCACACGAGCCATCGGAGCAATCCGATGGTTTTTGTGTATCCAAAATTCAGAATATCTCTTGTGTTCTACATTCCTGAGGAATGAACCCTTTAACAATAGCAACCTTCATACCCTGTCTTGCGGTTCAATATAAGGAGCCATAGGTTTGCGCCAAGGATCCTATTCTGATTAACTTTGGCGAGGTGAGATCTATTTGAAATTGATGCAGATTGCAAAACTCCCCCAATAGCACTGGCAGCCAAGAAACGACAAGTTCTTCTGTACTATTTTTGACATCAGCGCTCAAAGTATCCGACAGCTACGTTAAGTGAATTAGTCACGAAAGATAAATAAAGAGGAAATTGGGGTGTATTCCAAACTTTAACTTTTGAATGCTATAATAAGCATATCTTTCTGAGGAGGTATTAATGTGGCAAAACCTTATTCTGAGGAATGGTACAAGGAAGTTGCTGAATTACACTCAAAGCGAGATATCGAAGGAAAGAAAAGATGGTCGGACCTAATAAATTCTATATTCCCACATGGCGCTATACATGAAGCTACCTGGACTCAGATTGATCAAATTACAAAAATCTTAGATTTGATCGGTAGAGTTAGAAACTCCAACCATATGTTTTGCCCGCGTGGTGGAGGCTTTGACTTAACAGGTTCTGGTCGAGCCGGTGAGCAAGGTTGCATTGAATTATTGAGTGATGGAACAGCCACAATAGTTAGACCAGATAAGCTTACCTTTTATGCGTTCGGTTCTGATTCTCAATGGTATTATTTTCACCTTGAAACAGCAAAGTTAAAACCCTCAGGGATCTATGATAGTTCCAACGGTGCATACGAGGAGTTATGCGAGCTTAGTCCTGGCGAGTATGAGGAACGCTATGTATGGGATCAAGGATATTATGGGCGAGACGAAAACGGAAAAGAAATGCGATTACCTGAAGAAGCTCGACCTGTTATCAGAGAATTCAATGGCTCATTTGTAATATTCGGTAAATATTCTGCTTATAACAAAGATAGTTCTACTTACGATGGACGGCATAATCGCGTGACCGTTAAAGCTTTTTCTGAATACATTCAAGGGAATACTGATCATCACCCATTATTATAGTGGTTGATACTCAGTTATACTGAACATAATATTGCTCACGTTTAAAGCATAATTGACAAATTTAAAGTAGTCGAATGACTCGGTAATCAATTAGAACCAGAACCAGCCTTGCCGATCGGCGACCTGCTGATCGGCTTCCCTGTGGCAGACGAACGGACGTTCACGGTTACTGGGACCGCTGGAGGATATCGACGATCAGTCCGTCATGTTAAAACAACGCAAGCTTGGGATCCACCGCAACGTGTGGGTGAAAGACTCATACTCGCCGACACCCACCAAAAGTGCTGTGGATCATATGTAACTGCCTGATCGCTTATCGTCTGACCCCGAGTTGGCGAGAATGGCCGGCCGAGCGCAAAGACAGGTCAAGATGGCGCGTGCTCGCGGCCGAGAGGTACATTGACTGAGATCCTAAAAAGCATCACGAACTAAAGGTGAAATAAGCATGGGAGGTAAAGCCAGGGCAATTGGGCGTGCAGAAGATGATTTGACATTATCATTATTTACTAGTTATTATGTAGTTGTGAGGTTCGTCCTCACATTTGTAGCAACTTTGCGGCTATGCCGCCTAACGTGTCGCCAATTGGGGACCGATTTCACGGCAACTGCCGTGCTCAAGCGCCTGCAAAGGCCCATTACCTCTCGATGAGGTTTTCAATTAAATACAGGGGCAGTCTGCCCAAATGAGAAAACGAGCTGAAAATATCAGGTCGTTATTTTTGTGTCCAAAAGGACCTTGCGATAATTAAACAAACGATGACGAGTACTACAGACCACAATGCCGACACGAGCACTCTCGTAGTGTCTGTAGTAGCGCAAAGAATACAGTATTTTCTCCCGGCTAAAGCCCCGTAAACAGCTAACTACCGCCAATCCCTCCACTAGACTCGAGTACTACAATTGCCGGATAGCCCGCCGGCTGACTTATTTTATCCAGGGCTAACGATTTGACCATAAACCGAAAGAGGTGCTTCACGATGTCTAAAAACACCCTCACCGTAATTGATTTAGCAGATCTTCTTGGCGTCTCGACCACCACGATTTACGCCTTGGTTCGGGAGCGCTCTATTCCATTCTTCCGGATCCGCAACCGAATCTTCTTTCGGTTGGAGACCATCAATGAATGGATTGCTCAAATGGAAGGAACGGCGGTGAATAGCCAATGAGCCTCTTTCATTCTAACTTGATGCCGAGAAAGCAAAAGACGATCGTAAAAATCTTGTTCGAATACCGCGGCCTACTGTATGAGCAACTCATTGAAGAATTGTCCTACCGCTTCACTGGCCGTCCCGCTTCTCAATCGTTTACCAAGAATACCTACAAGGATCTTCAGAAACTCGAGGAGCAACGAATGATCATTCGCGAACCAATTAAGATCGGTCGCACCAAAGACCTGATTTATCTCTCTGAAGCGGGTCACGAGTATGCTGCTGAATTGTTCGGGATTTACCCGGGGCATATTGGAACCGGGTGGGAACGAGACTTTGGAGACTTCCCATACGACCTGCAGCGGCCCCCTAAAGTATCATCCCCTGTCATCCTACATCATCTAATTGTCGCAAGCGTCCTGCTTCGGCTTGAGCGCCTCAAGCACTCCTATCCGGATTACGAGATTGATTACAGGGACAACCGCTATGCATCCGTTAAGTATGATGTAGATGGGATCGTTAATCGATTTAAACCCGACGGGGAGCTGCTTATCAGAAGTGGTCGCTACCTCCTTGAGGTGGACCGGGGGACTGAGTTTGGGGAGAAGTTGAGGGAAAAGTTTCAGTCCTACAGACGGTACCTAGAGCATCTCCATGAGTCGGGGGAGAGCCTGCCTGAAGGTGTCATCTTTGTCTGCAACAAGGATTCGTATAACGGCATGCTGAAGCGTTGGAGTCTAATCTCCAGCATCTTCTGGTCCGAATTAAGTGAGTGGCGGACCCGCTTCAATTTGATCGGCATTAACGGTGTCACCGAGCTCGAACGCGTCGTTGTTCGCCAAGGGGAGCGGGTTCATCAATTCAATGAGTTCTACTCCAAAGTGATTCGTTACCGATCTGCAACAGTTAATATTGGGATCCTCAACTCCGGACAAGGACTTGACTGGGAGCAGCCGGTATTTTCTTTATCGGGTTCCACTCCGGATCGAATGTTTGCATTTGAGCGCGTCGAACAATTTGAGACATTGGGTCTAGCTAGACTCTACGCATGGTATCTGTGGTTGAGCACAGCCAGGGGACGTTATTCGAATATGACGGACGTTACCCGCTTCATTCCTGTACTTGTACGATCAGATAGTAAGCCCGCTCCGCTGATCTTTAAAGGATTTGATGCCGAAGAAGAATTAACATCTATCTTCAGCTCGGCGTTGTGGCTAAATACCGTTGATGAGCCACGTTGGAGAGATTCTAGGGGCGAGTCAATTTCTTATGCTAACCCATTAGTCTGAGCTCAGATACCCGCTTCACCGAAATAGAAAAGGAGTGGTGATCATCCTCCACTCCAAAAACTCTTTATTGACGAGCCATTGCTGGCTCGTTTTTTTTATATGGTTACTGTTCGAATTCGAGCAGCTATTCGCGTATTTTATTCTAGTAGCCTTTACAGTCAGGTGACAGTTGAGGCTGGGAGGCTTAACTATCTTCGTAGCCCACCACCGCTCGCCGACGTAAAAGGCATTGAGAACCAGCGAATGGTCCGCTCACTTATCGCCCACTTGCCAAGTATACATCTGCCTGAAGTGCTTAGACATTTCGTGCCTCGCGATTACTCTTAACTAGTTTGTACTTATTACCGGTCATTGTCTCAACCCAAATCAATTTGCATCTTGCGGGTAGATCGGTCATAAGAGGGTCGATCTCCACGAGCTTACCTTCCACTTCGAAGTAATGGCCACCGATTCTCAGTTTAGTAATAGAACGTCGTTTCCCCATATTAATTATCACCACCAAAATGGGAGCTGCGCACACCCCATAATATTAATGTGAACTCCCCCTTCTTGTAATGCCGAAGCTAAACCAATGTTTTGCCCTGATAGTCAGTTAGTTTCCACGAGAGTATGCTGGACATCGCATTTCAGCTTCAACCTAAGCTCATCGTAGAATGGCTCTATTGAACACCCTCCTGCATCGATTCGCCTGTTAAAGATCGTTCGTACTCAAGTAACCATTCGCGTTTGATGCGCCAGTAACCTCCTTGCTTGTAGCCTCGCAGCTCACCGGACCGGAGGCGGTTCTTAACGGTGAACACGCTGACCTTAAGGTACGAAGCAACGTCTTTTACGTCGAGAATAGGATCCAGCCGAGTCACTGTCTGCTCTATCTGCAACTGTTTACTTTGCGCCTGTCTAGCCTCGTATATAAGTTGAGCAAGCTGTTCGCGAATTATTGCGGCTAACTGAGCATCATCAATGTGAACGATAGCCATCCTCATCCCCTCCCGGCACCATATTCAACTGAAGCCAGATTATCTTTGTGGTTGCCCATCTAACCACTGCAACAAGAATTCACGCACTTCTTTAGCAGGATAATACCACTTGCCGCCAACCTTGTGCTTCGGGAAGCGGGGGTCGTAGAAGAACGTTCCTTGAATCGTGTCCCAGCTCATGCAGGTGCGTTTCTTTAACTCGTTCGAATCCCAAAACACGAACTCGTTCTCGACAGCATGGACGAGCTTCCGAATCTGCTCCCGGATCAGCGCACTTACTTCTGGTTGGTTAATCTGGACTGATATCATATCATTCCCCCTTTCTTTCTTACTAAATGCCGGTTAATTATGTGCTCATCATCGGGCCAATTGGGAGCGGGAAAGGTGTCCACAATGTGGATATCCCAGTAGGGCGCAATTTTGCGCTGACCTCATTCCTCATTTTCAGGAGCGAGGGATGACATCATTTGAAATGACCCAATAGATGCCGGTTAAGCGGAATTAGCGCTGTGGATCTAAAAAGTTCGATCGATCGATTACCGGTCGGTCAATTATGGACTATGCCCTCGCGTCATCCTCCATAATTGGAGAGTGAGGGTGCTCAACTTTCAACATACTTGGTGTGCACGTTCTCGTGTTGGCACCAGTGATCGCCATGCTCGGTAAAACATTAATCTCTTCGTTATGATAGGCACCAGCCATGAATCCCTCCTCTCCTTGTAGTCAATCTCCGAGCACCTCTTCACTCTCCGTAAGACTATGATATAAATTGGAGCGGAAACATGAGAAGATTTGAGCGAATCTCTTATCTAAGAAGTCAGCCATCTTTGTGGCGAGAAACGCCCAGGATTGACCTTTGCCTCTCGGATAGTAAACAAATCCGCCGTTCTCGACGTCGAGTATCTTCCGAAAGTGCGAAGGATAGAGGATGTTCTCTTTGATCCATTCATGCTTCCGGCCTAGCCGGCGCTCGAGATCCTGCATTGACCAGTACACTCCGCTAAGTTCGTTCTTCTTCAGCTCTTCGAATTCCACCCGACTTATAAGTACAGTATCTACGGGGATCGGGATTGAGAGTTGAACGGTCAGAATTTGCATGATTAACCTCCAATCCAATTCTTATTTGTCATAATCACGCACGTTTACTTAGCTCCTCCCGCTCCAATTTAGCTATCCATTCCATGAACTCTGACTTCCTAATTCGCCGGCTGTTTCCCGACTTGAAGCTTTTTAGTTCTCCATTGTTGCATCGCAGATATACCGTATTAGGATGCCAACCCATATGCTCAGCAACCTGCTTTACTGTAAGAATCTCAGGAAGTTCACTCAGGTTCATTAATGGTCACCTCTTTTGGGTTTATATTATGAATTTTCGTGAATCCTAGCGCTATTTCCTCCGGTGAATTATGTCTGTATTAGTCGACTATATTGGAAAGTCGTAACTGGAAAATCTGATACAATTTCATACCTCTTCGTGCATTAGGCCACATCTCATCTGCTGCAACTGATTTACCGACGTCTTGCAGAACCTGTTATAGATTGTGCTGCAGCTAAAATGCCTCCTCTCGGATAGTTCGAATTCGAGCAGTTATTGTCCACACCTATGGCCGCACGATTTCACTGGGTGGCCCGCCTCGTCAAGCAAACAAAGAATTAGCTGCTTCGCGCACGTAATACCTTCCTCGAGCATATCCACCGCGAGGAGGAGATGGCACGTTAACATAATGAGCTGCTGCGCTTCCGCCAACTTCTCAGTGACCGAGCTTATCCGCTTCTCGCCGAAATGCACGAACAGATCGTTTAGCAACAGCGGCAGCGGATGTTCCTGGGACACGGGATCGCATAGAGAGAACCTCATGGCGAGGTAGAACTGCTCCTTTCAGGAAAAGAAAAAAAGCACCCGAAGGCGCTAAATGTATACTTTCTTTTCGATTGGGGCGTGACTGTATTCCCAATATTGATGTTCTACTCCGTTCGAGACAATAACATACTTCTTAACCCGTCCTTCGCGGTGTAGTTCCATTAGCAGGTCTAACAAATAATTCATAGACTTCTTTTTCTGTTCACCCTTAAATACTTCCTTGTAAATGCCTTCAATCATTACGCCTTTCTCAGTGATTTCAGGTTGCACATATCTAAGAACTCCAATGATCTTCTCTTTTCTCTTCTTTCTTCGATTGTTCGCATGAAAACCGTTGAAGTACCCTTTCAGCCACTCTCCTAAAGTGGGGACTACTATACCAGTAACCAAGCCACCTAAGGCCGCCGAAATAATTAAGTCTGAGACATTCGCGCCCATAACCATCCCTCCCATTGACCATCTTCGACAAAATGAGTGGAAATTCCTTTGCTGTCATGAGTCATAGGAATACTTCAGCCGCTTATCAGGTACTATGTTGTACCATCACTACTACGATGGAGGAGAAGGCCCACACACGTACCCAATAACGTTGTAGGAGATATTGGCCGATCGAGTAGCCAGGAGTGTCTTTAAGCTTTCTAGCAATTATTGTATAATCATGTCATCCCTCGCAAAGAGGGGAATGAAAGGAGTGTGGTCATGTTGTCCACATTTTTGAGTTCCCCTTGCTCCTCTATCTAAGTTTAAGGGGCCGTGATGGCGATTTAGGGAGGGTTAGCCGCCTCCCCGCAAATGACTACTGTGTTTTACTCTAGGAGGAAGAACATGTCTAATCACGTCTTGTCAACGTGCCAGTTTTAAATCACGGTCCTACTTAATTGCCATGAGCTAACAGGGGAACAACAATATGCAGGGCCACATCTGCGTAAGTCATGGCCTCATTCAAGAAGTTCGGCAGGCAGGCTTAACGTTATTGAGCAACTTGTCAAAAGGATACCCGAAACCTACCAGTCTAGGCCCTTAAGCAAATTCAATGACTGCAAATGAGTAGA
Organism: Bacillota bacterium; assembly: GCA_023460795.1. Lineage (GTDB taxonomy): Bacteria > Bacillota > Bacilli > Paenibacillales > Paenibacillaceae > Cohnella. Next base: position 241,011 of record JAEWPC010000033.1, on the reverse strand, counting down.
GGTAAAAAAGCGTGGAACAAAGCCAGCCGGGGCTGCCTCCCTAGCTGGCTTTCGTTGTTCTATTATGCATCTCCGTATTTCCTTCCAGACTCTCTCGATACGTGCCTTAAGCAAGTTAACAATATGTCCTGCGTAGACACCTTATCATCCAACTCTGCCGTACGGCTATTACCCGCAGCCGTGTTTATACGGGTACCCAACTGGCACAACGATCCTTCAGAGAAAGTAAAAGACACCCTCGGAGAGGGTGCCTTTAGAAATTCCATGGTTATTGTTGTGCCTCAAGATCTGCACGCCTAGCCTCTAGCTCTGCAATTTTAGCTGATAGTGGGCCGCTAATCTTGTCTATCTCTTTTAATTCCGCTTCGATCTCGGCCTTTCTCTCGGGCGTGGCATTTATAGCTTCTAATGTTAGCGCAGCGGACTTCTTTGAATATGGGTATCGCTCTTGGTATACCGCGCTAATCTGCTCTTCAAGAGCTTTCAATTGATCTTGAATGGTATCACTAGAAGTAGCTGTCCCGTTCTCTGCATTCATTGGCGTTGTCTCCTTATCGCTGAAGTAAATCGTGTTGTTCTTAAAATCAATATCTAATCCGAGTTCATTTGCTAATGCTCTGTTCGGAGTAAATGAAGTCCCGTTTATATTAACTGCTTTTACCGGTAATTCCTTGCCATTCACTATCACCGAATTCTCCTCGGTTATCTTCTTACCCACAAATGATACGGATCCCGCAAAGGCTTGTCCTGAGATTGTCAGAACGACGCCGACTAATGCTCCGACTATATACCCGCGTAAATTCTTCATAAAATCCCTCCGTGCGTCAATTTGTCACCATTTTAGCACGGGGTGGTAAATTTATGAAGTGCATACGCCGTTTGTAAACGTTTTTGCCGTTGTTGGGGAGCCTCCTGGCGTTGTCGCAACATAGATGGTGCCTGTAAAACCCGAAAAAGCATTGGCTTTTCCGTTAAGTGCATTCTGTAAATTTTGCCCTGACGAATCATTCACCAGAGTTGACCAAGAAGGTACTTTTACATTACCAATGCCGGAAATTAAGTTAATGCTCCGGTTTGATATGATTCGGAGTTCGTCAAATACAGAATTAAGGCCTATCGCGCCAGTAAGCGCTCCGCTTGCAGCACTAAATTGAACTAACGGAGTCCCCGACGAATTGGCAAGCATCTTAATCCAATTGTTAGCATCAGTGAACGCAGCAAACTGGTTCAAGCTGCTATCCATCTCTGCGCGTGGATACGTACCATTTGCTGTAGCGATGTAAGACCCGATAATAGTCGCGGCTTGAATAAGCACGCCAATCAGAGTTCCGACATTGATTGTACCGAGATTCGCAGTAATCGCCGACAACTCGTCAACGTCCATCTTGTCAGCCGTGATCGTATCCGCCGCGATCTCATTCGCTGTAATCGCACCGGCTTGAATATTCTCCGCCTTGATCCCGCGAGCTCGGATGTTATCGAAGTCGAGGTTACCTTCTAGGAGGTAATTCAAGATCTTCTGCATCTTTGCTATCTCATTTGATAGATCCTCAAGATTTTTTGCGGCTTCCGTCAGTACCCTAATTGGTTGAATGGGCATGATGTCATCTCCCTTGAAGTAGCAACTTCAGATAATTTAACTACTCGATTCGTTAGAAACGGATTGGGGCGAAAACGCGAGAAAAACGGAGAAAACGAGAGATCGTGATTTTTGATTGCCCAAAGTTATCCACAGGTGCGATCATATCGATTGAAGTCACTTTGGAATAGCTAATCGGCGCTCACGGTCAAATTCGGCGATATTTGATATGTCAAGGTTTTGTACTTTACGACAAAATACTGATTTAGTGAACATGTACCCCTGCCGCCCTAGTCTGGAAGCTGATCCTCGCCTTTGATTTGATATACTTCCCTCGACCTGCTGCTGACAATCCACGTAGAGGCCGTAGCGCTTCGCCAACGAATCAGCAGCTCTCTTCCGCACTATCAGAGCTGGAACGTTCTCGACGAGCTCGAGCCCTAGTGGAATCTTCTTGTTGACCTCTCCCCTCATAACCGATGAAACTGAAGTACCTCGTCTTGCTTGGCGATCCGCTTTTCATCCTTGGAGGCGATGAGAGAGTCGATGTATTCGCGCACATTAGCATTCGTGAGCAACCTCGAAGCATTAACCTGTGCTACATCCATACTCCTCACTGAATAGCCGTCACGCGATCCTCAGTTGCCGCGGCAGCGAGCTCAGCCTGTACAGCAACTGCGTATTCATCTTCGTCGCGCCATTGGTAGGCGTGATCGAAGCCGAAGCAGTGGCGGTAACACAGCCGTCGCAGGTGGACGAGTTCATTCGGATCGGTGGTCGCGATCGCCCATAACCGTTGGAGCACCATGTCCTGCGTGATCTCGATGCGACGAGCGCGTTCGGCTTGACGTTTCGCCAGATACTCTTGCACCTTAGCATTGCTTAGCATACGATTAGCGTTGACCTCGGAGGCACTAGTTTTCCCTAGTAGTTCAGGTTGCTGTATCCGGCTCTGATCGCGGCACTAAAGGCTTCTGAGATCTCAGGTTTTCTCAGGTTCATAGCCGACTCTGCCGCCATCCTATCGTTAGCCGGCCCATTCGGCTGCCAATGTTACTCTAGATATCTCTAGTAGCCGCATGACAGGTTTTGGCAGGCCCACAGGACTGAAGTTTTCTGAAGTAGTAACTCTCGATATGTTCAGTTAACCAGGTGGCCTAATGGATTCGCGCGCGCGTTTATGGCTGCCAAAAGTGCTAGATTCGCCATTTCGAGAGTCGAATTTACTGCTGCTATCTCTGCTATTATGTGTCCATCTCGTCGTCTCGCTCGGCTCTCTTTCAGCGTGACAGTACGTCCATTGAATCTTAGGTTTTCTTAGTATACTTTCTAATAGCATCAACCCCTTTCAAGGCTGGAAGATCAATTCTATTGGCTCTCAAATGTCAGCTTTTGTGCAATAGTAATTTGCTTCTGAAACCTTAGCAAAGGTTAGCATTTTCAGATCGACAGGTTAACAAAAGCTAACATCGACAATCCGTCTCATTCTTGCCGCAATCTCTTTTCCCACAGGGCTTCTGTCTTTGCGGCTTCCTCACAGTTTCCGGTTTTACATTCTCGGTCGGGAGTAGCTTGGATAGCCATTTCGTGACATCGCGTAAGACATAGCCTGACTTTTTGTATGGACTTTCCGGGTCAGCGCAATGAGCTACCCTGTGTCCTTCACCTGACCCGTGTCTATGCATCTTTGCGCAAAACGGACACCATGCTGATAGATGTCCGTCACTATCTGTAATAGCAAGAAGTATTGGAATATTTCCATCCTTCCTTCGTCTTCTAACTGCGCTCATCCCAGTATCACCTACCGTTCTCATATGTTCCTTTAGTGTTGCATGTCATAACCCCTTGCGGCTCTAAGGGGCTGGGGTTTTGTTCCCGGTTCTCAGTTTCTGCAATATATACGTTCATATGAAAATTCTATTGAAATTACACGTCACTATTTTCATATGAAGATATACATGTTACTTAATTGAGAACATTGAGAACACTGAGAACAGAATCCCCTTAGCCCATACGTGGCTTATGTTTTTGGTGTTCTCAAATATTGAAATATAGTGAGTACAACTAGGAACATTTAGCTAACTCCCCATAAATTCTGACATGCGATCATTTATATCGAAGGACCAACCGAGTTTAGTCAGATCGAAGCAGTACGTCCACGGATTGCCGCCACCTAATCTTCGTCTCCACTTCGTGCGTCCTGGCGCTGTTTTTGTCCAGCCCTTTTCTTTCCACGATTTAGATATTGAGATCGGCTCATAACCCCGGGACCGTAAGTGCTCATCCAGTAAGTCATCAATAACGAATATTTCGTCCTTCCGAATATCCCCGAATAACTTCCCTGAATAAGGCGACCCGCTCCCATTAACCATGAACTGCCTGTTGTTTACGGCAACCCAGCCCATAATAACATCAAGCGCTTCTGCAGCTCGATCCATCTCTGGTGTCTCACCCGTTATTTGTACCCAAATACGTTGCAAGTCCTCAGGCATATATAGATTCGTTCCGAAGCACGTATCGAACATCTGGCCTGTCACGTCGACAAAAGCCATGATGCGGGACAGTCGCATTGCAACTTCGCCGGCAGAACTACCGAGATGCAGGTAGCGGTCGTGTGCCGAGGCGAACTTTTCCTGCCATTGAGTCATGTCGGCGGTCATGAGGAACCGAATCCATGGCTCTGCTATGTGGCCGTAGTGCTCGCTGACCTTCTTGTTCAACTCCTGGACCAGTACGGCCGACTCCACGTCTGCTGACGTGAACGGGGATCCTTCTAGGGAAAGCACCCGCCCTACAGAGCCACCGTCCTTTGCAAAAGACGTTAACTTCTGCTCGCCGGTTGAGAGCATAACCGTCTGCCAACCTGCGCTCGCCTGGGCACCTCTGAGCGACCCGCGCCCCTTCCCCTGCCCGCTGCTGAACTGAAAGACGATCGGGCGAACGGTCCGCTCGTCCGTCTTCTTCGTGTCGTCCAGGAACAGTGGCAAATGATTCATCGTGGCAGCGTACCGCTCGATGGCGACCTTGGTCATGTTCCATTGCCGGAATATACCCGGCTTATGCTCATCTGGACACCCCCACAAGCTGGCCGCGATCCGTAGCGCTGTCGTTTTCCCTCTAGACGTGCTACCGGCTAATTCGAAGATATAGGGACTCTCTCCCCAGATGCTCAGAAGCGGGGCAGAAAGGGCGGCATAAACGGCCATTTTAACCGCCCCGAAAGGTTTGACCCGCTCCAGCATTTCAAGCGTACCCGCCATTGTGCCGCGAGTGCGGAATCCCCGGGCTATCTGACCATCTCCGGCGTCCTTTGGCATGAACTGGATGTCGCCCTCACCGATGAAGCTGTCGCCAAGCAGAAAGCCACCTTTCACCCAGCCGAGTTGGTTGCTGACCTTTCTCGTTGTTAGCTTGTCCTCATTCTCCGACTCGAACCGACTCAGATATGCTGCTAGCTTTCGAGCGTTCTCAGAATGCACCGGCAGCCCGTAGTCCGACAGATTGATAAGTTTCTTGCTGTCAGCAAATGTACTGCGTGTATCGGACACTGACTTTATACCGGTCCGGCTTATCCACGAGACCTCGAGTCCTTGAGTGTGATCCGTCAGATTCGTATACTGACTTGTCACTGCTACCAAGCACTCGCAGACGGGCATATGCTTTACATCGCCATTCTTCAGAACCTTCACCTCAAATATCCGGCCGTCAATAACTTCAAAGCCCGAAGGGATATTTATACGAGATAAGTCTAGTTTTGCAGCCCTAGATGGGTCCTCGTCGGAAGAGACATCATAGTTAAATCCATCCTCAAAGGCTTCCCGGATCTCAGCCGCTCCCTCCTCTTGGATGAGCTGCTTCACTTCCTCCAGTCCCATCGCAAGCTTGGCCATTTCAAGATGACTCGGCAAAGTGTCTACAGGTGTCCCCTCTGGTATGTCCTCGTCCAAATGTCCGAATAAGTGGATCCGGACGAGATCAAAAGCGTTATGGCTATGCCCGTCAGCGACGGGATCGCTGTCTTGGTGGCTGTACGCCAACTCTTGATCTGGGAAGACCTCCAGGCCATTCCCACTGCTACCATGTAGATAGGTGTAACGGTTCGCCATACTACCTTCCTGGTATATTTCACTCAAGAACGAATCAATAGCTTTTTCAATCGGATATGCCCGACAAAACTGGCCGACAACCCCGCGCTTTTCGCGCGGATCTTGCGGTGTCCGACCACTAAAGGGAGTAGGCGGCTTGTCCTCAGGGTGACGTGGCCAAGTCGCAGGGTCAGTCCAGCTATCGTACTGAGCAAGCAAATTATCCACGTTGAGTGGAGCGCCAGTCTCTTCAACAAAAACCGGATCTGCATCCATGGAGCAACTCGGTAGATACATAAGCCGATTTACGTCAAAAGTCGTCCGATCAAAGAAATGCATGCCTATTGACTCGGCGAGCTTCCTAGCAACTGCGGAGTATTCATCCGGAGTCAATATCCTGTCGAGCAATATGATAAGTCTAAATTTCGGCGCACCGGGTCGATGGCTGTGGGTTGAATAGATGACATGTGCAACCCCACCGAGTACCATGAGTTTTGCCCATTGAATAAACCCGTCGTCTGCGAAGTCTACGTCGAGCGTGATTAGGCTCCGGCTTTCGATGCTTCCCTTCTTCCGCCGGCCGCCACGGACAAGCCCGCCAACGAACGCCGGACCGTCTTTGACCATGCCTTTGTCGTTCTTGCTCATGGCATCGTAATGCGCCATCGTCTCACTTGTTCGCCGAACCTTCCGCAGCCGCTCGACGAACTCAACCCAGGTGAGATGCATAACTTGCCAGTTCGCATCCTGTCGATGTCGACCGAAGCTTATTGGCAGTCCGGTATGAAGGCTTAGCCCACTATTTGACTGACTAGAAGTTTGGTGCTGCACCTTGTACCCCTCCATCCGTTAACCCAGCAATCGGTCGATCTCAAGTTTGCCGTCCTTGTTTAAGAACGGAGAAAGTCTGCCTGCGAAGGCACTTACCGCTGCAGGATCATGCGAATCGAATATAAACTCTTGAATGGTGCCGTTATTGACTTGTGCCCACAAAACGCCCGCATGCCCCTCTTGCTCGGAACGATCGAGGGCGTGACTTAACGCGTCACGCCGCCGGGCATATGGGACTGTCCACTCATTGACGACTTTTCCTTGGTGACTGATAAGTGACATCTTGATTGTCTTCAATGGCATTACCCCTTCTGTTATTCGACCTCATATTTTTGAATAATGGCATCCCGCTCCGTTCGGAGCTGATCGATCTTTGCATGAATGATTTGGCGGATATCCTCTATTGGGTCCGCGCCAGCTGCAGCTATAGCAGGAGCGGGACGATCCGGGAATTCTTTTACCAGCCGCATATGCTCTCTAGCTATCTCTACTAGCCGATCGCCGTGCTCGCTGTTCACCGCGCGCCAAATTGCTGCCTTACTGTGCTGCATTGCTTTCAACACCTCTCATTGGTACAGGGCGTAATCTAGCTGTTGCCCTTTGTTCTTGTAGCAACTGATGGTAGTCAGATTCACGGCCCCAATAGATATCATCCATCCATCGCCCATAGAGTCGTGCGAGCTTTTTTGCCGTGTCGTGAGTAATATGACCGCAATTTTGTTCAATTCGCTCTAGTCTACTTGGACGAATCCCGAGTTCCCGACTTACATCTTCAGGATTAAAGCCGGCGTTAACTCGAGCGGCACGGATGGTGATTTCATTCGGCTTGATGAAGTGTTTAAGTTGCACAGGACTTCCTCCCCGTCGTCTCTTGCCACACATCACTACGAGCGATAAAATAGGCAAGGATAGATGTTCATTAGCCGCCTTCGTACCTCCCCAGGTATAACGAGGGCGGTTTCTTCGTGTTCTGGCCTGTTTATAGACTCTTCACCATTCAACTGGGCACATCTGATTGTTAAGCTCTCTTCGCCACTACTCCACCGTCACACAGCCACTTTTCGAACGTCTCTCGGTGAAAAAGGATCCTTCCCCGTACCCGAACGTGTGGGATTTCTCCTAGACGTGCCATCGTGTAAATCGTAGTGGTGGATACACCGATCAGCTTAGCTGCCTCATTTACTGTTAAGGTTATTTTTTGCATGAGCGTTACCTCCTTTTGACTAATCAACCTTTGTGCCTACCTTTGCGAATTCAAAAATCTCTTCAATGTCTACACCAAAAGCATCAACAATTCTTTTGGCAACCGGCGGGCTAGGAGCTCGTTTGCCCGAGCATACTTGTTGCGCCGTTACTTCACTGATTCGTGCTTCAGTAGCAAGCTGCCTTCGCGTCCAGCCTTTCCGATACATTAACTGAGCTAGTCGATCTGTCTTTACGACTGCGACCATCCTTAACCTACCCCCTATCTATGCTGTTCAAAATAACCAGACTATTGATTACTTTGCTAATACAAACATACATTTATAAAAATAATAAGTCAATACGAAATAACCAAAAGTCTGTTTATTTTATTCATTCATATGGCTATAATAGTTTTCGGAGGGATACAAATGATAAAATGCAATTTAGCCGTTCTAATGGCAGAACGGAAGCTTTCGATTCAAGATGTTGCGGATAAAACTGGTCTCTCAAGGACTACAGTTTCTGCACTCGTGAATGAGAACGGAAAAGGTATTCAATTTGAAACCCTAGACGCATTGTGTGAGTTGTTAGGCGTATCCCCAGGGGCAATCTTTACTTACGCGCATATTAAAACTGATTACTCATTTGATATTAAAGAAGAGGATGAAAGGGTGCATGGTGACGATGAGGGTAATGCAGTTGAAATAATAAGAGAATATTCACTTAAAATAAGAGCAAAAGTACAAGCTGAAAATCACATATTTGAGAACCAAATCATTGGAGATTTAACATTATCGTTTAACGATAAATCTGAAGTTGGTCACATCTATTTCTCGTTACACTCGTCGGAATTCAAATCTTATCTGGAGATTCTTCCCTTTGCACAAGCAGAGTTTATTAAGGAAACTCTTGAAGATGCAATATTCCAATTTATTAGCGGACTCCCAGACGTAAAAGACATGCGTACCGGTAGTATGACAACTGAATTATTATGGTGACTCACCGATCAGGATCTGCAGTGGACGAATATCCTTCCGGCAGATCGACTTGGGCAAGTACATCAACGAGTTAATCAATAAACAGATGAAAGGAGATTAGCAGATGGCCAATATACGTCAGCGTGGAAGTAACTCATGGGAGTTTACCGTGAGCATGGGTAAAGGCTCTGATGGCAAATACTCGCGCCGGACCAAGACGATAACGGTCGAAGAAAAAATGACACCGAAGAAGCTGCAGGAGTACCTCGAGCATGAATATCTGAAGTTTAAGCAAGAGCTGGAGACCGGAGAATATATAACTCCTGGCCGAAAGACGTTTCAAGAGTTCATCGAGACCTGGAAGAGCAGTTACGCTAAAGCTAACCTATCCCCTTCAACACTCAGCGTCTACAACGGCCATATTGAGTCCAGGCTCATCCCCAAGTTCGGTCATATGCGGCTTGAGCAAATCAAGCCGGGGCTCATCCTCGAATTTCTCAAAGAGCTCGAGCAACCGGGTGCTCGGAAGGGTAAGGATGATGGAGCGCTCGACTTCGGCACGATCGGTTACATCTATCGCGTGCTCAAGAACATACTCACACGGGCTGAGGAATGGCGCATGATCGCCTCTAACCCCATGAGCGGCATAAAGAAGCCGGCGCCGGACGCGACCACTAAGAAGCTCAAGCAGGCCGAACAGAAGAAGAATCCACAGTACTACAATGAGGATGAAGCACAAGCCGTCATTGATGCACTGTATTTGGAATCGAGGAAATGGCGCTTATTTATCCTCGGCTCAATGATTGGCGGTTTTCGCAGAGGTGAACTAGTTGGTCTTGAGTGGCCACATGTCTCGATTGATGACAGCTGCGTGACGATCGAGAATAATATCCCCCTCACCCAGGACGGTCAGGCAATCGAGAAGGATCCGAAGTCGCTTAGCTCCATTCGAACCGTGGACATGCCTACTTGGTATATGGACGAGCTGCAGCTGTTCTACGATGAGTGGGAGCAGGAGAAAAACGATCTAGGAGATATGTGGGAAGGTGAAGATCGGAGGTTTGTGTTCCACAATGGTGTGGGAAAGCCATATTATTATAAGCATCCCTCCCGCTGGTGGGAGCGGTTTTGCAAGCGCCGCGGCATTAGATATATCAAGTTCCACGGGCTCAGGCATAGCATGGGGACACTGCTAATCGAAGACGAAGCGGAGGGGCAGATCGACCCGCTTCTGATGGCAATTCAAAAGCGCCTTGGCCACTCCAGGCTTTCAACGACTTCTGACATCTATGTCCATGTCACTAAGAAGGTTAAGTCTCGTACGACCGGCAAATTCGATAAATTCGCACGTAACCGCACAGCGGCCACAGAGCAACAAGAGCCTGTTCAAGTTGATCCGCCGCGGCTCACCAGGGTCAAATAACTGCCGCAAATATGCCGCAAAAAGTGCCGCAAAACTTTAATAGACTTTAATAAATGCCAATAACGAGTACAAAATAACCCTTATAAAATAAGGGATTATGGGATCATACGCAACAAGATTATAAGCTCAAACTTACCTTGACAGGGTGGGGGTCACAGGTTCGATCCCTGTTCAGATCACCATAATCAAACGCGACGAACCCTTGAGGAATCAAGGGTTCTTTTTTGTTTTATATACACTTTTTCAGCATTGTTTTGATACGATTTTACAACACTCGCTTTAATTTTCCACATATCGCCAAAATGTTACTTTTGCTGTAATATGATTAGCGAGGCTCTATTATTTAGAGCGATCAAATGGAGACTTATATGGGGGAACTTAGGTGAAACGATTAATCTTCATTATGGTGTTTACTGTATGTTTTACATCAATTATTGAAGGATGCAATTCGAAATCACAAAACTCAACTTCTGAGATTGAGCAACTGAAAGAGCAAGTGAATAAGCTAACTACTGAAAATCAAGAGTTAAAAGATCAACTTGCAACGGCATCTTCGCCAACCGAGGAGAATAACACTCAAGCAAGTTCAATTGAACCGTCACCTTCTGTATCTATCACACCCGAACCAGAACCAATTATCGAAATCAATAAACCTTTAGCGCTATCTGACTTCGCTGAGATCACCTTGACTAAAGCGAAATTCACCTCGAAAGTTGTTCCACCAAAACCTGATAGTTTTTATACATACTATGAAGTGAAAGATCCTAGTAATATTTATTTAGATATTGTACTTAAAGTGAAAAGCTTACTTACGTCAGAAAAAGGATCTGATGAGTTTGCTAAAGTTACGGTTAAGTATGATGACAAATATGAATACGATAGTTTTTCTACAATTGAAGAAAGTGGAGGCGGCAATTTCACCTATACAAACATTACGAGCATTGAACCTTTAAAATCAGGAACTCTACATTATATTGCTGAGCTTCCTATAGAAGCTTCAGAAGATAACAAATCGATTAAGATTTATGTGTCTCTACAGGGTACTGACTATATTTATACTTTACGCTAAAAATAGATAAGGACATCCATATTTCAGGATGTCCTTATTCGAACAATCAATTATAACTACTATCCTTAACCTTGAGTTGCATCCGCGTTCATGTAGTTGATTGCCCACATATGGCCGTCCAAGTCCTCGAAGGCCCAATGATACATAAACCCATAATCCTCAGGCTCCTCGTACGATTTCCCGCCCAAGGTGACCGCAGTATTCACGATCTCATCCACCTTATCCCGGCTCTCGAAGGCCAATGCGATCGTCAGTTGCGCATACTTTACCGTATCAACGGTTTCCTTCTGCGTGAGCAACTTTAAAATTTCTTTGGTGAGCAGCATGATCTGCAGGTTGTCGCCGATCAAGATGGCAACCGTATTCTCATTCTCGGGAAACTGCGGGTTGAGCTCGAATCCAAGTCCGGTGAAGAATGCCTTCGATTGTTCTACGTTGTTTACAGGCAGATTGATGCTCGTGAATGAGGACGTTAATGCCATGTTTAAACACCTCTTCGTCAAATTGGTTTGTTCTTCATTGATCCTTCTATTAGTTAGACGAAAGCTGATTCGGAAATTCATCGGTCTAGCATCTGAATGTAATAGACAGGATAACTCTTTACTGCGCGGAAATCTCGAACTTCGTGCCAGCATCACCGGCGAATACAATCGTTCCTCCCGCAGGCAGTTCGACCTCGTCTTGGCCTCCAATGATGCTGAAATAGAGGCATGTTCCCTTCACATCATAGACGGCGAAGGAGGCATTCTTCGAGGACATGCTTACCTTAACGGTCTTACCCCCGTCTTGATCGCTTATCGTATGCCACGATGCGTAACCGCTCGTCGGAATCGTAATACTCGACTTCTTAGCGACGTCGATGGGCTTTACGGCGTCCTCGTTCACTAAGAGAACTCCCCCGACATTCAGGCACTCAACGCCGTCCTGATTATAGAACGTATATTCGGAGAGATCCCGTCCATTCATTCTCGGAATTTGCACTTCAGATATAGCCGTATTCGGACCTGTTATTCGCTTATCAAACACGTACCCCGGTAATTGTTTGGACACATTCAATAGTTGGGGCTGCATCGTCAAATAGGCGATCGACGTATACTTCTCATTCAGCGGATAATACTTCTTGCCGTTGCGTTGATCCCATACCTCTATGGTTTCAGTCGGAAGCTCTTGGGGCTCAATCTTCTCGACGTTGTACTCGGAGACCGCCCATTGCCCAAGGCCTGGCACCGAAGTATATTGGCGAAGCCATATGTAAGTGCGGCCGTTATCCTCCGTCACGAAGCTGAGCAGCGCATTCCCATCCGCGCTTCTGAATGTGCCGTCTTCCGAGTACTCGTAGATCTGGGCAGGATGAGTAGGAGACGTCACCGAAGTGATGGACAAGATCCCATCTTCGGTTATCTCGAGATTAACCGTTCCAACATACGCGCCATAGATTCCCCTATACTGCAGCAAGGACTCCGGCATATCTGCCTTCACCGGCTTGCCATACGACTTCTCGGGCTTGAACCCGTCGATCATCCCTTTCTCCTTAAGCGCTTCCAGCAGGATCCCGTTAGCCAGAAGCTCATCGGACATGCTGCTCCCGCCGGAGGTAATAACAGCCACCGCCATGTCCTGCTCGGGAAGCACAACGAGCGATGAATGATAGAGCGAGTCCCCTCCCTTGGTCAACGCCTTCACTCCATACTCGTTGAACGGATACACCTTGACGCTGTCCCAGCCGAGACCGTATTCGAATGAGGAGTTATCCCCATCGTTGGGCCACAGCGGCGTCTCGTACTGGTCTTGCGCCATGGCCGCGACCGATTGGGCGCTCAACACTTCTTCCGCTCTTCCCGTGAAAACTTGCGAGAATCGAACCAAGTCCTCCGCCGTGGAATAGATGCCTCCCGCTCCGATCACGTTGATCGTCTCGTTGGGAAGCTGGCCTGGGTAGGCAGGATAATATAGTCCCGCCATACTCGCAACGTCCGGGGAATCGAACGGCGTTAATGTACGGCCCATACCCAGAGGCTCCGTAATATAGCGATGAATATACGAGGTAAAGTCTGTGCCGCTGACCCGCTCGATCAGTATCTCGGCCAGCGTAAATCCGTCATTGCAGTACACCGAATAAGCACCCGGATCCGCTTTCAAGGTCTGATCGGCTAGTTGCTTCAACAAGGTGTCGTGGGCGTACGAATCGTTATCCTCGAATAAGAAGGCGTTCGTGAACGAAGATCCGTTCAGACCGGAAGAATGATTCAACAGCATGCGCGGCGTAATCTGCTTGTAACGTTCATCCTTCATCGTAAACTCGGGAATATACTGGATGACCGGCGTTTCGAGATCGATTTTCCCTTGGTCGACCAATTGCATGACGGCAACCGTGGTGAACATTTTACTCGTTGACCCGATCCCGTACATCGTGTCTTTCGTGAGCGGAATCAATCCCTGTTCATCATTCCTCCCGGATTGGCCGGATACGACGATACGACCATGATCGATAAGGGCGTACTGCACGCTGGTTGTACCATAAGATTTCGTAAGGAGATCCGCCTTCTCCTGCGCAGCCTTCCGGGTTTCCTCATAAGCGATCGAGTCCTCGTTCGAAGTCGTTGGCGTTGCCGCCGTTGGCACACTGATCGGAACAGCGCTAGGCTCGTTCATCTTGTTGTTATCGCAGGAAGAAAGCAGCAGACACGTTGAGAGCACCGCCCCCATAATCCATAGACTTGTCCTCATATGAACTCTCCTTAATAGAAAGCATTATTGCAAGAAATAAACAATGACAAACACGAAGATCGCCAGCATGGCGACAACCGCGGCGGCTATGATCTTGCCGATCGGTTTGGCCATATTGATTGTATAGCCGAATCCGTATCGATCCGGTACGAACAATGCAGGGTCTTCAGCATTCACGTAAAAGCTGCCGAGCCACTTCCAGTGCCTTTCCTCTTGTGACGGAGCGTCTTTATGCTGATCGATACCTCTGATTCGCAAATATAACATAACCCCTACGAGTGCCAGGAAGAGCACCGCCCAGAGCGTGATACCCGAGCCGAAGATCAGATTGTCTTTCCAACCGCGAAGCGTTACGGCTTGCGTCACTCCTTGGAATACGACAATTAAGAGCGAAGCGCCCCAAGCTAGAATCGAATAGGCTTTCTTGAGCTTTAACTGCTTCCGCAACGAACCTTCCCGATCCTGCGGATCAATAGACGTTCTTGATCGGCTGATCACCACATGAAAGACTGCGAATAACCCGATCGTCAGCGCCTGCATGAAGTTCCACATGAATACGGTCCACACGGACTTAGAGGAATCATGATCTACGAGATAGGTAGAGAACCACTCAGGAATCGCATCCCATCTCGCTATGGCGAAGGAGATGCACAGCGCCATTACGGCGGCATGTACCGAATACCACCAGAAGCTCAGCACCGTGCCATGCGTACGGAGGATCGCAAGACTCGCTGCTCTCTTCGTCTGCACCGCGACCTCCCAACCCCTGGCCGCTTTCAACCGTTGCGCGGACATTCGGCTGATCCATATGGCGAAGTACGACGCAATGGCTAGAAGCACGATCGCCGTCGCCCAGCACAGAATACTCCGACTCGCCGGTAGTTGACGCATCCACGCGTAGCAAGCTGCTCCGATAACGGCTGCACAACCGCCGGTGAGCCATACATAATTTCGGCGAATGCGGCGAACGGCCGCATCCTGCGAAGCCTCCGTCGGCAGCGCGATGCCGAACAGCAATGTCCGCGAGCCCATGTAGACAAGTGAACTGAATATCACTGCCATCATCAGGAAACTGCTGGTTATCATGATCATAGATTGTTGTGTCATGGTTATCCCTCTCCGCGACTCGAAATGATATTCCGGTATACCGATTTGCTCACCTGAGCGAATGCCTCTTCCGACATGCCTCTTACCGCAGCTGCCGCCGCCAGAGTTCGCAGCTGCTGCCGGAGCTTCTCCTCGAACGCCTCCGTCACGCCCGGCATCCCGTCGGGCTGAACGATAACGCCCTTCTTCCGGTGTACTTGAAGAAAGCCCTCCTGCTTGAGCAAATTGTACGCTTTGTTGACGGTATGGAGATTAATCCCCAAGTCCTCTCCCAAGCTCCGAACAGACGGAAGCGGATCCCCAGGCTTCAACATTCCAGATGCGATCCCTTCGATCAATTGATCGACCAATTGCGCATAAATCGGAGTATCAGATTGCAGATCGAGTTCGATGAACAAGAATATCCCCCCTTATCCCTATCTGTTGTTTGTTATATTACATATATAACAGATATAAAAATAATAAACAAGGCAGAATTGTATATTTTTCCGTTCGGCTACTGTCAACTAAATACAAAGAGACCCGGGAGCAACAAAGCTCTCGGGTCTCTTTGCGATTATCCCGCCACAACTTCAAACGGGGCCGCTAACGCGACGCTCTTCGTGCCTCCGCCGAACGTTTTGACGATACGATACCGCCCGGGTTCGAGGCCTAACCCTTGCAAGTGGACACCATCCTCGACCTCTCCTCCCGGACCAATTCCCCTCGCTTCCATCGTGAAGGCTTGATAGCCGTTCAGCCACTTCCACTCTCCCGAAACCCATTGTTGCACCGCGAACCAGGAGCCGTATTGAAGCGAAGTCGGTCCCCAATTCGTTATCTTAATCTTTATGATGTCCGATGGCTTATACGAATCGCGGTCCGCTTCCATTCTGGCGTTAACCTCGTCCGCCTCGAAGGCGTATACGGTCACTTTCCAGTCTACCGTCTCTCCGGACTCGTTCAGTAGTTCTAGATTTAGCGCATAGAGGGTGTTGAGGCGATCCGGAAAATCCACTCTCATCCCATGCGGTTGATCGAACGTGTCGTTCGAAATTTCGCGAATCGGCTTAAGCGACGGATAGGGCTCGAGTTCCGTCAGAATGATCCTTGTCTTCATACCATCCGGAAGTCGATTGATTCCGAATAGTAGGTGGCCATTCGGCAATTCCTCACCCTCTCGATTCACATATAGCCCATACTTATCTAACAAGCTGCCGCTAAATCTAGGTATGCCCGTCTTCGTATGCACTTCATCGTCCAGCGCTTTCGATCGTTCGTCGTTAAGGAAGACATTCTGCTCATAAGGAGGCCAATACACCTTATCGTTCGGGCCGCCGATCTGCTGGACCGGGTCGGGGATGTTCGCGAAGCTACCGTTGTTCTGATCCTCCGCGATCGCGCCGGGATCGTAGATGATAAGATCGAGCACGTCCGCTCCGTACTTTCGATATAGTTCCTCCATGTCGTCTTCCGACAAGTTCGCTTCAATTTTCACTTTTTGTTGGATGACGTCTACGCCTACACTAGTGAGCACTTGTTGCTTTTCGTAAGTTTCTACAATCTCGTCTTGAATGGCCCTCAGCCGTTTGTAAGGGATTGTCGCTTGTTTAATTAAGACATGGGGGCGGAATTTCGCCTTCGTATCCCGTATGAAATATTGCGCCTTGGGCGTGCTCATATCGTCCAGCAGGAACACATACTGATTCGCTTCGTTATCGATATACATCGTACCGAAATTCTCGAAGCTTGGCCCATGGTACCACGATGCATGAGGAAAATGCTTCTCCAACAATTCGTTTACCAGATGAAAATTAGCTTGCACGTCAAACCCGTCACTTTTAAGCTCCATGCTTGCCACGCGATCCGACGCCGATCCGGGAACCGATACCGCGGTTATTCCGATAACCGCGGCTAGAGCTGCGCCATATAACCATTTTCTGTTCATCAAGGATGCATCCTGTTCACTCGTAATGTAATCAGCATATGGACGCGAACGGCCGATGAAGGTTGCGCGGTATATTTTTCCACATCAGACCCGCAACCTCTCCCCCGTTCCCGCGTATGTACATCATCAACCTTAAAGAGGTGTCGCTTCTCATGCAGATCAATGACGCAGCCGGATTCGGCGGTATTATCGCGTTCTTCTTATTCGCATCATTCATCTTGTTCATCATCCATATCGCGATATGCGTATGGGCGTACCGGGACGCCATCCGCAAAGGCAGGAGCCAAGAGTTCGCCCTGCTTGTCATCGTAGCCTTGTTCTTCTTCCCGGTTCTGGGCTTAATCGTCTACTTGCTCATCCGGAACGACAACAACTCGCGATATCGATATTAACGCCAACGCCAACAACCGCCGAACGAAAATTCGGCGGTTGATATTTTATTAAACCTGATGCAACATTTTCCACGACTCTCGCGTTTAGGGTGTACGAATCAACAAAATACTGAACAAACCTGGGAGGAATTCATCATGTTTAAAACTTTAAGGAGACCCGTACTGCTGCTATTGCTCGTCGCCATGTTCAGCGTAGTTGCAAGCGGCGCCGCTTATGCGAAGTCCAAATCGGTTAGCGAGAAAGCCAAACCGAACTCGATTACCGTGTCGACGGCCGTCTCGATGATCGTTAACGGATTACACCTGAACATCGACAACATCCGCTTCATCAAGGAACCGAAAGCCAGCGACTACTATACGAAAGTTAAAGACTCCGCGCCTTACGCATACGACTTCATCATCGCGCAATTCACCGGCCTTGAGCTGCCGAAGGATATCGACCCTAACGCTTACGTATCCCGCGAGCAATTCGCCAAGTGGTTGTACGGCGGACTGAGCTCGACAGGCGAATACGCTTGGATCGAAATCTTCATGGACATCAAAGACGCGAACAAAGTTTCGAAGGGTTACATGGATAGCATTCAGAAGCTGCTGATCGCGAAGATCGCATCAACGGACAGCCATAACCGGTACTGGCCTAAGATGGATGTTACGAAAGCGCAAGCGGAAAGAATGGTGCAGAAGGCGGCGGCATTCGTGGAAGAGCATCATCCCGCTCCGAATCCGGAGATCGGCATCCTCTCCGACGTGAAGCTTAGCGTGGAGAAATATGCGGACGGCGTAGATCGCGTTACCGTAAGCGCGCAAGTGCCACATCCGGGCTACGGACTCAACATCGCTAGCGTGGATTTCGTTCAAGGCACGGCGGTTATCTCGTATCGTGTCGTACAACCGGATCCTGCGGCGCTGTACCCGCAAGTGATCTCGGAAGCGAAAGCCTATGCGTATATTCCTACGGGTACGAAAGCGATCCTCGGCGATCAAGCACCGTCGGAACCAAGAGCATAATCTCCATTCCGTTAAGGCGTGGGCGCGAATCCTTGAGCGCTCACGCCTATTTCATGCTCCGGTGCGAGCATGCGAATCCGGCCGACTAAGCGCCGAGCGACGGATGGATCATACCACTCCGCCAAGCCATGCTCCGCATACATCCCTCTCATGCCGAGCGCCTCGCTCCGCCGTCCTCCGCTGCCGTCCCCTTGAAAATAATCGTCGACGACGATGCGTGGTGCGGCTTCTACGAGTTTGGCGGCGAAATCAGTCGTATGCGGCAAGATCGGCGAGACTGCCGCTTGGGTCCTGATACCGGCTTCGCGTAATTCTCGCATCGCGCGGAACCTTGCGGCTATCGGCGGCGCGGACGGCGTGAACAGGCGTCTCATGTCCTCCCGGTCCGTCTCCACCGTCATGCTGACGCGCACGGCATCCCCTAACGCTCGGAGCAGATCCAGATCTCGCGTGACGAGCGGACTGCGCGTCTGAACGAGCACGAAATCCGGCGGCTCCTCCGCCATCGCCTGCAGCAACGACCGAGTTAGCCCCTGCTTCGCCTCAAGCGGCTGATATGGATCCGTAGCCGACGAGAAGAAGACGGTTACGGGTCCTTTACGTTTGGCCGTCGCGATTTCTTTGGGCAGCTTGCTCGGATCGGCCTTTTTGGGCTCGGCCCAGCTACCCCACGGTTCTCCGCGAAACAATCCGACGGGCAACCTCCGAACGTAGCAATAAGAACACCCGAAAGTACAGCCGACGTATGGATTCAGCGTATGCGTATAGCCCGACAGAAACCCCGATGTAGGCGTAAGCCACCGTCCGCTCATTGTTCCTCTTCCTCATGCTCAGGAATGGTCCAATCGATCTCGGGAATCCCATTGAGCCTCAGGAATGCATTACACTTCGAGAAAGGACGGCTCCCGAAAAAGCCGGCATAAGCGGACAATGGGCTGGGGTGCACCTCTTCGATGACGAGATGGCGCGATCGATCGATATATCGACCCTTATCCTGCGCCTGCTTCCCCCATAACACGAACGCAACCGGCTGCTCCCGCTCGTTCAGCGCCGCGATCAGCTTGTCCGTGAACGTCTTCCACCCCAGCTTGCGATGCGCGTTCGCCTGCCCCTCTTCGACGGTTAACACGCTATTGAGCAGCAGAACCCCTTGTCTGGCCCAATGCGCGAGACAACCGTGTAGGGGAGGCGCGCAGCCGATGTCGTCCTGCAGCTCCTTATAGATGTTGCGCAGCGAAGGAGGAAGCTTCACCCCCGGCAACACGGAGAAGCTCAGCCCATGCGCCTGTCCTGCCCCGTGGTAAGGGTCCTGGCCTAGAATGACGACCTTCGCTTTCTCATATGAGGTCAATTCCAGCGCGCGGAACACGCGATGCGCCGGCGGGTATACCGTTCGCTCGGAATACGCAGCCTCAAGCTTGTCCATCAGCGCCATATAATAGGGCTGTTGCATCTCCTTGCTCAGGATCGTCTCCCAATCGTTATGTACCCTTGTCATCGATAGATTCGCAGCCATTATGTCCATCTCCATTCACCGCCAACGTCTAATCTTCTTACTCTCAGCATAACACGAAATGACATCGATCGATAAAAGGTTAGTGTCGAATAAAGAGGCAAAAATAGTGCCGTTACAGCTTACAGAATAAACCATACGATTATATAGTTAAGGTGCAGCTTGCAGCAGGCGGACAGCTCTCTCTGAAAGGAGGAGTTAGTAATGGACGTTTTTCAAGCTCTGTCCGTCATCTTCGCTTTTGGTTTATTCCTCATTTCCTTATTGACTTATATCGAAAAGAGGAAGTAACCGGTGAGCCGAATGCCGCTGGGCGCAAGAGACCCATACTGACATACAGCCGCCGTTGCAAGCCGCTGAGTTAGATCGCCGAGCGATCTAACTCATTTTCGTGAACGAGAAGAACCTCACCTAAGAGTAGATGAGGTTCCGCTAGCCGCTATTGCTCCTCTCGCTCCGCCCGTTGTCTCCTTGCGAATTCCTCCCAGTGCGGATAAGTCCGCCAAGTGAACTTCTTATCGTATTCCACCGTGTCCTTCCGCACCATCCTTGTAAGCGCCGCCAAAACAATGAAGATGATTCCAAAAAGACCGACAAGCCATACCCATAAGTAGACGGCCGCATCTCTCATCGGATATCCCCTCGCTTCTTGTAGCTTTGCTACATAAGTACGTCGGACGAGGGAAAATGATCACTTTATTTTTCAAGATTCAGACGGAGTCCCCTCGCGGCCATTCACGAAATACGTGATGACTTCTAATTCCTCTTCATTAAGCGCACGGCCTAATTGCTGTTCGTAGGCCTGTTTCATCCGTTCGGAATCCCCACAGTAACGGACCGATAACTTCGCGATATTGGCGAGCATCGCCGCTTCTAGCTCATACTCTGCTCTGGAAACGGGTTTATAGTGGGACAGGATGTACGTGTCGGCGTCGAACTCGGCCAAAGCGTCCAATAATTTGAGCGTTCGCTCCGCGGTAAGCTTCCTTGGCCCGTTATAGATATCCGCATAGATGCAATCGCCGAGAAATAGCACTTTCTCCTCTTTAATATAGACGACAATAGAATCCGCCGCATGGTCCCCGCCAACATGCTGAAGGATGCATGACACGCCGCCCAGATCGATCTCCAGCCTTTGCTCGAAGGTGATGTCCGGCAACGTTACCGTGATCTCGCGGTTAGCACCGAATTCCTGCTTAATCGCATTCGCGCAGAACTCGATTTCTACTCCCTCGCGAACACGCTCGTCTAGCGCCTCGTCCGTCCATTCGAATCGAAGCAGCTTAGCCATTGCGGCCTTCGTGTGAGACGAAGCGATCGAAACCATATTCAATGCCGACAAGCCGAAAATATGATCCCAGTGCCAATGAGTCAGTGCGACGATATCCGGTTGTCTTAAACTGCGTTTATGAAGCTCGCTTATAAAAGAACTGGCATGCGCTTCGGAGTTACCGGCGTCGATCATGAGCGATTTGTTGTCTCCTGCGACGACGCATAGTATCGGTCGATCCGTATCCGATACGGGAGTCTGGTACCAGATTCGAGGGCTGAGTTGCTCTAATGTCTGCATGTCGGGACCTCTATTCCTAATATCGTTCCGTTCTACTCTATATGACACTAAAATGGAGGAATTGACAACGAGAAATGACAGACAGCATGTTAGCGTTACGTCATAATTGGTTTTATATTACAGTACTGGAGGGAAAGTAATGAAACGCGTCTATTCCATTGCATTATGCTTGGCGCTATTCTTCGGAATAGCTAGTATTGCTCAAGCAGCACCCGCCAATCGAGGTTGCAAACCAACAGGAAACGGCACGAGTAAGTCCCCTTACAACCTGTGTTACGCCCAAGACTTCGAGAAGATTCGGAGTCATCCTTCGGCCCACTTCCAGCTGGCGCAAAATATCGATTTTAGCGGTACGCCGAGTTGGGAGCCGATCCCCGAGTTTTCGGGTAGCTTGGACGGTCGTCATTATGCCATTATGAACCTTTGGTCGGAGAAAAACGGTCTTTTCCTGATCTCGAATGGCGATATCAAAGATTTACCGCTGCGCAACGCGAATATCAACGGCGGCGATGGCGTCGCGGCCCTTGCGCAAACCAATTACGGTACGATCGTCAACGTAACGGTAGAAGGAAATATCCATGCAGAACGTGCGTCGGGAGGAATAGCTGCCGTGAATTACGGCGTTATCGATCGCAGCTCCACGACCGGATGGGTGACTGCCAAGGAAAGCGGCGCTGCGGGGTTCGTACATGACAATTACGGCACGATTACCAGATCGCGTTCAACGTCCAATACGTATGGTCCTTATGTGTACGGCCCTAACGGGGCTACCGGTTTCGTCTATATCAATTCAAGTGGCGGTAAAATCATGGATTGCCAAGCAGGCGGACACTCCATAACCTTTACCGATTACGGAAGCACCTTCGCCATCTTTAACTACGGTACCATTCTGCGATCATCAGCCTTCGGGAATATTTATAGCGTCTACTCGCAAAATCAATATAACACCTTAGGACTTTTCATTCCCGTTAACTTGGGAACCGTTCAATCTTCAAATGCTTTCGGCAAGTTTCTTCCTATCGATGCGCAGTCGCAATGGTGACAACTCATAATCGTTGACCGAAACAAAAATCCCTCTTCAGACTTGCTCAAGCAAATCAGAAGAGGGATTTTTGTTGAAGTTTGTAGTGGTTCCAATGACGGGGAGATCGAGATGCATTCCACAAATATCCAATGTAATGTAGAATAATGAAGACATTATAACTATGCTTCTTACGTCAGAGGCTACTAAGGGGATCATTCAGATGTTAAAACAAAAACTAGCAACGTTACTCGGCTTAATTATCATTGTCATTACAATCTGTGCCTGTAGCAATCATTCAAATGATCAACCCACTGTAGAAGTCGATCGGTATAGCCAAGCGCTGGAAAAAGGAAAAGAATTCTTCTCTGATCAGTTATATCGATCTGCGCTCAATGCCTTTGATACAGCACTAGGATATAAAAATAACGAGGCCGATGCTCAAAAATGGCGTACTCGTACAATAGAAAGAATATGCGCAGGTGAGGCAAAAGATACCTATCAAGCCATTAATATTGAATTGAGTTGTTTGGAATCTACTACCACAATAATCGCACCAACGGAATTAGAAACAAATTCCGACGCACAAATGGAAGATACAAAAGATATAAACGCAACTGAATTCTCAGTTTCTCTAGAAAAAGTAATGGGACCAGATAGTTATTTTGGATGGATTCGAGTTCACTTTATTATTAACAACCCCACCGACTCGATTTTAACTTTATATAAAGATGATTTTGTTCTACATAAAGAAGGGGAACAATCTATTAGTCAAACTTCATATTCTTCTGGTTTCGCAGCCAACGGGAACACGTATACAGCATCACAAGTTAGATTACTGCCAGGGGACTCCATAAAAGCATCGCTAGACTTTTCTGCACGTGATGTCGTTTCCTCTGAAGGTTATGTTTTGAGTTACATTAAGGGAAATACGTTGCTATCAGCAATAACTTTACCTGAAGGTGAAATTTGGGTAGATCAATAAATTCCGAATAAGGTGCTTTCAGACTGCCGGGAAAATTCTCGGCAGTTCTTTATTTATGGTTCTTCCTGTAGAATGACTTAACTTTCTTCTAACAACATTGAAAAAAAATCCTCCTTCGCCCTCGCCTGTATTTGCAGATACAGGTCGTGCGAAAGAGGATTTAACGATTGAAATCAAGTGGTGCCGAGGACGGGGGTCGAACCCGTACGGTGGTCACCCACCGCAGGATTTTAAGTCCTGTGCGTCTGCCAATTCCGCCACCCCGGCACGTGTACGTTGCCAGCCGCGAATGATCCGCGAACCGTGACAACAGATTCTATATTACCACGTATCGCCTGCTTATAGCAAGGTCAACTTATCCAATTTCCCCAGCCATTCGTAGTTAAATTCCAATAAAGCAAAAGACCCCATGCTCCTGCGAGCAACGGGATCTCTTCCGATCGTTACGTATGAGTTCGTTCTTCGATTCCACTGTTGGTGGGCCTTGCAGGACTCGAACCTGCGACCAATCGGTTATGAGCCGACCGCTCTAACCAACTGAGCTAAAGGCCCTCGTCTAGACCCAGTAATAAAGTTGGTTGCGGGGGCAGGATTTGAACCTGCGGCCTTCGGGTTATGAGCCCGACGAGCTACCGGGCTGCTCCACCCCGCGTCGTTAACTATAGGTGCCTTTTATTGGCGACAAATAATAATATACCCTATTGCCATGCCCCGTGTCAACCTTCCGAATTCACTTATTCGGACTTTTCTTCATTGTCGGACTTGTCCTTGCTGCCCTCGGCCATCGCCATCTCCCCAAGCTTCTGTAGCAGGACATGCTGAGGCATGTGCATTAAGTGCTCCACCGGGACGTTCATAAACTTCGAAAGCTTCAAGGCGGTATCCGCCGATATCGGCATCGGTCTCATCGTAGTTCCTCCTAAGCAACTGGCGTCGGTCTCAGATTAGCACAGACGGCCTCGAATGCCAAGTGTTGGACGAATAAGCTCAGGGCAAATAGCGAACGCCGTAGCGCCCTTTGCGGGACCGATACACCTCGATTTCGCGCGGCATCTCGATGCCGAACACCCACCCGTCATGCTCCATCCTTTGCACGAGGCAACCCGCTTGGAACTTGCTGTCGTACAACCTGGACCAGTATACCCATTTCAACGTACATCCCTCCGTAATCTGGGTTCGTACCTTCTAGGATGCACGGTTGAACGGCTTTTGAAACCCGCTCCAGACAATAGAATGCACCCCGCGGCGAACGATCGGATTCTCCGACCATAAGCTGCGGGGTGCGTCTTCATTTCTACGTTTTATTCAACGACAACAGCTTCCGAAGATGCTGCAGAGCCTTCAGCGGAGCCTTCAGCAGACGCGTCTGCTGGTGCGTCTGCTGGTGCGTCTGCTGGCGCTTCCTCCGTTACGGCTTCCGTAGATTCAGCCGAATCGGACTCGACGACCTCTCCGGCCGCTCTCATCACTTCCAGCTTCTCGAACGGAATGTTGCCTCCGCCACCGTATACGTCGTCGTAGATGCCTTCGATCGGGCCGTCCGGATTCGTCTTGATCTTCTGCAGCAGATCGTTGCCTCTCGTCTGCCACTCCTCGAGCGCTTCCTTGACCGTCTTCGTTCCTTGAATAACCTTCATGAATGCTTGGTTGCCAAGCTCGTTCACCATATTGAGGTTTGGTTTCTGGCGGAACAGTTCTTGGTCTTTAAGGGAAGACTGGGATACCGACGCAGGCTTCATTTTCGTGAACGCGTCGATATTGAACGGATCCATGCCTTCTCTAATCTTGATGTACGATTTCAAGGAGGACATTTCATAGGTACTGCGGGACTTGAACTTCGCCGACTTCTCGCCGTTCATGAATTTAATGAATTCCCAAGCGTCGTCCGGATTTTCCGCTTTCGCGTTGATACCGGCCAATTGGTTCAGATAAATACTGCCGCCGATCCCCGGTTTGTCTTGGAAGAACGGCATCGTTACGACGTCCCATTCCAATTTATCCATCTTCAGCTTTTCGGCGTTCGCATTCATCTGCTGAATTTGGCTAATCATGCCGTAGTCGCCAACCGTCATCGCCACTTTGCCGTTTAGGAACAGCTGGCCTTGATAAGGGTTGTAGCGGAAATTGCCCTCCGCGGACGCCTTATTCTGCTCGTCGTAGATCGCCTGCATATCTTCCTGGGTCGGCACGATATGGTCCTTGCTCAGGTCGGTTACCATCTTCCACAGCGATTCCCACTGCGGCGTGTTAACGGTCATATTCTCGGCTTTATCGTCGAACATGCGAAGCTGCAACGGCGCCCCGAAGCCTTGAATATCGTAGTACCCGTTGCTTCCGCCCCATTGGTTGAACGTAAACCCGAATACCGCGTCTTTGCCTTCGCCTTTCTTCATCCGTCTCGCTAGGTTAAATACGTCGTCCCAGCTCATTCCGTCGGTAGGCGGCTCAACTCCCACCTTGGAGAACAGCTTCTTATTGTAATAGAGCGCGGAAGGGGAGAACGTCGGCGTCAGCGCATAGATGAAGCCGTTCCCTTGCTCTTTAATGCCGTCGATGACCGTCGGGACGAATCCGTTCGTATCGATCTCGTCTTCCTTCAGAAGCGGATCGAGCTGTTTCAGCATGTTCTCGTTCACAAGCTGCGGAAGCAAGCTCATATCGAGAATCATGACGTCTACCGGTCGATCTCCGGTCATAATCGCTTTGACCTTCTCCATCGGATCCGGCTGTTGATAAGGCTTAGACGGGTCCTGATCGAACTGCATCTCGTTCCAGTCGATCGCCGGTACGATCTCGATATCGATGTTGCCGTGATCGAACTCGAACAGATCCGTATATTGCTGGCGGTAATACTGATCGTCCTGCGTGCTGCCGTACAACGTTCCGATACGGAGCGTGTGGCGGTTATTCGGGTCGTTCTCGTCGTTCTTCGTGCTGCATGCCGCCAGTGCGGGAACGAGCAGCGTAAGCGCCGTCCCGGCGAGGAGCCATTTGCGAGCTTGGTGTCTTTGTGTCATGCGGATTCTTCCCCCTCTAAATTTTTCGGTGCGGTAATCACGATTTTGTCGCCGTCGAATTCCATCGTTGCCTTGTCGCCAATCTCGAGCGCCTTCAAGTATTCCTTCGGAATTTGCATCCGTCCTACGCGGTCGACGACGACGTAAGCTTCGTGCACTTCCTCGAGCGATTGACCGCCGGGCAGCGGTAACGACAGGTCAAGATTCGGATTTCGCTTGAGAAACTCCGTGCTCGTGAGACCATCCCGGATCGCGACGACGCGGTCGACTTTGCCGGCGAGCGATAAGTCGTGCGTAACGATGACGATCGTAAGTCCGAGTTCTCTATTGAACCTGCGGAAAATGTCCATGATGACGTCGGAGGTGCGAGTATCGACGGAGCCCGTCGGTTCGTCCGCCAGCAGCAGCTGCGGGCGGTTGGCCAAGGAGATGGCGATCGCCACGCGCTGCTGCTCGCCTCCGGACAGCTGCGTCAGCTTGTTGTGCATGCGGTCCTTCAGCCCGACCCATTCGAGCAACTGCTTCGCGTAAGCCCGGTCGAGCTTGCCGGCGAACATCATCGGCATCTCGACGTTCTCGAGCGCGGTTAGGAACGGCAGCAAGTTGCGCGCATTGTTCTGCCAGATGAAGCCGACCGTATCGCGCTTGTATTTGACGAGATCCTCGTCGCTGACCTTGAGCAAATTCCAAGGCCCGACCTGCACTTGCCCGGCGGACGGTCGGTCCAATCCGCCGAGAATGTTCAGCAGCGTCGACTTCCCGCTTCCGCTGTTGCCGATGATCGCCATCATCTCGCCGGGCTTCACGCTAAGGTTAAGCCCTTGCAGCGCGACGACTTCGAGATCGTCGGCCTTGTAAATTTTCACTAGCCCTTCGCATGTAATCATCGGTTATCTTTCCTCCCCCAGCTTGACGGCTTGGTGGACCTTCAACCTGCGAATGTGCGTGATGAGCAAGGCGACGCCGATGGTCATCATGACGCCGACGACGATATACAGACGATTCGTGTCCGCGGCTTCGAATACGACGCGGAACGGCGGAATTTGGTTCGCCGCGTTGTCGGTCGTCTGCAGGAACGGCAGGAACAGCAAGCTCGTAATCTTGCCGATGCCGATACCGAGTCCGATCGACAGTCCGGCCGTGAACACTTGCTCCAAGAGCAGCATGCCGGTTAACTGCTTGCGCGACAAGCCCATCGCGCGCAAGATGCCGATCTGAACGACGCGGCGCGAAAGGTTGAAAAACCAGAACAGAATATATCCGGACAAAGAGACGATAATCGTTACGATAAAACCTAAGCTCAGGATTCCGAATACGCCGCCGCGCGCCGGATGCTTGTTCTGCACGGCCAGCTCGCTGCTCATGTCTTCGATCGACTGTAGCTCGATACCTTCCGCTTGGAGCACCGGGATGATCGGTCCGGTAGGAGCGCCCGGCTCCATCTTCAGCCATACGTCGTAAGGAATAAGCGGTACCTGATCATAAATATAATCGAGGTTCGCGATCAGGAACGGCGACTGGTCCGGATATTGGCTCGGCCAGTACGGCAACGCATCGATAATGACGAATTCGATCGGCTGCTCTTGCAGCACCGTGCGGACGATATCCCCGCGCTTCAGATCGAACTTCTTCGCCACGTTCGACGAGATGTACGCCCCGTTCGGGAATTTGCCCATCCACTCTAGATACTTGAGCGGGCTGTTCGGGTATAGATCGTCGCGGAACCAAGCAACCCGAGCAAAATCGACGTTGTCGAAGCCCATGATCGTCGCTTGCCCCGCGGTCTTGCCGGAGATCGTCAGGCTGCCTTTGGTCTGCAACACGCGAGCCGCATGCTCGACACCGGGCAACGTGCGGAACACTTCGAACGGCGGTTCGTTGAAGTTGATTCGGGTCGGCGTTACGCCTTGCCCTCCGCCCGGACCTCCTGCACCGCCGCCTCCGCCTTGGCCGCCGCCCTGGCCTCCGCCTTGACCGCCGCCGCCTTGGCCTCCCCCTCCTGAGCCACCGCCGGAATTGCCGGACGGCATCTCGAATTCGGGGCTTCCTTCCCAGACGGTTTTGACGACGACGTCTGCGCCGTACTTATACATGGTCCGCTCTTCCGAGTTCAGACCGATCGTCCGGGCCGCGGACGAATTGTATACGCCGAGACCGAGCGTCAGAATGAGCAGGATCATGAGCGGATAGTACGATGTGGCGGATCTCGATAGCTGCGTCAGCGTCAAATACAACGGAACCGGCAGCAGCTTCTTCCAGATCAGGTTGAATAGCTTCAATAAGAGCGGGAACAACCGGAGGAACAAGAGTCCTCCCGCGAAGATGCTGATCGCCGGCACGAAGAATAGGAACGGCTGAACGTTCAGCTGGTCCGTCGTGACGCCGGTCGTGAACGATACCATCTGGCGTTCGTTGAACAAGTACCAGCCGTAACCCGCCACGCCGATCAGAACGACGTCAAGGAACCACTTCTGCCAGAACGGCTTGCGATCCGACCGCGCGACCTGCCGCTTGTAGTCGACAATGGACGTACGCGTGAACACGAGCGCCGGGATGACCGCCGCGCCGATCGCCACGATAACGGCGCCAAGTCCCGCGATGACGCTGTCGGACGAGAAACCGACCGGTATCGATTTGCGGTCGACGAAGTAGAGGAAATCGCTCGCCGAGCCGATGCTCTTCGCCATGAACCAGCCGAAGAGCGGTCCGACGATTAACGCTACGATGCCAAGCAGCGTGCCTTCGAGCAGGAACAGCAGGAAGATCTGCCTCGTGCTCGCCCCGCGGCTTCTCAGCACCGCGATATCCGAGCGTTGCTTCTCGAGCGCTTGCCGGGAGTTCATCGTTATAAAATAGAACACCATCGCGATCATCGGCGCCGCCAGCGTGAACAGCATCGTCTGGAGCTGAATGCTGTCGCGGCGGAATTCTTTAAGCATCTCGGCGAACGAAATGCTTAGATGCGTATCGTTCAGCCGCTTGAACACTTCGATATCGATGCGGTTCAGCGTGCTCGACAGCGGAGACAGCTGACTCGTCTTGATCTCGCGCAGGTCGAACGCGGAATACCAGTTCGCGATCTGGATCGGCAAGCCCATGCCCTTGTTCAGTTCGTTAACGAACACGTTCTCCGAGATGAACAGGCTGTTCATGAGTCCTTCGAAGCCTTGATACCAGTACCCGCTATCGGCTTCCTTCGCCTTGAACGAGCCGACGATCTTCACGCGAAGCTCCCTGCCTCCGGAGATCGGATAGAACAGGACGTCGCCGACGTGCAAGTCGTTGCGGAACATCGCCTCATCCAGCATGACGGCTTGAATCGTGCCGTCCGAATCCGACTTGTCGGAGAACCATTCGCCTCGCGCTTGCTCCGCTTGCGACTTCAAGTCGCTGAACGCCGTGATCGTCAGCTTGCGCGTGCGGCTCGCGTCGACTTTGGCAGAGTCCTCGGGATACACCTCCGAGCTTCGCAGCGACAAGCTCCGCTGCGTCGAATCGACCGGAAAGCCGATGTCGGCTTTCACATCGTTCTCGATGTAACTGTTGACGTCATCGAAGGCGTCCATCTTGGTCTGGCCGTCGGTCGACTGGTAGCTGATGAGCAGCGCGCCGGCCGGCAAGCCTTGGCTGTTATCCTGCAGCGACTGGGAGACGACGCGCTTCAGCGCTCCATCCGCATACATCGGAATGCTCGTCGTGAACGCGACGGCAATGAACAATCCGGCTAGCGTGCTGAGCGTTAACCAGCGCGTGTTCCACATTTTGCGGAATAGAAATCGAATGAGCGCCATCGGTTACCTTCCTACGACTTTCTGTCCCGGCGTTAAGCCTTGCAGAACTTCGACGTCCGTCGCCGTCTGTTGGCCGACTTCCACGTCGACCTCGCGCTTCGTGCCGTCGTCCTCGGCGATTTGCACGTAGGCGCGCGCTCCGATCGTGCGCAGCGCCACCGTCGGGATGACGACGACGTTCTCCTTGCGGTTCGTGACGACCGAGATGGAGAGCGGAGTTCCGCGCGTAACCGTCTTCGGAAGATCCTTCACTTCGACGAGCAGGAATTGATCGAGCCGAAGCGGCTCTTGGTTGCCGCCTTGCCCACCGCCTTGCCCGCCGCCTCCGTTGTTATTGCTATTGTCGGTAGTCGGCATCTGTTTGACTTTGCCCGTGAATTTGCCCGCGTTATTGATATCGACCTGCACTTCCATGCCGATCGCGATCTTCTCCAAGTCATCGCGAGACATCGTTGCCGCTACGACAAGATTGTTAGGATCGGCGATCGTGCAGATCGCGTCGTACGCCTTGATCTGAGCGCCTTCTTGCACGGCAAGACCAACGACCGTGCCGCTGTATGGCGCGGTCAGCACGGCTTTGTCGATCTCTTCCTGCATATCGACGAGAGATTGACGCTTTTGCTCGAAATTGAGCACCGCTTGCTCATATTCCACCGGATCCATTTCGTCCTTCGTCTGCAGCGTCTTCTTCATCGCTAGCTCATCTTGCTTAAAAGAAAGTGACTGCGAACGCAGCGTCTTCTTCAGATCGTCCACATCAAGCTCGGCGATCAGCTGACCCGCCTCGACCTGTTGACCGGGCTGTATGTACAGCTTCTTAAGGCGTTTGCCGTCCAACGTAAAATAGAGGGTTTTCTCCGTTAACGACAGCATTCTGCCGGAGCCCTGCACCTTAGATTCAAGCGTCTTCGTCGTTACTTCGTAAGTTGGCTTCTCCGAAATTTTCGGAAGCTCGATCGCGGAGAAATCTTCTTCCTCCGGTTCGTCGGGCAGCACGCTGCAGCCCGATATCGCGACGGACAACGCCATCGTGGCGATTAACGTCGAGACGAGGCGGCCTCTGTGCCGCGCGTTCCTTGTAGCATGATTAGGAGACGAATACGCCGTCCACCATTTCATAGACATGGTCTGCAACCTCCATTATTGTCGGGTCATGCGTCGTCATGCAGATCGTCACGTTCTGCGTAGCGACGATCTCTTTGAACACTTGCATTACTTGCGCCGCCATCTGGCTGTCCAATTCCGCCGTCGGTTCGTCCGCCAGCAGCAGGACGGGTTGGTGCGCGATCGCCTTAGCGATCGCTACGCGCTGCTGCTCGCCGCCCGACAGCTCGAACGGCCGATGGTGCATGCGTTTGCCTAAGCCGACGAGCTCTAGGCATGACGTCACTCTGGACTTCCATTCGCTGCGGGGCACCTTGGCCATCCGAAGCGACAATTCAACGTTCTCGTATGCCGATAACAGCGGTAATAGGGCGTATGCTTGGAAGATAAATCCGATATCTTTGCGCCGAACTTCGGTTCGCTTATCGTCTCCCCACTTGTGCAGGGGCCGATCCTGGAACAGAATTTCCCCAGCGGTCGGCGTATCTAGACCACCCATCAGGTTCATCAGCGTCGTCTTCCCCGAACCGGAGCGCCCTCTAAGCATGATAAGCTGATTCGGGTAGAGCGTAAGGTTGATGCCTTTCAGAACCTTAAGCTTGCTGCCCCCGACATCGAAGGAACGCTCTACATCCCGAACGGATAGCAGCGGTTCTTGCGACGAGGGCTGTCGTTGCCCTTCCGCGCGTCCAGCCGGCTCGTCGTTCGGATCGCTCGGCGAACTCGCCGTCGTCTCGCGGCGCAGCCATGACAGCATGTGATTTTCCTCCCTTGCCAATCTCTTCATCATCTATAACGAGAGTTAAGTAAGAAAAGTTACGGAAAAATTAAACCTTTATCATTTTTTTAAGAGAAAAAGAAGAACTTTCTCTTTTCATAGGCGGAAACCGCCTGCGGTCATTCACCATTTTTGGGCATAGCCCTTTATAAAAGGGGAGGATTTTGTGTATTATTAGAAGATATACATTCACCCGCGAGAGAGGTTGGTCGCATTGGAAACAAAGACGCCGTCATCAAACTTCATTAAAAATATCGTAATCGAGGATCTCGAAGCCGGGAGAGTGCAGGAGATCGTCACCCGCTTCCCGCCAGAGCCGAACGGCTATCTGCATATCGGTCACGCCAAGTCGATCGTGCTGAACTTCGAGCTTGCCGACGAATTCAAAGGCAGAACGAACCTGCGCTTCGACGATACGAATCCGGTCAAGGAAGACGTGGAATACGTCGAGTCGATCAAGCAAGACGTCGCATGGCTTGGCTTTGAGTGGGACGGCTTGTTCTTCGCCTCCGATTATTTCGAGCGAATGTACGATCGCGCCGTTCTGCTCATCCGCAAAGGCCTTGCCTACGTGGACGACCAAACACCGGATCAAATCCGGGAGACTCGCGGCACGCTGACGACTCCCGGCCAAGAAAGCCCTTATCGCAACCGTTCGGTTGAAGAGAACCTCGATCTATTCACCCGGATGAGGAACGGCGAGTTCGCCGACGGCGAGAAGGTGCTGCGCGCCAAGATCGACATGGCATCCCCTAACGTCAACCTGCGCGACCCGATCATCTACCGCGTGTTGCACGCCCATCATCACAATACGGGCGACAAGTGGTGCATCTATCCGATGTACACGTTCGCGCATCCGCTCGAGGACGCGATCGAAGGCGTAACCCACTCCATCTGCACGCTCGAGTTCGAGGATCAACGGCCTTTCTACGATTGGGTCATTCGCGAGTGCGAGATGCCTTCTACGCCGCATCAATACGAGTTCGCGCGCCTGAACTTGACCAACACGGTCATGAGCAAAAGAAAGCTGAAGCTACTCGTGGACGAGAAGGTCGTGGACGGTTGGGACGACCCGCGCATGCCGACGATCTCCGGCCTTCGCCGCAAAGGCTATACGCCGGAAGCGATCCGCGCCTTCTGCCGCGAAATCGGCGTCGCCCGAAGCTATGGCGTCGTCGACGAACGGATGCTGGAGCATTTCATCCGCGAAGACTTGAAGCTGAAAGCGCTGCGGACGATGGCCGTGCTGCAGCCGCTTAAAGTCGTCATTACGAACTATCCTGAAGGACAGACGGAATGGCTGGACGCGGAGAACAACGCCGAGAATCCGGACATGGGCCATCGCCAAATCCCGTTCTCCCGCGAGATTTATATCGAACAAGACGACTTCATGGAGAATCCGCCTCCGAAGTATTTCCGTCTGTTCCCGGGCAACGAAGTCCGCTTGAAGCACGCCTACTTCATCAAATGCGAAGAAGTGATCAAGGACGCGGCCGGCAACGTCATCGAGCTTCGCTGCACGTACGATTCGGAGACGAAGAGCGGTTCCGGCTTTACCGGACGCAAAGTCAAAGGCACGCTCCACTGGGTCGACGCCAGCCACGCGGTTCCGGCCAAATTCCGTTTATACGAACCGCTTATTGCCGAAGATGATGAGGACGACGGCCAATCGTTCCTAGATCGGATCAACCCGAACTCGCTGCAAGTGCTCGAAGGCTTCGTCGAGCCCGGCATGAAAGAGGCTGCCGGCGGAGACAAGTTCCAATTTTTCCGTCACGGGTATTTTAACGTTGATCCTAAAGACTCGACGCCCGAAGCGCCGGTCTTCAACCGAATCGTATCGCTTAAGAGCTCTTTCGAAGTTTAAAACACCGTAATCGCCTATATAGCATGAACGCTCCGGTAACCCTAAGTCGGGTTCCAGGAGCGTTTTTGTTACAATCCGACAAGGAAGTGTAGACAATGAAACGCTATATCCCATGGTTCATAACGATGCTGACTCTCGTTGCCGTCATCGGGTGCAGCAGCGGGAATAACGGCAATGAAGCCGCAGAACCGCCGCCGATCGAGACCAACTCTCCCGGAGGGACGGAAACGCCGGCGCCGCCGGCATCCACGCCCCCGACGGAATCGCAGGCTAATGAGCCGGAGCCTACGAACTCAGCCTCCCCTCCGCCCGCTGGCGAGACGGACGAAGTGTCGGCGATGCTGTCTCGGATGTCCCTTGAAGAGAAAATCGGCCAAATGATCATGGTCGGCGTCGAAGGCACCTCGATGGACCAGACCGCCGAACGATTGATTAAAGACCGGCATATCGGCGGGGTCATTTTCTATAAAGCCAACTTTAGCACGATAAGCGATTCCGTCAAGCTGGTGAACGACCTGAAGGCGGCCAACCGCAAGGGCGCAGCGCCGCTATTGTTAGCGGTAGACCAGGAAGGCGGTAAAATCGACCGGATGCCTGCCGATTTCGAGACGGTTCCCGACAGCCGTACCGTCGGCAAGTCTAACGACGCGAGCTTGGCCAAGGCTCTCGGCGGATTGCTCGCCGCCGAGCTGCGCGCGATGGGATTGAACCTAGACTTCGCTCCCGTACTCGACATCAACAGCAATCCGAACAATCCGGTCATCGGAGTCCGTTCGTTCGGCAATAACGCCGAGATTGTCGCCAAGATGGGCGTAGCCGAGATGCAGGGGCTGCAGGAAGGCGGCATTATCGCGGCGGTCAAACATTTTCCCGGTCACGGGGACACGTCGGTCGATTCCCATCGGGAGCTGCCCGTCGTAAACAAGAAGCTCGAGGAGCTTCGGAAGTTCGAATGGGTGCCGTTCCGGTCGGCGATCGAAAGCGGGGTCGACGTCGTCATGGCGGCGCATATTCTGTTCCCGCGCATCGACAACGAGGTGCCCGCATCGCTGTCGAAGATCATTATCGGCGACCAGCTTCGCGGCACCCTTGGTTATGACGGCGTCGTCATAACCGACGAGATGACGATGGGGGCGATCGCGAACCACTACGGCATCGTGAACGGCTCTCTCCAGGCGATACAAGCCGGAAGCGATATCGTCATGGTCGCCCACGAATACTCGAAAATGCAGTCCGTGTACGACAAGCTCTTGAAATCCGCGCAAGACGGCACCTTATCGGAACGGCGCATCGACGAAAGCGTCCGCCGCATCCTCTCGCTTAAGCTGAAATACGCGCTGTCGGACGACCCGACGCCGATCCCGACCGCCGCGGATTTGCCGAACGCGCAAATTCGCGAGTGGTCAACGAAGCTGAGTCAGGCGACGGCCGCGCAGAAGTAAGTCTCTTGATATCCCCGTCACTCAGGACTGCGGCAACGTCACGCTCCTGAGCGACGGGGATATCGTTATAAGGGGCTAATAAAAGAAGGCCGATGCCGCCGCGCGTTCCCGCGCGATGACACCGGCCCTTTTCCCATTCCCGACAACTACCGAGCTTCGATCTTCGTCCTCCGATACACCAACGCGCCGATCGCATAGGTGATCGCTCCCCAACCGGCCAGAATGGCGATGCCCATCCAATAATCGGACGATCCGATTCCGCTGCCGTACGCCATGCCGTCGCGCATGCCTTCCACGAAGTAAGTGAGCGGCAGCACCTCGCTGACCGTCTTCAGCCAGTCCGGGAACCCGCTCGTCGGGAAGAAGATGCCGCTCAGGAACATCATAAGGAAGCTGGCGATATTGGCAAAGCCCATATACGCTTCCATCGTCTTGCTGAACGAGGAGAATAAGTAACCCAGCGCGTTGAAGCTGACCGCCCCGACGAAGAACGCCACGATCAACGTCGCCACGTCGATGTGCAGGTTCACTCCGAAGAAGCCCGCGCCGATCGCCGTCAGCACGCAGATTTGGAAGACGCCTAGAATGAACCTTACGATCATGCCCGACAACCCGAGCAGTCCTAATCGGACCGGCGTCATCTTCAGCCGCTTGAGCAAGCCCTTGCGGCGCATTTCCACCATGCCGACCATTCCGAACAAGCCGCCTTGCGCGATCGCGAGCGCGATCTGTCCCGTCATCAGGAAGTCCGCGTATTCCAGGTCCTCGCTTCCGCCCGAAATGGTTCTCACATCCAAGTCATAGGTCGGTTTGACGCCTGCCTCGTTCCAGTTCACCTGCTCGACGAATTGGCCGACGATACCGGAGATCGCTTGTGACGTCGCGTTAAACTCGGTCTCTTTGTTGAAAATCAACTGCAACGTCTTCGCGTCATCCGTCGCCGGAAGCACGATGACCGCGTCGACGGCTTTATCTTCGATCCACTTGTCCGCTTGGGCTTGGTCGACCGGTTGCTCGGATTTCCACTCGAACACCGGCACGTTGCGCAGATCCTGCTCGAGCCGATCCGATGTCGCATTCGCGCTCGTCTCCACGAGAGCGATCTTCGCCTTGAAATTCTCGCTGCTGCTTCCGAAGATGAGCATGAAGATGACCATGAGAATAATAGGGAAGAAAATATTCCAGAACCATACTTGTTTCTCGCGGAACATGAGCTTCAAATCCGCGATGAACAGCTTGCCGAGTTGCCTCGTGCGACTCATCCTAATCCCTCCATTCCTTGCCCGTGAAGGCGATGAATACGTCTTCAAGGCTCAGCTCGCGAATCGACACTTGCTCGACGCGGTAGCCCTGTTCCTTCGTGAAGCCGAACAGTCCGTAGAGAGACTCTTCCGGTTGAACGGACCATAGCTGCAGAAACGCGCCTTCCCGTGCCGTCTTCGTGACGCCCGGCAGCTGCGCCGCGACGCTCTCCGCTTCGGCCGCGGCCGATTCCCCGTCCAAGAACGAAACTCTCACCTCGCGCTCTTTGGTCAATCTATCGATGAGAGCGGCCGGCGTATCCAGCGTAACGATGCGGCCCTGGTCGACGATGCAGACGCGGTCGCTGAGCTTCTCCGCCTCTTCCATATAGTGCGTCGTAAGGATCGTCGTTTTGCCAAGCTCTTTGAGCTTCAGCACGATGTCCCAGATGTTGCGGCGGGCTTGAGGGTCCAGTCCCGTCGTCGGTTCGTCCAAGAAAATAATGTCCGGGTCGCTGATCATCGCCAGTCCGATCGCAAGCCGTTGCCGTTGCCCACCCGAGAGCGACTTGACGTACTTCTTGCGATGGTCGGTCAAGTTAATCATCTCGAGCACTTCGGCGATGCTCTTGGAACGAGGGTAGAACGACGCGAACAAGTCGAGATTCTCCTCGATGGACAGCAGATCGTACATCGCGCTCGACTGCGGCTGCACGCCGATCTTGTATTTGATTTCGTCTTCGTTCTTATCCCAACTCAGCCCGTCTACGGTAATCGTCCCCGCATCCGGCGGCACCAAGCCTTCGATCATTTCCAGCGTTGTCGTTTTGCCGGCGCCGTTCGGACCGATGATCGTGAATACTTCCCCGGGTTCGACGGAGAAGCTGATCTCCGCGACCGCCGTTACGGCTCCGAACGTCTTGCGCAAGCCTTTTACCTCCAATACAGGCATGAGCGTCGCTCCTTCATTTTCCAATTAACGATTCCTCATCTATTGTAACTTAACTTGTCAATATCGCACGACGGTCTTCAGGATGCCGCCGGTCTCGGTCTGAAGACGGAGCGGGAGCAATAACAAAGCCGACCCCGCGCACTGGGCGCAAGCATCGGCTCTTCGGATCGAGGTTATTGCTCTCGGGAGATATAAGTGTTGTGACGAATCCGCTCCTTCATCAGCCGCTCTTGTTCAAGGGCGTGGGCGATATCGTCTTGGATTTGCGTTTTGCAGGCGAGGCACATCGTCCCGCTGCGGATCGGCTTCCGGCAACGGTCGCATTCGTCCGCGAGCTTCGGGTAATCGTAAAGCTTCAGCTTGCCCGAGCGGATGAAGACGCGAATCCGATCTAACGGGACGGAGGAAGCCTCGGCAAGCTCTTCGTTCGTCAAATGCCGGTTGCGCAGCAAATGCACTTCGATCATGCGCAGCAAGGAATCTTCTTCCTTGGAGCAATCGTTGCACAGGTTTCGCATATTCATCTGGAATATTCTGCCGCACTTCGGGCAGTGAGCTACTCGAAGCTCGTTGTTCATTATTGTAGACCCCCAACCCTATCGTCCTATGATCTAATAGTATCATAGGCTGTCGGATTATGGGTATAATTACTTACCGCGATTCGCTATTTTTCGCCATTGCTTCTTACCCACGACACGAACTCGCGAATCCCGTCTTCGAAATGCCATCCCGGCGCATAACCGAGCACCCGCTTCGCTTTCGAGACGTCCGCGTTCGTCCGGTTCACGTCTCCCGGCTGCATCGGCAGACGATTCAA
Source organism: Bacillota bacterium (assembly GCA_023460795.1). Classification (GTDB taxonomy): domain Bacteria; phylum Bacillota; class Bacilli; order Paenibacillales; family Paenibacillaceae; genus Cohnella. The sequence continues at coordinate 202,603 of JAEWPC010000033.1, read as the reverse complement.
TATCGCCTGCTTCCCTACCGCATCCTCGATCGCTCGGATCATCCGGTCCAGCTGAATCGTATTCGACTCTCCCAGGTTAAAAATCTCGTATTTACCCTGACCTTCGCGCGCCCAATCGAGCGCTTTCGTAACGCCGTCGATAATATCCTCGATATACGTGTAATCCCGCTCCGTGGAGCCGTCTCCGTAGAACGGAACCGGTTTGCCCTCCAGGACCAGCTTCGTGAACTTGTGAATGGCGAGATCCGGACGCTGCCGCGGACCGAATACGGTGAAGAACCGCAAGCATGCCATGTTGATCCCGTATAGGCTATGGTACGTATGGCAGAGCAGCTCGCCGGCTTTCTTCGTTGCGGCGTACGGAGAGATCGGGTAATCCACGACGTCGCTCTCGGCGAAAGGAACCTTCTCGTTATTGCCGTAGACGGACGAGGAAGACGCGAATACGAAGCTTCGCACGCCGTGTTGCCGGCAACTTTCGAGCAAGTTAACCGTGCCGTTAATGTTCACGTCCGTGTACAGAACCGGCTGCTCGATCGATGGTCTGACTCCCGCATAGGCGGCCAGATGCACAATCGAATCGAAGGAATGCCGCGAGAATAGTTCGTCCACTTCTTCGCGATTCCGGATATCGCCTTCAGCTACCGTATATCGGGCATCCGGAATGCCGCTGCGCTTCATCATCGCGAGCGTCTCTTCTACGTTCGCGCGCTTGATCGCCGGATCGTAATAGTCGTTAAAGCTATCGAGGTTAACGACCGTATGGCCGGCTATCAGCAACGCTTCGCATAGGTGGGAACCGATAAAACCGGCCCCGCCCGTCACCAGGACGGTTGTCATCAAGAGTGGCTCCTTTCCTTGCGTTCGCTTCTGCCCACCGACTCGTATAGGATGCCGGCGGCTTTGGCGTCGGCGACCGCGTAGCAATTGCGTCCGTCGAACACGTACGGACTTCTCATCAACCGGGGATACTTGCGCAGATCGAATGCCTTGATTTCCTCCCACTCAGTGAAAATAAAGCAAGCATCCGCATCCGTCAGCGCCTCTTCGATCGTTTTGCAATACACGATCTCTCCGTCGTGCACCTGTCGCAGATTGTCCATGCCGACCGGGTCCCACACGTGCACGTTCGCTCCGTCTTCGAGCAGGAACGGGATATTCGCGAGCGAAGGCGCATCTCGGATATCGTCCGTGCCCGGTTTGAACGTCACCCCGAGAATAGCGATTTTGAGCCCGGCGAACGAATCGAACGCCTTTTTCGCTTTTTTCAGCAATCGGATTTTCTGCGTTTCGTTCACTTCGATCGCCGCTTTGATCGTTTTGATCTCGTAGTCGTTGTAATTGGCCAGCCAATGCAAAGCTTTGGTGTCCTTAGGGAAACACGAGCCGCCGTAACCGATCCCGGCGTTCAGGAACCGGCCGCCGATCCGCTCGTCGTATCCCATTCCCTTAGCGACGTCCTCGACGTTGGCGCCTACGATTTCGCACAAATTCGCGATCTCGTTCATATACGATATTTTCAAAGCTAGAAAATCATTCGCGGCGTACTTGGTCATCTCCGCGCTCCGCCGATCCGTGATAACGAAAGGGCACTCGTATTTCTCATACAAGCGTCTCATCGTCTCCGCTCCGAATTCGTCCTCCGCGCCGATGACGATGCGCGATGCCTGCAGCGTATCCTTAACCGCGGTTCCTTGAGAGAGAAATTCCGGATTCGAGACGACGCTGACCCGAATCGTTCGATTCTGAACGCGCAGTTGCTCGTCCAGCATATTCGCGAGTTTATCGTTCGTGCCCACCGGCACGGTCGACTTCACTACGATGACGCAGTCTCTCTCGATCGCATTCGCGATCTGTCTCGTGACCTCATTGACGTACTTCAGATTCGCCGAGCCGTCCTTCTTCTCCGGCGTCCCTACGCAGATCATAATGACCTCGGCATCCCGATAGGCGCTCGAACCGTCCGTCGTATAGACGAGCCGCTCTCGGTTGCGATGCATCATCGGTTCGAGATCGGCCTCGTAGATTAAGCATTTGCCTTGCTGAAGAAGATCGATTTTATCGTTGTCGACGTCAACGCAAGCAACCGAATGCCCTTGTTCCGCAAGACATACAGCCGTTACTAGTCCGACATATCCGGTACCTGCTACTACGATGTTCATAGCGTCCCATCCTTATCTGCGCGAAGTTGTATGACATTGGTCCTATACACTTTCTTCTTCAATTGGAAACGGATATCCTGCCGCAAGCAAAAAAACCGATCCGAAGATCGGTCGGTTGGTTGATGGTTGGGTTGGAATTAATGACGGAACATTCTCGTAATCTTGTTGATCAGCTTGGAGTCCTTGGCGATCGTCGGGTTCGTCGGCATCGCTTCATTGGCGAGCAGAGCCGCCGCATTATTCTGATAATACTCGGTCCAACCCGGCCCTAGCTGATCCGATATCGCTCGGTAGGCTTGCGATAGACTGAACGCCCTGCGTTCCACGTGATGCGCGTCCGAGGATACGATGTGGATGAGTCCCGCCCTGCATAGCGACCAAGCGGCCCTCTTAATTCGATCTCCGAAATCGCCCAGCAGCGAATGCGTCGTCACCTGCGCGATCGCGCCTAGGAAGACGAGCTCGGATAGCCATCTCGGATTGTCGCGGATCGAGCGGTTCCGTTCGGGGTGAGCGATAACCGGCCGAACGCCGAGGTCTACTAATTCGCGAACGACTTCCCTCATCTTCGCCGGCATCTCGTGTCCGGGCATCTCGATCAACAGGTAAGAAGTACCCGCGAGCGTCAGCAGCTCTCGTCTGTCCCATGCCTTCAGGAGATCGTCGTGGACTCGAACCTCTTGACCGGCATGAAGGGTAACGGGAATTCCTTCGGTACGTAATTCGCTTTGAAAATTCCATATCGCGAGCTGGATGTCCGATGCCGGATTCCTGTAGCTCCCGTTCTCGTGATGCGGCGTAGCGATAATGTCGGTAATTCCTTCCGCGGCGGCGGCTCGCGCCATGGCAAGAGCGGTCGTCATGCTGTCGGCACCATCATCTAATCCCGGCAAAATATGCGTATGAATATCGATCATGAGAGCTCCCCTTCCGACACTTCCCTCTTTTATCCAATATAGCACATTGTTGTATCTTGTTGCATCATGACGAAAGTCATCAATATATAGTGCTTCGGCTCGACGATATAGGCGAAGAGCCCTACCTTGGAATAGGCAGGGCTCTTCGATATGGACGGTGATAATGCTCTATTTATTGGCCGAACGTTTGAGGACTGTTCCTCCACGATTGCAGAAGCGATACTTGCTCGTCCGTGATCGTGCCTTGCTTGCGGGCTTCTTCGACGAGCGCGCTGTAGTTGGATAGCGTGCGGAGCGGAATGCCCGCCTCCGCGAACGCTTGCTCCGCTTGCGCGAACTGGTACGTGAAGATCGCGAGCACGCCGAGCGCTTCCGCGCCCACGTCCCGTACCGCCAGCGCGGCTTTGAGCGAGCTGCCGCCCGTCGAGATCAAGTCCTCGATGACGACGACTTTCTGTCCGGGGGCGATGCGCCCTTCGATCATGTTCTGCTTGCCATGCCCCTTCGCCTTATCGCGAATGTACGCCATCGGCAGGTTTAGCTTCTGCGCGACCCATGCGGCGTGCGGAATGCCTGCCGTCGCCGTGCCGGCGATGATCTCGGCATCCGGATGATGCTCCCGGATCAGCGTCGCGAAGCCTTCGGCGATGCGGTCGCGAATGGCCGGATAACCCATCGTCAACCGGTTGTCGCAGTAGATCGGCGAGATGATGCCGGACGTCCAGGTGAACGGTTCGTTCGGACGCAGCGTTACCGCTCCGATCTCCAGCAGGTTGCCCGCAATGACGGACGGTAATTGCGCCAAGGTTGGTTTCTCCAATCCAGTCGGTTTCTCCATTCCAACTTCGCTCATGCTTGGGTCATCTCCTCTAAGATAAGGTTCAGTGCCGCGGCAGGATCCGCTGCCGCCGTGATCGGTCTTCCGATGACGAGATAGTCGGTTCCGATGGCGACGGCGTCGTACGGGGTCGTAATGCGCGACTGGTCACCGGCGTCCGCTCCGCGCGGGCGGATGCCCGGCGTGACGGTGATGAACGACTCGCCGCAGGCGCCTTTGATCGCCGCGACTTCGAGCGGCGAAGCGACGACGCCGTGCAGGCCCGCTTGCTTCGCGAGATTCGCGTAGCGCACGACGGCGTCCTCGACGCTGCCCGCGATGCCGATCTCGTCGTTGAGCGTCCGTTGGCTCGTGCTCGTAAGCTGCGTAACCGCGATCACGATCGGCGAAGCTTCGGCGTCACCGGCTTCGACTGCATCCCGCACACCCTCAGCGGCGGCTTGCATCATTGCGACGCCGCCGGCGCCGTGGACGTTGAACAGGTCGACGCCCATGCGCGTAATGCTGCGCGCTCCGCCGCGTACCGTGTTCGGAATGTCGTGCATTTTCAGGTCGAGGAACACTTTGAAGCCCCGCGCTTTCAGCTCGCGAACGACCGCAGGTCCCGCCGCGTAGAACAGCTCCATGCCGACCTTCATCCAGCAGCCCGCGCCATCCAGCTGCGCGGCGAGCTTGAGCGCCGCTTCCGCGTCCGGCTTGTCCAACGCGACCATCACTTTCGCGGCCGCTTGTTGCTTAGTCAGTGCCATCTCGTCACCCTCCGTCTCTATCTCGTTTCATATAGAAGCCCGACCCTTCCGCTCGTAATTCCGCGGAAAGACCGGGCAAGAACCCTCAATTGGGGGCTCCCCCGAAAGTAATCGGAATAAGCTTCGAAGCTTAACGTCACTTTTGGGGGACGAATAATGGCATCGGCTCGCTCGAGAAGCGGAGCGCCTGCAGCATTTGCAGCAGCGCGTTGACCGTATCGAGCGACGTGAGGCAGACGACGCCGTTCTCGACCGCTTCGCGGCGAATGCGGAAGCCGTCGCGCTCAGGCGTCTTGCCTTTGGTGAGCGTGTTGACGACGAATTGCGCTTGGCCCGTGCGGATCAAGTCGACGATGTTCGGCTCGCCCTCGGACAGCTTGGCGACGCGGCGCACTTTCAGTCCTGCCGCTTCGATCGCGTCGGCGGTTCCGCCCGTTGCGATCAGCTTGTACCCGAGATTGTAGAAGCCTTTGAGAATTTCGATCGCTTCGGCTTTATCCTTGTCGGCTACCGTCGCGATGATCGCGCCGGATTGCGGGATTTTCATGCCGGAGCCGATGAGGCCTTTGTATAGAGCTTTCGCATAGTGGCGGTCGCGGCCCATGACTTCGCCCGTCGACTTCATCTCAGGCGTCAGGGTAGGGTCTACGCGGCGCAGCTTCGCGAAGGAGAACACCGGCACTTTGACGGAGACGAATTCGTCTTCCGGCCACAGGCCGTCTTCGTAGCCGAGATCCTTCAGCTTATTGCCGAGGATCGCTTGCGTAGCCAGATTCGCCATCGGGATGCGCGTAACTTTGGACAAGAACGGCACCGTACGCGACGAGCGAGGGTTAACCTCGATGACGTATACCTTCTCCTGCCATACGACGAACTGGATGTTGACCAGGCCGATCGTCTTGAGCTCCTTAGCGATCTTGATCGTAATGTCGACCGCTTGCTGCTTCACGTCGTCCGACAGCGATTGCGGAGGATATACCGCGATCGAGTCGCCGGAGTGAACGCCCGCGCGTTCGACGTGTTCCATGATGCCCGGGATGACGACCGTCTCGCCGTCGCAGATCGCGTCGACTTCGATTTCTTTGCCCAGCATGTAACGGTCGATCAGGACCGGATGCTCCGGATTGATCTTAACCGCGACTTTCATGTAAGCGAGCAGCTCTTCGTCGGAGTAGACGATCTCCATCGCGCGTCCGCCAAGGACGTACGAAGGACGGACGAGCACCGGATAACCAAGCGCCCCAGCCGCGTCTACCGCTTCGTCGACGGAAGTAACCGTCGTACCTTTCGGCTGCGGGATGTTCAGCTTGCGCAGCAGCGCTTCGAACTTCTTGCGGTCTTCCGCTTCGTCGATCGATTCAAGCGTCGTGCCGAGGATGCGCACGCCGGCTTTCGCGAGCGGAGCAGCCAGGTTGATCGCCGTCTGACCGCCGAATTGCACGATGACGCCAATGGGCTTCTCTTGCTCGACGACGTTCATGACGTCTTCGAAGAAGAGCGGTTCGAAGTAGAGGCGGTCGGACGTCGAGAAGTCCGTCGACACGGTCTCCGGGTTGTTATTGATGATGACGGCTTCGTACCCCGAGTTGCGGATGGCCCACACGGCGTGCACCGTCGAGTAGTCGAACTCGATGCCTTGGCCGATCCGGATCGGACCGGAGCCGAGCACGATGATTTTCTCTTTGGTGCTCGGAAGAACTTCGTTCTCCGTCTCGTAGGTCGAGTAGTAGTAAGGCGTCGTCGCTTCGAATTCCGCGGCGCACGTGTCTACCATTTTATAAACCGGCGTCATGCCTTGCGCTTTGCGGTACTCGCGCACTTCCGCTTCTTGCGTATGCGCGCCGTTCGGATGGCCTTCGCGGCGAAGCTCGGCGATCGCGCGGTCCGTAAAGCCGTTGCGCTTAGCCAGATACAACGTCTCTTTGGTCAGACCAGGCTCGCGGCGGATAACGTCCTCGAGCTGAACGATGCGCTCGATCTTGTCGAGGAACCACCAGTCGATGTTGGACAGATCTTGGATCTGCTGCAGCGTCCAGCCGCGGCGGAAAGCTTCCGCGACGAGGAAGATGCGCTCATCGTCCGCTTTGATCAGGCGAGCTTTGAGCGTTTCGTCGTCGATCTCGTTCGCGCCCTTAAGGAAGATGCGATGAACGCCGATTTCGAGCGAACGCACGGCCTTCTGGATCGACTCTTCGAACGTGCGGCCGATCGCCATGACCTCGCCGGTCGCTTTCATTTGCGTGCCGAGCTTGCGGTTCGCGGACGTGAACTTATCGAACGGCCAACGCGGGATTTTCGTAACAATGTAGTCCAGCGTAGGCTCGAAGCAGGCATAGGTTTGACCCGTTACCGGGTTGACGATCTCGTCGAGCGTGTAGCCGACGGCGATCTTGGCCGCCATCTTGGCGATCGGATAGCCGGTCGCTTTGGAAGCGAGCGCCGAAGAGCGGCTGACGCGCGGGTTTACTTCGATAACGTAATATTGATAGCTTTGCGGGTCGAGCGCGAACTGTACGTTACAACCGCCTTCGATGTTCAGCGCGCGGATGATCTTCAGCGATGCCGAACGAAGCATTTGGTACTCGCGGTCGGACAGCGTCTGGCTTGGAGCCACGACGATGCTGTCGCCCGTATGGACGCCGACAGGGTCGAAGTTCTCCATGTTACAGACGACGATACAGTTGTCGTTCGCGTCGCGCATGACTTCGTACTCGACTTCCTTCATGCCGGCGATCGACTTCTCGATCAAGCATTGGCCGATCGGGCTGTAGCGGATACCGCTGTCCACGATCTCGCGAAGCTCTTCCTCGCTAGCCGCGATGCCGCCGCCCGTACCGCCGAGCGTATACGCCGGGCGCACGATGACCGGATAGCCGATCGTGTTCGCGAAATCTACCGCGGCTTGTACCGTCGTTACGATATCGCTCTCAGGGACCGGTTGATCAAGCTCGCGCATCAGAGCGCGGAACAGGTCGCGGTCTTCCGCGCGTTCGATCGCGGTCAGCTGCGTTCCGAGCAGCTTCACGCCTTCCTTCTCGAGGACGCCGGCTTTCGCCAGCTCTACCGCCATGTTAAGGCCGGTTTGGCCGCCGAGCGTCGGCAGAAGTCCGTCCGGGCGCTCTTGACGAATGATCTGAGATACGAATTCCAGGTTGATCGGTTCGATGTATACTTTGTCGGCGATGTTCGTATCGGTCATGATCGTCGCCGGGTTGCTGTTGATCAGGACGACTTCGAAGCCTTCTTCCTTCAGCGCTTGGCAAGCTTGCGTGCCGGCATAGTCGAATTCCGCAGCTTGGCCGATGACGATAGGACCGGAGCCGATAACGAGCAGTTTTTTGAGCGAATTATTTTTGGGCATACTGCAGCTCTCCTCTCAGCGTCTCCGACAGTTCCGCTTGGCGAGAACGTGCTGGATTGTCGCGCTTGTGCGCGCGGATCATCTCGATGAATCGATCGAACAGATAGCTGTTGTCGTATGGTCCTGGCGCCGCTTCCGGATGGTATTGCACGGAGAACGCCGGGAATTTCTTATGCTTCAGGCCTTCGATCGTTTTGTCGTTGTTGTTGATGTGCGTCACTTCGAGTTCCGTACCGACGAGCGACTCTTCGAGCACCGTGTAGCCGTGGTTCTGGGACGTAATGAAGCAGCGTCCGGATTCCAGCTCTTTAACCGGGTGGTTGCCGCCGCGGTGACCGAATTTCAGCTTGCCCGTATCCGCGCCGCTCGCGAGGGCGAACAGCTGATGGCCGAGGCAGATGCCGAACAGCGGATATTCGCCGATCAGCTGACGAACCGTCTCGACCGCATGAGGAACGTCTTTCGGATCCCCAGGGCCGTTGGACAGCTGGATGCCGTCCGGTTTCAGCTTGCGAATCTCATCCGCGGTCGCGTCTTGAGGCACGACGACGACGTCGCAGCCGCGTTTCGTAAGCTCGCGCAGAATGCCGCTCTTCGCTCCGTAGTCGATCAAGACGATGCGCTCTTGGTCGCCGGGGCTGGAGAATACGCTCTTCGTGGACGTGCGGGCGACTTGGTCGCGCAGCAGCGGCGTAGCGCCAAGGCGCTCCTGGAGCTCCTCGATGCGCTCGTTGCCCGTCGTAATGATGCCTTTCATCGTGCCGTGCTGGCGAAGGATGCGGGTCAGCATACGCGTATCGATGTCGCTGATACCGACGACGCCGTACTCTTTAAGCAAGCTGCCCAGCGTATATTGCGCGCGCCAGTTGCTCGGCACTTCTTCGTGCCGTCTGACGACGAAGCCGTGGATATAGGGACGAATGCTTTCGAAATCGTCGCGGTTGATGCCATAGTTACCGATGAGAGGGAACGTCATCGTAACGATCTGTCCGCAATAGGATGGATCGGAGAGAACTTCCTGATAGCCCGTAATTCCCGTGTTGAACACCACTTCTCCGACGGAACCGCCTTCAGCGCCGAATCCTCGGCCCGTGAACAACGTACCGTCTTCCAACAACAATCTTGCTTGCATCCCAATCACTCCTTAGCCGGGTTTATCGTGCGATGCCTTGCTCGTAAGTATAGACGACTTTGCCGTTAACCATCGTAAGTACAGGCCAGCCATACAGCTTCCATCCCGTGAACGGGGTGTTGCGGCCCTTCGTTAAGAACGTCGCGGGATCAACCTCGCGCTCGTTCTCTAGATCGATCAGAATGAGGTCGGCCGGCGCGCCGGGTTTCATCGTCCCGTAAGGGAGCCGGAACACTTGCGCGGGGATTCTCGTCATTTTGGCGAGCAGAAACTCAAGCGTCCACCTGCCCGTTTTGACGAACTTCGTATAGAGCAACGGGAACGCGGTCTCGAAGCCGACGATTCCGAACGGGGCTCTTGCCATGCCCCGGGCTTTCTCTTCTTCGCTATGAGGCGCGTGGTCCGTCACGATGATATCGATCGTTCCGTCCTCGAGCCCTTGAATGCACGCTTCGACGTCTATCGGCGTTCGGAGCGGCGGATTCATTTTCCAGTTGGCGTCCATGCTGTCCGGAATGTCTTCGTCGGAGAGCAGCAGATGGTGCGGGCAAACTTCCGCGGTCACGTTCACGCCGACCGACTTGCCGAGGCGCAGCAAGCGTACCGATTGCTCGGTGCTGACGTGGCAGACGTGGTAGTGCACGCCGGTCGCTTCGGAGAGCAGGATGTCCCGCCCGACGTGAATCGCTTCCGATTCGTTCGGGATGCCCTTGAGGCCGTGCTTGCGGGCGAAGTTGCCTTCGGACACCGCGGCGCCTTCGACGAGCGAATCGTCTTCGCAGTGCGCGATGATCGGCATGTCGAGCGATTTCGCGAGCGCCATCGCGTTCTTCATCATTTGCGCGTTCTGTACGCCTACGCCGTCGTCCGTGAAGCCGATCGCTCCCGCTTCTTTGAGCGCCAGGAAATCGGTCAGCTCGCGGCCGAGCTCGTTCTTCGTGATCGCCGCGTAGGGAAGCACCCGCACGACGCCTTCGGTCTTCGCCTTACCTGTGACGAACTTGATCGTCTCCGGCGTATCCATAACCGGGCGCGTGTTCGGCATCGGGGCGATGGTCGTGAAGCCGCCTTTGGCTGCCGATTCCGTACCGCTTGCGATCGTCTCCTTATATTCGAAGCCCGGCTCGCGAAGATGCACGTGCATATCGATCAATCCCGGAGAGATCAGCTTGCCGGAAGCATCGATCACTTCGGCGCCAGCCGTGTCGGGAGCGATCGAGCCGTGCACCCATTCAGCGATTGTTCCGTTCTCGATGCGGACGTGATATTTCTCAAGCTCATCGAGATCTTCATTGAGCTTCAGCGCGTTGATGATCCATATCGATGCCATAGCCATTGTGCCTCCTCTATTACGTATCAGAATAGTGTGGATGTTAACGTTGCAGTTCAGCTTCGCGCGGATGCAAGATGGTGACGCAATCGCTGTCGTCTTTCTCGAGCAACGACACTTCGATCGTCTCATGCCGCGAGGTCGGGACGTTCTTCCCGACGTAGTCCGGACGGATCGGCAATTCCCGATGGCCTCTGTCCACGAGAACGGCCAGTTGGATCGATTGCGGCCTGCCTTGATCGATCAGCGCATCCATCGCCGCCCGAATCGTGCGTCCCGTGTACAGGACGTCGTCGAACAGGATAATACGCTTATCTTTCACCAAAACCGCGAGCTCCCCATCTTGAACTCGATCTCGCTGCCCGCCGGTTCCCGGCCGATCGTCCCGATACCGGGTAATATCGAGCTCGCCGACCGCCACCGATTGATCTTCGATCTCCCTTACCCGTTCGGCGACCCGCCTCGCGAGGTATATCCCTCTCGTGCGGATGCCGATGAACACGCAATCTTCGATGCCTTTGTTCTTCTCGACGATCTCGTGAGCGATCCGGGTAAGCGCCCGTCTGATGGCGGATTCATCCATTATGACTCTGGAGTCTTGCATGTCGTACGCTCCTTCATGCGAGGATGGCACACAAAAAACCTCCTTGCGTCAGACGCAAGGAGGATTCAGACAGAAGACGATAGAACCGGATAGGCGTGCGACTCCCCGCTCAGGAAAGGGCATGCGCCGATTCACGTCCGAATTTGGACGTGCCGATGCTATAGCTTGCTATTCTGCGTCACCTTGACAGCCTCACGGGACTGAATTAAAGGTACCAGTTCATTAACGAGAATTATCCCATGTTCGACATGAACTGTCAAGGCGGATGCAGGGGTTATCGCCCAAAAAATAATGACTCGATTACAGGCTCAGCTTCGTGATGCGTTCCACGGCTTTCTCCGTGTTCTCGCGGCTGCCGAAGGCCGTCAGGCGGAAGTATCCTTGGCCGCTCTGACCGAAGCCGACGCCCGGAGTACCGACGATATTCGCTTCGGATAGCAGCTTATCGAAGAACGCCCACGAATCCAGCCCGTTCGGCGCTTGCAGCCAAATGTATGGCGCGTTGACGCCGCCGTATACCGTAAGGCCGAGCGACTTCAAGCCGTCGCGGATCACCGCCGCGTTAGACATGTAGTAGTCGACGATCGTCGCGATTTGCGCTTTGCCTTCCGGCGAATAGATCGCTTCCGCGCCGCGCTGCGTGACGTACGATACGCCGTTGAACTTCGTCGTGTGGCGACGGTTCCACAAGTCGGCGACGGTTACTTCGTTGCCGTTCTCGTCTTTCGCCTTGACGTTGCGCGGAACGATCGTATAGGCACAACGCACGCCCGTGAAGCCGGCCGTCTTGGAGAAGCTGCGGAACTCGATGGCTACGTCTTTGGCGCCTTCGATTTCGTAAATGCTGTGCGGAACGTCTTTTTCCTGAATGTAAGCTTCGTAAGCCGAGTCGAACAGAATGATCGCGTCGTTCGCCTTCGCGTAATCCACCCACACTTGAAGCTCATCCTTCGTGAGCGTCATGCCGGTCGGATTGTTCGGATAGCAGAGATAGATCAGATCGACTTTGCGATCGGGCAAGCTCGGTTTGAAGTTGTTCTCCGCGTTGCACGGCAAGTAGACGATGTTCTCGTAACGATTCGTCTCGCGGTTGAACGCGCCCGAGCGCCCAGCCATGACGTTCGTGTCGACATAGACCGGATAAACCGGATCTTGAACGGCGATCACGGCGTCCTGGCTGAAAATTTCTTGAATGTTGCCGACGTCGCACTTCGAACCGTCGCTGACGAACACTTCGTTGCTGGCCAGTTCGATGCCGCGGGCTTTATAATCGTGCTCGATAATCGCGTTAATAAGGAAGTCGTAGCCTTGCTCCGGGCCGTAGCCGCGGAACGCGCTGACGGTAGCCAGTTCGTCTACCGCGGCGTGCATCGCCTTCGTGACTGCTTCCGGCAAGGCGCGCGTGACGTCGCCGATGCCCAAGCTTATAATTTGCGCGTTCGGATTTTCCTGGATGAACTTCGTACGGCGCTTCGCGATTTCAGAGAACAGATAGCTCCCTTGGAGGTTCAGAAAGTTTTGATTAATTGTAGCCATAAGAAAGACCGCCTTCCGGTATGTTCGATAATGCGGGAGACCCACTTGGTCGTCCCGTTTCGCTATGTACAGTCTATCGTACTTCGCGAACCGAGCATCATACACCAAACGGTCAAAAATTTGCATTATTACGAAACAAACCTACTCAACGGCCTCTTCGTTCAATCAGCGTGTTCTTAAAATATTCAGCGCATGCTCCATATCCTCGGGTATCGGCGCGGTAAATTCCAGCCACTCCCCGCTACGCGGATGCTCGAAGCCGAGCACGCCCGCATGGAGCGCTTGCCCGGACATCCCGAGCGTGCGTCCGCTCTTGCCTCCGTATACCGGGTCACCCACTAGCGGATACCCGATATACTTCATGTGCACGCGGATTTGATGCGTTCTGCCCGTCTCCAGCTTCAGATCGAGCAGAGTGTAATCGCCGAACCGTTCGGATACGGTAAAATGGGTCACGGCGTGCTTGCTGTTCTTCTCCGTCACGACGTACAGCTTGCGGTCTTGGTTCGCCCTGCCGATCGGCGCATCGATCGTCCCTCTATCGTGCTCCACCTGGCCGTACACGATCGCGTAATAACGGCGATTCACGGTATGCGCCTTAAGCTGGGCGGCTAGCGAAGCATGCGCCAAGTCGTTCTTGGCGACCATCAGCAAGCCGGACGTGTCTTTGTCGATCCGGTGCACGATGCCGGGACGCATTACTCCGTTAATGCCGGACAAGTCTTGGCAATGGTACAGCAGCGCGTTCACGAGCGTGCCGCTCGGATGGCCTGCCGCCGGATGGACGACCATGCCGCGCGGCTTATTGATGACGATGACGTGGCTGTCTTCGTATACAACGTCAAGCGGTATGTTCTCCGGGAACGCCTCGAGGGGCTCGGGTCCCGGAATCGTCACGACGATGTCGTCGCCCGCGGCGACTTTGGCGTTCGGTTTCACTTGCCCTCCGTTCACCTTCACGGCGCCGATCCGAATCCATTCTTGTACCTGCGAGCGCGATACCTGCCTGTCCGCCAGCCGCTCGGTCAAATGCTTGTCGATACGTTCTCCGGCGGAAGCGTCGTCTACGCGCCACTCCACGCGGTTATCCGCTTCGTCCGAATCCGTATCTTGCGCCCAAGTCTCAGACGGTTGTTTGTTCTCCGCGATCTCGGGATTGTTCTCCGTTGTCATTAGATTCATTCTCCTGTTTCGGGGTAAGCAGCGTGTCCAAGATAATCAGAGCGACGCCGCAGACGATGCCGCAATCCGCTACGTTGAATAAAGGAAACGTATACGAACCGAAGTTAAATTGCAGAAAATCGACGACTTCGCCGTAAATCGAACGATCGAGAAAATTGCCGAGCGCGCCGCCGAGAATCATGCCCAGCGCGACAAGCATCAATACTCTGCCATTGCGGTAGGAACGATGAAGATACCAGGCGATAACGCTGACGACCACGATCGTGATCAGGACGAAAAACCATCGCTGTCCTTCCAGGATACCGAATGCAGCTCCGCGGTTGCGAATATGCGCAATCAAGAAGAAATCTCCGATGACGTTAATTTGCTCCGTATTGAGATCGATGTTACGAGCGATAATTTTTTTAGTCACGTAATCCAGTACAAATACGAATGCCGCGATAGCGTAATAAATACCGATCGGCGGGCGGCGTTGTTCCATGAAATTTCGCTCCTCTTCGATTCTCCTGCGTGCCCATTTTATCACATTGCTTTCCACTCGTAAAACGACATCCGGCGGGAAAACTACATTCCGTGAAAGGAAGAAGGGAGTGGACAGCTTGACGATGCAGTTGGACCATGGGCGAATGGAGCGCCTTAAACGAAGGCTGCTGCAAGAGAAAAGCGAGCTTGAAGCGCGGATCGCCGATAACGACCATTTCGGACTGACTTCCTCATTCAAAGAATCCACCGGCGAGCTAAGCGGAATCGACAACCATCCCGGCGATGCCGGAACGGAGATGTTCGAACGAAGCAAGGACTATGCGCTCATGGAAAAAGAAGAGCTTCGGCTGGCGCGCGTAGACGCGGCTTTGGGGCGCATGGAAAGCGGAGAATACGGCCATTGCGTCGCATGCGGCAAGTTCATCCCGCTCGAACGGCTGGAGGCGCTGCCGACGGCGGTTTACTGCACCCTGCATGAGCCGCGTCAGGAGAACATCGAGCGGCGTCCGGCGGAGGAGCTGTTCTTAACGCCGCCGTTCGGCCGAACGAGCTTGGACGAGAAGGAAACCCAGAACGGGTTCGACGGCGAAGACGCTTGGCAAATCGTCGAATCGTGGGGCAACTCGACCAGCCCGGCTTATGCGGAGGACAACAACGTCGACGACTACAAGTCGATCGCGATCGAGTCGGACGAGAACGACGGCTTCGTCGAACCGATCGAAAGCTTCCTCGCCACGGACATTACCGGCACTCATCTGAGCATCGTTCGCAATCGCGCCTATCGGCAATACATGGCCGCCGGCGAAGGCGACCACTTGCTCGAGCCGGATGAATACGTGGATGAGTGACAATAACGTGTAGGCAATCATAGGGGGCGGCGGAAGATCGAGGTCTTCTGCATCGCCCCTTTATAACGATATCCCCTTCGCTCAGGAGCTGCTTATGTCGCCGCACATACCGGTATCCCCTTCGCTCAGGTGCGTTAATACGGATTAATTTCAAGCTGCCGTTTGACGATCCGCACGATATCCGCAATGTAATCTCCTACGATCGGAAGATTCAGCGCTCCGAGCAGCTGCAGCAGCCACACGATAGTAGCCGCGAAAAAGGTGAATCCAAGCGCGATGCCGACGCCCCGAGACAGCCCGGCAAGAAAATTTTTGATGATCAGCTGCCACGGCTTATGCATGAGGTTTACATACTCTTTGAGCTGCGCTTTCTCCATATCCAATGCCAGCTTATCGATACGATCGGCTAGAAAATCCAGCGTGTTCCTTAGCGCCCCCGCCTCTTCCGCTAGCCGCGTCGTTCCGTCGATCTTGGTCATTCCGGGGTCGGACGTCACTTTTACTTTGATTTGATTGATCTTGCCGCTCCCGTTATTCCCGTTATTCATATCGTTGCCGTTCAGATTCATATTGCTCATGCGTCAGCCCCCTCGCCCTATGAGCCCCGACGGTTCCTCGCTCCTGAGCGACGGGGATATCGTTATAAAGGCAGTTTACCCACAACCGGTCGAATGCAAAACGAGCTCTCCCCGTCCGACGCGAACGCAACATGCGCCTGAGCGACGGGGATAAGAGCTCGTCTTTATCGTGTCTCTATTATGTTTAGCTAACCATTCGCGCGATTATGCCCGCTTTATACGATCGCCAGCGCGATCGTCTTGTCGCCGGCCTGAAGCGTCTCCATGCCATCCGCGCGTCCGAACGTCACGTCATTGACGAGCACGTTGTCGCGCAGCACGTCGTCGAACTTGCGCAGCGCCGCTTCCAGCTCCGGATCGACTTCCAGCACGAGGTTGACGCGTTTCTCGATCGGCAGATCGAGCTTTTTGCGCTGATCTTGCACGGCGCGAATAACTTCGCGGACCCAACCCTCTTGCTCAAGCTCCGGCGTGATCTCCGTATTGAGCGCGACGGTTACGCCGCCGCCGGATGCCGAGGCGAAGCCGGATTTCGCTTCCTTCTCGACAAGCAGTTCATCGACTCCGACAGAGAGCGGCTCGCCATCCGGCGATTCGAAGTTGAACGTGCCGGATTGCACGACGTTCCGAGTCTCGTCCCCGGACAGTCCTTTCAAAGCCGCTTGGATCGGACCGACGTTTTTGCCGTATTTTTTGCCTGCGACTTTCAAGTTCAGCTTCAGATTGAAGTTAACGAAGCTGCTGTCGTCAGAGGCGATCGTGATCGTCTTCACGTTGATCTCGTCTTTGATGATGTCTTCGTAGTCCGCCAAGTTGAACGCTCCGCTCAGCGATACGAGCAGGTCGGACAGTGGCTGACGCGTCTTGATGTTGTTCTCGTTGCGGATATTGCGGGCGAGCTCAACGAGGTTGCGCGCCGTCGCCATATCGCGCTCGAGCTCCTCGTCGATCGCGGGTAGGTCCGCGACCGGGTAGTCGGCCAAGTGCACGCTGCCCGATCCGCCCATGTTGCCGTAGATGTCTTCTGCCACGAAAGGCGCATATGGAGCGATCAGACGGGACAATGTCAAGAGCACTTCGCCGAGCGTCTGATAAGCCGCCAGCTTATCGTCCGTCAGCCCGCTTCCCCAGAAACGGTCGCGCGAACGGCGGACGTACCAGTTGGACAGCTCGTCGATGAACGACTCGATATTTTTCGCAGGGTTGAGGAAGTCGTTTACTTCCAAGCCGTTGCTTACGGAAGCCACCAGCGAGTTCAAGCGTGAGACGATCCACTTGTCCAGCTTATTATCGCTCTTCACCTTCGCATGCCGTCCAGGCACGTAACCGTCGATCGTCGCATACAGCGCGTAGAACGCATGAGTGTTAACCAGCGTATCGACGACCTTGGATTTCGCCTCGGCTACGATGCCTTTGGAGAACCGTTTGCTGTTCCACGGCGCGCTGTCCGCGAGAAGAGCCCAGCGGAACGCGTCGGTGCCGAACTCGTTAATGATTTCCCAAGGGTCGATGACGTTACCTTTGGATTTACTCATCTTCTGCCCGTTCTCGTCCAGAACGTGACCGGTAGAGATAACGGATTTATAAGGCGCTTTGCCGTTATAAAGCGTCGATACGGCCAACAAGCTGAAGAACCACCCGCGAGTCTGGTCGATACCTTCGCAGATAAAGTCCGCCGGATACTGCTCGGCGAACGTCTTCTCGTCGCCCAGCGGATGATGATATTGAGCGAACGGCATAGAGCCGCTGTCGAACCACACGTCGATCACTTCGGATGCGCGGGTCATGACGCCGCCGCAAGAGCATTTCAATTGAACCGCGTCGACGTACGGCTTATGCAGCTCCAAATCCGCGGCTACATCGCCCACCGCCAACTCGCGAAGCTCATTCCGGTTGTGCACGGCCTTCTCGTGGCCGCAAGATTCGCAAGTCCAGACGTTGAGCGGCGTGCCCCAATAACGGTTCCGGCTGATGTTCCAATCGACGAGATCCTCGAGGAACTTGCCGAAGCGGCCGTCACGCAGATGTTCCGGATACCACTCTATCGACTTGTTGTTCTCGATCAATTGGTCTTTGACCGCCGTCGTCTTGATGAACCAGCTTTCCGTCGCGTAATAGAGCAGCGGCGTTTTGCAGCGCCAGCAGAACGGATAGCTATGCTCGTATTTTTCCTTGTGGTACAGCAATCCGCGCTCGGAGAGCTTGCGTACGATATCGACGTCGCAATCTTTCACGAATCGGCCGGCCAAATCCGTCACTTCGTCGATATAACGTCCCGCGCTGTTCACCACCATGAGCATCGGGATGCCGTGCTGGCGAGCGACGCGATGGTCGTCTTCCCCGTGAGCAGGCGCGATATGGACGATACCGGTACCGCTCGTGTCGCTGACATAATCCGCGTCGATGATCCGGTATGCGCCTTCGACTTTCACGTAAGGGAACAACGGCTCATACGTTTGACCGACGAGCTCGCGTCCTTTGACCGTGCCGAGCACTTCGTAGTCGCCTTTCATCACTTTCTCGACGAGAGCTTGTGCGACAATGTACACGCCGTCAGCTTGACGAACGCGCGCGTAGTCGAGCTCCGGATGGACGGCAAGCGCTACGTTCGCGGGCAGCGTCCATGGCGTCGTCGTCCAAGCGAGCGCATATTCGCCGCTGCCGGACAGCTTGAACTTCGCGGTCGCGGTGAGGTCCTTGACGTCCTCGTAGCCCTGCGCTACTTCATGGGAGCTAAGCGTCGTTTGGCAATCCGGGCAATAAGGGCTGACGCGATGGCCGCGGTAGAGCAGCCCCTTCTCGTGAATCGTCGCGAGGATATGCCATACGCTCTCGATATATTCGTCTTTCAGCGTAATGTACGGATCGTCAAGATCGGTCCAATAAGCGATCGCTTCGGTCAGTTCGCGCCATTGGCGTTCGTACTCGAATACGCTCTCCCGGCATTTGATGATGAACGGCTCGACGCCGTACTTCTCGATTTCTTGCTTGCCAGAGATGCCGAGCTGCTTCTCGACGCCGAGCTCAACCGGAAGACCATGCGTATCCCAGCCGGCTTTGCGGATAACTCGGTAACCCGCCATCGTTTTATAACGGCTTACGAAGTCTTTAATGACGCGCCCGAGAACGTGGCCGATGTGCGGTTTGCCGTTGGCCGTCGGCGGTCCTTCGTAGAACACGAAGTTCGGGCGGCCTGCCCGGTTTTCGATCGATTTACGGAACGTATTGTCCGTGCTCCATTGCTCCAGAATGCGCTGTTCGCGAGCTCTAGCCCGCTCTTTGACGTCTACGCGACGCATGCGATTCATCCCCTTATCCATGTCTGTGAATACAAAAAAACCTCATCCCGGTAAGGGACGAGGTTCGACTCGCGGTACCACCCTTGTTCCGCACCTTAAATCCAAAGGCACGGCTCTTGGCAGCCGATCATGATCGGCTAGCTCGTATAACGGCGAGCGTCCGGCTTGCTCTACTGTCCGCGCAGCCGCGCGAAGTTCGAGTAAGCGTCTCGGGGATGATGTTCGGCTAGCTTCGGACGTTGGCTCGCACCTGCCGCCAACTCTCTAGAGACCTAAGACAAGCTTACTGTTCCCGTCTTCGACATTGCTTCTTCCCTTCTTTATAACGGACGAGAAGCAAAATGTCAATTCCGGGACTTCACGTAATGAGCCCGAATTAAGCCTCGATGCCTTTAGGCTCCCGGTGGTCGAGCGATTCCCAGTTGTCTTGGCCCAGCAGTTCGAGCTGCGTCTCTACGAGCGCGCGGAACCGGGCGCGATAGATCGCCGCTTGTTTCTTAAGCTCTTCAACCTCGAGGGCGACTTTGCGGGATTTCGCAAGCGCGTCGTTAATGATGCGGTCAGCGTTCTTCTCCGCTTCCTTAACGATCAGCTGCGCTTCCTTCTTCGCGTTCGACTTGAGCTCGTCCGCTGCTTCCTGAGCGACGATAATCGTCTTGCTGAGCGTCTCTTCGATGTTGGTGAAGTGGCCGAGCTTCTCTTGCGAAGCGCTCACTTGAGCTTGCAGTTCCTTGTTCTCGCGAATCATCGCTTCGTAATCCTTGATGATCTGGTCGAGGAACTCGTTTACTTCGTCTTCATCGTATCCGCGCAGACGGCGGCCGAATTCTTTATTATGGATATCTAACGGTGATAATGGCATTGGCGCACCTCCGAGGTGGTATAATCGTAGGAAAAGATAAGCTAACTCAACAAATTCGACGAAAGCCGAGAAAATCCTGCTAATCCATCAGACAAATTTACCGATTCTTACCCTCGTTCGTCCGCTTTTCGACACGCCTTCCACTTCCATGACTTTGAACCGTCCGAGACCTTTCACCGAGACGACGTCTCCCGCCTTAAGCGGCTGGGACGGATCCTCTTCCGCTTTCCAATTCACGCGGCATCGTCCTGCGCGGATCGGATCCACGATCTTCGTTCGGCTTAGGCGGAACACGTCACTGGCAATACCGTCTAGCCGCATGGAGGCGACGGAGAGCACGTGCTCCTCCAATTTCGCTTCGACGACGCGCAACTCGGAAAGCGGGCGCACGGAAACGAACACATCGACCCGATGCGCCTGCTTCATATGTCCGATAAGGAAATCTCCGATTCCTTCGACGGCAAGCGCATGGCAGCCTGTCTCGCCGACGTGGAGATCGCCGATCAAATCTCTCTTGATGCCGACGCCAAGCAATGCGCCCAAGTAATCGCCGTGATCCAATTCGGAAACCCGCCGATCGTCGGAAGCGATGTCCAGCACGACGATGCCCATCTCTTCGTCCTCAAGCCTGCGATAATCCGGCGCGATCAATGCTCTGCAGCGCTCCGCATCCGAATAGCCGCCATCAAGCCTGATCTGTACGTCCGGGTGGCGATTCGCTAACGACGACAAAATATACGCCTGGCGAGGATCGAGGAAGTCCGTGCGCTTCATCTCGTGATAAAGCGCGGCACGCTCGACCCATTCCCAGGCGCGGTCCACGAACGATTTCTCGTCCGGATGAAAATGTTCGTAAATCTCTTTATGAGCCATATTGCTTCCCTTCTAGTCGACGAAAGGGTCGATAACGACCTGCAAGCCTAAGGCAACGAAACGAAGCGCGATCAGCGCCACGATCGGGGAAATGTCCAAGATGCCGCCGATCGGCGGGATTAGACGGCGGAACGGTCTCAAATACGGTTCGACCAGTTTGCCTAACATCTCTCCGATGAAGCTCTCGCGAACGCTAGGGAGCCAAGACATGAGGACGTAAATGAGAATCATGTAAAAATAAATGTCCGCCAACGTATTGATATAACCGGATACTTCGTTCAAGGGGTCACCTCATTCTAGGGTAGTCGGCTTCCTCCGTCATCATTTCCGTAATCGTTCCAGATACTTCAACCGAATCCGGCGTGCATAGGAAAATGTCGGTGCCAATTTTGGAGATATGTCCGCCGAGCGCATAGACCGTCCCGCTCAAGAAATCGACGATGCGAATCGCCTGTTCTCTTCTGACGCGCTGCAAATTCACGACGACGGCACGGCGGGACTTCAATTGATCGGCAATGTCTTGGGCTTCGTCGTATGTACGCGGTTCGGTCAGGACGACGCGGGCGCTTTTCTGCGAATGGATGCTTACGACATTGTTCTTACTCGATTGTTTACGCGAATCGAACGCGGGGGTTTCAATTTCTTGCTCATCGGAATGAGGAGATTTACGATCGACGGCTTCTTCCTCTTCTTGAAGTCCCAAGTAGTTCAGAAATTTGTTCATTACGCTCACGATATTCCCTCCTAATTCCCTCTATTCTTCTTTCCCGACTAACACCGTACCCAAACGCACGTGGGTTGCGCCTTCTTCCACGGCAATTTCGAAATCGTTGGACATCCCCATTGACAGTGCCCATAAAGGCTCTTTCAATTCCGTCGTCCGATTCAGGTCATCTCTAAGTTGTCTAAGCGAACGGAAGATCGGACGCGTATCCTCCGGTTCGCTTTCATACGGAGCCATCGTCATCAGGCCGATCGGTTTGATCCGATCGAAAGCTTGCAGTTCACGAATGAATGCCGCCGCTTGATCCAGCCCAAGGCCGTGTTTCGTCTGTTCGCCCGAAACGTTCACCTGCACGAAGCACTGCACCGTAAGATCGAGCAAACATGCGCGATGCTGTATCGCTTCGGCTAACGAGAGACGATCCAGTGAGTGAATGTAGTCGAATTTCCCGACGACGTCTTTGACTTTGTTCGTTTGCAAGGAGCCGATATAGTGGAATACGGCTTGTCCTTTAAGCGTCTCCCACTTCTCCTTGGCATCCGGCCACCTGTTCTCGCCAATGTGACCGATACCCTCACGAACGGCCGCTTCGGCGGCAGCCGTGGATACATACTTCGTCACGGCGATCACTTGAACTTCTTCGCGTGCTCTGCCGCTTCTGCGGCAAGCCTCCAGTAGCCGGCTTTCCACGTCCCGCAGACGGGATTGCAACGTCACGGCACGTTCACCTCGATTTCCTGCCGAGCCAGCTCATCATGCGACCCGTGTTCCCTTGCTCCATCCGATGAGAATAGAGAAGATCCGTACTGCAGCCAGTACACCATGAAGTCATTTCGATGCTGCTCGGCAAAATTCCTGCTTTTATCATAAGATGTCGGTTCAATAGTTTCAAGTCCAGTCTAGCTCGTCCTTCTTGCGACGGCACGACGATCTGTTCGGCGAGCCCGTCTTCGCCGGCATCCGGCAGCGTATCTATGATCGGCCGCACGTGCCGCAAAACCGCTTCGTCCACTTCGTAGCAGCATCCGCCGATCGAAGGACCGATCGCGGCGCGAATGTTCGCCGGCTCCGCCCCGAATTCGGCGGACATTGTCTCCACCGTCCGGGCCGCGATATCGGCAACCGTCCCTTTCCAGCCGGCATGCGCGAGTCCCAGGCTCATCGTTTCAGGGTCGTAAAAGTATAAGGGCACGCAATCCGCGTAAAACATGACTAATAAAATATCGGGTTCGTTCGTCACTAGCGCATCCGTATTCGGAATCGCGCTGTCGCGGTCATGACGACCGCTGCCGGCATTATCGCGCGTGATGACTCGAACCTCGTTGCCGTGCACTTGCTCGGCGCAAGTCCAAGCGTCGTAAGACCAGCCAAGACGATCCGCGATGCGCATCCGATTACGGAGGACGGCTGCCGGGTCGTCTCCGACATGCAGCGCCGTATTATTCGCGCGTCTCGTCGTAAAGCCGGCCGTGACTCCTTCATTCGCGCACCAAGATTGCAGCATCAGCAGGGCTTCGTCGGAGTCGTCCTGCCGCAATCGAAAAGGTTCCATGAGGGAACACCTCCTGAAGCACAGTGTACCATACCTGCGCTAAGGACAGGAAACGGTCATCTCACGATATGCTGTTCCCCGTCCTCCAACCGATACGCCGACTTTGCGTCGTCTAGACGCACAAGGACGACGTCCGTTCCGATTTTCACGATGTTGCGCCATGGAATAACGACATCGGCGCCTCCTCCGAACATGCCGAACAGACGCGTCGACGTCGGCACGACGATCGCGTCGATTCTCCCTTGGCGCAGATCGAGTTCCAGGTCGCTTACTTGCCCAAGCTTTTTGCCGTCGACGATATTAATGACGTCCTTCGTCTGAAAATCGGATATTTTCATGCGTTCACGCTCCCCGCTAGCCGGGCTACGTACCCTATAAATCAATATATGAGACGCGCGCTTCGAATTTACTCTTGTCAGCAAAAAAAGGTGAAGCGCCAAGGCTCCACCTTTTGTCCCGTTCGATATTAAGTTTTTACGTGCTTTTGCATTTGCTGAATCGCCGACTTCTCGAGACGCGACACTTGCGCCTGCGAAATGCCGATTTCGTCAGCCACTTCCATTTGGGTTTTCCCTTCGAAAAACCGCATCGATAAGATCATTTTCTCGCGTTCGTTCAGCTTGCGCATCGCCTCTCTCAGCGCAATCTCTTCGATCCATTGAATGTCCTTATTCCGCTCGTCGCTGATTTGATCCATGACGAATATCGGATCGCCGCCGTCATGATAAATCGGTTCGAAGAGCGACACGGGATCTTGAATCGCGTCGAGAGCGAATACGATGTCCTCCTTAGGCACGTTAAGCGCCTCGGAGATTTCCAGGATCGTCGGCTCGCGGGCATGCTGGTTCGTCAACTGGTCCCTTACTTGCAGCGCCTTGTAGGCGATATCGCGAAGGCTCCTAGAGACGCGGATCGGGTTGTTGTCTCTCAAATATCTGCGGATTTCTCCGATAATCATCGGCACCGCGTAAGTCGAGAAACGGACGTTCTGGCCGAGATCGAAGTTGTCGATCGCCTTCATGAGACCGATACAGCCGACCTGGAACAGGTCGTCGACGAACTCGCCCCGATTGTTGAACCTTTGAATGACGCTCAGCACCAGTCGCAAATTGCCATTCACCAATTTCTCCCGGGCCGTAATTTCTCCTCGTGTCTGCAGAGCTAGGAACAGTTCCCTCATCTCGGCATTAGTCAGAACGGGCAGCTTTGAGGTGTCCACTCCACAAATCTCCACTTTGTTGCGGGTCAAGGCAATTCCTCCCGGGGAGCAGCGTTAATGTAAGTATCTCCGCGAAGGGGGTTTTTATTCCCCGCCAAGACACCTTCTGCCGCCGGAGGAAAATGCGCGAAAAGACCGAATTTTCGCGGAAATTCACACCATTTTATTAAATTCCTTGCGCAGCCGCTTGATGATGCGTTTTTCCAACCGGGAGATATACGACTGGGAGATGCCGAGCAAATCCGCAACGTCCTTCTGCGTTTTCTCCTCGCCGTCCGCCAATCCGAAACGAAGCTCCATGATCGTTCGCTCGCGATCGCTGAGCTTGTCGAGCGCCTTATGAAGCAACTTGCGGTCTACCTGTTCCTCGATATTCCGATAGATCGTATCGTTCTCGGTGCCGAGTACGTCGGAGAGCAGCAGCTCGTTGCCGTCCCAATCGATATTGAGCGGCTCGTCGAACGATACTTCCGTGCGGGTTTTGCTGTTCCTGCGCAAATACATCAGGATCTCGTTCTCGATGCAACGCGAGGCGTACGTGGCCAATTTTATCTTTTTTTCCGGGTCGAATGTATTTACGGCTTTAATCAGCCCGATGGCTCCGATCGATACCAGATCCTCGATGTGGATGCCGGTATTCTCGAATTTGCGAGCGATATAGACGACGAGCCGGAGATTGCGTTCGATAAGCATCGCCCGAATCGCCGCGTCGCCCGTATTGAGCCGCTCCAGCAAGTACTCTTCCTCTTCTCGGCTTAATGGAGGAGGCAAAGCCTCGCTTCCGCCGATATAATACACTTCTTCGCTCTTCCAGCCTAGCAAGAACAGCAGGCGATAGAGCGTCAATTGAGATTTCAACTTTAAATTCAAAGGCATATCTGCAATCCTCCTGTCAGGCTGGCTGGGGTGGCGCCGGCGCCGTGGCTTTCGCTTGCGGCAAGTCTGGGTGAACGATCGCGCGGTAGCTCGCGTCCGAGGATAACGTCCCTCCGTCCAATCCGATCAACACGCGCTCCGTTGTTAGCGGCGACTGCTCCGGCCGCGATAGGATCACCGCATCCGGCTTGATCCCGAGCATGAGCTTCGGACTGCCGTTAACGGCGCGATACGGGATAAGACGAAGCCGATGGCTCCATTCATAGGACTCGGAGCCGCCCGTTCCAAGCTCCGTGATCAAACGGTCCGCAGACTCTCCCTTTAACCGGTCGATCCATCCGGCTGGCAATTGGTCTTTCCATACGCTTGCTTCCATGATCATGACCGGCATTCGCGTTAACGGCTCGTACAACCGATTGCCGGTGTCCAGAAGACCTCGGACCGTCCACGATCTCCCTTCGATCTTCACTTCGACGTCCCAGATCAGCGCCTCTACGTCATGCCGCTTTCGGCGCGTCTCCGAGGTTCCATGAAATAACCAAGCGGACAATAGGAACGCCACAGCCATAAGGCCCATCTGCATCGGCCACTGCACGACGATGCCTCCATCTTGCGTGAAGGACATTCCGCCCCAAGACGTTCCCGTCGACTTGACCAAATAAGTTAAGCCGATCACTCCGCCGAGCGTTGCGAAGCTCACCGTGTAGAAGGCGCCGGCATTGCGCAGCAATTGCATAAGACCGCCATAACCGAAAGCGATAAGGACCATGACGAGAGATACGATCACTTTACCTGCCAATGAGTACGCATACGGGATATCCGTCACGAACATCGAAGCCGCGTAAAGCGCACCGAAGGCGGCCGCGCCGATCAACTTCGCTTTTGCGGGGTATAGCCGTCTTGCTTTGGCGGTCATCAGAAGAACGATTCCATCAACGGCAAAATTGGTGAAAAACACAAGATCCACATAAACGACCATTCGCTGCCTGCCCCCATCCTTGTTCGCCCGGAAACCGTCGTCTACTAAGGCCGGGATGGATGAAATCAGTATAATCGCTTTCAAATAAGGTGTCTGTCTAATTCTGCCGGCCTTTCAAACCTTTTTTTGTCGACTTCGGCATCCCCTTCGCTCAGGGACAACATTGTCGTAATTGGCGGCTCTGTATGGTTTTTCGCGCCTTTATAACGATATCCCCGTCGCTCAGGAAGAACCGTACCTTATCCTCTTTACATCGATATCCCCGTAGCTCAGTAGCACAGCCGGAGGCCCGATCAAAAACAACATTTTTAGCTTGAAATAAGAACGTATGTTTGCTAAAATGTGGATATAGAACATTTGTTCGCGTTTTGTTGGAGGGTGCGTCCCATGGAAATGACTTTCGAATCATTTTGCAGCTTGGTGCAGACAGAAGAGGATTGCATAGAGCTGCTGTTCAAGGTCAAATGGCCGGACGGATTCCGTTGCCCGGTCTGTACGCATCCGCAATGCTACGTGATCTCGACCAGACGACTGCCTCTCTACGAATGCATGAAGTGTCGAACTCAAACTTCTCTCATTTCCGATACGATATTCCGCTATTCCCGAACCCCGCTAAGATTGTGGTTTCAAGCGATATTCCTGCATACGCGCTGGAGAGGAATTAACGCGTTGCAGCTATCCGAAGAGATCCAAGTCACATACAAGACAGCCTGGCTGATGTGCCATAAAATCCGTTACGCCATGAGTCGCACCGACGGCGAGAAATTGCTAAGCGGAATCGTCTTCGTGACAGATGCGCTCTTGTATAGGAGGATGATCCCGCCTAGCAACTATCGCGAAATCGAACAGCCTATCATTGCAGGCTCTATGGAGGATGACAACGGAGAGCTTACGCATGTCAAAATAAGAATTTCTCCCCGCTCTTTGCGCGAAACTCGGCATAGCTCTCCCGATATGACCGAGTTCGTCCAGCAATGCGTGTCGCCGGAGTCGATACCCGACGCCATCGTTACGAAAAGGCACGGCAAAGAGAGGAACTCCGAGCTCATTTACTTTTGCAGGCATGCGGAGATGTGGATGGCTTTCACTTTTCGCGGCGTTTGGCTCAAGCATTTGCAAGTTTATTTAGACCACTATTGCTACGTCCAGAATAGGCCAAAAGAGACCTTGTACGACGAGCTGCTTCGCGACTGCGTGCGGCAACGGGGCATCGACTACCCTACGCTTACCGGGATCAAGGATCGAAGGTCGTCAAGGCCGGTTAGGCAGAAGTACGATCATGCTTCGAGACAAGTTAGTTAGGCGGAATTTCAATTACGCGACGGGTTAAGAGTGATGAGGAAGTGGTTCGGCCATGTGATGATGGTTGTTAACTGCCCCTTCTACGGGTCATCAATGGTCTACTTCCCTCTCCTGAGCGACGGGGATATCGCTATAAGGGAAAAAAAATGAAGAAGCCCCGCCCCCACAAAAGTGGAAGAGGAGCTATCATGCTGCTGCATGAAGTTTCAATTCAATCGATTAGCGATCGCGACGATTGCGCAAGAAAGCCGGGATGTCCAACTGGTCGCTCGTCAAGCTCTGGGAGTTGAACGGGCGAAGGTTATTCGAGGAAGCGCGGGAATCGCCCACGCTCGTCGTCGGTTCCGCTGCGTTGTTCAACGGCTGTTGGTTCGGCTGCGAAGACTGTTGCAAAGGCTGCGAAGTCGTGGCAGTCGGACGACGGGTTGCGCCCTTGTGCTCGAATCCGGTCGCGATTACCGTTACCTTGATCTCTTCTTTCATGTTGTCGTCGATGCTCGCACCGAAAATCATGTTCACTTCCGGATCGCAAGCCGCGATGATGATCTCGGCTGCTTCGTTGACTTCGTACAACGAAAGGTTAGCGCCGCCGGTTACGTTAATGATAATTCCGCGAGCGCCGTCGATCGACGTCTCGAGCAGCGGGCTCTGAATCGCCTTGCGAGCAGCGTCCATCGCACGGTTCTCGCCGGTGGCCAAGCCGATGCCCATAAGCGCCGAACCGCGCTCGGTCATGATCGTCTTCACGTCAGCGAAGTCGAGGTTGATCAGGCCAGGAACGGCGATAAGGTCCGAGATGCCTTGTACCGCTTGGCGAAGCACGTTATCCGCTTCGCGGAACGCTTCAACCATCGGCGTCTTCTTATCGACGATCTCGAGCAAGCGGTCGTTCGGGATGACGATAAGCGTGTCGACTTTTTCTTTCAATTCCTCGATGCCAAGATCCGCTTGAGTCGAGCGTTTGCGTCCCTCGAACGTAAACGGACGAGTTACGACGCCGACCGTAAGCGCGCCTGCTTCTTTGGCAAGCTCGGCCACGACAGGTGCCGCGCCGGTACCCGTACCGCCGCCCATCCCTGCCGTAACGAATACCATGTCCGCGCCTTTAAGCGAGGTCGTAATATGCTCGCGAGACTCTTCCGCGGCTTTTTTGCCGATCTCAGGTTTAGCGCCAGCGCCAAGACCGCGCGTGAGCTTGTCCCCGATCTGAAGCTTAATTTCGGATTTCGTTAATTGCAACGCTTGCGCATCGGTATTCGCCGTTATGAATTCGACGCCTTTGACGCCGTTTTCGATCATTCGATTGACCGCGTTGCTTCCGCCGCCACCTACACCGATGACCTTAATTTTAGCGAGCGGTTCCATTTCAAAATCAAATTCCAACATAAATCCTAACTCCTCCTCGCTTCGTTCGAATGGTTCTCGTAAGCGGCGGCTTAAATAAATTCCTTGAACATGTTTTTGAACCATTCAACAATGCCAGGTTTGGACGCCGTGCTTCCGGTCGATTTCGCTTTGCTTGGACGCTTGACGCCCGTTGCGCCGCGCGTGCGGACATGCTTGCTCACATATTGGATCATGCCGACGCCGCTGCTGAAAGACGGATCCCTGACTCCGATATAGTCGGGAACGGCTACTCTGACATTGGACTCCAGTTCGAATTGAGCCAACGGAAGAACGCTCGGCAGCGATACGGAACCGCCGGTCAGTACGTATCCGTTGATCTTATCCAGATAACCCAGGCGCTTCACCTCTTGGCGAATCATCTGGAATATCTCTTGCATGCGAGGCTCGATGATGTTCGCCAGATCGAGCTGGGAGAACTCCTTCTCCACGTTGCTTCCGACTCGCATGACTTTGAATTTCTGGTCTTCGGCCGCGTCTTCGATTCTCGCGCAACCGTATTTCAGCTTGATTTTCTCGGCATGCTCGGTCTGGGTTTTGAGTCCGTAGCAAATATCGCTCGTGACGTAGTCCCCGCCGATCGGCAGCGTCGATACGGCCGCCAAGCTTCCGCCTTCGAAAATCGCCAGCGTCGTAGCTCCGGCGCCGACATCGGCAAGCACCGTGCCCATCATTTTCTCGTCTTTCGTGAGCGCCATCATGCCCGATGCCAGTGACATCAAGATAACTCCGGAAATACGCAGACCTGCTTTCTCCACGCATCTCATCAGATTATGTATGGCTGCTTTCGTTCCGGTGATGATCGTACATTCCACTTCAAGGCGAACGCCAATCATGCCCCGCGGGTCCTGAATTCCCGAAAGGCCGTCAACCAAATACTGTTTCGGCACGAGGCCGATAATTTCCCGTTCAGGCGGCAACGCGACGACTTTGGCCGCTTGCAATACCCGTTCGATGTCTTCTTCGCCGATCTCCCGGTCTTCGTTGGAGACGGCTACCACGCCATGATTGCTCTGCAGTGCAATGTGATTGCCCGCAATCCCGACATAAACCTCGCTTATTCCGATACCGACCATGCGCTCGGCATGATCGACGGCATTACGGATGGATTGCACGGTTTGGTCAATATCTACAATGGCACCCTTGCGAATTCCATCGGAATCCGAAGAGCCTACGCCAATGATGTTAATGGCCCCGTTGCTGATCTCCCCGATAATCACCCGGATTTTCGAAGTTCCAATATCCAGGCTGACGATGAGGTCATTGTTGCTCAACCGGTGGCACCTCCCGTAGATCAATGAAAAAATAGCCGCATACAAGGGATGCTTCCTACTACATATTCCACATCCGTGAGGTTTTCCCTCTTTTTTCAACAATTTTTTTGATTATTCGTCAAGGGCAATTATAACATCTTTGCTAGCGTTCTCTCGCTTTGCCCATAGAAGAAATTCTAGCATTCTTTTTGATTATTGAGTAGAGTCCTTTTCCTTAATATTATCGGCTTCTTCCGTCTCATGGTTTGCATTTTCTGCCGAATATGGCAAATAGGTGTCCGCCTCTAGCATAACGACCTTGCCCGGCTCGCGGTTCTGGACGATGTCGCTGAGGTAGACGATTTTATCGGAGAGCTTGTTTACGGTCGTTACGACTTCGAATCTAGAACGCGTGAACAGCTTGATTCGATCGGGGTAAGCCGTCGACGGATCCGGGTGAATTTCGGATAGATCCGACAATAAGGATACAGGAACCTCGCTCAGTATTCGACATAGCGCGATAAAATTCGGATCCTTCTGCTCCCAGCCCGACAGGATCGGCTTGTCCGGAAAATGCCCGGCCCGAAGCGGCAGCACGAGGCCGTTCGCCAGCACGGAGAACACTTTCCCGTCCTCGGACAGCTGGATCGCGACCTCCGGGTGCTCGCTGACGGTAATCCGCAGCACGCCGGGGAATTTTTTCGAAATCGAGACGGATTGGAGCGGTTCAAGCTTGGAGACGCGCGCTTTAAGCTCGCTGATTTTCGGGAAGAAAAACGAGTCTCCGGTCTTTACGTCGAGCGCTTGGAGCACTTCCTCCTTGCTCAGATAGGACGTACCGACTACTTGGATGTCCGAATATTTCGAAAGAGACGAACGGAAGAACAAGAAGATCAATATAAATAAGACAAGAGCGACAACGATGCCCAGCAACACTTTCTTCCCACGGCTTGTCCGTCTCGCCGGTTCTTCCTTCAAAGCAGGAATACGCTGCGTCATGATTCGTCCTCCTACTTGTACGTCACAAAAAAGCTCCCCGCCGCATCGTTAACCGCATTGGCGGGGACGCTCTGAACTAACTAACTGAAAACTTTGCTCGCATTACGCTCCCGGACGATGTTGCCGCCGATCTGGCGGAACATCTCTTCGATCCGGTCGTAACCGCGATCGATGTGATGCACCTGCTCCACGACCGTCCGCCCTTGCGCGGCCAGCCCGGCGATGACGAGCGCCGCTCCCGCCCTAAGGTCGGTAGCTTCCACGTTCGTCCCGTACAGCTGAGGCACCCCGCGGATGAACGCGTTATTCAGATCGACGCGAATGTCGGCCCCCATGCGGCATAGCTCCTCCACATGCTTGAAGCGGCCTTCGAATATCGTTTCCTTCATAATGCTGACGCCGTCGGACAATGCGAGCAGCGTCATCACTTGCGCCTGCAGATCCGTCGGGAACGCGGGGTAAGGAGAAGTCACGATACGTTCGACCGCCTTCGGGCGACCTGTCGAGCCGACTTTCATTATATCATTGCCGATATCGATTTGAACACCTGCACGCCGAAGCGCGTGAATGAGCGAGGTGAGGTGATCGGGACGGGTATTCTCTAGCGTGACTTCCCCTCTCGTCGCGGCTGCCGCGACCATCACCGTACCCGACACGATGCGGTCCGGAATGACTTCGTAATCGCAACCGCTCAAGGACGTGACGCCATCGATCGTAATGATATCCGTGCCTGCGCCTCTGACTTTCGCGCCCATGGCGTTCAGGAATTGCTGTAAGTCTTGGATTTCCGGCTCTCTCGCCGCGCCGACGATCGTCGTTCTCCCCTGCGCGAGCACGGCAGCCATCATGATGTTCTCGGTCGCGCCAACGCTCGGGAAATCCAAGATGATCTCCGCGCCCGTCAGCTTGCGGGCCGTGCATACGATGCGGCTGCCCTTTTCTCTAATATTGGCGCCAAGTGCCGTAAGACCCCTTAAATGCAAATCGATCTTTCTTTCGCCGATGGCGCAGCCTCCGGGCTGATAGAGCTGGACTTCGCCGAATCTAGCTAGCAGAGGCCCCATCAAAAATACCGAAGATCGCATCTTCCGCATCAACGTCTCCGGAATGTGAGAGGATGTCGCGGCAGCCGGTTCGACGGTTACCACCGTATCCTGATGCCGGACTTGACACCCGATATCCCGCAATATATCCAGCATGACTTCGATATCGAGCAGTCTGGGAACGTTGCGGATCGTTACTTTCCCTTCCGCGAGCAAGCTGGCAGCCAAAATCGGCAAAGCGGCGTTTTTGGCTCCGTGGATACGAATGGTGCCCGAAAGCGGCAGACCGCCTTCAATCACCAAATTGTCCAAGGGATTCACCTCCGGGTTACCGCTCACCCATCAATAGAACCTCCGGTACGAGTTTTATTCCATATTGTTGTTCGATTATCGATTGAACGCGTAGTATAAGGGTGAGAACGTCCTCAGCCTTCGCACCTCCGTGATTCACGATGAAATTGGCATGCACTAGGGAAACTTCGGCCGCGCCTTCGCTGAGCCCCTTCAGCCCGGCGGCTTCGATCAGCCTCGCGGCATGATCGCCCGGCGGATTCCGGAACACGCTGCCCGCGCAAGGCATCGTGAGCGGCTGCGTCCGTCTTCTTCTGTCTTTGTACGTCGCCATCGCCGCCGCGATCTCCTTGCGGTCTCCGCTCTCCAGCTCGAATACGGCCCGAACGACGATACCCCGCCGCCGGTGAAGAATGGAGTGGCGATAAGCGAAGCCCATCTCCTCATTCCCGAGTACAGACCGACTTCCGTCTTCCCAGATGATGTCGGCTGACTTTAAGATACGCGAAACATCCGAATGGTGGGCGCCGGCATTCATGTACACGGCACCGCCGACCGTACCGGGAATTCCTCCCGCGAATTCCAATCCGGTCAACCCTTCCTTGCCGACCACTACAGACAGCTTGATGAAGGAGTACGAAGCGCCTGCAGTCACCGTAGCCCCTTCAAATTGCACGTCGTCGAAACCGTCGCCAAGCTTGATGACGGCTCCGCGAACCCCTTTATCGGACACGAGCGTATTGGAGCCTCGGCCCAGAACGCACCAAGGCGTCCCGTGACGGTGCAACAGTGTCAGCGCGCGCGACAGCTGCTCTTCGTTCTCGGGGACAATAAGTACATCGGCAGGACCGCCGATCTCCCATGTCGTATATTTCGCGAGCGGCTCGTTCGCGCGCACGCTTCCGATCTGAGCTTCCATCAGCTCCGAGATCAACTGCTGCATCATAACTACCTCCCTGCGCGTTCCTTAAGGGGCTGTGCTGCTGACGATGACGGCGCCTTGCATTCGGCTGTCACGATCACGCTGTATCTTATGACAGGTAGGCAAGGGTGGTGACAATCGCCCAGTTCCCCCCAAGGAAGCGCTATATGTTCTCCGGAAGCTCCGGTCATAGTCGTATGTCATAAAAAAAGAAGCGCCCGCGCGGGGCGCCGGGATCTCTCATCTCGCGTACCGTGATAGATTAAGCAAAATTCCTAACGCGGTCAATAGCAACGTTAAGGAAGATCCTCCGTAGCTTACGAGGGGAAGGGTAATCCCCGTTACCGGCATCAATCCGATGACGACGCCGATATTAATGAGCACTTGCACGGCAATAATGCCGACGATGCCCGAAGCGAGCAGGCTGCCGAACGGATCCGTGATCGTGATGGCCGTCCTCATTCCTCGCCAGATGAGCAACAGGAACAGCAGTAGCAGTAACGTACCGCCGATAAACCCGAGCTCCTCGGCCAAGATAGAGAAAATAAAATCCGTCTGCGGCTCGGGCAGGTAGTTGTACTTCTGGCGGCTCATGCCAAGCCCTAGGCCGACCAAACCGCCCGGACCGATCGCGTATAACGACTGGATGGATTGATACCCCGCGCCGAGCGGATCCTGCCATGGATCGAGGAACGCGGTAATCCGCTGAAGCCGATAAGGCGCAGCGGCGATAAGACCGACGAATCCGACCAACCCGACGAGGGCTAACCCGCCGAGATGAGCGATTCTCGCTCCGGCGACATAGATGACGAGGAGCGACGCTCCGATCATGACGGCACCGGTCCCTAGGTCGGGCTGCAGCATAATGAGTCCGAACGCGAGTCCCAGGATGCCGAGAGGCGGCATGAGCCCCGTCGCGAATTGCTGGATTTGATTTTGCCGTTCGGAGAGTAGCTTGGCCAGGAAAAGCACCATCGCGAGCTTCATGAACTCCGAGGGCTGAATACCGAAGGATCCGATACCGAGCCAGCTTCGCGCTCCCCCGCGCACGACCCCTAGGCCCGGGATTAGCACGATAACGAGCAAGCCGAAGCACAGCAAGACGGCGGGTACGGCATATTTGCGCCAGGTCGTATACTCCACGTTCATCGTTACGAACATGGCGCCGACGCCGAGCACCGCGAATAACAGCTGTCTTTTGACGTAATAGTAAGCGTCCCCGTAATCATGGAAAGCGGCGACCGCGCTTGCGCTGTACACCATGACCACGCCAATGGCCAGGATGCCAATGATAGCGACGATCATCCACAAATCGGGAACGGAACGGGTTTTGGCCATGAACCGGACACCTCGAAAGCAGAAGTAGGGACAAGCCCCCTTCTACAACGTATGCGCCGATTGCTTAAACATGCGACCTCTTGTCTCATAGGACGGAAACATATCCCAGCTCGCGCATGCCGGCGACAGGAGAATGAGGTCTCCAGGCTCGGCCATTGCCGCCGCTTCCTCTACGGCACGGCGAATGGTGCCCTCGGCGTCACTCATAGGTTCGACGAGTTTAACCGCCTCTAAACCGGCGAGCGCCGCCACGCGTCCTAGTTTCTCTCTCGTCTCGCCGAGCGCCACGAGCCCTTTGAGCCGATCCCGGAACACGGGAACGAGCTCCATGTAGTCCGAGCCGCGGTCTAGACCGCCCGCGATCAGAATCAGCGGCGACGGCAGCGATAAGATCGACATCGTCGTGGCCATCGGGTTCGTCGCTTTGGAGTCGTTGTAGTACTTGACGCCTTGGATCGTTCCGACGAACTCGAGGCGATGCTCGACGCCGCGGAAGTTCTTCAGCGCCGGTACGAGCTGCTCCGGCTTGGCGCCGGCCGACAAGACGATGGCGATCGCGGCTAGCGCGTTCGCGGTATTATGCCTGCCGGGGATGCCAAGCTCGTCGACTCGGATGACCCGGAGTTCCGCCCCATCCTCCGTCCTGCTGACGATCCAACGCTCAGCTTCGTCTTCCCCTTCCGCACCCGGTTTAATCGCCGCATATGGCGGTTCGACGAATACGCCGACCGATAACCGCTTCGTTATGGAGAACGGGACGTGGCGCGCCTTAATGCCCTCCGACACCTTCCTGCACGTTTCATCGTCGGCGTTATAGACGGCGACATCCGATGGCGTCTGGTTCTCGTACAATTTCGCCTTCGAAGCGACATAATCCTCCATGTCCCCGTGATAGTCGAGATGCGTCTCCGCGACGTTGAGCAAGCAGCCGATGCGCGGGCGGAAGTCCGTCGTCCCTTTGAGCTGGAAGCTGCTCAGCTCCGCGACGAGCCAGCCGTTCGGATCGACCTCCCGGACGGCGTCGCTGAGCGGACGCCCGATATTGCCGGCTACGAGCGGGTTTAGCCCCGCGGCCTCGAGCAATACGCCCGTCAGCGTCGTCGTCGTCGTTTTGCCGTTGGAGCCGGTAATGCCGATGATCGGCGCGGGCGACAGCTGTCCCGCGACTTCGACTTCGCTGACGACTTCTACGCCTAAGCGCTGCGCTTCTACGACAGGTTCCGCGGTGTACGGGATGCCCGGATTTTTGACCAGAAGCGCCGTTTCCGCGTTGACAAGCCCTTCCGGATGCCCGCCGCACACAACAGAAATGCCCAAAGCCGTCAGTTCGTCGGCTTCGGGGCATAGTTCGCGCTCTTTGCGATCGTTAACGACGACATCGGCTCCGATGCCGTGGAATAGCTTAGCGGCGGCTACGCCGCTTCTTGCCAGGCCGAGGACGACGACTTTGCGTCCCCGGTAGCTCGATAGTTGCTTCATGTGGTTATAGCCCCTTATACAGAATCAGACCGGCTCCGGCAAGCAGTAAGCCGACGAACCAGAACGTCGACACGACCCGCCACTCCGACCATCCGGAAAGCTCGAAATGATGGTGAATCGGGCTCATCTTGAATACCCGTTTTCCGTTCCGAGTTTTGAAAGACACGACTTGAATGATGACCGACAGCATCTCGAGGACGAACACGCCGCCGATAATCAGGAGCAGCAGCTCCGTCTTCGTCAGAATCGCGACCGCGGCGATGCCGCCTCCGAGACCGAGCGAGCCGATATCGCCCATGAAAATTTTCGCGGGATGCGCGTTAAACACGAGGAAGCCTAGCACGGCGCCAACCGTAGCCGCGCAGAATACCGCCGCTTGAGGCTGCGTCGCTTCGACCGCGATAATGGCGAACGCGCCGAACGCGATCGCGCTTGTCCCAGACAGCAAGCCGTCCACCCCGTCCGTGAAGTTCACGGCGTTGCTGGCGGCGAAGAACATGATGACGACGAGCACGTAATAGCCCCATCCCAGCTCAAGCGACCAGTCGGCTCCGGGGAACGAAATCGCGGTGCTGTGATCCATTCTGTACAGCAAGACGCAGAACACGATCGAAATCACCAGCTGGCCCAGCAGCTTTTGCTTCGCCGTCAAGCCGAGATTTCGTTTAAACGCGATTTTAATATAGTCGTCCAGGAAGCCGACGAGCCCGAAGCCTAGACAAGCGACGATGAGAGACCAATACTCCATCCCTCTATCGGCGAATTTCAAGAAAGCGAGCGTAAGCGCAACTAGAATGATAATGCCGCCCATCGTCGGGGTTCCGGCCTTCTTCTGATGGGATTGCGGCCCTTCTTCGCGAATATGCTGGCCGAATTTCAGCCTTCTGAGCAGCGGAATGAACAGCGGACCGATGAGAACGGCGAGCACGAACGATACGCCTAACGTCCAGAAGATCGATGTATAATCCATGTCGTTACCCCCTGTCTCCTTTCGTCAGCGCCTCGACGACTTCTTCCATCCTCATGCCTCTAGAGGCTTTGACCAGCACGAGATCTTCCGGCTTAAGCCCGGCACTTATATGATCGATCAACGATTGTTTATGCTGAAAATAGAGTACGCGGTCCGGCGCGAAATGCGGCTTGGCCGCTTCGAACGTATGCGATGACAACGGACCGAAGAGCAGCACTCGGTCGGTCTTGGCATCGGTCAAGTATTCGCCGATTTGCGCGTGAAAGGCTTCTTCGTCCGGTCCAAGCTCGAGCATGTCGCCTAGCACGATCCATTTGTCGCCATAGCCGCTCAGCTGGGCGACTAGATCGATTGCCGCCTTGACGGATGTAGGGCTGGCATTATACGCATCGTTCAGCACGACCGCCCCGTTGCCGGCTTGAACACGTTCGATTCGCATGCTCGTCAGCTTGACGGACCGAAGTCCGCCGGCGATCTGACCGACGCTAAGCCCGAACTCGCGCCCGATCGCGATCGCGGCAAGCGCGTTGATCGCGTTATGGCGGCCCGGAATCGGAAGCTCGAACCTCACGTTCGGCGCGTCTAGCACCGAGAACGAGGTCCCTTCCGCAGTCAATCGGATATCGCTGGCCACGAGCATGCAATCGCTAGTTTCTCCGTAGGTGATCTTTTTAATATGAACGGAACCGTCCAAAGATGCAAGCTCTTCCGCGATTAACGGCTCTTGACCATAGTACGCGAGCAAGCCTCCCGGCTTCATTCCGGACACGATCTCCAGCTTCGCCCGCGCGATGTTGCGCCTCGAACCGAGCTGCAGCAAGTGGGATTCTCCGATGTTCGTAATGACCGCCGCATCGGGCTTAGCCAGCTTCGACAGAAGCTCGATCTCCCCGAACCCGCTCATTCCCATCTCGAGCACGAACACTTCCGTGTCGTCCGGCGCGTTCAGGATCGTATACGGCAGGCCGAGCTCGTTATTGAAATTCCCCTCGGTCTTATGTACGCGATAGCCAGTCCCAAGCACCGCGGATATCAAATCCTTAGTCGTCGTCTTGCCGTTGCTTCCGGTCACGCCGACGACTTTAGCCTTCGTGTGTCCGATATAGCCGGACGCCAGCCTCTGGAACGCCTGGACGACGTTCGCAACGAGAATGAGCGGCAGCTTCGCGTGTTCCGGGCGAGGCCGGTCGTTCTCCCATAGCGCGGCAACGGCGCCCGCTTGTTCCGCGTCGCCGATATAATCGTGTCCGTCATGGCGTTCGCCCGCGAGAGGCACGAAAAGACTCCCGGGAACGATCTTCCGGGAATCCCACGTTACCGCGGTCACTATGCCCGCCCCGCGGTCCGCCAAACCCGCGGCATCCGCGCTTCCGCACCATTCGGCGACTTGCTGTATCGTTGCTTTCATCTATTCGTTCGACTCCTTATCGCTTCTTTCGCTACGAGGCGGTCATCGAAATCGTAAGTGACCCCGCCGATCAATTGATAGGTTTCATGTCCTTTCCCCGCAATCAATACTACATCGCCTTGGCTTGCCATTTCAACCGCTTTTTCGATCGCGGCGCGCCTATCGGGCACTAGCTCGTATTTATCGGGCGGCACGGATGCCGCGATTAAACCCGCCTCGATATGCTGCAGAATCTGATAAGGATCCTCCGTGCGAGGATTATCGCTTGTCACGATGACCGCGTCCGCGTAGGCCGCGGCAATCCGCCCCATTATCGGGCGTTTAGCCCTGTCCCGGTCGCCCCCGCAGCCGAATACGCAGATGACCTGCCCGTTCGTCAGCTCCTTTACCGTTCGAAGCACGTTCTCTAATCCGTCGGGCGTATGCGCGTAATCGACGATGACCGCGTAAGGCTGACCGGCGTTGACCGGCTCCACCCGGCCGGGAACGCCGGGAATTCGTTCGAGGCTGCGGACCGCCTCCTGCAGCTCGATCCCTTCGCATATCGCCGCCCCAAGAGCTGCCAGCGCGTTATAGACGTTAAACTTGCCGACGAGCTTCAGATTGACGCGCCGGGTGCCCCAAAAGGAGTCCAGCTGGAACGACGTGCCGCCCGCCGAGATGGTCAGCTGCGACGCCCGCAGCTGCGCCTCGCCGTCGATCGCGTACGTAACCGTCTCCGCTGCCGTCAATCTCGCGTACGCGGCGGCTACGGGATCGTCCGCGTTGAGCACGGCATAAGTACGTTGCTTCGGATCGTCGTAATAGACGTTGCCTAGCCGCGAGAAGAACAGCCCCTTGGCCTTTTCGTATGCTTCCATCGAGCCGTGATAGTCCAGATGGTCCTGCGTCAGGTTGGTGAACACCGCCGTACGGAAACGGCAGCCCTTCACCCGCCCTTGCTCCAGCGCGTGCGAGGATACTTCCATCACGCAACGTTCCGTTCCCGCGTCGACCATCGACTTGAAGATGCTTTGCAGCTCAAGCGAGTCCGGCGTCGTCCCCGACATCGAGTAATGGCGCCCGCCGTAGCGAGTCTCGATCGTGCCGATCACTCCCGGAGCAATGCCGGCGTCCGCCAGAATTCGCTCGATCAAATACGTCGTCGTCGTTTTCCCGTTCGTGCCAGTGACGCCGATCGGTCTGAGCCGGTGCGAAGGCCGGCCGTAATAGAAGTCTGCCAGCATCGCGAGCGCCTGTCTCGTGTCCGGTACGATCAGTTGGGCAACCGGCAGCTCGAGCTCGCGAGCGGTCACGAGAGCTGCCGCTCCGCGCTCGACGGCCTGCACCGCGAATCGGTGTCCGTCATCCTTCAGTCCGGGCAAGCAGAAGAACAGGCAGCCCGGCTGCGCGAGCCGGGAATCGGAAGCCAGACTGGTGATCATCGCCGCGGGATCTCCGACGATGCTCCGAATCAACAATTGGTTGGCCAGCTCGCTCAATCGCACGAAGATCACAGCTCCCCTCGACCGTTGATCTAGTACACGCTTCTAATCTTCCGCTCCCAGATAGATGCGGATAACCGAACCCCGCTCCAGCTTCGTTCCGGCCGCGGGCGCTTGCCTAATGACCGTGTTGCCGCTGCCGGAGGCGGCTAGCTGGAAGTTCATGTTCATATCCTCGTAAATGTCCGACACCGTCTTGCCGACGAGATTCGGAACTTTGACGATCGGCGTATCGCCGTATTTGAATTCCTTCTCGACCTGCGTCGTCCGGGGCTGAACGCCCATGTAAGGCAACGCGTCGGCCATAATGTTGTGGACGACGGGCGCGGCGACGACGCCGCCGAATTGGATCCCTTGCGGATTATCGATGGCGACGTACACGATCAGCTTCGGATCGTCCGCCGGCGCGAAACCGATGAACGACACGATATGCTCGCTCGTCGAATAACGTCCGTTAACGACCTTCTGCGCCGTACCCGTTTTGCCTCCCACCCGGTAACCGTCCAAGAACGCATTCCGCCCCGTACCTTGCGCGACGACATTTTCCAAAGCCGCCCGAACCTTCTTGGACGTCTCCTCGGTAATGACCTGCTTCACGAGCTGCGGTTTGCCTTCCTCTAGAATCATACCGGTGTCCGGCTGAATCCATGCCTTGGAGACGAACGGTTTATACAGCTTGCCTCCGTTAATGACGGCCGAGACGGCGGCTATTTGCTGGATCGGCGTAACGGAAACGCCTTGACCGAACGCCGTCGTCGCGAGCTCCACCGGACCGACCCGGCTCGGCTTGAACAGAATGCCGTTCTCCTCGCCCTTCAGATCGATGCCCGTCTTCTTGCCGAAGCCGAAATCGTTAATGTATTCGAACAACTTATCCTTGCCGAGCCGTTGACCTAAGACGACGAAGCCCGGGTTGCACGAGTTCTCGACGACTTCGAGGAAAGACTGGCTGCCGTGCCCGCCTTTTTTCCAGCATCGAAGTCTCGCGCCCCCCACTTCGATCGCGCCGGGGTCATAGAAATGCTCGTGCTCCAGATCGACCTTGCCCTCTTGAATGGCGGCGGCCAGCGTAATAATCTTGAACGTCGACCCCGGCTCGTAAGTCATCCAGATCGGCAGATTGCGGTTGTATACCTCGGGAGCAACCTCCTGATACTTGTCGGGCTGATAGGTCGGCCTGCTTCCCATCGCGAGAATTTCACCGGTATTCGGGTCCATGGCGATCGCGATCGCGCTCTTCGGATTGTATTGCAGAACCGCTTGGTCTAATTCGCGTTCGACGATCGATTGGATTTTCTGGTCGATCGTCAGTTGCAAGGACAGTCCGTCCTTCGGCGCGTCGAACGTGTCCGAGGAGTTGGGCATCGAATTGCCCGCCGCATCGGCTAGATAGTTCACGCCGCCCTTGATGCCGGTCAGCCTGTCGTCGTATTGCAGCTCGAGTCCGGTTAACCCCTGATTGTAACCGCCGGTAAAACCAAGCACGTGCGAAGCCAGCGATCCGAACGGATAATATCTGCGATTGTCCTCCGCCACCACGATGCCCGGAAGCGCCAAATCGCTTATTTGCTGCGCCTTGTCCTTCGTTATTTTGCGTCCGCCCGGCTTGAGGGCGACGATCATCTCTCTCTTCGTCAGCAGCCGATAGAGCTGATCCTCCGACATGCTAAGCGGCCTGGCTAGCGCCCGTGCCGCGCCTCGCGGGTCCTTGACCTG
The DNA here is from genome assembly GCA_023460795.1 of Bacillota bacterium. Lineage (GTDB taxonomy): Bacteria > Bacillota > Bacilli > Paenibacillales > Paenibacillaceae > Cohnella. The sequence continues at coordinate 160,890 of JAEWPC010000033.1, read as the reverse complement.
AACCGGTATCGCCATGATCGTCGGAGAGCTGATGTTATAGGCAAGACGCACGCCGTTACGGTCTAGGATCTCTCCCCGTTTCGGCGCGTACGGAATGTTCCGGCGCCACGAATCCTCCGCTTTTTTCGTAATTTCGCTGCCTTTCCATAGTTGCACGTAACCGAGTCTGACGACCAATGCGCCGAAAGCGACGATAACGAGGATGAGCGCCAGATAAAGCCTCTTCCGCACGGTCACTTGCGATATTTTCACAACAAAAAACCCCCTCGGCCAAGACGTCTGAACAAGCTTTCGCATAGTTCAAACTATTCTTGGACGAGAGGGGTTAGAACAAGCCTTCTCTATTCGGAAGCCGGCTGATCGGGCTCTTCATCCTTATCGGATGAGTCGTCCTTATCGTCGTTAGCCTGCTTTCCTTGCGGCGATAGCTTCAGCTCCAGCGTCCACTGGCTGCCGATCTTCGTCGCCTTCTGACTCGCGACATAGCCTTCTCCTTCGATCGTGAACGGAACCTGCAGAAGGGAGCACATCTCGATGGCGTCCCGCAGCGACAATCCCGTCAAGTCAGGTACTCCGCCTTGATGCGTGTCGGTTAGCAAGTAGATACGCTGAGAGTCAGGCATGACGCTGCCCGACTTCGGAAGCTGCTGAAGCACCTTCGCGCCTTTGCCCAGCACGCCGACCGGGAAGTTCTTCTGCTTGATCGCCGCCTGGGCTTGGGACACCGTCATGCCGACGACGTCCGGCACCTTCGTCGTGATCTCGGCGCTGGCAGCCGTGGTGACGGTCGCGATCGACGGCTGGTCCGTATTCGGCAAATTCGGCTTAACGCCGAGATGCTCGAGCGACTGGCCCATGATCTCCTTGAATATCGGCCCGATGAGCGTGCCGCCGAAGGCGCTTTCCGCCTGCGGTTCGTCCATGATGACGTATAGCACGATTTTCGGAGCTTCTACGGGAGCATATCCGATGAACGATACGACGAATCGGTCTTTGGCGTAGCCGCTGCCGTTCGGATCCGTCTTCCCGCCCGTGCTGACCTTCTGCGCGGTACCGGTCTTGCCCGCGATCCGGTAGCCCGGGATGTACGCCAGCTTCCCGGAACCGATCTCCCGGTCGCTGACGACCTGCTCCAAGTATTCGCCGACTTTGCGGGACGTCTCTTCGGATATGACCTGACGAATCACTTTCGGTTCCTTCACGATCTTCTCGCCGGTCTCGTTATTCGTTATCGATTTGACGATGTGCGGTTCGAGAAGCTTGCCTCCATTGGCGACGGCGGCGACGGCCGTCACCTGCTGGATCGGCGTAACGATAACTTTACCTTGGCCGATCGTCGCGGTCGCGACCTCGGACGGATAATTCAAATCGACGGACCGCGACACTTCGTTAGGCAGCTCGATGCCGGTCTTCTGGCCGAACCCGAAATCGTTGATGTATTTAACGAGCCTCTCTTTGCCCAATCGCTCGTAACCGAGCGTTACGAACGCGACGTTACTGGAGTGCTTGAGTCCGTCCAGCATCGAGATTTCGCCCCAACCCGAATAGTTGTAGTCGCGGATCGGCTTGTCTCTCTCGGTGTACTTGATTCGGCCGGACATATACATCTCGTTCGGGTCGAACAAGCCTTCTTCAACGGCGCCGGCCAACGTTACGATCTTAAACGTCGAGCCCGGCTCGTAGAGCGATTGGATCGCGTTATTGCGGAATGCGGCTTGATTGTTCGAATAATCCCAGTAATTGTTCGGATTGAAATCGGGCATGCTGGCCATGCCGAGAATTTCCATCGTATTCGGGTCCGCGGCGATCGCCGTAATGCTGATCGGTTGGTACTTCTCGTAGGCTTTGCGCAACGCTTCTTCAATGTAGAACTGAATGTCCCTATCGATCGTAAGCGTCACGTCGTTTCCGTTAATCGCTTGCTTGAAATCCAGTACACCGTCAGGCAACTGTTTGCTCGTGCCGTCCTTTTGATACTTGACATACCCTGGCTCGCCTTTCAGCTGATCGTTCAGCTCTTTCTCAAGCCCGATAAGCGCTTCCCCCTCTTTGCTCTCGTAACCGAGAATTTGCGAGGCGAGCGAACCATTCGGATAATATCTTTTTGTAGCTTGGATGTATGAAAGCCCTACATTTTTCGTATTCGTCTGCTCTCGCAGCTCATTGATGAATAGATCTAGCGTATCTTTGACACTCTTGTCAACCTTCCACCCGTCAGGGCGGACCTCACGTTGATCGAGGTACCGTCCATCACTCTTCTTCGAGGTAACCATTGCACGAAGTTTGCTCTCTTCGGTACCGAGAACTTCATGTAGTTTCGCGACGATCTGGTCCGTCAAATTCCATTCCGGATGTTTCTCTTCGAGCTCAGCAAGCCGTTTTGGACTCACGGTAACCGTGTAAGCGAGTGCGTCTGCGGCCAGAACGTTGCCATCCCTATCCAGCAGCATTCCGCGCTCCTGTTCGAGGGTATCGCTCTTATTCCACGTTTTCATCGCTTGCGCCGACCAGAAATCCGCTTTAACGACTTGAACCCAGTATAGCCTGAAGATTAAACCGACAAATAGGAGGGTGAATAACCCTCCCATTAACAGCGATCTGAGCTTTATTCTTTTCGTCATCCGTTAGCCCTCTTCACAAGTCGGCCCGGGCTACGGCTTCGTGACAGCGGCTTTATCGCCGTTGCTCGAAGTGATCGTAATGCCGCGGTTTTCGACTTGTACCATTCCGTAGCCTTCCGCCAAATCTCGGATTCTTTTCATATCGCTAAGGTGCTCTACTTCTCTCTGGAGCTCTTTCATATGTTCCGTCGTCTGCGTATATTGGCGAGTCGTATCTTGAATTTGTCCGTTGATCTGATAGATTTGCGCGTAACGATAAATGATAAGACCCGCTACGAGAACGACGACGGCGACCGTAATTAAGTATAATAGCTTTTCTCCGATCGTGATCGACCGGCGCCTAACGACTTTATTCACCTGCTGCGACTGCTGCCGCGCAGGCGATTGCGGTTGTTCTTGAACGCGTTCCGGTCTAAGCGCAAGGTTGCCGTAATATTGCATTCGTCATGTTCCCCTTTCGTAAAATGGTTGTAGTATTAGGAACCCGCTTCCGCGAGTTTTTCGGCGATTCTTAATTTGGATGATCTGGCGCGAGGATTCGCTTCCAATTCCGCCTCCGTCGGCACGATCGGCTTGCGCGGCGTAAGCTTGAGCCTGCCGTCCCCGCCGCCGCATACGCACACCGGAAAATCCGGCGGGCAGCTGCAGCTTGCCAGCTCGCCGGCAAACGTCTGTTTGCAAATCCGATCCTCCAGCGAATGGAATGTAATGACCGCGATTCGCCCTCCCGGGCTAACGCAATCGATCGCTTGTTCCAGTGCGTCTTGGAAGGCGCCCAGCTCGTCGTTCACCGCAATGCGCAGCGCCTGAAACGAGCGTTTGGCCGGATGCGGCCCCGTGCGGCGCGTAGCCGCCGGAATCGAAGTTTTGATGATTTCCGCGAGCTCGCCCGTCTTCAAGATAGGTGCTTTCGCTCTTGCCTTGACGATGTTCGCGGCGATCTTGCGCGCGAACTTCTCTTCCCCATAATCGCGCAGGATGTCCGCGATCTCACGCTCGTCCCATTCATTGACGATCGTCTTGGCCGTAAAAGGCTCGTCGCGATCCATGCGCATGTCCAGATCCGCGTCGTGGTTGTAGCTGAACCCCCGATCGGCTTCGTCCAGCTGAGGGCTGGAGACTCCGAGATCGAACAGCACGCCGTCCACTTGCGGACAGCCGTCTTGCTCCGGCAATCCGACTTCGCGAAGCGCCTGCTTCAGGTAGCGGAAGTTGCTCTTCACCAGCGTAACGACCTTCTCGTAGGAAGCGAGCCTGATTCGCGCGTTCGCCAGCGCCGTTTCGTCTTGGTCGAAGGCAATCAATCGGCCGTTTGGCCCAAGCTGGCTGGCGATCAGCTCGCTATGCCCCGCTCCGCCTAACGTGCAATCGACGTAAATGCCGTCCGGACGAATATTTAAACCTTTGACCGATTCCTCTAACAATACCGTTACGTGATGAAACATGATTCCTGCCCCCCGGCACCCTGAAGTCGGGTCCGTCTTTCTTGTCTAGGTCTGTATGCTTTGTAGAAGTTGTTAGCTCATTAGAAGTTGAAATCGAAGTCGACCAGCTTCTCCGCGATCTCGTTGAAAGAATCTTCGGAAGCCTTGGAATATTGTTCCCAAGTCGCCTTGTCCCAAATCTCTACCCGACTGGATACGCCGATGACGGTACATTCTTTGTCCAGCTTGGCGTATTCCCTTAAGTGGTTCGGCACGTTTACCCTTCCCTGTTTGTCCCACTCGCATTCCGACGCGCCCGAGAACAGGAGCCTGGAGAACGCGCGCGCGTTGGCGGCCATCGAAGGCAAAGCTTTCATTCGCTCTTCTAGCGCGTTCCATTCCTTGCGTGGGTAGACGAACAAGCAGTTGTCCAAGCCGCGGGTGATGATGAAATCCGTGCCGAGAGCTTCGCGGAATTTCGCCGGGATGATGATCCGTCCCTTGTCGTCAATGCTATGCTGAAATTCGCCCAGAAACATTCGCTCTCTGCACCCCCATCCTCCACCACTTTCCACCACTTTTAACCACTCTATTGATTATTCGCATCATAAAATAAAAATCCTGCCTTGTTAGCAGGATTTTGAAAAAAATATTTTAGGGACTAAAGGACATTATTCTCTCTTTAACGGCAACGCTTTTCTAAGTTTCCTTGCGATCGACTTCATTCGTGCCTTTGCTTTCGTCCTCGTTCGACGAGAAGCGCTCCGATTCGTCTTCATCGCCTTCCGCGGTGTCGCTCAAGCTCCGATTGTGAGCGATCGTCTCTTTTCTTCTCGCTTCGGCGCTTGCCTTTCTTGCCGCATGCCGTCTCCTGATGACGACATAAGCCGGAATCCCGATCACCGTCACTACAACGAGTACCGGGAGCAAGGCGGCGATGACGACGAGCAAGCCTTCGCCGAACTGCCGAAGCGCGTTCGCGCTTCCGGATAACGCGTCGTAGATGCGGTCTCCGAACGTTTTGTCCTCCGACTCCTTCACCTTCGCTTCGGCGTGCTCGCTTTGATAGAGACGAATGCTGACCGTGGAGAACGCGACGTTCTGATCAAGATACCGCATTCTTCCTTTGAGCTGTTCGATTTCCTCTTGCACGCGCGCGAGCTCATTGGAGAACCTGACCAGGTCATCGGTTTTCGTCGCTTTGTCCATGAAGCCGAGCAGACGCTCCTCGACGACTTGCTTCGCTTTCAACCGTGCGCCAAGATCGACGTATTCTTCGGTAACGTCGTTGCCTTGCAGATCGCGTTCTTGATAGATCGTATCGATTTTCTTCAGCCCATCAAGGAAAGAGTTAAATCCGTTCGCAGGGACTTTGACGACGTAGCTCGCGCCTCTCTCATCCGGATTTCGGCTGTCGTTGAACTGAAGAATATAGGCGCCGGGCGTCATATGAATGAGATTCGTAAGCTGCTCTTCGGCCGTCTCGAACTTCTCTACTTTCATGACCATGTTCGCCCGGTAGATAACTTTGCGGTCTAAGCCCGCGGCATTGTCCGTAGTCGCGCCAATGCCGCCGCCGACGGTCGTCTGGCTTCCTCCGAGCGCTTCTTGGCTTCCCGCTTCCGCCATCTCCGGCGCCGACGACGCCGCGGGAGCGGCTTTCGAGAACTCTGCCCCGTACTGGTCGTTCATCGTAATCGCGGTGTCGGCGTTCTGGAACGCAACCGACATCGCAGCATTTGCTTGCGGCGCTTCCGCCACTGCCGTGTCTTCGTCTGCATCGTTGCTGGAGCATGCCGCAAGCGCGAACAACACCAGTAATGCCATCGCGAATCCAAGCACGGCTTGAAGCTTGCTTCGTCTTTTTCCTTTCATCTGGATCTCCCCTTTTCGGTTTCTAATGCACTAGACGCTGGGGAACAAGAAAAGGTTTCCAAATATGGACGTACGCCTGAAATCTTCTTTATAACGATATCCCCGTTGCTCAGGAACAAACGACTCCGCCATCCCTGAGCGAAGGGGATACCGTTATAAGTGGTACGGGGAAGGAACTTTATGGTGCGCATAAGCGTTTAAATAGATAACGTTCAACTCCCTAAGGAGGCCTAAGGACTGAAGCATGTCTTAACTATACTGCTTATGCTGCTATTGCAATTCAGTTCCGGCTGCGGAACCGATGGTTCATCGAGTCCGGTTAATCAGAAGCCTACTCCGAATGCAATGCCGGAAGACTTCGCTTTCTCCGTAAGCTACGGAATCGGCAGCAAGAATAGAATCGATACGTATAACAGCACGGTCGTAAAAGACCTAATCGCTGACGGAACCGCCAAAGCCACACTAGCGTTCACCAAAGCCGAGCTGCAATCGATCTACGAGCGGATGATGGAGATCGACGTGTTCGGGGAGAAACAGCTGATCGTAGATAACGGTTGCTTGAGACAACCGATAAGCGACGATTATTGGAAAATCAGAATAGGCGGAGTCGAGAAACAGATGCATATTACGACACAGTTCTGTGAATTGACGGAAGACGCCCAAGCGTTCATGGATATGCGAAATTTTATCGTAGAGATCGTCTCGGGAAAAGAGGAGTATAAAGCGCTGCCTGAACCGAACGGCGCATACCTATAACCAGCCAATGCTCCATTAAAACTCAAAAATCCCGCTGCGCGAACTGGTCAAGCCCCAATTAAGTAGACACTCAAAAAACACCTAGACCGAAAATTGGCGCCTGTACTCAACAGGCGTCATTTTTTTAAGTTTTCTTTGTGGTCTTTCTTCGTTATAAAATTTCAAATATCCAATAATCCTGCTTTGTGCCTCGTCCAAAGTTCGAATATCATATGGGTAGAGCCCTTCCGTTTTGAGATGCGAGAAGAAGCTCTCCATTGAGGCGTTGTCTATACAATTGCCTCGGCGTGACATGCTGATTTGGGCGGCAACCTGTGGCAGCATGTCGTGGTATGCGTGAGACGTGTACTGGGATCCCTGATCGCTATGAACGATTAGCCCAGTCACGTCTTTTCGTATTTTGAACGCCTTACGGAATGTCTCAAGGACGAGTTCGTTATCATTGTTCCGACTTAGGTTGTAGGCGACAATTTCGTTATTAAACAAATCCTTTATCGCTGACAGATAAATCTTCTGTTCTCCCACCTTATACTGCGTTACATCGGTTACCCACTTTTGATTCGGAGCACAGGCTTTAAAATTACGTTCAAGTAGGTTTTCAGCTACACGTCCATCCGAAGTAGCTTTTTGGTATGTAGAAGGGAAGCTTCGCTTGCGCCGGATGATTGCTTTCAATCCCATGAGCTGCATGAGCCTCAGAATACGTTTATGATTGACCACGACTTTAAAACGGCGATAGATCCCCATCTGAATTTGGCGATAACCCCAGGTACCATTATGTTCGCTATAGATGGCTAGGATTTGAGCTTTGCATTCATGGTCACGGTCGGTGCCACTACGTCGTCGGTACTTGTGATAACCACTCCTGGAGATCCCCAGATACTTACACAAACTCCCAACGGAATAGCGATCCCTAAGCGCATCAACTACTCTGTGTTTGATCAACGCACCTCCTTGTTTAAGATTTCCAATAACTTTTTTAGTACATCTACCTCCATCTCAAGACGTCGAATCCTCCGCGTTTCCTCGGTTTCCTCGCGGTGTGGATTACCTCTTCGATCAATGAAAGCATCTTCTCCTCTTTCCCTGTACCAACGAGCCCAAAGCTTTACGCGATCCGTATCGTTAATCCCCAGATGCTCGGCCACCTGTCTACGTGTCCAGCCTTCTTTGACATGAAGTCTTATTGCCTCACGTTTAATCGACTCGGGATAGACCATAAACTTTTGCCCTTTTACCGCCATAAGAAAGCACCCCCTAAAATATTCATCGGTCTACACCAGGGGTGTTTTCCAATGTCTACTTTAAGGGGTGCATTCTCAACCGCGCATGCGGGATTTATTTACGTCAGACTCTATTAGTGAGCCGTCCAGCTCTCCAAATACGCTTTCTGCTCTTCGGACAACGTATCGATCGAGATGCCGAGAGACTCCAGCTTCGTGCGCGCCACTTGCTCGTCGAGCTCGTATGGCACATTGACGACTTGGCTGCCGATTTGCTTGTAGTTCTCATTCACGTAACGAAGCGACAACGCTTGAAGCGCGAACGTCATATCCATGATTTCCGCCGGATGCCCGTCGCCGGCAGCCAGGTTAACGAGACGACCTTCCGCCAGCACGTAAATGCGGCGACCGTCCTTCAGCGTGTACTCTTCGATGTTACGGCGAACGATGCGTTTGCTCGTGGACATCGCCGCCAGTTCGACCAAGTTCACTTCGACGTCGAAGTGACCCGCGTTGGACAGGATTGCGCCGTCCTTCATGTTCGCGATATGCTCGCCGCGGATAACGTCCTTGTTGCCGGTCACCGTGACGAAGAACTCGCCGACTTTAGCCGCTTCGGCCATCGACAGCACCGTAAAGCCGTCCATGTACGCCTCTACCGCGCGAATCGCATCGATTTCGGTAACGATGACGTTGGCGCCAAGCCCTTTGGCGCGCATCGCGACGCCTTTGCCGCACCAGCCATACCCGTTAACGACGACGTTCTTGCCTGCGACCACCAAGTTCGTCGTCCGGTTAATGCCGTCCCAAACCGATTGCCCCGTGCCGTAACGGTTATCGAACAAGTACTTACAGAACGCATCGTTAACCGCGACCATCGGGAACTTAAGCGAGCCGTCCTTCTCCATCGCCTTAAGACGCAGAATGCCGGTCGTCGTCTCTTCAGCGCCGCCGCGCACGTTAGCGAGCAAGTCTTGGCGCTCGGCGTGTAGAATCGATACGAGGTCGCCGCCGTCGTCGATGATGAGGTCGGGTTTCGTCTCTAAAGTACGAACCATCAGTTCCTTGTACTCGACCGGATCCGGATTGTACTTCGCGAATACGGTGATGCCGTCTTCGACCAATGCCGCGCATACGTCGTCTTGCGTGGATAGCGGGTTGCTGCCCGTGATGACGACTTCGGCGCCGCCGGCTTGCACGACTTTGGCGAGATAAGCCGTCTTCGCTTCCAGGTGAAGAGAGATGGCTACTCGAAGTCCTTTGAATGGCTGGTCGCGTTCGAATTGCTCGCGGATCCGGTTCAATACGGGCATGTGCGCTTGAACCCAATCGATCTTCAGTTTTCCTTCCGGCGCCAGAGCCGGATCGCGCACGATGCTTTTCGTCTTCGTTGTCATCATAAGTGCCTCCTCGATATAGTCGAATCTACGTCGGGCTCGAATGAACTCGCCCTATATTATTCTTTCGCCGCAACCAAGCTCTCGACGACGCGCTGGCCGCCCATCACCTCGAAAGGGACGTTCAACCATTGGGTTAACCATGCCGAGCCATATCTGTTCCAGTAATGAATCGTTCCGTATACTCTCTCTTGCGGTTTGCCGAGCGGAGTGAGCGTAAGCTGGATGCGGTCCCATTGCCGAAGCGCCGCTTCATGCTGCTTGGCGATCGCGTCGATCGAGCGAGATTCCAAGTAAGACATCTGCTCCAAGATCCGATCCCGGTTGCTCTCCGCCAGCTTGGCCAGCCCCGGCTGCAACGAACTGACCGTATCCATGATCGGTCCGTACAAACTGGCGAATTGCGCTCTGGCTTGTTCGAATTTCTCTTCGAGATTCCACCGGTCTTGTTGACTCAGCCACTGAGCCTTCCGATCAGCCCATTCGTGTAATGCGGCTTCGATCGACAACTCGTATTTGTCCATCAGCTTGCCGATCGTATGCGGTACGTAGGTGAATGACTGACGAGGGATCAACAGCGGCATCGAGAATTGAAAAGCTTCGAAGGCCGGACCGAGAATCCCCCAGTAGGCGAGCTCGGACGGACCCAGCACCGCGGCCAGCACCGGCAGCACGTAATCTTGCATGAGCGGTCGCGAGAGCGCGTTCGTGCTGAGTTGCTCCGGAGCGGTCTCCGTCAACTCAAGCAGTTGTTCCCTCGAATAGACGACGTTGCCCCTGCGGTCTACAAAACCGGTCCCGTCTTTATGAAGCAGCAATCTTCCCTGCTCATGGTGCAGGAACAGATTGGCGCTGCGATCCGCGATTTCCGCTTGCAACGGGAAACCTCGTTCGCTGACGCGTTGCTCGCCGAGCTTCAACGCTCGCTCTAGATCGTCGTTGCGTCCGATCAACTCGCGGAACATCGGGCCTTCTAGAGAGCGAAGGGCCGGATCGTCCGCGTCGAGCAGCAACAAACCTTCGCCGCCGAACCAATCCGCCAGCAGCCTTGCGAATGCCAAGCTAAGCGTAGGCGAATCCTCGACGTAGCTTTGCAAGCGCGCGAGCAGCTCCGGCTTATACTCCGTATCGGGGAGCTGTGCGGCCAACTCTTGCAGCGAAGCCCGCCAATCCTTCTCCGAGATCGGCGTTCGGCTCACGGCCAGACGCGGACCTTCCGGACGGTCGATGCGAAGCCGCCTGATGCTGCCGTCCGCCGCTTGAATGTTAACGTGATTCGCTTCGTCGAAGTCATGATCCTCGCCCGCGATCCAGAACACCGGAACGACGGGTCTTCCGAGCAGCTTCTCCGCGTAGCGAGCGGTCTGGACAACCGTAAGCGCCTTGTAGAAGATGAGCAGCGCGCCGCCGAACAGTCCCGCCTGCTGACCGCCGACGACGACGAGCGCGTCGCCGCGTTCTAGCTTGGCAATCGATTGATCGACTTCAGGCCGCGAAGGCAGCCCGCGATGATATTCTCGAATAACGGAAGCGATAGCTCCCAGGTTTGCTCTGCGGTCGGCCGTCGCATCCAGCGCGGCCGACCTGATGCGCCAATGTTCGGCATTAGCGGGATGCAAGCCGAATAATTCCGTTGCTTCCGGGCTTCCTTGACGGAACCTTTCGGCGATTGTCTTATCGTTACGTTCGGTTAATGAGGCAATATGCAAAGGGAGTGACCCCCCGATCTGTCAAAATAGATACACAGTTGATTGTACACAAGACCCGTATACTCGTCAAAAAGAAAAGAGCCGCTCCCGATTGGATCAGCTCTTCGACTATGAGTTCGCCGCTTTACCGAATATGACGATGACTTCAACGAACATCAACAAGAGGTATAAAACCGACATGCCGAAGAAGGATAGCCGCCACACCGCCCTGAACAGCTTAGCCGCGTCGACCTTGCCCCGGGCCCTGTTCTGCGCGTTGCCGATCAAGCCCGCAAGAACCAGCATGATCAATAGAATCAAATAAAGTCCGAACGACCCGCCGAAACGATTATTGATCAGAACGGCGACGGTGCTGATGAGGAATGCGGTCGTCACGTCCATCGCCGTGCGGATCGCCTTCTTCTTGTCGCCGCTTCTAGCCCTAATGAAGAAAAAAACGATCAGAAACGGGATGATCGGCACTATGGCGACGCTAGCATACACATGCTTGAGGGCGTCGTATATCGTACTCATCTTTTTAATCTCCCTTACCTGTATAAGTAGCTTTCACGAGCGCGGTCACCGTCTCGTTCCATGGCGTCCTTCTGCCTAGCTCCGCCCCTAACCGGCACACGGAACCGTTAATCGCTTCGATCTCCGTCTCTCTTCCCGCCGCGACGTCCTGCAGCATGGAAGATTCGTTGTGTTTGGTATTCTCGCAGACGTCCAGCACCGACTGCCACGCCGTTGCCCGCTCCTCCGTGAAGCCGCAGGCTTGTACAATGTCGAACGTTTCGTCGAACAGGCTGCGCATTAACTCCAGACGCTCCCGCGTTGCAGGCAATTGTCCGTTCTTCACACGCAGCAAGGCCGTAAGCGGATTAATGACGGCGTTAGTGAGCAGCTTGCGCATAATGTCACTTTCCAACTTGTTCGACAAAATCACGGAAAATCCTGCCTGTTCAAGACTTCTTTCCAGCAATCCCGACACTCCGATGCGGGTGTCACCCCGGCCGGTATGGCGAACGGTCGTCGGCCCGACCCTTCTTGCCCCTTCCGTCGTTACCGCCGGCATGATCATCCGACCCGGTAACGCGGCTCGCAGCTTCTCCGCATGTCCGATGCCGTTCTGGAATAGGACGACCTCGCCTCCGACCGGAACGATATCGGCGATCCGACCTACGAATTCCGGCGTCAGAGCCGTTTGCTTCACGGTCAACAACGTAAGCCCGTCCGTCTCGGGAGCGTCTTCCCACGATACGGCGCGAACGTTCGCGGTTACGCTCGGCAATCCCGTAACGACGTCTTCTAGCGTAATCCCGTCCTCCGATAGTTTGCTCGCCTGCTCGGCGCTTCTCGTGACGACCGTCACCTCGAAGCCCGCAGCGGCGAGCTTCCCGGCGAGAAGCAAGCCCAGCGACCCTCCCCCGACGATGCGATAAGCCGACATGGCGGTCTACCTCCCATTCGTTCTACATGTGCTAACGATACCAAAGCAAAGCCCGCGGGGATAGTCCCCGCGGGCGGATTGACGCTTGCCGGTTATTCGATACGTTCGAGATTTCCGTTGGCGTCCATCTTGAATCTTGTCCGATCTTCGTCGACTTCTTCCGTTAGGAAAGCGAGTCTGCGAGCCCGGTCCATAATCCGAATGAGCGCTTTGTAGTCATCGTTGACGACCCGATAGTCCGATTGAACTTCGTTCACTTCTTTAGACAACCGTTCGTTCAGCTCTCTGTATTCGCTTAGCCGGTCTTCTTTCTCTTTCAATTCTTTCTCTAGCTGCCGGATTTGCCTGCTCATCTCTTGCACCGTGCTCTTCCATTGGCGTAAATAGCGTATAATCGCTTCCAAAGACATGGATTCGGCGGATAATAGATCGTTCTTGCCTGCCGAATCGACTTCTTCGACCATCATCCGGTCCGTACCGGAAATCGTCGTAATGCCTTGTTTCTTTAAGTAATTGCGCTTCTGACGCTGTTGCTTGGCTAGCCCGATCGCTTCGTCGTATCTTTTGCGAACGCAGCTATTCCAACGGAATCCGCATGCGGCGGAAGTACGGGCGATTCGCTGCCCGACCTCTTCGAATGCTGCCAATTGGGTGCTGCCTTCCCTTATATGACGCAAGGTGACTTCCGCCAGGATCATATCGTCGTCCGGACTCCATGCGTCTTGTCTAATAGCCGTCATTGGAGCTATTCCCTCCTTGTTAAGTTCCGTCTGCTTACGTCTTTGTACATTTCTATGCCCGGAGTAGAATTCATAGAATCTATCGGATACTTCTATGTATAACCATTTTTTGAATCACTATACCTCTCGCTGTAAGCGCATTACCCTCCGCTCGAACATAATTCGCCCGCCTGCGGGCAATGCTAATCGATAAAGCGAAAAGTTTGCCAATTCGTCACGAGTTGCGGTTTACACGATTTTGGGCAAAAGGTATAATATGCTTTAGTTAGAGAGGGGGATACTTCGTGGCACGTATGTTTCGGGTGCTTGGCTTCTGGACGCTGGTCATCGGTCTGATGGCGTTCGCGGGCGATATGTATGAGATGTCGCTTCTGTTCTTCTTCCAGACAGCTGCATTCTTCTTGCTGGGATACTTGAACTTCTCGGAACGGACATACCTCATGATGTTCTGGGGATACATGGTTCTCGCATTCCTCGGGTTCACCTATTGGTCCGTCTTCGAAATGGGAATTCCATTGTAAAACCAACCATAACGAGCAAAACCGGGTATACGCAGACGAGAATCTGCATGTACCCGGTTTTTATGTTGCCCATTAGGCTCGTTCGAAAATTTGCACTTTGAATAGCTCGCTCATGTTGTCGGACAGAAGCAACTGGCGGATAGCACGATTGCGCTTCGCTATCGGATGGAACGGATCCGCGATCCGGTGTTCGGCGAGCTTCTCCATTACGCCGGATTCGACCAGGAACCGCTTCTGCGTGCCGTACCATATTTGGCGCCAGCCCGCCTGTTCAGCCGCGCGGCGCATATGGCTGAAGTTGACGTGCGCGGTCAAGTCTTGTTCGCCGGGGATGTAATAAGGGTCGTTGTGGGCGCGATGCTTGGCGTAACAGAGCAACGTTCCGTCCATGCGGTGAGGCGCGGACAGCTCCGCCGCTTCGTCTCCGTAGTCAATTAGGATTAGCAGCCCACTGCTCACTCGTGGCGCTAACTCCCGAATCCACTCCGCCGCGTCCGGATTCGCCTCGACTGTCTGGCCTTCCAATAGCGTTATACCCTGTTCCTCCAGCCAGGCGGACCAGTTCGTCTCGCACTCCGTTAGCAAACATGGAGCGAAGCTCTCGGAACGCTCGTCCCATTTCACGCCCCATTCGCAAATCCGGTCCTCGCGCTTCACGATCCGATGAACGGCAAACGCATCCAGCAGCTCGTTCGCTACGACGACAACGGGTCGATCGCTCCAATCGGGCAACGCGCCTTGCCGTCCTTCGATTACCCGCGCGGTTCCGGCATCGATGTACGATGCCAGCTGCTCGCCGGCTTCCTTGCGATGTTCGGGATTTCCTTCGATCACCGTTAACTCGAACCGTCTTCCCGTCTCGCCGCTCTTGGACCAAGCATCCAGCATCGCCCGGCTTAATCGTCCGGTTCCCCCGCCCCAATCGACGACTTCAACGGTGCTCGGGCCGGCGAATCGTTCGTCCGCTAATCGCGCGATCACTCCCGCCAATTGCTCGCCCATGATTTCCCCAACGTACGCGCTCGTATAGAAATCTCCCTCTCGCCCGACCCGCGTCTTGCCGGAACGATAATAGCCATATTCGGGATGATAGAGACAAAGCGACATATAATGGTGAAAGGAGATCGCGGACAACTTCTCGATTTCCGCTCTTAGGATTGCCGTTAACGGCGTTGTTGATCGGTTGGCATGCATCATATCGGTACCTTTCCCCAAAAGTGATGACCTATTATAATAGTCAAGAACGACCGCATCCGAAAGGAGGAGTGGCATGCATCGGCTGAGATGGGCCGTCCTCATCGTTATCGCCTTGCTGCTTGTCATCGCGAGAGCCGAAGCGCTTGTTCCGATTAACGCGGAGCCGATGGACGAGGAGACGAGGCAGCTGCTCGAGAAAAGCTTATCCGTCGTCGAGCTGGACAGGGAAATCGAACGAATATCCAAGCTTAGCGAGGAGACGCAATCCTCGATCGAGACAACCGAGAAAAGCCTGGCACAGCAAGAAATCGCGATCGCCGTGCAGCGCGAGAAAGCCGGTCGCGTGCTTCGCGAATATTATATGGGCCACAAGGATTTCTGGCTTGATGCGCTACTCCATTCCAAGTCGCTGCCCGAACTCATTCGCGCTTGGGACATGATGGACCTCATCGTCAGGTCCGATCAAAGAACGATGGATCAGTACGCGGATCAATACGATGAGCTGAAGAACGGCTACGCCGAGCTGCAGAAACACCAATCGGAGCTGGATTCGGTCTCGCAGCAGCTCGTCGCCCAGCGCAAACGGATTACCTCCTTGCAGCAAGAGGTCGACAACGCTTTGGCCGCAAGCGGCGATTCCGAGCTGCTTCGGCGATTGATGGACGAACTCCAGGCCTACTGGAACAACGTCGGACTGTACGAGGTGAAACAGCATTTCAGGGCGCTTGCTGACGCCATGCACGACTTGCCGCAGTGGGTCAAGGATACGCCCGGCATGCTGCAGACGAGCGGGCTTAAAGCCAAGCTGACGATCACCGACGAGCAATTGAACGAATTCCTTAGATCCAAGGACGATCGGTTTAAGGATTTTGCTTTTACGTTCGATGACGGATTGCTGACGATGAACGGCGACAACGGCAACATCAGCGTCATGATCCAAGGGCGGTACGAAGTCGTTAACGAGCCGGAGAACGCCATCCTCTTTCATGTCGATAAACTCGTTTTCAACGGACTCGCCCTTCCGGATACGACGCGCGCCGACCTAGAGCGCGAATTCGATCTCGGTTTCTATCCGCAGAAGCTGATCAAGTACGTGAAAGCCCAAAGCGTCACGATGGAAGACGGAAAGCTAATCGTTGCGCTTAAAGTCGGATAACGACTCAGACCACGAGCGCTTCCAATCGTCTATCGAAAGCTGGCCAGCCGCGAACTGCTGCCATAACGACTTCAATTGCAGCAGACGCCCTGTAAGCTCCGGGCCTCCCATGGAAGCGGCTTGGTTCGGGAACGCCTGCCCGCCTCGCGAAGGCAACAGGTTCGATAGCTTACCCGTATCGCTGTCATAGATGGA
Source organism: Bacillota bacterium (assembly GCA_023460795.1). GTDB lineage: Bacteria > Bacillota > Bacilli > Paenibacillales > Paenibacillaceae > Cohnella. The sequence continues at coordinate 144,647 of JAEWPC010000033.1, read as the reverse complement.
TCGATAGACGGGCAGCCGGTCTAGCCTCTTCTCGTTCGCCGACTGAATGGAAGCATCCGTCATTTCCGATATCCAAGTCATCGCCGCCTCCTCGACGGTCGTGCCGGAAGACAACACGTAGCTCATTCCGCGCGGCCATACGTAAGGCAGCTTCCAGGAGGAATGATCGAGCTTGAGCTGTATCGAAGGATGGCTATCGTCGTCGTCCATCAGTCCCATGGCGGTGGAATACGGCACCACGGCGACCAACGTCTCTCCGTCGTACAGTTGATCCCATACCGTTGCCGCCGAAGAGGCATATCTTACGCCGGGTCTATAAGCTTCGAATAGCTCAAGAGCATTCCCTAGCGGCGTTGCGGCCCAGCTCTCTCCGCCGTCCGTCCACAGCGTGTCCGTCCGGACGCCGGCCGCGTTCTCCAGCCATGAGAGGAGCGCATAAGGATCGTTAGGATCGATCGACAACCAACCGATCGGACCTGACGATGGCCGGCTAGCATCAGAGTCCTGTTGCTCATCCAAGAAGACCGGGTTGTCGAACGTCTCCGCGCTCTTGGTGGCGACGGCTCCCCACTGCTCGATCGTCAGCGGCAACGACACGCCGCTCCCGAGCCATTGTTCAAGCAACGTCTCGTTCCATACGAGAACGTAAGGATCGAAGTCAAGGGGAACTCCCCACTTATAATCGTTCCACTTCACGGGCGCGATCAGCGCGTCGAACTGCTCGGCTTCGGCTTTCCCGACAAAAGCGGCTTCGACGGGCAGCAAATAACCGGAAGCGGCGAATTCGCTTACCCACTCGCTGTTAAGCAGCATGACGTCCGCCGCTTCCTCCATCTCGGATGCCCGCCGGAAGTATCGATAGGCGTTGTCCGGATCCACGCGCGTGAGCGTTACCGTAATGTCCCGATGCCGCTTGCGAAAATCGACGTTCTGCTCGGCCAGCGCCTGGAAAGCTTCTTCCTCCATCGCCACCGCTACGGACAAGCGAGCCGGCTTCGCCAATTCGACGGGTTCGGAGACGAACGCCGGCTCCGTCTGCGGAACCGCGACCGCCGGAATGGCGGTCTGTACCCGCGAGGGCTCCTTCCAAGGAGAGAGAATGAGTACCATCATTCCGACCAATATAAGGATTAGGGCGATCTTCCGACGCGCCACTGCAGTCACCTTTTTCATCGCATTATGTAAGGCTGCCAATGCTACATATCTCCATCATACAGGAATGATCCGGTACTGTCTCGTTTTTTGTGACAGCGCTTTATTAAGAGGAGGTACACGTTATGCTGGTCCGAATTTCCGGTATCGAGCTGATCTTAAGCCCGTCTAATCGCCGCGTTGCTACGTCCGACGATTTCATGGACGAACTCGTTAAGGTAGCTAAGCCGGTCGACCGCGCGGAGGATATTCTATTGTTCGAGTCGCCTGAGTCGGCGTGCGATGCGGCGGATTATCTTGATGCGCAAGAGATCGATTATGAGAAACTGGAGCTCTTGATGCCGTCCCCGACGGGACTCCACCCATTCAAAGCTGACGCTTTGTACGAGGATTATGCGATCCATACTCGCTCGGGCAACGTCATCTTCGACCTTCATCTCGTCGCTGCGTTCCGGATAACGGCGACAAAGCCGGAAGCGGAACCCGCCCCGGCTCTGTTGCAATTGGAAGAGCATCTCATCGGTACCCTATCGTCCTCCGAAAGAAGCGTGCACTTGATCGACCGGCAACTCGCACCGCTGGCGGACCGCGTCGCCCGAGCCTATGGCTGTGCCGCGGCGTGGGAGTATTAGAGCCGCTCCGTAGCCAGCTGCGCCAATCGCGAGCGCTCGCCCTTCTCTAAAGTGACATGCCCGCTGATCCCTTCCTCCTTGAATCGCTCGACCAAATACGTTAAACCGTTGCTTTGGGAATCGAGATACGGGTGGTCGATCTGCTCGGGATCGCCGAGAAGGACGATTTTACTGTTCTCACCGACCCGCGATACGATCGTCTTCACTTCATGCTTGCTAAGATTTTGCGCTTCGTCAATGATAATGAATTGTCCCGGAATCGAGCGGCCGCGAATGTAGGTGAGCGCCTCGACTTGAATGCTTCCTAGGCCCATCAATATTTTATCGAGATCAGCGGACTTCTTCGTATCGAACAAATACTCGAGATTATCGTAGATCGGCTGCATCCACGGACGCAGCTTCTCGTCCTTCTCCCCCGGCAAATATCCGATGTCCTTCCCCATAGGCACGACCGGCCTCGCGATCAGCAGCTTCTTGAACTTGTGCTCGTCTTCGACCTTCATCAGCCCGGCCGCAAGCGTAAGCAGCGTCTTGCCCGTACCCGCCCTGCCCGTCAACGTGACGAGCGGGATATCGTCGTTCAGCAGCAGCTCGAGCGCCATCCTCTGCTGGGCGTTGCGGGCCGTAATGCCCCACACCGGATCGTTGCTCATATGCAGCGGCTCCAGCTTCTTCCCGTCGGGAGACACTTTAAGCAGCGCCGACTTGGACGTTCCCAGCTCATCCCGCAGGATAACGAACTCGTTGGGGTGGAGCGCCGTTCTGATCCCCAACTGCTGGATCGTCAGTATTCTGTAGGAATAAAATTCGTCGATGACGGACGGATGAACGTGCAGCGTCAGATGCCCCGAATATTGATCGGATACGGACGGGACGTGATCGGACAAATAATCTTGCGCGGGAATGCCGAGCACGTCGGCTTTCACCCGCACGAGGACGTCTTTGCTGACGATGATGACCGGGCGCGGCTCATCGCTCTCCTGCTCCTCCATATGATAATTCAACGCCACCGCGAGAATTCGGTTATCGTTGGTCATCTCGCCGAACGATTCCTGCACTCTGACGAAGCGGCGATGATTCATTTCCACCTTTAGCAAACCGCCGTGCGGCAACGGTACTCCGTTGTGCAATTGCCCGAGCTCCCGCATGCGATCCAGCTCCCGCGAGATGTTCCTGGCGTTGCGTCCGATCTCGTCGGCCAGCCTCTTCTTCGAGTCGATCTCTTCAAGCACGATGGACGGGATGATGACTTCATTGTCTTCGAAGGCATACAAGGAGAGAGGATCATGCAGCAGCACGTTCGTATCGAGCACGTAAATTTTTCTCATTCGTATTCCCTCCCGGATCAGCGGATTAGCTTACGAATAGCTTCCGATAACGCGTATGGCTTTACGTTACATAGTGCGCGCACGTCAGGGAACACTACAACCATCGATAATCCTCATCCTGTGAAAGCCGACGGCATCGCGCGGGCCGCGTCGTCCGTTCGGCTTACCGGGCATCCCTCCAGACTAGGGTGGTGAACCAGATCTATGCATCGGAATATGAGAATCGCCTGCAGCTCGCTGCTCTTGCTGTTAGGCGTTGCAACGAGCGTGACAGGCTGCGGAAACCGATCGTCGGCGCCGAACCAGAATAACGGCGGGGTTCAAGCGCAATCCACGACGCCGTCCAGAATCGCTGGCGCCGATTCGAAGCAGGTTGCCGCTCATTTAGAGCAGCTTGCCCGCGGCATACCGGGCGTTAAAGGCGCGAACTGCGTCGTATTCGGCAAATACGCCATCGTCGGCATCGACGTTGACGAACGAATGGAACGCGCGCAGGTCGGTACGGTGAAATATGCGGTAGCGGAAGCTTTCCGCAAAGACCCATACGGGGTCGATGCGCTCGTAACCGCGGATATGGACCTGCGCCAGCGGCTGCGCGAGATGAGAGCCGACATCCAAGGCGGAAGGCCCATTGCCGGCTTCGCGGAGGAGTTGGCCGATATCGTTGGCCGGCTCGTGCCGCAAATTCCCCGCAATATCGTTCCGCCTCAGTCCCCCGAGAACCATGGGACGTCTAACGTGAACGAGCTCAACGGCCGGACAAGCCGCTAATAACGACAGAAAGCCCAGTGAAATGAGCTCACTGGGCTTTCTTCATCGCGTCGAACACTTGTCCATCCAAGCGGTCGGCGGCTCTTTTATCGTAGGTTTTCTCCACTTCCGGAACAGAGATCAGACGAGCGCCGTAGAACATGGCTTCTCTAACGGCCGAAATCTCGATGTCTACGCATGCAAGCGGGAACGGAACGCCTTCCAGGTGATCCGTAACGTTAACCGCTTGGCCGTAAACCGCATGAACGGTTCCGCCGCCGAACAGCGTTATGCTTGTCTCGGGGTTCTTCGCCATATTGGCGACAAGACGGGACCGGGCGTCCAAGGCAAGGCGCAGCCGCGTCGGATCTACGGCGTAAATCCACGAGATTGCGCTAGTCGTCGGACTGCCGTTGTCGGCGTCTACGGTGTGGAGGAGCGCGAAAGTTTGTTTCTGTAGCTGCGCGTAAAGCGCGTCGTTGAGAACGGTCGTCGTATCTGCCATCCGCAGCCCTCCGTCACGTTACTGGCTCCATTATAGCATACGCGCCAACCGTTTCCAACGGACAATCTGCCCGTGCGCCGCTTAATTGCCGGACGGAGGCTCCGTGCTAGGCGACGATTCCGGCGTTGCAACCGGACGACCTTCAGGGCTCAATTCCTCCCGGAGCGCCTGCTTCGCCTCCGCTAGCTTTCCTTGGTCCAAGACGACGTATGGACTAATCCATTCCCCTTCAAGCGGGATGAATCGGATCGCCGAGCTGTCGATGCCGAAGTACTTCTTGATCATCGCTTCTAGCTGCGATTCCGGGATGTCCGTGCGCATATTGTCTCCGACGGCGTTCAGGACGTCGTCGATCTTCGTGATGCTGCCGAACGACTTCAGCTTGTCGATAATCGCTCCGAGCACTTGGCTTTGGCGTTCGTTGCGCTCGAAGTCGCTCGACGGCGCCGTGCCGCGATTCGACTTCCGGTAGCGAACGAAGCCTAGCGCTTCTTCTCCGTCTAGCACTTGCTCTCCGGCAACCAAGTCAATGTTCGTTTTATCTACGGTATCGACGTAGCGCATATCCTTGTCGACGTTGACCTTGACCCCATCAAGAGCATCTACGACGTCTATGAATCCTTGGAAGTCGATGACGGCCGTATAATCGATATCGATTCCGAAAAACTTGCCGAGCATCTCGCGCGTATTGTCGCGTGCGTAATCCTTGGCCGCTTCCCCTTCGAGCCCTTCGTCGTTACGAGCGATGGAGTCGTAGATCGCGTACCAGGCGTTCGCCTTGTGTCTCTTGTACCCTTCCATCTTCAGATCGCTGTCTCGCGGAATGGACACGACGGTGGCGGTCTTCGTCTTCGGATTAAAGGTAGCGACCATCATGACGTCGGTATTCATCGTGCCGAGACTCTTACGGTAGTCGAGGCCGAGCAGCAACATCGATATCGGTTTAACGTTCGCCTTCTGATCCTTCGGGATCGGAGTCGCCGTAGGATCCTGATCGGCTATCTTATGTAAGTTATTTTTGCCGACCATATACAGATAACCGGCGTAAGATGCCAAAGATATAATGACGAGCGATACTAGAATGACAATGACTCTGCCCCATCGAATTCTTCTCTTCATAGTGCTCTTCTTCGTGCTTTTAGACGACCGAGTGCCGGCTCTGCCGCTCGATCGAGGGGGCATAGGTGTATGCTGATTCAACGCGTTTCCTCCCCGTCGTCCTCTCCTGCGCCGTCAAGATCGCCTTGAATGCCGAACATTTCCCTGTTCAGTTGCTCTACGGCTTCGCGATCGAACCATACCGTGCGCGTCGTTCCGTCTTTGGCCGAATAGGTAACGTATACTTTGGCGGGCTCGACCCGGGCGACATCAAACGACGTCAGTTCGTGATCTTCCGACAATATCTGGGCAAAAAAGAGAAGCGTGTCCTTCGCCGCCTCGTCGTCGGGGCGAGCGGAGATTACCCACTTCATCTGAAGCCAATAGAAAAGCGCATCCATCAACGACATCGCTGTATCCCTCTCCTCTTAAGAAGGCTTGCTGTCTTTGCGGGCGTTACGTCTCTTATCGTACAGCTGGCGCAGCCGCAGCAGCAGCATCATGGCTACAGCTACGGACATGCACTGGATGATCGGGAGCTTATCGAGCTGCATAATAAGCAGAATGCCGCAGCCGGCCGCCATCATGAGATAGACGACGACCTCCTTCAGGATCGGGAGCTTACCCGGTCTGAATACGGCGTTGAAAATATAGATCGTAAACGCAAGGATTAGCAGATAGGAGATGAGCTGATGCTCGTGAAACCATTGCTGCACGGATAATCCCTCCATCACTCAATACTGCGTAGGCAAAGCGATTATACGCCGGCTTCGGCCGCGATACGGCGTTGCTTCTCGTATCTGTCGCGTTCGCTCTTATTGAGCACTTTCTTGCGAAGACGCACGCTCTTCGGCGTAATTTCGCAAAGCTCGTCGTCGTTCAAGTACTCGAGCGCTTCTTCCAAAGACATGAGGCGCGGCGTTTTCATGCGTACCGTCTCTTCTTTGTTCGCCGTACGAATATTGTTCAATGCTTTTTCTTTACAGATGTTCACGATGATGTCGGTATCGCGCGTATGCTCGCCGACGATCATTCCTTCATAGACTTCCGCGCCCGGTTCCAAGAACAGAATACCGCGGTCTTCGACGGAAAGCATGCCGTATGCGGTAGACTTTCCGGTCTCGCTGGCGATCAACACGCCTTGGTGACGTCCGCCGACTTGACCGCCGATGACGGGACCATAGCTGTCGAACGCATGGTTCATGACGCCATAGCCGCGCGTAAGCGTAAGGAAGTTCGTGCGGTAACCGATCAATCCGCGCGCCGGAATGAGGAATTCCAGGCGAATCTGGCCCGTGCCGTTGTTGATCATGTTCACCATCTCGGCTTTGCGCGTTCCCAAGCTTTCCATAACCGCGCCCATGCTCTCTTCCGGCACGTCGATCAGCAAGCGTTCGATCGGCTCGCTCTTGACGCCGTCGATATCTTTAATGATGACCTCAGGCTTGGATACTTGAAGCTCGAAGCCTTCGCGGCGCATATTCTCGATCAGGATGCCGAGGTGAAGCTCGCCGCGTCCGCTGACGATGAACGCGTCCGGGCTGTCCGTCTCTTCGACGCGCAAGCTGACGTCCGTCTCGAGCTCCTTGAACAGACGTTCGCGAAGGTTACGGGAAGTCACGAACTTGCCTTCCTTGCCGACGAACGGGCTGTTGTTGACGAGGAATGTCATCTGAAGCGTAGGTTCGTCGATCGTAAGAACCGGCAATGCTTCCGGGTTGGCAGGATCGGCGATCGTCTCCCCGATATTGATATCCTTAAGTCCCGCGATAGCGACGATATCGCCGGCAGCGGCTTCTTCGATCTCGATGCGCTTCAGTCCTTGGAAGCCGAACAGCTTCTCGATGCGGGCTTGGCGCGCTTTGCCTTCGCGATCCAATACGGCGACGACTTGGCCTTGCGAAATACGTCCGCGGTTAACGCGGCCGACCGCGATACGGCCCATATATTCGTTGTAGTCGAGCAGCGTCACTAGGAATTGCAGCGGCGCTTCCGTATCTTCCTTCGGATGCGGGATATGCTCGAGAATCATTTCGTACAGCGGCTCCATCGTCTGCTCCAAGCTGTCCGGCGTGTTGCCCGCAATGCCGTTCAAGCCGGACGCGTACACGACCGGGAAGTCGAGCTGCTCGTCGTTCGCTTCGAGCTCGATGAACAGCTCGAGCACTTCGTCGATGACTTCAGCCGGACGCGCGGCGGGACGGTCGATCTTGTTCAAGACGACGACAGGCGTCAAGCCGTGCTGCAACGCTTTGCGGAGCACGAATTTCGTCTGCGGCATGCAGCCTTCGAACGCATCGACGACCAGCAATACGCCGTCGACCATCTTCATGATCCGTTCTACTTCTCCGCCGAAGTCGGCGTGTCCGGGCGTGTCCACGATGTTGATCAGGTTGCCTTTGTACTGAATCGCGGTGTTCTTAGCCAAAATCGTAATGCCGCGTTCGCGTTCGAGATCGTTGGAATCCATCGCGCGTTCTTGAACTTGTTCGTTCTCGCGGAACGTTCCGGATTGGCGAAGCAATTGGTCTACGAGCGTTGTCTTGCCATGGTCGACGTGAGCGATAATGGCGATATTGCGGATTTTTTCTCTGGCTTGCATGGTCCCACTCCTTATTTATGTCCGTGCTCAACGCGGTTGTCGTTAAGTTAGGATTCTTCATCTTAGCAGGTACATACCCTTAGCAAAACAAAACGCCGACGCGAGGTCGACGTTACAGGATTTAACCGGTACGACCGACCTAAAGCCCTCCAAGTGGAGAGATAGGTCATCATCCCTTCTATTATACGCTAGTTCCACCGAAAAGCCAACGTAAATTAATATCGTGCGACAAAGTCGCCTGAATCCCTTACCACGTCCGAGGCCGTCTAAGCACAAGCCAAGCGCCGATCGCGATCAGGACGGCGGCGATCAAGTAAATGCCCCATGTCCAGATGAGCGTCAAGCAGAACAGCAGCAGCGAGATCGCCGCGAGCCCGACGGATGCCGTCCAAATTTCGCGAGAACGGTTGTTGCCGAACACATGGTATTCGTACAAGCCTACCGCGACGGAGAAAATGAACATCGGCCACAAATATTTCATCGTGCCCCAACCGAACCAGTTGCCGATGAGTAAGACGATGGAGATGACGGTCAGAATCCCTGCCGGCACTAACGTGACCGACGGAACCATGCGCCCGAAATAAAGCACGTGCAGAAGCACGCCCGGAATCAGAATGAATAAAGGCCAGAATACGGCCCCGATAAAAGCGAATACGCCAAGTTTGCCTAAAAGGATGATCAATCCAACAGTCAAAACGGTAATTCCGACTGCGGCGGATTGTCTGTTCACGATAGTTCCCCCAGTTCGCCCCATTTGCGTTCTAATCGCCACTTTTCCGAAGTGTCGGATCGTGACGTCTTTCCTATAGTTTAATGGAATTCGGGGGAAAAAACTAGTTCACTCCTGCAAAATACTGCCTAAAAACTTCCTATAGCCTCTCTTGCGGACGACGGCGCAGCCATAAAGCAATCAAGATCAACGCCGCCACGGTCGCAAAGGGAAGCATCCTCTCGATATCCGGGCCAATCAAATGGCGATACCGCTGCAAGCCCGGGTCCTTCAGCATCATCTCCACGGCCGTATACCCGAGCAGGCCTCCCCCGACGTAGACGAGCCCCGGCGCCTTGTCCAGTAGCCGCATGATGAACGAACTTCCCCAAATAATGATCGGGATGCTCATGACGATCCCGATGACGAGCAAGATCGTGTCGCCGTTCGCCACCGCGGCAACCGCGAGCACGTTGTCCAAGCTCATGACGAAATCGGCGGCTACGATCGTCCATACGGCTCCGGTCAGCGTAGACGCGGCTTTCGTATTCGCGGCATGCTCCTTCCGATCGACGAGAAGCTGCAACGCGATCGCAAGCAGCAGGAGCGCACCGACCGTCTGGAGCAAAGGGATATGAAGCAAGGCTACCGCGCCGAGCGTCAGAATGCATCTTAGCGCGATCGCTGCCGCCGTCCCCCACCAGACTGCCGTCCGCCTCTGGTATGCGGGCAGCCGCCTGCCGGCCATCGCGATCACGATGGCGTTATCGCCGCTTAGCAGCAAATTAATGATCACGATTTCGATGAATACCCAGAAATGATCCATGAATCCCATGCAGCCACCCCCTCATACCACTCATATGTACAAGCAGGGAAGAATATGAAGCCGCATTTTTATGAATCCATCTTGCATTTGCCGCGTATTAGAGGGAGAATAGTGCATCGGGGGGACAAGATCATGGACTTATTAAGCATAGAATTTTGGTCGGCTTTAGCCGCTATCGTATTCTTCGATTTGCTGCTAGCCGGGGATAACGCGATCGTCATCGGCATGGCCGCGCGTAATCTGCCGAAGGACAATCAGAAGAAAGCGATTATATGGGGAACGCTCGGAGCCATCGTCATCCGAATCATCGCGACGTTCCTCGTCTTGTGGGGAATGCTTGAAATTCCGTACTTGGTCGCCGTAGGCGGCGTATTGCTCGTATGGATTGCCTATAAAATGCTCGTGCAAGAGAACGAACACGCCGACATACAGGCAGGATCGACGCTATGGGCGGCGGTACGGACGATCATTATCGCGGACGCGGCGATGGGCCTCGACAACGTCATGGCGATCGCCGGCATGGCCCAAGGCAAACACGGGAGCTACGCGCTCGTCGTGCTCGGTTTGCTGATCAGCATCCCGATCGTCGTATGGGGCAGCACGCTGTTCATCAAGATCGTCGAGAAGTTCCAATGGATCATCTACATCGGCTCCGGCATCCTGGCGTATACCGCCGCGAAGATGATCACGCACGAAGAGCAATTCAAGAGCGGATTCGAAGATAATCCCGTCCTAAGCTGGACGTTCATGGCCACGATCACGGTGCTTGTCATCGTAGCGGGCGTATGGACGAACGCCGTCAAAGCACGGCGTGCCGCGTTGGAACGCAAAGCGCAGCAACAGCCTAAGACGGATAAGAGACCGAAGCCTGCATAACCGACAGAACATACATAAAGCCGTGAAACGCTGCCCGCGCTTCACGGCTTTTGTGTTTGTCCTCGGGTTGATTGGAAATTAGAACCAATCGTCTTCGGATTTTATGGAACCCGCAGCGGCGGCGTCTAATCCCGCAGGCGGTTCTGCCGAATCCTCCGCAACCGCACGCTGCTCCTCGCCTTTGCCGGACAGGACGACGACTTCCGTGGCTTCCACCGCTTCCGCGATCATGCGCTCCATCGATTCCGCCAGCTTCGCTTCCGCTTGCTCGACGGTTTTTAAGCTCGGATGAATCGCGGGATTTTTCGGCACGAACAGCGTGCAGCAGTCCTCGTACGGCAGGATCGACGTTTGATACGTGCCGATCCGCTGCGCGTGATCGATGATGTCCAGCTTGTCCATCATAACAAGAGGACGCAGCAGAGGCAGCACCGTTGCGCGGCCGATCACGTTCATGCTGACGAGCGTCTGGCTCGCCACCTGTCCCAAGCTGTCTCCGGTTACGATGGCCAGCGCCCCGTTCTTCTCCGCAAGCCGCTCTGTAATTCGCAGCATAATTCTTCTCATGAGCGTAATGATCAAACTATCGTGGCCCGACTGCGCAAGCGTCGTCTGAATGTCCGTGAACGGCACGAGATGAAGCTTGATTCGCCCGCTGAAGAAGGATAACCGCTTCGCCAGCGACACGACCTTGTCCTTCGCCTGCTCGCTCGTGAACGGGTAGCTGTGGAAGTGGACCGCTTCGATCGCCAACCCTTTGCGCATCGCCATCCAGCCCGCGACGGGGCTGTCGATCCCGCCGGACAGCAGCAGCATCGCTTTGCCGTTCATGCCGAGCGGGAACCCGGCTGCTCCTTTCTCTACCACGCAATAGATAAAAGTGCCTTCGTACTGGATGTCGACCCTAAGCTCGGCTTCAGGCTGACGCACGTCGACCGTTAACGAAGGCGTATTGCGGAGCAAATGCGCGCCGACGAGATGATTCATCTCCAGCGAGGTGTGCGGAAACTGCTTCCACCCGCGTCTGACGCTCACTTTGAACGTTCGCGGAGCAGGCGTCATCCCTTGCAATAGCGTCAGCGACGCTTCGCGGATCTCCTGCAAGTCGTGCCCTACTCTCACGACGGGACTGAACGAGACGATCCCGAATATGTTCTTTAATAGCGCGGCGATTCGTTCATAGCTTTCGCCGTTCAAGCGAATGTACACCCTGCCGTACGCTCGCTCGTAGGTCAATGCCGGGAAACCGCCAAGGACGGATTGAATTTGGTCGAGCTGCATTTTTTCGAACCGGTTGCGGTTTCTCCCTTTAATCGTAATTTCTCCGAACCGGACTAAGATCAAATCGTAGGTCATCGGTTGCTCCTTTCGAGCGGCTTTAACTCGGCAACCGCTTGCCTCAGCGCCGCGGCGAGTATCTCTATGTGCTGCTCGGCGTGCTCGTCCCCGAAGCTAATGCGGATGCTGCCCGTCGCGCGTTCTTCTCCGCAGCCCATGGCAAGCAATACGCGGCTCGGCTGCAAGCTCTTGGAGGAGCAGGCGGATTGCGTCGATACGAGAATTCCGTGTTTCTCCAGCATGTGGACGAGTACTTCCGGACGCATGCCGGGATACGAAAAATTAACGATATGCGGCGCCGTCCGATGCGTGTTCGAATCGCCAAGCTCCTCGATGCCGATTCCGTTCGTTATGAGCTCGGGAATATCGGCTACGGCCTTCAGCAATTGATTCCGTAAGCCGTACATCGTTGCCGATCGCCGAACCATCCCTTCCATCGTCAGACGCAGCGCCTGCGCCGTCCCGACGATGCCCGGCACGTTCGACGTGCCCGAGCGTATGCCGTCCTCCTGTCCGCCTCCGCTGAGCAGCGGCGTCGGTCTTAAGGCCTCCTGCACGAGCAGGAACCCGACTCCTTTCGGACCGCCGATCTTATGGGCGGATCCTGAGTAGAGATGCACGCCTGAGGTGCGCCAATGAAAAGGCACCTTGCCGATCGCTTGAACGCCGTCGACATGGAATCTCGCCTGCGTATGCTTAGCGACGATCCTGCCGATTTCTTCGATCGGCTGAATCGCGCCGATCTCGTTGTTCACGTGCATAACGCTGACGAGCACGGTGTCCTTGCGCATGGCTGCGGCAACGTCTTCGGGAGACACCCTGCCATCCGAATCGACCGGCAAGATCGTAACGTCCACGCCCTGAAGCTCTAATTGCTTCACGCACTCGTACACCGATGCATGCTCGATTCCCGTCGTAATGACATGCTTCGTAGATCTACTGACTTTCGCTACGGTTCCTTTGATCGCCAAGTTGTTGCTTTCCGTTCCACCCGACGTGAATACGACCTCTTGCGGAGCGGCTCCGAACCGCTCGGCGACGCTTGCGCGCGCCCGTTCGACCAGCTTGGCCGCCTCCGAGCCGGCCCGATGCAAGGCAGCCGGGTTGGCGTAATGCAGTTTCATAATATCCGAGATCGTCTCGATCACTTTCGGATACATCGGCGAAGAGGCGCTATGATCGAAATAGTGCGTATTCACCCGAATCCCCCGTTCCGCAACAAAGGGATCGATAACGGCCGTGTTCGCCGTCATGATCCCTGTTTGCCTCAATTTCTTCTATTGTACACGAAAATTCCGTTATGCGCCCCATTGAATCATTGCCGAAGCGACTTTGCGAACGTAGCTTTGCGTCTCTTGCGGCAGCTGTTCGTACTTAGCGGCAAGATCCTGCTCGCTCGCGATACCCAACCGATCTACGCGGCCCGGCCCGGCATTATAGGCTGCCAGCGCAACCGATGCGTTGCCGTCGTACTTACGAAGCAAATAGGACAGGAACCTTGTTCCGCCGTCGATGTTCTGGGCGGGATCGAAGGAATCCGTAACGCCGAGTCCGCGAGCCGTATCGTCCATCAGTTGCATGAGTCCTTTGGCGCCTGCCGACGACACCGCGTTCGGATGGAACGAGGACTCCGTCTGGATTACGCTCTTAATCAAGGCAGGGGATACGCCGTATTTCAGACCTGCGGCGTTAATAAGCTCGTCGAACGCCGCGGAAGAGCCGTTAGCGTCAGAAGACAACAGGGTTGTATTCGGCGGCGCAAGCGTCGATAAAGCCAAGCCTTGGGTTAAAGGCTGAGAGCTGGCTTCCATCATCTGATCGAGCAGCATATTGAACAGTCCCGTATCTTCGGTTGCGGTCGTGTCGGACGACTTCGTTACCGCCAATGGGTTTACGTTCTGCGTCCATTGGGATAGCAGCAGCTGCTTCAAGATGCGCGGATCCGTTGATACATTCACGTCGGCATTCTCCTGTCGGCTCGATTGTTATACGCTTCCTATTGTACAACAACCGACGCCAACCGGCTAGTCCCGACAACTTTCGGGAACATTCGCGACTTCGGACCTAACCTTCTTTAGGTCTGAACGTCAAACAACAAGTAACGGATGAGTTCTGAGCATGGTCCTGGTGACCTTCGAATTCTTCGGCATATTCTTCGTTCCAACGGTTATGAGCGTGCGCATCGATCTCGACTGCGATTTCCTGCGCTGCGCAACGGTTGCCTTCACCCCAGAAAGAGCAATTGCTGACACTGCACGAGACGCCGCTTGGCATCCATATCACCCCCGCTCCTATTGTGCGCCCCGTCGGGTCCGGTATGCGACTGACGAGACGGGGGCTCTTGGGTCATTTTCCTGCGCGAACAATAAAAAACCGCTATCCATGAGGATAGCGGCAACAGTTACTTGGATTGGTTCTGCATGCGGCGCTGCGTCAAATAATCGCTCTCATAATAAGACAGATCGTCGCGAAGCTCTTCGTAAATCCGGGAAAGGCTGAGCACGATGTCACGGGCACCGCGGATCGGCTTCATCCGGAAACGAATGGCGTCTTGTCCAGTATAAGCATAGCGGCCGTCTTCGGAATAACACTCGTTCTTCGGATAGAAAAAGGCGTTAACGCCGTTATGGTAAACGTCATACAACGCGCGCTCGGCCAGTTCGACATCGAAGTTCGGACGTCTAAGGACGGCGCCAAGCTTCTCGTAAGCCACTTCTGAAAATACGAGCAAATGTCTCATATCGGACAGCAAGCCGCCGTAGAAGCTTTGCGTCTGCTCGTTGTTCTCTTGCACGAGTTGCGGCAGCGCGTTGTTGTTCAGGAATTCCTCGAGCTGAACGATGGCTGCCTTCAGTTTATCTCGGGTGGACTCGGCAAGGCTCTTAATTTTCATAGCTGGCATGAATGGTTCCCCTTTCCAATGTGCAGACCGTACTGAATATATGACTCGTTATGCGGACTCAAGCGAAATAGTTCCGCATACGCATCACTGCCGCGAAACTTTCATCATCGTACCACAAATACGCTGTAAACGGTACTGGCAACGGCCAAAATGTTGAGTATATTTTTGCGCTTGCGCCTCATGCTAACGATTAATGCTCCCGCTTGCGCGAGGACCGATAAGGAGAGATTAACCCGTATGCGACGCACGCTGCTTGGGATCCTTGTGACAACCGCTTTCGTTATGGTCGCCGTACCGCTCTTTTTTCACGATTGGAGTCCGGATCGTCCTACGCCCATGCCCCATGCGGCATCGAACGAACAACTTCCGGGGCATGAAGCGGTGTATAAGAACAAAATCGTCCAGAACGATATCGCGGCTACGGAGCGCCTCTCCCGCGCTCAGACGGTTGCGGATATGCGGCGCCACCTAAGCAATGGCGAATGCACGGAGCCGCAGATGAAGAAGCTGATGTCCGTTCATCCTGAAATGCGATTGCTCGAATGGACGGATGGACGCAAGAAGCATACGACCGAATCCGGAACGGTATCGGCGGCATTAAAGAAAGCTTCCGCACCGTATTGGGAAGCCGGACGGCAGGCGATACGCCAAGGCAAGTCGTATACCTCCCCATTGTTCACGGATCAAGGCAAAAGCTATTACGTCATGGCGCACGTGGCGGCCCAACCGTCGCAAAGCGGACTTATCTCGCTTATTTCATCCGAAGTGATTCAGTCCGTCGAACGTCACCAGCGCCGTAACATGAGATTGATTCCTTATCCTGCTGAAGGCAGATACCGGGTCGAATCCGTCGTTCCGAATACGCTCAAGGATACGACCGTCCGCAACGGGGAAGACAATGGCAATGCCAGCCACTATTCGGTCGACGAAGTAGTCGTCAAGTTCAGAACGCCGTTGACGGACGCGCAGCTGCTCAACCTGCGCAAATCGCTGCATTTGGTCGTCGTTCGCCAGACGCGCCACCAAACTTACGTGTTCCGGTCCAAAAAGCATAAGACCGAAGAGCTGATCGCCTACTTCAAATCCAAGTGGAATCCGATTTATGTCGAACCGCATTACCTATACTTGACGAACGAGCTTCCGGAGGAGCCTGCCTCCGAAGGAACGATCGTCCCTAACGATACACTGTATTCCGAATATCAGTGGAACTTGCCTCAGATCGCCACCGAATCCGGCTGGAGCGTATCGAAGGGAAGCGACGACATCGTCGTTGCCGTCATCGACACGGGCGTCCAAGCGGATCATCCCGATTTGCAAGGACGCTTGGTCGAAGGGGTGAACATCGTCGATCCCTCAAGCCCTCCGGACGACGATGTCGGTCACGGCACCCACGTCGCGGGCATTATATCCGCTTCGGTTAACAACGGGGAAGGCGTCGCGGGAATGACCTGGTATACGAAAATCATGCCGATTAAAGCGCTCGACAGCACCGGCGCGGGGTCGACTTATTCGGTGGCGGAAGGCGTGCTATGGGCGGTGGATCATGGCGCCGATGTCATCAATATGAGCCTCGGCAACTATGCGCAGGCGGAGTTTCTTCACGACGCGCTCAAGTACGCCTATGACCACGGCGTCGTGCTCGTCGCCGCCAGCGGCAACGACAACACGGACCGGCCGGGATTCCCCGCCGCATATCCGGAAGTGCTGGCGGTCGCGGCTACGAACCCCGATAAATCCCGGGCGGAATACTCGAACTACGGCGATTATATCGATATCGCCGCTCCGGGCACTTCGATTCCGAGCACGTATCCGGGCAGCCGGTATGCCGCGCTGTCGGGAACGTCCATGGCGAGCCCTCACGTCGCGGCATTAGCCTCTCTCGTTCGCGCGGTCAATCCGCAGCTTAGCAACGACGAGGTGATGGACGTGCTGAGACGGACGGCCCGGGATTTGGGTCCGGAAGGAAAAGATAACGACTTCGGTTACGGCGAGATCGACGTGAAGTCGGCCTTGCAGTCGGTCAGCGGGGCGAGCACGTCGCTGCAGCTGTATCCGCGGCAAGTGAGGCGGCAGCTTGAGCGATTGAACTCGCATTAATCGCACCCTTATAACGATATCCCCTTCGCTCAGGTGAGCTTAGGGGATATCGTGCGTATGTAGTCACTGCTAATTCTCGCTCCTGAGCGGTGGGGATAATAGTACTGTAGCGGTATGTGGCACCGTTGCACGGAACTTTTGACGAGGGTCGCCGCTGTAGCGGCCTGTCGCGCCGTTGCACGGAACTTTTGACGCGAGTCGCCTCTGTAGCGGTACGTGGCACCGTTGCACGAAACTTTTGGCGCGGGTCGACGCTGTAGCGGTCTATGGCACCGTTGCACGATACTTTAGTCGAAGATCGATGCTGCAGCGGTCTGTCACGCCGTTGGAGTCGCATTTTTCCCGCTCCTGAGCGATGGGGATATCGTTATAAGGTGCACAAAAACAGGGTTGCCCCCAACGCGGATCCAAGATCCGCCGGGACAACCCTGTGTTCATGATTATAGCTAGGCCGGAAAGATTGCCGTAAGCCGGGTTCTGTACTTCCGGTGGTATCGCGGACAGCTTGCGCCATCCTCCCACGTATGGAAGCGACAATCATCTTTCTAGGCCGTCCATTGCTGAACGGCTCAAGCGACCAACCCGAACGCACCCCGGGCAAGGGCTGCAGCCGCAAGCGACTGCTACGTTCTCCTAGGTCTTGCTCCAGATGGGGTTTACCAGGAACAAAGTCACCAGTGCTCCTCGTGGTCTCTTACACCACGGTTCCATCCTTGCCTGATCCGAATCCCTTGCGGAATTCGGCCATCGGCGGTCCATTTCTGTGGCCCGATCCTTCAGCTCGCGCTGACTGGACGTTATCCAGCATCCTGCCCTATGGAGCCCGGACTTTCCTCTCGTGGCGCGAAGCCACCAGCGATTGTCTGTCAATCTTTCCGGATTGCATCGATAAGTATATCGCGAATCGCTCGCGAGCACAACGGTAATGGATGGGACAGAAGAATAACACGACCCATTTACCTGAGCTTGAACGGCTCCGTATGGACTTTGGATGCGAAAACTTCCGTAGCATAGCCTTTGCCCTTCAGTTGCTCTTGCAGCCACTCCGCCAGTTTAGGCTTCATGATTTTCTCCGCGTTGTGACCCGGGTCTACGATCGCGAGGCCCGCGGCTTCCGCGTCCTGAGCCGAATGATAGTCGATATCTCCCGTAACGAGCACGTCCGCCCCTGCGAACGAAGCGTGACGAATGTATTTGGCCCCTGAGCCGCCAAGCACGGCGACCTTGCGAATCGGCTTCGTGCCGTCGCCGACGATGCGGACGAACGGTACGTCGAGCGCCTGCTTCACTCGTTCGGCGAATTGGTCCAACGTCTCCGGTTCCGGTAAGACGCCAACGCGTCCAAGCCCGAACGATCTGCCCTTCAAATCCATCGGGTACAGATCATAGGCGACCTCTTCGTAAGGATGCGCCTTGAGCATCGCCGATACGACCGCTTTGCGAACGCTTTGCGGGACAACCGTCTCGATGCGGATTTCCGCCGCATTCTCCAATTTGCCCGGTTGACCGATATACGGCTGCGTCCCTTCGCGAGGGAGGAACGTACCCGTTCCCTCGGTGTTGAAGCTGCAATGGCTGTAATTGCCGATCCAGCCCGCACCGGCGCCGAACAGCGCTGCCCTGACCTTATCCTGATGCGACTCCGGCACGAATACGACGAGCTTGAACAGCTTGTCGGTATGAACCTCCTCGAGCACGTCGCGGCCGTTCAAACCAAGCGCCTCCGCCATCCAGTCGTTCATTCCGCCCTCTGCAGTATCCAAGTTCGTATGGGAAATGTACACCGCGATGTCCTTCCGCAACAAACTAGCAGCTAAAGCCCCTGCCGGGGTATCCGTACGGAGGTTCGCCAGCGGTCTGTAAATGACCGCATGGTGGGCGATTATAAGCTCCGCGCCTAACTCGGCGGCTTCTTCTACGACAGCGGAATTCACGTCGAGCGCGATGAGCACCCGCCGCACTTCGCGCGCAGATGAGCCTACCTGAAGGCCGATCTTATCGCCCTCGACCGCATAATGCTTGGGAGCCAACCGCTCTATGAATTGGATGATCGTTTCTCCTCGGGCAAACACCCCAGCACCTCCCGGATTTCTCGCACGTCTTCCTGCCATTCCTTCGCCTTCTCGGCAGCCTCGGGCGCATCCGCCTGTTGAAGCTGCAGGATGACCCGCTCGCGCTTGGCAATCTCCTGCTCCCACTTGCGACGGAACGCCTCCGTTGGCTCGCGGAGTAACAACGGCCCCATCTCGTATAGGAGCGACGGAGATACCTTAACTAACTTGGGCGCCAGAATCCCCGTGTCGTAGAGCCTAGCCGCTATATCGCGCGCCTCCGCCTCATCGTATACTTTGACCGCGCGAATGATCGAATAGATAACGCCGTCTTCCTCGATCAAAGTTTCCCGGTCGATCGCATATTGATGCTCGGTAAGCCATCTTCTAACCTGATCCTCCGCGACGTGCGGAGATAAGATCAGCGTATTCACGCCTTCTAAGCGCGATATCCCTTGATCAAGGATACGCACCATCAAGCTGCCGCCCATGCCGGCGATCGATACCGTATCGACTTCTCCCGGTTCGACGACCGCTAATCCGTCTCCTAGCCGCACCGATACGAGCGCATCGAGTCCGGCGTCCCTTACTTGTCTTTTGGCTGCTTCGACCGGCCCTGCGTTAACGTCGCCGGCGATCGCCAGCTCCACTTGGCCGCTGCCCGCCAGAAAGACGGGGAGCAGCGCATGGTCCGTCCCGATGTCGGCGAGCCTTGCCCCTTGCGGAACCCATTCGGCCAGCGCGGACAATCGACGGGACAGCTTCAAGCCTGCTCCGAATCGTTGATCCGATTGTTTCATCTTGTTATGCAACCCATTCCATCCATTGTTTTCTTAAGCGGAACATTCCTAAACCTACGATAACGACTTTGCTCAATAACTCGATTTGAAGCCAATCTTTATTGATTCCGTACAAGGCCGAGTATACTTCGGGCATGAACCATAATACGAGCGCGACAGAGAACAATACCGCGCCGCTGGACTGGTAGCGATTGTGCACGAACCAGCTTAGCCAGCCGAACAACAATGCCGCGGGAAGCCAGAAAATTTGAACTTCCAGCCAGGTCGGATGAGGCACGTGGTCGGCAAGCAGCTTCGTATACGCCGCGATCGCAAGAATCCATCCTAGGCCGTGCAGGATAAACGCGTTCAATGCGATGCCGCTGACGATCCACACGACCGCGCAAACGACCAGCAGCAGAATATACCCAAGGGCGCTTGTCCACCCGTGCAATTGGCAAATGCTGTACCCCGTACCAAGCAAGAAGAAGCAGCCCGTACCCGCCAGCATCATGCTACGCGTCCCGCTAAGCTCTTGGATTTTACCGGCAAAGCCGATGAAAGCGGCAGTTACGACACCGGTCAATCCTATTTGCAATGCCAAAGGAAACGCGCTAAAATGAAGTACAACAAGACAAATCAAGGTAAAAATGCCAAATGTAAGGAGCCAGTGTTTGCCTGTCGCTTGCCCGATTTTCCTGACCGCGTTTCCGACCATCCCTTTCGGACGTTCATTCAGGTCATCCAAATAAAGATTGATCAAGAAATCGCAATAATGCTCGGGCAACAGCTTGCTGCGTCGCCATGCTTCGATTTCCAGCACGATTGCTTTGCGCTTCTCGTCATCGCCAGAAGCCATGCAGCGTTCCTCCTTGCTCCATCGGAATAAAAAGACCTTCAACCGTTACGGCCAAAGGTCTCATCCGAACGTTCGGCATGATGTTATTCCAAGAAATCTTTCAAGCGCTTGCTGCGGCTAGGGTGGCGCAGCTTACGCAACGCTTTCGCCTCGATCTGGCGAATGCGCTCGCGCGTGACGCCGAACACTTTGCCCACTTCCTCGAGGGTACGGGTACGGCCGTCATCGAGTCCGAAGCGAAGACGAAGGACGTTCTCTTCTCTTTCGGTAAGCGTGTCGAGCACGTCTTCGAGCTGTTCTTTCAGCAGCTCGTAAGCAGCCGCATCGGCTGGAGCCAGAGCTTCCTGATCCTCGATGAAATCGCCCAGATGCGAGTCGTCTTCTTCGCCGATCGGAGTCTCCAAGGATACCGGTTCTTGCGCGATTTTCATAATTTCGCGGACTTTGTCCACGCTTAGCTCCATCTGCTCGGCGATTTCTTCCGGCGCCGGCTCGCGGCCGAGCTCTTGCAACAGTTGGCGCGATACGCGAATGAGCTTGTTGATCGTCTCCACCATGTGAACCGGAATCCGAATCGTCCGGGCTTGGTCCGCAATGGCGCGCGTAATCGCTTGGCGAATCCACCATGTCGCGTAAGTACTGAATTTAAAGCCCTTCTCGTAGTCGAACTTCTCGACGGCTTTCAAAAGCCCCATGTTGCCTTCTTGAATGAGATCGAGGAATAGCATTCCGCGTCCGACATAACGCTTCGCGATACTGACGACTAGACGTAGGTTGGCCTCCGCCAGCCTTTTTTTGGCATCTTCGGCATCGGCTCCGCCGGCTTCGATTTTCTTCGCGAGGTCGATCTCGTCGTCTGCTCCGAGGAGCGGTACGCGCCCGATTTCTTTCAAGTACATGCGAACGGGATCGTTGATCTTGATGCCTGGCGGGAGCGACAGATCGTCATCGAAGTTGAATTCGTCTCGCTCTTCTTCTTCCCCGTGCCTGCCCATCTCATCATGATCGTTCACGACTTCGATGCCCAAGTCCGCTAGTTGTTCGAAAAATTCGTCAATCTGCTCCGGGTCTTGATCGAAAGGAGACAACTTCTCCATTATGTCTTTATAGGTCAAGGAGGATTTCTTCTTGCCTTGCTCCATCAGTTGCGCTTTGACCTGTTCAAGCGTCGATTCTGTCTCAAGCCCTGTGTGTTGATCGTTCGCCATTCCCGACTCCCTCCTCCTTAGCCAGCCTGCGCGTTATTGCTGCTTGCGCTGCTTTTCCAAGGCTATAATCTCTGTCAAAATTTGTGCGGCTTTAATCGGATCGCCTGATCTCTCCGCCTGCTGCATGGCTTCCTTCTTCCGTTCTATCTCTCTGGCGAGAGACGCGCGGCCGATCGTTCGGAGGCAGTCTTCCAACACCCGTTCGTCGAACGGCGTGTTATCGAGCGCGACCGCGCTGGCAAGGCTTTCCAAGCGGTCGTCCTGCAAGGTAGATATAAACCGACCGACATCCGGATCGTTGCCTTGAGCGTAATAAGCATATAAATAAGCAGCAAGAGCCGCGTGATCCTCTACGTGAAAATCATCCCCGAGCCGTTCCTGTACGATACCGGCCGTATCCGCATCCAGTAACATCCATGCCAGCAATTGCCGCTCCGCTTGCACGTTGGCCGGCGCGAGCGTAGGATGCCTGGACGAAGTGCGCTTTTCATTCCATTCATTATTCCACGATCCGCTTGGAATATCCCTTGCGCTTCCCAATTTTTCCCGCTGCCGGACCTCCGCGGTCTCCTGCTTCAGCGTGTCGATCGAAACGCCGAACTCTTGGGACAGCTCCTTCAGGAGCAGCTCCCGTTCCGTCGGAGACTCTTGTCTGGCCACGAGCTTAACCGCATCGCGCAAATACCGGATTCTCCCATCTTCTTCTAGGAGTATATGGGCTTTCCTTAAATATATAAGCTGAAATTTAATGGCGGATACCGCGCCTTCGATACATTCCCTGACGAATGAATCCGGCCCGTTCGCCGTGATATATTCGTCCGGGTCCATCCGGTTAGGCAGCACGCTGACCCGAACATGGAACCCCGCGCCTTCAAGCAGCGGGATGCTCTTGTGAGCGGCGGCTTGTCCCGCGTCGTCTCCGTCGTAGCATAATACGATTTCGTCGGCGAACCTCTTAAGCACTGCCGCATGCTCCGCCGTCAACGCCGTTCCCATCGTCGCGACGCCGTTATATACGCCGGCCGACCATGCCTTAATGACGTCGACGTAACCCTCGAACAGAACGGCTTGCCTCGTGCGGCGTATTGCAGGTTTCGCTTCGTGCAACCGATACAGCGTTCGGCTCTTATTGAAGAGCGGGCTCTCGGGAGAGTTCAAATACTTAGGCTGACCGTCAGTCATCAAACGACCCGCGAACGCGATGGTATGACCGTTGCCGTCTTGGATCGGGAACATGACTCTGTCCCGAAAACGATCGACGTACCCTTCACCTTCCTGCCTGCGAGATAATAATCCGCCCGTTTCCATCTCTTTCGCGTCATAGCCTTTGCGTTCCAGCGCAGAGGTAAGCGTGTCCCATCTAGCCGGAGCGTAGCCGATTCCGAATTCCTCGATCAGGCTGTCCGTAAACCCGCGGGTTCGCAAGTAGTCCATCGCCTGTTTAGCCGGTTCCGTATTGCGCAGAATGTAATGATACAGCTTAGCCGTGTATTCATGCGCTTCTACCAGTCGTTGCTTCTCCTGCTGCTGCGGCGTCAACTCCGTATTGCTGGCCGCGGACCAAGTAACGGGCAATCCGATATCTTCCGCGAGCTGCTTCACCGCTTCCGGGAACGACAGGCTCTCCATGTCCATCACGAACTTGATGACGTTGCCGCCTTTACCGCAGCCGTAGCAATGATAAATTTGCTTCTCGGGCGTTACCGTAAATGAAGGAGTTCTCTCGGAATGAAAAGGACAAAGGCCTTTAAGGTATTTGCCGTTCTTGACAAGATGGACGACTTTCCCTACGGTTTCGGCAATGTCATTGCGCCTGAGCACTTCATCGATGACGGATTGAGGGATCATGCCGTTATTCAATACTGATCACCTTCAAGCTTGTCGTAATACAATTCGCTAATCGTCGAAATTTTCCTGCATCCCCCGCAATAGAGTTGTCAGTTTTTGTTGAAAACGCGTCCGGTCCTCTTCCGTGAACGGCTTAGGTCCTTTGGTGCGCATGCCGCCCCTTCGTTGCCTGGCCGACATGTGCCGCTGCGTAAGCAAGCCGTCGATGTCGGATTCCCGAATCTGCTTGCCTCGCGGCGTCAGCACGGCGGCTCCTCTTGCAAGACCTAAAGCCGCAAGGCCGTAATCTCCGGTGACGAGGATGTCCGCTCTCGTCAGCACGTTGGCGATATACAAATCCGCGGATTGGTCGCTTGCGTCTACGGTAACGACTTGCACGGACGGCTCCGGGGTGAGAACATGCGCATGGCTGGATACCATTAACGCCGTCGCTCCCGCACCCCTTACCGTTCTTGCAATTTCCGACTTTACCGGACAGGCGTCACCGTCCACGACGACACGATTCCGCACGTTCGCCATCGCATTCACCCGTTCACCCCAAAGTTTGCCGTATTATTATATACGATAACAGGCAACGAAATCCTGCCTTCCCGATCAATTTTTCACCTCCGCCATTCGACCGACAGTCGAGAAGACCACATTCTACCTCCTCTCCCGATCATGTTCAACATCTGTTCAGACTGAAACTATATAATAATAGAAAATAATCGACAAGTATTGTCGATTATTGACGAAATTGCACTTATTTGTTGCGTTGATTTAATATTGATTTCGTTTTATAGTCTAAAATATCTATTAATGTCTATTTCTATAGTCCTAATGAAAAAAATGCATGCGAGGAATCGAGGTGAGCGGGATGAAAATCATCATTCTGGCGGGCGGAAACGGCAAACGACTGTGGCCTTTATCCAGCGATATCATGCCTAAACAATATATGAAGGTCGTAAAGAACGACGAGGGCGAATCCTGCTCCATGGTTCAGAAGACTTGGTCGGTACTGGCCGATAAATACGGAGAGTCGAATCTCTATGTCGTAGGCGGAGAATCGCAAGCCCCCGTGCTTTCCGAGCAGCTCGGACCGAAAGCGCAGCTGATTCTCGAACCTTCGCGGCGGGATACTTTCCCCGCAATCGCCCTCGCGAGCACCTACTTGTCCGATATCGGGACGCCCGCCGATGAGACAGTCATCGTCATTCCCGTGGACGCCCACGCCAACAACGACTATTACGATCTGCTCGGCGAGCTTGACGATGCCATTCAGCAGGGAGAGGCGAAACTCGGCCTCGTCGGAATCCGACCGAGCGGCACCTCCGAGAAATACGGATACATATTATCCGAACCGATCGTCGATTCTCGCGCGTATCGCGTTCGCAGCTTCGTCGAGAAGCCGGACTTGGCGTCAGCCGTCGCGCTCATCGGGCAGGACGCGCTATGGAACGGCGGCGTCTTCGCGTTCCGACTCAACTATGTATTGGACATCCTGGCCGGCATGAACCGTCCGCTACACTACGCGGGTCTTCTGACCTCCTATGAGACCATGCCCCGTATCAGCTTCGACTACATGGTCACCGAGGTCGAGAAGGATATGATTTGCGTTCGCTATGAAGGCGAATGGACGGATCTCGGTACTTGGTCCGACATCGTTCGCGTGCTGGGGGAAGACGAATGCCGCAACTTTATTAAGGACGATCAAAGCACCGGTACTTTCGTCATCAACCAATTGGACATTCCGATCGTCGTTGCCGGAATCTCGGATGCGGTCGTCGTGGCCAGTCCGGAAGGCATACTGATCAGCGACAGAAGCAAGTCGCATATGATAAAACCGCTAGTGGAACAACTTAACGGCAAGGCTGCCGAATAATCTTGCGTCCGCTATTCCCGTTGTCGTTGAAAGGGATTGTTGAATATGTTTATTTCCGAAAAAAAACTTGTAAACCAATTGCTTCAGTTCGCTGCTTTTCTTCTACTTGGCATATACACGTACGTTACCTATCCCACTTCGTCTCTTCAATTGAAGTTGGCGATTGCTTCTGCCCTTCTCTTCGCGTACGGCCGACTCAGGAAAACAGCTGAGGCGTTAATCGTATGCGTGATCGCCGTGATCGTATACGGCGGTTATATCTATTATCGGGCGTTCTGGGGCGCGAGCCTTATCTCGATCGGATGGAACGAATTGGTATGGCTGATCGCCTTACCAACCTTTACCTTGCTCGGGGCCGCATTCAATCGCAAGTCGCTCGGCGACTCAGCGGAGTTGGAAGCCGCGTTCTTCGGCACGCAATCCGTTAACCTGGAGCATCCGTCCGAAATATGCGTCGTTGACGAAAATCTCGGATTCGCCACCGCGAACACGTTTCTCTACAAAGTGGAAGAGAAAGTACTCGTTACTTTGCGCGAGAGAAGCACGTTCCGAATCATGCTCGTTCAAATCGAGCATTTCCGGGAATTCAAGCTTCTCTTCGGGAACGAGCATGCCCGAAGCGTTCTCTCGACGGTCGCCGAATGGATCGCGGAGACGGAGTCCGAGGCGCGAGCTCAAGTGGGCGAATCCGTCCTGGCCTGCATTCTGCCGCCTGGAGATTCGAAGAGTTCGGCAAGCGTACAAGAAAACATCAAGCATCGTTTTTACGACTTCCTATTAACGCGGCCGCGCCGGGAGGCGACCGTCAAGCTCAACCTGCGATTCGGATTCGCTGAATGTCCCGGAGACGGGATCGAAGCCAAATCGCTCATGGAGAAAGCGCGAACCGAGTTGTCCTGGAGCGGAATCGAGAATAAAGGATAGGAGGTGCAAACTTTGTCACGATATAAAGGAATCTATGTCATTATGCTGCTCGTCCTGTTCCTCTCTCCGGCCGCGGCCTTCGCGGAACAAGATGCAGCGGCTACCTCGTCGGCAACGGATAAAGAGAATCGGGAGCATTTGATGACCTTCGGCGAAGACCGGGTATTCAAAGGAGATAACGCGAAGCAAGACGCTTACTTCGAGATCGGTAAAAATCGGACCGTATTGCCCGGCTCCACCGTAGACATCAGCTTCTCGCACTCTCCGACGCTTCATCCGGATTATTCCACGCTGACCGTGTTGCTAGACGATATCCCGATCGGAAGCGTGTCGCTGGATAAGACCAATACGAACGTAAGCGATTGGAAAATCGACATCTCCGATTTCGATCTGCAGCCCGGCTTCCATAAGCTGTCGTTCTGGGCGAAGCTGATCGTGAACGCGGCGGTGTGCGAAGATCCCCAGAATAGCTCCGCATGGCTGACGATACGCAAGGATAGCAAGATTAATCTAAAAATCGCGGAGGCAGGCTCCTCGGCCGACTTAACGATCTATCCGAGTCCGTTCATCGCGCGCGGGTCGTCTACCCCGGTGCAAACGGTGCTCGTCGTACCGGATTCCCTCACGGAATCGGAATTCAAGGCGGTGGCGCGGTTGTCCCAATTCCTTGCTACCCAATCCACGAACGGGCTGCTGAAAATGCCGATCTATACGGAGTCCGACGTCTCCGACGATACGTTGTCCGGCACTTCCGCGATTTGGATCGGCAATCCAGACCGTTGGAAAGGACAAGGCCGAACGGCGATCGCCGCTTTCAACGCCTCCCACCCGGAAGATGAAGGGCTCGCGGACAGTGGCGTGATAGGCATTGCAACGTCCCCTTGGGACGACGAACGGGCGATCATCCTCATTACCGGCAACGATGACAAGCTCGTTCGCGGAGCCGAGATCCTGGCGACCGAGTCGTTGTACCAACAACTGCAAGGCAGCTATTCCGTCATTCCTGATTCGTTGCCTGACGCAAACAAGAAAGCCGAAGATTCGACCAGCCAATCCTATGTGCTGACGTTCGATAAGCTCGGGTACGGCAATCTAGTCACGGAGGACGTCATGCAAGGGGGATCGTCGATCTTCTACGGGATCCCGAGCAATTGGGATTTGAACGATGGCGCCATGCTGCATCTGAAGTACAAGCATTCGAAGTCTATTCTGTACAACAAATCCGTCATGAAGGTAATGCTTAACGGCATTCCCGTGCAAAGCGCGAATCTCGTGGAAAGCACGAGCGACGGCGGCACGCTTGACATCAAGCTCGACCCTTCCGTTATCGGGGAGAGCCGCCGGCTCGACATCGAAGTCCGGTTCCAATTCGTTAACCCGACTACCGTCGGCGTAGCATCGCCGGAGGAGGGCAATCTGTGTTCCTCTGAAAACTTAATGGGAGACTGGGCCCTCATCGACAAAACGTCGTACTTCGCGTTCAAACCGGACAAACGCGCGAATTTCAACCTGGACTCGTTGCCGTTTCCGTTCGTGGCCGGCAATGAATGGACCGATACGACCGTCGTGCTGGGCGACAAAAGCACGACGGAGCTAGTCGCCGTCATGACGCTGCTCGGACAGAGCGGAACCCCGATCACGCCGCATTCGGATATGAAGCTGGCAAGCGCCAAAGATCCCGATCTTGGGCAGAAGCTGACGGACAGGAATATCTTGTTCGTCGGGGCATCGGCAGTTCTGCCGCCCCAACTGAACGGCTTCGGCCACAGCTTCGTGAAATTCGGCGACGCGGGCATAACGTCGCTGTCCGATGACGTACCACTCTTAACGGAGCTCGCCCGGAACGCGGCCGTCATGCAATTGACGGAATCGCCTATCAATCCGGATCGCAGCTCTCTCATGATCTCAGCGACAGGCGCCGACGAGCTTGCATACGTCGGACAAGCGCTATCCGATCCGGCAGCTAAGGGCTCCATAGCCGGCCGCGTCGTCGTCATAGACGACCGTAAGCAAGTGCATGCGTTCCCTGAGACGGCTGCCCGGTCGGATGCGTCGACGCCCGAAGCCGACTTAGAGCACGGGAATCGTCCTCTTCCCTACGGCGAATACGTATTCATCGCCCTACTAGCCATCATCGTTATCGTCATTCTCATTTATGTCCGTCGAATTCGCGCGAGCAAATAGCCTGCAAGCGATCCGCACGCCTGATAGACGAGGAGGAAAACTGTGAGATCAACCAGATTTAAACGAAAAGCCGTCCTATCCAACCGCGACTCGCAGCCTTCGACCGTTAACCCGCAAGCGGAGGAGCGTCGCAAGCGAATCGCGCGAATACAGGCCGCCATGGCAGAGGAACGCAAAGCGTTCCTCGCCCTCTACGTTCAGAAACGCGACTTCCACGATCAGCTTAGAGAGCAGCTGGAGTACTACTTGGAAGAAGAACGGCATTTGCTATTAGCCCGCGAATCGAACGGTCTCGCGCAATGAGGCGATTGCGGAAACGATTCGAAGGCTTGATCGGGAAACTCTCCCCCTCTGCCCAAGCGCGACTGAAAGAGGATGAATTGCGGGTCGCCAGCGACGAGTTGGTCCGACAGAGAGCGCGCCAGACCGCAGCGCTCATGCGGTTGGATTCGGAGATCGAAGAAGCGAAGCGGCGAATCGCCGCTTCGCAAGCGCGGCTGCGCATCTTACGGGGGAACGGAGAACTGAGCTGGAAGAACGGTCAGACGTCCCCGTCTTCCTTCCCGGCTGCGGCGGCATCGGGCTCCAACGCCGCTAGCAAGAGCGAACCGATCATAGCGCCCCCGCGGCCAAGACTAGGCGACTTGCTGATCCAGAACGGTTTGGTTACCCAAGTCCAGTTGGACACCGCGTTCGAGAGGCAGCAAGCCGTCGGAGGACGACTTGGCGATATTCTGCTCGATCTTGGCTATGTGACCGCGGAGCAATTGCTGCCGTTCGTATCGAATACGCCGCCTAAGGGAAGGCTTGGCGACATGCTTGTCCAATCGGGGCAGCTGACGCCGGAGCAATTGGAGAAGGCGCTCGCGTTCCAACGCAAGAGCGGCGGCATGCTCGGAGATATTCTTCTCTCCTTGCAATTTCTCGAACCCGAGCAATTGTACCGCGCTATCGCTACCCAGAACAATTTGGGCAGAATCGGCACCGACTTCAACTTCGACTCCAACGCGAGACTGGAGGAACCGGTCGCGCGGGCGTTCGGCGTCGTTATTTTGCAGCAATTCGAGAATCGGGTTCTTGTCGCGGTCAACGAGCCTTTGGCGGATGAGAAGCGCTTTGAGCTGGAAGAGCTGCTAGGGCTTCCCGTTGAACAAGTGCTGGCGACGAAGAACGAGATGGAAGCGTTCTGGTCCGAAGCGTACGGCCACGAGATGCTCGAGACGAGCACCATGAAGCTGGCTACCGAACAGCCGCATAACTCGGCGAACGTTACGTTTACGCGCAAGCAGCTCATTGCGTTCGCGATGCTCGCAATAGGCATCGCCGGCGGCTTATTGTGGGACTGGCTAGGAACGCTGATCGTCATGAACGTAGCCGTACAATTGTTTTACTTCGTCATGACGCTATTCCGATTCGCCATTATTATGTACGGTTCCAGGAGCGGTTCGCAGTACCGGTTCACGGAGGAGCAGCTGAGCGCTATCAACGAGAAAGAGCTTCCTATCTACACGATTCTTGTGCCGATGTACAAGGAGAGCGACGTCATTCCGCAGCTGATTCGCAACTTGGAGAAGCTGGATTATCCGAAAGCGAAGCTCGACGTCCGACTTCTCATTGAGAAAGACGATATCGAAGCGCAGCATCTGATCAAGGACATGAAGCTGCCGCCGTATTATACCGTTCTCGTCGTTCCGGACAGTCTTCCCAAGACGAAACCCAAAGCTTGCAATTTTGGACTGATTCGAGCCAGAGGCGAGATCGTCGTCATCTACGACGCGGAGGATCGGCCCGATCCCGATCAATTGAAGAAGGTTTTCCTGACCTTCAAAACCTGCAACGAACGTACCGCTTGCGTGCAAGCGAAGCTGAATTACTTCAACAGCGGCCAGAACCTGCTGACCAAATGGTTCACGCAGGAATACAGCATGTGGTTCGAGCTGCTGCTTCCCGGCATCATGAGGCTGAACATTCCGATTCCGTTGGGCGGCACCTCCAACCACTTCAAGACGGACGTTCTGAAGAAGCTGAACGCCTGGGATCCTTACAACGTGACCGAGGATGCGGATCTGGGCATCCGGCTGTACAAAGAAGGTTATACGACCGCCATCGTGGATTCGAGGACGTGGGAAGAAGCGAACAGCCGCTTCGGCAACTGGATCAGGCAACGGTCGCGGTGGATTAAAGGATATATGCAGACATGGCTCGTCCATATGAGACATCCGATTCGCTTATACCGCGAGCTTGGCTTGCGCGGTTTTATGGGTTTTCACGTGATGGTGTTGGCGACGCCGATGCTACCGCTGCTTAATCCCGTGTTCTGGTCCATGATTATCGTGTGGTTCGTCTTGAAAGCCTCGTGGATCAAGCCGCTGTTTCCGCAATCCGTCTACTACTTCGCCTCGGCGGAGTTTTACTTCGCGAACTTCCTGTTCGTCTTCAGCAACGCGGCCGGCATGTTCTGGGTCATTCACGAACTGGAGAAGAAGGGCGAACGGTACTTCTCCTATCGATTGATCCGCACGACGCTGCTTACGCCGCTCTATTGGATTATGATGAGCATCGCCGCGGTGAAGGCGGCCTGGCAGCTGATCACGAAGCCGTTCTACTGGGAGAAGACGCAGCACGGGCTGACTGGTTCCGAGCATGCGGAGCACGTCAATTAACAATTGGTATCAAAGGGAGCGATTATGTTGAGGACAGGTCCCGAGCTTTCCGTCATCATTCCTATGTACAATGAAGAAAGTCATTTGGTAGAATCGTTACGCACCATCATTCGGCATGTGAAGGCATGCGTAACGGATTACGAACTCATCGTCATCGATGACGGTTCTACCGACGGGACCTGGTTGTCGCTCCAAGAGCTTGCTGCCGTTACGCCAGGGATGACCGCCATGCGGCTAAGCCGGAATTTCGGCAAGGAGCTCGCGCTATGCGCCGGTCTCGAGAGCTGTAAGGGCAAAGCCGTGCTCGTCATGGACGGCGACCTCCAGCATCCGCCCGAGCTTATCCAAGATATGATCCGACACTGGCGTGTGGATCGCTACGATATCGTGGAGTGCTACAAGGTCGATCGCGGACAGGAATCGATCGTGAATAAGGTAGGCGCCGCGATCTATTATCGCATGCTGAACAAGTTCACCGGCTACGATATGAAGAACGCCTCCGACTTCAAGCTGCTCGATGCCAAAGTCGTCCGCGCTTGGCGTGCCATGCCGGAGAAAAACACGTTCTTCAGAGGCATGACGGCTTGGACCGGTTTCAGAAGGTTCTCGATTCCGTTCGAAGTCCCTCCGAGAGAGCATGGCGGCAGCCGCTGGGGCACGCTTAAGCTCGCGAAGCTTGCCATCGAATCGATTATTTCGTTCTCCACGCTTCCGTTAAAGCTGGTCAGTCTAGCAGGACTTGGCTTCTCGCTGGGCGCTATTGTACTCGGAGCGATATCCGTTGTGGAGAAGTTGCGGGGCAAAGCGTTCACCGGGTTCACGACCGTCTATTTGCTGCAATTGCTGATCGGCGGACTAGTCTTGTTCGCGCTCGGAATCATCGGCGAATATATCGCCGCGATCTATCAAGAAGTGAAGGGCAGACCGCGCTATTTAGTCCAAGCCCAAGCTTCGTACCAAGAGGCAACCCTTCATCCATCTTACTTGGATGAAGTGGCCGCCGCTTCTACGGACGAATAAACAAAGGGGTTCCCCTTCTCATGCAACATCGGAAATTAAGCTGGTCCTGGACCTTGTTCGCGTTCATTTTCCTAACCGAGTTCGCGGTCGGATATTACATCGCCCACGTTCTCGGTTATATGCATTCAGACGCCATGAGCCGCGTCGCCAACGCGTTTTATGTCTTATATAGCCGCGACCCTCACCTTGGAGCGATCGGATTCGTATGGAATCCCCTCCCAAGCTTGCTGGAGATCGTCCCGCTGTTAATCTATCCGCTCTACCATCCCGTCGCTTCCTCCGGATTGGCCAGCGTGCTGTTGACCAGCCTATTCGCCGGACTTACCGCAACCCATCTGTTCCGTGCCGGAAGAAAGTTCGAGCTATCCGTCTCGATGAGCGCGACGATCGCATTGTTGTACGCGCTTAATCCTTTCATGTTCCTGTTCGGCGCGAACGGCCTAAGCGACGTTCCCTACATGTTCTTTATCATTGCGACCATCACTCACTTCTGTCTGTGGATCAGGAACGAGGAAGTCGGCGACTTGATCCTCGCTTCCTTCGCCCTATCGCTCGCCTTCTGGACGCGTTACGAAGCGGTGCCGTTCGGATTCGCCCTTGCGGTCTCGATACCGTTCATCGTCTTTTTCTGGCGCAAAGGGAGCTCTTATTCGTTAATCGAAAAATGGCGCAAAGCCGAAGCTACGATCGTACTCGCGATATTGCCGATATTTTTCTTCGGGTTGCTATGGATATTCTTCAACTATACGATTATGGGCAATCCGCTCTTCTTCCTGAACTCGGAGTATTCCAACGAATCCGCGGCGGCGGTGCTCAGGGAAGACGAGAACTTCCGCGAGTTGTTCTCTAGCCCGATCAACATGTTGAAATTGATCGCGGAGAAAACCGTGTGGTATTCGGCCCCGCTGTTCAGCATTCTCATCGTCAGAATACTGACACGGCGTCTGTTCCGGTGGGATATTCTCGTGCTGATTCTGCTATTCTTGGCTGTCCCGGGCTTGCAGTTCCTATTGCTGCTTAGGCAATCCTCCTTCGGATTTTTCCGTTATTTCATGTACGTGCTGCCGGTTGTCGTCGCCTGGATTCCTTACGAACTGAATCAGGTCGCGAAGCGCATGCGGCGCGTCTGTTTCTCGATCATCTGCTGCGGTCTGCTCGCTGCCGCGGGCATGCTGTCCTACGCGCTGACGAATCCGAATATCGCTCCGGACGAGCACAACTTCCTGACGATTACGAAGGGGAATTTGAATTACCAAAGACAGCAGCTTGAGGTCGAGATCTCTCAATGGATCGACGACAATATTACCGGAACGGTGCTTACGGATTCCGCTTCGGCATACGTCATTCTCGTCAATAGCCATCATCCCCGCCGTTATCTCATTACGAGCGATTACGACTTCCGCAGCGCTCTCGAGAACCCTCTCGAGCACGACGTGCAGTATATTCTCGTGCCCAAACCGATGAGGAACGTTCAGAGTACCGTAAACACCGCTTATCCTTCACTTTATGAGGAAGGGACGGAATGGACCGAGCTGGAGCGCGATTTCGACGACATATGGCGATTGTATAAAATAAAGAAACAGCCGTTAACGGATACGGCGCTTGGCGCCACTCCGTAACGGCTGTTTCCTTACAAGTAATGTCGAATCGTACGTACCGTCTCGCTCAGATGCTCCTTCGTGGAAGCGCCGACGACGACGTGCTTCACGTTGCGCTGCGAGAAGACGTATTCATAGGCTTCATCCGGTCGGATACTGCCCGAAGCCAAGGTAGCCATCGCCAGAACCGTATGCCGGCTGTTCTCCACCGCTTCCTCGACCGAATCCCTTCCCGGGTTCATGAGGAAGCCTTTTTTATTAATCGCCGTCATAATCAACGAATCGTCAACGCCGGCATCGTCCAGGAAGCTGCTGAATCTTGGAAAATTCAACGTTCCGAACGCAGGTATAGCATCGAACGTTCGCTTGACGTAATCATGAAAGTTCGCGACTACGTTAAGCATATTGTATCCGAGCGCCAAGTCGGCAAGCGCATTGTGCAGGAATACGGCTTTCACATTGAGGCCTTGGAACGGATTCATCTCCACGTCGATCAGGCGGTTGGCGACCTGCAAGTAATTCCCCGTTCCAAGATGGAACAGACTCTTCATGAGGTAACCCGCTTTGCCAAGCACCGACTTGCCGTCGAGCATCTTCTCGATCGTACCGTACATGCCCATCGTGTTCATCATGCTAATATATTTGAATACATAAGGAACGTTAACGTAAATGTGCATTTCATCGCGCAGCACCGGGTCGGCCTTCATCATATCGGTGATCTCGTAGATGGCGGGATGCGTCGAGAACATGACTCCTCTGACGCCGTTGTCTAGCGCCGCATGCAGCACCTGCCGGATTTGCGATACGTCCTTGAACTTCTCTCTTGTCAGGTTGCCTCGCTCTTGCGACAGGTGATTCACGCCGAAAAATTGATTATCTCCTAGTATAATCGAATCAATATTCATCCGCTGACCCCACCTTGACCTTCTGAGCTTCGCCTTGATGGCGTGCCGACCGGTATATCGCGTCTATCAATGTCTGGACGTACAATCCGGAGGCTAGATTAGCTTCAGGATTGCTATTATTCCGGACACTGGAGATGAATAGCTCCATCTGCTTGGAGAAGTGTGGACCTCCGATATCGATGTACGAGCCCTGGTAAAGATCCGGATAATAAGAGGTGACGACGCCGGAGGCTTGCTCCAGCCGAATTTCCTGATCGGTTACTTTCAGGCTTCCGAGAGAGCCGACCGCTTCCAATTGATAGAATGGCTTTCGATACTCCGGTCTGCTCCACGAGCCATGCAGCGTGCCGGTCGCCCCGCTTCCGAAGATCAGCTCCGCTCGAACCTCGTCTTCAACGACTTTGGAATAGACGGCGTTCGTACGACCGGACACCTCTGCCACTTCGCCGAAGTAATAATACAGCATGTCCAGCATGTGCACGGCAAAGTCGATCAACACCCCGCCGCCCGATTGCTTCGGATCGAATCGCCAGCCGGATTGCTCCGACAGCACATCCGAACAGTAGATCGATGCGGAGGCCTGCTGAATCGTCCCGAGTTTTCCCTCGTCAATCCATCGTTTCGCTTCGGCGAACATCGGGTTATAACGCATACAGAAGCCGACCATGGCAATTGCCGAGGACTCGGCAGCCGTCTTCAGCAGCTCTCTGCCGGATTGAACATCGTTGCTGAGCGGCTTCTCCACGAATAGATGAATGTTCCGCGCAAGCGCATACTGGGCGATCTCGACATGATTGAACGACGGAGTGGCGATGATGACGGCATCCAAGCCGCATTCGTCGATCATTTTACGATACGACTGATACGTCTTCACCTGCGGAAATAACGATTTGAATCCGCTAAGCATGAACTTCGACGTATCCGTAATCGCCGCCAGCTCTACTCCGTCCATCGCTTGGAGCAGCGCGCCGTGCATGACGCCCATCTTGCCGAATCCAACGATTCCGATTCTCAACATATGATCCCCCCGGTTAAGCAAACCGCATGCTTCAAGTACATAGCGTCGGGCAAGCGTTCCGTCATCGCGTTCGAATCTTGCGGGCCGGAGAGCCTACAAATACCGAATAAGGTTCCGTGTCCTTCGTGACGACCGAATTGGCGCCTACCACGGTGCCGCGCGCCAGCGTCACGCCAGGCATGATGACTGCGTTGGCTCCGATCCATACGTCATCCTCGATCACGATCGGCTTCGGAATCGACGGGCGAGAGGAAATGGACGGGAATCTGCCTTCGATCGGATGCATCCCGGATGAGATGGTCACATTGGGACCGATGAGCACATGATCCCCGATCCGAATGCCGCCGATGGCGTGAATATACGTTCCGCTGTTCACGCAGAAGGAACGGCCGACCCGGAGCCGGTTCGTATGCACGAACACGACATTGGGCTGAATATAGGTCATGCCGTGTACCTGCTTGAACAACACCTTCACGACCAACGTACGAAGCAGAAAACCGAGGGTGCCGGGGAACGACTTGACTATCCAATACAAGTACGCTTCCCATTCTCCGTACAAGATTTCCCGAATCTTCAGATGACCGAGCTTGTGCTTCAGAAATTCACGCGTCGTTTGCGGATTGCCGTTCGGTTGCGGCTGCTCCATCCGGTATGCGCTCCTTTAGTTCCCTTTTATCGCACCGCTGCTCATAATGACGAGTACGCCCACAATGACGATTGCGCTGCCCAAGGACTGCAGCATCGACACCTTCTCCTTGAAGATCAGAACGCCGGCCGCAATATTGAAAATATAAGTGAGCGACGTCAGCGGAATGACGAGCGATAGATTGTAGCGAGACAGCATAAAGAAAAACAACAGCATCGAACCGAAGTAGAACACCATGCCTGCAATGACCTGCAACGATAACAGGACCGATATCATCCCGCCGATGCTCGTGAAGGAGAACGTATGCTTCGCGAAGTAAAACTTCCAGAACGTATTCCCTATCGTGTTGCACAAGCAGGCCATCGTTACTGGCAAGATCAACTGCAGGAACACCAGCGCTTCCCCCTCGTCCGCTATTTCTGAAACCGTTCCAGGATGAGACTCGCCGTCTCCTCCACCGCTTTGTTAGACACGTCGATCACGAGACAGCCGATGCGTTCCATCACCTGTCTTGCATGCACAAGCTCCAGATGGATGCGATCGCTCGTCGCGTATGGGGCCGTATCCGGCAACCCCAGCGCCTTCAGCCGTTCCTTCCGGATCGCGTTCAGGGCGTCCGGATCAATCGTCAGGCCCACGATCTTATGCGCCGGCGCGGCGAATAGCTCCTTGGGCGGAACCAGCTCCGGAATGAGCGGAACGTTGGCCACTTTGAACGTCTTGTGGGCGAGCACCATCGAGAGCGGGGTCTTCGACGTTCTGGATACGCCTACGAGCACGATATCCGCCTTCATGATGCCGGATACGTCCCTTGCGTCGTCGTAACGGACCGCGAACTCGACCGCTTCGACTTTGCGGAAGTAATCCGCGTTCAGCACGTGGTTCAAGCCGGGTTCGTTCCTCGATTCCCTGCCGAGCTTCTCCTCCAGCTTGCCGATGAGCGGCCCGAGCAAATCGATCGCCGTCAGTTCGATAATACTGGCTTGTTCGACCATATAATCCCGCAGGAACGGGATGACGAGCGTGTACAGCACGATGCTGTTGTCCGCCTTCGCCGCGCGAATGACGGCGTCGATGCCCTCCCGCGTCTGAATGAACGCGGCGCGGCGGATATGCACGGCCAGCGGATGGAATTGGGCGGCGGCCGCCCGGACCGCAAGCTCCCCCGTATCTCCCGCGGAGTCGGACACGACGTAGACGGTAACGCTTTGCTCGTTCATGGACAGCAACCTCCCTCACCATTCATTAACATTAGGTTAACCCGCGAGCTTCGAGAAATCGGCGAACGTTCTGACGTCGTCGGCGATCAACGACAGCAAGGCAAGCCGGTTTCTGCGGACGGCTTCGTCTTCGGCCATGACCATAACGGCTTCGAAGAACGCTGCGATCGTCGCGCTGAGCGACGATAACGCTGCTAGCGCTTGGGCAAGATCAGCCTCCGCGAACGCTTTGACGAATCCGCCGTGCGCGCCTTGCCAAGCTTCGTACAGCTTCTTCTCCGCGGCGTCGTCGAACAGCTGGGCGTCCACTTGCTTCGAATCCGCCTTCGAAGCGAGGTTGCAGACGCGGTTGAACGCCTCTACGGACGGACGGAAGTCTGCTTTATTGCCTTCCGCGGTTACGGCTTGCAGCGCTCTGGCTCTGAGCAGCGTGCGGCGAACGTCGCTGGTTCCCGCGCCGATGATCGCATCCGCGACGTCGTAGCGGATCGATTGCTCGGACAGCACGTTGCGGATGCGGAGCGTAAAGAAATCGTGCAGGTCTTTCGTAATATCGTACGCTTCGCGCTTCAATCCGCGCGCGCTATGCTCCTCGAGCGCGATGCGGAACAGATCGGCAAGCGGCAGCTCGAGTTCGTGCGCGAGCAGCGTGCTGACGATGCCCTGCGCTTGTCTGCGCAGCGCGTACGGATCCTGCGAGCCGGTCGGAATGATTCCGATGGAGAAGCAACCGACGATCGTATCGATTTTGTCGGCAATGCCCACGATCGCGCCGACAAGCGATGCCGCAGGCTTGTCGCCTGCATTACGCGGAGAATAGTGCTCGTTGATGCCGCGGGCGACGCTTTCGCGTTCTCCGGCTTTGCGCGCGTAGTCTTCGCCCATGATGCCTTGCAGCTCGGGGAACTCGTACACCATTTGCGAGACGAGGTCGAACTTGCAGATGTCGGCCGTACGGCTTACGTCGGATTTCGTTGCATCGTCCGCCAGCAGCTGCTGGGCGATGCGATCGGCGATCTTGCGGGTACGGCGAACCTTGTCCGCTACCGTGCCGAGCTCTTCGTGGTACACGATATTCTCAAGCTTGGCGAGCGCGTCGGCGATCACCAGCTTCTTATCTTCTTCATAGAAGAACTTCGCGTCGGACAGACGCGCGCGAAGCACCTTCTCGTTCCCTTTAGCAACGACGTCAAGAGAACGCGCGTCCCCGTTGCGCACGGTTACGAAATGCGGCTGAAGCTTGCCTTCGCCGTTCAATACCGGGAAGTAACGCTGATGCTCGCGCATCGACGTAATCAGCACTTCCTGCGGGATATCCAGGAAAGACGGATCGAACGAACCCGTCAATACGGTCGGCGTCTCTACGAGGAACAACACCTCTTCGAGCAGATCGTCCTTGACGGCGATATGCCAGCCGCGCTCTTCCGACAGCTTGCGAATGCCTGCCTCGATCGATTCTTGGCGCTCGGCGACGTCGACGATCACGTGTTGCTCGCGCAACCGCTCGACGTATTGGTTCGGATGCTCGATGACCGCCTCCTTGCCGAGGAAGCGATGTCCGCGAGAGACGTTGCCGCTTGCGACGCCGGTAATCTCGAACGGAACGACCTCGCTGCCGTGCAGCGCGACGAGCCAGCGGATCGGCCGGACGTAGCGCAAATCGTAGCTGCCCCAGCGCATGTTTTTAGGGAACGTCAGCGACGTAATGAGCGCAGGCAGCGCCTCCGGCAGCAGGGACGAGGTCTCGACGCCGACGCTGCTTTTCTTCGCGTAGACGTATTCGACGCCGGACAGCTCGCGGAAGAACAGCGATTCCGGATCCGCGCCTTGGCTGCGGGCGAAGCCGAGCGCCGCTTTGCTCCACGCGCCGGACTCGTCTACCGAGATTTTGCGGGCAGGCCCTTTGACTTCCTCGTTGACGTCCTCTTGCTTGTCGGCTAGACCGACGACGTGCACGGCAAGCCGGCGCGGCGTGGCGTAAGCTTTGATTTCTTCGAAAGCGAGGCGGCTGTCCGTCAGCCACTTCTCGGTTTTGTCCTTCAGTTGTTCCATCGCCGCGCGCACGAACCGTGCCGGCACTTCCTCCAATCCGATCTCCAACAGCAGTTCATTAGCCATGGTTCGCCGCTCCTTTCTTCAGCAGCGGGAATTCCAGCCGCTCGCGTTCTTGAAGGTAAGTACCCGCGACTTGACGGGCCAAGTTGCGCACCCGCGTAATATAACCCGTACGTTCCGTAACGCTGATCGCGCCGCGGGCGTCGAGCAGGTTGAACGTATGCGAGCATTTGAGCACGTAATCGTAAGCCGGGAACACGAGGTTCTGTTCCATCGCGCGCTTCGCTTCCGCCTCGTAGGTCGAGAACAGCTGGAACAGCATCGCGGCGTCGGACACCTCGAACGTATATTTGGAATGCTCGTATTCCGGTTGCTTGAACACGTCCCCGTAGCTGACGCCTTCGACCCACTCGAGGTCGAATACGTTCTCTTTGTCCTGAATGTACGAAGCTAACCGCTCCATGCCGTAAGTGATCTCGACGGCGACCGGTACGCAATCGATGCCCCCGACTTGCTGGAAATAAGTAAATTGAGTCACTTCCATGCCGTCAAGCCACACTTCCCAGCCGAGACCCCAAGCGCCGAGCGTCGGAGATTCCCAGTTATCCTCGACGAAGCGGATATCGTGATCCAGCGGATCGATGCCTAGACGCTTCAAGCTCTCTAGATACAGCTCTTGAATGTTGTCCGGGGACGGCTTCATGATGACTTGGAATTGGTGATGCTGGTATAGACGATTCGGATTCTCCCCGTAACGTCCGTCTGCCGGACGACGGGAAGGCTCCACGTACGCGACGTTCCACGGCTCCGGTCCGATCGAACGCAGGAACGTCATCGGGTTCATCGTGCCGGCGCCTTTCTCCGTGTCGTAAGGTTGAACGACGATACAGTTCTGTTCCGCCCAGAATTGCTGCAGCGTCAGCGTCATTTGCTGAAAATTCATCGCTTCATTCCTCCTTGATAAAATTGAATCTTCGTCGGGCTCGAACTAACTCACCCTTGATAAAATTGAATCTTCGTCGGGCTCGAACTAACTCACCCTTGATAAAATTAAATCTTCGTCGGGCTCGAACTAACTCACCCTTTAATGGCTTCTTCGTATGGACTAGGCGAACGTCGAATGGTCCTCGGGAAACATAAAAAAGCTCCCGTCCCACGTCCGCCGTTGCAGACATAGGGACGGAAGCTGATGTCTTCCGCGGTTCCACCCTACTTGGCCTATGCCGATTGGCATAAACCCGCTCTTTCGCGCCTTCTCTCCGGAGCGCCCTTCACCCATGCCGTCCCTCCGGGCTTGCACGATCCCCGGCTCGCTGCGATGACGACGTTCATCGGCTACTTTCTCCTTCATCGAGAACGATTCAATTATGTAGCCATTCTAAACTACCGAGGCGACCTATGTCAAACCGTCCCGTCGCCCGCATCGGGCGTTCCTGGTTCCTGCGCATCAGCTGCCTGACGCGGCCGCCCGATCGGACCGCCTAGCAAATCGCCGTACTTCTCGAGTTGGTCTAGGAATTGGCGCGACTTCAGATTCAAGCCCAGATGCGTATCCATCCATCTGCGCATGACGAGCTGAAGCTGCTGCTTCGTATTCTCCTTCACCGCAATGTTGCCCAACCTCCGCATATCCAGCGCCGCGAACACCCGCAGCAGCTTCCACACGCCTTCTTCCAGCTCCAACGAGGCGCTGTCGCGATGACGGCATGACGAGCACAACGCCCCTCCTGCAAGCGGACTGAACCGGAACGGTCCCTCTTGGCGGCCGCAGCTTACGCATTCGTCCAGCACCGGCTCGTATCCGGCCGCGACGTTAATCTTCATCTCGTAGGCGCGAAGCACGATTTGAGGATCTTTGCCTTCGGCTAATGCCGCAAGACACGCCTTCAACTGATGGAATAAATACGCTGCCGCTTCGTCGTCATTGATTGCACGATCCGTGAGCTCAGCGGCGTAAGCGGCGTAAGCCGGACCTTCCAGCCCTTCCCGCAGCTCCCGGAACGAGTTGAGCAGCTCCGCGTTGTTAAGCGTGCCAAGCGAGCTGGTCCGGTAATACGAATAATCTCCGTATGTAAACAGCTGCGCCATCGCGCCGAATCTGCTCTTCGGCTTTTTGGCTCCGCGCACGACAATGCCCTGCTTGCCGTAACTCGGCGTAAGCAGGGTAATGATCTTATTGCCTTCTCCGTAATCCACGCTACGAATGACTATGCCTTCTACCCGATAGAGCATCGGTCATCATTCCTCGTCCCCGCGATCTCCGTCGTCTTCCGCAAGGCCGTCCGAGCTCGGTTCGGCCATGCTCAGATTGTTCATTTCCTTATACAGCAAATAAGCTTCAATATCGCCGGTTTGCTTAAACACATGCCACGTGAAATCACGCACAGCGCCTCATCCTCCCACGGCGGAAATGAAATGCTTCTCCGTTCTCCATAGATAGGATGTCACCATGCGCCGCAGGGTATCCCTGACAAGATTAGGCGCGCATATCGTCAATCGTGCCTGAAGCCCAGCGATTTCAACACCGATTCGCGATTGCGCCAGTCTTTATTGACTTTTACCCACAGCTCCAGAAAAATCTTCGACCCGAGCAGCCGCTCCATGTCCGCTCTCGCCTGTTTGCCGATTTCCTTCAGCAGCGAGCCGCTCTTGCCGATGATGATCCCTTTCTGCGAGTCGCGCTCCACGTAGATCACCGCGCCGATGTTGACGAGACCGTTCTCGGCCTTGCTCATGCTTTCGATCTCTACCGCAATCGAATGGGGAATTTCCTCGCGCGTCATTTGCAGGATTTTCTCGCGGATCAGCTCCGCGCACACGAACTGCTCCGGATGGTCCGTCACTTGATCGGCCGGATAATACATCGGTCCTTCGCCGAGGTACTTCGACAGTTGGTCCAATAGCGCGGTCACGTTGTTGCCTTGCAGCGCCGATACCGGTACGACTTCCGACCAATCGTGAAGCTTTCGCCACTTGTCGATAATCGGCAGCATGGCGTCCGGCGTGATTTTATCGATTTTGTTAAGTACAAGGAACACCGGCGTCTTGATGGACTTGAGGCGCTCGATGATGTAGCGATCACCGCCGCCCAACGCTTCGGATACGTCCGTCAGGAATAACACGGCGTCCACTTCGTCCAGTGCGCTCTCGGCGGCTTTCATCATGTAGTTGCCGAGCTTGGAATTCGGTTTATGAATACCCGGCGTATCGAGGAACACGATTTGAACGTCGTCCGTCGTATATACGCCATGGATTTTGTTGCGCGTCGTTTGGGGCTTGTCGGACATGATCGCGATTTTCTGCCCGATGACGTGATTCATGAGCGTCGACTTGCCTACGTTCGGCCGGCCGACAATGGCTACGAAGCCGGATTTAAAGCCTTTAGTGGTCATGGATTTTCTCCTCGATAAGTTGAATCTTCGTCGAGCTCGAGCTCACTCGCCCTCGGAAAATATTGCGTCTGCGTTAGTGCGGATATAGCGGATGTTCGTTATCTTTAGCTGCGTAATTCCTTAGACGTGAAGGCGCCGGGCAGCAGTTCGGCGATAGTCGTGATCCGGAATTGTCCGTTTAGGTTGCCCAGAACGACCGGCATATCTGGCCCGCACAGCTCCGCCATCACTTGGCGGCATACGCCGCACGGCGTTATCGGATCAGGCGTGTCCCCGATGACCGCGACGACTTGGAATTGGCCCGGACGTTTGCCGTCCGCCACCGCGCGGAATAGCGCCGTTCTCTCGGCGCAGTTCGTCGGGCTGTACGCGGCGTTCTCGATATTGCAGCCGTAGTGCAACTGGTTGTCGTCGTCCAGCGCCACCGCTCCTACTCTGAAGTTCGAGTACGGAACGTAAGCACGGTCGAAAGCGTCTTTCGCCGCCGATAGTAATTGTTCGATCGTATAAGGCAGTTGGTTGATTTTGTCGTTCATGCTCATGGGTATCCCACACCTTCTTTATTTCGATATCCCCTTCGCTCAGGGATGAAGTTCCGTCGATTTAGCGGCATGTGAGGCCGTTATTTCGTGCGATTGGTGCTACTCGGCGATTTATCGGCATGTGAGGCCGTTATTTCGTGCGGATGGCGTTACTCCTGTGATTTAGCGGCACGTGAGGCCGTTATTCGTGCGGATGGCGCTACTCCGGCGATTTAGCAGCACGTGAGGCCGTTATTCCCTTCCTGAGCGAAGGGGATATCGTTATAAGGGCGTCACCCGAAACACCGCTCCCACAAAGGAGGTCCTAATACGATAATACCGATGATGACGGAGAAAATCGCCGCTATGAGAACCGCCCCCGAAGCCACATCCTTAGCCGCTTTGGCGAGAGGGTGAAACTCCGGCGACGCCAAGTCCACGACGCGTTCGACGGCGGTGTTGAAGAGCTCCGCCGTCCACACGCTTCCGATCGCGGCGATCAGCCACAGCCAGTCGTGCGCATCTACCTGCAACCAACACGCGACGGCCGCGACAACGATTGCCGCAGCCAGGTGAAATCGCATATGGCGCTCGCCGCGAACGGCTTCGACTACGCCTCTTAACGCGAAGCCGAAAGCGCGAACTTCCCGCGAACGCCAGCCGCTCACCGGGTTAGCCCCGCTTCCTTAAGCACGTCTTCCTGCTTCGCGAACATTTCGCGTTCTTGCTCTTCGTTATCGTGGTCGTAACCGAGCAAATGCAAGAAACCGTGGACGAACAAGAAGCCAAGCTCCCGTTCGAAGCTGTGCCCGTATTCCTCCGCCTGAGCCTCCGCCCGAGGTACGGAAATGACGATGTCGCCGATCATCTCGGCGAACGGATCGACCGTAACGTCCGCATCCTCATCCGGTTCGCCTTCGACGAGCTCGTACTCGTCCTCGTACTTGATGTCGGCTTCCTCGCCCTCCAGCATCGAGAACGACAGCACGTCCGTCGGCTTGTCCAAGTTCCGGTATTGCCGGTTCAGCTCGCGGATTCCTTCGTCGTCGGTCAAGGTCAACGTCACGACGCCGGAAGGCACGCCTTCCTTCTCTCCGGCGATACGGAGCAGCTTCTCCAGCAAGTCCAT
Source organism: Bacillota bacterium (assembly GCA_023460795.1). Classification (GTDB taxonomy): domain Bacteria; phylum Bacillota; class Bacilli; order Paenibacillales; family Paenibacillaceae; genus Cohnella. The sequence continues at coordinate 99,951 of JAEWPC010000033.1, read as the reverse complement.
CCAGGCTTCCTCGCGCGCGCCCGCGCCGCCTTCCCGTTCGTCGATCCATTCCAAGCTCAGCTGATTCGTGCTCATTGTTTCGTCTCCTTGTCCGTAGCAGCGACGGCGTCTTTCGCCTCCCGCGCTTCTTTCATTTTCTTCAGTTCTTTATCGTCAGGATACTCGATTCGGGAGTGAAACATCCCGATAACCGTCTCCTTTAGCGTCTCCGCGATCGTATCGAGCTCCCGCATCGTCAGGTCGCATTCATTGTATTGGCCGTCGTCCAGCCGGTCTTTGAGGATTTTGCCGATGATGCCTTCAATCTGGTCGACCGTTGGATGGCTAAGCGACCGTACCGCCGCCTCCACGCAGTCCGCGATGCCGACGATAGCAGCCTCCTTGGATTGCGCCTTCGGGCCGGGATAACGGAAATCGTCCTCCGTCCATTCGCACTCGACGCCCTGCTCCTGCGCTTGCTTAACCGCCTTGAAATAAAAATATTTCAAGAACGTCGTGCCGTGATGCTGCTCCGCGATGTCGCGGATCGGCTTCGGCAGCTTATGCGCCTTCAGCATGTCCGCTCCGTCCTTCGCGTGCGCGATAATAATCGACGCGCTCACCCGCGGGTCGAGCTTATCGTGCGGGTTGCCGGACGAGTTTTGGTTCTCGATAAAATAAAGCGGCCGTTTCGTCTTCCCGACGTCATGGTAGAACGATCCGACGCGGCACAGCAAGCCGTTAGCGCCGACCGATTCCGCAGCCGCTTCCGACAAATTGCCGACCATAAGGCTGTGATGATACGTTCCCGGCGTCTCGGTCAACAGCTTGCGAAGAAGCGGATGGTTCGGATTAGACAGCTCGACGAGCTTCAAGGCGGACAGGATGCCGAACGTTACCTCGAAGAACGGCATTAGTCCGATGACCAGCACCGCCGTTAGCAACCCGCTCGAGAACATGAAAACGACGGATTGGATCAAATCCGGCCTGCTCGGGTTCGGATTGACGAGCATGAGCGCCAGCACGGCGATGGAACCGAACAAGCTCACCATGATACCGGCCTTCAGAATCGACGAGCGATGGCTCGCGCGATGAATCGCCAGCACGGCCGTGAACGACACGACCGCGGCGACGAACCCGTAATGGAAATCGAATATGTGCTCCTGCTCGACATTCAGAATCATGCTAGCGATGAGAGAGAACAAGAACGCGCTGACGAGGCCCAGATGGAAATCGATGAGCAGCGTCACCAGCATGCTGCCGAGCGCCACCGGCGCCAAGAAACCTACGAACGGCCAATCTTCGCTATGAGTAAGTGACACGAGATGCATGAACAGTATGTTTAGCCCGAAGATGAGCAGCAGCATCGTCCAATGCACGTTATTGCGCCGCAGCGCCGCCGTCGCGGTCGTCAACTCCCCATAACCGTAGAGCGCGAGGGTGAACAATAGCGAGAACAACAGAACTCCTAGTTGCGGAAAATAGTTTTTGCGTTCCTTCAGCAGCCCCAAATCGTCCAGCCGATCGTACAGGTCCTGATTGATAACCTGCCCCTTCGTGACGATGATATCTCCCTGCTTGATCATGACCGGCTGCGTGTTCTGCCTAGCTTCCGCCCGCGCATCCTCGGTTGCCTGCTTATCGTAGAACTTGTTCGGCGAAATCGCGAGTCTGGCCAGCTCCTGCACGACTTCACGCTCCGTCTTCAAGGAGAGGGAGCTGGCGTTGACGAGCTCGGCTACCCGAGCGCGCGCCGTCTCCGCTTCCGTAAGCGAATCCTGCATCAGCTTGCGGACGACTTCCCGTCCCACGGTGCGCATCTCGAGCAGTTGATCCGAAGTGAACTTCGGCAGCTTATAGTAGGTTTCTTCCGGCATCGGGTATTTCTGTGCCTGCACGACTTTCTGCATCTCGCTCAGCAAGCTTTCCGAATACGTGTCCGAATTCGTCTTCGTCTCGGCGAAATTGGAGAAATACTTGTCTACCCGCTCTGGGATCGTGCTTCTATAAATCTCGATTTTCTGCGATTCCGTAATCGAATCGTCCAGGTTCAACTGTTCAATTCTCGCGATAATCTCGTCGATGATCAGCTCGTTGCGAAGCGAGACGATCGGATAAATCGGATTGACTTGCTCGGCTGCCTGCTCCTGGGCTTGCAGCGTCGCTTCCTTGTCTTCGAACTGCTTCGGTGCTTTAATATCGCGGTCGCTCTTCCCGTTAAGCGTAATATCGTAGGTTTCGGGAACGAGCCTTGGCGATATCGAGAAATAGAACAAAAACACAAAAAGCAGGAGCAGGAGCCACCGCATCGCTGCGCTGTTCTTCCATCCTGCCGCTGCTTGTGATAAACTCAGCGGATTTCCAAGCGGACGATCTTTATTACGTCTCATCCGGCGTCTCCCTCCCTGAGAGTAGTTAATCGCTCTGCTGATTATAGGCTACGATGATCTTCTGCACGAGGGCATGACGAACGACATCTTGCTCGGAGAAATAGACGATGCCGATCTCCTCGATATCCTTCAATATGCGCTGAGCATCGATCAGCCCCGATTTCTTGCCTTTCGGCAAATCGATCTGAGTCACGTCCCCGGTAATGACCATGTGCGAGCCGAAGCCTAGACGGGTCAGGAACATCTTCATCTGCTCGGGCGTCGTGTTCTGCGCCTCGTCGAGAATGACGAACGAGTCGTCGAGCGTGCGTCCCCTCATGTAGGCGAGCGGCGCGATCTCGATCAAACCGCGTTCGAGCGCCTTCGCGACGCCGTCTGGACCAAGAACGTCATTAAGAGCGTCGTACAGCGGACGCAAGTACGGATCGACTTTCTCCTGCAGATCCCCTGGAAGAAACCCGAGACTCTCTCCCGCTTCGACCGCCGGGCGAGTCAGCAATATCCGCTTCACCTTGCCTTCCTTAAGGGCGGCGACGGCCGTCACGACGGCGAGGTACGTCTTGCCGGTGCCGGCAGGTCCGATTCCGAAGACGATGTCTTTCTTCCTGATCGTCGTCACGTAATGGCGCTGGCCGAGCGTCTTCGGCACGATCGGTTTGCCGCGGAACGTCGTCGTGATCTCTCCCTTGAACAAGGAAAGCAGCTGGTCCGCTTTCATCTCTCTGGCCAGCTCGAGCGCATAGCGTACGTCGCGTTCGTTCAATTGCAGACCGCCGCGAATGAGCTGAAGCAACGTGTTGAACAATTGATCGAGCGATCGGACTTCCTCCGGCGGGCCGTCGATGACGATCTCCGCTTCGCGGGAATGAATCTTCGATTCCGTCTCGCGTTCGATCAGACGCAGGAACTTGTCCTGCGGCCCGAAAAGGGCGAGGCCTTCGGCTACGTTCAGTAGCGGGATTACAGTTGTAGACATTGGCTCTGTCAAAAAGCCTCATTCCCCCTGCGGTATCGGTGTTGTCTCCGGAGCCTGCACGAATGGGCGCGGCTCGGCGATCGACTGTTCCACCTCAAAAAGTACGGTTAACAACACTTTACCATTCTCGGTTTGCTCATGCAAAATGTTTTCCGCCTTTATGACCGCGCCTGCCCCGCTTTTGGCGAGCAATTCCGACCTGGCCGCCGATAAACCGGCCTGTTTCGCTTCCTCGGGCGTCAATTGTTGCTCCGTCTCGATCACTTCCATCTCGATCTCTTTCATCGAACCGAACGGCAGTACCCAATCGCGCAGTCGCGAGCGCTGCATGCTGGATTTGGTCTGCGACTGCTCGTATTCCTCTCCCTTATAGCCCGAAATTTGCAACGCCCGGTTGCCGATAATCCAGTAGTTTCGCGTTCTCGTTGCCCCCGTATAGCTTTTAATCTTCTTCGTCATCGGGGATACGATCCGGTATTCGTGCCATACGAGACCCATGACCGTGCCTTTGGAGACGACGGCTTTATAGTTTTTCTCGTCCCCAAGCAAGCCCGATACGAGTACATCTCCCTTCTTGACGCGATCGTTGCGCTCGACCTTCGGACGTCCGCTCTCCGCGATTACCTTCGTGACGACGGCATCCGTCTTCGCAACGAGATGCGAAGGGGTTTCGAGCGGCTTCTTCTCGGGTTTGGTGGAATCGACGACCGTTATCTGGATCGTCGTGCCTTTCTTCTCGACGCCGACCCACGCCGCGTCCGGCAGCCTTCTCGCCATGTTCTTCGACAGCGTCGCGGTATCCTCCATTCTCCAGGACCATTGATACTTGTACAACCCCTCCGCGCGCGCGGCTGCCATAATCCGCGATTCCGGAATCGCCGTTTCGCCTTCGATCTTGACGTTCCATACGAGCATGGACAGAACGAAGAGCGCGACAACGAACGCGAGCATTCCCCCTGCGAACACTTTGCGCCGCGCGAGCCTCGCCAGCTTGAACGGTAAGCCGTGCCGGGATAAAATACGCGTGCGGCCGCCGCACTTGCGAAGCAGCGGCCTCAGCTTGAAGAAGTCGGGAATCGAGACTCCGAACGTCAGGCTCCCGTCCTTCGCGAAAGAAATTTGCCATACTTTAATACTCGCGGCCGTCGCCTCGTTAAGAAACTTGTCCGCATCCCCGCCGATAAGCTTGACCCACACGAACCCGCGAACCGTCTCGAGCCATGTACCCTTCATCCTCTATCTCCTCCTGCACCGAGCTTGTCCGAACATTGGCCGAAGTCCGCCCTTCGCGCGAACGGCGGAACGGCGGCGATTATACGCCAGTTTTGTTTTTCGGATGTAGCTGGACGCCTAGAATCGTACCTTCGACGAACACTTCCTCAGATCCGATCGTGCGAATGATCAAGTTCTCTCCCGTCACTTCCATCTCGCCGCGATCCATCGCAAGCCGAAGCAACTGCGGCGAGAAATGCAACACACCCCGGTGATTTTCCACCGTAAGCTGGAGCCCCCCGATCATCGTGATGCGAGGCAGGTCCAACGCCACGTCCTGCGGCAGGTCGAGTATGGTTGCGGTCCATTTGCGCAGTCTTCGACTGACACGCATCATACGGCGGTCCTCCCCCGGTTACGGTAATACGGTAAAAGATATGCGACGCCACTGCGCTTTATGAAGAGGAGAACGGCCAAGCTCGACGAAATGAGAATGGGCGTGACGAGAGATTTTCCCCTTGCTATTATGTAACCAACGGTTAGTAACCAATGGTTATGAATATCATGAGGAGTGTGATTCGAATGTTCGCAGGACATTTCGGTTTGGCAGCAGGCGTGAAAGCAAAGGCGCCGGAGCTTCCTCTTTGGGTATTAATGGTCGGAACTCAATTATTGGACGTCGTCTTCATTCCGATGGTGGCGGCGGGAAAAGAGTCGATGGACTTCTCTCAGCACGGGGATGGTTATGGTAAAGCGATCATACATGCCGACTATACGCATTCTTTACTCGGGGCGATGTTGATTGCGGTTATCGCCGGATTCATATGCCGGAAAATATGGGGAGCTAGGGCGAGCTGGGTAGTTGCAGGAGTCGTGTTCAGTCATTGGCTGCTGGATTTAATCGTCCATCGCGCGGATATGCCGCTGTTGCCGGGAAATTGGGGTGATTTGCCGCTGCTCGGTTTCGGAGCGTGGCGTTCCGAAATTTTCTCGGCGGGAATGGAGCTGCTCTTGCTTGCGGCAGGCTTCATCATGTATGTCCGCCATGCTTACCGAAAAGCCGGAAGCGAGAAAAGAAAGACGGCTCTCTTAACTTCGGTTATACTGGGTATCGTATTCGTTGGATTGCTGGCGTCGGACGTATCAGGGATGCTATAGGAGGCTGCGCACGTGGCATCGAAGCAGGAGATTAGATCGGAAGAAACAAGGAAGAGCATCGTCGAAGCGGCAAGCCGCTTATTCGGGAGCAAGGGCTACGAATCCGTAACGATGCGCGAGATCGCCAAGGAAGCAGGCTGCTCGCATACGACGATTTACATTTATTTTAAAGATAAAGAAGCGTTGCTGCAGGAGCTGTCCATGCCTCCTCTCCTGTCGCTCTTCGAGCAAATGGACGCAGCGATCGCACGTGAGGCTGATCCGGACGCAAGACTGAAAGCCATTAGCATGGCATTAATCTCCTTCTGTCTGGTTAATCGGAATATGTTCGATTTATTCCTTAACGTAAAAGCCGGCCGGATTGACGAGCACTCGCCTGGAACGGAAATCAACCGGTTGCGAAATCAAATGTTCGGCAAGCTTGCAGACAACGTTCGTGAATGTTTGCAGCTTTCACCGCAAGACGAACGTATATGGGTAAGCGCGAGAGTGTACTATTATGCTTTACATGGCATTATCTCGACTTATGCGCATTCGGAAGAATCGGCAGAGCAGCTGTTGGAGCGACTTCAGGCAACGTTCCTTCATACGTTCGACGTCATGCTTGCTGGCTTGAGAGAAATGATGCGCAAAGACCCCGTTCGTTAATACTTCGATCGGGGTCTTTGCTACTTAGCAACCCTTGCCGACGTTATATTCGCTGATGCAAAAAAATCCGCATTAGCGCTGTAATAAGCGCCATACGGATTTTCGCGTATTACCTATTTCAACGCCGGTGAGGCTTGCGAGCGCGCGGAGGGCCGAGAATTTCGGCCCACATGACGGCTCGGGTGAGCTCGTCGCGAGAGAGGCTCGCAGACGGCTTCGGCGCCTTCGCGAAAGCCGGTTCGAGAGGAGTCGCCTCAGGCGGCGAAGAGTCTGGTATGCTACGCGACTCGGGTGCGGCAACCCTCTGCTCCGCTCTCTCTTCTACGATGATCGGCTGCGGGTTCGGGCGAGGCTGCTCCTGCTTCGCCGGGGGAATGCGCATCGGCACTCCGCGCTGCGAGGGCGAGCCCGGAGGACGCCTCTGGCCGCCCCCGAAATCCGGCATCCGATTCCGTTTCTCCAGCGGAGACTTGCGAATAAACAGCTGATAGACGATCCCGATGGCAACCGCGATCAGAAATAATATATTCATTACCGTTTCTCTTCATCGCCGCGGGCTTCGCCTTGGCGGCCGATCGAGCCGCGCATTTGCGTATCCGCTTCGATATTTTTCATGTTCATGTAATCCATGACGCCCATTTTGCCCGCTTTGAGCGCGTCCGCCATCGCCAGAGGCACCTCGGATTCTGCTTCCACGACTTTGGCCCGCATCTCGACGACGCGCGCTTTCATTTCCTGCTCCTGCGCGACGGCCATCGCGCGGCGCTCCTCGGCTTTCGCCTGGGCGATCCGCTTGTCGGCTTCCGCTTGCTCGGTTTGCAGGTATGCGCCGATGTTCTTGCCCACGTCGACTTCCGAGATGTCGATGGACAAGATTTCGAAAGCCGTCCCAGCGTCCAGACCTTTAGCGAGCACGGTGCGAGAAATCATATCCGGATGCTCAAGGACGTCCTTGTGGGAATCGGCCGCGCCGTTAGTAGCGACGATTCCTTCGCCGACGCGGGCGATGACCGTCTCTTCGCCGGCGCCGCCGACGAGACGGTCGATATTCGCGCGCACGGTAACGCGCGCCCTGACTTTGACTTCGATGCCGTTCTTCGCGACGGCGGACACCATCGGCGTCTCGATTACGCGCGGATTAACGCTCATTTGCACCGCTTGAAGGACGTCGCGTCCAGCCAAGTCGATCGCCGCGGCCCGTTCGAACTCGAGCGGAATGTTCGCTCGTTGGGCGGCGATCAAGGCGTTGACGACGCGGTCGACGTTGCCTCCCGCAAGAAAGTGGCTTTCCAGTTGGTTAATGTTAAGACCGAGCCCCGCCTTCGTCGCCTTGATCAACGGGTTGACGATCCGGCTTGGAATGACGCGGCGAAGCCTCATGGCGACAAGCGTAATAATGCTGATCCGCACGCCCGATGCGAGAGCCGAAATCCACAACATGAACGGGAAGAAGCTTAGAAATACGATTACCGCGATGACGACAAGCGCCACAATGACGAGAAGCTGAACATCAGCGTTTTCCATCGATTAGATGACCTCCACGAAAAGTATAGTTTGATTGTGCTATTATCTATTTTCGCCTAACCGCGCTTCACTTCCTGCACGACGATTCGCGTGCCATCCACGGAGACGATGCGAACGTTACGTCCTCGCTCCACGAATTCGCCGCCCGTAATGACGTCGACGCGTTCGCCTTCGATCTCCGCAATGCCCGACGGACGAAGCTCGCTCCGCGTGACGCCTTCCCGTCCGACCCAGCCTTCCCGCGGATTGTTCGGGACGTAGCCTTGCTCGGTCGTCAGAGCTTCGCGCAGGATGAATCGGTTCCAGACGCCGCGCTTGCGGAAAATATAGACGAATACGGCGATGATGACGATCGCGATCAAAACGGACAACCCTAACGTGCTCAGCGCGTCTCCCGTATCCTGCGCCCCCATCGTAATGCCCGTAATGACCGCGGCGATTCCAAGTATGCCCAATATTCCGAAGCTAGGAATAAACAGCTCCGACACGAGCAGAATGAGGCCGATGACGAAGAGCACGACAGCCTCCATCCCCGCGAACCCCGCCACGAATTGTCCGAAGAAATACAAGCCGAACGCGATGACTCCCACGATGCCCGGAACGCCGAACCCCGGCACGAGCAGCTCGATGGCGACGCCGGCGATGCCCAAGATGAGCAGGATCGTCGTTACCGCTGGGCTAGTCAGAAACTCGGAAACATGCTCGGCGAGCGTAAGCTTCACTTCGATAACGGGACGGTCTTGCAGGCCTTTCCATGCGATCACTTCATCGACGGACTTCGCGATCGTGTCGGCATAGCCGACTTTAAGCGCTTTCTCCGCCGAAAGCGACAGGATCGTACCGGCTTTGTACGTCTCGCCAAGCTCGGGCACCGTCAACTCCCGGCTCGGATCGACCATCTTGACCGCGATGTCGGAGTTCCTGCCGTTCAGCTCCGCGGCACCGGCCATCTCCTGGCTCCAGAACGAGACGTATTTCGGATTGTCCACCGCGTTGCCGCTGCGATCCACGATCATCGCCGCGCCGATCGTCGTCGCCGGCGCCATGGCGATATCTCCTGCGTTCAGCGCCAAGTAGGCGCCTGCAGAAGCCGCTTTGCCGCTCACGAACGCGACCGTGGGCACGGTAGTCTCGCGAATGCGCATCCCGATCTCCTCGGCCGTATCCAGCCGTCCTCCCGGCGTATCGAAGTCGAGAACGACAAGCGAGGCTTTCGCTTCCTCCGCTTCGGTTAACGCGCGGTCGAGGAACGATGCCAGTCCGCTTTCGACCGTCATTTGCACCGGGATGACGTATACGGCGCCAGCCGCGCGCGATTCCGCATGAGCGGCATTCAGCGGCAGGATGGTCATGAACAACGCCGCCAGCAGAGGCATGAACCCGATCAACAGCGCGAGTTTCTTGCGAACTCGAACCATCTGCATTCCTCCTCAATGAATAGAATTTTCGTCAGGCTCGATCTAACTCACCCTCAATGAATAGAATTTTCGTCGGGCTCGATCTAACTCACCCTCAATCATATTCCATACGCGTATTATTACGAACTTTCGGTCATCGCGTTCCATCTTTCGCCCGAAAACAGCAAAAAGCACTCCCCGCAAAGGGAGTGCCTGTCGTTCGCATGAAATCATTGCAGAAGTTGTTGGACGATACCATTGACGATTTTCCCGTCGGCAACGCCTTTCACCTTCGGCATCAATGCACCCATTAATTTTCCCATATCGGCTTTGGAAGAAGCACCGGTTTCTTGCATGGTCTGCACAACAATAGCTTTGATTTCTTCTTCGTTCAGCTGTTTCGGAAGATATTCGGATATGATCTCAATTTCTGCGCTGACGTTGCTCACCAAATCTTCCCTGCCCGCGTTTTTAAATTCGAGGAGGGAATCTCGTCGCTGCTTGAGTTCACGGCTCAACACCGAAAGTGTTTCGTTATCGTCAAGCGGGCGGCGCAGCTCGATTTCTTGGTTTTTGATCGCTGCACGAACCAACCGAATCGTGGAAAGGCGGAATTTGTTCCCATCTCTCATCGCTTGCTTCATGTCTTCGTTCAAACGCTCCGCGAGGTTCATGCGTGCGGATTCCTCCTAGAACTTGCGTTTACGAGCCGCTTCGGATTTTTTCTTCCGTTTGACGCTCGGTTTCTCATAGTGTTTGCGTTTCTTCACTTCCGCGAGAACGCCGTCTTTGGCGATGGAGCGCTTAAAGCGGCGGAGTGCAGCGTCGATTGTTTCATTTTTGCGTACTTTCGTTTCGGACACCTGTTTTCCCTCCCTCCGCAACAGACCACAACACACGGTTATCAAACTACATTATAGGCGAAGAAGAAAGTCAGTGTCAACTTCGTCGACGCGGGAAAAGCCCGGTAATTATTCCTTCGCGCCGAGCGATCCTAATTTCTCTCCGCCGAGGACGTGATAGTGAATGTGGAACACGACTTGTCCCGCATCAGAGCCGTTATTCGTGACGACGCGATACCCGCTTTCCGTGATTCCGGCTTCCCTCGCGACGTGCTGAGCGGCGAGCTGAACGCGTCCGAGAAGCTCGATGTCTTCCGGTTGAGCATCGTTCAACGCATCGATATGTTTCTTAGGAATGACCAGGATGTGGACCGGCGCTTGGGGCGCGATGTCGTGAAAAGCGACTACGTGCTCGTCTTCGTAAACTTTGCGAGAAGGAATCGATCCCTCTACGATTCGGCAAAAGAGACAGCTCATGAATCGGACACCTCGATCATTGATAAATATACGTCCCTATCATAACCGATCGGAACGGTCCGAGTCCAACAAAGGCAAGGAGAGCTCGCCGCGCGAGGCAACAAGCTCTCCGTTCCTTACCAGTAATAAGGCAGCAGCGTCAACGCGGTCAGCGCGGCCAGCGGCAGCACGAGCCGGTTGAATCTGCGGGGGCGAAACGGCGCGAAGGGCGGGTAGAACGGCCCAGGGAAAAAGCCGCGCATTTGGTCTACCGCTCCGGGTACCGCGAGACACAACCATTGGTCGTCGACATGCTCTACGATTCCGTCGTAACAAAAGCCGTCGGCCGCCTGCACTTCCACGTATCGATGCATATGCGATAAGCATACCTCTTTGTTAGGCTTGTGCGAGACCGGCGCCGCGGCGGTCGGGGCCATAACCGGCTGTTGCGCGGCGATTGGCTGGACCATCGCAGGTACCTGCTGAGGTATATTCGGTTTCTTTTCCATTCGTCGTTCCTCCTTGAGGCTCTATCACCTACAGCATATGCCTAGGTGGGCGAATGGCTACCTCAAGGATTCAAATTGGGCTTGGACGCCGCATCGGCGATTCCGTCCAGGCTCGCTTTCGCTTCGAGCACCGTATCGAGCCACTCCCCGCCGACGGCCATGATCCGATACCCGGCGACGCCGGAAGGAGCGAGGAACTTGCCGAGGGCTTCTTCGGCTTTAGACGCGCTTACGACGATGTTCCCCAGCATCGCTCGTTCCGCTTCGGTTAGCGGACCTTCGTGCTCGCCTACCGTATACAACGGGCTGTCCGGGCTATACAGCGCGCTTAGCAGTCGTTCCTTTACGGGTTTCGCTTCGTCCTCTGTCATTCCCTCTCTCATGCGCAGCGCTTCGCCGATGAGGCTGACCGCTTCCATCGACGCGAACCGGGCTTCGCCTAGCTTCTCTTTCGCCTGCAGCCTATCCGTCTCCGATGTCGCTTCAAGCAGTTGTTCGGCGCCTTCCTTCAGCAACGACGCGTAGGTTTGAGAAAACACGTACTTTTCGGATAGCCGCATGCCTCTGTCGGACTTCTCGTTCTGCTGGTTCAGCAAGTTAGAGGAGTAGAACAAAATGCATAAAATGGCTAACGCGACGATACAGACGAGCAGCAAGGGCACCGTGTACGATCTTTTCTGTTTGGCTTCCATAACGTCCTCCAATAGTTATATCAATCTCACGGCTTCTCCGCCGTCGAAGAAATAGACGTAAGCTTCGGCGACGTCCCTGCCGACGATGCGACCGATCGCTTCGCTGTATTGCTCGACCTGGAATCTATGCTTCTCCGCCGCATGCGCGGCCGAACCGCCCTTCAAGCTGTCCGTCTTATAGTCGATCAGGACGAGCCCGCTCGCATCCGCGAACAGACAGTCGATGACGCCTTGGATCATGACCGTGTCGCCTTGGCCGGTCTCTCCGAGCGCCGGATAGACGTCGCCGGCCGCAAGTCCGCAGGTGAACGGCACTTCCCGCCACACCTTCGTCGCCGCGCACAGTCTGTCGTACAGCGGCGTTCGGCAGAATGCGGCCACCGCTTCGGCGTCGATCGCTTGCCGCTGCTCGTTCGATAGGATGCGCAGCTCGACCAGGCGTTCGAGCATGTCGACGATTTGCGGCGTATCGGTGCCCTGCCGGATCGGCAGATGCTGCATCGCCAAGTGGAACGCCGATCCTCGCTCCGCCGGTGTGAGCTGCCGCGCGGACATGAAGCGCGGACGGCGAAGCCGGATCGTTGCGGCGGCGGATGGCGTCAGGTCGGGTTGCAGCCCGGGCTCGTCGCCCGCCGACAGGCGAAGCGTATCGTCGTCCGCGGCACCATCCTCGTCTACTTCCGACGTATGAGCCCCAGCAGCCAGTGGTTGGGCAGCGTCCAAGCGATTCTTAAGCGCGGTAATCGAGGTTTTGGCCGCGGATTGGGCGGCGGCAAGCTCGGGATATTGCCACGATAACGCGCCTGCGATCGCCGCGGCGCTTTCCGTTGGCGGGATGTCGACGGGTCCCGCTTGCAGCACCGCTTCCCACAAGCGTTGCTGTTCATCCGGCGTTGCCGCGGCTTCGGCTTCCTTCCTGCGGGTGAACTCGATCGCAGGAACGATCGAACAGATCCATCGCCGCTGAGGATCCTTGAGCTCGCTTGCGATGACGGCCGCAGGTCCCAGCCAATCGAAATATCGCGTCGCGGACGCCGCGGCGAAGTCGGGCAGCCGATCGGTCGCCATCGCCGCGGTCTCGCTCCACGACTCCCAAGCTTTCGCGGCGTCCTTGCTCGTTCCGATCAGGTAGAGCTTCTCCTTCGGCCTGGTGAGAGCCACGTATAGCACGCGCATCTCTTCCGCCAGCATCTCGCCGGCCATCTTGCGCCTTATGGCGAGCTGCGGAAGCGTCGGATAAGCAACGCGCGTCTTCGTCTCCACCATTCTCGGCCCGAAGCCGAGCTTCTTATGCGCCAGGAACGTTCCGTTCAAGTCTCTGCGGTTGAACGAACGGCCGAGCCCCGCGGCGAACACGACCGGATACTCGAGACCTTTGGAGCGATGGATCGAGACGATGCGCACGACGTTCTCGCTCTCGCCGAGCGCGCGCGCCGCGCCTAAGTCCGCTCCGGTGTCCCGCATCCTTCCGAGATAACGAAGGAAGCGGAACAGACCGCGGAAGCGCGAAGACTGCTCGTACTGCGTCGCCCGGTTCACGAGCGCCCGAAGGTTCGCTTGCCGCTGGCCTCCGCCCGGCAGTCCGCCGACGTAATCGTAATAACCCGTCTCCCGGTACAGGAGCCATAAGAGATCGCCAAGCGGCTCTCTTCGCGCGAAATCCCGCCAGCCGCTTAGTCTGGCGATGAACGCCGCCAGCTTGAGTCCGAGAGCTTGGCGCGCCTGATCCTCGGAATCGTCCGGCTTCGCTGCGGCGTTCACCGCGTCCCAATAGCCGGCGCGGCGCCCGCTGAGCCGGATGAGCGCGAGCTCTTCGGCGTTAAATCCGCCGATCGGCGAACGAAGCACGCCGGCCAGCGGGATATCTTGATGCGGGTTATCGATAATGGACAGCAGCGATAACATGACGTCGACTTCCGTAGCGGCGAAGTATCCGGTCGCCAAGTCCGCGTAGGCGGGAATGCCTGCGGCTCTCAGCTCGTCGAGCAGCGTCGGCGCTTGCGACGATACCGCGCGAAGCAAAATGACGATGTCGCGGAATTGCAAAGGGCGGTGCAGCTTGCTCTTGCCGTCGTAGACGGCCATCGGCAGCGCGTTCTCGCCGGCCATGCCCATCAGCTTGCGAATTTCCGCCGCGATGCAGCGAGCTTCTAATTGCGCGGTTTCCGCATCCTCGACTTCGGACTCCCCTTCCGGGGAGGTTTCCGCTTCTCCTGCATCGGAGAAGCTCGCCGTGTCGGTTCCGCCGCCATCCGGCGAGTCCTCGGAAGGCTTAGCGGAGTCGATGACGATCATTTCGACCGCGTACGGCGAAGCCTGGGCTTCCGAGGTTGCGTCTATTGCGCTCGGATAGCCCTCGCCGTAAATCAGCTCTGCCCTGTCGTCGTAGTTCATCTCGCCGACCGGCTCGCGCATGATCAATCGGAAGACGTGGTTGACCGCGTGAATGATCTCCCTGCGGCTGCGGAAGTTTCTCGCCAAGTCGATGCGCAAGCCGTCAGCCTCATCTTCGTCTTCCGCTTCCGTCTCGGCTGGAGCCAAGCCGTACTGGCCCTGATCCGCAGTCAGGACGTCGTACGTCTTGTATTTATGCAAGAATAGTCCCGGCTCCGCAAGCCGGAATCGGTAGATGCTCTGCTTCACGTCGCCGACCATGAACACGTTGCCGGGACGGCTGCGCGCGATCAGGGAGACGATCGCTTCCTGCACCTCGTTCGTGTCTTGGTACTCGTCCAAATAAATTTCGGCGAACCGATCGCGGAAATGGAGCGCGGCCGGAGACGGTTCGCTTCTCTCCGGCGTCGAAGACGGATCGCGCAGAATGCGAAGCGCGTAATGCTCCAGATCGCTGAAGTCGAGCAAGCCTTTCGCCCGTTTCGCCTGCTCGTACCGCTCTCCGAACGCGATCGCCAGCTCGGCCAGCTGCTCGATATGCGGAGCGATCGCGCGAAGCTCTTCGGCATACCGCGCGGGAGAACGGACCAGCCATTCTTCCGACAACTTGCCTGCCGCTTTCTTGGCGCTGTCTCGCAGCCCCTTCACCCGTTCGATCAATACCGGGTCGTACTCATCGCCTTTGCAAGGCTTCAGCCTTCCGAAGGCGATGTTCATGACGGCCGATTGCCATTCCGGCCACCCGCCGGTTCTGAAGGCATCGGCTACGTTCTCGAGACCGTCGATCTCCGCAACGATCGTATCGATATAAGGCGCAGGCCCCCCTGGCTCTTGAGCCAATCGCAACGCGGACCGCAGCATATAAATCGTGCCCTGCAGCTGAAGCATCGTATCGCTCATTAAGCTTTTCACCCATAGCGATTGCAGCAAGCCGTCGGCGTCCGCTCCGCGGAATTGACCGGCCATCGACCGAAGCCAGTGCGTCGGCCAAGGATGGCTGCCGGCGAATTCGTGCAGCTCCAGCACGAGACGATGAAGCGGCTCGTCGCTGCGTTCTCCGCCGAACACGCCGGCGAGCAAGGCCAACGGTCCGTCTTCGCCTTCCGCCGCGTACCGTTCCTCGAACAGCTCGTCGAGCGTGTCCATGCGCAGCAGCTCGGACTCCGTCTCGTTCGCCATGCGGAAGCCCGGATCGAGATCGATGAGCGGCGCGTAACGTTCGACGATTTCCAAGCAGAACGAGTGTAGCGTCGTAACGGAGGCTCTCGGCAGCAACGCAAGCTGCCGCTGAAGGTGCTTGGAGTCCGGCGACTTCTCGAGCGCGACGTCCAGCGCGTGGCGGATGCGCTCCTTCATCTCGGCGGCAGCCGCCTTCGTGAACGTGGCGACCAGCATCGCGTCCACGTCGAGGGGTTTCGTCTCGTCGGCGATCCTCGAGATGATGCGCTCGACGAGAACGGCCGTCTTGCCCGAGCCCGCGGCCGCCGCGACGAGCAAGTGCGAGCCGTCCGCGACGATGGCGGCCCATTGCTCGTTCGTCCACTGGCTGCCTTCCGGTTTATGAGGCCAATCTAGTTGCCTGCTCATGGCTGGCCTCCCCCTTCCTCGGCTGTCTTCGCGATCCGTTGCCATAGCTCGTCCTTATTGGCCGCCCGCGTCAGCGTCTGATGCGGATTGCCTTCCACTTCCGCATCGATATGGCATACCGGGCGATATTCGCAGAATTGGCAAGGGCTGCGGCGGTCCATCTTATACGGCTTGATCGCGACGTCTCCGCTCACGATCCGTCTGCCGATCCGGCGAATTTGAGATCTTACCGATCTGCGAAGCACGTTCCATTGTCCTTCGTCCGCCACTTGGGATCTGGACGAGAACGTGCCGTCTTTCTTGAATTCGACGGGAATGACCGCGGATTTGCTCGCGCTGTTCAGCGATTCGTCCATCAGCTTCACCGAGTCTCCGTCGGCTAGCAGCAAGCCCTGCATCCGATACTGTCTGAACAGAGCTTCACGCGCATCCTCCGCGGATAGTCCGTTCGGCGTCACGATCAGAGGATTCTGCACGTGAAAATAGAGCACGCCCGCCGGTTTGGCCGGTTTCCCGAGCCAGTGCGGCGCATGCGAAACGACGACGTCGAGATAAGTGAGCATCTGCAGCGACAAGCCGTGCGCGACTTCGTCTAGCTTCAGCTTCACGTTGCTGGACTTGTAGTCCATAATGCGCAGCAGCAAGCCTTCCGCCGATTCGGCGGCGTCGACGCGGTCGATCCGGCCGGCGATGTCCATATAGCGTCCCCGTTCCAGTTCCAGCGACAACGGCGGCAGCAGACCGTTCGGACCGAAGCTAAGCTCCAGGCCGACCGGCTTGAAGCTTGATAGACCCGCATGCTCGCCGATGATCGCCGAAGCTTGGCTGACGATATCCCGCAGCTTGCGCGCCATCACCTGATGCCGTCCGGACGATAGCAGAATGCGCGATTGCACGCGGGGAAGCAGACGTTCTACCGCGGCGGCGGCTTCCGCTTGCCAACGCATCGCGTCCATTCCGGCCGCGCCTTCCGCGAACAGCTTCTCCGTCGTCTGTCTCAGCGCGGCATGGAACAGCTGTCCGATATCCGGCGAATCGACGCGATAAAGCTGCCGCTCCCTCAGCCGCAAACCATGCGCGGCGAAGTGCTGGAACGGACAAGCGACGAACCGCTCCATTCTGGAGACGCTCGCCAGCAGCCGATCTCCGTACAAGAGACGGCTCGTCTCCGGCTGAAGCGGCTTTTCTTCGTTCGTATATCGTAAAGAACCGACTAAGGAAGCCAGTCGATCTCTCCAGCCTTCCCGTCCTCTTAGCCATTCATAGACCGCCCACCATCCCGGCGCGATCGCCTCGCCTTGCCGCCAGCCTCTTAATCTAGCGATCAAATGCGTAAGCGCGCGGCCGGGATGCACGGCGTAAGCGAGCTGGGCCTGTTCCGGGTCCGCAGGGTGCGGCTCCGCGGCAATAGACTCGACCGGAATGCCGGGGAACCATTTCTGCAGCGTCTTGATCCATGACGACGGCAGAATGGCCGCTCCTTCCTCGTCCGATTGGGGGTAACTGACCCACAGGTGCTTGGATGCCGTCGTCAGCGTGAGATAAGCAAGGAAGCGCTCGTCCAGCAGCTTCCTCCTCGCGCCAGGCGCCATCGCGATTCCGTCCGCAGCCAACCGGTCGCGTTCTTCTTCGTCCAGCAAGCCGTTCTCGGCGATGCGCATCGGCATGACGCCGTCGCTGGCGCCTAGCAGGTAGACGATCTGAACGCGATCCGAACGCGTCCGCTCCGGACTACCGATCAGCACGCCGTCGAGCGACGGCGGAACCGCTCCGAGCTTCAGTTCCTCCAAGCCGGAATCGATCATCCCCGCGAACAACGCCACGTCCTTCGGCTGATCTCCCATGAGCTCTACCAACTGATCCAATAGATTCAAGACGCCGTCCCACAGCGGCCGGTGCACCATCGTACGGCCCGGTTGCCCGTTGTCCGCATCCGCGCGACTCCACCGCTCCAACGTATCGGCCGCGCCCGTCTCCTCGAGGAACGCGTACAAGCTTTCGCATAAATCGCGAACGGTGTTCGCCGCCTTCATCCGATGCTCAAGTGAAAGGAGAGGACGCAACAACGCATCCCGCACCGCGAGCAATCGGTGCATCGCTTCGTCCGGATCGCCCTCCTCGGGCTCTTCCTCGATATCTCCGCGCTGCAGCGGAACCCATACCCGGTCGTCGTGCCAACGCCAACCGTCGACGCCTTTCGCCAGCGCGTAATTCTCCAATCTATCGATTTCGTCTCTCGTCACTATCGTATCCGAAGCGCCTAGCAGATCCGTTTTCGCGCAGCGGAACACCGCCTCGGACTTCCAGCCCCCCGCCACGCATTCCAATGCGGAACGGACGAACTCGACGAAAGGGTGGTGAGCGACCGACGATTTGCCGTCCAAGTAGAACGGGATGCCGTATTCTCCGAAAATCGCCGTGATTAGATCCGAGTAATCCCCGATGCGACGCACGAATACCGCCAGCTCGCGCCAGCGGTTGCCCCGCTCTCTCACCCGTCTCAGCATATCGCGGGCGACGGCCTCGACCTCCGCTCTGCGATTGACGGCGGCATGCAGCGACAATCCGCATTCCGGATGATCGGGATGCAGCACGGCCGCGTCTCCTTGCCAGCGCTTGCGGTTATCCCAGTTGCGGTCGACGAACGCAAGCATCGGATTGTTCGCGAACCGCGGCGGCACGTCCGGCGACAGCGTCACCGCGGGCGCCACCCGGACGCCCGCCGCGTCGGCTAGCTCGCATAGCTGCGCCGACGTCACGGCAGTCGGATAGAACGAAGCCAGCTCGTCCGGCCGTTCGCCCGCCGAATACGGCTTGTCCACGCATAGCGTGACCGACAGGTTGTCCACCCGCTTCAACAGCGCTTCGATCGCGGCGTATTCGTTCGGCGTAAAGCCGTGGAAGCCGTCGAACCAAATTTCGGCGCCGTCGAGCGAAGGAGCGGCGTGCGCGCCTTTCGTCAGCCAGCCGAGCATGTCCTCGCCGTCGAGCCAACGCCCGGCAAGCTCTCGTTCCATCTCTTCATAGACGATCGATAGGTCGTGCAGTTTGAGAGGCAACAATGAGCCCTGAGATTGCCCCGAGGCGCGTCTCGCCTCAGCTTCCGCGCGGCCTTGAAGCTTGGCGCTGTCTATGCCGTAACGCTTCAGCTCGGTCAGCAGCTCGGTCATGCGCGCGACAAGTCCGGTTTCCGTCGCTCCACCGCGGAACAGCTTTAACCCGTCTCTTTTCGCTTCTAGTATTTTATGTAATAGCATCGCTTTGCCGTTATCGTG
This sequence comes from Bacillota bacterium, assembly GCA_023460795.1. Classification (GTDB taxonomy): domain Bacteria; phylum Bacillota; class Bacilli; order Paenibacillales; family Paenibacillaceae; genus Cohnella. Next base: position 80,912 of record JAEWPC010000033.1, on the reverse strand, counting down.
AATCGGAATGACCGCGGCCCCGCCCGTCTCCTGCATGACCCTGAACGCGAGCCTGCGGAAGCTGAGCACCTGCGCGCGCATGAAGCCGCCTAACCCCTGCGGCGTGACCATCGCGTATTCCGCTTGGAAAGTCGCCTGCTCCGGTACGATCAGAATGAGCGGAGCGCCGAGCGGATCCTGCTGCAGCTTGCTTCGGATTTCGTCCAGCACGAACCGCGTTTTCCCGCTGCCGGATCGGCCGGTAATGAGCCGAAGAGACATGGTCGGCACCTCCTTGGAATGGCTTGTCCGACGATTGTCGGAACTTCGGACTAACTCCGACTATTGTACCATAAGCGGGGGCATGCGCACAGGCGTTCGGGCGGTTTCCAGGGATCGCATACTAGCTAGTTCCGCCGCCCCAATGCCGTGGGCTAGGGAGCAGAGCGAGAGTTACTCGGTTTGGACGACTATCACCGAGCAGAACGTGGACTTTCGCGAAAATTAGTCGGGGTTGGCGAGTAACTCCGAGCAGATGGCGAGTTTAGGCGAGTATTAGTCGGTTTGGGCGACTATCTCCGGGAAGATCGCGAACTTGGGCGGGAATTAGTCGTGGTGGGCGACTTACTCTGGGTGGAATATAGACTTTCGTGATAATTAGTCGAGTTGGACGACTAACTCCGGGCGGAATATTGACTTTCGAGATAATTAGTCGGGTTGGACGACTAACTCCGGGCGGTATGCGGACTTTCGAGACAATTAGTCGGGTTGGACGACTAACTCCGGGCATATCGCCGACTTGGGCGAGAATTAGCCGTTTTGGGCGACTTCTTACGCTGCGTGCCCTTGCTGCTTCCTTCCTGAACGAAGGGGATATCGCTATAAGGGCATAAGAAAAGACCCGGGGGTCCGGGCCTTCATCGTCCTATGTCAAATCCGAGAAGTAATTACGAAATGTTCAAGTACCACTTGGTGCCGTCTTCGTAGCGGAAAATAGCCGCGTCCGACCAAAGCTCGATGTAGCTTACGTGTTTCCAGCGGCGGCGAAAATCGAGATCGTCCGATAAATCCCGAAGGCGGCTCGTTAACCGGCTTCTGCTGGTCAGCGCCTTCGCGCGGTTATCGAGCGGTACTGCTCTTTTACCGAAAAGAATCACGTCGTGCGTCATGCAAATTCCCTCCGTTCCTTAACCTTATAGGCTAAGCATAAACGGAACGCGTTAGGAATGTTCGCGGGATTTGTCGAATAATGGAGCAATTTCGCTAACACTTTCTTAACCAATTTGTCGAATGCGCTAACTTATAGCTCCTTACGGCTGCGAACCTCGAAAATACCGAACTTCAAATAATGGCCTTCTTCGACGCCGGCCAGCTGCGGATGGTCTTTGCCGGCGCCGTTCCATTCGACTCGGCGAATGATTTTGCCCGCGTCTTTGGCGGCATCCTGGATCGTCTCCAGGAAAAGATCGGGACGAACGTGGTACGAGCAGCTCGCGGTAACGAGGTAGCCGCCTTCGTTTAGCAGCTTCATCGCCTGGAGGTTGATTTCCTTGTACCCCCGGCAAGCCGCTTCGACCGCGCGCTTCGATTTGGTGAACGCCGGGGGATCGAGAATGATGACGTCCCAGGTGCGTCCTTCCGTCGTCAGAGGCTTGGACGTGTCCACCTTCGCTCCGCTGGCACGGGCCGCACGCTCTTCGCGCCCTTTCACTTGCTGGCGCAAATATTCGAACGCGTCCGCCGCGACGAACTCGACGCGATCGGTAAACCCGTTCAACTCGACGTTGATCTTCGCCGTCTCGAGCGCGTGCTCGGAAATATCGAGGCAGGTGACTTTCTTCGCGCCGTATTTGCAAGCATGAAGCGTGAAGCTTCCCGTATGGGCGAAGCATTCAAGCACGGTCGCGCCGTCCCAATACGGGAACGTGACGACGTTGCCTTTGGCGTTGACCGGGGCGAGCTCCCCGTCCCGTTCCACCAGAGCGATGCCGCTGCGCGCGCCCCAGCCGCGAATGATCGGAGCGATCGATGCGCGATTCTCGCGTTGATCGAAGAAGTAACCCGTTTTTTGTCCGCCGACGATATCGACCTGCACCTTCAGCCCATTTTCCTCGATTTCGAGAAGTCTTGGGCAGTCGCCGTACAGCGCGCCCGTGCGCTCCTCGAGGCCTTCGAGCGTCCGTACGCCGACATCGCTGCGTTCGTACACGCCGGTCGGCCGGAACGTCTCGATCAGCGCGGGGAGCCACTCCTCCTTGGCCTTCTCCATGCCGAGCGTAAGCACCTGCGCGACGAGCACGGTGCCGAATCGGTCGACGATCAGACCCGGGAGGAAATCCGCTTCCCCGTATACGACGCGGCAAGAAGCGCCCGCTCCGACGAATCGGTCGCGATGTGCCAGCGCCCGGGCGAATCTCGCGCGGAAGAACGCCTCGTCCATCCGTTCCAGCTCTCCGTAAGCGACGATTCTAACCGTAATCTGCGATGCCGGATTCCAATAACCGGTCCCGAGCAGCAACCCTCGATGGTCTTTCACCAAGACTAGCCCGCCAGGCTCCGGTTCGCCTTCCGTCTTGGCGATCTCGTTCGCGTAAATCCAAGGATGGCCTTCCTCGATTCTGGGCCTTCTGCCCTTGTTCAGCCATACCGTCGCCATCGTTCCCATAGTTCTTCGCTCTCCTCGTTCGTTCATAAACTTGTCCTGCGTTCGCATAGTCATCTAGAAGGCTTAGTCATGCTACGCGCCATGCGCAGGAAGGATAATCGTTATGTGGCTTGACCTCGTCGTACCATCGTTGCTCGGCTTCGCGCTCTTGCTCTCGGGCATGAAGGTGATGGAGCTCGCCTTGCAGCGCTGGGCCGGACAAAGGCTCTCCCTCTGGGTTGCCCGCTCCACCTCTACGCCGCTGCGAGGGTTCACCGTCGGCACCGTCGCGTCTGCGCTGCTGCAGAGCAGCACGGCCGTCCCCGTCTTGACGATCGGCTTCGTGAACGCCGGATGGCTGTCGCTCTCGCGAAGCTTCGGCATCATACTCGGCACGAACGTCGGAACGACTCTGACGACGGAGCTGATGAGTCTGAAGCTGCATCGATTCGGCTTCGCGATCCTCGCCTTAGCCGCTCTCGGCTGGCTCGTTACCGCGCTTCTCTATGAAGTGCGAAGCGCCGTTGCGCCGACTAAGCGGGCGTTATTGCTTCGTTATGTATCCGTTGCTTTCGGAGGCTTCGGCTTGCTCCTGGTCGGGTTTAAAATTCTGCAAAGCATGGGGCCTTCCCTGCAAGCCAGCGGTACTTTCGACGCCCTCATGGAACATGCCGCCGCCAATCCGTTATGGGGCGTGCTCGGAGGCGCCGCGCTTACCGCGCTCGTCCACTCGAGCGCCGCCGTCATCGCCTTAAGCATGGGACTCGCCGCAACCGGCGCGCTCCCGCCAGAAGCCGGCATCGCCATCGTACTCGGAGCCAACGTCGGCACGTGCTTCACCGGTCTCGTCGCTTCGCTCGGCGGCGGCCCGGGCGGCCGCTTCGTCGCGCTGTCCCAGCTGGCGCTCAACAGTGCCGGCGCCCTGCTGTTCTACCCGCTCATCGGCGCACTTCATGCCGCTGCCGCCGCCATCGCGCCGGGAGATCCGTCCGCGCAAATCGCGCATGCCCAGACGATCTTCAACGTCGTCTGCTCGGCAATCGCGCTGCCGCTAGCCTACTTGCCGCGCTGGCGGAAGCCCGCGTCCACGACGCCTTAACGCGGCGATGGCATACCTCGGGCGACCGCCAAGCCCGCGCTCGTCCCGATCCGGTTCGCGCCCGCGTTCAACAAGGCGATCGCTGCCGCCGCGTCGCGAACGCCGCCGGACGCTTTCACGCCGATCGCGTCGCCGACCGCTTCCCGCAGCAACCGCACGTCCGCTACGGTCGCGCCTCTTCCGCCGTATCCGGTCGACGTCTGCACGTAGTCCGCTCCCGCAGAGGCCGCGAGCTTGCAGGCTACGCGAATTTGTTCCTCCGTCAAGTACCCCGTCTCCACGATCACCTTGACGAGCGCGCCGCCTTGAACCGCTTGCACGACGGCGGATATGTCGCGCTCCGTCGCCTCGAATTCCCCGTCCCTCAGCTTGCCGACGGACAGCACCATATCGATCTCGGAGGCGCCGTCCTCCAGCGCCGCAGCCGCTTCGAACGCTTTCGCGCGGGTGGCCTGAGCCCCCAGCGGATAACCGACGACGGCGCTAACCTTCACGCTCGTCCCGCCCAGCCGTTCCCGGCATAGACGGACCCAACCGCCGTTGACGCATACGCTGTGAAAACCGCCCGATTCGGCGGCGGCGCATAACGCTTGCAGTTCCTTCGCCCCGGACTCGGCGACCAAGTGCGTGTAGTCGATAACCGAGGCCAGAGGCTGCTGCCCCGGTTGCCATATCGGAAGCTTCCTTCCTTCAGTCACTCCTGTAAGCCCCCTGACCCGTGCCGAATTCGGCTTTCGCGTTAAACCTGATGTCCAAGCTTGCCGAGCGCGACTTTCACAAGCTCGTTATTATTCTCGTACCCTCTCGACTGCTGGAGCTCCCATGCCTGCTCCGGAGTATACCAGCCTACGCCGGCGATCTCTTCGACTTGAGCGACGAGCTCGCCTTCGCGCGCTTCGACGAGGAAGTAATAGACGGTTTTCTCCACCTTGCCTAGCGTCTCATGCTCGTACGTATAGCCGCTGACCATGATTTTATCGATCAGATCGCCGACGATTCCGGTTTCCTCTTCGATTTCGCGCAGCGCCGTCTCTTCGATCGTCTCTCCCGGCTCCTTCTTGCCCTTGGCGATCGTCATTTTGCCGAACCGGTCTTCGATGAGTTGAATTTCCAATTGTCCGTCGCGCCGTCTGTACACGACGCCTCCAGCCGATACTTCCGTTACCATCCGCTGATCTCTCCCCTGAGTACGAGAAAAAGACTTCACTCCCAGCCGCTTTCGCCGGCCCGGAATGAAATCTTTCCTCTTCGTTTATGCTTGCAGCGCGATCGGACGATCCGCGTCGATGACTTCGAGCAGCTGTCCTTTGCACTCGTTAACGCCCGATTCCGTAATCCGCACCCGGCACAGCTTGCCGATAAGCGACGGATCGCCGTTCAGGACGACTTGAATGTAGTTGTCCGTATAACCGGACACGAGTCCTTGGCCTTCTTGGCCTTTGGCCTCGCGTTCCGGAATGACGTCAAGCACCTTGCCTACCCACTCCCGGCCGTATGCGGCTTGCATCCGTTCCGACAAGTCGATCAGCTTGTGCACGCGCTCATGCTTAATCTCTTCATCCACTTGATCTTCCATGCGGGCAGCCGGAGTTCCCGTGCGCTTGGAATAAGGGAACACGTGCATTTCGGCGAATTTCATCCGCTCCATGAAGCGGTAGCCGTTCTCGAATTGCTCCTCCGTCTCGCCCGGGAAGCCGACGATCACATCCGTCGTAATCGCGACGCCTGGCATCGCTTCGTGGATGCGACGGATCTTCTCGGCGAATTCGGCGGTCGTATACTTGCGGCGCATCCGTTTCAGGATCGCGTCGTCGCCGGCTTGCAGCGGTATGTGCAAATGACGGCACATCTTCGGCGAGCCGTTAAGCACCGCGATCATCTCGTCGTCGATCTGCGACGCTTCGATCGAGCTGATCCGAATGCGCTCAAGGCCATCGATCCGGTCGAGGTCCTTCAGCAGATCCGCGAGTCGGTAGTTCTCTAGATCGTCGCCGTAGCCGCCCGTATGAATGCCTGTCAGGACGATTTCCTTATAACCCGCGGCGACGAGATGTCTTGCTTGGTTCAGCACGCTCTCCGGCTTCCGGCTGCGCGACAGGCCGCGGGACCACGGAATGATGCAGAACGTGCAGAAGTTGTTGCAGCCCTCTTGGATCTTAAGGAAAGCGCGCGTCCGGTCGGAAAAGTCGGGAACGTCCAGTTCCTCGAACTCGCGCGTCTTCATGATGTTGCGCACCGCGTTCATCGGCTTGCGGTCGTTCTGGATGTCCGCGATATAGGTCATCAGCTTGTCGCGGTCTTGCGTGCCGACGACGAGGTCGACGCCGGGAATCGCCATGATCTCCGCGGGCGACGTCTGCGCGTAACAGCCCGTGACCGCGATAATCGCTTCCGGGTTGCGGCGCACGGCGCGGCGAATGATCTGGCGGCTTTTCTTGTCGCCCGTGTTCGTTACCGTGCAAGTGTTAATGACATACACGTCGGCTGCCTTCTGTTCGAAATCGACTTGCTCGTAGCCTTCGTTCTTGAACAGCTGCCAGATCGCTTCCGTATCGTAAAAGTTGACTTTGCAGCCAAGCGTATAAAATGCCACGTTAGGCATCGTTAATCTCCTCCTAGCTCGCCGGACGCATAAGCGATGCACGCCAGCGCGTATAACGCCGCCGTCTCCGTCCGCAATATTCGTTTGCCTAAGCCGATCGGGTTCGCCCCTGCCGCCGCTGCCGCCTCTGCTTCCCGTTCGTCGAAGCCGCCTTCCGGCCCCACGACGATCAGGATCCGAGGCTTCCCGCCGTCCGCCAGCCTCGCCGCGAACTCGGTCAGCACGCGCCGAAGCCCGTTCCCCGCGCGACCCTCTTCCTCGTAACAGAGAAGAACGAGGTCGTATTCGGAGAACCGGCCGATCAGCGACTTCCATGAGCTCACCGCCATGACCTCGGGAACGACGCCGCGATGGCTTTGTTCGGCCGCTTCCTTGGCGATCTTGCGCCACCGGTCTACGCGCTTCGCCTCCTTGCGCTCGTCGTACTGGACGACGGTGCGCTGGGACAGGAACGGCAGGAACGCCGCCGCGCCCGCTTCCGTCCCTTTCTGAATGACGGTCTCAAGCTTGTCTCCTTTGGGCAAGCTTTGAGCGACCGTCACGCGCCAGGCCATCTCGGATTCGGCGGGATGAACCTCTACGATCTCCGCATGAACTATATCTTTATCGACCGTGACGAGTTTCGCCAAAGCTTCTCTTCCCGATCCATCGCATATCATAATTTTGTCGCCGGGCTTGGCTCTCATCACCTGTGCCAAATGCCGGGCGTCATCGCCTTCCAGCGTCGCGGACTGTCCGCTAATCTGCGCCGAAGCAACGAAATATCGCTGCATGACCGTATCCTCCTGATTGTGCTCCATCCCACATCATACCGCGAATAGACAGCTTTCGCCATCATCCTTTATTTAGAACCGCCACCAGTAAAAGTAGCTGTCAGAGAAGATAGACGTCAGGATGTCGACGAACGTTCGAATGATCGGAATCCGCATATCCATCAGCGGTCCGATCGTGGAATCCCTAAGCGGCGGGATAAAGATCAGCAGCAAGAAGACGAACGTCACCCATTGCGCATTCTCTTGAATTTTGATCCGCGTACGGATCGGCAGGAACTCTTCGAGAATACGGTATCCGTCGAGCGGAGGAACCGGGATTAGATTAAAAATGAATAGCGCGAGATTGATCTGCAGCCATAGAAGAATGAATTCGTTTAATCTGTCGATAAAAGAAACATCCGAGAAAACGCCGAAGGCGTGAAGAATATCGACGAGCAGCATCAAGACGAACGCGAGCAGCAGGTTGCTGATCGGTCCCGCCGCCGTCACGAGAATGCTCATGAGGCGCGGCTTTTTGAAGCGGCTGCGGCGAACCGGCACGGGCTTCGCCCAACCGAAGCCCGCGATCAGCAGGAACAGCATGCCTAGCCAATCCAAGTGCGCGCGGGGATTCAGCGTCACGCGTCCTTCGCGGTACGCCGTATCGTCCCCGAATTTCCAAGCCGTCCAGGCGTGCGCCCATTCATGGACGGTGAACGCGATCAACATAATGAGTATGATGACCGGCAAGTACTCGATATCGAACCAGAATAGACTCACTCGTCATCCCCCTTAGGCTTGCCGGCTACGAACGCCACCCAATCTTCTTGCCGGAGCTTGTCGACGATCTCGAAGCCTGCCGCGAGCAGCCCCGCTTCGACATCAAGCTCCTTATTCTTGTAGATGCCCGAGCAAATATAGATGCCGCCCGGCTTCAACACGTTCATGACGTCGTCGATGAACAGCAGAATGATCTCGGCAAGTATGTTGGCGACGACGATGTCGACGGGCGGCTTCACGCGATTACGCGCCGCAATCCCGCCCTCGTTATCCCCTTCGCTCAGAACGCCGAGCAAATCGCTCTCCCGCACTTCGATGACGTCCTGCAGCCCGTTCTGCGCAATATTCTCCTTCGCGTTCGTGACCGCCATCGGGTCTAGATCTACGGCCAGCACTTTGTCCGCGCCGAGCTTCATCGCTCCGATCGCCAGAATGCCCGAACCCGTGCCGACGTCGATCACTTGCTCGCCGCCGGAGATCGCGCCGTCCAGCGCCTTCAGGCAAAGCGCGGTGGTCGGATGCGTCCCCGTACCGAAAGCCATGCCCGGATCTAGCTCGATGATCAGCTCGCCTTCGCGGCTTGGCGTATACTCTTCCCACGTCGGCTTGATCGTCAACCGCTCCGTTACCGCGATCGGCTTGAAGTATTTTTTCCACGCGTGCGCCCAATCGTCCTCGTGAACGTCGCCCATGGCGATCGTGAATTCGCCCGCGTCGTAGCCGTATTCGGGCAGCTCCTGAATCAGAACCCGCATCTGTTCCGCGATCGCAGCCATGTCGGTGCCTTCGGCGAAATATGCCTTGATCTCGGCATAGCCTTTGCGAATATCGTTCAGCGGCCGGTCGTACAGCTCGCCGTATTTCGTATCGCGGGGCTTCGTCTCGTCCCAGCCTTCTTCGACCGAGACGCCCCCGGCGCCTAACTCCGTTAAATAATACGTAACCATCTCTTGGGACGACTCCGCCGCCAAGACGGTCAATTCATGCCAACGCAATGAAGTTTCCTCCTATGTATACCAGCCCTGCTATCGCGGGCATTCGTAACCACCATTATACACGTTACGATTTACTCGGCGCAAAGGCGCGCAAAAAACGCGCCTCCGCATAGGAGACGCGCACGAACCTGCTAGGATAGGTTTCCTCCAGCGTCACGAATGACCTTACGCGCCTGCTCGGAAGCCGATCCCGGCACTTTGACGGATAGCGAATACAAAGCCTCGGGACTCGCGAACTCCCCTAACGAGCCGGATGCTTCCACGGAAGACGCCGACAGAGCGGAATCCGTGAATATCGCATCCTTATTCGTGCCCGGCATTTTCTCTAGCCGGAACTGATCCCCGCGAAGCGCGGACAGCTTGCGGATCGCCGATTCGGCTTCTTCCTGGGAGTTGAATGCCGCGTGCAAAGACTGCATCTCCACGCTAGGTCATCCTCCCTCGTAGCCTTCGACGCGCCGCGCGGCCGCTTCCGCCCGTTCCTGCGCTTCGCGGTCTTCCTCGTCGGCGAGCTCGTCGGAGAACTCTACGTCTTGATTAGAAGCGATCGGCAGCTGACTGCTCGTCTGTCCTTCGGAAAAATTGCGTCTGGTCATACCTGCGATTCCTCCCTCGTTGGTCGCGGGTTGCAAAAGCCCGCAAATCTTCACTAGGGTTCGCTAACATGGAGAGGATTATGCAGGAAACACAACGAAACCGCCCCCAGTATCTGAGAGCGGTTCATCTCAATCCCCTTTTCAATCCCCGAGAAAAGCCCGCTTCATCCGCTCGAAGATCGTCTGGTGCTGCTCGTGCGTCGATTCGCCGCTCTTCGCCGCGAACTCGCGAAGCAGCTCGCGCTGTTCTTCGCTAAGCTGCGTCGGCGTGACGATCGTCACCTTGACCTGCTGGTCGCCTTGGCCGTAGCCGCGAAGCTTCGGCACGCCCTTGCCTTTGAGACGGAAATACGTGCCGGTCTGCGTGCCGGCTGGAATCTTGAGCTTTACTTTCTCCGTCAGCGTCGGGATTTCAATTTCATCGCCTAGCGCCGCCTGCGAGAACGTAAGCGGAATTTCGCAGTAGATATCGTCGCCTTCACGCTCGAAGAAATCGTGCGATCTGACGCGCAGCACGATGTACAAGTCGCCGGCGGGTCCGCCGCGAACGCCCCCTTCGCCTTCGCCGGTCACGCGGAGCTGCGAGCCTTCGTCGACGCCGGCCGGAATTTTAACGTGAATTTTCCGTTGCTTCTTCACCTGTCCGTTGCCGCCGCAGGTGCCGCAGCGTTCCTTGACGATCTTGCCGCGGCCGCCGCAGCCCGAGCAGGCCCGGCGGTTGACGATGCGGCCGAATGGCGTGTTCTGCGCGACTTCCTGTTGTCCGGTGCCGCGGCAGATCGAACACGTCTCGGGCTTCGTTCCTGGCTTAGCACCGTTGCCGTGACAAGTATCGCACGTCTCCGTACGAGGAATCGTAATGTCGGTTTCTTTGCCGAACACCGCTTCCTTGAACTCGATCGTCATCGTATATTGCAGATCGTTGCCGCGTTGCGGCGCGTTCGGGTCGCGTCGGCCGCCTCCGCCGAAGAACATATCGAATATATCGCCGAAGCCGCCGCCGAAATCCGCGCCGCCTCCGCCGAAGCCCGCAGATGGATCCTGATGGCCGAATTGGTCGTAACGGGCGCGCTGCTGATCGTCGCTCAGCACGTCGTACGCTTCCTTCACTTCCTTGAACTTCGTTTCCGCGTCGGCTGCTTTGTTCACGTCGGGATGATATTTACGGGCTAGATTGCGGTATGCTTTCTTGATATCTTCCGCGCCGGCGTTCTTATCTACGCCGAGCACCTCATAATAATCTCTTTTGTCGGCCACTTCTCCACCTCCTCGATACTACACATGAGGAAAGTCAAAGCGGTCCCGCGCCGGGCGGGAACAGCTTTGACTTTCGGTTTTATCCGTTAAATCTTATTTCTTGTCTTCGTCGACGACTTCGTAGTCGGCATCGACGACGTTGTCTTTCTTAGGAGCCGCTCCCGCTTCCGGTCCGCCTTCCGGCGCGCCTTGGCCTTGAGCCGCGGCTTGCTCGTACAGCTTCATCGACAGCTGCTGAACGATTTCGCTCAGCGCGTCGGCAGCCGCTTTGATCTCTTCGGCGTTATCGCCTTTGAGCGCTTCCGTGACTTTCTCTTTCGCCGCGTTCGCTTTCTCGATCTCGCTTGCGTCGACTTTGTCGCCCAAGTCTTTGATCGTCTTGTCGACGGTGTAGACGAGCTGGTCCGCGCTGTTCTTCGTCTCGATCAGCTCGCGGCGTGCTTTGTCTTCTTCGGCGTGCAACTCAGCTTCCTTCTGCATGCGCTCGATTTCGTCCTTGCTTAGACCGCTGGAGGACGTGATCGTGATTTTTTGGCTCTTGCCGGTGCCCTTGTCGAGGGCGGATACGTTAACGATACCGTTGGCATCGATATCGAACGTAACTTCGATTTGCGGTACGCCGCGAGGCGCCGCCGGAATGTCGCTCAGAATGAATCGGCCGAGCGTCTTGTTGTCCTTCGCCATCGCGCGCTCGCCCTGCAGGACGTGGATTTCGACCTGCGTCTGCATGTCCGCGTAAGTCGAGAACACTTGCGATTTGCTCGTCGGGATCGTCGTGTTGCGATCGATCATCTTCGTGAGCACGCCGCCTGCCGTCTCGATGCCGAGGGACAGCGGGGTAACGTCGAGCAATACGACGTCTTTGACGTCGCCGGTCAGGACTCCCGCTTGAACGGCAGCGCCGAGCGCAACGACTTCGTCAGGGTTTACGCCTTTGTGAGGCTCTTTGCCCGTCAGCTTCTTGATCGCTTCGACGACGGCAGGAATACGCGTGGAACCGCCGACGAGCACGACTTTGTGAAGATCGGCAGGCGTCATGCCCGCGTCGGACAACGCTTGGCGCGTAGGCGCCATCGTGCGTTCTACAAGCGATGCGGTCAACTCGTCGAATTTCGCGCGGGACAGCGTCAGCTCCAAGTGCTGAGGCACGCCGTCTACTACCGTGATGAACGGAAGCGAGATCGTCGTCGTCAGGACGCCGGACAGCTCTTTCTTCGCTTTCTCCGCCGCGTCTTTAAGACGTTGAACCGCAGCTTTATCTTTAAGCAGGTCGATGCCGTGCTCTTTCTTGAATTCGCCGGACAGCCATTCCATGATCGCTTGGTCGAAGTCGTCCCCGCCGAGGTGGTTGTCGCCGCTCGTCGCTTTAACCTCGAAGAAGCCATCGCCCAGCTCGAGGATACTAACGTCGAACGTACCGCCGCCAAGGTCGAATACGAGAATCGTTTGGTCTTCGGATTTCTCAAGGCCATAGGCAAGCGCGGCAGCCGTCGGTTCGTTGACGATCCGCAGCACTTCGAGACCCGCGATCGCGCCTGCGTCCTTCGTCGCTTGACGCTGGCTATCGTTAAAGTATGCCGGAACCGTAATAACGGCTTGCGTTACCGGTTGGCCCAGGTAAGCTTCGGCGTCCGCTTTCAGCTTCTGCAGAATGATAGCGGAAATCTCTTGCGGGGAGTACGATTTGTCGTCGATCGTTTCCTTGTGGGAAGTACCCATATGGCGTTTGATCGAGATGACCGTGCGGTCTGGATTCGTGATCGCTTGGCGCTTCGCCGTCTCGCCGACGACGCGCTCTCCGTCTTTCTTGAAGCCGACGACCGACGGGGTCGTGCGGTTGCCTTCCGCGTTAGGAATGACGACCGCTTCGCCGCCTTCCATAACGGCAACGCAAGAGTTCGTCGTTCCCAAGTCTATTCCGATAACTTTACTCATTGTCGAATGCTCCTCCTCCAAGTTCGTGCGCTCTGGGATTTACCTTGTTTCCTCCGATTAACGGGACGGATTAACCGCTGACCTTAACCATGGCGGGGCGAATGACTTTGTCTTTCAACCAATAGCCTGGCTGCATCACTTCTACGACGATGCCTTCCTCGTATTCGTCCGTCTCCACCTGCATGATCGCTTGATGGTGCTCGGGATCGAATGGCTGGCCAACCGGTTCCATCGCCTTCAAGCCTTCGGCTTCCAGCACCTGGAACAGCTGGCGGTAGATCATATCCACGCCTTTGGCGAAAGAATCGCTCTGCGCCGCGTCGCCGCTCGTCTGAAGCGCCCTCTGGAAGTTATCCAGCACGGGCAGCAGCTCTCCGACCAGCTTCGATGTTGCGTATTGCGCTAATTCTTCTTTCTCCTTCAACGTCCGGCGACGGAAGTTATCGAAATCGGCCTGGGCGCGCAAATAACGGTTCTGATTCTCTTCCGCGAGCCGCTCCAGCGCCGCCAGCTTGGTGTCTTGTACGTCGTTCGCCTTAGCCGCTTCGTCTTGCTCGGCCGCGACATCGTTAGCATCGTTAGACAATTGCTCGTTCTCGGCGATCGTCTCTTCTTGCTGTTCGTCCATCGTTACAGACTCCTTCGTTTCGTTCGTGCTCATGCCGTCTACACCTCCTTACCCTGCCTCCCTCATAGGGGAGCTATACAACTATTATTTGAATCCTCGGGACATCAGCTTGGCGATATCCTTGGATAAATAATCAAGCAAACTGATAACTTTGCCGTATTCCATGCGAACCGGACCAAGAATGCCGATCGTTCCCAGCGACTGTCCCTCGTGCGAATACGTCGCCGTGATCAGGCTGCACTGATTGATCGCTTCTACCGCGTTCTCCGTGCCGATTCTCACCTGGATGCCGCCCGGATGCGCCTGAATGAGCTGAGTCAGCTTCTGCGTCTCCTCCAGCATGCCGAGAATCGACTTCGCTTTATCGACGTCTTTGAACTCCGGCTGCGTCAGCATATTCGAAGCGCCGCTTAAATACACTTTCGGTTCGTGTTCGTCGGAGATCGCTTGTTCAAGCATCGCAAGCACTTCTTCGCAATGATCGACATAGCGGGCAAGCTCCTTGGCAATCTCGCTGTGCAGAACCGCCTTCACCCGGAAGAACGGAACGCCGGCCAGCTTGTCGTTAAGCACGTTCACGATTTTGCCCAAGTCGTCCATCGTGATCCCTTCCGGAATCGTAATCGTGCGGTGCTCCACATGTCCGGTGTTCGCCACGATGATCGCGACGGCCGAAGCCTCGTTAATCGGCACCAGTTGGAAGTGCTTCAACGTCGTGTTGAAAATCTCGGGCCCGAGCACGATCGAGGTGTAATTCGTAAGCTGGGACAGGATCGTCGCCGCGTGGCCGATGACGTTCTCCCAATGGTTCATTTTCTCGGCGAAAAAGCTGCGGATCATACGGACATCTTGCTCGGACGCGCCATCCATCGTGATAAGATGATCGACGTAATAACGGTATCCTTTAATAGAAGGAATCCGCCCGGCGGAAGTGTGAGGTTGCTCCAGCAAGCCCAACTCCTCCAGATCGGCCATCTCGTTGCGGATCGTAGCCGGACTGAAGGACACGCCGGCGCGTTTGGAAATGCTGCGCGAGCCGACCGGTTCCGCGGAACGCACGTAATCGTCGATAATGGCACCCAAGATCATTCGTTGACGTTCGCTTAACATCCTTGTGTCCTCCTTCATGCGTCGTCCGTATTTCATTCGTTAGCACTCAAATTCATCGAGTGCTAACGGCTAATACAAAAATACCAAACCCCACTCGGTCGTGTCAAGAACGTACCGGTACGGTTTGGCATGCACGTTTACAATTGCGCGTAGGTCATTTCCGCCGGTTCCGGCGCAACTTCGATCCGTTTCAGAACCGCGATTTCATCGCAGTTATTCTGCTTCGCGCAATTCACGCAATCGGTCCATACTTTCTCCGGGAAAATTTCTTTTTCGACGACGTGGAAGCCGTTTTTCAGAAAGAAATTCACCTCGTAAGTAAGCGCCATGACCTTCGGGATCCGCAGTTCCTTCGCTTCGGCGATTAACGCGTCGACGAGCTTCGTTCCGATCCCTTGGCCTTTGTAGCCGTCGGCGATGCCAAGCGAACGAATCTCGACGAGATCGGAACCTAGCTGGAGCAGCGAACCGCAGCCGACCAGCTTCCCGTCGTCATCCGCGACGACGAAGTTGCCGATGTTGCGGCCGAGCGCCTCGCGCGAGCGCGGCAGCATGATGCCTTGTACGGCGTATCCTTGTATGAGATCGTGAAGCGCGTCCACATCTTCGGACTGCGCTTTGCGGCATATGACGGACATGCGGACACCTTCATTTCGTGGAGGACTGAGTAATATGAATAAATATACAACAGTATTCAGCCATGCACAATAGCGAAAAGGGACGCGCCGGCGAAGACGTTTATTCTTCGGAATCCTGCGGACGCTTCCATGGCGGATCGGTCAACTCGTGAAGACGTTTATTGATCCGGTAAGCGACATAGGGAACTATCGCGCTTAAAGCCGTTAGAAACCAAGCGGTTCCCGATGGCACGTGCTCGTAAAGGTAACGCCACATGACCGATCATCCTTTTCTGACCTGCTGGATATTTCCGGTGCGTCTCACCTTCGTCCGCACCTCCACTTTGACCGAGGCGCGAGAAAACTCGTTGTCGCCCCGATCCCACCGATTCTTGACCTGCTGCCACAGCCGGTAATGGTTCCTGTACATGTAGGAGCCGATTCCGATCGCGTCTTTTTTGAACTTACGCTGCAGCTTTTCCGTCGTATCCTCGCAACGGCCCGCGATCGTTTGCGACACTGTCTTCTCGATCTTGGCGATCACTTCCGAATCGGAAAAGTGGTCTAGCGTTTCCGTTTCGTTAAGCGTTCCGTCGGCGAAAATCCGGATAGTGAAGGCAAGGTTTTCCGGATCGCGATTCGTCAGAACGATTTTGCTGCTCGCCTTGTCGAGACGGAAGGCGGAAACTCTTCCCTCGAACTTGAAATTGACGATGCCACCCTTGGCCTCGCCTCTCAGAAAATTCAAGGATTGCACGTCTTGGCCCTTCAACGAACCGAATACTCGGTTTGTTTTTCCGTCGATGACCGCCACGCTCTCGAAAGAGGCTTCTATCTTCCCGTTCAACGTAACCTCCGGAAGAGTGTACGTCTCGTACCTTAGCAGCTTCTCCTGTATGTCGCCGACGCGGACTTGAGGGGGAATATAAGAGCTCAAGCGGCGGTTTCGATCGAATTCGTTCAAATAGATCGACGGCAGCGGTTCGTTAGGCACTTCTAGGTCAAGCAGCTTGCGGGCTTCTTCCTTCGCGATGATCACGTGGGCGGATCGCCTCATATCGCTCTCCCTAAGGAAAAAGTCAAACACGGCGCTCAGCCCTTCCGGCGCTTTCGCCACTCGCGAAGAGACGACGATCGTTTTCAGATGCTCCATGAAGGGTATTCGGCTCGATCGATCCGCCAAAGTGGCATAGAGCGAGGATAGGCTTCGTTCTTGCACGGAGACGTTATGATAGGCTTTCCCCTTGCCTTCGCTTCCGCCTCCGCCTGATTTACCCTGGCCTTGCTTGATCGCGGACGGGACGACGACTTGAAACGTTGCCCTGTACTTGCTGCCGGCAACTCCATCAGGCGATTGCTCCGATTGGTCGGGAGCGTCGATGGCGACGCCGATGACGAAGCCTCGCTGGTCGATTTCCACGCGGTCCCAACAGCCGCCAAGAAGCAAGGCGCAGATCAGACAGGCAACCGTCGCTCTTAGCATCCTTCTAGCCATTTCCCTTAACCCCCCTTGCTTTCGCGATCACAAGTAGCGACAGCGGCACGATGCCTATGAGCACAATGCCTGTATAGTTCAGCCAACGTCCGAAAGTCCCCGCTTCGCCAATGTCTTGCGGGACCATGCTTAAGATAAAGATGACCGGTATTACCCCTGAAATCGCGATTGGCTTCTTCACGGACGCAAAGACCGACCGCATGCATACGAGAGCGACATCCAGAGACATGCTTGTCGTATTGAACACGGTCATAATCCAAATCGTGAAAAACAACGACTCGAACCTTTCGAAAAACTCTCCCGGGAGTTCGATTTCTTTCGCAAGCTCCACCGTAGGATACAGAATGTTCGCCGTGCCTTCATTCGTAAAGACGCCGATCGCGATGACGTAAACAAGCAAATATAAGATCAGGGGAATACTCACGCCTATGACCGAAGCTAACGGCGCTTTGGACGGCTTGCGCATGAGTCCCCCATAAAAAAGCAACATTTCGAACCCCAGAAACGAAAATGCGCTTTCTTGGCTCGCACCTATAAGAACAAGCGGATTCGTTACGAATATCGGCATGACGTTGTTAAAGTCGAACAGGTCGGTACTGAACACGAGAACGAACAGAATAAGAAACAGTACGATCGGCAAAAACAGCACATTCAGCCGAATGAGCGCGATCTGCGTCCCGGATAACGAGTAGGCTACGACCGCGAGAAACACGAACGCGATCACCTCCACAGGCGTTCGTTCGAATAAATATTGCTTGGAGATGCTGGCGATCATTCGAGTCTCGTACGCGCCGTAACCGATGAAATACAGGAAGAATACGAAGGTACATGCTTTAGCGACCGGTTTAGATACGATGGAGGACGTGAAATCGTAAAAAGAACGGCCGGGAAATCGCGAGACCAGCTTCGAAGCGATCCAAGCGAACAGAATCGCCGCGCCGCCGGCAATCAATATCGACACCCAGCCGTCCGACGAGTTCGTGACTAGCGCCAGCGATCGCGGCATCGTCAGCACGCCTACGCCAAAAACGATCGAAGATATCATAATCGCCATTTCTCTTGTTCCGATCTTCGCATCGGCATAGTCGAAAGGCTTCATTGCGACGCCTCACTTCCTGTCTTTCATGCGCTTTTTCTCTACGGTTTGCAGCATGTCCGGTCTTTTGTTCATTTGCATCACCGGCGCTCTAAATAAGAAATCCTTCCAGTCGCTAATGAACGTCGGGGAGATCGGAGCGGTGTACGGCACGCCGAACGATTGCATGTTGACGACATGCACATTGATGGCGATATACGCCAGAATAATGCCATACAGCCCGAAAATAGCGGAGCACATCATAACGCCGAAGCGAAGAAGGCGCAAGGATATCGCGAACGAATAGGCTGGCAACGCGAACGAAGTGATCGCGGTAATCGACACGACGATGACCATAATCGGGCTTACGATTCCGGCAGCTACCGCCGCCTCGCCGATGACAAGACCGCCTACAATGCCGATGGTTTGACCGATCGGCTTCGGCAGCCGAATGCCCGCTTCGCGAAGCAGTTCCAGCGTTACTTCCATAAGTAACGCTTCGACGACCGCGGGGAAGGGAACGCCTTCCCGCGAGCCGGCGATCGAGAATGCAAGCCGGGAAGGCAGCATTCCATGATGGTATTCAAGCAAGGCGATGTACAATGCCGGCAGGAACGTCGCAATAAAAGCCGCGATATATCGCAGCAATCGAAGACTGGTTGCGATAAGCCAGCTCTGATAGTAATCTTCGGGCGATTGGAAGAACGTCGTGAACGTCGCCGGAACGATCAGTTGGAACGGCGTGCCGTCGACGATGATCGCAACGCGGCCTTGAAGCAACGCCCCCGACACTTTATCCGGACGTTCGGTGCTCGTGATCGTAGGAAAGGGCGACAGCACATGATCCGAAAGCCATTGTTCCACGAATCCCGATCCGTCGAACTCGTCCATGTCGAGCGTCTCGACTCTGCGCATGACTTCTTTGACCAGTTCGGGATTTACGATGCCTTCCACGTAAGCGACGACCAGTTCTTTGCGCGAACGCCTGCCGATGATTCTCGAAACCATGCGCAGATTGTGATCGCGAATCGATTTGCGGATGAGAGCCGTGTTCGTGCGAATGCCTTCCGAGAAGCCTTCCCGCGGCCCCCTGATAATCGCCTCCGTCTGCGGTTCTTCAATCGCCCTTGCTTTCCCTCCTTGGCTGCTCATGATAATCGCTTGCCGCGAACCGTCGGCGAACAGCAACGTATTCCCGGCCAGCAGCGAGACTACGGCATCGTTCAGATCGTCCGTGAGCGACGCCCCCTGCAACGGAAGGACGAAATCCTGCAACCAAACCAAGAAATCGGGAGACGCGAAGGTCGTTTCATCTAGCGGAGCTTTGCCCATCAAAGGGCTCAATACCCGCTCGTCGATTAACGTGCGGTCGACCAGCCCGTCGATGCAGCAGACGGCGATGCGTCCGCCCCCCGCTCCGATCGCGATTTCCTTAATGACCAGATCCGAAGGTGAAGCCAGCAGATGCTGCACGTATCGCGCATTCGCCGTCGACGAAGGATCTACCGGCTTGAATTCACGAAGTGGATCGTGAGCGCTCATGGCGAATGCCCCCTTTTCCAACTGCTCGAACCCTATAATAGCGGAATTTGATATCCAATATTCCCCTGCAAGATATCGATTATCCAATTTCGCTCATGTGCTCCCCATCGCATAATAAACAAAAATTTACAGCATCCTATGGCTATGAAACGACATCTCTTAACCTACGGGGCATCCGCCAACTCCGCCCGTACGAACGGCTATGATCTGATCGCCCGCTACGATCCCCGAACCGCCGCGTGGCTGTCCGCGATCTTTCCGGGCTTCGGGCATCTGCTCATCAACCATAACGTCCGCGGCGTCTTTTTTACGTTGTCGGAAGTGTTCGTCAACTCGTTCGCCCACGTGAACGAAGCGATGGTATACACGTTCTGCGGCAAGTTCGCCAAGGCGACCGAAGTGCTAAGTCCGAATTGGGCGGTAGGCTACGCCGTCATCTATTTATTCGCGATGATGGATAGCTACCGGCTCGCGATCGATCAGAACCGGTTGATCGACAGAGGCGTACAGGGGATAAACCGCATCGCCCCTGCCTACGTACGATCCCAGGAATTCATCTATTCCAACGAGAAAAACCCGTGGGTCGGAGTCGTGTTCTCCTGTTTGCTGCCCGGGCTCGGGCAATTCTACGTGCAGAGGTATTGGCTGGCCATCTACGGCGTGTTCTGGTCTTGGGTTTACGGGACGCTGTCGGGCTTCAATACGGCGCTAATCCGTCTGTTGCTCGGGGACTTGGAAGGCGCTGCGCGGCTAGATCCCCATTGGCTATTATTCATGCCCTCGTTAGTAGGCGGCGCCGCGCATCATACGTTCGTCAGTTGCCTGCGCCAGAATCGGCTCTACCGAACGGAGCAGCGCCTTTATCTATGTCGCGAGTACCAGAGGGCGAATATTCATCTCGCCCGCTATCGCGACGAATGACCGCGGAGGTGTACGGATGCTCGTTATCGGTACGTTCCCGAACGACGCGAGGGTCATGCAGACCGTGTTCGCGCTGGAGAAATCCGGAATCGGCAAAGACAGACTGCTCGTCGTTCCGCTGGATAGCAGCCCGGATTCGGCGAGCGCGCATCGGGAGATCGGCAATCCCATATCCGGTCACACTAGCGTCGAGTACGGACTCGCCGGCGCGACCGCCGTGTCCGTGATCGGCATCAGCCGAGGCTTCATGCTGGATTGGGGGCCGATCCTATGGGGATTGATCTCCGCCGCCACCGGTTTCGCCCTTGGATTCGGGATACATAAATGGTGGGAAAGCAGAAGGATGTCCGTCATCCGAAGGAAAAAGTCGTCCGATATTACCGTCCTCGTCGAATGCGAGGCAGTCGAACGCAAGCTGATCGTCAGCTTGTTGTGGAACCACGATGCTCTCGCCGTAGGCGTATGTCCCAACGACAACGTTGCCGGCGGCGAATAAGAGAAGAAGCCTGTCCGGATGGGTTGCCGGCCAGGCTTACTTTTGTTTATGGGGGCTATAAAAAATCGTAACTGGAAAATACCGGGTCGTCGCGTATGATAGAAGGGAACCTGATATGACGCGAAGGAGCGGTGTTCATGCCTAACCATGCAGATCTAGCCGTGCATTATCTCGAGACAAGCGTGGCTGCATTTAAGAGTCAGAAAAAACTCGCCGACCGAGCGATTGCCCAGTTGGACGACCCTGGGTTCTTCTGGGTGCCCGAACCGGAAAGCAACAGCGTCGCGATTATCGCCAAACACGTCGCGGGCAACATGATTTCGCGCTGGACCGATTTCCTGACGACGGACGGCGAGAAGCCGAGTCGCAACCGCGACGATGAATTCGTGGACGGCTTTACGAATAAGCAGCAAGTGATTGACTTATGGGAGCAAGGCTGGAACGTGCTGCTGACGACGCTATCGGAGCTAAAGCCGGAAGATCTGCTTGGCACGGTAACGATTCGCGGGGAACCCCATACCGTCGTTCAAGCGATCCAGCGCCAAATCTCCCACTACGGTTACCATGTCGGGCAGATCGTCTTCGCGGCCAAAGCGTACCGGTCGGCGCAATGGAATACGCTGAGCATAGCCAAGAACGCATCCGCGCAATTCAACGCGTCCAAGATGCGAAGTTAGACGAAGGCGCCGAACACTTCGTTGCCGAGCAGCACGCCTTGCGGCGTCAGCCGGTATCCCCCTCGCTCAGTCCGCATAAGCAACCCTTGCTTTTGCAGCTTGGACAGAGCCGGACCGAACGTCTCCTCCATCGAAGCGCCGCCGAATTGGCGTCCGAAGTCTTCCTCTCGAACGCCGTCCAGCATGCGCAGACCGACCATCATGAAGTCTCCCATCGCGTCTTCCGCGTCTACCGGATTCGTCTCTAGGCGCGGGAGAGCTCGGTTTGCCGCATCGATGTAAGGCTGTACGCCTTTAATGTTAACGTGGCGCGAACCGAGCGCATAGCCGTGCGCGCCGGCGCCAAGCCCGTAATACGGTTCGTTGCGCCAGTACGTGATATTGTGGCGGCTCTCGTAGCCCGGTCGCGCGAAGTTGCTGATCTCGTACTGTTGGTACCCTTCCCCGCTTAACCGTTCCATTAAATATTCGTACATCGCCAGCTCCTCTTCTTCTTCCGGAAGAGGCAGCTCGTCGCGCTGATAGAGCCGGTAGAACAACGTGTTCTCTTCTACTTTAAGCCCGTAAAGCGAATAATGCGGCAGATCGAGCCCGATCGCTTTGTTCACGCTATCCTTCAGCTGCTCGAGCTTCTGGTTCGGCAGTCCGAACATCAGGTCGATCGATAGGTTCGTAAAGCCGGCGGCTTTCGCGTTCGCGATGCTTTGCACGACGTCTCGAGCCTCATGAATCCGGCCGATCGCCTTCAGCAGCTGTTCGTCGAACGTCTGCGCGCCGAAGCTGATCCGATTGACGCCGCCTTCGCGCATCGCGGCGAGCTTCTCGGGATCGGTCGTGCCCGGGTTCGCCTCCATCGTGAATTCGGCGTTCGGAGCGATCGGGAAATGCCTGCGCACCGAATCAAGGAATCGCGTCATTTGCTTCGGATCGAGCACCGTCGGAGTCCCACCTCCAACGAATACCGTATCGATCGTCTCCGGCGGCAGTTCCGCCACGGTCAGCCTCATCTCATTGTCCAACGCGTCCAGATAGGCATCGATCGGCTGTCCCGCCGCTACGTACGAGTTGAAATCGCAATAGAAGCACTTGTTCGTGCAAAAAGGAATATGGATGTACAGTGCCCGCGGGGACCAAGCGTGCAGGGGCGGACTAGTTGCGTTCGTCTCGTTCATCGTTACACCACGTTTCAAGGAATAACATCGTATTAAATTACAATAGCGTTACCGGACAACGCTAGTCTCGTCACCAGGCAAGCTGCGCGCCCCGAGAGAACAAGAAACGTTACCGTATAACGCTACCATCGTACATAACGGAACGGAGTTCCGCTATTCGCTCCAGATACGTCAGATACGCGGAATAGCGGAACTGACTTCCGTTATTTCCGGGATTTCAACCGACGCTAGCTTCGAACCGCCCTGATAACGGAACTGAATTCCGTTATCTAACTAGCGGCACACTTTATCTTTGAAATAAAGGAACTGGGTTCCGTTAAGTTACTTTCAGTAGGACAAGATTAATCTTCGTCCAGCTTCAACACGGCCATGAACGCTTCTTGCGGCACCTCGACGTTGCCGACCTGCTTCATCCGCTTCTTGCCTTCCTTCTGCTTGTCGAGCAGCTTGCGCTTACGCGAGATGTCGCCGCCGTAACACTTGGCGAGCACGTTCTTGCGCATCGCCTTGATCGTCTCGCGGGAGACGATCTTCTGACCGACCGCCGCCTGAATCGGCACCTCGAACATTTGCCGAGGGATCAGATCCTTCAGCTTCTCGCAAATGATGCGTCCGCGATTGTAGGCACGGTCGCGGTGTACGATGAAGGACAGCGCGTCGACTTTCTCGGCGTTGAGCAGAATGTCCATCTTGACCAAGCTCGACTGCCGGTAGCCGGACAGCTCGTAGTCGAAGGACGCATAGCCCTTCGTGCTCGACTTGAGCTGGTCGAAGAAGTCGTAGACGATTTCCGCGAGCGGAATGTCGTACTTAAGCGTGACGCGGTTCGTATCGAGATATTGCATGTCGATAAACTCGCCGCGCTTGCCTTGGCAAAGCTCCATGATCGCGCCGACGTAATCGTTAGGCACGATGATAGATGCCTTGACGAACGGCTCTTCTACGAAGTCGATCTTGGCCGAATCCGGATAATCGGCCGGATTCGAGATTTCGAGCTTCTGCCCGTCCGTCTGCGTGACATGGTAAATTACGGATGGCGCCGTCGTAATGAGCGGAATGTTGAACTCGCGCTCGATGCGCTCCTGGATGATCTCCATATGAAGCATGCCGAGGAAGCCGCAGCGGAAGCCGAAGCCGAGCGCCTGGGAAGACTCCGGCTCGAAACGAAGCGAGGCGTCGTTCAGCTCGAGCTTCTCGAGCGCGTCGCGCAAGTCGTTGTAATCCGTGGAGTCGATCGGGAACAGCCCGCAGAACACCATCGGGTTAATGCGGCGGTAGCCCGGAAGCGGCTCCAGAGTAGGATTCTTCGCGTCCGTGATCGTATCGCCGACACGCGTGTCCTTGACGTTCTTGATCGAGGCGGCCACGAAGCCTACGTCGCCCGGGCCGAGCTCGTCGACGATCGTCTGGCGAGGCATGAACGTGCCGACCTCGACGACGTCGAACTGCGCGCCGGTCGCCATGAACTTCATCTTCGTGCCCGGACGGAGCGTGCCGTCGATGACGCGGATGTAGCAGACGACCCCGCGGTACGCATCGTAATGGGAGTCGAAAATAAGCGCCTTCAGCGGCTTGTTCCGGTCGCCTACGGGAGCCGGTACCTTCTGTACGATCTGCTCGAGAATTTCCTTGATGCCGATGCCGTTCTTCGCGGATGCGAGCACGGCGTCGCTGGCGTCGAGACCGATGACGTCTTCGACTTCCTGCTTAACGCGCTCGGGCTCGGCGCTCGGCAGGTCGATCTTATTGATCACCGGCACGATCTCGAGGTTGTTGTCGAGGGCCAGGTATACGTTGGCGAGCGTCTGCGCTTCGATGCCTTGCGCGGCGTCGACCACGAGGATCGCGCCTTCGCATGCCGCCAAGCTGCGCGACACTTCGTACGTGAAGTCGACGTGCCCCGGCGTATCGATCAGATGCAGCAAATACGTCTCGCCGTCGTCGGCTTTGTACTTCAGGCGTACGGCCTGAAGCTTAATCGTAATGCCGCGCTCGCGCTCGAGGTCCATCGAATCGAGCACCTGCTCCTGCATTTCGCGGGAGGTGAGCGCGCCGGTATATTCCAGTATGCGGTCGGCCAACGTCGATTTGCCGTGGTCGATATGCGCGATAATGCAGAAATTGCGAATATGGCTTTGTTTGATCGTAGGTTCTGCCATGAAAATAAATACCCTCCAGCCGGTTCCTTGCGTCGCTTGACTATCACTTCATTATAACAGCGGAGGACGCATGCATCAATGAATGGATGTCTTGGTTATTTTTCCGGCGGAGATTCGATCGTTATGCCGTCGACGTGGCGTTTGTTCATCAGCTTGCGCTTCTTCCGATTCTCCACGGTGTCGAATACGATATCCATGTCGTAATCTTGGCCGGGATACAGCTGCTTGCGCTCGATGTATCGGCGGATGCGCTTATGGTTGATGACGATTTTCTCCTTCTGGATCTGAATCGTCACGTTGCCGCGCTCGTCGGGCAGCCGATAGATGACGCCGGTCCGCTTCAGATGCGGGACGAAGACGACGTCCCCGACTTCCCAATCCGGCTGGACGGAGACCGGCTGCTGCGCAGGTAGGCGTGCCTGCTGCATATTCGCCTTCTTCGGCTGCGCTTCTTCTAACTGAGCGACGGGGATAACGGCAGATGAGTTCGAGTCTCCGCTGGATTTCAAGCTTCCCGTAATGATGCGCGCCCGGTCGATAATCTGCTGCGGAATGCCGAGCTTCGCGGCGATGACGAACGCATAGCTGTTGCCGGCTTCGCCCATGTCCAGACGGTAGAGCGGACGAAGCGTCTCTTCGTCGAACGCCATGCGGGCGTTGCGGAACCCCGGGGTCACGCGGGCGTATTCCTTGATTTCGTTGAAATGGGTCGTCGCCATGAGCGCCGCGCCGCGGCGATACAGCTCCTCAAGCACGGCGATGGACAAGCCGACGCCTTCGCCGGGATCCGTGCCGGTCGCCAGCTCGTCGAGCAAAACAAGCGTTCTGTTCCCTGCGTACCCGAGAATATCGATGACGTTGCGAAGGTGCGACGAGAAGGTGCTGAGCGAGGCGTCTAAGCTCTGATCGTCCCCGATATCGACCTCGATCGATCGGAATATCGCCAGGTTGCTGCCTTCCGCCGCCGGTATGAGCAGTCCGGACTGAGCCATCAGCGTGAGCAGCCCGACCGTCTTCAGCGCGACGGTCTTGCCGCCCGTATTCGGGCCGGTGATGAGCAGCGCCCGGTAGTCGCCGCCGAGCTTAACGTTCAACGGCACCGGCTTGGAGGACAACAACGGGTGCCGGGCTTCTCTCAGATCGATCAGCCTATCTTCGTTCATCTTCGGCGCCACGCCGCCGATCGCAAGCCCCCACTTCGCTTTCGCGAAGAGGAAGTCGTAGTGGCCCACCGTCTCCATATTAATGCCAAGCTCGTGCGCATACCCTTCCGCGACGCCGGTAAGCTGCGCTAAGATGAGCGCTTCCTCGCGCGTCTCCTCGGATCTAAGCGCGCTAAGCTCATATTGGAGACCCGCGACTTCCGAAGGCTCCACGAAGACGGTCTGCCCGCTGGCGGATTCGTCCAGCACCGTACCCGGCACTCTCTTGCGGTATTCCTTCTTCACTGGCAGCACGTACCGCCCGTTCCGTTGGCTGACGAGCCGCTCTTGCAGAATATCGGACAGACGCGACAGCATTCCGTCCAGCCGTTTCTGCAGCCGTTCCTCGGCGACGCGGATCTTCTTGCGCGCTTTATGCAGGTTGTTGCTGGCCGTATCCACGATCCGCCCTCTATCGACGCATTGCTCGATCTGCTCGCGCAGCGGCTTTAAGTCGTGCATCGCGTAGACGTAAGAGGCAACCGACGGCGCCTCCGTCTTCTTCGAAGCCATATACTGCTTCAGTTGCTCGCAGCTGCGGGCGAATTGGGCGAGGTGCCCGAAGTCTTGCTCCGATAAGACGTACCCGGTGCCGAGCAGCGCCATGATCGTCTCCATTCCTTCGAGCGACGGCAGCGGCGCGCTTGCGCCTTTGGCCAGCAGCCTGCAGGCTTCCTCCGTTTCGGCGAGTTTCCTAGTTATGACCGGCAGGCTGTCGATCGGCTCCAGCTTCTCGATCTGCCCGCGTCCCAAGTAGGTCGTGGCATATGTCAACAAAATTTCGATTACGCGGTTATATTCTAATTTGTTCAATGCATGGGTTCTCAAGGGGAAAGCCTCCTAAATGTTGGTTGGTCGCGTCCTTCGGGAAAATAGCAACGGGTTGCAGTTATTTATTCCGCTGCAGCCGGTTTGCTTAGAAATAACAACGATTTGCAGTTGTTTCGGCCCAGATGCCTAATGACCGCGCTGTTTCGAGAATATAACGATCGATTTGTTGTTATTCGCTCTTCAACCTTATTTTCGATGCGAAATAACTGTCGATTTGTCGTTATTAACACTTTCGAAGCGCGACGCCCCGGCGCAAACTACGCGAAGACGCAAAAAAGCCGTGCCCGAATGGACACGGCTAACATTCCTACAATACGCCCGCGGGCGAGGGAAATGTACCGGGTTCTTCACTGGCATCCGACCGCGCCTCATGCTTACGACGAAATAGACCCTCTACGGAAGGCAATTCGACCCGCAATGCATTGGCACAGCTTATTGGATTATCAGTTCAGAACCAAGACCAACATAAATTCGTTCCCCTTAACGGTTGAAGTGACTCCATCATAGTCGATGCGTCGCGGGTTCGTCAAGCGGCTCTCGCCTACCGCTGCCGCGATAAGCATATACGACCGCCGCGCCCAGCGCCAACGCTAGAGCGCCACAGCAGATGAACGCGACGTCTGTGCCGTACTTATCGGCCGCCCAACCCGTGAACAAATTGCCGAACGGCGTGCTTCCGGCGAATACGAGCGTGTACACGCTCATGACCCTCGCGCGGTATTCGTCGGCGGCGGACATCTGCAGCAAAGAGTTGCTGTTCGTCGATATCGCGATGTTGAGAAAGCCGCAGGCTAGCAGCAGTACGCAAGCAACCTCAGGCGTACGCGCGAACGCCAGCAGCATGAGGCTGAGCGGGACGATCATGCTCAGAGAGATCGTCAGCTTCAGCTTCGGACCGCTCCGACTCCTTATACCGATCGTCAGCGCGCCGATCAGGGACCCGACGCCGAGGCATGACATGAGCACTCCGTAGGTCGCTTCTCCCGCGCCGAGTACTTCCTTCGTCAATACGGGAACAAGCACGTTGAAGTTGAAGCCCAGCGTCCCGACGATCGCGACGAACAGCACCGTCTGAGCCAGCCGCGCGTTCGAACGAATATACGATAGTCCGTCGCGAATTTCGCCCCATACGGTCGTGCCGGCCCGGGCTGCCCTAGTGAACGGGGACAGCTTCAATTGTCTGAGCGTAAACAAGACGAAGATGAACGTCATGCCGTTGAGCAAGTAGCACCAGCCTACCCCTACCGTGGCCATGAGGAGCGCGCCGATCGATGGCCCGACGATCCGGGCGAGATTGAACGTCATCGAATTAAGCGCCACCGCGTTCGTCAGATCGTCGCGGCCGACGAGCTCGATGTTCATCGATTGCCGCGTCGGCATGTCGAACGTATTGGCAACGCCGAGCAGCAAAGCCATGACTAGGATGTGCTCGAACCGAATCGCGCCGGCGAAGACGAGCGCAGCGGTCGTGAACGCCAGCGTCATCGCGACCGTCTGAGTGACCATAAGAATCGTCCGCTTCGGAAACTTATCGACGATCACGCCCGCGAAAAGCGACAGAACGGTTAACGGCAGGAATTGCGCCAGCCCCAGCATACCGAGCAACAGCGGCGACTTCGTGAGCGAGAGAACGAGCCAGGCTTGGCTAATGTTCTGCACCCACGTGCCGATTAAGGAAACGCACTGCCCCAGCCAGAACGTGCGATAGTTCCGGTGAGTCAGCGCGTGAAAGTAAGTATGGACGAACCTTGTCGTCCGATCCGCGTATACGGTCATCGCCCCGCGGCGGTCGGCACGGGCAGCAAGCTGTCGCGCGCGGAACGCCTGCCGTTAGGCTTCTCCCGTTCGCGCAGCGATTCCGGCAACGAAGCCGCATCGCCGCGATAACCGAGGGCGATCACCGCGTGCAATTCGATATGGTCCGGCGTGCCCAGCGCTTCTCTCGCCTTGTCGCGGTCGTATCCGCCTACGGCGCGCGTCGACAGTCCGACGAGCTGCGCTTGCAAGGCCAGAATCCCCCACGCCGCTCCCGCGTCGAAAGCGTGCGCGCCGTTCGGCGCGCCGTCTTCCTTCAGCTTCTCGGAAGCGATCAGAATCAGGACCGGAGCACCATCCGTCCATAAGCGGTTGTTCGGCTTGATGAAAGAACGGAACGTCTCATGCTCCTCCGGCGTACGCGCCACGTAAAATCTCCATGGCTGTTGATTGCTGGAGGAGGGCGCCCAACGGGCGGCCTCCAGAACGGTTGCCAGCAGCTCTTCCGGCACCGGACGCGGTTCGTAAGCTCTAGGCGACCAGCGGTTCAAGATAAGCGGATGTACGAGAGCGTTCGCTTGGCGCGCGTTCGCGACTTCCGCCGTATATCGGACGGGCAGCTCCCAATCTTTCGTCTGAATCGAACTCATAGCGCGTCCCTCCTATTGTCTTGGGTTGCGAACACTCGCCGCAGAAAACGGATCGAGTTCTCGAATGCTTCCTCCAAATGCTTCGTGAAGCCTTCGTACGGATGCTTCGCTCCGAACGTATGGTCGGCGCCTGGTATCCACACGACCGAATGGTCGGGATAGGTCTCCTGCAGCCCGGACACGGCTTTCAACAGCCGCTCATGATCGGCTCCGCCTTGAACGACAAGCGCCGGAATAGACAGATCGCCGTACGCTCCGTACACGTCGTACCGATCGGCGCTCCGTTCCAGATCGTCAATGATCGCTTGGTCCCTAAGCGACGGTGTCGCTCCTTCGGGAATAACCGGGGCAAGCGGAGCGGAAGCTCCTCCGTTCCATGCGATGAACGCTCGCACCTCCGGTCTGCGGGCGGCGAACAGCAACCCGCTTCCGGCCGCGCGGCTATGTCCGAGAACGGCGATTCGTTCCGAGTCGGCTTCATCGTTCAAACCGAGACCCTCCGTGCGCAATCGCGAGACGAGCGCTTCCCAGTCGGCCAGCTCCCGTCCGAACGTCGCTGCCTCCGCGACCGACTTGGCGTCGAGCTGGTCTTCCTCCGCCGCAATGCGGGAGAAATCGAAACTAACCGTATAATAGCCCTGTTCCGCGAACCTTCTGGCGACCTCCGGCCAGAACGACCATAGCCGATGGCCTCGGAAGCCGTGCCCGAGCAGGACGACCGGTTTACGCCGGCCATCCTCCAGCACCCGTACTTCTCCGTGGATGCGCAGCCCGTTCCCGAGCGGAATCTCGAAACTTGCAACCGCCAACGTGTGCGATGCCAAAGCCAATCCCTCCTATCTTAGAACCCAATCGTTAATATTGAAATCTTCGGTGGCGAGCTTCTCCTCGACGAGGAAATTTTTCGTTCCGTCGAGCCGCTTGAGACCTTCGTCCGTGAACGGAACTTCCTCGATTTGCGTGATCGGCGACACTTTCTTCACGAGATCCGGCGTCGTGTTATTCACTTGGGCGATGAATTCGTAATATTCGTCTTCATGCTGCTTCAGATCTTCCAGCGCCTTCAAGCGCGCATCGTTCCATACTTTCGGGAAATCGGGGAACTTCTTGAGCAAAGCTTCCGATACGACCGTCGAGCTCGTGCCGAGCAGTTCCGGATGATCGGAGGATTTGTCGATGAGCGGGAAACCTTGATCGAGCAGCTTTAGCGAAGGCACCCCCGAGTTCGTCATCGCATCGACTTCTCCGCGGGCAAGCGCCGCTTCCCCGTCCGGACGCAGCAAATGAACCAGCTTGACGTCTTTGATGCCTTTCTCTTTCAACAGACCCGCGATATATCGATGCATATACGAGCCTTTCTGGATCGCGATGGTCTTGCCCGCCAATTCCTCAAGCGTCTTCGGACCGTCCTTCTTACCGATGAGGTAGCCGATGTTATCGATCAACGGCTGCGTAATCAAGCGCGTCTTGGCGCCGGATGAGCGGGCCAGAATCGCCGGCGTATCGCCAAGACTGCCGAAATCGAGACGTCCGCTGATGAGCGCTTCGGTCTGGTCCGGACCGTTCGGAAATCCGACCGTCTCGATCTCTTCGACGCCGTATTTCTTCAACTCTTCTTGGAAAATCCCCTTATAGAGACCCCAACCTTCAGCGCCGCCGGGCAGGTTGAGCTTATTCGTGCCGATGTAGCCATAGACAAGCTTCTTCGGGACGTCGGCGTGCGTACTGGCCGACTCCGCCGCTTCAGATGGAGCTGCGGCGGCAACCGCATCCTTGTTGTTGTCTTTCTTGCCGCAAGCTTGAACAACGATCAATGCAATAATAGCTAGAACAATCCAACTCGTATGTCGTAAGTACTTTCCTGCCTTTTTCCTAGTCATGTCAGATGACTCCTCTCCAGTATAAGACCACATTCGATCACCGCGTTAAGTTGCTGTTTTGACCGCGAGCTGGTACATGTATTCGTGCTTCGACACCGGCGTGCGTCCCGGTCCCCAGCCGACTTTCTCCCGATAGCCGCCGAGCAAGCCGCTGCTTTCCAGCTGATCCTCGCTCACGGATAACGTAGTCTCGGAGTCCGGAGCGACGTACAGGGCGTCAACCGGGCAATACAGTTCGCACATGAAGCATGTCTGGCAGTCGCTCTGGCGAGCGATGACCGGAATGCCGTCCTCGACTTTCTCGAACACGTTCGTCGGGCAGACGCTCACGCATTGATTGCAAGAAATGCATTTCTCTTGGCTGAGCAGTTCAATCATTAATGCGCGCCCTCCTTCAACGCCGCGATCGGTTCGGCGACTTCTACCTTGCGGACGCGAATATCATCCAGGCCTCCGGCAACCAGGCGGTAACGCTGCGATGCGTCGAGCTTCGGATAATCTTCCCGCTTGTGCATGCCCCGCGTCTCTGTGCGTGCCTGCGCGGTGCGGTACATCCAGCGCGCCGTTGCGGCCATGGCGGCCGTCTCCCTTGCTTTCACGCCTTCCGCGTCGCGAGTCGATACGGAGCCTCGAATGTCCTTCCACAGATTGTCGAGTCGATCGAGCGACCGCGCGAGGCCTTCGTCTGTACGGAACAGATTGCGGTCGTACGGCGTCACTTCGTCCTTGACCGCTTCGATCCGCTCCTGCGTCCGAGAAGCGGTCAACGCCTCCGGCGCCCCCGTCTTCCGGTGGGTCAGCGTCGTGGACGACAATCCTCTCAGCTTGCGCGTCTCGTTCTTCTCGCCGAGCTTCTTGACGAATTTCGCCGCGCCGCCGCCCGCGAACGAGCCCGAGGACATCGCCCATGCCGCGTTATGGCTGCCGCCGCCGGTAAAGCCGCCGCAGATGAATTCGCGCGTTGCCGCGTCTCCGGCCGCATACAGCCCCGGCACGATCGTCGCGCAGTTCTCGTCGATGACGTGAATGCCGCCCGTTCCCCGTACGGTTCCTTCAAGACGAAGCGTAACCGGGAACTTATCGGTGAACGGATTAATGCCGAGCCGGTCGAACGGCAGGAAGAAATTCGTCTGGCCGACACGCAGCAGGTGATGGATATCCTCCGGCGCTTGATCTAGCCGGGCGTACACCTGTCTGCCTTGAAGCAGATTGCGGGCGATCACCGACCGACCGCGAGTCGAACCGGCCCCTTCTACGACCGTGCCGTCCTCGTAATAGAACGAAGCGTAGCGATAGTAGGCCGTTTTCGTTACCGACGAGAACGTCGGCGAGATCGCGTAAGCGTTCGAGAATTCCATGCCCGAGAGCTCCGCTCCCGCTTCCGCGGCGAACAAGTAACCGTCGCCCGTCAGCACGTTCGTGCCGAGCGCCTTGCTCAGGAACGCGCAGCCTCCCGTCGCGATGATGACCGCGCCGGCCCTCACCGTCCACGTCCCGCCGGCTTGCAGCCGCACGCCCGTCGCGCCCCCGACTCCGTGTTCGTCCGCGAGCAATTCCACGGCGGGGCTATGATCGAGGATCTTCACGCCCGCCTTCTGTACGAGCTTGCGCATCAGCTTCATGTACTCGGGTCCTTGCAGCCCGCGTTTGTAAGGCGTGCCCGAGTCGTCAAGCGGGAACGGATATCCCCACGCCGCGAGCTTGTTCATATTCTCATAGGTCCGGTCGAGCACCTGGTCCATCCAACGGGATTCCGCGAGATGTCCTCCGAGCGTATACCGGCTCCCCTTCGCTTCCTCGCGCAGCTTCTCGTCCGGCTTGACGTACCAGACGCCCGTGCCGGATGGCGCCGTCGCGCCGCTCGAACCGCAGTAGCCTTTGTCGACAAGCACGACTTTCGCGCCGTTCCCCGCCGCCGTAAGAGCGGCCCACGTTCCTGCCGGACCTCCTCCGATGACGAGCACGTCGGTATCCAACGCCAAATCGTTCAGTTGTTGTACGCTCATTGCTCCAATCCTCCTCATTTATCTTGTATAGATGTTGTTAACCTTCGAAGCTCTCGCGCCAATGCAGAAGCTTCCGCTCCAGCAGCCGCACGAGGGAATCTACCAGCTTGCCGACGATGGCGAAGATGATGACGCCGACGAATATGTCCTCCGTGGCGGACGTCTGCTTCCCGAGATTGATCAGGAATCCGACCCCGGATTGGGAGCCGATCAATTCCGCGACGACGAGTCCGATCCAAGAAAGCGCGAGCGACAGCCGAACGCCTAGCAGAATGCCGGGCAAAGCCGCGGGCAGCACGAGCCGGAACAACAGCTTCGCGCGACCGAACGCGAGCACCTTCGCCACGTCGAACAGCTTGTTATCGACGTTGCGGATGGCCATGAACGTGTTCACGTAAAGCGGGAAAAAAGCACCTAGCGCGATGATGACGATTTTCGACTGTTCCCCGAAGCCGAACCAGAGCAGCACGAGCGGGGCTATGGCGAGATGGGGAACCGTCCTCAGCATTTGCAGGCTCGGGTCGAGCACGTACTCCGCTTTGCGGGACAAGCCCGACAACAACCCGAGCAGCAAGCCGATGCTGCCTCCGACGACGAATCCGATGAGCGCGCGCCACACGCTGATGCCTAAGTGGTGGAACAGCTCTCCTGACGAGATCAGGGAGCTGAAAGCGCCCGCGATGACGTCCGGCGCCGGAAAAAACAGCGGATTCGTCCATCCGCGCTCCGCCGCCCATTGCCATAATGCGACGATTAAGACGGGCAGCGTTGCTCCGATCGCGAAATCGATGCCGATCGACCTCCACTTGGAAGCCGGCTTTCTGACGACGACTTTGCTCCGACCCGGTGGATCCGCGATAGGCGATGCAGATGGCACGGGCGGCGCCGCGGCCGGCGGCAGGCGAAGTTCCGCTTGTTCGATGCTCATGATCTATCCCTCCATATCGTTTATCCTTTATAAGTGTCTTGCCAACGAAGCCATCTTCTCTCGAGCAGACGGACTAGCGAATCCGTCAGCTTCCCGACGATCGCGAACACCGCTATGCCGACGAATACGATCGGGGTCTTCGTGAATTGCCTGGCGTCGGACATCAAATAGCCGATCCCCGACGTGGAAGCCATCAGCTCCGCCACGACCAATCCGAGCCATGCGACGCCGAGCGATATCCGTACGCCCAACAGCACGTTAGGCAGCGATGCGGGCAGCACGAGCCTTACGATTTGCTTGAACCGGCCGAACGAGAGGACGCGCGACACGTCGAACAGCTTACGATCCACCGACCGGATGCCTAAGTACGTATTGATATAGAGCGGGAAGAATGCCCCCTTGGCGATGAGCAGGATCTTGGACTCTTCTCCGATGCCGAACCATAGCACGAACAGAGGAGCCAGCGCGAGCGACGGCACCATGCGCAGCATCTGGACGGTCGGATCGAGCGCCTTCTCCGTGCTCCGGAACAAACCTACGGCTACGCCCAGAAGAAGTCCCAATCCTCCGCCGAGCGCGAACCCGATCGCGGCCCTCGTCAGGCTGATCTGCAAGTGCGTCCACAGCTCTCCCGAAGCGCTTAGATCGACGAACGCTTCACCGATCGTCAGCGGCGTCGGATACAGCATCGTGGAGATATACCCGAGGTCGCCGAGCGCTTGCCATACGGCTAACAGCGTTACCGGCAGCAGCGAACCTAGCGCGAGAATCACCCAGCGTTTCGGCGCTCTCGCAACGGATCCGGCGGTCCCGGCCGTTCCGGCTTGTCGGCTCATAAGTCATTCCCCCTCTCGTTATAAACCGGCGCGATCGACATATTCGGTTTCCTCGAGCCGCTCGAATTCATCGAGCACCTTCAACCGCAGCGATTGGAAACTCGTCGTCGCCTTCTTGCGCGGGTACGGCAGCGTTACCGGCACGATGCTGCGAATGCTGCCCGGCCGCGGCTTCAAGATCACGATCCGGTTCGCGAGGAATATCGCCTCGTCGATGTCGTGGGTAACGAAGATCATCGTCGTCCGGTTATGCTGCCAGATGTCCAGCAGCACCTCTTGCATGTGCGCCCTCGTAAAGGCGTCAAGCGCGCCGAACGGCTCGTCGAGCAGCAGCACCTTCGGATTGCGGAGCAGCGCCCTGGCGATCGCGACCCGCTGCGCCATGCCCCCCGACAGCTCGCGCGGATACGCCTTCTCGAAGCCCTGCAGCTTTACGAGCTCGATGAGAGAATCGACCTTCTTCCGAACGTCCGGATTTCTAAGCGACAGATCGGCGGCGATGTTCTTCTCGACGGTCAACCAAGGGAACAGTCTCGGCTCCTGAAAAATGAACCCTTTGTCGATACCGGGTCCCGCAACTTCCTTGTCGCTCAGCTTGACGCTTCCTTCGTAAGCTAAATCCAAACCGGCGACGATCTTGAGCAGCGTGCTTTTCCCGCACCCGCTCGGCCCGATCACGGTAATGAACTCCCCTTCTTGTACTTTCAGATCGATGCCGCTTAGCGCGGTCACGACCGTCTTCGGCGTTTGGAACGATTTATTCAACCGTTCGATTTCCAGCAATGGCACGCTCATCGTCCGTCATCCTTTCTCGCCCCGGAACGCAAAAAGACTTTCCAACTACCCGTCAAAGGTAGGGAAAGTCTCCATGCGAATGGTGGACTGCATTTAATTCCGATAATTCTAGTAAGCTTTCTTGGATATGAGAGTAACATACGCTTGACGGCATTGTCAACAACTGGTTTTTTACCCCGTCACTTTATCGAACAACGATACGACGAACTTGATTCCGCCTTTCGAAATCCCGTGCAACGCCTCGGCCGTCGCGCCGGAGACGCGGTCGACGAGCGGTTTATGATCGTTGCGGGGAACCTCGTACAGCTCGGCGTCCCAATCGTTGTATTGCTCTTCGTCCAGCAGCTTGCCGGATTCAGTCGTCTTCGCAGGCGAAGGTCGTTGCTTGGCGGGTTCGCGAGTCGGCAGCACCCACTCGTCCGTCGCTTCGAGATCCGACAGCGTGCCGTCGTCCGTGTTTACGACTTTTCCGTTCACGTTCTCGATTCCTCTGGACGACAGCTCCATCCCGTATAAAACCGCGAACGCGACAATCGCCGCAAGCATGGCCAGCTTGAACGTATCCCGACGCATATCGATCGCCTCCTCCGTTTTATGGTGCCGCTTTAGCGTTAGCTTTAACTGCGTCCTGCTCGTCCCAATATTGCTCCGCGATGACTTCCGCGAGCGCATCCGCCGTGCGGTAGCATTCCTCGAGCGTATTGTCGACGCCGCCGATCTCGATGAGCACGCTGTCCGGGGCGACCGATTGATTGTATTCGCCGTTGCCGTTCGCCGCCGTCTTGCCCCATACGCCGCGCGACAGCCCCGGATACTTCTCCTCCAGCTTCTCGTGGAGTTGATTCGCGAACGCTTCGTTCTCGCGCCAATTCGGGTTCCGGTGTCCGATGATAAAATACACTTGCGCGTAGTCCTTGCCGTTAATGGTGGCCGTCGTCTTGGAACGCCGCTGCGAGTCTCTATGGAGATCGAAGAAGAAAGTCAGCTTATCGTTGCGGGCAAGCGCTTGTTTCACCGTCTGCAACGAATATTTGTACGAATAATTCCAGTTGTAGCCTTTGACCGATGAAGGGTAATCCTTGTTCGAATGCGTGCTTCCGATGCCTTCCTTCTCCAGCTGCTGCGCCAACCGCTTGCCCACTAGCGTTACGTTGACCGTATCGGAATTCGGGTCTTTCGCGCCGGACTTCAGCTCCGGATAATAAGATTCCCGATTGTGCGAATGGTAGATGAATACGACTTTCCTGCCGTTCGTCGTCTGCTCGTCCGTCTCGTTGCCCGACGATGCTTGTTCGGGCGTCGCGGGCGGCTGCTCCGGTTCGGGCTCGTCCGAAGCCGTCGGCTCCGTCTGCTGCGCCTCGGGAGGCTGCGTCCCGTTCCCGGTCCCCTCGATCGGGCTATGATCCTCCGGCGCTTCCGGTTCGCCCGATCCCGGGCGCAGCAAGACGGAATGGTCCCGGTCCATTCCCGGCATCTCTTGCGCGATCAGGCTTTGCGGGTCGCCCGGATTAATGCCGGTAACGAAGCGAAGCAAGAACGCCGCCAGCTTGTCCGCCTGCAGCGGAGAACCGTCGTCTTCCGTCTCCATGTTCGGGAGCTCCATGCTAAGCAGCGTTTGGAACACCTGTCCCGATAACGATGCCGCCAGCCCTCTCATGGATTGAACGGGAGAAGCCGACATTTTCTTCTGAAGCATGCCTCCTATCCCTAGCAGAATGAACAGAATCATCGAGCACAAGCTCAGCACGACGAAGGCTTTGCCCGTAATGAGCACCCGCCGCCATCTCGCCCGCATCAACGCCCAATCCATAGCCACGACGACTCGTTTCATCGGTACCTCCCGGGCGCGTGTCGACTGCGCCCTCTCTCTCGGAATGATCTCTTAATCCATCCTATGAGAGGAAGTAGACTGATAGAACGATCGTTGATAGAAAGTCCCCCGAATACCGATGATCATTATTGCCTTAAGGAAAGGTCTATAAACGGCATAACCTACACGCGAAAAAACCGCTCTTCGGCGGAAGAGCGGCGCGGTCACTTGGATTCAGTGCGTATATGCGGCGACGTTATCGGTATCTACGGCCTCGTGGAGGGCGGCGTTGAGCCCGCTGGCGATCACGTTCGCGATATCCTCCATGAACTTGTCGATCTCCTTCGGCGTTACGAGCAGATCGTGCCCGACCGGCTGAAGAACTTCTTTCACTAATTGAAGCCTTTCGTTCGTCTCCAATTGCCCCAGCGTACCGAACAGTTGGCCGGAATTCTCGGTATGCTTCTTCATGTGCTCGACCATCAACTCGATCGTGCTGCCCACGATCGTCGATGCATACACGACGGTGGGGACTCCGATCCCGATCACCGGGACGCCGAGTATATCCTTGGTGAGCCCTTTGCGCTTGTTGCCGATGCCCGAGCCCGGATGAATACCCGTATCGGCGATCTGTATGGTCGTGTTCACCCGCTCGAGCGCCTTGGACGCGAGCGCGTCGATCGCGATGACGAGGTCCGGCTTCGCTTTCTCTACGATACCTTGAATAATATCGCTAGACTCGATTCCCGTCGTGCCGAGCACTCCCGGCGCAATCGCGCTGACCGGCCGGTAGCCCGGACTGACCTGATCGGGCATCAGCTCGAAGAACTGCCGCGTCACCAAGACGTTCTCTACGACGAGCGGACCTAACGAATCCGGCGTTACGTTGCGGTTGCCGAGACCGACGATCAGCACGCTCCCCATTCGGTTAACTCCGATCCGCGTCAGGAACGCCTCGAATTCTTGCGCGAACGTCGTTGCGATCTGATCCTGAAGTTCGGTATCGCCCTGACGCATGCCGGGCACGTCGAGCGTGACGTAGTGACCCAGCATTTTGCCGATTCGCCTTGAGCCTTCATCGGTTTGGATATGCATTCTGCTGACGGTCACTTCGCCTTGCGTGACCTTCTCCGACCATACGCCGGGAATTTCCGCTCCTCCCTGTGACGCCAGCTCCTTCGCCTCGATCGCGAGGTCCGTTCGAATGTCGTATAACGCCAAATCTTTGTCCATCGAGTCGTGTGTATCCCCTTTCCTATGCGGGTAGTCATCTTGCAAGGGGCATACGGGATCACCCGGCATGCAATGGGATGTTTACCTTGCTATTTAACCCCCTCCATGATAGAATGTTACAAGTTGTGTGGAGAAATACTTCTGTTTTGCAGGAGGTGAAAAGAATGCCGAACATCAAATCCGCTATCAAACGCACGAAAACGAACGAAGCTCGCCGTCTGCGCAACGCTTCGCAGAAATCCGCACTGCGTACGGCCGTTAAAATTGCCGATCAAGCAGTAGTCGGAACAGACGTTGCTGCTGCTAAAGCGGCACTGGTCGCGGCTCAGAAGAAGTTGGATAAAGCGGTAACGAAAGGGCTCGTTCACAAGAACGCAGCTGCCCGC
The DNA here is from genome assembly GCA_023460795.1 of Bacillota bacterium. GTDB lineage: Bacteria > Bacillota > Bacilli > Paenibacillales > Paenibacillaceae > Cohnella. Next base: position 42,069 of record JAEWPC010000033.1, on the reverse strand, counting down.
AAAAAGTCCCGTCTGGCCAAGAAATTGAACGCATTGTCCGCGCAAGCGTAAGCTTGTGCCTGATGCATATTGGGTAACCGCTCTCTTATAGTTACGGTTAGCTAGCGAAAAAGCCATCCCCCTCAGGGATGGCTTTTCTGTTGTTGTTAAGATTAGCTCGCTCCGGCGGAACCGGTCTTGAGCAGGAAGAGCTCGAGCCCGAGCGTCTTGTCGACTTGGCCGGTCTTCATCGCGTAATCAAGGTCCGCAAGCTCCGACAACAGCGTCGCCAGCCGCTCCAGGCTGAATTTGCGGGCTTGCTCCGCGGTAATCTTAACCGCATACGGATGCAATCCGAGCTGCCCTGCCATCTGCTGCGGCGAATAGCCTTGGCTGGCAAGCTCCTTGACGTGCAGCATGTTGCGGAATTGCCGCACCATGAGCGCCATCAGCTTAATCGGTTCCTCGCGTTGCCTGAGCAGATCGTAGTATAGGGCGATCGCCGGGCCCGTTCTAAGCGCTGCAAGCTCTTCGGTTAACCGGAACACGTTCTGTTCCGTGGCGACGATGACAAGCTCGTTCACGGCGTCTAGCGTAATGGTGCCTTCCGCTCCCGCGTGCAGGATCAGCTTGTCCATCTCCGCCGCCAGCGAATGCATATCGGTGCCGACGCGCCTCAGCAGCTCCTCGCCGGCGTCCTTCGCGAGCGTTCTGCCGCGGCTCGTCGCGCGTTTATGAATCCATTGCGCGAGCTCCTCGGCCGACAGAGGCGTGAACGGAATGACGAAGTCAGCCGCCTTGGCGGCTTTGACGAGCTTCTTGCGTTCGTCCAGCTTCTCGTGCGGGACGAGGAATACGAGCACGGTCGTCTCCGACGGCTGCTCGAGGTAGGACAGCAACCGTTCGGGACGGTGCTCGACTTTCGCCGATTCCTTCCCCGAAGCGAACAAGACGCTGTCGCGCACGAGCACGACTTTGCTCGGCACGAGGAACGGCAGCGTCTCCGCTTCTTCGAGTATCGCGTCGGCAGGCGACTCTCCCGTGTCGAACCGAACGAGCGCCATCTCCCGGTGCTCCGGCTCCACGAGCTGCTCGACAAGCCGCTCGATGAACTCGTTCATCAGATAGGATTCCGTTCCGTAGCATATGTATACGGGCGCGACTTGGCCCTGTTTAATCTGGCGAAAAGCCTGTTTGGCGTCCATCCTGCATGCTCCTTCTTCGCTTGCGCGGCACGATCGTATTCCTGAATCCACAATAACACAACAAAGAGATCACGCCTACCATTCGGCATGATCCCTTTGTTCTCGGACATCTATATCAACGTTCGCCGGCCGGCCCATGGTACCGTGCGCGAACGACCGTGACGCCGTCCGATAGAACGAACGTCAACTCTCTCCGTATACTATACGCCGCAGGTGCAAGATAGGTGACTTGTCTTAAGGCTTAATTTCTTGAATATCATCCACGCTATAGGCAAGGGCAGTGGAATGGCCCTTCTCGTCGGTCCACGTGTACGTCAGCTGCTTGCTTTCCGGATCCCACGAGAGGCCGGCCAGCGAGCCCGAGCGTTGCTCTGATTCGAATACTAAGCTATCGTCCTTCGTCGCATAGATCCGGAGCGTCCCGTCGCCTTCGATCGCGGCGGCTCGCCATTGGCCGTCGGGCGATACGAGCGCCGTTGCCTGGGCGGCGAAGCCGGTGACCGAATTTACATCCGCCGATTTGGATTGGGCTCCCTCTACGGACTCGAGGGTCGGAGTCTCGAATGTGGTGACTCCGTACTGATCGGCCACTTCGGCACTATTGATATTAGGCTCCGCGATCGAAGCCGCGTTGCCGTTATCGATCCTCTGCACGGAAGCCGGCGGGGCTTCCTGGGCGGCGCCGCCCGAGAGCGATTCCGGCGGCGCCATCTTCGCGGACGAGCTCGGCTCGGATTCGCTTGCTTGAGGCGCTGCTGCCGGGGCTTCGCCATCTTCCATCGTTGTCGCGTATTGAAGTTCATTCGCCCCGGGTGCGGAGTTTCTGAAATCGCTCGGTGCAGCCGCGTCGTTATCGCTATGGTTGGTAGATAATTGGAGCTGCTGAGAGATCAACAGCAGGCCCGCAACGATGCCGGCTGCCACGATGCCGGACCATCTGCGCAGCAGACGCCCCCGCGGACGCTCGGAACGGATCGGCGGAACGACGACTTGCGTGTCAGTCTCCTCTTGCGCCGATTGGTTCAGCCGCTCAGCTTCCAGACGATCAAGCTGAGGCATAATCGCGTCGACGATGCTGAACTTCGGCACGACGCGAGGCAATTGCGATAAGTCATCGGACAGCCGCTGAAGCCGCTCCAGCATTACGGCGCACTCCGGGCATCCGCCAATATGAGCCGTCATGAGCGCGGTTTCCTGTTGATCCAAATCCCCATCCACATGACGCTGCATGAGTTCCATCACCTCTTGGCAATTCATCCCCGGACACCACCTTTCTGATAATCGTGGAGTAATATTTGCAGTTGTTGCCGTGCTCGGAACAAGTACGATTTGACCGTATTCAGCGGCAGATCGAGCGAGTCCGCGATTTCGTTGTACGAAAAATCCTGCAAGTAACGGAGCACGACGACGCTGCGATGATGCTCCGGCAGCTTGCCGATCGCATCCCGTATTTCTTCCGCCGCATAGGCCGTCAGCACCTCGGTTTCTACGTTGTCCCTCGACTCGAACACCAATTCATGCTCGTCGATCGATACGGACGGACGTTTGCGCCGAAATTTATCTATGCAAATATTCGTAACGATTTTCTGGACCCAAGTCCGAAACTGGGCTTTCTCCTCGTACGTGTTGATTTTCGTATAAATTCGTATTAGCGCCTCTTGCGCCGCATCCATCGCGTCTTGCTCGTTGTTCAGCAAGTAATACGCCGTGCGGTACACATGTTTCTCGATGTCGCGAAGCAGCGCCACGAGAGCTTCCCGATCGCCCGCTTGCGCGGATTTGATGAGAGCCGGCTCGATCACGAAGATCCACCTCCCATGCACCCTCTCAGACGCGGATGTCCGCCGAAAGGTTGCAACGTTGTATTAGAAAGATTTAGATAAGCGATTCTATCATCCATTGTTCAGTCTAGCAAATATGAAAGAAAACGCCTATTGTTTTATGAAGGCAATAATAATAGGCGGAAAATAACGGAACGCGCGTCAGTCCGTTCCTGTCTAATGGGATGGAGGTGAGCAAATGGGGTTGGAATATTTGAAGCACGTCAGCGCCGTCGAATCGTTCTCCCTCGACGAGCTTATGGACGAATTCGGCGACGATGTGCTGAAATACGCCTATGCCATCACGAAAGACAGGGAGCTGGCGAAAGACGTCGCGCAAGAGACTTTCATTAAAGCGCATTACAAAATCGATTCCTTTCGCGGACAGTCCAGCTTGAAAACGTGGTTGTTCGCGATTACCCGCAATACTGCTCTCAATTACATATCTTCAAGCTATATTCGACGGGTGCTGTCGTTCGCCAACATCAAGCCGCGGCAGACGGCGATGTCGGCGGAAGCCGCATTTATGGGCAAGCAATCCGCCGACGAGATCTGGCTCATCGTGATGGCGTTGCCGGGCAAGCTACGCGAGGCGCTCGTCCTTGACTTGCAGCACGAGCTATCGGTACAGGAAATTTCCGATTTGCTCCGCATCCCGGAAGGCACGGTTAAATCCAGGCTTCACCGGGCAAGACAGAAGGTCGAAGCTCAGTTAAAGAAGAGGTGGGAATATGAACAGCGTTAAACCCGATTGGTATCGTCGCGCGCGTGGCCGGATGGAACTAGAGTTGGTGTTCACCGACGAGATGAAGCAAGCGGTGAACGCGGCGATTGCTCGCGGGGGCACGAGGAAAGGCAGTTGGCGAGGATGGACTTCGGCAGCAGCCGCATTGATCGTGTGCATCGCAGCCACGGTATGGGCGCTGAGCGGAACGAATACGAACGACGCTAGCGTCGCGGGCGTGCAGGCAGAGGGGCCGCACGAATCCGTTGCGCTTACCTATGTGCCGTTCACCTCGAACGAGGATTACTATACAACAATGAAGCGCATCCCCAGGTCGTCCGTTACGATTACGGACAGCCAGCGTTTCGAGGGACTTGGCACATTCTACAGCTATACGACTACGCCGGACGATGAAGTGCCGCACCTTGCCGTATCGTTCGAGACGAAGCTGGACTCGACGCCGGACGACCAGTTCTACGACTTCGGCTATGGTTTATTGGACCAATTTGCTCTAGAGAGCAGCGCTTTATTCGGGGAGCCGCACGTAAGGATCAACGGTAACGGATGTATCTTGCCCAACTGCGTCTATTCGGCTTGGGTTCGGTTCGACGACGGTGCCGCGGCGATCGATTTCAGAACGGACATTCCGGGAGTGGAGGCGGACATCGACGGGGACGGCCGCAGCGAGTTCGTCGAATCGCACCGTTCCAAGAGCAGCACCGTTGTGCTTTACAGGAAATTCGGCAACGAGATTCGATCCGCCGAAGTCTATCGTCCGTTAGGGTTAACCTATCCTGATTCCCTCGTCTACGATTCGCTGACTCATACGTTCAACGCGGTAACGGAGGACGATTTCCGCAGCTATCGTTATTCGGAACGAGGAGATAGGCTGGAACGCATTCCTACGCCGCAATCCGCCGTTCAAGCGTTGCCGGCTACGGACTTGAAGCTCGACGGCTATCGGTATATGAAGCAGCCGCTTCATACCGACGCTCTTCTGTTCGATCGCATTCGATCGTTGCGGATGAAAATCGGCGGGTACGATCTATATTCGCAATGGTATCAGGCGGATACGGAGGATTTCGGATTGTTCCTGCCTAACAATGCCATGCCGGTGAAGAACGGTGATGGAAGCCACTCGTATGATTTGATGAAAGGGAAAGGATCGCTCACGTTCCGCGAAGGTGCGCCAGACGTTCCGCTAACCTACGAGGACGATCTCGCCGTCGTCCCTAACTACGCGGGTACGGCCGCGAGAGCGTCGGATTCCGAATCGCGGACGGATTACTTCTTGGTAGAGTACGATGCCGACCATCGCGTGTACGTCGAGATCACTTACAAGCTGGCGGAGCTGGACAAAGCCCGACCGATTCTGCTTGCAATGATGGCGAACGTGAAATACGCTCCCGAGAACCTCGAATAAAAGACGGAGCCGCCCCTCAAACCGAGGGTGCGGCTCCTTGCCGATGCTAGGATTGCATCACGTAAGCATCCAGGAACGCGTTCCTGAACTTCCCGGTTGGATCGTAACGGAGCAGTAAGCTTCGGAAATCCGGCAGCCGCTCATACCGCGCTTGCACCATGCCGGGCTCCATCGTGAACAGCTTCCCCCAGTGAGGGCGCACGCCGAACGCCTCCAGTTCCCGCTCGATCAGCGGAAGCACTTGGCGGACGCGCTCCCATTCCGGCTTCCATGTGAAGTGCAAACCAATGCTATCCTGCTTGTAGCACGGACTCATCCAGAAGCCGTCCGCGGCGATCGTGCGTACCTCGGAAATATAGAGTAGGGGCGCAATGCGCCCGCGCAGCTTGTCTAATGCACGCAATGCCTCTAAGGCATGCTGCCGCGGCACGAAATATTCGCTTTGCAGCTCGTTGCCCGCGCTTGGCGTGAATTCCATGCGAAAATGCGGTAACCGCTCGTGCCATGGCCCCGGAAGCCCGGATTGCTCGCTGCAATTCACCTCGGACTGGCCGGGCACGGGATGCCGCTTGGCCGGCGCTGCCGTGGCCCCGAAGAAATCGGACGAATGGTCTTCACCCTCGCCGCTCAGCTTCCGTTTCACCCAAACTTGATTAAAGTTTGGACCTTCCCAGCTCGTAAACAGGCTGACGCTGTATGCGGAAGAGAAAATCCGTTCTAATCCCCCGTCTTCAAGCGCCGACAGAGGAAGCTCATCATACACCGTCTGGCTTACCTGGAAAGCAGGCACCACGTCGAGCTGAAGCTTCGTTACGACGCCCAGTCCGCCGAGCCCGACGACAGCACCTTCGAAATCGCTGTCCGTACCTCGCGTCAGCACGACGGTTTCTCCGTTCGCCTTCACCAGCTCGATGGAACGCACGACGCCGGCCAACCCTTGATTCCGATCGCCCGAGCCATGCGTTGCGGTCGCTACGGCACCTGCTACGCTGATATGCGGGAGCGAAGCCAGGTTGTGCAGGGCATACCCTTGATCATTCAGATAGCCGCACAGCTCGCCATACCGAATGCCGCCTTCGACGGTCACCGTCCCCTTCGCCTTGTCAAGCTCGATGATCCGATTCAGCTTGCGCAGCGAGAGCTGAGTCCCTTGCGTATCGGCGATCCCGTTGAAGGAGTGGCGCGAGCCGAGCGCGCGGATTGTCGGAGTACGAAAGATGATCTCTCTAACCTCTTCCAGACTTCCCGGTTCGATGATTTCCGAAGAATCGTATCGGTAGTTGCCCGCCCAATTCAGTCTATCTTCCATAGAAGCTACCTCTTCCGATTAAACTAGTTTAGGTTCATGCCCCCTATTATAGCTTAATCCAAATATCGTAGCCACTTCGGGCATGTCTTCCTCCGATCCAATGATTCGTCCGGCCCCTCCTCCTCTAAGCCACTCTATTTTTTACAATTTCTATATGTTTTTTTACTTTGTCCTTATTCTCCCCGCATGTCCGTTCATCATAGTGAAAAGGCAGTACCTATTAACCCAATGAGGGGGAAAGTTGACAAATGAGATTCAAATTATTGAAAAAGTACTCATGGACAATGCTTGCAGCCATCATGGTATTAACCAACGCGCTCGGCTTCCTGCCGAACAAGGCATCGGCGGCGGACGGCGACGCCATGACGGTTGCCGAGGCGATCGCGAACAACAGCGGCACCGGAACCGTGACCGGTTATATCGTCGGACATGCCACCGGTTCTTTGTCGTCCAATTTCCAACCTCCCTTTTCCAACGACTTCAATTTCCTGATCGCCGATGCCCCTGGCGAGCAGAACAAAGCCAAATTACTGGACGTGCAGCTAACGGCTGGCTACCGGGCTCCATTCGGCCTGCAAACCAACCCCGGTATCATTGGGAAGAAGATTAAGGTGACCGGAACGCTGGGCGCCTATAACACGTTCCCAGGCTTAAAGTCTCCCACCGCGCTCGCATTCGTAGATACGGGCCCGGAAGATCCCGGCGTCATCAGCATCGCCGAGGCTAAACAAGCCGGCGGCACCGTAACGATCGAGGGCGTCGTAACGGCTGACAACGCTGCTATCGGCGGGAGCAGTCTCTCGACCTTCATGCAGGACAGCACAGGCGGTATCAACGTATACAGCGGATCCCCGTCCGGTTTTCCGGATCTCAAGGAAGGCGATCTGATTCAAGTCAAAGGATCGATTACTTCCTATAAGAACTTAACGGAAATCAGCCCGACGGCTATTACGGTGAAGGCGCACGATCAACCGCTCCCCGATCCGACGGCATTAACCTTAGCCGATTTGCAGAACGCCGCGGTTACAGAACCCTACGAGGGCAGTCTCGTCCGAGTTACGGGTTATTTCCAACTCGTGCCGGATTCGCCGGCCGGCGGCGGATACAACGTCCAGGTCATCGATCAGCAGTTCAACGGCACCACGGTTCGAATCATGGAAGGCGCGCTCGACATCGCCGCCGTACAGCAGGGTAAATGGTATGACGTCACCGGCGTTCTCGGGCAATATACCAGCTATCAAATTCTCCCCCGCAAAGCGTCGGATCTCGTGCTGTCAGCCAATCAGCCGCTAATCTATCCGACCGAACCGGGCGAGTACGATGCGGTCGTCGACCATGTCGTTGACGGCGACACGATCGCGCTGCAAAGCCCTCTTTTCGGAGCGACCAACGTTCGATTTCTGAACATCGATACTCCTGAATCGGATGCCTACATCAATATGAACGGCGGGATTAAGACGCCGGCGGACCAGAACCAGCTTGATTTCGGCCTCGCGGCGAAGCATTACATGGAAACGGTACTGCATGCAGGCGACGAAGTCGTTCTGAAGATCGGCGATAAAGCGACGGATGAATACGGCCGTTTGCTAGCTCAGGTCGTGCGCAAGTCCGACAGCTTGAATGTCAACCTGCACATGGTCGAACAAGGCCATGCGGTCACGTATTTCATATGGCCGATCGGCAGCGCGGACGAGTATAACCGCTATCAATCCGCCGTCAAGACGGCGAAGGATCAAGGCGTCGGCATCTGGAATCCGGCGAGCACGCTGACGGAGCTGCCATTCGTATTCCGCGCGCGGTTCTCGGGCGATGGCTTGAAGCGGCCTGTCGGCAACTCCGACACGAAAATTTACGTGGACAAAGAAGCGTGGGCCTCCGTTCCGGTGGACAAGCGTATTTTTTTCAACGCCGAGGCGGAAGCGGCCGCGAATGGCTATACGAAAGACGGAGGGAATCCGGTTCCCGAGTTGCCGGACGGCACGGGCAAAAAAGTGTTGTTCGATCAGACGCACGGAGAAACGGCAGGCGCGGCCGATTGGGTCATCGACGGCGGTTTCTCCGATTTCGCGGACGGCCTGAGAGCGAACGGATTTACCGTGGACTCTCTCGAGCGCACCATCCCTTATACGTTCGGGGAGCAAGCGATTTCTTACGACAAGCTGAAGGACTACGACGTGTTCATCGTCGGGGAAGTGAACATTCCCTTCAAGAAATCCGAACAAGACGCCATGAAGCAGTACGTGCAGGACGGCGGCAGCATCTTCTTCATCGCCGACCATTACAATGCGGATCGCAACAAAAACCGATGGGACTCCTCGGAAGCCATGAACGGCTACCGCCGCGGCGCCTGGGACAATCCCGCCAAAGGAATGTCCGCGGAGGAAGCGGCCTCACCGGCGATGCAAGGCGTCCAGAGCTCCGATTGGCTGGCCGAAAACTTCGGTGTCCGCTTCCGCTTTAACGCGCTTGGCGACGTCGATAACGTGACGGATGTCGTCGCGCCGAGTCAGGCGTTCGGTATCACCTCCGGCGTGTCCTCCGTCTCCATGCATGCGGGCTCCACTCTCGCGATCGTGGATCCGGTCAAAGCAAAAGGGCTTGTGTATGTACCGAAGAACGTGGATGCCTGGGCAAATGCCGTAGACCAAGGCGTCTACAGCGGAGGCGGACGCGCGGAAGGACCTTATGCCGCCGTATCCAAGTTCGGCGCGGGCAAAGCGGCCTTCATCGGCGACTCCTCTCCCGTAGAGGACATTACGCCGAAATATTGGCGCGAGGACAATGGCGCGAAGAAGACGACCTATGACGGCTTCAAAGGCGAAGCGAACAACGCCGTATTCCTGGTCCGCACCGTACAGTGGCTGGCGTACGACGAGAGCTACACCGACTTCTCGCAGGTGCCGGGCCTTCAACTGGACCAACCGACGCCGCTGCTGCCGGTCGAAAGTCCGGCGCTAACGACGGAGCCGAAGCCGGAGCCTTGGTCCGCGCCGGATCCGGGATACAAATGGTATGACCCGACGACGTTTAAGCCGGGCTCTTACGGGTCCTCCCAGCAACCGCCGGTTGATCCGGTCTACGAGTTCGTGCATCAAAACACGCTGCCGAACGCCCAAACGTTCCAAATCCGGGTCGTTGCGAATGATCTGCTGCCCGGACAGACGATTTCGGATCTTTCCATCGGCATTTATCTGACCGGCGGCACCCAAGCTGCCCGGTTCCAGAATGCGGACGGAACCTGGCCAACCGGCTACGGATACAGCGCCAATTTCTCCATGACGGCGAACGCCGTCGGCCATGCTTACAAGGATATGACGGTTCAGATCAATCCGTCCTTAGCGGGATCGGCCAACCTTAGGCTGAAAGTCGCCGGCAATAACGCGCTGACGAAAGCCGTTTCCATCGCCAACGTCCCTGCGGAACCGCTGCCGAACGACGAAACGCCCGTGCCGGAGAAAATCTCTATCGCCGAAGCGCGTCAAGCGGCGGACAACCAACTGGTCACGGTCGAAGGCATCATCACCTCCGAACCAGGCGCGTTCGGTAGCAACGGCTTCTACATTCAGGACGAAACCGCGGGTATCTATGTATTCCAGGCAGATACGGGCTTCCACGCCGGCGATGTCGTCTCTATCAGCGCCGTAAAGACGGTCTTCAATACGGAGCTGGAACTAACCGCCCCCGTAGTGCTGAAGAAAATCGGAACGGCAAGCCTGCCAGTCCCGCTTGCGCAATCCACGCTGAGCGAAGCCAACCAGGGTCGGCTCGTGAAGTTGAACAACGTGGTGATCCACGGGTACAAAACCGCCGCCCCGGCCGGTTCGTTCGAATTTAACGCCGTTGGCGTGTCGGGCTCCGTCTCCATTCGGATTGACGGTAGAACCGACATTCGTTTATCGGAATTCCAGACGCTGTTTCCGGAAGGAACGTTGGTGAACTTGACCGGCATCTCCTCTATCTTCCGCGGCGTCTACCAGTTGAAACCGCTGAAGCTGAGCGATGTCGAGCTCGCCGATGCCGCCGCCCCCCTCACGATGGTCTCGGTAGGCGGTTTATCGGGAGAGGGCAACTACAACAATGCGGACGTGACGCTTAACTTCACGGTAAATGATGCGAACGGTTCCGGCGTGCAAGCGACCGAGTACCGCATGAACGGCGGAGAATGGAAGGCCGTGCAAGGATCGGTAGTCATATCCGTTGAAGGCCGCAACGTCATCGAATACCGCTCGACGGACAACGCGGGCAATGTTGAGATCCCTCAGACAATCGCCGTCTGGATCGACCGAACGGCGCCGGCCATCGCAAGCGAAGGAACGACGGCGTTCTATCAAACCGACTCCACGATTTCGTTCAGCGTAAGCGCATCGGACAGCTTGAGCGGCGTGAAGTCGACAGTTTACGCGCTGGATGGCGCGAATATCACTTCCGCCGCCGAAATTTCGCCGATGTCCCTTTCCGCGGGTACGCATACGCTTATCGTATCCGCGGATGATTTCGCCGGAAACCGCACGGAAACCGTCATTACGCTGACGGTCATGATGGATCTCGACCACTTCGAGGCGCTGATCGGAATCGGCGAACAGAACGGCTGGTTCAAGAACCATGGAACGGCCGTCAGCCTGCAGGCGAAAGCGAGCCAGCTCCAGCGCGCGAACCCCGGCAAGAGCCGCGCCGCCCTTGTCGATGCGCTGAAGAAGGAGATCTCCAAACACAGCGGCAAGCAGATCGATACGGCGTTCGCCGACTTGCTGCTGAGCGACCTGGCTTACATGGAGGCGAACGGACTGTAAGGCTGGGATCAGGGTAGAAACGCGCCGCTCTCTCAGGCCGAGAGGGCGGCTTCTCTTGTTGTCATGGCCTTTTGGTCCGTCGTTCCATCCTTCCGTCGGAATGAACCCGATATTGCACCTCGCCGTTGCGATCCGTTCGAACGATATTCGCGCCCGACGCTTCCAGCCTCTCGACGACTGTAGGGTGGGGATGTCCGTACAGGTTGTTCCGCCCGACGGAAATCACGGTATCCGTCGGACGCCAATAGTCAAGCCACGCCTGCGTCGTCGAAGATTTGCTTCCGTGATGACCCGCCTTGAGGACGTCGACAGTCGGCTGCGAGGCGGCTGTCGGGCTATTCGCAACAATGCTCAGTTCTCCTTCCGCTTCGAGATCGCCAGGCAGCACGAACGTTCGTCCGTAGAGGGTGGCGAGCAGCACAACGCTGTTTGCGTTCTGATCATCCTCGATCGGAATACCGTTGGAGGCGAGTCGCTTCGATGTCGGATACAAGACCTCGAGCTTTAACGAATCGTCTACCTCCCAGCTCATAGAATCTTGCAGCGCATACAGGGGAATCCTTTTTCGTAACGCCAGCTCGAACAACGATAAGACCTCGGGTGAATCCCGTAACGTTCCGTTAAAAAGAATAGCCCGCACCGGGACGTTCTCGATGACCGCGGCCGCGCCGCCGACATGATCGGCATCCAGATGCGTGAGCACGAGCGCGTCCAGTTGCCTTACCCCTCGTTGCAGCAATAGCGGAACCAGCAGTTTGCGGCCGACCTCGTACGGATCTTCGCGCTCCCGCCATTCATTGCCTTCTCGGTTGAAGCTCACGGTACCGCCCGCATCGATCATCACATGCCTGCCCTCCCCCGATCGAATGAGAATGCTGTCCCCTTGACCTACATCGAGGAACATTACTTTGCCTTCGTGAGAGGTCCAGCCTGGACGTAAACCCCAGACCATCCAGAGAACGATCATTGCCGCCAGTCCGAGCGACAGCCCTTGTACGGCCTTGCTAGAGCGCCGAAATACCGGTTGCCCCTCGCCCAAAGAGATTGTCTCCGATTGCTGCTCCGCCTGCATTCTCGCGGACTCGTTTCGCGATTCCCACCAAAGGTCCTCTTGTATGCGCCTGAGACGCCTACGAAGAAGCGCGGCAATTGTGCCCATACACACGAAACCGGCCAGCACCCACGCGAAGCTCGGTTGCGGCCACACCGTTCGCAGCCGTACGAATGTCCCCATGACGTCCACGATTTTGAACGTAAGCTCGTTGCCGAGCGTCGCCAGCATCGCAGGCGGTTGGCCGAGCGGCTCCCACAGTGCCCCTAACGCGACCGAAGCCATCCCCAACGGCAAAATTACGAAGCTCACGAAAGGGACGAGAACGAAATTGGCAAGCAGAGACAACGAATGCACGGCATGAAAATAATAGACGGTTACCGGGAACGAGACGGCTTGCGCGGTTAACGCTACGGCAAGCGAACCTCTCAGCCACGGCCAAGGCAGCGGGAGAGACGCCGCAACGACCGGAACGAATAGCAGCAGCCCGGCGGTCACGATAAAAGATAATTGAAAGCTGACGTCCTCGATCATAAGAGGGTTCCAAAGCAGCATGACGACCGCGGTTGCCGCGAGCAGGTGCAAGCCGTCCTTCAACCGGTGTCTCCGGGCAAGCCAAAGCGCGAGCATCGCCATCAAGCAGGCTCTGATCGCGGACGGAGACGCCCCGGTGGCAAGCATGTAGACAGGCATCATCGCGATCGTGACGTCGATCGTCCTTTCCCGTGTCAGCCTCAACCATGCGCCTAACTGAAGCAGGATGAACACGATGACGCCGACGTGCAGGCCGGAGATGGCGAGGATATGCGTTAGGCCCAGCTTCGCAAAACCATCGTACTGCCGCGGGTCGATATCATCGGTGATTCCCGCTACGAGTCCTTTCATATAACCTGCATCACCGTGCGGGTAGAGACGATCCATTATAGCGCCGATGCGTTCGCGGAACTGATCCAATGCTCTTAGCGGTCTGTATGACAGCGGAATCGTACCCGAGACTTCTTGCACGGATTCGATGCCTTTAGCCGTCAGGATCCAATACACGCCTTGTTTCCTCAAGTATTCGCGGTAATCGAAGGCGCCGAAGTTTCCGGCATCTCCGGGCAGGGCGAGCACTCCCGACAGCCGAAGCCTGTCTCCTCGCCGCCATGCGGAGGCCGTTGCTCGCTCTTCTTGCTTGGCGAGTTTCACGCGCACCATAATCGGTTCGGACGGATGGTTGGGACTTGCGTCGGCGGACAACGCGATCGTTGTTATTCGAAGCTTGAACGTCGCGAGATCCCCGTCGACCTCGACCGGCGAAGCGATGACGCCTGCGACTGATGCTTCGGCTTCAGTGGTGTTATTCGGAATCGAAATCCGCGTCGAGTTATGATGATCGACCCATTGCCGTTCGACCGTCGCAACGAGCAACGCTGCCAAGCAGAGGAGCGTAATGCTCCATCTGACTATACCCAACAGGGCAAGCGCGGCGAGCAGTATGGATAATCCGATCAGGACGTAAATGCTGCCGACGCCTGGCCACGCCGAAGGGATCGCGGTTCCTGCCACGAAACAGCAGGCGGTCGCGACTAACGGTCTTCTGTTCACTGACGTCCTCCCTTCGAACAGAATCGAGTAGGAGGGGGCGGCTAGCCTCCGTCCTCTCACACCACCGTACATGCGGGTCCGCATACGGCGGTTCCGAAAAGTTAACAATGCTCCAAATAACGTGAAAGCATACTTTTCAGCCCTTTCGCTTCCCAATAGGAAGTCGGAAGGGCGTTATTTATGTTTCGAGACATTTCCCATGTACCTCGACGTGAGTTAGCCATTATTAGACAAGCCCAATTAGGTACGCCTAACGCGCGGAGTTCTCGGATTCGGGTACGTACTCGTTTCCATTGCTTCCACAAGCACATGCGCAATCTGCGACGAATCCATTGGTCGAATTTCTCGCAATGTTTCTTCGCGGATGCTAGTCGAAAGTAACCTATCCATCCGACGAGGTAGCGGTTAAGCATGGTAATGCGGCTCTCCGTAGACATCGAGCGTGTACGACTCGTCAGTTCCCTAATCTTCTCCTTGAATCGGGAGATGGTCTGTGGTGCTAATCGAATCGTTGCTTTCTTGTCCATGAGAAAACTAAAACCTAAGAACTTGCGGTTCCAAGGTCGGTCTACCGCGCTTTTCTCTCGATTCACTTTTAGTTTCAGCTTTCCTTCTACATAGCGAGTGATCGACTCCATCACGCGCAGTCCAGCTCGTCGGCTAGCCACGAATATATTACAGTCGTCCGCGTAGCGGACAAACCGTAGCCCTCGTTTGGTTAATTCTTTGTCCAGATCATCTAACAAGATATTGGCTAGAAGCGGACTTAGAGGCCCGCCTTGCGGCGTTCCTTCTTCTGTCTTTTCCAGCATCCCATCTGTCATAACTCCGGCATTCAGATAGGCTCGGATTAGGGTCAGGACACGCTTGTCCGTCACTTTCCGCGCCACTCTTGCCATAAGCATATCGTGATTCACTCGGTCAAAGAACTTGGCTAGATCCATGTCTACCACCCATCGCAGACCGCTTTGGATGTAGCGCTGGGCTTGCTTTACCGCATCGTGCGCTCGTTTCCCTTGACGGAAGCCGTAGCTGTGCCAAGAGAAACCTGCATCAAAAATGGGGTTCATCACTTGCAGAAGTGCCTGTTGGAGAAAACGGTCCATAACGGTCGGGATGCCGAGCAGCCTCACGCCGCCTCCGGGTTTGGGGATTTCCACCCGTTTGACGGGCGCCGGTCTGTACGTTCCTGCGAGAAGAGCGGTTTTCGCCGCGTCCCAGTGTGTTTTCAGGTAAGCTTGTAGCTCTGCTACCGTTACACAGTCCACACCCGGGGCTCCTCCGTTTTGTACCACCCGCTTGTAGGCGAGTCGAAGGTTGTTCCCTTCGAGCATTCGCTCCAACAGTTCGTCTTGGTCTTCGCGAGAGGATGGGGCGACTTGTGCCGACGAAGAGCTCGGCGCTCCGGCATACCCTAGCGGCTTCACCGCTTCTCTTTGCCGTGAGCTCTCTTGCGAGATTTTCTGCTGTCTTTGCTCTTCATGCGAACGCATCGGTTTCCTCTCTCCTTTCGGTTCAGCCCTTCCGCAGGTTGTTGCAACAATCTGCGTACTATGGCTTCTGCTGACTCCTGCGGATTCAGCGTGACTTCTCAGCCACGGTTACGATCTCAGTTCGCTTATTCCGCAGGTCTCCCCAGATAAGAGCGTCATCTTTCTGCCCACCGCCACTGGAGTTTACAGGGGAAGCCTTTGGCGACTTAGGATTTCGTCATGTTCGGGTGACTCATCCGACTATCCCTGCCTCTTATCCAGTTCGTGTACCTTGGCCCGTGCATTTGCCTCCAGCTTCCTTCAGATTCTGCCTCGCGGCAGACACCCTTGCTCTTGGCTAACGGTAGGCGTTCGCCAGCCCCCGTTCGGGACTTTCACCCTAGAGATGACGCCCATGCTGGGCGTACCGAAAAAGAACCTCTTAGCCCTACGGGCTAAGAGGTTCTTCCTCCGTGATTTGATGGATTAGTAGGCGTCTATGACTTCGGTGTCGGCTGGCGGCGCATAGTTCACGGTCTGGCGGAAAACGATGCCTCGCTGCCGCATGAGCTCGTTCACTTTGTCGAAGTCTTTCCGGTACGGACGATGGTAGACGATTTCCGCGACTCCGCTGTTCGCGAGCATGTTCGCGCAAGTCCAGCACGGCTGATCCGTAACGTACACGACCGAGCCTTCGCGATCGACGCGGTCCGTGAACAGCAGCAGATTCTGCTCGGCGTGGATCGTGCGGATGCACCGCTCCTTCTTCACCATGCCGCCGTCCAACGGGACGAATTCCTCGACGATCATACAGCCCGCCTCCGAGCAATCGTGAACGCCCATCGGCGCGCCGTTGTAGGCCGTGCCGAGAAGCTTTTTCCCTTGCACGAGCACGGTTCCGACATGCCGCCTTGGACAGCGCGAACGCGTGGACACCATAAAGGCGATATCCATAAAATACGTATCCCAGTCTTTCCGCACAGAAGTCATCCGTTACATCCTCCGAGTACCTTTGTTTTTACTGTTGGCTTGCGGCCAAAGCTTGCTCCAAATCATGGATAATATCTTTGATGCCTTCCGTGCCGACCGATAGGCGAATCATGCCCGGCTGTACGCCGGCTGCGTCCTGCTCGGATTCGGTAAGCTGCTGGTGAGTCGTGCTCGCCGGATGAATGATAAGCGACTTGGAGTCGCCGACGTTCGCCAGATGGGAGAACAGCTTCACCGCGTTGATGACTTTTTTGCCGGCTTCGACGCCGCCCTTGATTCCGAAAGTCATGATCGCACCCTGACCGTTCGGCAAGTAACGCTGACCGAGCTCGTAGGAAGGATGGCTCGGCAAGCCCGCATAGTTGACCCACTCGACCGCCGGGTGGCTTTCGAGGAATTTCGCGACCGCGAGCGCGTTGCTGCTATGGCGCTCCATGCGCAGATGCAACGTCTCCAAGCCTTGCAGGAGCAAGAACGAGTTGAACGGAGAGATCGCGGCTCCCATATCGCGGAGAAGCTGTACCCGCATCTTGATAATGTACGCGATCGGACCGACCGCATCGGTATATACGACGCCGTGATAGCTCGGATCCGGTTGCGTCAGTCCAGGGAACTTGCCGCTTGCTTTCCAGTCGAATTTACCGCCGTCGACGACGATGCCGCCGATCGACGTTCCGTGACCGCCGATGAATTTGGTAGCCGAATGAATGACGATGTCGGCTCCGTGATCAAGAGGGCGGCACAGGTACGGGGAAGCGAACGTATTGTCGATGATAAGCGGAATGCCGTTGTCATGCGCGATGGATGCGACCGCGGCGATATCGATAATGTCACCGCGAGGATTGCCGATCGTCTCTGCGAAAATCGCTTTCGTTTTCGGCGTGATCGCAGCGCGGAAATTTTCCGGATTCGATGGATCGACGAACTTGACGTTAATGCCGAGCTTAGGCAACGAGTGGGAGAAAAGATTCCACGTTCCGCCGTACAAGCTGGATGCGGAGACGATCTCGTCCCCGGCGCCGGCGATATTGAAGATGGAATATGTAATGGCTGCTTGTCCGGACGCGACGGAAAGTGCTGCTGCGCCGCCTTCGAGCGCGGCAACCCGTTGCTCGAATACGTCGGATGTCGGGTTCATGATCCGCGTATAGATGTTGCCGAATTCCTTAAGCGCGAATAAATTGGCAGCATGATCGGTATCGCGGAATCCGTACGATGTCGTCTGGTAGATCGGAACCGCCCGGGACAGCGTAGCGGGATCTAGTTGCTGGCCTGCGTGTACGGCTAGTGTTTCCAATGAGTACGAGTTTTCCTTCGTCATTTGAACAAGCCTCCTATAATCGAGAAATAAATGCCATCTCTCGTATTCTCTCATATTTTTCCGCTTGTGCAAACCCTAGTTTTTATATCGGATTAAGGGATATAAACCTCGGGTAACAGCTTTTCCAACATTTTGGGACCGATCCCTTTAACTTCAAGCAATTCGTCGATCGAACGATAGCCGCCCCGTTGGTCGCGATAAGCGATAATCGCTTTGGCTTTCGAGGGCCCGATACCCGGCAAGCGCTCCAGCTCAGTCGCCGTCGCATCGTTTAGATTGAGCCGAGTTTCGTGGGTCGTGGCGCTTGGTTCGGGCTGTAGTGGAGACGGCATCGGGCTCGGCTGTGCAGGTTCGGCCGGCGCTGAGGCTAGTGCGGTTGAGGTTGCGTTTGCATTCGCGGTTGATTCCGGCGGCGCGCTTAGCTCTTCCAGAGCGCGAGCCAACGGCGCGTTGACCGGTTGCCATTGTTCCGGAACGGATCGTGACGTACTTGATATGTACCAGCCGACCGCGATCGTCGCAATCCCGATCAACGCCAATCCTAACGCCAGTCGAATGCTCATGCTGATCTTCATGTTTTAACACCTGCTTTCGGAAATTTGATAGAACCACTGAAATACGTCATTTAGTCCAACCATTGCTTCATACAATGAGATGAAGATCAGGGCCGGAGGAGGACTGCGGAAATGAGAATCGGATTTATCGGCGCGGGAAGCATGGGAAGCTTGCTGATGAGCGCCTTCATACGCAGCGGCGCTTTGGAGCCAACCCAGATTGTAGCGAGTTCCCGTACCCATTCCAAACTCTCGGCTCTCGCGGAATGCTTTCCGGGTTTACAGCTTGCAAGCTCCAATCGAGGAGCCGTGATAGGCTCCGACTTTGTCGTGCTCTGCGTGAAGCCTATGGATTACCGGAGAGTAATCGAGGAGATTGCCTCTTCTCTAACGCCGGAACAGATCGTCATCTCGATCACGAGCCCCGTGAAGCTCTCCCAACTGGAAGAGCTGCTCCCGTGCAAAGTCGCCAAGATCATTCCCAGCGTCGTGAACGGAGTAGGAAGCGGCGCTACGTTATTCATGTGGGGTTCGCGGCTAGATGCCGATGACCGGGAAGCGCTGCTGCGTTTATTCTCTTCGATTAGCCGTCCGATCGAGATCGAAGAAGACGAAGTCCGCGCCGCATCGGACTTGTCGAGCTGCGGCCCCGCGTTCCTCGCCTACTTGCTCGATGAATTCATCCTCGCGGCCGTATCGATGGGCATGGACCGACAGACCGCGACGTCATTGGCCAGCGAAATGATGCTCGGAACAGCCCGGCTGTTGCTCGAATATCCATGCACCCCGGCCGAGCTCCAAGCGAAAGTCACCGTCCCCGGCGGAATAACCGAAGTCGCGCTCGATGTACTCCGAAAATCAACGCGCGGCGCCTTCATGGATGTGTTGAACACCACCCACGAGAAGTTCGCCGAAGACCTCGACCGCGTCGAAAGCTCCTTGTTCCCTCGGGAACGAACGTAGAGAGGGAGTATCACCTGCAAGCAGTTTGGCCACGCCAAACTGCTTTTTTGTTTGTTGTTGCGCGCAGTTTGACTAAACAGAACTACTGCGCCCCAACCTCCCCACTTCGTACATGCAGTTTGACTAACCCTAACTACAGCGCTCCGATCTCCACTCTATGCACATGCAGTTTGATTAACCCGAACTACAGCGCACCCACCGCCTCATTACGCACATGGAGTTTGACTAAGCCGAACTACGACGCTCCGACCTCCACTCTATGCACATACAGTTTGATTAACTCGAACTACGGAGCTCTGACCTCCCCTCTACGCACATGCAGTTTGACTAACCAGAACTACGACGATCAGACCTCCCCTCTACGCACATGCAGTTTGACTAACCCGAACTACAACGCTCCCCCCGCCTCATTACGCACATGCAGTTCGACTAACCTGAACTACGGCGCACCAATCCCCCAACTTCGCACATGCAGTTTCACAAACACGAACTACGGCGCTCCCACCGCTCCACCTCGCACATGCAATTTGACTATCCCTAACTACAGCTTTCAACGAAATAAAATATCTTTACCTTTGGGCAGTATCTCGTACTCGTGAAATCTAATTGTGCCGCTTCCGATCGCTTTTAACATGTTTTTCGACTCAAGTTGGTCTATGACTTTTCTTGCTCTAGCGTATTGGCACCCCAAACCATACTTCACATCCTCCAGCCTGAGCGGGCGCACCAGCCTTATACCATAGCGAAGTACTTCGCGCTCGTAGACGGTGAGTTGCTCCATGGCTCGGGTGCCGGCGGCGCTCGTGTGCATTCCGATGATCTCGCGCAATTCTTGGCGGCACATCTCGGGTTCGTATTCGAGCTCGTCTTTGCTGAACGGATAATAGACGATTCGCAACCTCGCTTTACGGCGGACGCGGCGTTTCACGTAGGAGAATCGGCGTCTCGTGATCGTCTCGGCATGCGGGACGAACCCCTCGCATTCGAAACCGATCCCAAGTGGTTCGTAATAGACGTCGATGTAATTGCGCTCGCCGTTCGCGCCGGTAAACTCGTACTCGAGCGTAATTCCTTCGAACGAACCAAGGACCGTCCACAAATATTCGAGCAGCTTGACTGTCCCGCTCAAATCGCGTTCTAACAGCTCCTTCCTCTGCCCCCGCGCGCTCGCGCGTTGCTCCTTAACGAAACGTTCAATGATTTCCTCAGCTACAACCACCATGCCCACACTCCTCATACACAAAATAAAAACGCCGCCTGCCCCGATTGGGACAAACGGCGTGTGCTTCACGCAGTGCAAAGTATGCGATTGGATGTTCCACAAGTTTACTACAGCAGCGAAGCTTATGAACCAGCCAATCCTTAATTAGCCACGATGTTAACGAGCTTGCCTTTGACGACGACGACTTTGCGGACGGTTTTGCCGGCGATGAAGGCTTGAACCTTCTCGCTGTCCATCGCGATCGCTTGCATGCCCGCTTCGTCGAGGTCGGCGGCGATGCTGACGCGGTCGGCGATCTTGCCGTTCACTTGAACGACGATTTCGACTTCGGCGTCGACGACCAGGGACGGATCGTACGCAGGCCATGGAGCGTAGGAGACGGAGCCTTGCTCGCCCAGCTTCTCCCACAGCTCTTCGGAGATGTGCGGCGCGATCGGCGACAGCATTTGCACGAAATGCTTCATCGCTTCCTTCGGCAGTACTTCCGTTTTGTAGGCGTCGTTGACGAAAATCATCATTTGGCTGATCGCCGTATTGAAACGAAGCGCCTCGTAGTCCTCGCCGACTTTCTTGAGGCTCTTATGCCACGTGCGGCGGAACGAATCTTCGCCCGGCACGTCCTGGATCCGCTCATGCAGCTTGCCGTTATCGTCCGCGAATAAACGCCATACGCGTGCCAAGAAACGATACACGCCTTCCGTGCCGTTCGTACTCCATGGCTTCGTCGCTTCCAAAGGACCCATGAACATCTCGTACATCCGCAGCGTATCCGCGCCGAACTCATTCACGATGTCGTCCGGGTTAATGACGTTGCCGCGGGATTTGGACATTTTCTCGTTGTTCGTGCCGAGGATCATGCCTTGGTTAACGAGCTTATGGAACGGCTCCTTCGTGTTCACGACGCCGATATCGTACAGCACCTTATGCCAGAAACGCGCATACAGCAAGTGCAATACCGCGTGCTCCGCGCCGCCGATATACAGGTCGACCGGGAGCCATTCCTTCTGCTTCTCCGGCGAGCAGATCGCGTCCGCATTCTTCGGATCGATGAACCGCAAGTAGTACCAGCAGCTGCCCGCCCATTGCGGCATCGTGTTCGTCTCGCGGCGTCCGCGCAAACCCGTTACCGGATGAACGACGTTGAGCCACTCTTCGACGTTCGCTAGCGGCGATTCGCCCGTGCCCGACGGCTCGATCGCATCGACGTCCGGCAGCAGCAGCGGAAGCTCGGACTCGTCGACCGTGCTCATCGTGCCGTCTTCCCAGTGGATGACCGGAATCGGCTCGCCCCAATAACGCTGGCGGCTGAACAGCCAATCGCGCAGACGGTAAGTGACTTTGCCTTTGCCTTTGCCGATCTTCTCGAGGTGCGCGATCATCGCGGCAATCGCCTCGGCCATGTTCAATCCGTTCAGGAATTCGGAGTTCACCAACGTGCCGTCGCCCGTATAAGCCGCTTCTTCGACGTTGCCGCCGGACACGACTTCCAAGATCGGCAAGCCGAACTTCTTCGCGAACTCCCAGTCGCGCTCGTCATGGCCCGGTACGGCCATGATCGCGCCCGTGCCGTATCCGCCGAGGACGTAGTCCGCGATCCAGATCGGAACCTTCTTGCCGTTAACCGGATTCACCGCGTAAGCGCCAGTGAATACCCCGCTCTTGTCCTTAGCCAAATCCGTGCGCTCGAGATCGCTCTTGCGGGCAGCCGCATCCACGTTCGCTTCGACCGCAGCCTTCTGCTCGGCCGTAGCAATGACGCTCACCAATTCATGCTCCGGAGCCAGCACGCAGTAAGTCGCGCCGAACAGCGTGTCCGG
This sequence comes from Bacillota bacterium, assembly GCA_023460795.1. Lineage (GTDB taxonomy): Bacteria > Bacillota > Bacilli > Paenibacillales > Paenibacillaceae > Cohnella. The sequence goes on along the minus strand of JAEWPC010000033.1, from coordinate 19,842 downwards.
ACGCGTCGTGAACACCGTGAGCGCCGCGTCGTGGCCGTCGATGGAGAACGTAACTTCCGCGCCGGTCGATTTGCCGATCCAGTTGCGCTGCATGTCCTTGATGCTCTCGGACCAATCCAGCTCTTCCAAGTCGGCCAACAATCGCTCCGCGTATTCCGTAATCTTCAGCATCCATTGGCGCATCGGCTTGCGGATGACCGGATGGCCGCCGCGTTCGCTCAAGCCGTCGATGACTTCCTCGTTCGCTAGTACCGTACCCAATGCCGGACACCAGTTCACCGGCACTTCCGCGACGTACGCCAACCCTTTTTTGTACAATTGAATGAAAATCCACTGCGTCCACTTGTAGTAATCCGGATCGGTCGTGCTGAACTCGCGGTCCCAATCGTACGAGAAGCCGAGCGATTTGATCTGGCGGCGGAAGTTATTGATGTTCTCCACCGTGATCTCGCGCGGATGGCGGCCCGTCTGAAGCGCGTATTGTTCGGCCGGCAAGCCGAACGCGTCCCATCCCATCGGATGAAGAACGTTGAAGCCTTTCATCCGTTTGTATCGGCTCACGATGTCGGTCGCCGTATAGCCTTCCGGGTGGCCGACGTGCAGCCCCGCTCCGGACGGATACGGGAACATATCGAGCGCGTAAAATTTCGGTTTATTCGCGTCTTCGGTCGTGCGGAACGTCTTGTGTTCATCCCAATACTTCTGCCATTTCGGCTCAATGATCTGCGGTCTGTAGCCTTGCTGATTCTCCTGTGACATGTCGTGAACCCCTCTCGAAATGTAAAAAAACCCCGCGTCTCTAGCGTTATCGCTAGGGACGAGAGGTTATGCTCCCGTGGTACCACCCTAGTTGACGTGCACCCTGCTTGGGCATCCGTCCACTCGTTCCTCTTAACGCGAGGCGTACGTCCGTCCTACTCGAATGGCGGCGATACATAACCGTCCAATCCGTTCGGTCCGGAAGCTCCAAGGCGAGTTCATCGTCCGCGTTAGCCGGCTTGCACCATCCGCCGGTTCTCTAGGTAACGCGCTGTCGATTACTGCTCCTTATCCTAGCCAAAGTATGCCATGATTATAGCTAATCGTATCGAGCAATGTCAAGCCGGAGAAGCACCCGCCTAATGCCTCCTCGCGCCGTTCAGGAACAGCTCGACAAGCTCCCGGGACAGGTCGTCAGCCGTAACGCTTCGGACACCGAGCCGTTCCCGGTTGCCGAGCATCAAGAGCGCGGAGAAGGCGTGGGACAGCAGCATCGGATCTCCGCCTTCCAGCTCCCCCTTATCCATCGCTGTCCGGAACGATTCGTTCAGCGCCTCGTGCACGCCTTGCTCGGCTTGCCGTATGCTCTTCCATTGCTCCTCGCTTAAGGACGGCTTCGCTTCCCGCATCATGCTTTCGAAGTCCGTATGCGAGGTCGACAGCTTAATTCGCGCCAGGCGAATCAATCGTTCCTTTAGATCGCCCTCTTCTTCCAGGATGGCTTTCGTCCGGCTCCGGATGCGGCCGAACATCTCGATGACGGACGTCGCGAACAGCGCGGCTTTATTCGAGTAATAATAGTAGACCGACGCTTTCGTTACCCCCGCGCGCTCCGCGATCATATTCAGAGAAACCGGCTCGTAACCGAGTTCCATGAACAGGCGGGAAGCGGTATTCAAGATCGTCTCCCGCATCGGCCGGCCGTCGTTGCTCAGCTTGGGCCGGCCTGGCGAACGCTTACGTTTATCTTCTGTCTGACGCATGCTGCGGACCTCCTGTTACCGTCACAAATTGTCTATTTGAATAATTAACCTTCCGGTATATATAATAAACTCACGTGAGAGTATTATAGCTTATTTCGTTACGAATGCCGAGGAGGAATCGCGAGCATGAACGATCATACCGGAATTTCGAAATGGGTAGCCGGACAACGGTCCAAATGGGCGACGTTGCTCGTCTGGATCGTCGCGGCCGGGCTGCTGAGCGCGCTGCTGCCTAGCGCGAGCAGCCACGAGAACAACAACGCGCCGAACTTAAGCCAGAGCAAGCCTTCCGTGCAAGCGGAGGCGATCGCCGACCGCGAGTTTTCGAGCGGGGCAGACGTGCCCGCGCTTTACGTGTGGCATCGCGAAGGGGGCTTGACCGACGCCGATCTCTCGGCCATTCAGCAATGGTCCGCGAAGCTGACGGAGTCGAAGGCTCCGCGTCAGACCACCGTACCGCCGCTGCATCAGCTTCCGCCCGAAGCCTTGAAAGCGGAGCTTTCCTCCGATAACAGCACGATCGTCGTTCCCGTCTTTTTCGATAAGGAAGCGGACTCGGATCAACTGAAGGAAGGCGTCGAGCATATCCGCGATACGACGGAAGCTCTCCTCGGCGAAGATCCGTTCGATGCGCCGATATCGGAGCCTGGCAAGCTGAGTATCCGCGTAACCGGCCCGGTCGGCATCCAGATCGACGCGACGGGCTTGTTCAAGAACGCGGACGTCTCTCTGATGATCGGTACGGTATTGCTCGTCCTCATTCTACTCTTGTTGATCTATCGGTCGCCGATCCTCGCGTTCATCCCGCTCATCGCAGTCGGCTTCGCCTATGGCGTCATCAACCCGCTGCTCGGGTGGATGGCGAGCGAGGGCTGGATCGTATACGATTCCCAAGCGCTGTCGATCATGACGGTGCTGCTGTTCGGCGCGGGAACGGACTACTGTCTGTTCCTCATCTCCCGCTTCCGTCAGCTGCTGAAGACGGAGGAGAACGCCGGCAAGGCGCTGCTGTCCGCCATAACCGGCTCGTCTGGCGCAATCGCGATGAGCGGACTTACCGTCGTGCTCTCGCTGTTCGCGTTGCTCTTCGCCGAATACGGCGTCTACCACCGGTTTGCGGTACCGTTCGGCATCGCGATCCTCATTATGGGCATCGCCAGCCTCACGCTCGTGCCTGCCTTGCTCGCCATTATCGGCCGCGGCTCGTTCTTCCCGTTCATCCCTCGCACGCCGGCGATGCGCGCCGAACGCGCGAAACGCAAGGGCAAACCCGCGCCTGCCGAAGCGCCTGCACGCGAGCCGCGCAACTGGGCCGGTCGTTCCGTCGTTGCGAAGCCCGGCCTCATCATCGCCATCTGCGTCATCGTGCTTGGCGGGTTCGCGGCGTATGCGACGCAAATTAAAGTCACCTATGACATTCTGTCTTCTTTTCCGAAGGATATGGCTTCGCGCGAAGGTTTCGCCTTGATCGGCGATAAATTCTCTCCAGGGGAGCTCGCGCCGGTCAAAGTCATCATGGATACGCAAGGCAAAGACGTCGCGCTCGGTGACAAGCTGGCCGCGTTGCCTTACGTGGATCGCGTATCCGAGCCGCAAGCCGGAGCGAACGACCCGAATATCGTGCTCTACGAAGCGCAACTGTCCATGAATCCTTACTCCATCGAAGCGATGGATTTGATTCCTGACTTGCGCAGGGCAGCCGAACAGATCTTAACGGACGCAGGCGTGACGGACGCCGCCGACCGTGCTTGGATCGGCGGACCGACCGCGGAGCAGCACGATGCCAAAGCGGCAGGAGATCGCGATACGCTGCTGATCATTCCGATCGTCATCGGACTCATCACGCTGCTGTTGCTCGTCTACCTCCGCTCCGTCGTCGCTACTGTCTATTTGGTGCTCACCGTCATTCTGTCTTACTTCTCGGCGCTCGGCCTCGGTTGGCTCGTGCTTCACTACGGCTTCGGCGCGGATGCGATACAAGGCTCGATCCCGCTGTACGCGTTCGTCTTCCTTGTCGCGCTCGGCGAGGACTACAACATCTTCATGATTTCGAGCATCTGGCAGAAGCGAGGGAAGATGCCGCTCGGCCAAGCGATTCGAGAAGGCGTGGGCGAGACGGGAGCCGTCATCACGTCCGCGGGTCTCATTCTAGCCGGAACGTTCGCCGTTCTCGCGACGCTGCCGATCCAAGCTCTCGTTCATTTCGGCCTCATTACCGCGATCGGCGTACTGCTCGACACATTCGTCGTCCGCCCGTTCCTCGTTCCCGCCATTACGATGAAGCTCGGCGAATGGGCGTTCTGGCCAAGCAAACCGAAGCGTACGACCGACGCCGCGCAGCCATAGTCGCCTCATCCGGAACAACTAAAAATGGATAGAGTTCAGAATCTCTCTGAACTCTATCCATTTCTATTGTCGATTTAAATCGACGATACGAACTTAGCAAAAGCGAGCAGGATCAGCTCGGCGGACACCAATAAACCGCTTAATATAACCGAGACGAACGATGTCGTCGCATTCTTCCAATTCGATATGCCGCCAAGAGGTTAAACTTCCTTCTCCTATTCACCATTACTCTTCTATCGCCACCCCTTGAGGTAATATATCCATTATCGCTTGCCGGAGCTTCGCGTCAAGATGGATTTCCTCGCTTAAGATGGCGACGATGCCGCGGTCCTCCCTGGAGCGGATCAATCGTCCCATGCCTTGCTGCAGCCGAAGCAGCATATAGGGCAGATCCACCTCGTCGTACGGTGCTGCCGCCGCCTCCCGCTTGGCCGTAAACACCGGGTCCGAAGGAGGAAAAGGCAGCGACCAAACGATCACGTTAGAGAGAGAAGGACCGGGGATATCGAGACCTTCCCATAGCGTTAGCGCGCATAAGACGCTTTCCTCATCCCGTTGAAAAGCGCCGATGAGGTGGCTGATCTCGGCGTCTCCTTCGAACCAGAATCGCAAATCCGCGCACTCCGGATAGGCAGGGAGTAACTCCTTAAACCTATACAGCTCTTCTTTATCGTTGAATAACACCAACGCTCTTCCCTCGGTCCGATTCAGAAGTCTCGCGGCGGCTTTCATTTTCTCCTCGAACGAAGCCCCGTTAGGCCAACGGGGAGCCACGACCTCCATCTGGTTCTTATAATCGTACGGGGATTTCGTGCTGAAGGAGAGATAGTTATCGACCCCCAGGCTGCTCGCCATATAGTCGAACGAACCGTTCACGGATAAGGTGGCGGATGAGAACACGACCGGCATGGACAGCGCAAATACCCTTTCCATCAACACTTCCTTAACGGCTCTTGGCATGATCACTAGGGTTAGCCCGTCTTCCTCTTCGGTTACCCAGCTAATCAGCCCTTCCGAGTGCTGGAACAAGCCTAAAGCTTTCTGGATCATCTCCAGGTGCTCCTCGACGATGCGAAGCTGGTACTCGTTCAACGTATACAGCTCGCTCTCGAAAACGAGCTCTTCTTCGATCCCATCAATGACTTGGCGGAACAACCGCACTTCTTCAAGCACCGGTTGGTTCAGAACGATCCGTTTGCGGTCGGAGCCGGGTATCTCCTCGCAATGTTTTCGAAGGACGTTGAACAAGGATTCGCTGCGGTCGATCGCCTCGTCTATGAGTACCGCCAACGATTCACGAATTTCATTTTGCAGCAGCCGACTAATCAAGGGTTCGAACACCGAATGCTTTAATCGATAGGTGAGCGCCTTCTGCGCGGCCGATTCCAGCAGATGCCCCTCGTCGAATACGACGGCGCAGTGATCCGGCAACAGCGGAAGCTGCCCCTCCCGCTTGCGTCCCTCATACGTCCACACGTGTTCCATATAGAAATCATGCGAGCAGATGATCAAATCGCCGGACTTCCGGTAATGTTCGCGCGATAAAGTCTGTCCGCAGCGGTGTCTTTGTTCGCACGAGAAGCAATCCTGGAACGAATCCCAGCTGATCTTGTCCCACTGTTGATCGTTCAAATGCGGATATTGCTTGCGATCTCCGTATGCATGGAAGGACTGCATCGCTTTGTATTGATGGACGAAATCAGGCAATTCCTCATGTACCGCCTTGAAAACCTCCGCATGCTCGTCGTCGGTCTGCGCCTGGTCCAGCTTCGTTAAGCAAAGATACCGGTCAGCGGATTTCGCCAATCTAGCGTCGATAGACAGGCTCAGATGCCTAGCCAGCTTCGCAAGATCGCCTTCGGGCTTGGCCAGCTGCTCGATTAAGGATTCGTCGGCGCAGGCAATGATCGCCGGCTTGCGAGCGTAGCGAGCGTAACAGATCGCGTATAAGAGATACACGAGCGTTTTGCCCGTTCCTACGCCCGCTTCCGCGAAAATGGTCGTCTTCTGCGCGAACGCTCTTTCCAGCTGGTAGGCCATATAAATTTGCTCGTCGCGAACTTCGAAGCCGGCTTCCGGCAAGATATCATAGAACACATCGGCCACCCATTCGCCGACTTGCGCGAGAAACGGGCGAGAATGATCATATTCAAAAGGATAGCGATTCAATTTAGGTTCTGCCTCCGGGAAAAAGAATGAGCAACATAGAGAGCTTCTCCCCCTACGTTGCTCATCGACTAGTATGTTATGTAGGCTTGCGCGCCACGTAAAACAATCGCTCCGATGTTTCCTTAGGAGCATCCCACGTGAAATCCGCCGCCCGATGCAGCAGTTCGAAGCCCGCGGCCTCGAGTTGCTCGGCGATCCATTCCGGATCGTATGCCCTCTGGGAGTGCGACTCTTCGAACCGGCGATACGCGGCGTCGGCTCCGCTCGATCCTTCGTCGCGCACGAAGAACGTTAGATCGTGATCGATCGTGCGCGATGCCTCGTCATAATCGCACGTCCACAAATACGCAACGTCCTTGTCGTCCAATACGAACGGCTGCTCCTCCGCGTACCGTTCGAACGTGATCGGCGCATGGACGTCGAACAGGAACAGTCCGCCCTTCGCAAGTCCCGCGTACGTATAACGGAATGCCGCAACGACGTCGTCCGGTTCGGTCAAATAATTCAAGCAATCGCAGAAGCTGATGACCGCGTCGACCGGCTCGGGCAGCTCCCAATCGCGCATATCCTGCTGCAGCCACCGGACCATGCCCGATTCGCCGCGTCTTCCTCCGGCGCTCGGCTCGTCCCACTTGCTCCTGGCGATCGACAGCATTTCCGCGGAAAGGTCGATACCGAAGACGGTAAACCCTGATTTCGCGAGCGGAATCGCCATGTTGCCCGTGCCGCACCCAAGATCGACGATCGTCTTCGGCGTGCCGTATTTCTGCCAGCACGTGCGGGCGAAAAGCATCCACTCCGAATAGGGCATATCCTCCATTAACCGATCGTATACGGACGCGAACTGCCGATAAGAACGCATAGCTGTCTCTCCAATGTTCGATTAATTATTCGTTACCCGGCTCGGGCGCAGGCTCCTCGCCCTTGTTCACGAGATGGGTCCATGCGCCTTTCTGCGTAACGATTCCGTCTTTCATCAGCTTGCCTAACGCCCGCTTGAACGCGGATTTGCTCAGTCCGAAACGCCGCTGGATATCCTCCGCGCTCGTCTCGTCCGAATAAGGCATCGCGCCGCCCGGGCGCTCCTTCAAGAACGCCAGCAAGCGGTCGGCGTCTTCCACGCGTCCCGTCTCCTTAGCCGCTCGTACGCTCAGGTTGACTCTTCCATCTTCGCGAACTTGCGTGACGCGGGCTTTGAACTTCTGTCCGATCCGCAGCGGATGAATCATCGAGGAATGGTGGATGTAACCGAGCGCGCCATAGCCGAGAACGCCGCCGTCCACGAGCGTGAACACGCCGTCCTTGAATACGTCGGTTACCCAGCCTTCCTTCCACTCGTTATTCCAAGCGGACGGCGCCCGGAACACGTATGGCTCGAAATCATCGAGCTTCGCGAGTCGAGCGAGCATACGCCCTTCCTTGTCGTGCTTCATGACGATATGCACTTCGTCCCCCGTCTGCGGCCATACGTCCCTTCTTCCTTCGGGCAACTCCTTCAGCGGCAGAAGCAGCTGACGGCCGATCCCGATCTCGAGGAAGTATCCGAAACGCGGATTGAAGTCGGCGACTTCCACGCGGGCCATCTCGCCCGCGACGAGATACGGCTTGCGCAGCGTTGCGGTTAAGCGTTCCTTATCGTCATGGAAGAGGAACACCTCGACATCCGCTCCGATCTCGTGCTTCTCCCCGACCGACTCTCCGTAGGGCAGCAGCACCTCGGCGCCTCCGTCTTCATCGTCCCCGAGAAACCAGCCGTACGGGGACACTTCGCGGTTCACGCGCAGCGTCCTAAGCGTTCCGGCGATTAGGCTCATACGATCTCAACTGCCTTCGCGTCCGACCATAGACGCTCTAGATGATAATACTCGCGTTCGTCGCGATGGAAGACGTGCGCGACGACGTCGCCCATGTCGATCAGCACCCATCTCGCCGTATCCATGCCTTCCAAGCGTACGCGCATGCCTTCGATCTCCGCGCGTTTCTTGATTTCCGTGGCGATCGCCTGTACCTGCGTATCCGAATTCCCGTGGCAAATGACGAAATAATCCGCGACTAGCGAGATACCCTGCAGATTCAGGGCGACGATATCGTTCGCCTTCTTGTCGTCCGCGCCTTCAATTACCGATTTGAGCAGCTTTTCCGAGTTTCCTGCCATGCCTCAGCCTCCATTAGCGTTAGATTGTTGCGATTCTTTAATCGCTTCAAGTTGTTGGATAAGCCCGTTGCGAGCGTGTATCGTAAGCGGGAATATGCGTCTGCCCTTCTCGAGCAGCAGCGTTATCGTAGAATCGAATCCTGCGACGAGCGCCTCTTCCAGGCTTTTCTTCGCCAGCTTGCGTATCTTCTCCACGCCCAGGAAGTCTCGCCCCGGCTCCATATAGTCTGCGAGGCAGACGATCTTATCAAGCAACGTCATCCGCTCGCGCCCCGAGGTATGATACCGGATGGCGTCCAGCACCTCTTCGTCCGCGATGCCGTGCTCGGCTTGCACCGCCCAAGCGCCGACGTGCGCATGCCATAGCTCTCTATCGTGATCGAGCAGCTCGCTCGGGAGCCCCTGCTCCCGTATGATTTGCTCCATTCGGCTGATCGGCCACGCCTTCGAATAATCGTGCAGCAGCGCCGCCAGCTCGGCTTTGCGGACGTCGCCGCCGAATCGCTCCGCCAGCTTGATCGCCGTCTCGACGACGCCGAGCGTATGCTTCCATCGTCGGTCCGGCATTTGGCCGCGCGTCGCTTCCCTAAGCGCCTCAAGGTCCATATACGTCATTCCCCTGGATATAGTCGTGTACCGCTTCCGGTACGAGGTAACGAATCGAGCGCCCGTCCTTCAGCCGGCGCCTGATGTCCGTCGACGAGATGCCGAGCGGAGGCATCGCCGCGCGCAGCAGCCGCCGACGCAGGAACGTAGGCAGCGAAGCCTCGTCGCAGGGTTGGTCGGGTCGCTCCAGTCCGATGAAGGTAATGCGCTCCGCGAGCTCGTCGATCTTCCGCCAGTTCGGCAAATCGCCCACCATATCCGAACCGATGATCCAATAGAACTGCGCGTCAGGCTCTCGAGCCTGCAACGCGGTAACGGTGTCGATCGTATACGAAGCCCCTTCGCGTTCCATCTCGATCGTCTCGAGCCGGAACCCGGGATTGCTTGCGATCGCGGCCCTCAGCATTTCGCACCGAGTCTGCGAATCCGTGCCCGGCTGCGGTTTATGCGGAGGAATGGAGGTCGGCACGAACCATACCTCGTCCAGCTTGACCGCTTCCTTGGCGGATTCCGCGGCGAGCAAGTGACCGATATGCACCGGATCGAACGTGCCGCCCATGCAGCCGATTTTCCTCATCTGCTCCCGCCTTTCGCGAATTAACGTGGCAGCACGATTTGTTTATTGTCGCGAGATTCCTTGTATAGCACGATCGTCTTGCCGATCACTTGCGCGAGCTCCGCGCCGGAACGCTCGGCGAGTTCCGCGCCGATCTCTCTCGGATCGTCCATGCAGTTGTTGAGCACGGAAACTTTAATCAGCTCGCGCACTTCGAGGGCTTCCTCGATGTGGCGAATGAGATGGTCGTTCGTGCTGCCTTTGCCGACTTGGAAAATCGGCTTCAAGTGGTGGGCGAGCGCCCTTAAGTGGCGTTTTTGCTTGCCTGTCAACATGTTGTTTCCTGCTTTCTTCGGTTCGATTAGGTGAAAGACGCCATGACGGCTTCCCTCATGACGCCGACCGGAGCCGATTGTCCGGTCCAGTATTCAAAGGCATATGCGCCTTGATAGATGAACATGCCGAGCCCGCCGTGTCCACGACAGCCTCCGGCTTCCGCTTCCCGGACGAATTTCGTCTTGAGCGGATTGTAGATCAGATCGCTGGCGACCGCTCCCGGCTTCAGCCAGCTCGGATCGATCGGCGTCGCGTCCGCGTTCGGCGACATGCCGACGGATGTCGTGTTAATGACGACGTCCGCGCCGCTGCAAGCCTCGCGAAGATCCGTCCATGCGACGGGCTCGATCTCGAACTCCGAGGCGAAGGCATCCGCGAGCTCTCGCGCCTTCTCCTCCGTTCGATTGGCCAGCATGAGCTTCGCCGGGTTCTCTTGAGCGAGCGCCCATAGGATGCCCCGGGACGCGCCGCCCGCGCCGAGAACGACGATCCGCCGTCCGGCCAAGTTCGGCTCGGCTTCTTCCTTCAAGGAACGAACGTATCCGATACCGTCCGTATTATAGCCGATCAATCGTCCGCCTTCGTTCACGATCGTGTTGACCGCTCCCGCCGCTCTCGCGCCCGGATGAATGTCGTCGAGGTACTTCATAACCTCTATTTTGTGCGGAATCGTGACATTAAGTCCCCTGAAGCCTAGCGCGCGAATGCCCGCGATCGCTTCCCCTAGTTTATCCGGAGTAACGTGAAAAGCCGCGTAGGCGCCGTTAATGCCCGCTTCCCTGAACGCGCGGTTCAACATGACCGGCGATTTGGAATGGCGGATCGGATCTCCGATCACGCCGTAAAGCACGGTATAGCTGTCCATCTATCGATTGCTCCTCCCCAGAGCGGTTAACGAATACGCAACGCGGATACGATCGCGAAGTCTAGTTGCCGTTGCCGAGAATGCTATCCCGAAGCATGACCTTAACGCCTTTCGGCGCGTAAACGTCGACGGTCGCTCCCGAATTGCCGTTCGCTTGAATCCAGCCGAGACCGGATACGAAGACGTCTTGAGACTTGCCTGCCTGAATGCGCAGGCGATGTCTCGTCCAGGCCGGCAACGAAGCCAGACCCTCTTCGTCCGGCGGGCTAAGAAGCGTCCCCTTATGCTCGGCGTACAATTCATCCGCTCTCTCCAGCTTCGTGCGATGAATTTCGATTCCGCCGGACACGAAGGCGGTGAACGATTGCCTGTCCCCTTCGATGAAGTCGAATCTCGCCATCGCGCCGAAGAACAGCGTCTGATGGGCGTTGAGCTGGTACGTCATCGGCTTCAGCGGCTTATCCGGCATGATCGAACCGAGATCCTTGCGCGAGACGAGCTCGGTGAGCCTCGTGGAATAGACGATCCCCGGCGTATCGATGATGCTGCGTCCGTCGTCCAGCGGGATCTGAACGGCATCGAGCGTCGTGCCCGGGTAACGGGACACCGTCAGCTCGCGCTTCAAATCGCTGTAATCCGAGATAAGCCGGTTGATGAGCGTGCTCTTGCCGACGTTCGTCGCGCCGACGACGTAGACGTCGCGATGACCGCGAAGCGTCGTCACGGCCTCGACGACCCGGTCGAAGCCGATGTTGCGGCGCGCGCTGCACAGCACGACTTCGGCGACTTTCAAGCCGTTCTCGCGGGCTTGCTTCTGCACCCAGTTGCGGAGACGATTCCAGTTCGTCACGCGCGGCAGCAGGTCGATCTTGTTCACGACGAGCAGAACCGGGTTGTTGCCGACGAACCGCTGCAAGCCGGAGATGAGGCTGCCCTCGAAATCGAATAGATCGACGATATGGACGACTAAGCTTTCCGTCGAAGCGATGCTGCCGAGCAGCTTCAGGAACTCGTCCTGATCCACCGTAATCGACGAAGCTTCATTATAATGTTTGATGCGGAAGCACCGCTGGCATATCGCGTCTTCCTTATGAATCGATGCCTCCGGCACGAAGCCGGGGGCTTGCTGGTTCTCGCTCTGCAGCGCGATGCCGCAGCCGGAGCAACGCGAGGAGCGCTCCAAGTTCGCGTTAGTCACGTTCAGCGTCCTCCTTTAGGATCGAAAGGCCAATGCCCTTTGCGGCGAAGGCTGCGAAGCGCGATTCTCTCGATCATCCGGTTAATTCGCGTGCCCAAGCCTTCTTCGCTGCGCGCGATCGGCGTCACGAGGATCGTCTTCAAGCCCGCTCGGCGTCCGCCAAGCACGTCGGTCATGAGCTGATCGCCTACGACGACGGCTTGCTCCGGCTTGAGGCCGAGCTGCCGAACCGCTTCATTAAACGCGCTGCTCGTCGGCTTGCGCGCCGCGGGAATGTAAGGAATTCCGAGCGGATCCGCGAAGCTCTTCACGCGCCGGCTGTTATTGTTGGATAGGATGATGACCTTGAAGCCCATATCTCTAACGGAATCAAGCCAGGCAACCAGCTTCGGCGTCGCGAGCGGGGTCCTGGCGCTGACCAGCGTATTATCCAAATCGGTAATAATGCCCTTCACGCCTCGGGCTTTCAATGCTTTCAGATCGATATCGTATACGGTATTCACGATCTGATCGGGTATCAAACGCTTGAACATCTAGGTAATTACTCCTGTCTCTATACGGCTAATCTTCCTCAAAATATACCACACCCCATCGTGATAAGTAAAACGGCCGACGCCCCGATTAAGGTAGCGCCAGCCGCGTGATCGTGCCTTATAACGCCTTGCGAATATTCGTCGCCGCATCGTTGAAAGCTTGCAGCCTTTGCTCGTTGCCGCTGCTCTGTCCGTACCGCGCGTGCTCGAAGTGATACAGCACGTTAGCGAAGTCCGATCGCAGCGACGTAAACTTTCCGCCCCAGCGCGTAACCGATTCCCGCATCGTTTCGTTCGCTTCTCTGCGCAGTCCTCTGCGGTGAAGGAAGACGACCAGTCTCTCCATCTCCCGGATCACTTTCTGATCCGGGGTCGATCCATAGAATCCGAACCTGCGCCACGTGAACCTGGTCCCGCCTCGGCGCATACGCAACAGCAGGTAGACCAGGCCGCCTGCGACGAGCAATGCTCCGAGGGCCGCCGCCGTAGGAACGATCCAATTAGAGCCTTCATCCGTATCCGCCTCTTCCGTCGGCTCGGCGATGGCCTGCGTAGACAGTTCGACCGGCTCCGGAGCGTTGTCCGGATAAATAACCGGCAAGCTGAAGCCTCCGGTCGGCTCGAACGGAATCCAGCCGTATCCTTCGAAATACACCTCGGCCCACGAATGCGCGTCGGCATTGCGTACCGTGTACGTACCCGCCCCGTTCGGATCAATATTCTCGAAGTCGAAACCGCCGGCTCTGCGGCGTTCCAGGTCGGATGGATCATAGCCGGACGAGTAGCCTTTCACCCAGCGGGCAGGCAGACCGATCGAACGGGCCATCACGACGAAGGTGGTCGAGAAGTAATCGCAATAGCCTTCCTTGATTTCGAATAGGAACGCGTCGACGATGTCTTTGCTCTGTTGCTTGCTTACGTCGGGCGTATTCGTGTAAGGATACGTCTCCCTTAAGTAAGTCTCAAGCGCCTTCGCTTTGTCGTAATCGTTCGTGAACGCTTCCGTCTGAGCCTCCGCCAGATCCTGCACCCGCCCAGGCAAGCTGCCAGGCAATTGCAAATAAGGATCGACATTCAGCTCGCCGTCTTGCGACGCGGAAGGCAGCCCGCGCAGCTTCGCTTCGTCGACGACGGCAACCTGCGACACGACGGTGTAGCTTTCGACGCGTGCCGGTTTGTTCAGCTTGACTTCCCATTCCTCCGGATTCCATTGCAACGTCGGTTTGGCGTCGCTTGTCAGCTCGGAGATTTTGGTAGCCGGGCCGGCCGCGAACAGCACCGGGATTTTGTCCTTGCGTTGGATATTGACCGTCTGTACGACTTCCCTCGTCTCCACGCCTCCCGGGCGTTCGGGCAACAGAGGCAAGCTCGTCTCGTTGCTAGGTTGATAAGGTTCGAACGGCGTTCCGCCCTTCACGTCTCCCCAGCCTTTGCCGGTGTAGACGGCCTTCGTCTCCCCGCGCCAGTAGCTGCGCTGAGAGGTCGTAATCGTCATGACGGGAGAGTAGTCGAACTGGAAGCCTCCGCCGATTTCCTTGTCGTCGCGGCTATAACCCGATAACGACGAGCCTTTGCTGCCGGAGCTGCCCGAGGAGGTGATCAGTACGCCGCCATCGCCTCCCGCGCTCGCTACCTTATGCCCCTGAGCTTCCATGAGAATCGTATAAGGATCCTCCAGCAATACCGGAACGCGAGGCATAATAATGCCCATGACTAGCACGACTCCGATGATGAGCGCTGCCGGAACGACAAGATCGAGCGGTCTTTCGGCTAAGTGGTCCCAGCTGTCCGGGTGTCTCGCTTGAAGCTGTCTCAGATGGACGACGACTAGCCAGACGAGTCCCGTTGCAACGACCCATGCGATATTGTGCCAAAGCGATAGCGCGTAATACGAGTCTACCGTCGCCATCGTCAAGATCGAGGCCATGAGGACGGAGATCGTACCCGATCGGTTTCTGCCCACCCATGCCAAGGCATGTACGGCGAGCAACGCGCCCAGCGTAAGCTCGTAGAACGGATGAAGCTGATCGATATGATACGTCAGGAAGTGCTGCACGGCTTCCCAATCACGCCAACTGACCGGCCATCCGCCCCAATCGACGGGCGCTTGATACCAGATGAATACGAGAGCGGCTAAGATCTGCACGATGAACCGCCACAGGAATCCTCTCGTGAAGAGCAGTTCGGTGATCGCGGCAACGGTCAGCGTTCCGTAAATAATGGAGTAAGTCTCTTCCCACCAGAAATCCGCGAAGCATTGAATGAGTTGAAGGACGATAATGATGGCCAGTAGCCGATGAAGCCGTTCGATGACGAGCCGTTGCAGGAAAAGAGCGGTTTTGTTGATTCTCATCCGTTACTCACCCCCAACGCCTTAGGGAGCTGCTCCAATTGAGCGACCGAGCAAAATTCCCATTGCTTAGACTGGCATAGCCATTGCCAATGGCGAAGCTTGGCCGCGTCTTCGGGATGCGCGTGCTGATCCGCGATATGGATGACGCTCGGCAGCATACGCCTGCTCTCGAGGGCGGTTATCGCCGCTGCCGTATCCTCCTGGATCGAAGCGGTCACCATGACGATATGAACGCCGGGCTCGTACCTCTCCGCGACTTGGGCGAGCACGTCGCTCAGTGCGGCTTCGCCGTCCGCTTCGACGTCGATTAGATGTTTAAGCACCTCTTCGCGCGATACGAACGTCTGACCGGCCCCATACCACATGGCGAGCTGTCCCGCAGACGCGAAGCCGATCGGCATTCGCTTCTGTACCGACAATTCGATGAGCGAGGCGACGACCGATACCGCCAGCTCGAACTGCTCCGCGCCGCGATAGTTCGCTTTGTTGCGGTCCAATACAAACACGATGCGAGGAAGCGCTTCGCGTTCGAACTCCTTCGATTTCCATTGCCCGGTCTTGGCGGTTGCGTTCCAGTGAATCCGCGACAACCGGTCTCCGTGAATATATTCGCGTACGCCGTCGATCTGGGTCGTCTCTCTCGCGTAATGCGAAGTGTACGTTTGATGGAATACGCCTCTCCGAGCACGCCTAAATAGCTTCCAATCCTTGAGTTCTACCGTGCGCGGCAGCACCTGAAGATAGTGCGGCTGCGAGAAAGTCCCCTTATGCTCGAACAATCCGAATATATCCCGCGTCGAGCAATCCGTCGCTTGAAACTCGTACTGCCCCCTGCGCAGCGGGGCCGTCTCGAATCGCACTTCGCCGCGTCTGCGATAATCCGGAACGAAGGACATCTCGTAAAGCTGGCTCTCCCCGCCCGATCTGCGTACGAGCGTCTCCCTCACGATCACGTACGGCAGCGGCCAGTAGCCCGGAATTTGCATCCTCAGCTTGACGATGAGCCGCATCCCAGCCATCATGAATGCCGTATTGCCTCCCTGCGACTCGATCGTTCTTACGCCGTTGACGCCGCCGATGCCGCTCCATCGCCCTAGCATCAAATAGATGCCCAAGACGTTCAGGATCGCGAACAGCATGAGAGAGGTTTTGCCGCCTTGGAAGAGGACATAGCACGCAGTCGTGACGTATAAAATGCAACCTAACCACCATGTCCGCGACAAATTCCGAATCATGATTAACGCTCCATTCCGACCGGAACCGGCAAGTTCCTAAGCACGTCCTGCAAGACGTTAGCGGTTGTAGCCCCTTGCATCCTCGCTTCGGAGCGCAGATGAATTCTGTGGCTTAGAACGAGCGGAGCCATCGCTTTCACGTCATCCGGAATAACGAAAGCCCGGTGCTGCAGGAAGGCGTAAGCTTTGGCTGCGGATGCCAGCGCGACCGCCGCCCGCGGACTTGCGCCGAGCAGCACGCCGGAATGATTCCGCGTACCGCGTATGAGAGCGATAAGATAGTCGGCGACGCTCGCGTCCAAGTGGATCGCTTCCGCCAGCTTCTGCATGCGCGCGATGTCTTCCACCGAGGCAACCGCTTTCAACGACTCCGCGGCGCGGCTCGCATTCGGTTCCAGAATGAGACGTTTCTCGGAAATTTCGTCCGGATAGCCTAGCTTTATTTTCATCAGGAAACGGTCCAATTGCGCTTCTGGCAAGCTATACGTGCCTTCGAAATCAATCGGGTTCTGCGTCGCGAACAGCATGAACGGCTGGGGAAGCTGATAAGTCTGACCGTCGACGGAAACCCGTCTTTCCTCCATCGCTTCGAGCAAAGCGGATTGCGTCTTAGTCGTCGCGCGGTTAATCTCGTCGGCGAGCAGCAGATTCGCCATGACGGGACCTGGTCGGAATACGAACTCCTCTTGCTTCGGATGATAGATCGATACGCCCGTAATATCGGTAGGAAGTAAGTCCGGGTTGCATTGAATACGATGGAATACGCCGCCTACGGATAAGGCTAGCGCTTTGACCATTTGGGTTTTGCCGGTGCCCGGGACGTCCTCGATTAGCACGTGCCCGCCGGCTAGCAGAGCCGTAAGCATCCACGCAATCTCGTCTTTCTTGCCGTAAATGCAAGATTCCATATTGCGTCTGATTTGATCCAACAATTGCATCGCGCCTTGATGATCCATTGCCGTTGTCCTCCTATGGAATCTACTTTGATAGCTCGTTATTTGTGCACTTTCATTATACCGAAATATGGATGCCTTTGTAATTTTAGATTTTTACAAAATTCAATAGAAAAACAGCCAAACCTGTAAGAGTCTGGCTGTCCATTATACGTTACGTTCCTCATATGGGTTTGAATGGAATCGTTATCCTTTTGGACGTACGACCAACGCGGCGAGGAACGAAAAGACGATCGCCGCCGAAATGCCCGCGCTGGTGATCGAGAAAATGCCCGTAATGACGCCGATCCAGCCGTCCTGCTGAAGCTCGGTCAGCGCTCCGTGCACCAGAGCGTTACCGAAGCTCGTAATCGGCACCGTCGCGCCCGCGCCGGCAAAATCGACTAGCGGATCGTACAAGCCGACCGCGTCGAGCAGCGCGCCGATGACGACCAACAAAGACATCGTGTGCGCGGGAGTCAGCTTAAAGACATCGAAGCAAATTTGCCCGAAGACGCATATGCCGCCTCCGACGAGGAATGCCCATATATAGGGCATCATAAGCATGCCCTCCTTCTCGTTTCTTAATGAATGACGTCGATTGGATCAATTTGGCGCTTCAATGGCGACGGCGTGAGCGATGCACGGAATCGTCTCGCCTTGCTGGTAGGACAGCGGGCTAAGCAAAGCGCCGGTTGCCACGACGAGAATTTTCTTCATCTCGCCTTTGGCGATGCGCTTCAGAAGGTGGCCGTAGGTAACGACGGCGGAGCAGGCGCATCCGCTGCCTCCCGCTTGCACCTTCTGCTGATCGACATCGAAGATCAACAAGCCGCAATCGAGAAACTGCGTCTGTTGCATCGGAACCCCGTTGCGCTTAAGCATGTCTGTCGCGATCGGATGGCCGACGCCGGCGAGATCCCCCGTTACGATCGCGTCGTAATAGCCGGGGGAGCGGCCTGTTTCCTCCAGATGGCTCTGGATCGTATCGACCGCGGCCGGAGCCATGGCCGCTCCCATATTAAACGGATCAGTAATGCCTAGATCCATGATTTTGCCGATCGTAGCGGCCGTTATGACCGGACCTTCGCCCTTCTGTCCGATAACGGACACTCCGGCGCCGGTAACCGTATATTGAGCGGTAGGCGGCTTCTGCGAGCCGTATTCCGTCGGATAACGGAATTGCTTCTCTACCGTGCAATTGTGGCTGCTCGTCCCGGCCATGACGTATTTGCCCGCGCCCGAGGCGACGATAAGCGAAGCGAGCGCGAGCGATTCCATCGACGTCGAGCATGCGCCGAAAACGCCCAAATACGGCACCCCGAGCGTACGCGCGGCGAACGTGCTGCTAATGATCTGATTAAGCAAGTCGCCGCCCACGAAGAAATTAATATCGCCCTGTTTCAAGCTCGCGTGCTGAAGCGCGATATCGCTAGCCTGCTCGAGCAACGCCCTCTCGGCCTTCTCCCAGCTCGGTTGCCCGATCTCCAGATCGGGATGCACGAGGTCGAACTCGGAGGCGAGCGGTCCTTGGCCTTCGTCCGGTCCCACGACTGTACCGGTAGCTAAGATAACCGGCGGATTCTGGAACACCCATGTACGATTACCCTGTAGTATCATGCCACGCTCCGATCCCGAACAACCAGTAAACGACGCCCACGACGAAAGCGGCTACGACGCCGTACACGATGACGGAGCCGGCCAGCTTGAACATATTCGCGCCGACGCCGAGCACAAGCCCCTCGCTTCGGTGTTCGATAGCCGCGGAGCTCATCGAGTTCGCGAAGCCCGTAACCGGTACGGCGCTGCCCGCGCCGGCCCACTGGGCGATTTTATCGTAGACCCCCATGCTCGTTAAGATGACGGCCAGCAGAATCAATACGGCTACCGTCGGGTTGCTCGCCTGTTTGGACGACATATCGAACGCCGCCATGAAAAATTTCTGAATGCCTTGGCCGATCGCGCATATCAGCCCCCCGACCAAGAAAGCCCTCAAGCAGTTCGTCCAAACCGACCGAGAAGGCTCCTTGGATTGGGCGAAAGCCTTATACTCCTTCGCGGACATCGAAACGGGTTTATAACCCTTCGAACCGTCGCCCGCGCTTTTCACTGCCATCATGAGCACCTCCCTTGTTTCCTGATTGCATCTCGTTGTCGCGTTCATTATTTCCCAAAGGGGCGCAGCGTCATTCGGAGGCAAGTCGTACGGTTACTCGGGAGGTTTCGCGATAACCTTCTAGGCGGTACAGGCACGGATGGGCATTTAACGACATACAATGGTAATGCTCATTTCTCGCGCACAGACCCTACAGTCGGAGGTGGCTCTATCGTGCCTGGTTTTATCGCATCGATTGCCTTGTTCTTGAAGCAGCTTTCTTTACTTGTCTCCTATGTCAAAAATAACGCTTTTCCGCAACCCCTGACCGACGAAGAAGAAGCGCTGCATCTGAATCGGCTGGCGGAGGGAAACCCGGTATCCCGCAATTTGCTCATCGAACATAACTTGCGGCTCGTCGCCCACATCGTCAAGAAGTTCGACAACACCGGAGAAGATCTGGAAGACTTGATCTCGATCGGCACGATCGGTCTGATCAAGGCGATCGAAAGCTTCCAGATGGGCAAGGGGACGAAGCTGGCGACGTTCGCGGCAAGGTGTATAGAGAACGAGATTCTCATGCATTTACGGTCATTGAAAAAAACGAAAAAGGACGTGTCGCTGCACGATCCGATAGGAACGGACAAAGAGGGGAACGAAATTACGTTACAGGATATACTGGGGACCGAACCCGACGAAGTCGTGGAGAAGGTGCAGCTGA
>JAEWPC010000032.1 GCA_023460795.1 Bacillota bacterium | reverse complement strand
CGGTAATAGACCAAAAACGCAAACTGGCTATACAAGGGTAAGCCCTCGTATAGCCAGTTTTTTCGTAAATTTAGACACGATGTGAACTATTATTCTGTGAGCGAGCCCTTTTGGGACAGCCCCTTTTGTTATTTGTTCGGGCTGCGTATATACACCCAATAATGGAGAAGGATAGGAGAGAATCTTCGCCTGCGGCTTAGTTCGCCAGGCGCGATTTCCTAAATCGGTAATTTTTGAGGATTGCCGGAGGAGAGACGAGGGATTAATAATAGATAAGTCGCTTTCTTGGTTTGACCATTAAACAAAGAATGCGATTACATAATCACAACCTACATCTTAGCGGGGTATTCATCATGAGCGATAACTTACATCAGATTCACCAAGAGGAGTATCGCAAGCTGAAGCTTGTGGAACGTCTGGGCTACGGATTCGGGGACTTCGCCCAGAACCTTGTCTTCGGTACGGTCGGGGGCTTCCTCGCCCTTTACATGACGACCGTCAATGCGATCGGCACCGCAACGGCGGGGTTTATCTTCTTGTTCGTGCGCATCGTGAACGTAATCTGGGATCCGATGGTCGGAACGTACGTCGATAAGCGAACGTCGAGGGCAGGGAAGTATCGGCCTTGGTTGCTTCGGGCAGGCATCCCCATGGTCATTCTGGCCGCGCTGCTGTTCACGCCTATTCCGGCTCTCCATGGCTCCGTGGCTTTTGTATTCATCACTTATTTGCTGCTCGACCTGGTTTATTCCGTCGTCAATATCCCTTACGGCTCGCTGAACGCTTCGTTGACCCGGGACCCGGACTCCGTCGACCAAATCACGACGACTCGCATGATGCTGGCGAACGTGGCCAACCTACTCGTCTATACGTTGTTCCCTATGTTCGTCCAATTAGTAGCGCCGCTGGATCGTTCGCTTAAAGACACCGGTCTGTTCGGAATTAAGCTTCATATGGGGACGTATACGGACCCCTCCGCGGACCATGCATGGTTTAGCGTATATGCCGTATATATGGTGATCGGGGCCGTCGCGCTGTTCCTCTGTTACAAGCTTACGAAGGAACGCGTCGTCGCCAATGCCGAGCAGACGGCGCAAGTGAAGGTCTATGATTTCTTCATCGAGTTCAAGAACAATAAGCCCTTGGTCATCTTGGGCGTGTTCTTCATGATGGCCTTCACGTTCATGTTCTTCATGAATACCGTAAACGGGTTTTTCTTCCAATATACCGTTCATCATTCGGACTGGATGGGGGCCGTGGGGCTGATCGCCTCGATACCTGGCATTGCTTTTACGGTATTCTGGCCGAAGCTGAAGAGAATCTTCGGTAAGAAAGGCTTCTTTCACTTCTTCCTCGGCATGTTCGTCGTCGGCGAAATCCTGACTTGGGTGTGGAGCCTTGACGGCATGCACGATCAGCTGTGGCTCGCGTATGTGTCGACGTTCATCAAGCAATGGGGTTTGACCTCGGCGACCGGCTTCATGTGGGCGATCGTTCCCGAGGTGGTCTCTTACGGCGAACTGAAGTCCGGCAAACGCAATGCGGCAATCATCAACGCGATTATGGGACTGTTCTTCAAGATCGGCTTTACGCTCGGGGGCGCTATTCCGCTCTGGTTCCTTGCCGCATACGGATTTAACGGGGATGCCGATCTACAGACGACGAGCGCCATTGCGGGGATTAACTTGACCGCGATCTGGATACCCGCCGTGCTTGCCGTCGTTTCTATGGTCGTTATGCACTTCTACCCGTTGTCCGATGACGACGTTGATCGTATCAACAAAGAACTCGACGCCAAGCGCGCGGAAGTCTAAATCCAAGTAATAGCGGATCTGCCGGGAGGACTCGTTATTCTTCGGTTCAATAAATCGTCCGCCGTATCGCGGATGATGCGGATGCCATTCTCGATGGCTTCTTCATTCGCGCGAATAATGCTGAGGCGCCAGCTATTCGCGCTTTCCACGCTAGGAAGGTAGCAATGCCCCGTGGGGAATACATGCACGTCCTTCTGACGAACGGCCGCGGCCAGCTCCTCTGCCGACAGATGGTCGGGAAGCTTGAGTTCGGCGAATATTCCGCCGGCAGGTTTGCTTAGACGAAACCCCTCATTCAAATACCGGCCGCAAGCTTCCTGTAGAGCTTTCATTCGCATGCCGTAGCGTTCCTTCATCAGGGCGGCGTGGCGTTGGAATAGTCCGCTGCCCAGATGGATCTCCAACGCGGCTTGCGAAAGGGCCGCCGTGCTTAAATCGCTCGACGATTTATAGGTGCGGAACAAAGCGATTAAGGCTTCGGGAAGTACGGCGGCGCCGAGCCGTAGGCCGGGCAGCATGACTTTGGAGAAGCTTCTAACGTAAATGACGCGTCCCGAACGATCATAGCTGCAGATAGGATCGGATTTGCCATCGGTCTCCAAATCCGCGAGATAGTCGTCCTCCACGATATACACATCGTATTTCTCCGCCATGGACGCAATCGCTTCCTTCTCCCGGCGCGACAAGCTGGTCCCGAGAGGGTTGTGATAACGGGGGACCGTGTAGAAAAACTTAATCGAATTGTTCCGAAAATGCCGTTCCAGTTCGTCCAGGTCCAGGCCCGATTCCGTACGGGCGATCCCGATCGTCGTTACCCCGAGCAGGCGCAGTAATTTCAACATTCCGGCATAGCAAGGCTGCTCGACCAAGATCGCCGATTTGCCGTTCGGGAACGGCATGGAGGCAAGCAACTGAAGAGCTTGCTGGGCGCCGGAGACGACGGAGATCCGCTGCGGTCCGGCGAATATCTGAGACGCGGCTAGTTGACGGGATATCGCCTCGCGCAGAGAAGGAAATCCGAGCGGATCTCCGTAGGTGAAGAGGCGATCCCCGTATAACTGTACGGCCCGGTTTAACCCGTGTTGAATTTCTTCATAGGGGATAATACCGGGATCGGGAGCTGCAGCGGCCAGATCGATTCGCCCTTCCGGTTCGTCCTCGGACTTGGAGGAACGAACGATCGCGTAGTAACCGCTCTTGGGTACCGAGTAGATCAAATGTTCTTTTTCCAACTCGTCGATGGCTCGGATTACGGTGTTGTTGCTGCACCCCCATTGCAGGCTAAGCTCTCGGATGGACGGCAATTTGCCGCCGGGTTTGATCTCTCCGCTGTTCATGCGTCGTTGGAGATCGTTCTTCACCTGCTCGTATTTCATGGCCAGTTCGCTCCAATCTGTATGGGTATAGAAGAGGAAATATTCATTATTCACTTCAGATTGTTACCATTATACTAAATGCAATTCGTATCTTGTACTTTAGGAGGCATACAGATGGATTGGATTCATGAAAACTTGCCCTACAGAATAAGCGACAACGCGGAGGAGCTACAGCCGGACGTCATTCTTTCCTTATTGAAAGGCAGCTATTGGGCAGCGGAACGGTCGGAAGAAACCATGAGGAGAAGCTGGGCGGAATCGCTTTGTTTCGGGGTTTACGGCGCGGATGGTATCCAAGTCGGATTCATGCGGGTCGTAACGGACGGAGCGATTTTCTCTTGGCTGTGCGACGTAATCGTCGATCATGATCATCGAGGCAAGGGGCTAGGCAAATGGATGATGGCCGTCATCGTCGACCATCCTCGCATTTGTCATACGAATATAGGTCTCGGCACGCGGGACGCGCATGGTCTCTATGAGAAGTATGGCTTCGAACGACGGGAAATGATGGGGCGGCAAGCAGCTCAATAATCAAAATTTCATGAAAGGATAACCGGGCAGGGCATAATGAATCCATTACCGTTACGCGAGAAAGTAAGGAGAGACATGGACGGAAATGGATCATTCCTTTGTCATCTTGCCCGAGGAACAAGCGCCCGCTTGCGCGGAGAACTGCGAGTTTTGCGAACTATCCCGTCAGCGAACTCGCGTCATCTGGGGAGAAGGGAATCCGCAGGCTTCGCTCATGATGATCTTGGATAATCCCGGTGCCCGCGAGGATCGGGAAGGCAATTCGTTTCTATGCGGTACCCGAGAAACTCTCCAGCTTGGCATGAGGGAAGCGGGAATCGACGTAAACGATGTGTATGTCAGCTATTTGCTGAAGTGCCGGCCGATCCGCGCTTATAATAAGCCGGCGGCCAGAACGGCGTGCCAACCTCATTTGCAATTGCAGCTGAGTCAGAAGCGGCCGTTAGTCATATTCGGATTCGGCAACGTTGTAGCGGAAACCTTATTCCCGGATGAGGAGGATGCCAGCGTTAAGGAATGGCGAGGCAGCTGGCGTACATTCCAGGGGATACCGATAAGCTTCACTTATCATCCGCTTGCGGTTAGACGGCGTCCTAACTTACTGAGGCACTTCGTTGAAGATTTGAAGGCGTTGAAGGAGAAATGGACTGAGCTACAACATAGTTGAAGACGAAGACAAGAGCCATCCCATACGGATGGCTCTGCGTGTTTATATTCCTCTTATTGATATAGCCGAATATCGGACACCGTCATGACGGCCGGCAGCGCGGATTCATCGACCGTCACGTTGTCGAACCAGCCGCCGATCGCGAGGTTGAGCAACAGGTAAAAGCGTTGGTCGAAAGGCGTTACGCCCGGCTCCAGGCGGCGCTCGGCGTAGCAATGGCCGTCTATCGTCCAACGCATCGCGTCGGCCGTCCACTCCAAGCCGTAATCGCGGTACTCGTTGATCGTCCCCGCCGGCAGCTCGTAGGAGAACTCGTCGGTGATTTTATTGTCCGCCATGTCCTTGCCGTGATGCAGCGTGCCGTACACCATCTTCGGCAGTCGGCCTTTGCCCTCCATGATATCGATCTCCCCGGAGACCGGCCAGTCGCCGTACACCTTGTCTTGAGGAAGCATCCAGATAGCGGGCCATATCGCGTTACCGACCGGCAGCTTCGCGCGAACGATCAGTTTGCCGTAGCAGAAGGAGAAGTGATCCTTCGTATCGATTTTCGCTGAAGTATACGAGAATTTCCTTCCGTCTTGCTCGATTGTCTCGAGGCGCGCGCATAGGTTCAGGCCGTTCTCGTCTAGATAAAGATTGCTAGCGTTGCCGGTGTAGAACTGCTGCTCATTGTTGCCCCAGCCCGTTGTGATGAAGTTGCCCTCATCGTCCACGAGATCGTTGCCATGACGCACGTTCCACTCGCTTAGATCCGCGTTCATCCGCTTAAAATCCTGATGCCATACCAGCTTGTTCATCCTCTGCTCCTCCTCCCGAATAACCTCAGCATACTCTTTTTCGGTACCCGATCAATCAAACCTAAAATAATGGGATACGGTCAAAAACCGCGGCCCTATTTTTTATGTACGCGTTTACATACGATTAAAAGCGAAAGGAGCGGGCATCCCTTGCGAGGACAAATGAGAACGTTCGTTAAGCAGTGGCAATTGCAAAGCATGGTGATTCCGGGCATCGTCTGGATGATCATCTTCTGTTACATCCCGATGTTCTGGCTCATTATCGCCTTTATGGATTACAGCGTCGCGAAGCCGATGCTAGAGTCGCCATTCGTAGGGCTGAAGCACTTCGAGGCGTTCACGTCGGACGATCGCTTCTGGCGCTCGATCCGCAACACCCTGGGGATGAGCAGCATCAAGCTGGCGCTCGGTTTCTCTATCCCGATCATCTTCGCGCTCCTGTTGAACGAGATTCGCAGCCTTCGGTTCAAGCGCGCGGTTCAGACGATTTCCTATCTGCCGCACTTTATCGCGTGGACGATATTCGGCGGCATCATGCTCAATTGGCTCAGCGGAGACGGGTTAGTGAATCAGCTTCTGATGGGGCTCGGGCTATTGGATCGGGAAGTGCTATTCATCAGCGAACCGAAGTACTTCTGGTGGATCACGTTCTTCTCCGACACGCTGAAGGAAACCGGATGGGCGGCCATCATTTACATCGCCGCAATCGCGGGTATCGACCCGGCGTTATATGAAGCGGCTGAATTGGACGGCGCGAACCGCTGGAAGCGGATGTGGCACATTACGATCCAGTGCATTCGACCGACGATCGCGATTCTGTTCATTCTCGCCGTCGCAGGCATCTTGGGCAGCAACTTCGACCAGATCTTCATGCTCAAGAACAACATGAACATCAAGTCGGCGGAAAGCTTGGATCTGTATATCTACAACATGGGTTTGGTGTCCGGCAGGCACTCGTTCTCGACCGCCGTGCTGTTCGCCCGTTCTATCGTAGCGTTAATGCTGCTGTTCATGGCGAACTACACTTCCAAGAAGCTGACCGGCGACAGCATTTTCTAATAGGGGCGGGGCTAACACATGACCAAATACAAGAAAGTCAGACGCATCGGCGGATTCGAGATCGGCAATGCGGCGCTCATGCTGATCGTATGCTTCCTGACGCTGTATCCGATGTGGTTCGTGCTCGTGAACTCGCTGAACGCGCCGGAGCAAGCGTTCCTGGGCACGGTCGATTGGTTTCCGAAAGTGATATCGTTCGATAGCTATCGCGTCGTGCTAGGCGATGACAGTATTATGAACGCGTTCTATATTACCGTCCTGCGTACGGTGTTCGGGACAGCGGGTCACGTGCTGTTCACTGCCATCGTCGCGTACGGTCTGAGCAAGACTTACCTGGTTGGCCGCAAGGTGTACATGAAGATCGCTTTGATCACGATGCTGTTCTCCGGCGGACTCATCCCGACGTTCCTGCTGATGGTGAAACTCGGATTCTACGATAACTTTCTCGTCTTCATCATCCCGGCGCTATATTCGTTCTTCAACATGGTCATCTTTATCAGCTTCTTCCGCACGATTCCCGACAGCCTCGAAGAATCGGCTAAAGTAGACGGCGCTTCGGATTACGGCGTGTTATTCAGAATCGTGCTGCCTAACAGCATGGCGGTGCTGGCGACAATCGGGCTGTTCTCGGCGGTCTACCACTGGAACGATTATTACCAGGGCGTGCTGTACATCCGGAATCCGGACCTGGTTCCGCTGCAGACGATGCTGTACAAGATCATCGCGGAGAACTCCATGTCTCTCATGCAGCAGCAAGCGATGGCGCAATTCGGAGCGAGACTCCCTAGCGATTCGATCAAATTCGCTTCCATGATGGTGGCCACGCTGCCGATACTGCTCGTCTATCCGTTCATTCAGCGTTACCTGGTGAAGGGCGTCATGATCGGCGCGATCAAGGGTTGAGCATCGTGTGCCGCTCCGCAATAGGACAGTGGGCGGTGCGCGATTCCCATAAATCAAATACAATCTTAAAGGGGCAAAGAAAGGATGAACAAACCGATGAAACGCAACAAGCCTTTCCTGGTGCTGGCGATGGCAAGCGTGCTGGCACTAAGCACGGTCGCGTGCTCGAACAACAACAATAACGAGAACGCGCAACCGCAGGCCTCTTCCTCGCAACCGGCCGCTAGCCCGTCCGCGGAAGCGACGGCGAACGCGAACGAAGCCGCGTGGAAGCTGGATACGAGCCCTGTCGATCTCACTTGGTTCGTCGGCGCTTCTTGGTACGGACGGACGTGGGGAGACAGCCTAGCCTCCAAGTACGTCACCGAGAAGACGGGCGTTAACGTCAAGATCGAAGTGCCGTCCGGCGACGCGAACGAGCAGCTTACGCTGATGATGACCTCGGGCCAATTGCCGGATCTGATCAGCATGGGCTCCTGGGAGACTTCCGTCAAGAAGCTATGGGAAGGCGATCACGTTTACGCTTTGAACGAGCTGGCGGACAAGTACGATCCTTACTTCTATAAGGTGGCCGGCGACGGAACCTTGAAGTGGTACAAGCAAGACAACGGCAATACGTACGGTATTCCTAACGATTCCTACAGCCCTAACCTGATGCACGAGACCGGTATGACCGCTGCGAACCAGACGTTCTTGGTGCGCAAAGACTTGTACGAGGAGATGGGCAGCCCGGACCTATCTACGCCTGACGGTTTCCTGAACGCGCTTCAGCTGCTTAAGGACAAGTATTCCGAGTACAAGGGACAGAAGATGAGTCCGTTCTTCGCGCAAGGCAACGTCGCTTACGGGATGACCGAATACTTGCAGAACCTGCTGGCGATTCCTTATGAGCAAGACGGCAAAGTATACGACCGTATCACCGATCCCGATTATATCGCTTGGCTCAAGACGTTCCGCACGGCTTACGAGCGCAAGCTGATCAACGCCGATTTCTTGGTCGATTCGGATACGCAGGTCGAAGAGAAGACGAACAACGCCCGCTATTTCATGATGGTTCGCGAATGGAACGGGATGGTCGGCGTGAACCCGATTCTGGCCTCCGGCGCCAACCCTGACTCTTACTACATCGCCGTAGACGGTCCGCAGAACAGCAAGGGCGACACGGCGAAGCTGTTCCCGGGCAACATGGACGGCTGGATGGTTACGATGATCAGCAAGTCGACGAAAAATCCGGAGCGCGCCATTCGCTTCCTGACTTATTTGGCCAGCGAAGAGGGTCAGAAGGACTTGTTCCTCGGCAAGGAAGGCGAAACGTGGGACCTGGTGAACGGCAATCCGCAGCTTAAGCCGGAGCTCGTCGAGCTGGCGGCAACCGATATCGAGAAGTTGGAAAAGGAATATGGAGTGCTGGATACGTACTGGATGATGCGCAACCCGGTCATCGTGAACCAATGGAGACCGGAGAAAGCGGTCGTCATCAAGCAGATGGAGGACTTCGCGAACGCTCAGGCCGACATCGACAGCGGTATTTACAAAGGCTTGGATCCACTAGGCGATTCCGAAGCCGCGGTCTCTTGGTCTCGCATCTCGCAGAACTGGCAGGAAGTCGTGCCTGAGCTGATTATGTCCAAGAGCGAAGCCGATTTCGATAAAGTGTTCGCCGATTTCCTGAATCGCCGCGATAATTACGGCTTCGACAAAGTGTCGGAAGCTCGCCAGGCCGAGCTTGACGCACGCAAAGCCAAGATGGCGGAATAACGATAGCGTAATCTCTCTTCATAGCAGCCGGCCACCCCAGGTGGCCGGTATTTGCGGTATTTCTCTACCGTTCCGGTTGTGAGGTCTGCTATATTACGGAGGTAGGGAGGGCCGGATCGTGAACCTAGCGCCGCGTACAATCAGAAGAATCTATCGCAACGCCAGCATCTCTCACAAGCTATTCCTGGCGTTCAGCTTATTGATCGCCGTTCCGGCAATCTTGGTATCTTTTCTATTCATCCGCGTTCAGGAGAATCAGTTATATAACGAGGCTATGGCTACCGGCAGTAGCCATGTCGTGCGTCTGGGCGAGCAGCTTCGCAGCCGAATGAACATGATCGAGAACGTCGCCTCCATCGCGCTAACGCAGAAGGCGTTCATCGACTTCATCCACTCCGACATGCGGTCGGACGGCCTTCGGCTCGTTAAATTCCGGCAAAATCAATACGAGCAGATGCGCAATCTCATTCAAAGCAACGAGATCGTTGACGAGCTGAGCTTCTACGTCGACAACCCGAACGTGCAAGAGATTTGGCCCGAAATCTACGCCTACGACAAGTTCTGGCCGAAGGATTACGGGGAGCAGCTCCGGAACCAAGGCGGCTCGGCCTATCGACTATTCGCGTACCAAGACGGCGAGCATACGTTGTCCTATTACCGTCTGGTGAGGCTTCTGCAGCTGAAGCATCCGACCGTCATGGAAATTCGCAGCCCGCATGCCGAATTTTTCGGGGATATGCTGGCGGGCGGTGACGGCGATTTCTTCACCGTCATCATGGATGGCAACAATCCGGCACGGTCCGTCTATAACGACCAGGATTTATTCGCTAAGGACGCCGGAGAGGAACTGGGCGAGATCCTCGGCGGCATTCACGCGAAGATGAGCGTCATGCAGCCGTCCGATCCGATCAGGGTCAAGGTCGGAGAACATACCTATTATGCGTTATACCGCTACATCGCGCCGCTTGACGCTTATGTTGTGGATATCGCTTCCCGCGACGAGCTGTTGAAAGGGCCGCGCAGCTGGTATGCCATTGTGGTAGCGATTACATTGTGTATGCTGCTGCTCATGCTGTTGCTCGTCTCGCTGACGAATCGCCGTATCTTCAGGCGGATGGACAGCGTGCTCTTATCGATGCGCCAAGTACGCAAAGGCCAGCTGGACGCGAAGATCGATACGGGCTTGGAAGCGGGCGAAACCGGCGACGAGATCGACGAGGTAGCGGTCAGCTATAATGCCACGCTAGACGAGATCCAGCGGTTGATGACGCAGGTGGTCGACAAGCAGCTGATCGCCAAGAACGCGCAGCTGCATTCGCTGCAGTCGCAGATCAATTCGCATTTTCTGTACAACGCGTTGGAATCGATTCGGATGTTGGCGGAGGTCGAGCGGAAGCCGGCGATTGCCGAGGCCCTCGTGTCGTTGGGCTCGCTGATGAGATACAGCATGAAGTGGCGCAGCGATACCGTGGCTCTCAGCGAAGAGCTGGCCAACATCCAGAATTACATTCGGTTCATCAACTTCATGGAAGGCAACGCCTTCTCCTTGACCGTGGACGTACCGCAAGAAGCGCTAAACTACGCGATTCCGAAAATGTGCATGCAGCCCGTCGTCGAGAACTCCGTCCACCATGCGGCGCCGTCGGGCGGGGGAGTTCATATCGGAATTTCGGTCCGCATAGAGAACGATAGCCAGCTGCTGATCGAAATCCGAGACGAAGGCGTCGGGCTCGAGCCGCAGAAGCTGACCGAGCTGCAGGAAGCGCTGCTGAGCGATTCGGAGGTTCCGGTCGCAAGCAGCAAGAACGGACTTGGCTTGGAGAACGTGCATAAGCGTCTGCAGCTGCACTACGGCAAAGGCTGCGGCCTTTGGATCGACAGCGTGCACGGCGCCTATACCTCCGTTACGATACGATTGCCATGGGAGAACGCTAATCTAGGGGGCTGGTAAGAATGACCGCGATACTCATCGTAGATGATCAAATCAACATTCGCGACGGTCTGCAGGCCATGCTGAGTCAATTCCCTCTGGAGCTGGAACGCGTCTACAGCGCCGCGAACGGGGTCGAAGCCCTGCGGCTTCTGCGACTTCATAGCATCCAGCTCGTCATTACCGATATTCGCATGCCGGATATGGACGGCTTGGAGCTGATGGCCAGCGCTAAGGCGGAACGCATCCCGGCGGATTTCTTGATCATTAGCGGATATGGCGAATTCGCCTATGCGCAGAAAGCGATCGAGCTTGGAGCCAAGGGCTACTTGCTCAAGCCGGTTAAGCGGGACGATCTGCTGAACGCGGTCGAGCATGCGCTGCAGGAGGCGAAGACGAGGCAGGAGCTGTCGCTCGTAAACCGGCATATCTCGGAGCAGGCCGAGGAGATGGATCGCAAGGAGCTGTTCATGTATATGCAAGGGGCGGCTTACGACGAGGCGTGGCTATTCCGCATGCACCAACGGAATCCACAGCTATGGGATCGTTACCGTCTCTGTCATCTTCGGGAAGAGCGGCGGATCGGACAGCCCGGCGCCAGCAATACCCATGCGATGGAAGCGATCGCGTACGGCGTCTTCGGCAGGCAGGGCTGCATCTGTCTGCAGCATGGCTCGCAGCTGATTCTCGCGGTCGATGCCGGAGTCGACGCGGAGGCGTTGCCCGCCGCGATTAAGGCGGCCCAGATCAACGCGAGCATGGCAATGTCGGATCCGCTGCAGGGTCTGACTTCTCTGCAAGATGGCTACGGGCAGCTGATGGAGCTCTATCGGCACAGCTACTTGTTCCCGGAACTCGCCTGCCTCATGCCCGCCCATATCGAGAAGCTGGAGCTGCACGGGCAGATCCCGTACGAAGCGCTATACGCCTTGTTCCAGTCTATCGGCACGCAAAGCGGCGGCAAGCTGGCCGAAGGGTTATCCTCGCTCTTCCATAAGAACGTCCTTCGCCGCCATCATATCCGCTACACGCAGCAGTTATGCCGCGCCACGGTCGAGCTGCTCGAGGAATATGAGCTGGTCATTCGGCCCTATATGGGAGAAGAGGCGCTCGATATCGCCAGCTTGCGCAATCTGTTCGACTATCCCGGCATTCGCGAATACCTGCAAGCGTTGCAGCAACAGCTTCTTCGGCTCAACCAGCTCTACTACGACTTCAAGTGCAGCTATCGCAACACGCAAGACCTGCACGAAGCGATCCGCTTCATCCACGAGAACTACCATAAGCCGCTTGACCTGGCGATGGTATCCAACCACGTGTCCTTGAACTACGCGTATTTCTCCAACCAGTTCAAGAAGAACGTCGGCAAGGGCTTCGCGGAGTACTTGCGCGACGTTCGCTTGGACAAAGCCCGCCGGTTGCTGGCGGAAACCGATCATAAAATCGTCGATATCACGGAGATGGTCGGATACGAGAACTACAAAAGCTTCACCAGGGCTTTCCGGGATGCGGTGGGAATGCAGCCTACCGAATACCGGCAGCAGATGAAGCGGAAGCTGGAGTAGCGTGCCCGGTTAAATATTCGTTCTCGTATATCGCATGAACTCGTTCCAGGACGTTCCGCGCTTGGTCGGCGAATTTGACTTCCGCAAGCCGACCTTTGACCACGAATACGCCGGTCTTCTCCCGGTGCTCCCCTAGCGCGCCTTCATACAGCTGGCCAGCCCCATGGGTTGGCGGAGAGAAGAACAGTTTCATCATGAAAGTAACGAGGATAGGCAGGCCGGACTTTTTATCTTTCCGAAGCGTATTGTTGCCGCCCGGATCGACGCTGCGTATGTTGATGCCGTCAAGGGCTAGCCGCGGCGCGATGGCTTGCGTCCATAGCGATAGCGCCAGCTTCGAAGTCGCATAAGGACCGAGCAGCTTGCGGAAACGGGCGGGACGCTCCAGGGTCTCGATCGTGAACTCCTTCGTGAATTTGAAAGCCGAGGACGACGTATTGATTACCGTTTTGCGGGTGCCGCGTCTTATAAGCTCCATCAATTCCATCAGCACGATATAAGGCACGACGGTCAGCAGCTCATAATGCTTCTCGCGTCCTTGCTTCGAGTAGAGCAGCTCGGGGAAGGACCCTCCGGCGTTGTTGAACAGAATGTCGATCCGCTGCTCCTTGCTTTTGATCTGCTCCAACGTTCCTCTCAGGCTGGCATAATCGGCAAGATCGGCCGTCTTATAGATTCGAAGCCTTCCTTCCTTGACGGCTGCCTGGAGTGCTGTATCCTCCAGGGGCAAGTCGGAGCGGTTCACGGCAACCACTTGCCAGCCCTCCGACACCAGCCTCCGAGTTAATTCCAGTCCAATCCCTGCGCTTGCGCCGGTAATCAATGCGATACCTTCACGATGGTTTTTGTTCATTGCGCGTTGCCTCCTCCTATGAGATGATGTGTGCACATTCTAATACTTGGAGTCGACTCCAAGTCAAGCGCACGGAGTAAAGATCCATCATAGGGAGGGATTAGGGTGAAGGAAGGACCAACTTATACGATCAAACAAGCCGCCGATCAACTCGGGATTACTCAAGATACGATTCGCTATTACGAGAAAATCGCCTTGCTGCCGAGGGCGAACCGGAAGGACAACGGTCATCGCGTCTACCGGCAGGAAGATGTCGATGCTCTCCGGCTCATCTCTTGTTTGAAGAAGACGGGGATGCCGCTCGAGGAAATGCGGCCATTCATGGCGGTTACCGCCGATGCCGATCCCGCGGATGATCCCGAGCTGGTGGAACGCGTCAGGAGCCACCGGGCTAACATCGTCAGCCAGATCGCCTCTCTGCAGCAGGTCGTCGATTTTATCGATATGAAAATAGCGGAGGGGAAGTTTAGAAGGGACGGGGACTGCTCGGACGATCGTCGGGAGAACATGACGCAGAGCTCGGCGCATAAGGCGCCTTCGCCTGCGGAAATGAGTTATTTCACCGATTCGGCCAAAGCGGAAGCCTTTGTTAAATAGGCATACCAAGGAGTTTGGTTGCTCGGGAGAGCGAAGAACTCCTTCTTAATTGACATTTATATTAGGAACTTATATAAATTAGTGATATAATCGGATGCATGAAAACTAACGATACCCTTAACGAACGCAACGCCGCCGACTTCGCGATGGCATTCGAAGAATTGACGAGAATCATCATTCGACTGCCGTCTAGCGACAAATTAAGTTTTACGACTCTTTCGGTCCTGCACACCTTGTCTCGCAGGAGCCCCATGCGGCTCACCGAATTAACGGCCAACGAGCAAGTTACGCAGTCCGGGATGACGCAGCTGGTCACCCGGCTCGAGAAAGACGGGTTAGTGGAACGCAGGCCCGATCCGAAAGACGGTAGAGTCGTTCTCGTACATCTCACCGAAAGGGGGGCCGACATTATTCAATCCCGGCGTACGGAGAGGATCGCGCACCTCTCGGGATTCATGGAAGAGCTCACGCCCGAGGAACGACAAGCGATCGCTTCCGCGATACCGGCGTTATTGCATCTAGCCGATGCCGGGAATCATCACCGAAAGCAAGAATAAATTTATTGAATATGAGAGATGGAATATGGCGATGACAAAGACATCCTTCACGCTCCAACCGAGTTCGATCCATGTACCGGAAGAGGTTCTATCCGATCTCCGGAATCGGGTTCAGTCCACCAGATGGCCGCTCGATGCCGGCAATCGGGACGAGTACTACGGCGTCAGCCGTCTCTATCTTGAAGAACTCGTCGATTATTGGGTGAACGATTATGACTGGCGCCAAGCCGAACGAGCGATCAATGCCTACGAACACTATCATGTGGTTATTGACGGTGTCCCGGTGCATTTTATGCGTAAGCCCGGTGTCGGACCTAAACCCATCCCTTTGATTCTCTCCCATGGCTGGCCATGGACGTTCTGGCATTGGTCCAAGGTTATCGATCCGTTAGCCGATCCCGGCGCATATGGCGGCGATCCGGCCGAAGCCTTCGACGTTATCGTGCCGTCGCTCCCGGGCTTCGGATTTTCGACGCCGCTTCCTAACAACCCGGACATGAACTTCTGGAAAATCGCCGATCTATGGCATATCTTGATGACGGAGCTGCTAGGCTACAAGAAATACGCGGCGGCGGGATGCGACGTGGGAGCACTCGTGACGGGACAGCTGGGGCACAAATATAGCGACGAGCTCTATGCGATTCATATCGGGTCCGCGCAGAAGCTAAGCTTGTTTAACGGAGACCGCGCCTGGGATCTTGCCAGGGGCCAGTCTATTCCGGACGACATTCCTGAGAACATCCGGTCGCGGATTCTAGAGTTCGACCGGCGTTTCGCGTCGCATCTTGCGGTACACATTCTTGATCCCGGAACGCTCGCTTACGGATTAAGCGACTCCCCGGTCGGCATGCTCGCATGGATCTTGGAGCGATGGATGAGATGGAGCGACAACAAAGGCAACGTGGAGAACGTCTTTACGAAGGACGATATCCTTACGCATGCCACTATATACTGGGTCAACAACGCCATTGAAACCTCCATGCGCATATACGCGAACGCGAATCGCTATCCATGGACGCCGGCGCATGGGCGCTGGCCCGTCGTTGAAGCGCCAACCGGCATAACGTTCGTAGGATATGAGAATCCGCCGGGCATAACAACCGAGGATCGGGTGCGCCATTTTCTGGATAGCGACCGCGCCGCCTGGTATAATCATGTGAACATCGCAGCGCATGAACGGGGCGGGCACTTCATTCCGTGGGAAATCCCGGATCAGTGGATCGATGATTTGCGGCGCACCTTCCGAGGCAGGCGCTGAGACCAGCGGAACAAACAAGCTGCAGATTGGAGAGACGCACATGGCCAATACCGATAAGTTCGAAATGATCGCCGGGACGTACGACACGCCCGAAAGAATCCGAATCGCCGAAGCTTCCGCGGAAGCCATCCGCGAATACCTCGCGGATGCCAAGAGCAAGAGCGCCATCGACTTCGGTTGCGGGACCGGGTTAGTAGGGATGAATTTGCTGGACGAATTCAGGTCCATGCTGTTCCTGGATACCTCCCCGGGCATGATCGACCAGATCAAGCGGAAGATTGCCGAGCTGGACATTCGGAACGCGGATACGTTGTGTTTCGACTTCGAACAAGAAGCCTTGGCTGGGTTGCACGCGGACTATATCTTCATGGCGCAGGTTCTGCTGCATATTCCCGATGTCCAACCCGTTCTGGCCAGGCTATATGAAGTGCTGAACGACGGAGGGCATCTGCTCATCGTCGATTTCGATAAGAACGACAAGGTATCTTCGGAGCTCGTCCATAACGGGTTTAACCAGGATGAGCTGGCGGACCTCATGACGGCCATCGGGTTTAAGGATATCCGCTCTAGGACCTTCTATACCGGGGAGCGGGTTTTCATGGGACAAGACGCGTCGATGTTCGTTCTGGACTCCCGCAAGTAGCTTAGGATCTTAGGATCGCCGCTTGAACGAGAGCAGCTCGGACACCGTGACGAATCGGAAGCCCCTTCTCTTCAACTCGGGCAAGATCCTTGCCAAAGCAGCCACGGTCTGCGTGCGCCCCTCCACATAATCGTGGAACAAGACGATATCCCCGTTGCGTGCGTTGTTCAACACTTTGTTCACGATTTTATCTACTCCCGGCGTGTTCCAATCCTCCGTGTCTTGATGCCAAGACCATAGGACGATTTGATAATGAAAATATTTCGACACGCGGACTAATTGCTCGCTGTAATACCCGCCGGGCGGACGGAAAAGATGAGGCTGCTGTCCGGTGACTTGCAGGATCGCGTCATTGGTCTTCTCCATCTCCGAACGGATCTTCTCATTCGTAGCTCGTCGATTGAAATAGGGGTGACTGTACGTGTGATTCGCGATTTCATGCCCCTCCAGCGTTTCCCGAATGACCAATTCAGGATATTCCTCAACGCGTTGGCCCACGACGAAGAAGGTCGCCTTAGCTTCGTATTGTCGCAGCAGGTTCAAGATCGCCGGCGTATCCTTCGGATCGGGGCCGTCATCGAACGTCAAGGCGATGACCTGCTCCTTCGTCGGAACTTCCCAGACGATATCGTTACGAGCTTCATAATACTCCCGGCTGTTGTTAGGAGCCGACCAAGCCGTCGCGTGCGACGACAAGAGAAGACAGGCGACAAGAACGCCCGAACGGCGAAGCAGCATGCGTAATACCTCCATGTATGTAGATCGTATCTAATCTTCCTTAATGGGGTGCTGTCGTATGCATGCGAACGCACGACGAAAGGCACCCGGAGGAGTGCCTTCTTGTCATCAATCTTATGGGCGAGTCGCCTGTTCGAGCGCGCTCAGGTACGCATGGGCTTCTTCGTTCGTCGTTCCGCACATCTCGAGGGAAGGCGGCAAGCTGCCGCAGACGGCAGGGCGTTCAGGCTTGCCGAATAAGGCGCACCGGTAATCCTCCGTTAGATTCACGCAGGGTACGCCGGCTGGTTTGCCTTCCGGCATGCCGGGAATGGGGGAGGAGATCGATACCGCGATGCAGCACGCAGCGCAGCCTATTCTACATTCCATATGGCGATTCCTCCTTCACCTCATTATAGGGATAGGCGAAGCGGCTTGACAATTGGCAATCGAGCGATTAAAATCTAACCAGTTAGTTATAAAAATAAAAACGGTGGTGAACGATACGTCAGGCCCGTCAACTAGAACGAAGAAGACCTACGATGCCGCGAAGACCAAAGAAACGATATTGGACGCAGCCGAGCAAATATTCGCCGAGCAAGGATACTCCGCCGCACGGGTTGATGCGATCGCGAAAGCGTCAGGCTACAATAAGAGCCTGATTTACCAATATTTTCAGGATAAAATCGGACTCTACACCGAGGTCGTGAAGCGGGCGGACCAATTGGGCGACCGAGTGCTTAACGAAGTGGTCGGGAAGCTGCAGATGGACGAATCGCTCACAACCGACGCAACCAAATTCAAGCGCTATATCGCAACGATCGTGACACATTCGTTTCAATTCCTGATGGACCATCCTCGTTTCATGAAAATATTCGCCTGGGAAGCGGCGGAGGAATGGAAGACGTGGAATCAAATTACGTATCGTCCGGACGATACCTCTTTATTCCTAGAGATTGCCAAGAAGGCTAAGCACAACGGATTGCTTCGTTCCGATCTCGATCCGACGTTCTTCCCGCTATTCCTCATGAATAACGTATTCTTCTCCACGCTGACGTTAACGCGGTTCAAGTCCTTCAGCATCGGGATGGAGACCCATACCGAGGAAGACATAGAGCTAGCCAAGGAGCAGACCGCAAGCTTCGTCATTAGCGGCTTAATGCACCCGTCGCACCTGTAAATAAGGTCGGCGGTTGTTATTTCATTATTTATAAATAACTAGTTAGTTTTAAAGAGGAGGAGTAGGAAAATGAACGACATTCAAAGCAGTCCAAGAAGATGGCTGATCTTAGGGGTACTGGCGTTAAGCATGCTGGTCATCGGACTCGACATGACGGTGCTTAATCTCGCGATGCCCGTATTGGCAGAGGAATTGCAAGCGACGACCAGCGAACTGCAATGGTTCGCGAACGCCTACAATCTGGTGCTGGCAGCGGCATTGCTGCCAGCGGGTTTGCTCGGAGACCGGTTCGGAAGCAAGAAAATTTTGCTCTCCGCCTTGTTCCTATTCGGAGGGGCGTCGATCGTCTGCGCGCTGGCGGAGGATGCCGGGTTCCTTATCGCGGGAAGAGCTTTGCTAGGGTTGGGGGCGGCGTTCATGATGCCGGCTTCCTTGTCGATGCTGCCAGTCCTGTTCAGGGAAGAAGAGCGTCCGAAGGCGACGAGGATTTGGGTGACGGCGACCGCGCTCGGAATGCCTCTCGGACCGATATTGGGCGGCTGGCTGCTAGATGAATATTCTTGGGGATCGATCTTCTGGATGAATGTACCGATCGTGGCGATTTCATTGATCGCCGTCGCGATTTTGCTCCCAAGAAGCCATGGCGGCAATAAGAATAGAGCTGATATTCCCGGCATCCTGCTATCCAGCGGGGGGCTGGCCGCCCTGACTTACGGGGTAACGAGGTCGGGCGACGAAGGATGGGGAGACGCAGGAACGATTCTATTCGTAGGAGTAAGCGTCCTGTTGCTCGTCGCGTTCATTTGGCGTCAACGCACAGCTTCTCATCCTCTCGTTCCGTTAGGGCTCTTCCGCGAACGCCGATTTGCTTGGGGAGCCTCGCTCGCCACGCTCGTGAATGGCGCGATGTTCGGAGTGCTGTTCGGATTGCCGCTCTTCTTCCAAGCGGTGAACGGCGTCGATTCCCAGACGACGGGGCTGCGTATCTTGCCCTTGATCGGCGGCTTGATCGTCGGCGCGCAGCTATCCGGCAAACTCATCGCGAAGCTAGGCGACAAGGCGATCGTCGCGATCGGCTTCTTGTTGATGGCAGTCGGGCTCGGCTTTGGAGCGCTGACAGACGTCTCGACGGAATATGTTTACATCGCTTTTTGGGTTGCGCTAGGCGGCGTCGGCATCGGCTTCGCGTTGCCTGCGGCTATGGATGCGGCGTTGGGAGCCTTGCCTGCGGAGAGTAACGGCATCGGCTCGGCGTTAACGATGGCGATGAGGCAAGTCGGAGGTACGCTAGGAGTGGCGCTTCTAGGCGCGATTCTGAATTCCGCGTACCGCCGGGCTCTGCCCATTGAAGGGATAACGGACGAAGCCGCGGAAGCGATGCGATCGAACGTGACCTCGGGCATCGCCGTCGCGCGGCAATTGAACTCCGCCGATCTGCTGGCATCGGTGAAGAGCGCTTTCGTTAACGGCATGGATGCCATGCTATGGGCAAGCGGTAGCATAGCCGTTCTAGGGCTCTTCTTGTCGATAGCCTTCCTGACCAATAAGAAGCACGCAAGCGAGACTTCCGGAACGAATCGGCGGGCGAACCTATAGCGGGCAATTATCTTTTCTCCATTCGGAATATCGCCTCCGGAGCAACGAGGAGAAGCGCGATTGCGCCGTATAATCCGACCGTATAGCTGGTTACGTACGCGATGCCGACGATGTCGTGCATCAAGAAGGTCAGCAGGTGGATCATCATATTCGTAAAGCAGAAAGCATAGCTCCGGATCATCCAGCGTCGGTGTTGGGTGATCCTTTTTCTCCGTATATGGACCAACGCCGTTACCGTGATGGTCAGCCAGAGAAGATTAAGCAGATTGAACCCCATGCTGCCGATACGCCCTCCCGTGGCGTAGGGCGCCATATAACCGGAAGTCAGCACGGCCATCAGGACGGAGAACAGATAGACGTAGCCGTTCCAGCGATGCAAAGAGCGATGCTTGCTGTGACTTCGAGGGGAGAAGTTCAACAGACCCGATGCCATCGCCAGGCAGGCGAACGCGACATGAACGTACATCACCTTCAGCCAAATCCGCGGCTTGAGTTCATGCGTTAAATCCGTTTTACGGTCTAGGAATGCCTCGGCGCCGGGATCGACCAGATAGTTGTTAACCAGCGCGTAAAGGATGTAGATAACGCTGACGAAGGCGATCAACTTATAGAGGGACCTTGGCTTATTCATCATGCGCTCCATTACAGCCTCTGCCCCGTGAGTCTAGAGGCTGGCAAGATGCCGGCTTTAGCGGTTCCGATCATGAGATCGCCGTCGACCGTCGCTTCGAAATTCAGATTCAAGCGCATCGGTTTCGTAATTCGTTGCGACCAGACGAGCTTATTGCCTTTCCTGACGGGATCGATAAAATCGCTAACCTCGTCGCCTTGCGTTGCCGTTCCTCGTATGACTCCATTAACCTCCGCGATATGAAGCCGGACCGCCATTTTGCCAATCGGCGTAGCGATTAACGTATCCCATTCCCCGTCGAACATCGAATCCCGTACGCCGTTATTCGTTGCGGAGCGATCAGAATCGATCTCCTTCCCCGCCGCATGGGCACGTCGGTCCGAAGCTTCGGGACGAAGCTCTGTACCGCTATTGCGCCACACCGTCCCTCTACGCTCGTATTCGAACAATCGCTCTACTGCATGGGCGATGCGCGGACCCAGCTCTCTATCCACCAGATAGAGCGCGACGTCGAGCCCCGAGGTGACTCCGCCCCCGGTAACCAGGTTACCGTCTTCGACCACGCGTGCTTGTACGGGGACGGCCCCGGTCGCCCCAAGCACGTCCATCCCCAGATGATGCGTGACGACGGGCCTTCCTTCCAACAGCCCTCCCATGGCGAGCACCAATGAGCCTCCGCACACGGCAGCTACGACGACGTCAGGAACCCCGAGCGCCTGCTTCAGCTTTGCGTTCAGTCCCGTATTCGCGGCCCTGGCGAGCAGGTTGGGGACGGCATCCGGCTCTTCTCCTTCCAGCTTGCCGGATGCGCCGGGCACGAGGATGATGCCCTTCCGGATGGGGTTCAGCCTGCCGCCGGCTTCAATGGTAAGACCGCCCGTTCCGCTCGGAACCCGCCGCGGTCCTTCCGCGGTGACGAGTTCCACTTGCATCTCGCAATCGGCGAACATCTCGGCCGCGCAGAATACTTCATAAGGCGCGAGGGCATCCAATAGATCGAAACCATCGAACAGCACGATTTGTACATTCAACATCTGGGTTACCTCCCTTGATTCACTCCGTTGATTCGTAGGATAACAAGAGAGTCTCTCGATTGAGGCACCCCAAATATCACAAAACAATAAACGAACGGTCACAATATAGGAAGCTCTCGTTAACGGGGGCGTAGAGATGATACACTTGGGTCAAGGCGTTCTGTAGAGGAAGGTGGGAATGGCGTGAACGAAAGAGCGATGATCCTGGTCGTGGACGACGACCCGAGTATCACTCAACTACTCCGAGATTTTCTGGAGAACGACCGCTTTCAAGTGGTTACGGCCAACGATGCGATGCAGGCATGGACGCTATTGCAACAGAACGCGATTCAATGCATTCTCCTCGACGTCATGATGCCGGGGCAGAGCGGATTCGACCTGTGCCGGCGAATTCGGGCGGAGAGCAACGTTCCGATTCTGTTCTTGAGCGCTCGCGGCGACGATACGGATAAGATTCGCGGACTGGCCCTTGGCGGCGATGACTATATCGTGAAGACCGCTTCGCCAGCCGAGATCGTTGCCAGGGTTCATGCCGTTCTACGTCGTTCCGGAACGCAGCCGACCGGCAAGAGCCGAGTGTTGGACTACGGCCGCATCAAGCTTGATCCGGGTACGAGAGAAGTGCTCGTTGACCATGCGCCAGTCTCGCTTACGCCGAAGGAATACGAGCTGTTGCGACTGTTCATGGAGCATCCGAAGCAAGTGTTCACGTATGAACATTTGCTGGATAAATTCTGGGACGGCATCGGCGATAAACATACGATCCGCGTTCACTTGAGCCGATTACGCGAGAAGATCGAGCTTCATCCGGAGCAACCGCAGCTTCTGGCTAACGTATGGGGCGTCGGTTATCGCTTCGAGGGCGTGCCGATATGAGAAGGCTTCGTCTTCGCACCTATTCGTTGCTAAGCTTCGGGCTCATTCTATTGTTACCTTGGCTCATGTTCGTCGCTGTCTACGGAGTAACTACCCTGTCGCTCGATATAGGATCGGATCGGCCTCATTCGAATACGATTCCTCTGATTGGAGCCTTCGCGGGACTATTGCTCGCTTTCTTCATCGTCGGCATGAGGATGAGGCGGCTTCTGCTCCTCCCTCTGGAAGGGCTAGGGAAGGCGGCGCGGCAGATCGCCGAAGGCGATTGGGACGTTCGCTTGCCGGAATCGGCTATTCGGGAGATCGCCGACGTTCGGGAAGGGTTCGACATCATGGTGAACGGCCTTCAAGACTCGCTGTCGAAGCAAGCGAAGCTGGAGGAGGAACGGCGATTCATCATCGCGGCCGTCGCGCATGATCTGCGAACGCCGTTATTCGCTTTGCGCGGTTATCTCGACGGGCTGGAGCAAGGAATCGCGAGAACGCCGGAACAAGTCGCGCGGTATGTGGCCGTCTGCAAGGAGAAATCGGCGCAGCTGGATCGGTTGGTCGAGGATCTGTTCACTTTCTCGAAGATGGAATATCAGGCGACGGAGCTGTTCGAAAGCTCGTGCGACTGGGGCGATATCGTTCAACTATCCACGGACAGCGTAAGGCCGCAAGCCAACCGGAAGGGAATCTCGATTCAGGTTCATCACGAGCCGGGAGATTATACGATTCGCGCCGATTCGCATTTATTAGTGCGGGCGATCGGCAATGTATTGGACAACGCCGTGAGACATACGCCCGATGAGGGCCGCATTCTCGTTGAATATCGCCGGGCCAACGATCGGGTGGCGTTCACGATCCGTGATTCCGGGTTAGGATTCGCGCCGGACGAGCTCGAACGCGTATTCGAACCGCTCTTCCGGGGAGAGACCTCTAGGAATCGCTCGACCGGAGGCGCGGGGCTGGGTCTCACCATATCGAGGCGGATCATTCGGAGGCACGGGGGAGAGCTGACCGCGAGGAACGCCCCTTCCGGAGGCGCATCTCTCTCAGGATGGATTCCCGTAGATACAGGGAGGGAAGCGGAAGTATGCCGTTGATGCAAGAGTATCGCGATGAATTGGAGCTCGTTTTTGCCGAAGCGTCGGAGGAATTAAGGGGACTTCCGCTTGAATTTCGAGAACGGGCGCAGGCTCTGCTGACGGCGAGCCATCCGCTTCGCAACGGTGGCCGGGCGAATCGAATCAGCTACCTGCTGCCGTACTGGATGCGGGAGCTGACGAACAGCCCGATCGAGCTGTGCCGCGACCTGGCGGTCGGCAATCTATTCGCGATGCTCCGGTATTTTCTGCTGGACGATGCGATGGACGGGAGCGAGAGGAGTCGGGGGACGTTAAGAGGCTCCTTGGCGCTTGGCCAGCTGCTAGAGGAACGGTTTAGACGGCGCTACGGCCGCCATTACCCCAGCGATTCCGAGTTATGGGACCGTTACCGCAAGTACGTGGAGGAGTGGGCGACCGCGGTTTATTCGGAGATGGAGAGCCCGATCGACCCGAACGACTTCGTACGGTTGGCACGGAAGGCGGCACCGGTTAAGCTAGGCGCGAGCGGATTATTGCTGCATGCGGGAATGCGGGATCGAATTCCGGATACGGAGCGGTCCGTCGATCTGGCGCTTGCCGTGCTCCAACTATCCGACGATTGGGACGATTGGAAGGAAGATATGTCCGAGCCTAACGGCAATGCGTTCTTGTCTGTCGCGCGCTCGTTCCTTCCATCGCCTGCAGGCCAAGAATGGGAGGAGAGAACGGTTAGAACGGCCATCTACCACTATCATGCCGTAGACGCTCTCGCATCCATTGCCGAAAGCTATGTCCTGCAGCTTAGACGGCTCCCGGGCATACCGGATCCGCTCATCGCTTTTGCGTATGCGGTCGCCGACGGGATACGTGCAAGCGCCTTGCACGTAGAGCAGTACAAGCGTAGCTTGGCCGAAGAAGGCGCATTCGCACAATGGTTGTCGAAATTTGCAGAATAATGGCACATTTTGTATATAAAGTGGTATGATGGAGGCAATCATCCAATCCCATATGAAAGGTTGTCGTCTCCATGTCCTTGAATTCCTTGAAGGTGCAGATCATTCAGAAAGCATGGGCTGATCCGGCATTTAAGGCGCAGCTGCTAGCCGACCCGCGCAAGGCGCTGCAGGCATCGTTCGGTATCGAGGTTCCGGCCGGTATTAACCTGAAGGTAGTGGAAGAGACGCCGTCCGACTATTACTTGGTCATTCCGCCTAATCCGGCGGAGCTCGAAGATCCGAATGCCGAGCCTGGCAACCTCCAATACAATTGGGGTTAAGCCTGACTCGCGATGGGGAACCGAATCGTCGCTTCGGTTCCTTTTCCTTTTTCGCTGCGGAATTCCAGCGTTCCTTGCATGACTTCAATAATACGGAACGTGACCATGAGGCCGAGGCCGGTTCCTTTCGTTTTCGTGGAGAAATAAGGGTTGCCTAGCTTGGCCAGCTGTTCCTCGTCCATCCCTTGCCCGTTATCGGAGATCCGTATGACCACCGTGGCATTGTCCTCGTAAGCCTTCACTTCTATTTTCCCGTTCTCGTCCTGCAGAGATTCCGCGCTATTCTTTAGAATATTGATCAGCGCTTGTTTGAATTTGGACGGGCTGCCGACGATGGTTAGGGGATCGGCCGCGTCTACCTGAAGAACCCCGCCGTTCAGCATGACCATCGGATGAATGATCGTGGCGATCGTGTCCAATTGCTGCTTGA
This sequence comes from Bacillota bacterium, assembly GCA_023460795.1. Lineage (GTDB taxonomy): Bacteria > Bacillota > Bacilli > Paenibacillales > Paenibacillaceae > Cohnella. The sequence goes on along the minus strand of JAEWPC010000032.1, from coordinate 10,516 downwards.
CGTCCATCGAGACCATGACCTCTTGCTCGGGCTTGGCGAACGTTAAGTAATCCGTAATGATGGCGGCTGCCCGGTCCAGCTCGCTGATGGCCATACCGAATTGATTCCTGTTCTCTTCGTTCGCTTTGCCCGAGAGCAGCTGCAGGAAGCCTCTCGTGACTTGCAGCGGGTTGCGGATCTCATGCGCGATGGAGGCTGCCATTTCGCTCAGAATCCGCATTCTTTCGGTTTTCTCCAGCTGGTGATTGAATAGTTCCAGCTCTTTGGAGTAAGTGAGCAGCTTCGCGTAATCGGCGGCTATTCTGCGATTCAAAGCCATGACGAGACAGGCGATTAGGAACACGAGGCCGAATTTCCATAAGACGAACTCATACATGCCGTGCCGAATGAAGAGGATGACTAGTTCGGCGATGCCGGACACCGCCAGGGCGATAATCCCGATCGATGGCAGCATGGAATTACTGTATCCCCGATAGGCGTTCCGGACGGCTAAGACGATGGTGACGATCAACTGCGCCAAGACTAACGGAGCTAGAATCCAGAACGTAAAGAGCTTGTAGTAGAAATAGAACGTTCCGCCGACGGATTTGTATACGATCATGACGATGAAACTCGCGCCGAAGTAACCGATGAGCCACTTTTCGACTTTCATTAACCAAGCATAGGGCTCGTCGAAGGAACGGACGATGAAGTAGAGCAGGGATGGGCAGAGCACCAACATGAACATATCGAACAAGAAGAACAGCATGGGTCCGTAATCGGGAAAATAATAGTAAGGCAGCGACGAGTTAGTGACGATCAGCATGCCCGTGGACAGGATGAACAAGCCGAGCGCATTGGCCGCCTTCGTTAATTTCCGGACGAAAAAGCCGGTCGAGACGAGCATGATCAGTCCGAGGAAAGCGATAGCGGCACCGAGAAGCACGTTCGGAAGCATCCGGCGAACGTTCAGTGAGGACAGGTCGGCGTACTCGCCGATGCGAACGGGGCTGCCGATCCCGGCTCCTTCTTTGGATTCGATGCGAATATAGACATTCGATGCGGTCGGTTTGACCGTCAGCGGAACGAGCACGATGTTGCGCTCGAAGTCATAGCCGCGCGAGGAACGATAGATTTCGTCGTTCCCTTCGTAGACGGTGACGTCGAGCCCGTATAACTTCTCTATCAACAGACCCGGATGATGGTATGGGGACGTGGGCGGTACGATGATGTACACCCAGGAGCCCGCAGCCTCGTTCGGCATCTCGGTAAGAGGGCTTTCGGCCGTCGCGGAATGCCATTCGACATTCGCGGGAGGGTCCAGGCTAGGCATCTCTGATTGCCGGATCCAAGCCGTACTCCATTCGGGCACGGTAATCATGGAATCGTCGCCAGTGGATTTCGTGGAAAAGGTTGACATAATGGCAATGGCGATACAGACGATCGCCAAGATCATGACGGGCTGCCGGAAATTACGCATGTTACACCTCGATAGGTTCGCGAGTTATATTCTACCAATTCGACACGATTCGGGATCGATCCTGTAAAAATGACAAAATATTTAAATTACGCGCCGTCAGGCATGCAAAAAAACCGAAAGACTGGCGTCACTTTAGTTCAAAGTGTCCATTCTTTCGGTTTTATATGGCGATGTCGGGGCGTCTTCGGATCAGAATCCGGCAGCGACCGCAGCTACTTTATTCAGGCCGTTCTCGAGAATTTCTTCGGAGCGGTCTTTGTATTGATTGTGGCCTTCGATGACGACGATCTCAGGCTGGATTCCCCAAAGGCCGATCGAGGCCGTGACGAAGCGATTGGCCGCTTCCATCGCCGCCATGAATTCGTTCGAATAATCGCCTCCGCGCGCGCTCAGCAGCACGACTTTTTTGTCCCCCGCGAGACCGATCGGGCCTTCCGCCGTGTATTTGAACGTGCGGCCTGCTTGCGCCAAGTACGAGATGTACGTGACGAGCGGAGCCGGCACCGTATAGTTCCACAGCGGGAACGCGAACACGACTTTGTCCGCCGCCAGAAATTGCCGCATGTACGATTCGATCAAATCCGCAAGCTTCTTCTCGTCTTCCGCCAGAGGGAAGCTCTGAGCTTGCTTATACAGAGCCGTGATTGCTTTGTTGCCGTAATACGGCAGCTCGGCCGCGAACAGATCCAATTCCGTCACTTCGTCACTCGGATTCGCGCTTTTGTACGCGTTTAGGAAGGTTTCGTACATTTTAACGCTGACCGCCTGTTCGGCCGGCCGATCGTTCGCTTTAACGAATAGAACTTTTGCCATTTATGGTTTCCTCCTTTTAGTTTGGAATAATCTGTGTTAAAATTCGCACAGTTAATTCCAAAATAAGAGTCACGGTTTGCGAGGTAACTGTGACTTACTGTTCACAGTATAATTCCCTAACTTACTTTTTTCAAGTACCTTATTAATTATTTGATTCTAATCGGCGAAGAGGTCCATCCGACTAGGATGGACCCCTTACACGCCGGTATCTATTCCATCACGAGCCCGCCGGTGACGGGCGTGTAGGTTCCGGTCAAGAAGCGTGCGCCGTCTCCCGCAAGGAAAGCAATGACCTCCGCCACGTCCTCCGGCTCGGCGATCCGGCCGAGCGGCGTGAAGCTGCCCACGACTCGGGCTTCCTCCTCGGAGATGCCTGTCCGTTCGTCGGATCTCACGAAACCGGGAGCAACGACGTTCGCCGATATTCCGGCAGGTCCGAACTCTTGGGCGATATAGCGGGCGAATGCATCAAGCCCGCCCTTCGCCGTTCCGTAAGCGATGTGTTCCGGTGTTGGATCTTTGCCTTCCGTGCCGGACAAGTAGACGATTCGACCGGATTGCTGCGACGTCATCGCGGGAAGGACGGCCTTCGTCGGTTCGAACGCCGCCTTCAACTCGTCCGTCAGCTGCCGTTCGAATCGTTCCCAAGAGAGCTCGGAGAAGGATGCGGCATTCATCTCGTCGTGAGCATGGCAGACGAGAACATCGATGCGTCCGAACAGGTTCATGACGTCGGCCGCTAATCTGCTCATTTCCTCCGCGCTGCGAATATCCGCTTGCATCGCCACCGCTTCTCCGCCTTGCGCGGCAATCTCGGTCACGACCGACTCGGCGTCAAAGCCGTTCCGCCTATCGTCGCAGACGACGACCTTCGCGCCTTGACTCGCCAGCCGCAAGCACGTCGCTCGTCCGACTCCTCGGGCGCCGCCGGTAACGATCGCTATTTTACCCAGTAAGGACATTGAGCTCACCCTCCGTTCGTTCCGCGTTATTCTTCATATTGACTCGCAATCTCCGTCGCAATCCGTTTGACTTTCATGGCAATGGAAGCCGGTTCGAGCACTTTGACGTCCGTCATGTAATGGAGAATGGTGCCGAGCAGCCACTTCTCGTTCGGATAGGCGGTTCGCACGATCAGTTGCCCGTCCGGCAGCCGTTCGATTTCGCTTTCGTCGAAGCGATCCAATACGGACACGGCGGCCGATGCTTTAAACCGCAGTACGGCTTGAATCGGCGTGTCCGCCGCGTCCTTCTCGGGCTTCTTCCATCTCTCGTTCAGCTCCGCCAGAGATTTCTCCCGACGGACGAAGGATTCCGATTGCACGTTCAACTCGCGAATTCTCGACAGCTTGAAGATCCGATAATCTCCGCGCAACCGGCAATAGCCGTGAAGGTACCAAGAGTAGGTTTTGAGCACAAGCGCCATCGGTTCCACTTCGCGCTCTTGCTCTCCGCTGTCCCTGCTCGTGTACTTGAAGCGAATGAGCTTCCGGTCGTTCACCGCTTGGCGTAGCGAATCGTATCGGCTGCGATCCTCTTCGCTGTTCTTCCAAGGGGTGAAGTCTACCTGAATGCGCTCGCCTTCTCCCGCCTGGCCCTTCTCCGCCGTCGCCACCATGGCGCCGACTTTACTCAGAAGAAGATCCATATTCGAGCCGTCGTAGGCTTTGGTCGATTCGAGTCCGCGCAGGGCGGTCGAGAGGGCGGTTAATTCGTCCAAGGACAACAGCTGCCGATCCAGCCGGAAGCTGTCCATGATCTCATAGCCGCCCTCCGTGCCGGTGTAGGAGACGATGGGAATGCCCGCTTGACCGAGCGTATCGAGGTCGCGATAGATGGTGCGCAAGGACACTTCTAGCCGCTCGGCCAGCTCCTGCGCCTGCACTCGCTTTCGATTGAGCAGCAAGATCGTAATCGTCATTAATCGCTCAAGCTTCATCGTCATCTCTCCTAACCGGCAAGCCTATCCGCCGATCTGTTTATTAATGCGCCGCCGCGAAACCTTCCCCTTCGGCTTCGGGGTCCATTTTATCCTTCGTCATCAGGAACGCCGCCACAAGCGCCAACCCGGCAGGAATAAGGCACCAAGCGAAGGTCGTTCCGATAGAGCTCGACAGCCCGCTAGTAATCGTATCGAGGAGCTGGGAATCGACGGACTCGCGGAACGAAGGGATGAGCAGCGAATGCGGATCGCTTAAATCCAAGTCCGGCGGAAGCTCCGCATTCCCCATGCCGACCGATTGGGTGAGCTTCGACAGCAGGCTATGGCTTTGCACGATCCCGAAGATCGTAATGCCAAGCGCCATGCCGAGCGACCGGTTGAAATTGAGCGTAGAGCTTGCGGCTCCGCGCTGAGCCACGGGGAACGAATGCAGTACGGAGGAGCCCAACACCGAGAAGGATGCGCCGATTCCCAGACCGATTAGAATCATAATGATCGTAATGAGAAGTCGAGAAGATTCTACTGTAATTTGCGAGAGGAGAACAAGACCCGTCACCAGCAACGCGAGCGTCCCCATCATAATCGTGCGGTATTGCAGCTTCGTCATCAGCATACCGCCTAGCGTCGCGGTGACGACCGAACCGATCATAATCGGCAGCAGCGTCAGCCCCGAGTTGGATGCGGAACCGCCAAGCACGCCTTGCACGTAGATCGGAATGAAGATCGCCGCCGTCATGTACGCCGCGCCGCTGAGCATGGCGACCAGATTGCTCGTCGTGTACAGTCTGCTACGGAACAAGCGGAACGAGATGATCGGCTCTGCGGCTCTCTTTTCCACTACGATAAGCAACAGAGTAAGAATCGCGAAGCCGGCGAACAGACCGATAATTTGCGGAGAGCTCCAAGCGTACGTTTTGCCGCCTAACTCAAGTCCGAATATACCGCAGATGACGGCTCCCACGAGAAGGACGGAACCCGCCCAATCGATCTTGTTCTTCGAATGAGCCGCGGTTTCCTTGTAGAACAGGGCGATGATGAGCAAGGCAATGAGGCCCAGCGGCAGATTGATGTAGAAGATCCAGGTCCAGTCGATGTGATCGGTGATGTACCCGCCCAGCAAAGGTCCGATGACGCTCGATAATCCGAACACGGCGCCGAACGCCCCCATCATCTTCCCGCGATCTTTCGGCGACACGACATCGAATACGATCGTGAACGCGATGGATACCATCGCCCCGGCTCCGACCCCTTGAACCGCCCGATACAGACTTAGCTCGACGATCGAGGAGGCCATTCCGCACAAAGCGGAGCCGATCATGAACACGACAATGCCGAACATGAAGAAACGCTTGCGGCCGTACATATCCGACAGCTTGCCGAAGATCGGCATGCAAGCCATCTCCGCGACCATATACGCCGAGGTGACCCAGACGAACTTGTCGAGTCCCCCCATCTCTCCGACGATCGTCCCCATCGCCGTTGCCACGATCGTGTTGTCCATCGAAGCCATGAGGATCGCAAGCAGCAACCCTCCCACGATTACCGCGATTTTGTTCTGAAGTTTAGCCACGCGTTATCATTCCCTTCTTGATTCCTTGCGGATGGATTAACCATCATCTGAGATCATCTTAAGCTAACGTTGTTGACATCTGTCTGTCAGGGAGAAACGGCTCGCGCAAAAAAATATCGGGAGACGCCGGCAAGGAAATTTAAGGGTGTACGGAAGGAGCCAAACCTTGTATTCTTAAATGTAAAATTTCGCTAGGGAGGAAGCAGGATGAATCGAATCGAGCGGTTCCAAAGGTTACACGATTAAGCGGATTGTCGATCATGTGAATGTCCCTGTAACGGCGGATATAGAATCGGGCTATGGACAGGACGACGAGACGATCGTCGGCAACGTTCTGAAGGTGGCGGCAATAGGGGCCGTCGGAATCAACATCGAGGATTCGTTGAAGGGCGACGCGGGATTGAAGGACCCTTCCGATCAAGGTCGTCTTCTCTTTAAACTTCGGGAAGCGCTAATTCAAGGCGGGTTCGATCGCTTCTATATCAATGCTAGAATCGATACCTATCTTCAGAATCAGGATCGGAATCAGAGTCCGCTGGAGGAAACGTTAAGACGTTCCCATGCGTACGCGGAGAACGGCGCATCGGGGATATTCGTACCCGGAATTAGAGATGCGGAGGAGATTAGAACCGTTGCTTCCCGCACGCCCGCGCCGCTGAACGTAATGGCATTGCCCGGACTTGTCGACTGCGAGGAACTGCAGAAGCTGGGGGTCAGACGGCTAAGCCTGGGAGGATCGGTGTATCGGAGAACGTTCAAGCTGCTCGAGCAGTTCGCGAAGGAAATGGCCAATACGCGAAACGTCTCGCAACTTTTCGAATAAGGAGAGGGGGTTTCCGATGGCCAAGTGGGACAACATGCTGTCCATGCTGTGGATGCTGAGGTCCGGAAGGAAGCTTACCGCCGCGCAGATCGCGGACAGTCTGGAGATTAGCGTTCGCACCGTGTACCGGTACATAGACGCATTGTGCGCCAGCGGCGTGCCGGTCGTCGCGGAATCGGGTCACGACGGCGGCGTTCGCATACTGGAGAGCTTCGAGGAAACTCCGCTGTTCTTCAACCCAATAGAGCTCAAGGCGCTTCTGGATGCGTATAAATTCGCGCAAGGCGCCGGCTATCCGTATACGGAAGAGTTGGAGACCGCGTTGAAGAAAGTTGAGAGCGGTCTGCAAGAAGAGCAACGCCACGATCTATCCCGTCAATCCGGCGGGTTGGACGTGATCGCGCCGGCGCGTCCGCCTTCCGTCGTCCCTCTGTTGCGGGAGCTGGAGCAGGCTGCCCAAGACGGGCGATCGGTCCGCATCGTCTATCGCAAAGCGAATGCGGAACAGCTCGAACAACGCGATATCGACCCTTATGGGCTGGCTTACGATCGCAATGAATGGTACGTCGTCGCATTCTGCCGCCGTTCGGAGGCGGTGCGCACGTTCCGGGTCGACCGTATCGAGCAAGCGGAAGCAACGGAAGGGAGATTCGCCAAGCCGGACCGTTTCTCCGCGTCTGCTTATTTCCGAGACCAATCGGAGCGGGGGAGAGAGGCGGACGGGCCGCCTGTCGTCATTCGCATCGAGGGAGAACCCGAGACGTTGAACGCGGTGTGCGCCCATTGGCATATGCGCCACTATTTGACGGAACGGACCGACCGGGAAGCGCGGTTCGCGCTGGACGCCCCGACGATGATCAAGTATCTTCCCAAGTACTTGATGACTTTCGGTACGGGCGTACGCGTTCTGGAGCCGTTAGATCTGAGACGGCGAATCCGGGAATTGGCTGTCGGTATCGCCAACAATCACGGAACCGACTGAACTTCGCTGACAGCGTTTGTCAGCGTACTCGGTATACGATATGGATATACGGCTAACGCAGCCGAACGACATCGTATATAAGGAAAGGTGATATTCATGCAACATCACTCGCATCAGCTGTACGACTATCATGTTTGGGCGAACGACCGTCTGTTCTCACATCTGGAGCTGCTCCCGAAGGAAGCGCTCCAAGCGGAAGTGACGAGCGTATTCCCGACCGTATCGCATGTGCTCGGGCATATCTACTTATTCGATCGACTCTATTTGTCCGTGCTGGCGAAGGTTCCGAACGAGGAGATTTTTCCGAAAATGCAAGGCTGGACGGAGGAGGCGCAGGGTAAAACCGTGGAAAAGCTGCGTACGTTATTCGCGGACGTCTCGGAACAATATCGCGATCTGTTGCGACGCACGCCTGACCCGGACCGGGAGATGACGATCGAGCACCCGCGATACGGTCGCCTGGATACGCGATTCTCAGAGATCCTGCAGCATGTGGTCAATCATGGCACGTATCACCGCGGCAACATTACCGCCATGCTGAGACAGCAGGGGCATGCCGGAGTACCGACGGATTATCTCTTTTATTTGATAGAACGCAAGGCCGCCCAATGAGGATGGTAGATTGTGTTAAACTAGAGTGAGGCTCAATGCCATATCGTTCATGGGGATGGTTCAATTTGACCTTGCAGCAACTCAAATATATTCTGACGATCGTCCAATGCGGCTCGATCAGCGAAGCGGCCAAGCAGCTGTTCATCTCGCAGCCCAGCTTGTCCAGCGCGGTCAAAGACATCGAGCAGGAGATCGGCATCGACATCTTCCTGCGTTCGTCCAAAGGCATCGTGCTGTCGAACGACGGCGCGGAGTTTCTCTCCTATGCCCGGCAGGTCGTGGAGCAGGCGGAGCTTCTCGAGCAGCGCTATACGAACCGCAAGCCCTCGAAGAAGCTGTTCTCGATCTCGACGCAGCATTATGCCTTCTCGGTGCAAGCTTTCGTCGGCTTACTGAAGGAGCTTGGCGTCGACGAGTACGAGTGCACGCTGCGCGAAACCCGAACCTACGAGATTATCGAAGACGTGCGGAATATGCGAAGCGAGCTTGGAATTATCTATCTGAACGAGTTCAATCGCAAGGTACTGCAGAAAATATTAAGAGAGAACGATTTGCGGTTTCACCCGCTTTTCAATGCCGAGCCCCACGTCTTCATCAGCTCCGATCATCCGCTCGTATCCAAGCCGATTCTGGATATCGAAGATTTGGACGATTATCCTTGTCTCGCATTCGAGCAGGGCGCTTATAACTCGTTCTACTTCTCCGAAGAAATTCTCAGCACGAGAATCCATAAGAAGAAGATCCTGGTGAGCGACCGCGCGACGCTGTTCAATCTGTTAATCGGTTTGAACGGGTACACGATCAGCTCCGGCGTGCTGAACGAGGACTTGAACGGCGGCCAGATCAAATCCGTACGCCTGCGTACCGACGAGAGCATGACGGTCGGGTATATTACGAATCAGAAGGTTAACCTGAGTCAGCTGGGGCTTGCATACTTGCAGAAGCTGAAAGAAGTCATTGCCGGCTTCGGATATCCGATAGTAGACCAAGAGGAAGAGCTCGTATGAGCCCATCCTCTTTTTTTCTTGTCGTCGAGGAAGTGGCGATCCGCTCCAAGTGACGGATATCTACGATTTCGGAGTTCTTACAAGGGCGTCTCAGACCGTTGCAGCGCCGAGAGAGCGCGGTTTGTTCTTACAAGGGCGTCTCAGACCGTTGCAGCGCCGAGAGAGCGCGGTTTGTTCTTACAAGGGCGTCTCAGACCGTTGCAGCGTCGATAGAGCGCGGTTTGTACCTGCAAGGGCGTCTCAGACCGTTGCAGCGTCGAGAGAGCGAGGTTTGTACCTGCAAGGGCGTCTCAGGCTGTTGCAGCGTCGAGAGAGCGAGGTTTGTACTTGCAAATGCGTCTCAGACCGTTGTAGCGTCGAGAGAGCGAGGTTTGTACCTGCAAATGCGTCTCAGACCGTTGCAATACCGAGCAAGCAAATTGTTCAGTCGGCAAGGAAGCTATGGCATTTTTTAACTGGTTTGCCGCCCTAATGTTTGCTATCTTAGTGCTTAATTCCTAGTAGAAACTGAGACTAAAGTCCAACTAGAAGATGACAAACAAGGAGAGAAATTCATGACGACAAGACACCGCAAGTCGTTCGGAGCAAGAGCAATCTGCGCGTTAATGAGCGTGCTGTTGGCCATCCCGTTGTTCGGGGCTGACGCGAGCGCGGACCCGGGTCCGACCGCGCCGGCCAACCAAGTTCCTTTGACGTGGACGGACGTTACTGCGCCTTATTCGGGGCCGTCTCTCGCGGAGTACTTTACCCCGTATGCATTGACTATCGATGGCGACGACAATCTTTACGTTGCGAGTTCTAGTAGTCAATCGATTAGCGTAGGTCCAGGAAGAAGCCGGATCGAACGAATTTCGAACAACGGGTTGTCCGTTACGGACATAACCTACAACGCGAGCATTACCTATCCATGGGGCATTGCTGCCGATCATCTCGGCAACCTATATGTAACGGATAATTCGAGTCTTGTAATAGAAGATAATACGGCTAGAGTGCTGAAGCGGGATTCTGACACGGGGATGTGGGATAACCTTAATGACGGAGCTATCAAGTTTCCGAGGGGAATCTCCGCGGACCGGCAAGGCAACTTATATGTCGTCGACAGCGAAATGACCGGTAACAAGTCAACGGCAATATGGAAGCTGCCGAGCGGATCTACGGCGTGGGGGCCAGTCCCGGACCCCGAGCTTACAACGGGTTCCTATGGACACGATATCGCGATTGATAGCGCGGGGAATGTATATATTAACGTAGTGGGAAGCATTGGCAAGATCATGAAGCTTCCGGTCGGGGATACGTACTGGTTAAAAG
>JAEWPC010000031.1 GCA_023460795.1 Bacillota bacterium | reverse complement strand
TTATCTCTATGGAAGCACATTAGCGGACACAGGCATTACGACACCCGGCGCAGCACAAACAACTAAATTACAGAATGAACGCACGGGTTTCATTGCCCGTTTTGATTCAAGAGCGGAACTTTCCAATACCGAGGTGGATCTCTCAAAAGATCTGGTGCTGTATGATAATCCCAATAGCGGGAATTTTCATTTGGCGGGAAGTGTGCTTCAGAAACTGCAATGCTATTTAAAAATATACGACGCTTCCGGAAGGGTGGCTTTTCAGCAAAAATTAACCAAAGACAGCCGACAGATTTTTAATCTGGAGCATCAGTTAACGAAAGGCAACTATTTTCTGGAAGTCTCATCAGAATCAAAAGGTAACGTCAAGACCTTTAAAATGATCGTGAAATAAAGGCTTTTATTTCTGCATTATTTTTAAAACTTCAGTGCATCGCTGAAGTTTTTTTTATGGATTCCTGATTTTTTTTAAGTCGCTGTTTGTCAGTTCAAAAAATATTCATAAATTTGCACACTCTTTTTAGGGGAGAAGTGTGCCTAATGTAGATATAGAAATCGCTTCGAAACCGTGAAAGAAATAAAGTGAAACAACATTTATAAAGTAAATAATGTCAGGTATTATTGGAAAAAAAATCGGTATGACCTCTTTGTTTGACGAGAATGGGAAAAATATTCCCTGCACCGTTATTCAGGCAGGGCCATGCTCGGTTTTACAGGTCAGAACCGTAGAAAACGATGGCTATGTAGGCTTTCAGTTGGGTTTCGATGACAAGAGTGAAAAGAACGTTGGTAAAGCGTTAGCCGGCCATTTCAAAAAGGCTGGTTCTGCTCCTAAAGCTAAATTGGTAGAATTCCACCACGGGTTCGATCATTTGAAAGTAGGAGATGAAGTGAAAGTAAATCTGTTCTCGGAAGGAGAATATGTGGATGTAACAGGAACTTCAAAAGGTAAAGGATTCCAGGGAGTAGTGAAAAGACACAACTTCGGTGGAGTAATGCAGGCAACTCACGGACAGCACAACAGACTGAGAGCTCCGGGCTCCATTGGTGCAGGTTCCGACCCTTCAAGAGTATTCAAAGGGATGAGAATGGCAGGAAGAATGGGTGGTAAGCAAGTTACTGTTCAGAACCTTGAAGTGTTAAAAGTAGATGAAGAACAAAATCTTTTAGTAGTAAAAGGGGCTGTTCCGGGAGCTAAAAATTCTTATGTAATTATCAGAAGATGGAACTAGTAGTATATAATATATCTGGAAAAGAAACCGGAAGAAAAGTAACGCTTGATGAATCCGTATTCGGAATCGAGCCAAACCAACACGCGGTTTACTTAGAAGTGAAACAGTACCTGGCTGCACAAAGACAGGGAACTCATAAATCGAAAGAAAGAAACGAAATTGTTGGTTCTACAAAGAAACTTAAGAAGCAAAAAGGTTCAGGATCTGCAAGATACGGGGATATTAAGTCGCCAGTATTCAAAGGTGGAGGTAGAGTTTTCGGCCCGAAACCAAGAGATTACCGATTCAAGCTGAACAAAGCGCTTAAAAGATTGGCTAAAAAATCTGTGCTTTCTCAGAAAATGAAAGATAATTCGATCAAAGTTTTGGAATCATTCTCTTTTGATGCGCCGAAAACGAAAGAATTTATCAACCTGAATAATGCATTAGGTTTCGAAGGTAAAAAATCATTGTATGTTTTATCTGAAGCGAATAAAAATGTATACCTGTCCTCCAGAAATTTACCTAAAACAAAAGTGTTGACTTATAATGAGATCAGCTCTTATGATTTGGTACATGCTGGTGAAATCGTATTCATTGAAGATGCTATCGAAAAATTCACAGAAATTTTAAAGAAATAAATCATGTCAGTTATTATTAAACCAGTAATTTCAGAAAAAGCAAACTACCTAACTGAGCTCAGAAGTGCTTATTCTTTCTTGGTAAACCCAAAGGCGAATAAAATCCAGATCAAAACTGCGGTAGAAGAAGCTTACGGTGTAAAAGTAGCAGACGTCAGAACCATGATTTATGCTCCTAAAGTTTCCTCGAAGTATACCAAAAAAGGACTTCAGGTGGGAAAAACCAACAAACTGAAAAAAGCCGTTATTACCCTTGCAGAAGGAGAAGTACTCGACGTGTTTTCAGTATAATCAGAATTTAGTAAATAATATAAACAATAGTAATGTCTGTTAGAAAATTAAAACCTATCACCCCGGGACAGAGATTCAGAGTTGTAAACAACTTTGAGGAAATTACTACCAACAAACCAGAGAAATCTCTAACCGTTGGTATTAGTAAGTCAGGTGGACGTAACCAAACTGGTAAAATGACCATGCGTTACACCGGAGGTGGACACAAAAAGAAATACAGAATAATCGACTTCAAGAGAAACAAGTTTGACATTGAAGCTACCGTGAAATCTGTAGAATACGATCCGAACAGAACGGCTTTTATCGCACTTCTTGAGTATGCGGACGGAGAAAAAAGATACATCATCGCTCCTAATGGAATCAAAGTAGACCAGAAAGTAATTTCTTCTGAATCCGCCGAGCCTAACGTTGGAAACGCCATGAAATTGAAAAATGTTCCTTTGGGAACAGTGATCTCATGTATCGAATTGAGACCCGGGCAAGGTGCCATTATGGCAAGAAGCGCAGGATCTTCCGCTCAGTTAACTTCCAGAGATGGTAAATACGCCATTGTAAGACTGCCTTCAGGAGAATCCAGAATGATTCTTACAGAATGTATCGCTATGATAGGTTCTGTATCCAATTCAGACCATCAGCTTACGGTATCCGGAAAAGCGGGTAGAAGCAGATGGCTGGGAAGAAGACCAAGAACAAGACCAGTAGCTATGAACCCTGTCGATCACCCAATGGGTGGTGGTGAAGGGCGCTCTTCAGGAGGACACCCAAGATCCAGAAACGGAAAACCCGCCAAAGGATATAAAACAAGAAAGAAAAATAAAGCATCGAACCGTTACATCGTATCTAAAAGAAAATAATTATGGCAAGATCACTTAAAAAAGGACCTTTCATTCATCATACTTTAGATAAGAAGGTTCAGGCAAATATAGAGTCTAATAAAAAGACAGTAATTAAAACTTGGTCCAGAGCATCCATGATCTCTCCGGACTTCGTAGGGCAAACCATCGCAGTACACAACGGGAAATCCTTTATCCCGGTTTATGTTACTGAAAATATGGTAGGACACAAGTTAGGCGAATTCTCTCCGACAAGATCTTTCAGAGGTCACGGTGGTAACAAAAATAAAGGAAGCAGATAATCATGGGATCAAGAAAAAGAGAAAGTGCATTAGCACGTAAACTAGCAAAGCAGGATGTAGCCAAAGCGTTACATAATGACTGCCCTTCTTCGCCAAGAAAAATGAGATTAGTAGCAGATATCATTAGAGGAGTAGAAGTAGATAAAGCATTGTATATCCTTAAATATTCTAAAAAGGATGCTTCTAATAAATTAGAGAAAGTACTTCTTTCTGCGATGGCTAACTGGCAATTGAAGAATGAAGGTGCGGATATCGAAGAAGCCAACTTAATCGTAAAAGAAATTATGGTTGATAGTGCAAGACAATTGAAGAGACTGAGACCCGCACCGCAAGGAAGAGGATACAGAATCAGAAAAAGATCCAACCACATCACTTTAATCTTAGGAACTAAAGATAATAAATAATCAAGGTATGGGACAGAAGACAAATCCAATTGGTAACAGATTAGGTATCATCAGAGGATGGGATTCTAACTGGTATGGTGGTAACGATTATGGAGACAGAATCGCAGAAGACTACAAAATCAGAAGATACCTTGAGGCAAGATTATCTAAAGGTGGAGTTTCAAGAATTTATATTGAAAGAACACTGAAACTAGTAACCGTAACCATCACTACAGCAAGACCGGGACTTATCATCGGGAAAGGCGGGCAGGAAGTTGATAAACTGAAAGAAGAGCTGAAAAAACTTACCGGTAAGGATGTTCAGATCAATATCTTCGAAATCAAAAGGCCTGAACTGGATGCCGTATTAGTGGCAGACAGCATTGCAAGACAGATCGAAAATAGAATTTCCTATAGAAGAGCTGTGAAAATGGCCATTGCTTCCACGATGAGAATGGGTGCAGAAGGCATCAAAGTAATGATTTCAGGACGATTGAATGGAGCTGAAATGGCAAGAAGCGAATCTTTCAAAGAAGGAAGAATTCCATTATCTACCTTCAGAGCAGATATCGATTATCATATCGGTGAAGCCCAGACACAATATGGAAAACTTGGTGTGAAAGTTTGGATCATGAAAGGTGAAGTGTACGGAAAAAGAGAACTTACACCCCTAGTAGGACAGCAGCAGAAGAAATCACATGGAGGAGGAAGAGAAAGAAGAGATGACAGAGGCGATAGAAGACCAAGAAGAAATAATAACAACTAAAATCTTAGATAGTAAATTTTAAGTTTTAAATTACCGTTACTTTTTTAAAATCTGAAATCTAAAATCTGAAATCTAGCATCTAAATTTAAGAAAATGTTACAACCAAGAAGAACCAAATTCCGTAAAGTTCATAAGATGAAGATGAAGGGAAATGCGCAGAGAGGAGCACAACTCGCGTATGGAACTTTCGGAATTAAAGCCATCGACGGAGCGTGGATCACCGCAAGACAAATCGAAGCTGCGCGTATTGCCGCTACGAGATATATGAAAAGAGAAGGGCAACTGTGGAT
>JAEWPC010000030.1 GCA_023460795.1 Bacillota bacterium | reverse complement strand
TGGTTGGGTGGTACCTCCATTTTACCAAAGAACGGTTTCTTTTTGGTTTTTTCGATGAAGAATAGAGGGGCATGTATCTCCTGGAGGAGCGGAGCGTTGGCCTTTGCCGTCGTGAATTCACCTCGTTTCGAGGTTACCAATTCAAAATTCACGATGGGAACAGACACCGGAAGGAGATACATGCCCCGCCAAAACTACAATCGATAACTAATAAACTACAGAGGTGCCTCACAAAGTCATTAGTAATGACTTATGGGACACTCCCGTTTTTGGTTTTCGCGGCTCTGTCGCAGTATCCCCTTCGCTCAGGAGCTGACGTACACCGTTTTTTTCGGGTAACTCCGTACGGAAGAGCTAGTTTCGGGCGCGTTCCCCGATTTTTTCGGGTAACTCGGGAGCGTGCGAGCTAGTTTCAAGCGCGTTACCCGATTTTTTCGGGTTACTCCGTGCATGCGAGCCAGTTTGAGGTGCGTTACCCGATTTTTTCGGGTAACTCGGGAGCGTGCGAGTTAGTTTCAGGCGCGTTCCCCGATTTTCTCGGGTAACTCCGTGCCGGTGAGCTTATCCCCTTCGCTCAGGGACTCCTCAATCCGCGTCCTCCGCGGGCTTCGCGATTCGTCGCGGGATGAGCCAGCCTGCCCATAGCAGCCCCGCGGCGAGCACGCACAGATCCAGCGTCGGGCTGAATTCGCCGCCTGCAGTCGCTGCCGCTATGACGGCAAGCGCCAAGCCAGCCGTCAAGCCTGCGACGCGGGCAATGCCGGCTGCCGCAGGCAAGCGATCTTTCGCGGCGATCGGCAGCGCGTCGGCCGTCTCCACGAATCTCACCCGCTTCAGCTCGCTCAGCTGCATACCTCCAACGAGCAACGCAATCGCGTAAATGACGGTGTCCGCAACCTCATGGTCCGATACGATAACGACGACTGCCATCACGACGTACCAACGGAAGAACGCTCCGAACGTCTCACTGCGGAGGAACGTCTTGGCGTAAAGATAATGCCACGCCCGGCTTTGCCTCCAAGCAATCTTATCTCCGAGCCATGCTGCCCACTTCCGCTGATAGGCTTTCGCCGACTCCGTAGGCACGTCGACGAACCAGCTTAGGAATCCCGTCCACCGGCGACGTGTCGCTTCCTCCTCTTGGATGAGCCGTTCCCAAGGCAATGCATGCCGCTGAGCCAACCGCCACAATAACCATGGAATGACCGCGCACAGCAACGCGAACGGAATCGACCCATAGAACGGCTTCAGCAATATTGCCGCGACCGCCGTAACGGTAAGCCCCCATCGGACTACGCGGAGCCCCGTACGCCAACCGGCCGCGACGACTTGCCGCTCGCGCCAACCGGCGTAAGCGTTCGCACCGCCGATTATCGCGACGAGAAGTACTAACACGGCAAGCTCGACGGGACTATCGTGGGCAACCCCTTCTATCGCCGTCGATCTCATATAGATCGGCAAGTATAACGCGAGAACGACCAAGCTCCGCCCCGCGCCTGCCACGATCGCGCTTCTAATCGCCGGTCCGATATAATGGCGAATCAGTTGCGATTCCATCGGCAGCAGGAACACCGTATCCGCTGCCCGCATGTAAGTCCGCAGAGGCGCGACGATCGCGGCGACGCTCACCGCGGTGATGCCAACCGTTCTGACCGGCCAATCCTCGGGCACCGCTTTAATTAGATCCGTGTACCAGATTAGCGCCGCGAAGAAACACGCCGATACGAACAAGCCGAACCCGCTTTGGAACACGTAACGGAAGTAGGGAACGATCTCGCCTCGGAAAGAAGCCGCGCGGCTTTGACGGAGCCCGCGCAAGAACGCCGCTTGCTCCTTCGTGCGATCACCCACGCCCGCTTCCTCCCTCGGCGGCCAGCACAAGCGCTTCGAACGCGTCGTCCAGCGTCGATTCCGGACCATCGCAGCGCGCTTGCGTCTTCACCGACGACGGCGGGCCTTCCGCGATCACGCGGCCGCGATGAAGCACGATCAGCTTATCGGCTCTGCGCTCGAGCGCAGGCAGTATGTGCGAGCTTAATAGAATAGCGCTCCCCTTCGATCTAACGTCCTCCAACGCCGCGAGCAACCCTCTGATCGCAAGCGGGTCAAGACCTAGGAACGGCTCGTCGATGATGAGCAGCGGCGGCGACACGAGCAAGGCGTTCATCAGCATCACCTTCTGCTTCATCCCTTTGGACAACGTCCCGGGCAGCGAATTCAGCGCCTCGGTCATCCGGAACGTCTCCGCAAGCTGTGCCATTGTCCCTTCGGCTGCCTGTTGCTCCAATCCGTAGGCCATCGCGGTCCATCTCATATGCTCATGCACGGTCAAATTCGGGTACAGCGAAGGCTGCTCCGGCACGTAGGCCGTCATCGCGCGGTAACGCTCTCGATCGTTCTCAAGCTTAGCCCCGGCAATCCGTACTTCTCCTCTATGCGGAACCATTAACCCTAGAATATGCCGGATCGCCGTGCTCTTCCCCGCTCCGTTCAATCCGATCAGACCGACGAGCTCGCCGGGATTCACCGTCATCGAAACTTCGTGCAGCACCGGCTTCCGCGTGCTGTAACCGCCGGTCACCTGCTTCATCTCCAGTGCCGGAACCGACTGCTGTTGCTGCGGCAACGCCATTCTCCAATTCCCCCTTGCGAGCGAAACATGCTATCCCCTCATTATACCGACCGGCGACGCTTCGCACAAAAATAGCCCTGCAGCCGAAGCCGCGGGCTATTCACAATCGTCTAACGAATGATAGCGTACAACTCGCCAAGAGCGGCGAGCCCCCGCTCTTCGGCCTCCTTGGCAAGGCCAAGAAGCTCCATGCTTCGGGGCGCGTTGGCTTTCTGGCGAGGATTCGCTCCCTTATGGCTAGGCGGATAGGGATACATCGACGTAAGCTCCCGCAGGCATGCCGATACCCGTCCATATGGGGCAGCCGCCTGCGCAGTCAGCCGGCTTACGGTCGTTCCGAACGCCGTTCCGTTCTCCCATTGCTTGGACAACGTCTCCAGGAAGGCAACGGCATGCCGCCTCGCATCCGCAAGAATGCGTAAATTATACGCATTTCCCTTGTTGGAGATTTTGTCCCCGTTAAAAGCATCGATCCACGCATCGTATCCGCGCAGGCCATCCCGCGCTTGCTCCCATGCCAGCCCGTCCCGGCTATAAGCATGATCGAGAATCGCGGCGACCGTCTCCCTCAACCGTTCCTCGGGGGCGACTAGAACCGGTTGATCCAGCACGGTTAAAGATAGGATTCTGCGATTCGGAAGTTGGTCGTACGGAATCGGTCCATCGAAGGAATAATCCTTGGCGAACAGCACCTGGCGCGTCTCGTCATAACCATGAATAACGCCGAACCCCACGGCGAACACATTCCAAGCAACTACGGGGAACCCCCTGTCGACACTCATTCGAATCGTATCTATAATCTCTTTTAACATGCCCGGAGTAACGGTTTTGACCGGAGGACATATGCCTTGCGTACGGAATCCCAATAATCGAAAAGCGCGCTGCACGGCTTCTGCGCCATGAATCGTGTAAGGGCTGTCCGTTTCGATAGATTTCGGCCTTACGTTGATTCGAAAGGCATGCGAGGTATACCCCATCACTTCGGACAACGATAAGCTTGCGCGATCCGTATGCTCCAGCACGGATTGAACAGCTTGAATGAGCGTATTAGGCGTTGATAGTAAGGGTACTGGCAATGTCGTCGGCATGTCGGTACAGCTCCTATGATAGAATCGCTATGCTTTGTATCGATATACTCTGCGTCCGGGATACAACCTCTACTTATACTGGATCAATCCGAACCGAATCCCCTCCGGATCCTGGGAACCCAATTCAAACAGCACGACGCGGTTCATATACTCGCTCCTTCATCCATTTTGTCCCGTCTACCATTTTAACGCTTCCAGTATCAGGAAAGTCAACACTTTTTAATAGACAAGCCTACACATAGAAAAACAGAGCGCCTGCGCAGCCTTCCCTACGCATTCGCCCTGTTATCCTTCAATCGAATAGATCTATCGTATTATTGCGCTTGAATCTCGATCGACTTGACGATGTTGTTCTCGCCTTTGACGACTACGATCGATTGCGACGAGAGGATACCGTTGCCGCCGGTAATCGTAACGCTAGGATCGACGTTCAGGATCTTGGATGTCGCCACTCCGTTGACGCTTACGGATATCGTAATCGTAGCAAGCTTCTGCTGGCTGTTCAGCGTGAAGCTTTCGAGCTTGCCGGCTTCGACGAACTGAACGATCGGCGTCGCCAATTTCGTCACTTCGATGAACACCGCTTTGCCTTCGTACGTGCGGAGAAGCACTTCGTCTCCGGCCACGATCGCCGTCGATGGCGATTTAACGTTGTTGCGGAATACGAAAACGTTAGGATCAAGCGTTACGGCAACCGTCGTATTGTCGGCTCTCTTCACCGTAATCGTTCCGTTCACGACGCTTTGCACGACGCCCGTAATCGCGAGCGCGTCGTTCTCTTCCGGCAGCTGCTCGTCTACGCGATCGAGCAAAGCGGCGAGCTCGGCGCGGGTTACCGGCTTGTTCGGCAGGAATACCTTATAGGTTTCGAGACTGTTATCTTTGTGTCCTTTTGCTTTTTCCGTCATTTCATAGCCGGTGATCAAGTTTTTCTCGAGCGCGACGGCGATGTAGCCGACGGACCCAGCCGGGATATCGCGCGCGTCGCGGAACGGAAGCACCGTGTCCATCTTCGTCTTCGCTTCGGCGTCGAGCTTCAGCGCTTTCGCGAGCAGTACGGACGCCCATAGGCGGGTTGCCGGCTGTTCCGGGTTAATCGAGGCGTCCGTCTCGGAGAACAGGTCGTTCTCTAGAGCAACCGTTACGTAGCCTACCGCCCAGCCGTACTTTTTCTTCAGCTTGTCGAAATCCTTGAAATTCAAGTTCGCATTCATGTTCTCCGGCTTCTCGGCTTCCGTTTGGAGACCGAGGAGACGAACGGCCGCTACGAGCGCTTCGATTCGGCTAATGTTGTTCTGCGGCTTGAAGCTTCCGTCCTCGTAACCGTTGAATACGCCTTGCGAAGCCAGACGGATGATATGCTGGTACGCCCATTGCAATTGCTTCTCGTTAACGTCTTTGAAGTTCAGCTTTATGGAGATATTCGATTTGCCCTTGCCGTAGGCATTGCCGTTTCCGTGGGAGGAATCGCCCTTCGATTTGGCTGCCGCCATGCCCATAGCGCTTCCCGCGAGCATGCTCGTTGCAAGCAACGCTACTGCCGTCTTCTTCAACATCGATGGTTTTTGTGTCATTACGATAACACTCCTTATGTGCAAGTTAGTTGCGGCGATTAACCGTCTGCCTATAACATTCGGAGTCGTTGTCTTGAATGAGGCGGTCCTAGCGGAAAAATAAGACCATCGTACAGGAAAGGACCCACTCCCCGAGCGAAAACCGGGTAATGGGTCCTATGCGGCTATTGCGGTTTATTCGACTGCGACGAGCCGTTCTCCCGTTTCTCCTTCAGCCATTTCGGCGCGCCTTTGTTCTTCTTGTCGCGCTGTCTGTCCGCCTTCGGCTTGACCTGCTTCGGAGGCTGCTTAGCCGTCTTCGACGGAGCTCCTGACGGAGCAACCGCCGCCGAACCCCGGGCTTGAGGCAGCTTGGAGCCGCCGTTAGGCGCGCTTGCCGTTCGCGCGTCCTTCCGCTCGCCGTCGCCTTGCAGCTTGCGTTCGAACTCCTTGCTTCGCCGTACGCCCGCTTCCTCCAGCGATAACACTCGCCCTTCCGACAGCAGCTTCGGCTCGACCTTGATGTCAAGCTGCTTCTCCAGCTTATCGATAATGAACCGCTCTTGAGCGGTAATTAACGTGATCGATGTGCCTTCGCGTCCCATTCTGGCGGTACGTCCCGCGCGATGCACGTAATGATCGGCATCGAGAGCAGGCTCGTACTGGATGACGAGCGGCAAGCCCGGAATATCGAGTCCTCTTGCGGCGACGTCCGTCGCGATCAACAACGCGGTCCGGCCTTTGCGGAATCGTTGCATCACTTCTCCACGCTCGCGGCCCGGCGTGTCGCCGTACAGCGCATCGACCGAGAAGCCTTCGTACCGCAGCTTCGCGAGCAGCTCGCCGATCTTCTCCGTATCGTTGACGAATAGCAGCGCGGAGGACGGCTTCATGTGGCGAACGAGCTTACGGATCAGCTCGATTTTGTCCCGCCGGTCGCTAAGGAAGTACCAGTGCTTGAGCGTTGGCGATAGACCATTGTCTTTGCCTTCCGCCGCCAAGTCCGCGACCCATGGCTCCTTCTGCCATTTGCGCTCCGCTTCCTTCATCGCTTCGGAACGCGTCGCCGACACGAATACCGTCTGCCGTTCGCGAGCGCATTGTCTCATCAATTTCTCTACGTCGGCTTTGCCCCCGAGAGCGAATATCCGGTCGGTCTCGTCCACGACGACGAAATGAACCGCATGCAGAGACAGCTTGTTCGTCTGCGACACCTCGCGCACGCGGCCCGGCGTTCCGACCACGAGCGCCGGCTTTGTCTTCATCCGCTCCAGCTGACGGGCTAGCGACGCACCTCCGATGAGCGCAACGGCTCTTATACCGAGAGGTTCGCCGTACTTCTCGGCCTCGCGCATAATTTGCATCGCCAGCTCTTGCGTCGGCGCGAGTACGATCGCCTGCACTTCGCGGCGCGTACCGTCGAGCTTATTCAAGATCGGCAACAAATACGCGAGCGTTTTACCCGTTCCCGTCGGAGATACGATGACGCCGTCCTTACCGGACAATAGCTCCGGTATCGCCGCCTTCTGCACGTCGGATGGCTCCGCAATACCCGTAGAAGCAAGCCGCTCCGTCAGCTCTATCGTCAACCCTAAATGTTCGAATCCCATCTAAACAGCTCCTTAACGTCCCTACTTCTTATTGAGAAACTTGCCGAACAGCTTGTCCACCGTACGCGGGAACACTTGCGCCAGCTTGGCGCCGACGCCCGCCGCCCAAGGCATGTCCAGCTCCGCGGTCCTTCGTTCCATGACGGAGATGATCGCCTCCGCCACGCGGTCCGGCGACAATATAAACTTCCTGACGTTGCGCACGTATGTACCGTCCGGGTCCGCTCGCCGGAAGAACGGCGTGTCGATCGGACCGGGATTAACCGCCGACACATATATCCCTTTGTCTCGAAGCTCTCGCCGCAACGCGTTCGTGAAGCCTAGCACCGCGTGCTTCGTGGCTGCGTAACCCGTCGACTTCGCGGTCGCCATCTTGCCCGCCAGCGAGGCCACGTTGACGATATGTCCGCCGCCCGTTTGCAGCATATAAGGCAGGACGGCATGCGTGCAACGCACCGTTCCCATATAGTTAACGTCCATCATCTCTTGAAAATGAGAGAGAGGCGCCTCAGTGAACGGGATAAATTCACCGTATCCGGCATTGTTAAGCAGAATATCTATTGTACCATAGCGGGCATGAACCGAAGCAACGACGCTAGCGACCTGCTCCGCGGAAGTCACGTCCATTTCGTAGATCTCATGATCGCCCTTAATCGTCCCGGACAGCTCGAGCAGCTTGTCGCGCGATCTCGCCGTAAGCACGGGGATCGCCCCCCGTTCGGCCAGCAGTTTCGCCGTCAGAGCTCCGATCCCGCTGGACGCGCCGGTAATCAGGACGATTCGGCCTTGCAACGATACCATATTCATTCCCTCTCTCAAGCCGGTATAAGCGTTCGCCCTTCGCAACCATAGAAAAAGCCCCTGACGGGGCTCTTCGATTGTAAGTGTATGTTAGCCTGACGTTCGATATGCGTTAAGCGATCAGCACTTGAATCTCCATCTCGCCGATGCCGTCCATGATGAGGGGAACCGCGAGCGCGCGTTTCGTACCGAAGTTGGTCACTTTCGCATCGACGATCTTCGGTGGCGTAATATCGACGTGAACGCCTTGATTGTACAACATCGTACTTGCGTTGCCACTGATCATATTGCCCAGCTCGGAAATTGCGCTCTTACCCAAATCATCGATCTCCGTTATAACGAAGCCGCCCATCATTGCCGAGATAATACGCATCGCTACCGACTCGCTAAGACCGAACACGATATCTCCGGTCATCTGTCCCGTTAAGCCGATTTGGATCCATACGTGGTTGTCCTGGAACTTAATATCCCGGATTGCCAATTGACCGGTGCTAGGACGGATCTGAACCATTTGTTCGATAACCATTCGCGCGGATTCTAAAAATGGATTGATGTATTCTGCTTTCATGTTGATCCCGCCCCTTTGTATTCTGGGAATGAAACCGCTACCGTAACCACTTTCCCCCATTATACTGAAATCGTAACGGTAAGTATACTGATTTTTGTAGAAAGATAGGGACTTCGGAAGGAAGACAGGCGCATATCCGTCGAAAAACCGCGTTCGTTGGCTGTCGGGAAGTACGAGAAGCATAGGCGGGAATACCTGCTGATGGTACAATGAGGGCACGAGGTGATCATCGATATGCCTAACCTGTGGGCGCATATTCAGTTCGGACGGGAGACATTGGCTGCGCTCGGCCGGGGCGAGACGTTGCTCGATCCGGAATGGAAAGTCGCTTTCCAACTTGGCTGCCAGGGGCCGGATTTTCTATTCTATCACCGCTTCTTGCCATGGCAATCATCAACCGCTCTTAATAGGCTCGGCACGTTGCAGCATAACGTCCGTTGCGGACCTTTCCTGCTCTCGATGTTCGATGAAGTTCGCGGGAAGGCGATCGCTGACCCCGCCGTTGCGTATACGCTAGGCTTTCTGCTCCATCACGTGCTCGACCGCCATCTTCATCCGTTCGTGTTCAGTCTTTCGGGCTTCCGGCAATGGCATCATCAGCGCTTCGAGACCGCGATGGACGCCGCGATCATGCACTTGCGGGCGAGAATCCACACCGGCAGCACGCCGGCCGCGCCGGAGATCGACGCCGGCGGCGGACTACCCGCCGGCTTCAGCGAAGCCTATGCCCGAATATCCGCTCTGCACTACCCAGCGCTCGCCTCGGACGTTACGCCCGAGCTTCTCGACGAAGCCGCGAGACATATGGTGCAGGCGCAGCGGCTCTTCTTCGATCCGAGCGGATGGAAGGGCAAGCTGCTGTTCGGACAGATCGCTCCCTTCTCCCCGCCCAAGCGCTTGCCGCGCTGGGACGTGCTGAACGAATCCCGCTCGCCGTGGATCGACCCGTGCGACCGCACCGTCGTTCATCGCTCGAGCGCGCTCGAGCTTTGGGATCGCGCGCTCGAGGACAGCCATGCGGTAACTTCGGCAGCGTTCGCGTGGCTTGCAGAGAAGGATGAGGCTGCCTTGCCGGCAAGGCGCGCCGCGTTCGCCGAGCTTCTCGGGGACGCGTCCTACGAGACGGGACGCGCTTGCGGCACGGCGTGGATAACGTTCGCGGAGTCGATCGTGCCGTGAAGGGTATGGATTACGGAACGGACCCGCGACCGTAACGTATGTAACGTTAATAAGTAATCTATCTTCCGAACGAGGTGTTGACATGCGAATGTGGGCATGGCTTAAACGTTGGAATTACGCTCTAATGGCCTATGTTCATAGAATCCAGTTCGTGCTGTTCTCGCTCATCTTGATCGGAGTGGCCGACTACTTTTTCCTTTACGAAATATTCGTCGCACTCGCGCCGCTCGAGCTTGCCGCCGCTCCGGTGCTGCTGACAATAATGGCGATTCTTATCGTTAGAGGCACCATTCGGTACATGAAAAGAAAGTCAAAGGAAAAGAAGCATTTTACGTTCGTCTAGTTCCACTAACGCAAAAAAAAACGCCGAATCGGCGTTTTTTTGTGTTTTCGTAATTATGCTCGGATGCACCAGTAGCGGCGTTTTCGCGCTCATTAGCGGCATCTGGTGCCGCTATTCGCTCCCCGCGGCGCATTCGCGCACATTAGCGGCATCTGGTGCCGCTATTTGCTCCCCGCGGCGCATTCGCGCACATTAGCGGCACGTGATGCCGCTATTCGCCCCCCCGCGGCGTTTTCGCGCACATTAGCGGCATCTGGTGCCGCTATTCGCTCCCCGTGGCGTTTTCGCGCACATTAGCGGCACGTGATGCCGCTATTCGCTCCCCGCGGCGCTATCGCGATCACTAGCGGCATATGGTGCCGCTATCCCGCTCCTCGCGGCGCACTCGCGCCACCAACCTTACCCCGCCTGCGTCGCTTCCCGTTCGCCTTTGGCGGTGTTCACGAGCGTGAGCAGCACCATGCCGACGACGAAGAAGAAGGCGATCGCCAGCAGCGCGGTGCGGCTCGAATCGGTGAACACGCGGACGAGCGCGAAGACGAGCGGGCCGATGAAGGAGAAGAACCGGCTCGTCGCGCTCAGGAAACCGTTGAACTCCGCTGCCCTGCCGTCCGGAATCAGCTTGCTGTAGATCGAACGAGCCGTCGCTTGCGATCCGCCCTGCACCAGTCCGACAAGCGCGGCCAGGATATAGAAGTGAGTGGCGTTCGTCATGAAATAGCCCAGCACGACAATGACGATGTACAACGCCTGCGAGGCGATCAACATCCGCTTAGGTCCCAGCTTAACGGCAAGATTGCCGAACAAGAACGTCGCCGGGAAGCCGATAAACTGAGTAATCAGCAGCGCGGTAATGAGCGGGCCCGTCTCGATCCCGATCGTCTTCCCGTAGCTCGTCGCCATGACGATTACGGTATTGACTCCGTCGAAGAAAAACCAATAGGCGACCACGAACTTCCAGAGCTCGGGATACCGGCGAATTTGCGCGAACGTCGTCCGCAACCGCTTGATGCCGGCTATCACCTGCTCGCCGATTTTAGCCGTGTTGCGTTCACTTCGTTCCTTCACCTTCGTGAGCAACGGAAGCGAGAACACGAGCCACCAGATGCCGACCATCACGAAAGAAACCCGAGATCCCCCGGTACTATCCGCAAGGCCGAACCATCCCGGCTGTTGAATAATGACGATGTTCAAAGCCAGCAGAAGCCCTCCGCCTAAGTACCCCATGGAGAAGCCTCGCGCGCTTATTTTCTCCCGCAATCCCGGGGACGTAATATCGTTCAATAGCGCATCGTAGAACGTATTGCCCGCCCCGAAGCCGATCATGCCGAGGATGACGAACGCCGAAGCCAAGTAAATATCGCCCTCGCCCGGAATGGCAAGCAGTATGCTCGCAATGATGCCAAGCAGCGTGAACAGCCGCAGGAACGGGATTTTCCTATTCGAATGGTCCGCGATCGCCCCTAATAGGGGGGACATGATCGCAATTAGACCTCCGGCTAGCGACTGGGTAAATCCCCAGCCCGCGTCCGTTCCTCCGATCGCGTCGATGTAATAGATCGGCATAACCGCCGCCATTATCGTCGTTGCGAACGCGGAGTTCGCCCAATCGTACATGACCCAAGATTTAATGGTCTTCGGATGATCCCGCAAGTTGAATGCCCCTCTCGTCACGTGCGACTTATGACGGTAACATTCGACCCGAACCGCCCGATTTCCTGTCCTGAAAGCTCGCATGGTATCGATGTACGCAAACTTTATGCGCTCTTTAAGCTATATTGATGTTCTCTTTACATTACTCTTGGTTGGGGCTGGCGTCCGGACCGCAATTATCCGCCGTCAACTTGCCTGACCGAGCGTCCTTAAGCATGTCTTCGAGCCAAGACCGTTCAGCCATGCTGTACCTCTTCATCCCTTCGATCAAATATCGCGAACCCAGAGGCAGCATCGAGCCTTTAATGTCGAGGATGTTCTCCAGGTGCTCGATTTTGCAAATGCACGCATCCAAATGCTTCTCGATATGGTCCACGACGACCTGCGCTTCGGCATGCCTAATGAAGGGCAACGCGGCGAACATCGGATGCTGCGGGTACGAATGCTGCTTCATTTGGCCCACCATAAGCGCCATGAACTCCGATTTCCCTAATTCGGTTATTCGATATACCGTCTTATCGGGACGGCTATCTCCCGGCACGGGGATCACTTCCACGGCTTCGATCCATCCATCGTTCCGCAGCTGATCGACCGCATAGTATAACGAACCGTCCCTCAATTTGAATGAGATATTCCAATTCCGCTGTTGGATCGTCTGCCTAATTTCGTAGGGATGCTGGTCCTTCACCATCAGCAATCCCAAGATAAACAGCTTCATGGACATCGCGATTAACCTCTATCGTAGGAAGGTTCCGGTTTGCCTGCGGCTCCTCCGCCATGCGGTCCGCCTTGCGCTTCCGGCGCGCCCTGCGCACCCGGTTTGGCGATCTCCATCCGAGCGCGTCCCATCATGAAGATGAACACGAACGCCAGGACCGGCAGCAGAACCGACCATTGGAAGATGAACAGAATCGAGTCGGACAGCTTCGACAGCAACTCGTCTACCATTCCGCCAGGCAGCGCCTTCTGGAATTGCTCGTTCAGAAGCGCTTGCCCGCCTTTAATGCTTTCGATCGCGTTCGCCGGCAAGTTCTGAATCCCTTGGATCTCCTTAATGCCTTGCTGGAACTCATGCTTCTGCAGCGTCCCGAATACCGCAATGCCAAGCGCCGAACCGATCGTCCGGAAAAATACGATAAGCGACGAAGCCGAGCCTTTATATTGCGGCGGTACGGCGCCCAGCGTCGAGATGTTCAACAAAGAGAACGATACGCCGATGCCAAGTCCGATAATGACCATGAACAACGTGATCAACGCTCGGCTGGTCGACGGGTCCATCACGAAGCCTAGCAGGATCGAACCGCCGGTCAACGTCAGCGCGGACAACAGCATAACGTCGCGATAACGGAACTTGATGGCGATTCGTCCGCCGAGCTGCGCGCTCACGACCACGCCGAGCATCATCGGCGTAAGCACCGTACTCGTCTCCGTTGCGGTTTTATGGAATACGCCTTGAATGAAGAGCGGGATATACGTCGCGCTGGCCATCAGCACGCCGCCGTACAGAAGGCTGACGCCCATGCTGCCCGTGAACAAACGGGTTTTGAACAAAGTAAGCTTGATGATCGGTTCTTTGGCTACGCGTTCGACGAGCAAGAACGCTACGAACAGAATGGCGGCCGCAGCGAACAACGAGATCGTTTTGCCGGAACCCCACGCCCAGCCTTCCGTGCCGCCGAGCTCGAGCCCGAACATCAGGAACAGAATCCAGCCGGCGAGCAGAATCGCTCCGGCCCAGTCGATCGATTGCTTCTTGACGACTCTCGTTTCATGATAGCCGCGAATAATAAACAGAACGGACAGGATTCCGATCGGTACGTTGATGTAGAAAATCCATCTCCAGCTTAAGCTGTCCGTAATCGCGCCGCCCATGATCGGGCCGAACACGCTCGACAGACCGAACACCGCGCCGAACAAACCCATCATTTTGCCGCGTCTCTCCGCGGGGAACAGGTCGAAGATCATCGTGAACGCGATCGGCATCAACGCGCCGCCGCCAAGCCCTTGAAGCGCGCGGTAAATAATCAGTTGATCCATATTCTGCGCCGTTCCGCACAGGATCGAACCGACGAGGAACACGATCAATCCCGCGAGGAAAAATCTTTTGCGCCCGTACATATCCGACAGCTTGCCGAGAATCGGCGTCGCTACGACCATGGCGATCATGTATGCGGAATAAACCCAGATGAAGTTCTCCAATCCGCCAAGTTTCTCGATAATCGTCGTCATTGCGGTCGATACGATCGTCTGATCGAGCGACGCCATGAACAGGCCTAGCAGCAAGCCGGCAACGACGAGATTAATGTTGCTTTTCTTCTGATCCATTCTCAACTTCCTTCCGAGTTCGGAGTAGACAAACCTACTCAAATTTGGGTAACCACCCATGATTATACTCAAATTTGAGTATGTTGCAATCCCCCCCTTTGCGACGTCCCTCGAAATCTCCTATAATGAAGCTAATGACAAAAGCTTTTTATATCCTTCATTTTCGTTGATAAATTTATTCGATTCAGGGGGCGATCCTATTGAACATAAGCCAGCTGGAGACTTTGCTCACGATTTCCAAGACGCTAAGCTTCCGTAAAGCGGGCGAGCTGCTCAATCTGACGCAGCCCGCCGTATCCGCGCAAATTAAAAGCCTGGAAGACGAATTCAGCGCGGTGCTCGTGGACCGGAACCATCCGGTTGCCCTGACCGACAGGGGCAAAGTATTTCTCGAGCACGCCGAGCAAATATTAGCCATCGTGGAACAACTGAAGCAGAAGCTATCCGATTTAAACCACATCCCGCAGGGTCATATCGTACTCGGAACGACGACGTCGATCGCGATACAGATTCTCCCCCGGGTGCTGTCATACTTCCAGAACCAGTTCCCGCTCATTAAAACCTCGATCCTCTCCATGTCTTCGGCGCAAGTGCTCAGCCACGTCGAGAACGGCACGGTCGACGTCGGTATCGGATATTTGTCCGACCGCAGCCCGCAGGTGGAGACGTCCGTGCTCTACTACGACACGTTCGAGTTCGTCGTCTCCCCGCGGCACCAGCTGGCATCCATCCCCCGAGCGACGATCGGCATGCTGAAGGATATTCCTCTCATCCTGCTATCACCGGATACGGTCGGCCGGAGGTTCGTGGATCGCATTTTCCGCGAAAACTCCATCCAGCCGAACATCGTCATGGAGCTTGGCAGCAGCGAGGAAGTCAAACGAATGGTCGAGCTGAATCTAGGCGCGGCCATCATCTCCAAGCTGTCCATTACGAGCGAGCTGCGCCTGGGCACATTGAAGATGATACCGGTAGACGAGCTGGCGACAAGCCACCCTGTGGGGGTCATGACGAAGTCGGGCCGATACGTGAACAGCGCCATGCGGCAATTTCTTAACGATCTGAAGGGGATGCCCGAAGATCAATTCATAAGCAGCGAATAATGAAGGGGGTTGCATAAGGATGAAATTCGACTTGCATACGCATCACGACCGGTGCGGACACGCATCCGGGTTGATCGAGGACTACATCGTATCGGCCATCGAGGCCGGGATCGCCGCGATCGGCATCTCCGATCACTCTCCTTACTTCGCGCATGAGCTGGATCAGCCTCAGCCTAAGATCGCGATGGCCAGAAGCGAATTTCCGAATTATGTCGCCGAAGTGCTTCGGTTGAAAGAGAAGTATAACGACCGGATAGAAGTGCTGCTCGGCGTCGAATCGGACTTTTACCCCGAGCATATCGACGTCTATCGCTCCCACTACGCTCGCTACCCGTTCGACTACATCATCGGCTCAGTGCACCAGACGAGGGGGATTAGCATCTTCAACCGCAAACGCTGGACGAATATCGACGAGAGCAAGCACGCGGAGGAAAAACGGCACTATTACGAGCTCATCCGCCAATCCGCCGATTCCGGCCTGTTCCAAGTGCTTGGCCATATCGACGCGATGAAAGGCTACTATCCTCGCTTCTCGGATATTCAAGGCGCGGAAGACGCCATCGACGAGGCGCTGAAGGCAGTCGCGCGGAACGATATCGCACTCGAGATCAATACGAGCGGCAAAACGAAGGACGTTGGCGGTTGGTATCCTTCCGACGATATCCTCGCCAGGGCGCTGCATTTCGGCGCGGACGTCACGTTCGGATCGGACGCGCACGAACCTGGACGCGTCGGCGACGAATGGAGCATCGTTCAGATGAGGCTTCGCGAGATCGGATTTAAACGGTGGGTGTTCTACAGACAACAAGAGAAAATCATCGTCCCGCTATAAGCACGCACCGGTCAGACGACGAATAAGATATTGCGGTTTTCGCCGGACTTCCCGGTGAACCGCAATTATTTTTATGTTTATCTATAATCATTCCAATGTTATAATTAATTTAATTAAAGATCCCTTAAACATAAAAAAGGAAGCCTACCGACGGCGGCAGGCTTCAAACTTATTAAAAGGGGGTCTTGAAACCATTGTAGCCCACCTCTGCGACAGTACCGTAACAGCTATATTTCATTTGTGTAACAAAAACAAGCTTTGCCAGCAACCCAGATCGCCAAGGAGTGATGTCGATGCATCAGCAAGCCGGCACGGAATACGATTACCACCATCTGCAGCACGTTAAGGAACAATCCAAATCCAAGCGCACGCTATGGATTACGTTGCTGTTGACGCTGTTCTTCACGATCGTCGAGATTGTGGGCGGCATACTCTCTAACTCGCTTGCACTATTATCCGACTCCGCCCATATGATCTCGGACGTCATTGCGCTCGGCTTGAGCATGACCGCCATCTATCTAGCGACAAGACCCCCTAACGCGCGATATACGTTCGGCTTCCTCCGCTTCGAGATTATCGCTTCGTTCTTGAACGGCTTGGCACTCTGCGTCATCGCCGTCGGCATTTTCATCGAAGGCATCCGACGCTTTATCCGTCCCGAGGAGATGGATTTCAAGCTTATGCTGACGATCGCCAGCATCGGCTTCGTCGTGAACCTCGTTCTGACGATCGTCCTCAGCCGAAGCATGCGCGAAGAGGAGAACTTGAACGTTCAAAGCGCGCTATGGCATTTCCTTGGCGACTTGATGAGCTCGGCAGGTGTCATCATCGCCGCGATCGTCATCTACTTCACGGATTGGTTGTTCTTCGATCCTTTGATTAGTATGGTGATCGGCGGCATCATCTTCGTAGGCGGGGCCAAGATTCTCAAGGAATCGACCGTTATTCTGATGGAATCCGTACCGGACAAATTCAACCTGGACGAAATACGCGGGGACCTTGCCGCCGTCGAAGGCGTCGAAGACGTCCACGAGATGCATCTATGGGCGATCTCGACGGACCACTATTCGCTGACCGCACACATGTTCGTCAGAGCGGACATTCAGCCGTTCTGCATTATTCTCGCCGTCAACGAAGTATTGAAAGAGAAATACGGCATTACGCATTCGACGATCCAGATGGAGCACGCGAACATTCATCCGCACGGCGAATACGGCAAACAATTCCTGCGGCAGCAAGAAGAGAAGCTCCTACACAAGTAGGAGCTTTTCCTTTAACCGCGAGTAACGGCGCCTATACGGCTGAAGATAATGGCAATTCGCAACTAGTTACTTACTTTTATGAAGTGGGTATGCTACAATAAGAAGCGAAGAAGGGGGGAATTCCGAATGGACTATTCCAAAATGTGCCCCAAGTACGAATCGGCCGCCGAACTGCTCGGCAAAAAATGGACAGGACTCATCATCCGCGTATTGCTTGGCGGACCGAAGCGGTTCAAGGACATTAAAGAGCAAATCCCCGATATGAGCGATAAAATGCTGACCGACCGTATGAAGGAGCTGGAAGCGCTCGGTATATTAACGCGCACCGTCTATCCCGAAATGCCCGTGCGCATAGAATATGAACTGACCGAGAAAGGCCGGCAGCTTGAAGAGGTTATCGTATCGATTCAAACCTGGGGCGAAACTTGGATGTAAAAGAAGAACGGCATCGCAGGAAACTTAACTCCTGCGATGCCGTTTTGCATTATCGGAACTTGTTCGCGGCCTGTTCGAGCTCGCGGATGCGTTCGGACAAGGTTCCCATCGCTTCCGCGACTCTCCTTACCGCGTTCATCTGCGCCTCGGCGAAGCCGGCTACGTCTTGCGAGCGCTCCGCGCTCGATTCGGAAATCGCCTCCGTCTGGACGACGATCGACATCAGCTCCTCGATTCTCGCCCCGATCTCTTGGCCGGCGGCCGCGATTTCCCGCAGCTCCCCTTCCATGTCCTCGATGCCCGACGAGATGCCTTGGAATGCATTTCCCGCATCCCTTACGAGCGAAGTGCCGCTCTGTACTTCGCGATAGCCGTCTTCGATGTTGCGGACGACCTCGACAATTCCCGCTTGCACGTCTTCGATTCTTTGCGTAATTTCGTCCGTCGTCTGATTTGCTTGCAACGCCAGCTTGCGGACTTCCTCCGCGACTACGGCGAAGCCTCGGCCCTGCTCTCCCGCGCGGCTGGCTTCGATGTTGGCGTTAAGCGCCAGGATGTTCGTACGATAAGCGATCGCGCCGATCGCTTCGACCATCTGCCCGATTTGGGCCGATTTGTCGTGAAGCGTGCGAGCGTCATTAACCGAAGCTCCGACCGCGGCGGCGATTCGTTCCATCTGGCCGACGGCCTGCTGAATCGTCTCGTTCCCTTCGCTTGCCTGTTTCGTCGCTTGCTCGGCGACCGCGGCGACGGAAGTCGAACGATCGCCGATGTTCATCATCTGATGTTGAATTTCTTGCGTAACGTCCGCTCCGCGTTTCATGCCCTCGCGCTGCGAATCCGCGCCGGCCGCCACCTCTCGCATCGACTCCGCGATCCGATCGGCGCTTTGCGCCGCTTGATCCGCATCGTCCGTAAGACGACCGGCCGCGTCCGCCGTAACGTGAGCCGTGGTGCGGATGCCGGCTACGAGCTTCTGAAGCTGCCCCGACATCTCGATGAGCGAATTCGCGATCGAGCCGATCTCGTCCGAACGTCGGCTATATTGACTCGGCAACGCTCCCGATAGTTTGCCTTCCGATACTTCTTGCAAGTAACCGTCGAACTTGACCAGCGGCTTTACGATCCGGCGGCTCAAGATGTAGGAGATTAACGCGATCAGCGCGATGACCAGCGCGACCACGATAATGCTGAGTTGGATCATCTCGTTCTTGACCGTGCTGCTGGCTTCCGCAGGCACGGACACCGCCAGCTCCGCGACCGCCGCGCCATTAAGGCCCTCATGGCCGGAGCTTACCTGGCTGAAGCTCTTGCCGTCCCGTTCGGCCATGGAGAACGACGGGGCTTGCGCGATCGGCGGGAGCCCGTTGCCCTCGGATAGCTGCCCGATCGTGCCCGGGTCGCTGCCTAGCCTTTGCCCGGTTGCCGACTTGATCGCGATGCCCGCGTTCAGAAGCGTGCCGATGTTCGCCATCGCCCCGTCGTCGACCAGACTTCCGAAGATCAACACGCCGGAAGGCTCCTCGGTCACTTGCTCGTCGGTAATGAGCGACGCCGCGACGACGGCCAAGCCTTGGCTCGTCTGCGTCATGCCGTATAGGTCCGGAGTCGTTTGAAGCTTCGTTAAGATCGACTTGTCCGCGAGCTCTCCGGTAAATTCCTCGATATCGCCTGCTTGCGTAAGCACTTTGCCATCGTTATCGACGGTGGCGACGAAGCTAAGGCCCGGAATGATGTCGAGAGAGACGTTAACGTTCTCTTCGATCCAAGGCACGTCCTTGTCCTTCACCGCTTGCCAGTTGTCTCTCCACTTGGCGTTCGTAATCGTCGAGCTCGACAGTTGTTCGCCGAGCTGCTCGACCAGACGATGAGCGGAAGCGTTCACTTCGATTGCGTGAGATCTCTCGATATCGTTTAAATCGGAGCTCATTGTTGAATAATAGAGCCATCCGACTAACGCAAGAGGCAAGAATAGAACTACGATCATGAGCAATAAAACTTGATTCCGCAAATATCCCCACCAACGACGGCGATTCATCATCCACGCAACAGCCTCCTGTATTCTGTACATGTACATTTTGACGCATATCCACCTCTTTCCTGCTTCTTTTTCGTGAAAATAAGACAAAATGCGCTATTTTCTATCACATGCTCGTTCTATAATGAACATGCAAGACTAAATAGAAGTCATACGGGGTGGGAAGACAGCGATGAAGAGAAAACGACTACTGTTCGGTCTTGTCGCTTTATTGGTGGCGTACGGGGCATGGACTCAAGTACATGGCGGAACGCCTAAAAATAGCACGACGAAACCCGCGGCGCCCGCCGCGACTGCGCCAGCGTCTTCGCAGGGGGCTCCGGAGTCGTCCGCGCCCCCGCAAAGCGAGCTCGTCATGGCTAACCTGCCGGATCGCACGATCGCGAATAACGACAAAGGGCTTGCGGTCGTCACGAATGCGGACAGCATGCTGGTGGTGGCGAATAAAAAGCGCAACTTGCCTTCGACTTACGAACCGGACGACCTTGTCGTTCCGAACGTCGCCTTCTCCTTCTCGGGAGATTCGCCGAAGAAGCTCATGAGACAAGAAGCGGCGGATGCGCTCGAGTCGCTCTTCGCCGCGGCGAAGGATGCGGACATCGATCTCAAAGCCGTCTCCGGGTATCGTTCTTACGCCACGCAAAAGTCGCTATTCGCTTATTACGTAAGCCAGCACGGAGAAGAGGAAGCGGCGCGCTTCAGCGCCCATGCCGGACAGAGCGAGCATCAGACCGGTCTCGCCATGGACGTCTCTAGCGCGAGCGTAGGCTATGGGCTGGAGGAAAGCTACGGCGAGACGAAGGAAGGCCGCTGGCTCGTCGAACATGCCGCCGAACACGGCTTTATCATCCGTTATCCGAAAGGCAAAGAGAACATTACCGGATACACGTACGAGCCGTGGCACGTTCGCTACGTCGGCCAAGACGTTGCCAAGCAAATCATGGACAAAGGCTATACGCTCGAGGAGTTTTTCGACACGGTCGCGGTGTCGGCGGACAAGCCCGAAGGCGAAACCGAACAATAATCGTTAAATAAATGAAGGGGCTGTCCCAAAAGGGCTCGCTCACAGAATAATAGTTCACATCGTGTCTAAATTTACGAAAAAACTGGCTATACGAGGGCTTACCCTTGTATAGCCAGTTTGCGTTTTTGGTCTATTACCGCCT
>JAEWPC010000029.1 GCA_023460795.1 Bacillota bacterium | reverse complement strand
TATCCGCACATCGCGGCCGGCGGCAGCATCATCGAGCTCGAAGGGCGCACCCAGCACGCCCCGGCACCCCGCATCTCGCGGACCCCCACGACCGCGCCGCAGCCGCCCGCACGGGTGGCCACGGATGTCGACACTCTCTGGCGCTGAGCACCTTTCACGGCTCGGAGCCTCATCTCCGCCGATCGACCTTCGCCACCGACGGCAGTCACCACGGGCCGGACACCTCGAGTGTCCGGCCCGTCGGCGTTTCTGCAACTCGTTCTCGGATCGGGACGGACCCTGGCAGCCCTACCACCTCCGTGGCGTCCCACTTCTTTTCTCCCGCTAATTACTCTCGAGTAACCCTCCGGCACAGTCGATTTCACAACAAACAATCCGGACGGTCGTTCAAGTTGCGCCTTGATCGATCAAGCGTAAATTCCGCTTATGCCGGGTTTCGAATGCGTGTTAGGTGAAACACGTTCCACTCCCCAATCGAGAACGTTCGCATTCCGAATCCAGGAGTCTCATCCATGACGAACCGATGGCGCCGAACAGCGCTCACGACGGCGGCTGCGGCTGCCGGCAGCCTGCTCTTCTTCACGGGAAGTGCCACGGCGGAACCCGCGCAGAACCCGCCGACCGGATCACCCGTCCTGCTCGCCGACGACCCCGGGCCGTCCGAGTTCGCGACCCGTGTCGATCTGACCATGCCGACCCAGATCAAGACCGGTATCGAGATCGACCTCAAGTCACAGACATTCGGCGTCGACGCCAACAAGGGTGTCAACGGCGGCATGGTCCAGTTCCTGGTCGACGGGGTCGAGACGGGGGCGCAGATCAAGGCCGGCAGCACCGGACTCGCCACCCTCAAGCACACGTTCACGACCGCCGGGCCGCACACCGTCTCCGTCCAGTACCTCGGCGGCGGCAAGATCACCGGCGTCACCGAGACCGCCGCGGCGAGCAGCACCCAGGGGACCATCACGGCCGTCGAGCAGGACGTGGCCACGGTCGTCGAGATCCTGCCGAACGACACCCCCGTCGAGACCGGCGTCCAGGCCACTCTCAAGGCCAAGGTATCCCTGCAGTCCGGCGGGATTCTGCCGATCCGCACCAACGGCAAGGTGAGCTTCTACGACGGCGACGACCTGCTCGGCACGGCAACGTCGATCCTGACGGACGGCACCGCCAGCATCAAGGCGACCTTCCTGCACTCCGGCACCCGGACCGTCACCGCGCGGTTCTCCGGCAACACCGGGTTCGCCCCGTCCACCTCGGCGGACACCCCGCTGGAGGTGCAGCACAAGGATCTGGCCACCAGCACCACCCTGCTGGCACCCAACAGCGGCCGGGCCGGTCAGCCGGTCACGCTCACCGCGACCGTCACGGCGCAGCTGCCGGCCGACGGAACCGTCCAGTTCCTCTCGGGCAGCACGCCGCTCGGCGCACCGGTGCCGGTCGTCGACGGTGTCGCCACGGCCGCACACATCTTCGAGGAAGCCGGCGAACACTCGGTCACGGCGGTGTTCACGGGCACCGGCTTCGTCACGTCGACGTCTGCGCCTGCACCGCTGAGCATCTCGGCGGCCCAGCCCGGGGACACCACCACCACGGTCACCGCCCCGGCAGCCACGATCCCGGGTATCCCGGTGACCCTGACCGCGAACGTCGCCCCGGCGCCCTACGGAGGCACCGTGCAGTTCTACGTCGGCGACACCCCCGTCGGCGATCCGGTCTCGGTCGTGAACGGCTTCGCCTCGATCGGTCACTCCTTCACCGACGCCGGCACGTTCCAGGTCACTGCGCGCTACAGCGGCCACATCGCGGCCAACCCGTCGACATCGGCAGCAGCCGCCGTCACGGTCGTCGGCCCCGGCGGCGGAACCGGCTCGGTGGAGCTTCCGACGTTCGGATCGCTCACGCTGCCGTTCGGCTCCTGACCGAACGGTCCCACTCCCTCCCCTACTTCGAATGTCAAGGAACGCAGCATGACCGAAAATTCGACCAGGCGATATCTCACCCCGTTGTGCGCGACCGGCCTCGCAGCCGGGCTCGTGCTGTCGGGATCCCCGGCATCGGCCGCCACCACGACCACCCCGTTCGACGCCCAGTGCGCGCCGCGGCAATTCTCACCGTCGACAAGGTCGCACAGCACGTGTTCACCGTCGACGGCCCCGCCCGGGTCGATCCGGGTGAGACGTTCACCTACCGAATCCAGCCGGCGCCGTCCGCCTTCCCGGACAAGGAGAGCATCGCCACCACGACGAACGTCTCCCGTATGAAGATGGACTACCAGCTTCCGGACAACGCAACGTTCGTCGGCGCAGAGGTGGTCCCGGGCAGCGGCATCGGCATCTCCGGCACCCCCGCGAACGTGCTGCGGGTCAACGAGAGCGGCGAACCCGACCCGGCCGGAACGATCCTGCGCCTGTCCGGCGACAACGAGGTGATCGGCAACAGCCCCAAGGCCGACAAGAAGAGCCAGGGCGGCATCGTCGCCGAGAAGACGAAGAACTATCTGAACGGCACGCCCAGTTCCGACGGCTCGACGTGGT
>JAEWPC010000028.1 GCA_023460795.1 Bacillota bacterium | reverse complement strand
AGCTGGAGAAGATCCTGTCCACCCTGGCGTCGACCGGGCCCAAGGTGGCCGTGATCGACTCGATCCAGACCGTCTATTCCGACCAGCTCACCTCCGCGCCCGGTTCGGTGGCGCAGGTGCGCGAATGCGCGGCGCACCTGACACGCGCGGCCAAGGCTTCGGGCACCAGCGTCGTGCTGGTCGGCCACGTCACCAAGGACGGCGCGCTCGCCGGGCCGCGCGTGATGGAGCACATCGTCGACACGGTGCTGTACTTCGAGGGCGACACGCACTCGAGCTTCCGCCTCGTACGCGCGATCAAGAACCGGTTCGGCGCGGTCAACGAGATCGGCGTCTTCGCGATGACCGAGAAGGGCCTCAAGGGCGTGGCCAATCCGAGCGCGATCTTCCTGTCGCAGCACGCCGAGCCGGTGCCCGGCAGCTGCGTGCTGGTCACGCTGGAAGGCACGCGGCCGATGCTGGTGGAGGTGCAGGCGCTGGTGGACAGCGGCGGACCCAGCCCGCGCCGGCTGTCGGTCGGCCTGGAGCGCGATCGCCTCGCGATGCTGCTGGCGGTGCTGCATCGTCACGCCGGCGTCGCCTGCATGGACCAGGACGTGTTCGTCAACGCGGTGGGCGGCGTGCGCATCACCGAGCCGGCGGCCGACCTGGCGGTGATGCTGTCGATCACGTCATCGCTGCGCGGGCGGCCGCTGCCCAAGGGCTTCATCGCCTTCGGCGAAGTGGGCCTGGCCGGCGAGGTCCGTCCGGCGCCGCGCGGGCAGGAGCGCCTGCGCGAGGCGGCCAAGCTCGGCTTCTCGGTCGCCGTGGTCCCCAAGGCCAACGCGCCCAAGAAGGGCAGCCGCGACATCGAAGGCCTGACGATCCACGCCGTGGACCGGGTGGAAGAGGCGATGGACGTGGTGCGCGGCCTGGACTGATCCGCTGGGGCGCGACAATCCGCGCATGAAATTGCAACGCATCTTCGTTCCCATCGCCGGCGTGGCGCTGATCGCCTTCGCCTGGAAGAACTGGGGCTGGGCGGGCGTCGCCCTCGTCGTGGGCGGCATCATCATGTGGGCGCTGCTGCACTTCACCCGGATGACCCAGACGCTGCAGCGCGCGGCCAACCGGCCGGTGGGCTACGTTGGCAGCGCCGTGATGCTCAACGCCAAGTTGAAGCCCAAGCTCACGCTGCTGCACGTCATCGGCCTGGCGCGCGCGCTGGGCGAGCAGCTCTCGCCCAAGGACGAGCAGCCCGAGATCTTCCGCTGGACCGACGGCTCGGCTTCGCACGTCACCTGCGAGTTCGTGCAAGGCAAGCTCGTCAAATGGACGCTGGTGCGCCCGACGGCTGAGGCGGCAGCCGAGGCGGCCGGACCCGCGGACCCGGCTCAGTAAAATCACCGGTTTGCTTCCCCCTTCCCAAGGACGAGACATGACTGCACTGCCCTCCATGGCCGACCGCGACGGCAAGATCTGGATGGACGGCGAGCTGGTGGACTGGCGCGACGCCAAGATCCACGTGCTGACCCACACCCTGCACTACGGCTGCGGCGCGTTCGAGGGCGTGCGCGCCTACAACACCGCCAGCGGCACCGCCATCTTCCGCCTGCAGGAACACACCGACCGCCTGTTCAACAGCGCCAAGATCCTGCGCATGCAGCTGCCCTTCTCCAAGGAGCAGGTCAACGAGGCGCAGAAGCAGGTGGTGCGCGCCAACAAGCTGGAGAGCTGCTACATCCGTCCGCTGACCTGGATCGGCTCGCAGAAGCTGGGCGTCAGCCCCAAGGGCAACCAGATCCACCTGATGGTGGCGGCCTGGGCGTGGGGCGCCTACCTCGGCGAGGAAGGCCTGAAGAAGGGCATCCGCGTCAAGACGTCCAGCTACACCCGCCACCACGTCAACATCACGATGACGCAGGCCAAGGCGGTTTCGAACTACAGCAACTCCATCCTGGCCAACATGGAAGCCCTGGACGACGGCTACGACGAGGCCCTGCTGCTGGACAGCTCCGGATTCGTCTCCGAAGGCGCGGGCGAGAACGTGTTCGTGGTCAAGGACGGCGTCGTCTACACGCCCGACCTGTCGGCGGGCGCGCTGAACGGCATCACCCGCAACACGGTGTTCCACATCGCCAGGGACCTGGGTGTCGAGATCGTCCAGAAGCGCATCACGCGCGACGAGATCTACATCGCCGACGAGGCCTTCTTCACGGGCACGGCCGCCGAAGTGACCCCGATCCGCGAGCTGGACCGGGTGCAGATCGGCGCCGGTTCGCGCGGCCCCGTCACCGAGAAGATCCAGAACGCGTTCTTCGACATCGTCAACGGCCGCAATCCCAAGTACGCCCACTGGCTCACCAAGGTCTGAGGCCCGCATGGACGCCCCCGCCACCAAGAAGCAACCCACCGTCATCGAGCTGCGCGCGGCCGACCTGAACGCCAACGGCGGCGTGTTCTGCCCCAGCCCCGCGGCCGGCATGAAGCTGTGGAACAGCCATCCACGCATCTTCCTGGACGTGGCGCGCACGGGTGAAGCGCGCTGTGGCTACTGCGGCACGATCTACAAGCTGAAAGACGGCGAGCACTTCGGCGGCGGACACTAGGCCCCCCGTGAGCCGAACGCTGGTCATCGCCCCCCAGTGGATCGGCGATGCCGTGATGACCGAGCCGCTGCTGCGGCGGCTGCACGCCCGCGGTGAACGTCTCACCGTCGGCGCCGTGCCCTGGGTGGCGCCGGTCTACCGCGCGATGCCGCAGGTGGAACACGTCGTCGAATTC
>JAEWPC010000027.1 GCA_023460795.1 Bacillota bacterium | reverse complement strand
GCATTGGAGAGCTTGCAGTGGCGAAATATAGAGCTATTGCAAGCTCTCCGAGTTAATACAGCAATGTCTGTAGCACCCTATAGCAAGCAAACGCTCCTACCAGAAGATCTGTACCCGCTTGCATCAGATGTAGAGAGTGGTGGCAATGTAAACGTAAAGCAGGGGCTAGAGAGAGCAAAGGAGAGGGTATTAGCATTTAATGAAAGTAGGCAGTTATGAGGTTTAATATATTAGCGAAGGGTGCGTATGTCTCCGAGGCTGGCGAGACGGTAGATGTCATCATTGACACCACCAAAGACTACAAGGGCGAGCCTAAGGAGCTACGATTTGTAAAGGATGGTGCGGTGGTCATCTCTTGCGAGGGTCAGCTCATCATTGACAAGCTCCACAACTCTAGAGCGGTGGTGAGGATCTACACGGATGACCGCAACGAGCTAGAGGAGTTTATCAGCACCTACCTCAGCAATGACGATGACACCGTTCGCCTGACCGTAGGACACAACGGTCTATTAAACACCTACAGGGGGCTCCTTGATATGGAGGGTATTGAGTACCACGAGAGCACCGCTTATGGCTATGTGCTGGAGTTGGTGTTTGGTGACCTTAACCCCCTAAAGCGGATCAAGGCAGACACCAATGGCGGGCTTTACAGCCTTAGGCAGATAGCCGAGGACTGGCTAAAGTATCTTACCTCTCCTTACTACGAGCCAGAGAAAGATACAGGCTTCTTGATTAACTTTCCGCCTAGGTTCTATCCTCAGGCCGACTTCAAGTTTGATAAGTCTCTAGCGGGAGAGGATCCTAGTGTCTACGATGTGCTGGAGGTTTGTGCCGAGGCGATGTGTGGCAGTTTAAGGCAGGTAGTGGGGTGTTTTGAGATCGTCACAGCTCCAACCGACATAACATCTCAAGCAGGTGCTGATGTAGATAGCACTGTAGAGGGCATCAGCTACGCCACTGGCAAGGCTTATAACACTTTTGAGTACAACCTAAAAGGCGATCAAGTCCAGACCAAGAGCTACAAGTTGCGAGCCATTGATGAAGTGGTACAAGTGGTGAGAGGCAAGAAGTGTAGCACCCTACCTAGTAGCTTCTACAACCAAAGAGATACGGGCTATCGGAGGGGCAGAGGAGATCAAGGCTACGATGATAGAGAGAGCCACTCTAGCACACCATCAAACACTTTTTCAACTAAGAAGGGACCAATCACTCCAGTGCTGTCAGACACGAAGCGAGAGCAGTACATCTTAGGCTTTCCAATTTACAGTGAGGAGTATATAGATGGCGAGCTAGCCTTTGGCAAACGCATTGATGTAGACATTAGCAGGTTGGTGTATCGCAATGACGAGATCAAGGGTGTTGTAGCACAGCTAGTAGCAGTGCAGATGTCGGCAGTGGTGACGATGCGAGCCTACTCTCTAGCAATGGCAAGTTTCCTTGATGTTCTTGCGGAGGAGCGTAACGACCCCATCTATGCACAGAGGGCGAGCCTTGCTAGGTCTGTCGCTAACACCGTCAGCGAGGACGCACTCTACGAAGGCGACCTTGAGGAGATGCGGACGAAGTTCACGGCATACATCACAGAGCTAAACGGCATAATAGCAAATAAAGAGGCGAACATAAAGCGAATGCGAGAGCTTGACACCGAGCCAGCCACTGCGATTGCACACCGTGGCAATGACACGGCGGAGTGGCGGAGTGGCTTCGTTATGGCTCACGGCAAAGACCTTTTTAACATTGAAAGCACCGCATCTCTCAGAGGCGTGAAAGCAAGGATCAAAGCGAAAGGCGACAAGACGCCAATCTCTATAAGTATCGGGGGTGGTACTGCTGTGCTTGGCGACGACATCAGGGACTTCTTGGATGAGAAGGTGCCTGACCTCTATATGTCTAAAGAAAACGAGATACCACACCTCCTTTTAGAGGTTGATATAACCAGCTCAGGGGGTGGCAAGTCCTACATATTAAACGCCAATAGCCAAAGCGAAAAGGCTGGCACAAAGTGGGTGGCAGATGATACCATCGCCCCAGAGCGAGAGCACAACTACCTAGACCTTGGGCAGGTGCTATCTGAAGAGCTGGGGGCTACTATTAGCCTACCACCACTTCCAGCAGGGGTAGATACAATTGATGTAGTATATACAGGTAAGTGGTATGTCGGATTTGAGAACTTCACTTGGGCACTGGTTGAAACCAAAGACATCTTTAATCTCTTCAAGTGGGGAGATGAAGCTAGAAAGAAGGTAATGGTTGAGAGGTACGAGCAACTCTGCAAGCACGACTGGGGCATCATCTTTTATCTCGATCTCTTTGAGGTGAGCCAAGGGCTTGATTTGGCTTATAAGGATCGCAAGGCAACCCTGACGATCAATGACGGCAGGCAATTTGATGAAGTGCTAACCTATGAGACAAGGATCGGCACAGCGTTAGGCACAGGGGCGAACCTATTGGACAGAGATGGCAACATTGTAAAGGGTTTGATCTCCGATATTTGGCTAACTAGATATCCGCATTTCAAGACACTGACGAAGCACGAGGCCTTCTTGCTTTACGCTCTTGCCTTGCTATATAGCAGGAGGTACAACAGCGTGGAATTTACACAGATCAAGGCTAGTTGGTTAGCTGGTATCGGAGTCACATTTATAAAGTTCATAGATGACAGGCTCTACTTTGTGGAGAAGTACGAGTTTGACCTCTCCAGAGCGTCAGAGACCTACACAGCTCGGCAGATGCCTAGATTAGATGACCGAAATCTTATGATGCTAGCAGAGCAGGCAAGCTTGGCAATGACGGCAGGTAGCTACTCAAAAGATGGTAGTGGCGATAGAGATGTAACACGCAAAACGACAGGCAGACGCAGATAAGACAGATATGGCAAGATCGGCAGATTTATATACAAGGCTATTATTAGACGCCAAAGACTTCACCAAGGGGCTAGAGCAGGCGAAAAAGGACACTCTAGGCTTTGGCAAGAACCTCACCTCAGCAGGTAAAGCAGTGGAGGGGTTAAAAGCATTTGTTGGCAAGCTGGGGGTGGCGGTTGGTGTCGCTGGGGGTGCTTACGAAGCTTTCAATAAGACCATTGGATCAAGTCGCAAGCTCACAGAAGAGTGGAAGGGCACAATAGAGGGTGGCAAGATTGCAGTAGATCGGTTCTTCACCTCTCTAGCTAGTGGCGATTGGTCCAGCTTATTCAACGGCTTAACCTCAGCAATAACGCAAGGCAAGGAGTTTATCAAGGTGTTAGAGCAGTTGGATAGCTTCAAGATAGGCTACAGCCTAGTCGTCAGCGACAGCCAATCAAAGTTAGAGCAGGCAAAGAGGGTTATCAACGACCCAAAAGCTAGCAAGGCAGATAAGGAGAGAGCTCGGCAAAGCTACGAGGCAGAGATAAAGAGGCTAGATGATTACACCGAGGATTACACAAATAAGGCGTTAGAGGTTGGTCGCAAGGCTTTTGAAAAGTATAGCCACACTA
>JAEWPC010000026.1 GCA_023460795.1 Bacillota bacterium | reverse complement strand
ATGAGATTTCCCAATTCGTAAGACCCCTTGAAGAACACGAGGTTGATAGGCTCGGGGTGGAAG
The DNA here is from genome assembly GCA_023460795.1 of Bacillota bacterium. GTDB lineage: Bacteria > Bacillota > Bacilli > Paenibacillales > Paenibacillaceae > Cohnella. The sequence goes on along the minus strand of JAEWPC010000026.1, from coordinate 71,925 downwards.
CGCGGCAACGTGTGGAGCTGACGAGTACTAATCGGTCGAGGGCTTATCCTAATGATACGGATGGCCAGGATGTTTCAAACTTTCACCAAACGCTTTGTTTCGCATCCAGTTTTCAAGGCGCAAGCCTACATATTGCAGAGGAGCAGCGACTACGTGTCGCTGCTTTTTTGCGTGCGCGGAAAGTACTCCTGAGTAATATCCCCTTACCTGGGTAATCTTAAGAACAATGATTATGTCTGTCGAGGGGACTTTTTGTAATGTCTTACCGTTCTGAGAATCTCGGAATTTTCCCCATCTATTGCATCGTGATGCTGGGAATCGGGTTAATGAATCACGTGATGGTATTGCCCATGCTGCTTCTAGTCGCGAAGAGAAGCGCCTGGATCAGCGTGTTATTATCTGTCGTTCCGTACTTGATATGGATCGCTGCCCTGCATTTCATCATGAAGCGAACGAAACAACAAGCGCTAATTCCGTGGCTACGCAACCGTTACGGACGGCTAACGAGCTTGTTCTTGCGGATGGTCTTTCTGATCTACCTTCTATTCATCTCAGGAACGACGTTAAAAGATACGGTGACTTGGACGCACGGCACGTATTTGCCTCGGACGCCGGAGCTTGTGCTTAGCTTGTCTCTCGTATTGCTTTGCTTCTCGGCGTCTTGGTTTGGCATCCGGGCGATCGCTATCGTGGCGGGGATTCTGTTGCCCTTCGTCGTTCTATTCGGAGAATTCGTCATGACCGCGAACCTCCCCCGCAAAGATTACAAGCTGTTGACCCCCATGCTTGAGGACGGCATCATGCCGGTGCTTGGAGGAGTCTTGTACGTAGGAGGCGGCTTGGCTGAATTGGTTATCTTTTTATTATTGCAGCATCAGATAAAGAAGGAAGTTCGATTCTGGTCGTTGGCTTTGCTGGGGATTTTCTTGATCGGTCTGATCTTGGGGCCGGTTACCGGCGCGATCGGGGAATTCGGCCCGGTCATAGCGGCAAGCCTGCGGTATCCCGCCTTCGAAGAATGGAGGCTCGTTAAGATCGGGAGGTACATCCAGCACGTCGATTTCCTTTCCATCTATCAATGGTTATCCGGAGCGTTCGTTCGCATTTCCGTGGCACTCTACCTCATGACGGAGATGATTACGGACGGGAAACGTTCTAACGACAAACCAAGCGTCATCGCTCTGACGTGCATATGCTCCGCATTGATCGTGCTGACATTGATGCCCTTCAGCGACATGCAATTTCTCGGTTTCATGAGGAGAGTATACTTGCCGATGTCGCTCTATCTTGCGACGGGGGTATTAACCGTATTGATGGTACTTGTCCTTATTCCCAAGCGATCGAAGGTGAAGCCGAATGGTTGAGACGAACAACGGCCTGACTCCGGATATCATCCGCGGAATGTTCCAAGGAATCGATGAATTTAAGATGAAGCGATACGAGCTCGGAGATAGCAAGCAGCCGACCAGCGTATATCTGCTTTATTGCGAAGGCATGATCCAATCGCAGCAGATCAACGAGACGGTTATTCCTCAGTTGAATGATCGATTGGCGGATACGGACAGCGCGGACAAACTCGATATGAGAATGAACGTCAGCCGTCTGCAGATAGATGAACTCGTTCTCGGAGTGTTCTCCGGGCAGTTGGTCATCTATCTCGAACGTCAGGGCGTTCTCTTTGGAATGGACCTCGCGGATATCCCGCAGCGTCAGCCCCAAGATTCCAACACGGAGCAGGCCGTTAAAGGGCCAAGGGATGCTTTCGTCGAGGAACTGGTCACCAATGTTTCTTTGATCCGCAAACGGCTGCGCACGAACTCCTTGCGCTGCGAACGATTTAAGATCGGGAAGAGAAGCCAAACCGCCGTAGTGCTGCTCTATGTTCAGGATATCGCGAATCCCGAGATCATCGAGGAAGCCCGGAAGCGACTTAACGGAATCGACATCGATTCTCTGATGGGCAGCAGCCCGTTGGAAGAGATGCTCGCGGATAAGTCGTATTCCTTGTTCCCGTTAATCGGCTATACGACCCGCCCCGACTTCGCCGTGGATTGCCTCATTCGCGGTCGATTCGTGGTCATCGCCCAAGGGGCGCCGACGGCCGTTATCGCGCCCGGGAATTTGCTCTTTATGCTGCGTTCCGCTGAGGACACTTACTTTTCCTATTTACCGGCAAGCTTTAGCCTTATTTTCCGATACATCGGTTTGTTGATTTCCTTGCTGCTTCCCGGGTTTTACATCGCCATCACGTCCTTTAACGTGGAGCAACTCCCCTATCCGCTCTTAGCTACGATCGGGATGTCCCGACTGGGTCTCCCGTTCCCGGGTCCCCTGGAAGCCTTCCTGATGGTAGGCATGTTCGAGGTGTTCCGTGAAGCAGGAGAACGGTTGCCCAAGGCGGTAGGCTCAACGGTCTCGGTCGTCGGAGGCATCGTCGTGGGCGAAGCCGCGATCCGGGCGGGCCTGGCATCGTCAACTTTAATCGTCGTGGCGGCCGTTACGGGGGTGGCAGTCTTCACGTTAGTCAATCAGACGCTTGTCCTTGCGGTCAGCATTACCCGATTTGCCATCATGATTTGCGCCTCCTTCTTAGGGATGTACGGGTTCATGATCGCGGTAATGGGGTTATTGCTTTATCTTGCGTCGCTCAGTTCGTTCGGCTTACCGTACCTTGCGCCCCTGTCGCCGGTAACATGGAGAGACTTGGCGCTCGTATTCAGCCGCGTGCCTTGGGTGAAGAAGAACGCTAGGCCGGGGATGTTGAACACGGTCGACGATACGCGCCAGAAGAAGAGGAGATCCTAATGCCCCGGTTCAGGATGTCGATCCTCTCGATCTGTCTGATGCCCCTCCTCTTAACGGGGTGTTGGGACCTTAAGGATCTCCAGGAGATTAATTATCTTACGGCGATCGGATTCGATCTAGAGGATGGGGACTTTGTCGTCTACGGGCAAATGCTCGATTTCGCGTCGGTTGCGAAATTGGAATCGGGCAAGTCTGGTGAGATTCCGGTTTGGGTAGGAAAGGGCAAGGGAAAGTCGCTCGTTCATGCAGTCGACGATTTATACCGGACCTCACAACTCCGTATCTTTTACGGTCACATCAATGCCATCGTCATCGGAGCGGAGGTGCTGAAGGACAGTTTCATGATGGAACAAATCGAGCAATTTTTCAGCCGCTTCTATGAATTGCGCTTTACGCCTTGGATATACGGAACTTCGGATAAGATTGGCGAAGTGTTCAGCGCAACGTCGGTATTCGAACTATCCCCGGAAGTTTCTGTTCTGCATCAGCCTTTGGAAACCTATAAGCAAAGATCCATCTTCAATCCGATGAGCGTTCGTACCTATGCCTTGGAGACGAATGAGCCGGACCGTACGGTCTTGCTGCCTTCGATTTCATTCTCGAAAGGGAATTGGAGCAAATCGAACAAGCCTGAACGGATGCTAGCCATTAACGGGGCGTATGCCATGGAAGGCGATAAATTACTCGGATATTATCCCGCGGAAAGGATGCTTGGACTGACCTGGGTGAATCCTCATTCCTACCGCGGACCTCTCGTCCTATACGCCGGGAATGAACTATTGGCAGGATTGAGCATCGAGAAGCCGAAATTGAAGATTCGTCCACGGGTTCGCGGCGACAAAGCGGAATATGCCATTAAGGTGGCTTTGACCGGTACGATTAACATTGCGATGGATGATACGACAGAGTCCGAACTCGAGCGCCTGGCGGCGGATCGGATTCGAAAGCAAATACGCGATCTATATAACGAGGGGTTAAAGCACGAAGCGGACGTGTTGCAACTTAAAACTTCTTTATACCGGAAGAACAACCGGGAGTGGAAGAAGCTCCGGAACAGCGGGGGGCTCAAGCTGACGCCCGAATCGTTAACGACGATCGACGTATCGGTGAACATCAAACGCACGGGGAATATGAAGATGAGGTTTAATGTGAAATAAAGTAAGGGCTGCGAATCGTTCGCAGCCCTATCTCATCTTGTGCTAGCCTTTAACAGTTATCTATCCGCAACGCCGCGTTAAGAGGGCAATATCGAGTCGCTCCGGTCAAGATCGGCGCTAGTCCGGCAAGTCCCCACCAGCTCTTATATTTAAGTCCCAGAAGAAGGATGCCTGTCCCCACGGAAATTCTAATCATCTGTTCTGTTCTTCCCACATTGCAATCCATCATGTCACCTCCCGTCTAGTTCTTCTTGATAATGCCCCATCCGAAGGTTATCCAAGAAGGATGATAAATGGAGCTTTGTCTCGTCGGTGCCCAATTGAAAGATCGTATCGTAGCAATCTTTGATCGCGCGGTCGTATTCATCGTTCTCGGGGTCATGGTGATACGGCAAGCCGGGAGTAAACGTGCGGAAGAACGTCGCATGGTCGGCTTCTTCCAGTTCGTCCATCTTGGTTTGAAGACGTTGAAGCTCGGATTCTGTTGCTTCGATTTCATATTCGTAAGAAGCTTGGCCTTGGTCTCGCATAATCGATCTGGATTGCACGGATACGTAATATCGTTTTTTTTCCACGCGGCTCACCCCTGAAAAATCAATACGAGACAAATGCCTAACACGATTGCGGCAATCGGCGTGACGATGTACCAGATGAGTATCGAATTATGGGACACGGTGTGACTCGCCACGTGGTCCGGGAGTCTCTTCTCGAACTCATGGTGTTGTTGCCTGCCCATGATTCGATAAGATTTGAAGGTCCCGACTAAGATCACGATGATTCCGACGGCGGCTAGGATATACCACCACATCCTTAGGTCCTCCCTATAGCTCGTTTTTCTTATTATTGATTCGTTTTTTAAAGTATAACCCAGAGAGATTTTGACATACCGCGAACAAACCCAGGACCGAATAATTAAAAAAGGAAGGTGCTGTTCATACTGAAAATACAAGGATCCGTCCATGTTGCAAATGTTCAGAAAATGCGTATAATAAGTGTATAGTCAAAGAAAGTCAAAGTCAGAGCACTCCGGAAGGAGATGAACGATGCGTAACATTTCTGATCTAATCGAACATTACTTGAAGCAGATTCTGCAAGACAGCTCGGAAGGTTCCGTCGAAATCCAAAGGAGCGAACTAGCTGACAAATTTTCGTGCGTCCCTTCTCAGATTAACTACGTGATCAGCACGCGTTTTACGTTGGAGAAGGGATACTACGTAGAGAGCAAACGCGGAGGCGGCGGATACATCCGCATTCAGCGCGTCGATCTTCCGTCGCTCGAAGCCGTGCAGAGGCACGTAAGCCAAACGGTCGGGACGGAGATCGATCAGACCGCGGCGGAAGGACTCATCTACCAGCTCGAGGAAGCCGAATTCCTATCGGAGCGAGAGGCTCGGCTCATTCGGGCGGCGATGAGCCGAGAGAACTTGACGATCGGCCTTCCGCTCAGAGATCAAATTCGCGCCAAGCTGCTCAAGGCGATGCTGATTACGCTGCTCGCCAAGTAGCGACGCCGCCTGTTCGCTAACGGTACCTTACAAAGGAGGCGATGCCATGCAATGCCAAGAATGCGGCAAGCGTCCGGCTACGCTGCATTTTACGAAGATCGTGAACGGAGAGAAGACCGAGCTCCATATTTGCGAATCGTGCGCCCGCGAGAAAGGCGAGCTGATTCCGGGCACGCAGAGCGGGTTCTCCATCCATAATCTGATTTCGGGTTTGCTCGACTTCGAGACTTCGGGGGCGAGCGCGATGGCCAAGCAGCAAGCCGCGATCAAGTGCGAGACGTGCGGGATGACCTACGCGCAGTTCAGCAAGATCGGACGATTCGGCTGCAGCCATTGCTACAAGCAGTTCGCGGAACGGCTGGACCCTCTGCTGAAGAGAGTGCACGGCAACACCGTCCACGTAGGCAAGGTGCCGAAGCGCGCGGGCGGGCGACTGAGGATGAGACGGGAGATCGATCGTCTGAAGAAAGAGATGCAAAGCCGCATCGAGCGGGAGGATTTCGAGTCGGCAGCCCAGTTGCGAGATCGCATACGCGAGCTTGAGAAAGAAATGAGCGGTTGAAAGGCAGGGAAGACGCGATGGCCAATCGAAAATATGTGAAGCAGGCGCTCAGCGAGTGGATGGATACGGCAGACGCCGCGGACTCCGATGTCGTGATCAGCAGTCGCGTGCGGATCGCCCGCAACTTGCGGGGAATGCCATTTCCGTTGATGGCGACGCCAGCTCATTCCGCGGCAGTGGCGGACCAACTGCTCGGAGTCGCCGAGAGCGGCAGGCTGAACGGACTCGGCAAGCTGGAGCAAATTCGGTTGTCCGAGCTCACCGAGCTCGAGAAGCTTGTCATGGTCGAGAAGCATCTCATCAGCCCGAATTTGGCGAATGAATCGCGGGGCGGCGCATTAATATTAAGCAATATAGAAGACATCAGCATCATGATTAACGAAGAAGACCATCTTCGCATCCAATGTCTTAGCCCGGGTTTTCAGATTAGGGAGACATGGGATCGAGCCACGAAGATCGACGATATATTCGAGGAGCAAGTAGATTACGCCTTCGACGAGAAGCACGGTTACTTAACGAGCTGTCCGACCAACGTAGGCACGGGCATTCGCGTATCCGTCATGATGCATCTGCCCGCGCTAGTCATGACCGGACAGATCAATCGCATTCTGACCGCCGTCACCCAAGTCGGTCTGGCCGTGAGAGGTCTGTACGGAGAAGGCAGCGAAGCGACGGGCAACCTGTTCCAGGTGTCCAACCAGATTACGCTGGGGCAATCCGAGCAGGAGATCATCGAGAATTTGCACCAGGTCGCCAGGCAGATGATCGAGCACGAGAGAGCCGCGAGAGGCAAGCTGTTCGCGGACAATCGCCCTCGGGTCGAGGATCGCATCCGCCGCTCTTACGGCGTGTTGTCGCAGGCGATTATCATGGATTCGAAAGAAGCCGCGCAGCGGCTGTCGGACCTGAGGCTTGGCGTTCATCTTGGCTTGATGCCGGAACTGAACGACCGTACGCTGAACGAATTGATCGTGGCGACCCAACCGGGTTTCCTTCAGATTACGTACGGAGAAGCGATGAGCCCGGACGACCGGGATCGGTCGAGAGCCCAATTTATTCGCTCGCGACTGGCAACAAATTCATAAATGCTTTATTCTAACTTTAATAGGGAGGTGTTGTCTCATGATGTTCGGAAGATTCACTGAACGCGCACAGAAGGTATTGGCACTCGCTCAGGAAGAAGCTGTGCGGCTGGGACACAACAATATCGGCACGGAGCACATTCTGCTCGGGCTGATCCGCGAAGGAGAGAGCATCGCCGCTAAGGCGCTGATCGCATTGGGTCTGGGACTGGAGAAAATCCAGGACGAGGTGGAATCGCTCATCGGCCGCGGTCAAGAACAACCTACCAACATCGCATATACGCCGCGCGCCAAGAAGGTCATCGAGCTGTCGATGGACGAAGCGCGTAAATTAGGTCATACGTACGTCGGCACGGAGCATATCCTTCTCGGCTTGATCCGCGAAGGCGAAGGCGTTGCCGCACGCGTACTGAACAATCTGGGGATCAGCTTGAACAAAGCTCGCCAGCAAGTGCTTCAACTGCTTGGCAGCAACGAAAGCGTACAGTCCAATCATGGCCCATCGTCGAACGTCAGCACGCCGACGCTCGACGGCCTTGCCCGCGACCTGACCGCAAGCGCTCGCGACGGCCATATCGATCCGGTAATCGGCCGCCAGAAGGAAATCGAGCGGGTCATCCAAGTGCTGTCCCGCCGCACGAAGAACAATCCGGTTCTAATCGGCGAACCGGGCGTCGGTAAGACCGCCATCGCCGAAGGCTTGGCGCAGCGCATCATCAACAACGAAATTCCCGAGACGCTGCGCGATAAACGCGTCATGACGCTCGACATGGGCTCCGTTGTCGCCGGTACGAAGTACCGCGGGGAGTTCGAGGATCGACTCAAGAAAATCATGGATGAGATTCGCCAAGCCGGCAACGTCATCCTGTTCATCGACGAGCTTCATACGCTCATCGGCGCAGGCGGCGCGGAAGGCGCGATCGACGCCTCCAACATCCTTAAACCGGCTCTCGCCCGCGGCGAGCTTCAATGCATCGGCGCGACGACGCTGGACGAATATCGTAAGTATATCGAGAAGGACGCCGCGCTCGAGCGCCGCTTCCAGCCGATTACGGTAGATCAGCCGACGCCGGACGAAGCGATTCAAATTCTGACCGGCCTGCGCGACCGTTACGAAGCGCATCACCGCGTGAAGATCACGGACGATGCGATCGTCGCTGCGGTTAAGCTGTCCGATCGCTACATTACCGACAGATTCCTGCCGGACAAAGCGATCGACCTGATCGACGAGGCCGGTTCCAAGGTTAGATTGAACTCCTACACGGTACCGCCTAACCTGAAGCAATTGGAATCCCGTCTGGAAGACATCCGCAAGGAGAAGGACGCGGCCGTCCAAAGCCAAGAGTTCGAGAAAGCCGCAGCCCTTCGCGATACCGAGCAGAAAATTCGCGAAGAGCTCGACATGACGAAGAACCAATGGAAAGAGAAGCAAGGCCGCACCGATTCCGAGGTGACGCCGGAGGATATCGCCCAAGTCGTCGCCAGCTGGACCGGCATTCCGGTCAGCAAGCTTGCGGAAGAAGAGACAGAGCGACTGCTGAAGATGGAAAGCATCCTGCACGATCGCGTCATCGGCCAAGAAGAAGCGGTTAAATCGGTGTCCCGCGCCATTCGCCGCGCTCGCGCCGGACTTAAGGATCCGAAGCGTCCGATGGGCTCGTTCATCTTCCTCGGTCCTACGGGCGTCGGTAAAACCGAGCTGGCCCGCGCCATCGCGGAAGCGATGTTCGGCGACGAGAACGCCGTCATCCGCATCGACATGTCGGAGTATATGGAGAAGCACTCCACGTCCCGTCTAGTCGGAGCGCCTCCGGGATACGTCGGTTACGAGGAAGGCGGCCAGTTGACGGAGAAAGTCCGCCGCAAGCCATACTCGGTCGTTCTGCTCGACGAAATCGAGAAAGCTCACCCTGAAGTGTTCAACGTGCTGCTGCAAGTGCTCGAAGACGGCCGCCTGACCGATTCCAAAGGCCGCTCCGTCGATTTCCGCAACACGCTGATCATCATGACGTCCAACGTCGGCGCCGAGCAGATCAAGAGAAACTCGACGCTTGGCTTCACCGCCGCCCAAGACGCGGGCAAAGATTATCAGAACATGAAGGACAAAGTGCTCACCGAGCTGAAGAAATCGTTCCGTCCGGAGTTCTTGAACCGGATCGACGAATCGATCGTCTTCCATCCGCTGGGCGAGGAGCATATCGCTCAGATCGTGTCGCTGATGGCCGACGACCTTCGCAAACGCCTGATCGAGCAAGACGTTCGCTTCGATCTCACCGAAGCGGCGAAGAACTTCCTCGCCAAGGAAGGCTTCGACCCGCAATACGGCGCTAGACCGCTTCGCCGCGCGATCCAGAAGCATATCGAGGACCGTCTGTCCGAAGATCTGCTCATGGGCAAAATCCACAAAGGCGACACGCTCGTCATCGACGAGGAAGAAGGCGGCTTAGTCGTTAAGCAGAAAGACGAAGCGGTATCGCCAAGCTAAACCAGGTTAAAAATTAGAGGGTTTAAGGTTAGATCCCTAAATAATCGCATAATCAAATGATTATATTAGAACCTCCGGGCGCGCCTAGCCATAAGCTAGCATAAGCGCTAAGCGGTTCGAACGACTCCCCGTGCCGCCGTTCATTCGGCGAATGGCGCGGGGAGTTTTGCGTTGTTCGGGCGGCGGCAAGGGAGGCGTTCGCGTGTTTCGCAGAAGAGGTGGAGACTTCGGATGGAATCGGATCATTCGCAATCTGTTCGGAGGTATAATTACCGTCATTTTGCTCATCGTATTCCTGAAGCTGTTCGTGATTCTCGTATGGATGTCCGGCGGATTCATCGTGCTGCTGCTTCTTCTGTGGCTGGCATGGAAATGGTTTCGCTAAGGTTTCTCTCTCGGCTTGGACATGGCAAACTCTTTTTCATGGGTAAAAGCGTAAGAACCCTCCCGGCGGGAGAGTTCTTTTTTTTCTCAAGCTCTTGGGAATCATCAGTACCTCCGATATAATTATTAATTAGATTAGGAAGTGGGTGTTTTATGGCAAAGAAAAAGAATGTATATATTTGTAGTGCATGTGGTTTTGAGCATCCCAAGTGGCAAGGGTCATGCAACAACTGCCGAGAGTGGAACACGCTAATTGAAGATGCGGTAGGCGGTTCAAGTGAACAGAAGCAAATCACAGTAAAGAAGAACGTATCCATTAAGCGTCTTACGGAAACGATCTCCCAAAATAGCGATAGAATTGTTACTTCATACAACGAGTTTAATCGTGTTATGGGTGGGGGAATCGTTAGGGATTCTCTGACCATCATTACGGCAGTACCAGGCGCGGGAAAATCTACACTTTTACTTCAAATATCTAATGATGTGGCTAGCAAAGGATATAAAGTGTTGTATGCATCCGGGGAAGAAAGCGAATCCCAAATTAAGCGAAGAGCTGAACGTATTTTACCGAACAATATCCATGAAGATGTTTGGGTATATAGCGATAACAGTTTAAATCATGTGTTGGGATGTATTGAAGAAGTGGATCCTGACCTCATCATCATAGATAGTATTCAAACGTTTGTTTTGGATGAGTATCCATCTAGACCTGGTTCTCCAACGCAAACCATGGAATGTGCTACGGCATTACTCAAAGTCGCAAAGGATTCAAGTCGTCCAAGAGCTGTTATGATGGTTGGTCAAATGACCAAAGACAATGAGTTAGCAGGACTTAGAGCATTAGAACATTTGGTCGATACGGTTCTAATTCTTGAGGGCGAAGAAGGAGAAGAGTTGAAAACGTTGTACTCTTCTAAGAACCGCTTCGCGGGTACAGGTGAGATTGGCTTTTTCATCATGGAGGAGACGGGTTTATCGCCTGTAGACAATCCTTCTGAGTTTTTCATGACGCAACGGGCGGATCATGAAATGGTTAGCGGTAGTGCTTTAACTGTCGTAAAAGAAGGGACCAGAGCCATTATCCTAGAGATTGAAAGCCTGGTTTCTCAAACGTTCATGCCTTATCCAAGCCGTATTGCCGAGTGCTTGAAAAAAGACCATGTTAATACGCTAATTAGCATCATGGAGCAACGAGCCGAGATTTTAATGCATGACAAGAATGTGGTTGTGAAAACCACAGGAGGAATGAAACTCAAAGAGCAGTCATCCAACTTAGCTGCTATCATGAGTATCGTGTCATCCGTAAAGAACATCGGTATTCCGAATGATACCGTATTTATTGCGGATATCGGACTTACTGGTGAATTGAAGAAAGTACCGACCCTTGAAATGCGTATCAGGGAAATTGAGCGAATGGGATTCAAAAAGGTGTACGTTGCATCAAATGGCTTAAAGCCGACAACCACTTTTAAGACCATTCAGGTCATTCCATGTAAAACATTAAGCCATGTTATCCATTCCGTGTTTGGTTCAATGCCAAAAAAGAATACTCAACCGGCACCATGGGATGAATAAGCGTTTCTTTCCATGGTTTGGAGTTTCCTTTATACTTGTAGTGAGGGTTAAGGATAGTTCTTGCGTGTGGTTCAGAGGTCAGGTGTGATGAGCATATTATAGGTAGTGTTCATTTTGTTGAATGAAAGGTATGGACATATTTTCGATATGACGGTGGAAGGGCTGCGAGGGGGTCGAGACGGTCGCCGAAGCGCTTAAAGCAGCGTTGGAATAGGGGGGGAATCGTTCACATCATGAAGGATACGAAAGAGAAAGAGTCTAAAGATAAAGAGCAACTGCAGCAGGAGACGATGAACCAGCTGCTCCAAATGGTCGCTCCGGGCACCCCTTTCAGGGCCGGGTTGGAGAACGTGCTGCGTGCCAAGACAGGCGCGCTTATTGTCGTGGGCAACAGTCCCGAACTGATGGAACTGGTGGATGGGGGCTTCTCCATCAACTGCGAATTCAGTCCAAACTACTTATATGAGCTGGCTAAGATGGATGGCGCGATCATCCTCAGCGAGGATGCCAAACGTATCTTGTACGCGAATACCCAGCTCATCCCAAGCCCTTCCATCACGTCGACGGAGACCGGCATTCGCCACCGGACCGCGGAGCGGGTCGCGAAGCAGACCGGCAAGCTGGTCGTGTCGATCTCGCAACGGCGGAACGTGATTACGCTATACCAAGGGCAGCTCCGCTATGCGCTCAAGGATATGAGCGTCATCCTGACGAAGGCGAACCAGGCGATTCAGACGCTGGAGAAATACCGGGCGGTTCTGACTCAAGCGCTGACGAATTTATCGGCATTGGAATACGAAGAATTGGTTACGATGCATGAAGTCGCGCACGTGTTCCAACGAGCCGAGATGGTACTGCGCATTAAGAATGAAATCAACCGGTACGTGCTGGAGCTCGGCAATGAAGGCCGTCTGATCAGCATGCAGAAAGACGAGCTCGTCGGTACCGTCGAAGAAGAAGCATGGCTTCTGCTTAAGGATTACGCCAAGGAAGACAGCGACGAGAAAATCAAGGAAATTCAGGCGGCCGTTCGCAAGCTGACTTCGGAGGAGCTGCTCGATTCGGCGCTTCTTATTCGGTTGCTCGGTTATCCTTCCTTGAGCACGGTAACCGAGGAAGGGCTCATGCCGCGCGGATACCGCATGCTAAGCAAGATTCCAAGATTGCCTAGCGTGATCATCCATAATCTCGTCGATCGGTTCAACGCGCTGCCGCATATCGTGATGGCTACTATCGAGGAACTGGACGAAGTCGACGGAATCGGCGAAGTCAGGGCCCGTACGATTAAGGACGGCTTGAAGCGTATTCAAGAGCAGGTGTTTATTGACAGACAGATTTAACGGGACTACAATGGACTTTGGTCTTCATCATGGCAATATAAACAACTTTAGCGCCCTTGCGAGACGCTTAACCTTCGGGCCGATAGGGCATAGTAAAGTCGAGGTGGCAAACATGATCACTAAATCCATACCGAATATGTTCACGATCGGGAATCTGTTCCTAGGCGTGATCGCGATTATTATGGCGTTTAACGACGAACCGAACACTGCGGCATTGCTCGTTATCATCGCCATGCTTCTGGATGGACTGGATGGTCGCGTCGCACGGGCGCTTAACGCGCAGAGCGAATTCGGCAAAGAATTAGATTCGTTATCCGATGTCATCTCCTTCGGCGTCGCTCCCGCATTCATTATGTATCAAGCGGCTTTCCAAGACGTGAATCCAGCAATGGCATGGATCGTCACGGCAATCTTCCCGATTTGCGGCGCCTTGAGGCTTGCTCGCTTCAATGTGATCGCCGGTATCCCCGGATACTTCATCGGCTTGCCGATTCCCGCCGCGGGCGGCGTCCTGGCCACGCTTGCTTTGTTTAACTCGGAGCTTCACTTCTCGCTGCTGCTGATCAGCACGCTAGCCTTATCGTTCTTAATGATTAGCAATATGAAATATCCGAACTTCAAGAAGCTCGGCTTGCCGAAAGCGGCGATGTGGGCGATTCCGATCGTCGTAGCGGGCGCGGCCCTGCTGGCTTACATGTTCCAAGAAGCGATTCCTAAGATGATTCTGGCGCTGTTGCTCCTATACGCGCTTTGGGGCCTAAAAAAAAACGTTGATCGACTGCTCCCAAGAAGACTCAGAAGCAAGAACCGGCTCCCGCACGAAGAAGAAGAGACGCACAAACATAGCGCCTGACGCGCATGAATCCGAAAGCATCGGACAACCCGAATAGGGGGCTCCGGTGCTTTTATTCATGTCCATTCAACAACAACGCCTCCGGCCCTTCGGACAACGAAGGAGCGGAGGCGTTATTCGTTAAGTTAGATTAAACCATCCCAGCGTGGAGCACTTCTCGGCTTCCTTATTGACGACTTCTTGCATGTTAATATCCAGCGCGTTGCATAGTGCGGTCATATAGAACAAGTTCTTGCCCATCTCGCTCTGGATCGCGTCTCGGCAATGCTCGCAGAGATGGCCCTCCATGTGAGACTTGGACTGCCGGTTCGCTTGGTCCAGCTCCATATCGGCGGAAAAGCCTTGGTGTCTAGCATTTAATTCGATGCAGCCGCACTCGGTTATGGATTTGGCTACGGCCCGATTCACGGATGCATTGGATTGGCTGTACTTGGTTACGACATCGAGCAAGCTGCGATGACGGAGCAACAGTTCCGACACCTGACTCTGGAATTCCTGGAGCGTAGGTGCGCTCATCCGTTCCCACCTCGGTTACCTTTAGTTTACTTTTCCACCTCTCATTATAGAGCAAGGAGCTTCGAAATTCAAAAGAAGTTAGCGAATTGGGCCAACTTGGAATACGGGGACTCGGGGACGATTAGCTTTACGAAAAATGGAACATACTAGTAACGGAATTTCGATTTTTTAGAAGTTAGGGAGTGATTTATTAATGATGATGAGAAGAGTCATCCAGATAGCCGGCGTGCTGATCGGGGCTTTGCTCGGGCAACAAATGTCGACGTGGCGGACGACGGGCGGCGCGCAGTGGATGGACCCGCTGATCGGCGCGAGCTCGGGCTCGGGGAACATGTTCGCGATGGCAGTCGGCGCTTTCGTAGGCTTCATGCTTGCCACATCGATCGCGGCGCCGCTGGCCCGCGCGATTCAGAAAGGCATCGATAGGCTGTCGGTATTCCCGATGGCGGATCTGCTGTCGGGTTCTGTGGGGCTTACTTTCGGACTTGCGCTATCGTCTTTCCTGTATCCGTTCATTACCGATATTCCGCAAATCGGAGGAGTGTTGGCCGCTGGCGTCGCATTGACGCTCGGTTATGCGGGGATTCGGCTAGGCATTCATAAGCGCGGGGAGATCGGAGATTGGATCAGCACTCGGAAGGCGCCGGTGCCGGTCAAGGAGGAGAGCCCTCGCTACGAGGAACACAAAATTCTCGATACGAGCGTCATTATCGACGGCCGAATCGCCGACATCTGCAAGACCGGGTTCATTGAAGGTACGCTCGTCATTCCCGAGTTCGTGCTCGAGGAGCTGCAGCATATCGCGGATTCGTCCGACTTGCTCAAGCGCAATCGCGGTCGCAGAGGTCTCGACATCCTGAACAAAATCCAGAAAGAGCTCGACGTCCGGGTGTTGATCTACGAGGATGCGTCGGAGGAGCCGGGCGAGGTGGACAGCAAGCTCGTCAAGCTGGCGAAAGCGATGAAAGGCAAAGTCGTCACGAACGACTTTAACCTGAACAAAGTATGCGAGCTGCAAGGAGTGTCGGTGCTTAACATTAACGATCTCGCCAACGCGGTCAAGCCTGTCGTGCTGCCCGGCGAAGAGATCGTCGTGCAAGTCATCAAGGACGGCAAAGAACATGGACAAGGCGTCGCTTACTTGGACGACGGCACCATGATCGTCGTCGAGGGCGGACGGGACTTCATCGGGACGACGATGGAAGTGCTCGTGACGAGCGTCTTGCAGACGTCGGCGGGCCGCATGATCTTCGCGAAGCCGAAGCTATTGGAAAAAGCGCTCTGACAAGGTATGATATTAAGAATACGGGCGGGACGCGCGTTACGGTCCCGTCTTTGTTATTTTTGCTCGGTTAGAGGGGACTATGCGGATGGATTGGGGAGCCGTCATCGTTGCGGCCGGACGGGGAACCCGCATGGGTTCGGCGGACAACAAAATTTATTTGAAGCTTGACGGACGCCCGGTGCTGGCTCATGCGCTCGCGGCGTTCGAGTCGTGCCCGGCGGTTACGTCCGTCGTGATCGTGGCAGCGCCGGGCGAAGAGCAGAGAATCGCCGAGATCGTGGCCGCCGAACGCCTTGCTAAGGTAACGGCGATCGTAGCCGGCGGGGGCGAGCGGCAAGACAGCGTGTACAACGGATTGTCGGCTTTGCCGACGGAAGGCGTGCTCGTTCATGACGCGGCCAGGCCGCTCGTGACGCCCGAGCAGATCGAAGCTTGCTGCCGGTCGGCGGAAGCTCACGGCGCTGCTGCTCTGGCGGTGCCCGTTAAAGATACGATCAAGGTCTCGGACGGCGACGGCTTCATCGTGGCGACGCCCGAGCGCAAGACGCTGTGGGGCGTGCAGACGCCGCAGGCATTCCGGCGCGAGGAGTTGATGGACGCGCACCGGCAAGCGATGTACGACGGGGCGGCGGCTACCGACGACGCGATGCTGCTTGAGCGGCTTGGCAAGAAGGTAGCGATCGTGAGCGGAGACTATAGCAACCTAAAAATAACGACGCCGGAAGATTTGCCTGTCGCGGAGCTGCTTCTCTCCCGTCGTCGGAAGGAGAATGGACGAACATGATTCGAGTGGGACAAGGCTTCGACGTGCATCAGCTCGTGGAGGGCAGGCCGTGCATTATCGGCGGCGTAACGATTCCGTACGACAAAGGCCTTCTCGGCCATTCCGACGCGGACGTGCTGCTGCACGCGATCAGCGATGCAGTGCTGGGGGCGCTTGCGCTTGGAGACATCGGCAAGCATTTTCCGGACACGGATACCGCCTACAAAGACGCGGACAGTGTGAAGCTGCTGGAGCGCGTATGGGCGCTCGCCACGGAGCGGGGCTACAAGCTCGGCAACGTCGACGCGACGATCATCGCCCAAGCGCCGAAGATGGCGCCTTATATCGGGCAGATGGCGTCGGTTATCGCCAAGGCGCTTGGCGGAGAGGTAACCGAAGTGAACGTGAAAGCGACGACGTCCGAGAAGCTGGGTTTTACCGGACGCGGCGAAGGGATCGCCGCTCAAGCGGTCGTATTGCTCGTTAAGGAATAACTGATTGATCAAGGAGGAATCATCATGTCTGCTAAAGTTCGCGTACGTTATGCGCCAAGCCCGACGGGACACTTACATATCGGCAACGCGCGCACGGCGATATTCAACTATTTGTTCGCGCGCCATCACGGCGGCGAGTTCATCATTCGAATCGAAGACACCGACCTGAAGCGCAACATCGCCGGCGGCGAAGAAAGCCAGCTTACTTATCTGAAGTGGCTCGGAGTCGATTGGGACGAGAGCATCGACAAAGTAGGCGAGTACGGACCGTACCGCCAGACCGAGCGGCTCGACATCTACAACGCTCATACGGCGCAATTGATGGAGAGCAAGCAGGCTTACCTCTGCTATTGCACCGAAGAAGAGCTGGAGCGGGAGCGCGAGGAGCAATCCGCCCGGGGCGAGACGCCGAAGTATTCCGGCCGTTGCCGCCATCTCTCCGATGCGGAGCGCGAGAAGCTTGCTGCGGAAGGACGCGTGCCAAGCGTTCGGTTCACGGTTCCGGCTAACCGGACTTATACGTGGAACGATACGGTCAAGAGCGAAATCTCCTTCCAATCCGACGATTTCGGCGACTTCGTCATCGTCAAGAAGGACGGCATTCCGACGTACAACTATGCGGTCGCGATCGACGATCATCTGATGGCGATCACGCACGTGCTTCGCGGGGAAGACCATATCACGAACACGCCTCGCCAACTCATGGTGTACGAGGCGTTCGGATGGACGCCGCCGGAATTCGGGCATATGACGCTGATCGTCAACGAGCATCGCAAGAAGCTGTCCAAGCGCGACGAATCGATCATTCAATTCATCGAGCAGTACGACAAGCTGGGCTTCCTCCCGGAGGCGCTGTTCAACTTCATTACGCTCTTGGGCTGGTCGCCTGAGGGCGAGCAGGAAATCTTCGGCCGCGAGCAGCTCGTCGAAATTTTCAACGCGAACCGGTTGTCCAAGAGCCCGGCCGTATTCGACACGGCGAAGCTGAATTGGATCAATCAGCATTACATGAAACAAGCGACGCAGGAGCGGGTCGTCGAGCTTTGCTTGCCGCACCTCAAGTCTGCGGGCCGTCTGAGTGAAAACCCTAGCGGTCAAGAACTCGAATGGGCGAACGCGCTCGTTCAGCTGTTCCGCGATCATCTGCGCTACGGCGCGGAAATCGTGCCGTTATCGGATTTGTTCTTCGCGGACGTACCTGAGCTCGATGAAGAATCGAAGCAGGTGATGTCGGAGGCGACGGTACCTACGGTGCTCGCCGCGTTCCGCAACCAAGTGGAGTCCGCGGGCGATGACGGATTCACGATCGAGAACATGAAGGTGCTGATCAAAGCCGTTCAAGCCGAGACGGGCGTCAAAGGCAAAGGCTTATTCATGCCGATCCGCATCGCGCTTACGGGACAGATGCACGGCCCGGATTTGAACGGAACGATCTGGCTGCTCGGCCGCGATCGGGTGCTGGAACGTCTTAACGATAGGTTATCGGCGCTGTAATAAGCGTTACTTGTCACCTTCACGCCGTTGGGATATACTTGCTCTATATCGAACATGTGCGACGAACAGGAAAGTACGTTTCGCCCCGCGAATGTCCAGAGAAGACGGCCTTGGCTGAGAGCCGTCCCATTCCGACGAGACCGAATTGCGCCTGGGAGCTGCGCCGCTGATTGGAAAGCCGACGGACGGCATCGCGAAGCGAACGCCTCGAATCGTCCGACGGAATGTCCAGGTGAGCGGTGCCGGGTTGTTCCCGTTACCAGCAGTAGGAGTTCGCCGACGCGATCCCGATTGGGTGGGAATGCGATGGCGCAAGCAGAGTGGGACCGCGTCTGATACACGTCTCTGCAGCGAAAGCTGCAGGGGCGTTTTTTATTTTTCCGGAGGAGATTAAGAGAGGCAACAAATGGGGGGAAAGACATGGGGTTCTGGAGCAACGTGAAGTCCGATATCGATGTCATTCTAGAGAACGACCCGGCGGCTCGAGGCCGGTTCGAGGTCATTTTCTCGTATTCGGGCTTGCACGCCATATGGTCTCATCGTATCGCGCATTTCTTTTACAGACACAGGTGGTTTACGGTCGCTAGGTTCATCTCGCAGATCAGCCGGTTTTTCACCGGTATCGAAATCCATCCGGGCGCTAAGATCGGACGCAAGCTGTTCATCGACCACGGGATGGGCGTCGTCATCGGGGAAACGTGCGAGATCGGGGACGAGGTTGTCATCTATCAGGGCGTGACGCTCGGGGGAACGGGTAAGGAAAAAGGGAAACGGCATCCGACGATCGGCAATCGGGTCGTCATCGCCTCGGGTGCGAAGGTGCTCGGCTCGTTTACGGTCGGAGACCACTCCAGCATCGGAGCGAACTCTGTCGTCCTGCGAGAAGTGCCCCCGAACAGCACGGTCGTCGGGATTCCCGGCCGGATCGTGAAGCGGAACGGACAGCGGGTCGGAGATCGGCTCAACCATACGAGCTTGCCCGATCCGGTGATCGAGACGTTCCGTTTCATGCAGAAGGAAATCAACGAGCTTAAGCGCGAAGTGGAACGGCTGAAGGGCGAGAACTGCCCGACCGAGGAAGAGCTGAAGAAGGAAGACGAGAAAGCAGCGGAAGCCGTGGGCGCCGCTTACCTATACGATATTTGACTAAAGGAGCATGACTCGTGAACTTGAAGATCTACAATAGCATGACGAGGAAGGAAGAGCTTTTCGTTCCGCGCGAAGAGGGCAAGGTAAACATGTACGTATGCGGACCGACGGTGTACGACTTTATTCATATCGGCAACGCGCGTCCGGTCATATTTTTCGACGTAGCCCGCAGATACTTGGAATCGCTCGGCCTCGAGGTCAATTACATCGTGAACTTTACGGACGTCGACGATAAAATGATCCGCAAAGCGAACGAGCTTGGCATCACCGTTCCCGAACTCGCGGAGAAATTCATCGCGGCGTTCAAGGAAGATCGCGACGGCCTTGGCGCACGTCCGGCTACGATCCAGCCGCGCGTAACGGAGACGATTCCGGAGATCATCGCGTTCATCGACGGCTTGGTGAAGAAGGGCGCGGCGTACGAGAACGGCGGAGACGTCTACTTCCGCACTTCGACGTTCCCGGAATACGGCAAGCTGTCGCATAAGAATTTGGACGAATTGCAGTACGGCATTCGCATCGACGTGGACGAACGTAAGGAGAGCCCGCAGGACTTCGTGCTGTGGAAAGCCGCGAAGCCGGGCGAAATTTACTGGTCGAGCCCTTGGGGAGACGGACGCCCGGGCTGGCATATCGAATGCTCCGCTATGGTACGCAAGTACGCGGGCGATACGCTCGACATCCACGGGGGCGGCCACGATCTGCAATTCCCGCACCACGAGTGCGAGATCGCGCAATCGGAGTCGCTGACGGAGGAGCCGCTTTCCCGCTATTGGATGCATAACGGCTTCGTCAACATCGACAATCAGAAGATGTCGAAGTCGCTGGGCAACGGGATTAACGTGCGCAACCTGCTCAAGATGGCGAAGAAGGAATCCATCCGCTATCTGATGCTCGCCACGCATTATCGCAGCCCGCTCAACTTCAGCGACGAGATTCTCAAGCAGGCGGACAGAAGCGTCGAACGGCTGGCGAACAGCCGGGACAACGTCGTGCATCGCCTGTCTACGGTCGCTAAGGGTTCGCTGTCGCTCGCGAAGGACGAAGCGCTTCAAGCGCGTCTTGCCGAGCTGCAGGCGCAATTCAACGCCAGCATGGACGACGACTTCGGCACGCCGGACGCCATCACGGCTTGGTTCGGCCTGGTAGCGGAAGCGAACAACTACTTGCAGCGCGAATCGGTGAGCGAGGCGGATCTGCTTGCGATTCTGGAGCGGTTCGATGCGATGGACAACGTGCTCGGCTTGCTGCCTGCGCGTGAAGAAGCGGGCCTGCTGGACGAAGAGGTCGACGCGTTGATCGCCGAGCGCGCCGAAGCGAGAAGCAGCCGCAACTGGAAACGCGCCGACGAAATCCGCGATTTATTGGCGGAGCGGGGCATCGTATTGGAAGACACGCCGCAAGGCATGCGTTGGCGCCGCAAATGACGAAGCCGATGAACCAAGACGATCTGCCTGCCGTTATAGCGCCCGTGGTGCCGCCGGATACGCCGGTGAATTTGCTCAATCCCGTCGTGCTCGCCTATGTCGGCGATGCGGTGTTCGAAGTATATATTCGTCAACGCCTCGTGGCGGGACGCTCGCGCAAGCCGCATGAGCTGCACCGCGCCGCGACCCGTTACGTGTCCGCGGCCGCGCAAGCCAAGCTGCTTCAACGTTGGCATTCGCATCTGACGGAAGAAGAAGCGGACATCGTTCGGCGCGGACGCAACACGAAGTCCGGCCAGCCGCCGAGGAACGCCGATTCCGCGGATTACCGGCAGGCGACCGCGCTCGAATGTTTGATCGGCTACTTGTATTATCGCGGCGAGAAAGAGCGGCTCGAGCAGCTGATCGGACTCGCGTTCGAGGAAACGGATGGCGGCTTGTGAGTCATACGGAGTTAGTCGATTAAACCGGCTAATTCTCGCGTAAGTGGACGATATGCTCGAAGTTAGTCGATTAAACCGGCTAATTCTCGCGTAAGTGTACGATATGCTCGGAGTTAGTCGTCTAAACCGGCTAATTCTCGCATAAGTGGGCGATGTGCTCGGAGTTAGTCGCCTAAACCGGCTAATTCTCGCATAAGTGGGCGGTATGCTCGGAGTTAGTCACCTAAACCGGCTAATTCTCGCGTAAGTGGACGATATGCTCGGAGTTAGTCGTCTAAACCGGCTAACTTTGCCGAAAGTAACGGCTTATCATGGGAAGCCAAGGCTGTTAAGAAAGGACGATAGAGATGAACAATCGTAAGGAAGGCAGCAAGTTCGGCGCCGGACGGGCATCCTCCAAAGGACCGGACAAGCGCCAAAGCGGGGGATGGAATCGCTCGAACGGCGGGGATCGCCGGAATAACGCGCATGCGCCTTCGGCGGCGACTGCCTCTCGGCCTGCGGAGGATGACGATTTGGACGTTGCTGCAGCGCAACATGGCGGCAACGAAGAAGAACTCATCGCCGGCAAGCACCCGGTGCTGGAGGCGATGAAGGCGGGCCGCGCGCTCAATAAGATTTTCTTGTATAAAGACGCGCAGCGCCATCTCGTTCAGCCCATCATGGAGGAAGCCAAAGCTCGCGGCATCGTCGTGCAGCTCGTCGACAAACGCAAGCTCGATCAGCTCGCGCCGGAGATGCAGCATCAGGGCGTCGTCGCCCAAGCGGCCGCGATCGCTTACGCGGAACTCGAGGATTTGCTGGCCCGCGCGGCCGAGCGCGGCGAAGCGCCGTTCATCGTGCTGCTCGACGAGATCGAAGACCCGCACAATCTCGGCTCCATCTTGCGTACGGCCGATTGTACCGGCGTCCACGGCGTGATCGTGCCTAAGCGCAGAAGCGCCGGCTTGACCGCCGTCGTAGCGAAAACTTCAGCGGGAGCGGTCGAGTACGTGCCGGTCGCGCGAGTGGCGAATCTCGTTCAGACGATGGAGAAGCTGAAGGAAGCCGGATTATGGATCGCCGGCGCCGACGCCGGCGCCCCGCAAAGCTTCCACCGGACGAAGCTGACGGGCCCGCTCGCGGTCGTGATCGGCAGCGAAGGCAAGGGGTTGTCCAGACTCGTCAGGGAGAAGTGCGATTTCATTCTATCGCTTCCGATGTTCGGCCACGTGAACTCGCTCAACGCGTCCGTAGCGGCAGGCGTTATCCTATACGAGGTCGTCCGCCAGCGCCATGCTGAAGCGTGAAGACGTCCTGCTGGTCGACGGCTACAACATCATCGGAGCCTGGCCGGAGCTCGCCGCGCTCAAGAACGAGAAACTGGAGAATGCCCGCGATCGTCTGCTGGAGCAGCTCGCGGATTACCAGAGCTATTCCGGCGTCAAGGTCATCGTCGTATTCGATGCTTACTACGTGGCCGGCGGCGTAGGATCGGATTTTTTGCATCGCAAAGTACGGGTCTTGTTCACGCGGGAGCGGGAGACGGCGGACGAATGCATCGAGCGCCTCGTGGGGGACTGGACTTCCGCGCGGCGCAACGTCTACGTGGCGACCTCCGATCTGACCGAGCAGCACGTCGCCTTCGGGAAGGGGGCGCTGAGGGTTACGGCCCGCGAGCTTAAGATCGCCGTAGAGCAGAGCAGCAACGAGATCCAGACGACAATAAAACGTGACCCTAAGCCTAAGCGCAACGAGCTTGGCAGCGCGCTAAACGACGATATATGGCGAAAACTGGAGAATATGAGGCGAGGCCTCGACGCGAATGGGTCAAAAGGTGGAGATAATTAACAATTCTTCCACTGGCATTGCTTTCACTGATAGGTTCAAATCCATTGACGCTATAGGGTTTATCAAGTATATTGTTAATAGTTTGTTAGATTTGCAAGTTCCCAGCACGCTGAGCAGACCGGAGGGATATTCGTGAGCGTCGACTTGGAGAGGCTGGCAACACGTGAATACGACTTCAAGACCGACGAGGACATCGTAGAAGACGTCCGTCTAGGCGACAGCGAAGCGTTGGAGTTCCTGATCAATAAGTACCGCAACTTCGTTAGAGCGAAGGCGCGATCTTATTTCTTGATCGGAGCGGAGCGGGAAGACATCGTACAAGAAGGCATGATCGGGCTTTACAAAGCCATTCGCGACTTTAAGGGCGACAAATTGGCCTCCTTCAAAGCGTTCGCGGAACTCTGCATCACCCGTCAGATCATTACGGCTATTAAGACCGCGACGCGGCAGAAGCATATACCTCTTAATTCCTACGTTTCTTTGGACAAGCCGATATACGACGAAGATTCGGACCGGACGCTGCTGGACGTTATATGCGGCTCAAGGGTATGCGATCCGGAAGAGATGATTATCAACCAGGAGGAGTTTTTCGGCCTCGAAGACAAGATGTCGGAAATTCTTAGCGATTTGGAACGCAAAGTACTTATGCTTTACCTCGACGGGAGATCCTATCAAGAAATCGCCGTCGATCTCGACCGTCACGTCAAATCCATCGACAACGCTCTCCAGCGGGTCAAGCGAAAGCTGGAGCGGTATCTAGAAGTCCGCGATGTCGGAAGCTGAGATTCCTGCCCTTATACCTATCGAATGACCGAGCAGCGCACCGGGAGCTGCTTTTTTATTTGCCCGAATTCGCGTATGCCATAGTCAGCTACGAATCTTACAATCATAGACGATTAAAGGCGGCGAAAAGTTGGAAGAATGGTGCTAGGCTCTGAGGCCGATCGTCAATTCCTCTCGAGATCCTTACGCGGCGGGCATAGAAGGGCGACTTCTATTAAATTATTGCCAGCGTTTCTCCCGACGGTTTTCGTTGACATCGATTTAGCCCTGTGATAAATTGTTTTAGTAACCTTAAAGGTGGCTTCTTATGCGCAGGTCTGAATCATCGGCGAAACACCAGGAAATGTTGTCGTGACGGAACGTCGTCGCGAGAGCAAATCCGACTACAGCCTTGGTTCGCCAAGCTGGGGTTTCCGCTGATGGTTGTTTTTTATGAAGTTGTTATCCCGGGAGGTGGAAGGGATGCGGGTGATCATCACTCTGGCTTGCACGAACTGCAAGCAACGTAACTATACGTCGAGCAAGAACAAACGGACGCACTCCGATCGCATCGAGTTGAAGAAGTTCTGCAGACACTGCAACGAACATACTCCTCATCGCGAGACGCGCTAAGTCCTAGGAGGTAATGACGTGCTGGCCAAAATGAAACAGAGCTTTGGGTCCTTTTTTTCGTTTTTCGGCGACAGTTGGGGCGAGCTTAAGAAAGTCCGTTGGCCCAGCCGGAAAGAGCTTGTCAGCTACACGATCGTCGTTATCGTGACCGTGCTGCTGATAACGGTATACTTCTGGGGACTGGACATCGGCATCTCATCCCTCGTTGAACTAGTCGTTTGACGCAGGAACCTAAAGGTGGCTTTTCCATGGAGAAAAGATGGTATGTAGTGCACACGTACTCCGGTTACGAGAACAAGGTTAAGGCGAACCTGGAGAAGCGCGTGGAATCTATGGGCATGCAGGACAAGATCTTCCGCGTCCTCGTGCCGATGGAAGAAGAGATCGTGAATAAGGACGGCAAGAAGAAAACCGTGATGCGCAAGGTGTATCCCGGCTATGTTCTTGTGGAAATGATTCAGACGGACGATTCTTGGTACGTCGTGCGCAACACGCCGGGTGTTACCGGGTTTGTTGGCTCAACGGGATCGGGATCGAAGCCGACTGCTCTGTTGCCCGAAGAAGTGGAGCAGATTCTGCAACACATGGGCATGGAGGAGCCGAAGCCGGTTATCGACTTCGAGCTTAAGGAGAACGTCCGCGTTAAGGTCGGGCCTTTCGCTGATTTCGTCGGGTCGGTCGAAGAGATTCTTCCCGATAAAAGCAAGCTGAAGGTTCACGTTAACATGTTCGGCAGGGAAACCCCGCTTGAGTTGGACTTCACTCAGGTGGAAAAGATATAAATCATGGTTGGGGTTTCTTGAAAGAGCGGGAGAGATTGGATCTTTGATTAGGTCTCGTTAAACCGCATTACTGGGCAAGGAGGTGTGCATCATGGCAAAAAAGGTCATCAAATTGGTAAAGCTGCAAGTACCAGCGGGTAAAGCAAACCCTGCGCCGCCGATCGGTCCTGCACTCGGTCAAGCTGGCGTAAACATCATGGCTTTCTGTAAGGAATTCAATGCACGTACCGCGGATCAAGCTGGATTGATTATTCCGGTTGTTATCTCGGTATATGAGGACCGTTCCTTCGACTTCGTGACTAAGACTCCGCCAGCTGCTGTATTGCTGCGTGTCGCTGCAGGTATCCCTAAAGGATCCGGCGAGCCGAACAAGAAGAAAGTCGCTACGGTTAAGCGCGACAAAGTACGCGAAATCGCAACGCAAAAGATGGAAGATCTTAACGCTGCTTCCGTTGAAGCGGCTATGCGTATGGTCGAAGGTACCGCTCGTTCGATGGGCGTTACGATCGAAGACTAATCGCCGATTAGGGTTGTCCTAATCGAATAGACGGACTGCGGTCCGTCGGTCGTTGCGGATTCGTTCGCGAGGACTGTGGGAGGAGACTTCCGTTAAAACCACACAAGGAGGAGCACACATGGCTAAACACGGCAAGAAGTACAATGAATCCGCTAAGCTGATCGACCGCGACGCTACTTATACGTCCGCGGAAGCGATCGAGCTTGTTAAGAAAGCCGCAACGGCTAAGTTCGACGAAACCGTCGAAGCAGCCGTCCGTCTCGGCGTCGATCCGAGAAAGCAAGACCAGAACGTGCGCGGCGTTGTCGTCCTGCCTCACGGCACGGGTAAAACGCAACGCGTCCTCGTATTCGCGAAAGGCGATAAGCTGAAAGAAGCTGAAGCTGCCGGCGCGGATTACGTAGGGGATGCTGATCTCATCCAGAAGATCCAACAAGGTTGGTTCGAGTTCGACGTTTGCGTAGCAACGCCGGATATGATGGGTGAAGTCGGTAAACTCGGCCGTATTCTCGGGGGTAAAGGTTTGATGCCTAACCCTAAAGCAGGCACGGTAACGAACGACGTTGCCAAAGCTATCGCCGAGATTAAAGCCGGTAAAATCGAATACCGTCTAGACAAAGCTGGACAAATCCACGCTCCGATCGGCAAAGTTTCCTTCGACGCTGATAAGCTCGACGAGAACCTTAAAGCGCTGGTCGACGCGTTGAACCGCGCGAAACCTGCTTCTTCGAAAGGCGTATACCTGAAAAACATCTCGATCTCCTCGACGATGGGCCCAGGCGCACGCGTAGACGTAGCTGCATATCGCTAATCGAATCGGGTTTAACCGATTTGACGGTAAAAACTAACTTTGACATCGGATTATCCCTCGTGGTAAGCTGATGGAGTTGAAATCGAATATGGATACCGTAGACCGTAGGTGCTGCATGTCATCCTCGCGATCATGTGCGCTTAATTTCCTACCGAGGTGTGTGGATATAATTTTCCGTTGCACGGGATGCTTGCGTCTTGTTGCCTAGCGAAAACGATC
This sequence comes from Bacillota bacterium, assembly GCA_023460795.1. Classification (GTDB taxonomy): domain Bacteria; phylum Bacillota; class Bacilli; order Paenibacillales; family Paenibacillaceae; genus Cohnella. Next base: position 45,052 of record JAEWPC010000026.1, on the reverse strand, counting down.
ATGCCTCCGCTAAGTCTGCGGGGGCATTTTTGATGCCGCCGCAGTCGGGGATTGGTGTTATATTGCGGTATATCGAGACTTTAGGAGGTGTACACAATGGCAAACGCAAAAATTATCGCAGGGAAGCAACAAGAAGTTGATGTGATCGCGGCGAAATTGCGCGAAAGCACGACGACGGTCGTTGCCGACTATCGCGGTCTGAACGTGGCGCAAGTCACTTTGCTCCGCAAACAGCTTCGTGAAGCAGGCGTTGATTTCCAAGTTCTTAAGAACTCCCTCGTAAGCCGCGCTGCGGCGAACGTCGAGCTTAACGAACTGGATGCCATCCTGACCGGCCCTACGGCTGTCGCTTTCTCCAAGGACGCAGTCGCTCCCGCGAAAATCATCAACGATTTCGCGAAGAAGAACGATGCGTTGAAGGTTAAAGGCGGCGTTGTCGAAGGTCGTTATGTAGATGCTGCACAGATCAAAGCGCTGGCGGAACTGCCTTCCCGCGAAGGTTTGCTCTCCATGTTGCTTAGCGTCCTGCAAGCACCAATGCGCAACGTTGCGCTCGCTGTCAAAGCGGTCGCAGAGAAGAACGAAGCAAGCGCGTAACATTCGTACGAAACCAAATAAGAAGATCATTTGATCTCAAATAAACGGAGGGTAATCCCATGAGTAAAGAGCAAATCTTGGAAGCCATCAAGGCTATGACCGTTCTTGAACTGAACGATCTCGTTAAAGCAATCGAAGAAGAATTCGGCGTAACGGCTGCAGCTCCAGTTGCAGTAGTCGCTGGCGGCGGCGCTGCTGCTGAAGTTGAAGAGCAATCCGAATTCGACGTTGTTCTTACGGACGCAGGCGCTTCCAAAATCAACGTTATCAAAGTCGTTCGCGAAATCACGGGCCTTGGCCTTAAAGAAGCTAAAGACGTTGTTGACAACGCTCCTAAAGCTGTTAAAGAAAAAGTTTCCAAAGCTGACGCTGACGCGCTCAAAGCTAAGCTCGAAGAAGCTGGCGCTAAAGTCGAAGTTAAGTAATTCGCAACTCGGGCGAACCCCTTGGAGATTTTCTTCGAGGGGTTTGTTCATGTCTATATTGGCGTATGATGACTAAGGGTGAGAATCGATATGAACGATCATTACTATTCGAGCAAGCCGAAGTCCGCAAGTAATCGGCAGTCGTTCGCGGCTACGCTTCGTGGCTTTCCTTTGCGGCTGACATCGGATGCGGGCGTGTTTTCGCGGGACGGGGTGGACTACGGAAGCCGAGTGCTGATCGACTTGATGGAGATCAAGCCGGACGATCAAGTGCTCGATGTCGGTTGCGGGTACGGGCCGATGGGGCTGACCGCGGCACGCCTTGCGCCGCGAGGACATGTGACGATGATCGATATCAACGAGAGAGCGGTCGAACTGGCCGAGCTCAACGCGAAGGAGAACGGGATTACCAACGTGTCGTTCCACCCTAGCGATTTGTTCGCCGCGGTTGAGGGTCGAACCTTCGACGTCATTCTATCGAATCCTCCGATTCGCGCGGGGAAAGCAGTCGTCCACCAATTATTGTCGGATGCTGCCGGCTACCTGAATACGGGCGGATCTCTATGGATCGTCATCCAGAACAAGCAGGGCGCACCTAGCGCACGGGCGAAGCTCGAAGAAGTATTCGGCGAGGACAACGTCGTCGAAATCGGCAAAGACAAAGGCTTCCGAGTGTATAGAAGTACCAAGGGATAAAACATTTGACTTGACATTTCCGCTGTGGTATTATTAAAAAATGTCAGTATTAGGATGGGCTAATTGTCTTCCGAAATAGCGTACTCGAAACTCCGATCCTTTCCCAGGAATAAATTCCAGTCGATTGGCGTATAATGGGTTTGTTTTGGGGTAAGGACAGGATGGGTTGCCATTGTGCCGCCAACCGGCGCATAAGGGCTTTTCTTTATTTTTGTGTTGAAGCAGACTTAAGGGGTGAGGTTAAGTTGGCAGGACATCTTGTTCAGTATGGCCGCCGCACGCGGCGCAGCTACGCCCGCATTAATGAAGTGTTGGACGTCCCGAACCTGATCGAAATCCAGCAGCAATCGTACCAGAAGTTTTTGGACGAAGGACTGCGCGAGATTTTCCAGGACATTTCGCCGATTTCGGACTTCACGGGCAATCTCGTGCTGGAATTCATCGATTACAGCTTAGGCGAACCGAAATACTCCGTCGATGAAGCGAAGGAACGCGATGTTACTTATGCGGCTCCATTGCGCGTTAAAGTACGGCTGCTAAACAAGGAGACCGGCGAGGTCAAAGAACAGGAAGTGTTCATGGGCGATTTCCCGCTTATGACGGAAACCGGCACGTTCATCATCAATGGCGCGGAACGGGTTATCGTCAGCCAGCTGGTACGCTCCCCGAGCGTCTACTACAGCACGAAGGTAGACAAGAACGGCAAGAAGACGTACACGGCTACCGTAATCCCGAACCGCGGCGCATGGCTCGAGCTCGAGACGGATGCTAAAGATATTATTTACGTTCGTATCGACCGCACGCGGAAAATTCCGGTGACGGTGCTTCTGCGTTCCCTTGGCTTCGGCACGGACGCGGAAATTCTCGACCTCCTCGGTCAAGACGAATACATTCGCAACACGTTGGAGAAGGACAACACGGATTCCACCGAGAAAGCGCTCATCGAGATCTATGAGCGTCTTCGTCCGGGCGAACCGCCGACGCTGGAGAACGCGCGTAGTTTGCTGATCGCACGTTTCTTCGATCCGAAGCGTTATGACCTTGCTAACGTAGGTCGCTATAAAATCAACAAAAAGCTCCACATCAAGAACCGGTTGTTCAATCAACGGCTCGCCGAGACGCTGGTGGATCCGTCCACCGGCGAAATTATCGCCGAAGCCGGACAGATGATCGACCGCCGTCTGCTGGATCAAATTCTCCCTATGCTGGAGAACAACGTCGGCTTCAGAACGTACCACGTGGTCGGCGGCGTTATGGAATCGGAAGATATCCCGCTGCAATGCGTCAGCGTGTTCTCTCCGATCGAAGACGGCAAGGTCGTGAAGGTCATCTCCAACGGCATCATCGACAAATCGGTGAAGAACATTACGCCGGCGGATATTATCTCTTCGATCAACTACTTCATGAACCTGCTGCACGGCATCGGCAGCACGGACGACATCGACCACTTGGGCAACCGTCGTCTGCGCTCCGTCGGCGAGTTGCTGCAGAACCAGTTTCGTATCGGTCTATCCCGTATGGAACGCGTCGTTCGTGAACGGATGTCCATTCAGGATCAGAACGCGATCACGCCGCAGGCGCTGATCAACATTCGTCCGGTCATCGCGGCGATCAAGGAGTTCTTCGGTTCCTCGCAGCTGTCCCAGTTCATGGATCAGACGAACCCGCTTGCAGAGCTTACGCATAAGCGCCGTCTGTCCGCGCTCGGTCCAGGCGGTTTGACCCGCGAACGCGCGGGCTTCGAAGTCCGCGACGTTCACCATTCGCACTATGGACGGATGTGCCCGATCGAGACGCCGGAAGGTCCGAACATCGGTCTGATCAACTCGCTGTCTACTTTCGCGCGCATTAACGAGTACGGCTTCATCGAAGCCCCTTACCGCAAAGTAGATCCGAAGACGAACGCGGTAACCGACGAGATTGTCTATATGACCGCGGACGAAGAAGACAACTATATCATCGCTCAGGCGAACGCGAAGCTGAACCCTGACGGAACGTTCACGGACGAACAGGTTATCGTGCGGATCAACAGACAGACGGACAACATCCAGACGATGTCTTCAGATCGCGTAGACTACATGGACGTATCTCCGAAGCAGGTCGTATCCGTCGCGACGGCGATGATTCCGTTCCTCGAGAACGATGACTCGAACCGCGCCCTGATGGGTTCCAACATGCAGCGTCAGGCCGTGCCGTTGCTCGTGCCGGAAGCGCCGTTCGTCGGAACCGGCATGGAGTACAAGTCCGCGAAGGATTCCGGGGTATGTATTGTGTCCAAATACGACGGAATCATCGAACGCGTGTCTGCCAATGAAATCCAGCTTCGCCGCGTTGAGATCATCGACGGCAAGGAAGTCAAAGGCGATATTGTCAAGTACAAGCTTCAGAAATTCATGCGTTCCAACCAAGGCACGTGCATCAACCAACGTCCTCTCGTTAAACGCGGAGAGATCATCAAAAAGGGCGACATCATGGCTGATGGTCCTTCCACTGAGACGGGCGAGTTGGCGCTCGGCCGCAACGTCGTCGTCGCGTTCATGACGTGGGAAGGCTACAACTACGAGGATGCGATCCTGCTGTCCGAGAAGCTTGTGCGCGAAGACGTCTACACTTCGATTCATATCGAAGAATACGAGTCCGAAGCTCGCGATACGAAGCTTGGACCGGAAGAGATCACGCGCGACATCCCGAACGTCGGCGAAGACGCTCTTCGCAACCTCGACGAGCGCGGCATTATCCGCGTCGGCGCGGAGATCAGCGCGGGGGATATCCTCGTCGGCAAAGTAACGCCTAAAGGCGTTACCGAGCTGACGGCGGAAGAACGCCTCCTGCACGCGATCTTCGGCGAGAAGGCGCGCGAAGTTCGCGACACCTCGCTCCGCGTTCCTCACGGTACGGACGGCATCGTCGTAGACGTGAAGGTATTCACCCGCGAGAACGGCGACGAGCTGCCTCCTGGCGTTAACCAATTGGTGCGCGCTTATATCGCTCAGAAGCGTAAGATTTCCGAAGGCGATAAGATGGCCGGCCGTCATGGTAACAAAGGGGTTATCGCCCGCATCCTGCCGGAAGAAGATATGCCTTTCCTGCCGGACGGTACGCCTGTTCAAGTCGTACTGAACCCGCTGGGCGTTCCTTCCCGGATGAACATCGGGCAGGTACTCGAGGTTCACCTCGGCATGGCTTGCCGGTTGCTCGGCATCCATGCGGCGACGCCGGTATTCGACGGCGCTACCGAGTACGACGTATTCGACACGATGGAAGAAGCCGGCATGCAGCGCAACGGTAAGTGGCGTCTGCGCGACGGACGCTCGGGCGAAGAGTTCGAACGCGAAGTTACCGTCGGCGTTATGTATATGATCAAGCTGGCGCACATGGTCGACGATAAGATCCATGCCCGTTCCACGGGTCCATACTCGCTCGTTACGCAGCAGCCGTTGGGCGGTAAAGCCCAATTCGGCGGCCAGCGCTTCGGGGAGATGGAAGTTTGGGCGCTTGAAGCCTACGGCGCGGCCTATACGCTGCAAGAGATTCTTACGGTCAAATCGGACGACGTGGTCGGCCGCGTGAAGACGTACGAATCGATCGTCAAAGGCGAGAACGTGCCGGAACCAGGCGTGCCGGAATCGTTCAAGGTTCTGATTAAAGAACTTCAGAGCTTGGGCATGGACGTTAAGATCTTGTCCGGTGACGAACAAGAGATCGAAATGAAAGAAATCGACGATGAAGACGATGCCGCTGGAGATAAGCTTAACCTCAATCTAGAAGGCTCTGAAGTCGGTGTAGAATAATTCAACCTTTAATCGGTGCCCCTGCAAGGCTGTCGCGATCTGCTTAGAACGGTCGCGCGGCTTTGCGGGGTAAATTAAGGAGGGCTTGCTCCTTGCTAGACGTCAACAACTTTGAGTTCATGAAGATCGGTCTCGCTTCCCCGGACAAAATCCGGTCTTGGTCGAGAGGCGAAGTCAAGAAGCCGGAAACGATCAACTACCGTACGTTGAAGCCGGAGAAGGAAGGCTTGTTCTGCGAGAAGATTTTCGGTCCGACGAAGGACTGGGAATGTCATTGCGGTAAATATAAACGCGTTCGCTATAAAGGCGTCGTGTGCGATCGCTGCGGCGTCGAAGTAACGCGCGCCAAAGTTCGTCGCGAACGGATGGGCCATATCGAATTGGCTGCGCCCGTATCGCACATTTGGTACTTCAAAGGGATTCCTAGCCGGATGGGCCTTGCGCTCGACATGTCTCCGCGTTCCCTCGAAGAGATCATTTACTTCGCTTCGTACGTCGTAACGGATCCGGGCGATACGCCGCTGGAGAAGAAGCAACTGCTGTCCGAGAAGGAATACCGCAGCTACCGCGAGAAATACGGTTACGCCTTCTCCGCGGGCATGGGCGCGGAAGCCGTTAAGAAGCTTCTACAAGATATCGATCTCGATCGCGAACTCGAACAGCTCAAGGAAGAGCTTCGCACGGCTCAAGGCCAGCGCCGCAACCGCGCGATCAAGCGTCTTGAAGTCGTCGAATCGTTCCGCAACTCCGGCAACCTGCCGGATTGGATGATTCTCGACGTGCTTCCGGTTATTCCTCCGGAGCTTCGTCCGATGGTTCAACTCGACGGCGGCCGCTTCGCGACCTCCGACTTGAATGATCTATACCGTCGCGTTATTAACCGTAATAACCGCCTCAAGCGTCTGTTGGACCTTGGCGCGCCAGACATTATCGTTCAGAACGAGAAGCGCATGCTGCAAGAAGCGGTAGACGCCTTGATCGACAACGGTCGCCGCGGTCGTCCGGTAACGGGACCAGGCAACCGTCCGCTCAAATCTCTCAGCCATATGCTGAAAGGCAAGCAAGGCCGCTTCCGTCAGAACTTGCTCGGTAAGCGCGTTGACTACTCCGGACGTTCCGTTATCGTCGTAGGCCCAAGCCTCAAGATGTATCAATGCGGCTTGCCTAAAGAGATGGCGCTGGAGCTGTTCAAGCCTTTCGTCATGAAAGAACTCGTGCTTAAAGGACTTGCCCACAACATCAAGAGCGCGAAGCGCAAAGTCGAACGCGTGAGCCCTGAAGTGTGGGACGTTCTCGAGGAAGTCATCAAGGAACATCCGGTCCTGCTGAACCGCGCGCCTACGCTTCACAGACTCGGTATCCAAGCTTTCGAACCGATTCTCGTCGAAGGCCGCGCCATCAAGCTACACCCGCTCGTATGTACGGCATACAACGCCGACTTCGACGGCGACCAGATGGCCGTTCACGTGCCGTTGTCGGCTGAAGCGCAAGCGGAAGCACGCCTGCTCATGCTTGCCGCAGGCAACATCTTGAACCCTAAAGACGGCAAACCGGTCGTAACGCCTTCGCAGGATATGGTTCTTGGCTGTTACTATCTAACGATGGATAACAAGGAAGCCTACGGTACGGGCCTTAGAGTCGCGAACGTTAACGAAGCGGTTTCGGCTTACCACCGTAATGCCGGTATCAGCTTGCATTCCCGCATCGTCATTCCGGTTAGAGAGCTCAAGAAGAAGTCTTTCACGGAGAAGCAGCAAGACGCGCTGCTCGTTACGACGATCGGCAAAGTCATTTTCAACGAAATCTTCCCTGATACGTTCCCGTACATCAACGAGGCGACGAAGACGAACCTCGTGAACGGAACTCCGGAGAAGTATTTCATCTACGACAAAGGCGCGGACATCGCCAAAATTATCGACGAAGTTCCGACTGCCGGCGCCGTAGGCAAAGAATATCTCGGTCAAATCATCGGCGAGTGCTTCCGTATTTACCATACGACGAAAACTTCGATGATTCTCGATAACATCAAGCAGCTCGGCTTCACGTATTCGACGCGCGCAGGTATCACGGTTGCCGTCGCGGACGTCGTCGTGCCGCAAGAGAAGAAAGAAATCCTTGGCCAATCCGAAGAGCGCGTTAAAGTCGTTACGACCCAATACCGCCGCGGTTTGATCACGGACGAAGAACGCCGCGCCCGCGTTATCGAAATTTGGAGTAAAGCGAAGGACGAAATCACGGACATCCTGATGAAGTCCATGGACCGCTACAACTCGATCATGCTCATGGTCGATTCCAAAGCGCGCGGTAACAAATCGCAGATTACGCAGCTCGGCGGCATGCGCGGCTTGATGGCGAACCCATCCGGCCGGATCATCGAATTGCCGATCAAATCGAACTTCCGCGAAGGCCTGACGGTACTCGAGTACTTCATCTCGACTCACGGCGCGCGGAAAGGTCTTGCCGATACGGCGCTTCGTACCGCCGACTCGGGTTACTTGACCCGTCGTCTCGTCGACGTTGCCCAAGACGTTATCGTTCGCGAAGACGATTGCGGCACGGACAAAGGGATCGTCGTATCCCGGATCGAAGACGGCAAAGAGGTCATCGAGGATCTGTTCGACCGGATCGAAGGACGCTACGCGTTCGAGACGGTCCGTCATCCAGAGACGAAAGAAGTTATCGTCGCGCGTAACGAATTGATCGATACGCCGAAAGCGGAAGCGATCATCGCCGCCGATATCAAGAAAGTTCCGATCCGCTCCGTACTGAGCTGCCGTGCCCGCCATGGCGTATGTAAGCTCTGCTACGGGCGCAACCTGGCAACCGGCAAGAAAGTCGAGATCGGCGAAGCGGTCGGCATCATCGCCGCGCAATCGATCGGCGAGCCGGGAACGCAGCTCACGATGCGTACGTTCCATACCGGGGGCGTTGCGGGAGACGATATCACGCAAGGTTTACCGCGCATCCAAGAGCTCTTCGAAGCTCGGAATCCGAAAGGCCAAGCGATCATCTCCGAGATGGACGGCGTAGTCAAAGAAATTCGCGAAACGAAAGATCGTCGCGAGATCGAAATTCAAGGTGCTGCCGAATCCAAGGTTTACCCTGTCAGCTACGGTTCGCGTATCCGCGTCGTTCAAGGCCAACAGGTGGAAGCCGGCGACGAGCTGACCGACGGTTCGATCGATCCGAAGGAAATGCTGAGAATTAAGGGCATCCGCGGCGTTCAGAACTATATCCTGCAAGAAGTTCAGCGCGTATACCGAAACCAAGGCGTAGAAATCAACGATAAGCACGTCGAGGTTATGATCAAGCAGATGCTGCGCAAAATCAAAATCGTTGACCCTGGCGATACGATCCTTCTTCCAGGCGCATTCGTGGACATCCACGAGTACGAAGCGGCTAACCGCGACGCGATCCTATCCGACAAAGAACCGGCGGTTGCTCGCCCGGTCCTGCTCGGAATTACGAAAGCATCGCTCGAGACGGATTCGTTCCTCTCGGCCGCATCCTTCCAAGAGACGACACGCGTGCTTACGGACGCTGCCATCAAAGGCAAAGTCGACCGCTTGCTCGGCCTTAAGGAGAACGTCATTATCGGTAAGCTCATTCCTGCCGGAACAGGAATGGCCCGCTACCGCAACATCCGCGTCGTCTCGCCATTCGACGAGCCGACGGACGAAGCGGCAACGGAGCTTGAGCCGGTTGGCGTAGAGTAATCCCTTCCACTAAGCGGGTACCTTCGGGTATCCGCTTTTTTGCTAGATAGGCGATTCAAATGGAGGCATAGCCTATGGATTCGTACTTGTTGAGCTTGCGCAGCGTGTCCAAAACAATAGCAGGGAGGCACGTGCTGGAAGATCTATCGCTCCGAATCGAGCCGGGCCGCGCGGTGGCGATCGTCGGCGCGAACGGTTCCGGTAAAAGCACGCTGCTGAAGATCTTAAGCGGATTGGGAGAATTCGATAAAGGACAGCGGGCCGTCGAGAAGAGCGGGGGAAAGTTAACGATCGGTTATGCACCTGAACGTTTCCCTAAATTAAACTTTAATGCCGTCGAATATTTACGCAGTATGGGAAAGATGCAAGGCATCCCGGACGGCGAGCTCTCAGGGAGAATAGAACGCTTGCTCCTCCAATTCGGACTTGTTCCCTCCGATCGAAGGACGATGAAGCATTATTCCAAGGGAATGCTTCAGAAAGTTAACCTTATACAATCGATGTTGACGAATCCGGATTTGCTGTTGCTCGACGAGCCGTTCTCCGGACTCGATCATCACGCACAGGAGGAGCTCATAGCAGGGCTCGATGCGGCCAAGTGGCAAGGGCAGGCAATCGTGTTGACGACCCACGAACCATCGTTCGTCGATCGGGTTGCAGACCGGACGCTTCAGCTCCGGGACGGCAATCTGATCGTGCTGGACGATCGCCCGGTGCGGGAACCGCTGAAGAGGCTGGAATTCATGTTGCACGAGCCGTCCGCGCTACAAGCGAACATAGCTTGCGAGATTCAGAGGCAAGGAAGTTATTGCGTCGCGCTTGTAGAGCGCAAGCATTCCGATAACGTTATCCGTGCCATTCTCGAAGCAGGCGGATCGATTGCCTACGTCAGGGACGAGGGGGCGGGCAGCGAATCATGAGAGCAGCTTTGACGTACTTATTCCGTTATTACTTTCGTTCCTACCGCTATGTCGCTCCGTTAATCGTCTATATGACCGCTATTGTTTTCATCTATGGCGTCGTACCGAACCCCGTGCTCTCGAGTTATGGCTTCACGTCGACCGTGCTTTTCCTCGCGATGGCTTGGCTTTGCTTCACTTACATCGACGTCGAGGATCGTACGCAGCAAGCGATTACCGCTCTACACTTGGGCAACATAACCAAATACTATGCGGCGAAAATGGCGGTCATCGCGTTGATCGGTACGGCGCTGGCTTTATGCACGACCGTCTATCCGATCGTATTCGATAAGTTTTCGGCGCAGCCGACGGCAGAGCAATTCATAGTCGGTCTCGTCAGCCACTTGTTGCTCTCTTATCTAGGCATCTCGATCACGGCGATGTTTACGTCCAAATGGTTTCCGAAGCTGAACTACTCGATTCTAGGTCTTTTCCTCGTCATATCGATATCGCTCGCGGGCTCGGGAATAACGGAACGGATGCCGGATACTTTCGCCTTCGTCACCTGGCTTATCCCTCCGACGTATCGCGTCATGGCGATGCTCAATAAGGACGCGGACATCGACGCACAAGAAGCGCTGATCGCTTTCTCTGCCGTCCTCATTTACGTATTCGCGCTGCAGTATATATTTATCAGATGGATGAAAAAGAGGATGTTCTAAGCGTAAGATCATTCCTTGACATGGGCAAAGTGAAGTGATAATATGTTCTAGTGTGTGCCGGACGTGTGCCGTTCTGTGGCCGCCGAAAGGCATGGACTAAGCGCATAGGCATTGAAGCCGGCGCAGCAATGGCTGCGATCGTTGAGGATAAGGTTGTTGGGTTTGGCTCGGATTCGTCTTGATAGGTGCAAATCTTGAAGGAAGAATTCCGGTCGAGCCCTTTCTCGTCTCTCAAAATGAACCGCCTGGGTCTGTGGACTACGCAAACGGCGAAGCGGTCGTGTCGTCTTCATTACTTTTTATCATGCATGTATCATCGGAAGGGGGTGGCAACATGCCAACAATTAACCAGCTCGTACGTAAAGGCCGTCAACCGAAGGTCGTCAAATCGAAATCCCCTGCACTGCAAAAAGGCTTCAACGCCCTGAAGCGTGAGGAAACGGATTTGAGCGCGCCACAAAAACGCGGTGTTTGCACTCGCGTAGGCACAATGACGCCTAAGAAACCGAACTCTGCACTTCGTAAATACGCACGCGTACGTCTAACGAACCGTGTCGAGGTGACAGCGTACATCCCAGGTATCGGTCACAACCTGCAAGAGCACAGCGTCGTTCTTATTCGCGGCGGTCGTGTAAAAGACCTTCCAGGGGTTCGTTATCACATCGTTCGCGGCGCATTGGATACTGCAGGCGTTAACAACCGGATGCAGGCTCGTTCCAAATACGGCACGAAGAGACCTAAAGCTAAGAAATCCTAATAAGCCGGCTGGCGACTTGATCGCTTAATCCGTGCCTTATGAACACAAGCAAAGAGAAAGGAGGAATTTTCGATGCCACGTAAAGGACCAGTAACGAAACGGGACGTGCTCCCGGATCCGATATATAACAGCAAGCTCGTTACGCGCCTTATCAACCGCATTATGATCGACGGTAAGAGAGGCGTTGCTTCGCAACTTCTGTATGATGCATTCAACTTGATTAAAGAGCGTTCGGGTAAAGATCCAATGGAGGTCTTCGAAGCCGCTATCAAGAACATCATGCCAGTGCTCGAGGTTAAAGCTCGTCGCGTCGGTGGTGCGAACTACCAAGTACCGATCGAGGTTAAGCCTGAGCGCCGTACGTCCCTCGGACTGCGTTGGCTCGTCAACTACTCCCGCAACCGCGGCGAGAAGACGATGGAAGAACGTCTGGCAGCTGAAATCCTGGATGCTTCCAACAACACGGGAGCTGCAGTGAAGAAGCGCGAGGATACGCACAAGATGGCGGAAGCGAACAGAGCGTTCGCGCATTACCGCTGGTAGGATTTGCATGAAGCAAGTCATATGAAGGGAGTAACACCGCATGCCAAGAGAGTTCTCCTTGCAGAATACGCGCAACATCGGCATTATGGCGCATATTGATGCGGGTAAAACCACGACGACAGAACGGATCTTGTTCTACACGGGCCGTACCCATAAAATCGGCGAAGTGCATGAAGGCGCTGCGACGATGGACTGGATGGAACAGGAACAAGAGCGCGGCATCACGATTACGTCTGCCGCAACGACTGCTCAGTGGAAAGGCCATCGCATCAATATTATCGACACTCCGGGTCACGTTGACTTTACGGTAGAGGTCGAGCGCTCTCTGCGCGTATTGGACGGAGCAGTAGGCGTGTTCAGTGCCAAAGAAGGCGTTGAACCGCAATCCGAGACGGTATGGCGCCAAGCCGACCGTTACGGCGTTCCACGTATCGCTTACGTTAACAAAATGGACATCATCGGTGCAGACTACCTGAACGTCGTTAAAGACATGAAGGAACGTCTTGGCGCTAATGCTGTCGCCATCCAATTGCCAATCGGCGCAGAGAACCACTTCGTAGGCATGATCGACCTCGTTGAGATGGTCGCTTATAAATACCAAGACGATCTCGGCAAAGATCCGGTAACGGAAGAAGTTCCTGCCGATCTCAAAGATCAAGCAGAAGCGCTTCGCATGGAATTGGTCGAGAAAGTCGCTGAACTTGACGAAGAGCTCATGATGAAGTATCTGGAAGGCGAAGAAATCACCATTCCGGAACTGAAAGCTGCTCTCCGTAAAGGCGTCTGCGAAGTTAAGATCTTCCCAGTCGTCTGCGGCTCTTCTTACCGCAACAAAGGCGTTCAGCCGATGTTGGATGCGGTCGTTGCTTACCTCCCAGCTCCTACGGATGTTCCTGACATCAAAGGTCACCTGGAAGACGGTACGGAGACGATTCGCAAATCGGATGACAACCAGCCGTTCTCGGCGTTGGCATTCAAAATCATGACTGACCCGTTCGTCGGTAAGCTGACGTTCTTCCGCGTATACTCCGGTGTATTGACTTCCGGCTCTTACGTCGTGAACGCAACGAAAGGCAAACGCGAGCGGATCGGACGTATTCTTCAAATGCACGCGAACAGCCGTCAAGAAATCAGCGAAGTTTACGCAGGCGATATCGCTGCTGCCGTAGGCCTCAAAGATACGACGACCGGCGATACGTTGTGCGACGAGAAGAATCCGGTTATCCTTGAATCCATGAACTTCGCCGAGCCGGTTATCCAGCTTGCGGTCGAGCCTAAAACTAAAGCCGACCAAGACAAGATGGGTATCGCTCTCCAGAAGCTCACGGAGGAAGATCCGACTTTCCGTGCACACACGGACGAAGAAACGGGACAAACGATCATTTCCGGGATGGGCGAGCTCCACTTGGAAATCATGGTTGACCGTATGAATCGTGAATTCAAAGTCGAGACGAACGTCGGTAAACCGCAAGTTGCTTACCGCGAGACGTTCACGGTAGCGGCTAAAGTCGAAGGCAAGTTCGTTCGTCAGTCCGGCGGCCGTGGTCAATATGGCCATTGTTGGGTTGAGTTCGAACCGCAAGAAGCCGGTACCGGCTTCATCTTCGAAAGCAAAGTCGTCGGCGGCTCGATTCCGAAAGAATACATTGCTCCTATCGGTGCAGGTATCGAAGAATCGATGAAAAACGGCGTCTTGGCGGGCTTCCCGCTCGTAGACGTTAAAGCCACCGTATTCGACGGATCTTACCATGACGTCGACTCCAATGAGATGGCGTTCAAAATCGCAGGTTCTATGGCGCTTAAAGCTGCTAAAGAAAAATGTAAGCCGATTTTGCTCGAGCCGATCATGAAAGTCGAAGTTACGGTGCCGGAAGAATACTTCGGCGACGTAATGGGCATGCTGAGCTCTCGTCGCGGACGCATCGAAGGATCCGATATGCGTTTCGGCGCTCAGATCATTCGTGCGAAAGTGCCGCTTTCCGAGATGTTCGGATATTCCACGACGCTACGTTCCGGTACGCAAGGCCGCGGCGTGTTCTCGATGGAACTGTCCCACTACGAAGAAGTGCCTAAGAACATTGCCGAAGAGATCATCTCGAAGCACAAAGGCAAAGAATAAGCATCGTTGGAAGTGGTCGGGCAAGAGGAACGCCGCATAAGCGCTCCTCCCCGCCAAATAATATAATTCTTTTCCTTATTAAGGAGGAACTGACCAATGGCAAAGGCTAAGTTTGAACGTACAAAACCACACGTTAACATCGGTACGATCGGTCACGTTGACCACGGTAAAACGACGACGACTGCTGCAATCACGACGGTATTGAACAAAAAATACGGCAGCGGCGCTGCTGTAGCGTTCGACCAAATCGACAAAGCTCCAGAAGAGCGCGAGCGCGGCATCACGATCTCCACGGCTCACGTTGAGTATGAGACGCCTAACCGTCACTACGCTCACGTTGACTGCCCTGGACACGCCGACTACGTTAAGAACATGATCACCGGTGCTGCTCAGATGGACGGCGCAATCCTCGTCGTATCCGCTGCTGACGGCCCAATGCCGCAAACGCGCGAGCACATCCTGCTCTCCCGCCAAGTAGGCGTTCCTTACATCGTCGTATTCTTGAACAAATGCGACATGGTTGAAGACGAAGAATTGCTTGAGCTTGTTGAGATGGAAGTTCGCGACCTTCTTAGCGAGTACGAATTCCCGGGCGATGACACTCCAATCATCCGCGGCGCTGCTCGTGAAGCTCTTGCAAACCCAGACGGCCCTTGGGCTGACAAAATCATCGAGCTGTTCGAAGCGATCGACAGCTACATCCCAACGCCTGAGCGCGCGACTGACAAGCCTTTCTTGATGCCAGTCGAGGACGTATTCACGATCACCGGTCGCGGTACGGTTGCTACGGGTCGCGTTGAGCGCGGTATCGTTAAAGTAGGCGACGAGGTTGAAATCGTTGGTCTGCACGAAGAAACTCGCAAAACGGTTGTTACGGGCGTTGAAATGTTCCGTAAATTGCTCGACCAAGCGCAAGCTGGCGACAACATCGGCGCATTGCTTCGCGGCGTTGACCGTAAAGATATCGAGCGCGGACAAGTTTTGGCTAAAACGGGTTCCGTTAAGCCACACACTGAGTTCACGGCTCAAATCTACGTTCTGACTTCCGCTGAGGGCGGCCGTCATAAGCCTTTCTTCACGGGCTACCGTCCACAGTTCTACTTCCGTACGACTGACGTTACGGGCATCATCAACCTGCCAGAAGGCACGGAAATGGTTATGCCGGGCGATAACATCACGGTTACGGTTCAACTGATCTCCCCAATCGCTATCGAAGACGGTACTCGCTTCGCTATCCGCGAAGGCGGCCGTACGGTTGGCGCTGGCGCAGTTGCTTCCATCCAAAAGTAATCGCTGTACAAGCAAAAGCCCTCTGGCGACAGAGGGCTTTTTTTTATTTTATCTTTTTAATTGGAGGAAAGGCTGTTAACAGGCTCGTGGCAATTCCGCCTGCGCTTACGGTAGCGACCGAGAGGAAGAACGTATCTGCGTTGAACAATAAGCCGCCGATGCTTACGATGATCGCATCCAGTCCCCATATGATCACTCCGACGTTCATGCGTCTGTTGTCCGTTATCAACTTCGCAACAAGATCCAATCCGCCGGTGCTCGTTTCGTAACGAAGCAAGAGGCCGAATCCGGTTCCGATCAGCAACCCTCCGATGAGTGAGCTCGTGAAGGGATTCATTCGGTACTCGTATCTGAAGTGATACATATAAGGTTCGAGGATATCGATGAAGTAAGAGAGGAAGAGCATCCCGTAAAGGCTGTAATACACGATCTTCCTGTCCTTAAACCACGCATAGACGAATACGGGGATGCTGCACAAGAACAAGAAAAAGCCTACACGAACTTCGAACAAGTAGTTGGCAATCAGAGCGATTCCGATGATGCCGCCGTCCAGAACTTTGATCGGCATGAGGAAGAAGTCGATTCCGGCAGCGATCATCAAGCATCCAATAACGATCGCGAATAGTTTGGAGATGGAGAGCAACGCTAATCAGCCCTTTCGGTCAGCCTGTCTTATTTATATGGCGGACGTTAAGAGCTGATGTTCATCGTATGTTATTTTTTAGGAGATTTAATGCACGCCATGTGTCGGACGATCGTACGGATCCAGATATAGCTTGTTCTGCGAATCGACTTGAGCGAGATAGATATGTTCGTGTGAAGTGCCCAGTTGCTTGAGTTTGGCATTCAGCCAGTTTTCGTTCAATCCGACCTTCTTGAGCGAATCGGCTAGCACTTTGCCGTCCATAATGACGGTCATCGGGGCAGTTTCCGGAGTGACGGCTAAACCGATGTCTTTCGGAGTCAGCGGCTGATGCTCTTTCTTCAATAATACGTTTAGTTCCCCGCTTGTATCCAGAATCGCGAATTCAACCGTGTCGATGTTAAATACGTTGTTTCGCCGCAGCATCTCGAGCAGCTCGTCGGACGTCGTACGCTCCTTGCGTAGATTTTTCTCGAGAATTTTGCCGTTCTTGATAAGTACGGTAGCTTTGCCGTCGATTAGATCGCGTCCGCGTTTACTTTTCAACTGAATCCATTCGATGGCAAGCGAGAAGGCGACCCATACGGATATCGCGATTAGCCCGAGCGACCAATGGCTTTCGGTATCCAAGGACAAATACGCGGCCAAGTTGCCGATCGATAGACCCGTGATGTATTCGAACGTAGATAGCTGCGATACTTGTCTCTTGCCAAGAAGACGCGTCAAAATGAACAAAACAAGCACAGCCGTTATCGTTCGCAAGCCGACTTGAAACCATTCCGGCACGGCGATCTCTCCCTCCGCGGTATACATTAAGGTTAACCTGGTTTGCGTTTCTTCATTAAAAGAAGAGTTTGCCAACGCTCAAGCGAAACTCTGAAAGCATTATACATCAAGGTTTTACGGCATATACAAGCCATGAAAAGATGAATAAATTTTTGTTGCATTCACTTAGGCGAATCGCTATAATAGTGAATGTTGGTCTGTGACTGTGCGTCGATGTGAGAGGTTGCCGACACACCCGGCCCCTTTGCCATAGGGTGGTAAACCGGATGTGGCGGGTTATTCTCACGGAGTATGTCCGATTCCAAAATTGGGCGAATAAGGAGGGAATTATATGGCTAAGCAAAAAATCCGTATCCGTTTGAAAGCCTACGATCATCGTATCCTCGATCAATCCGCGGAGAAAATCGTAGAAACGGCAAAACGTACAGGTGCAGGTGTCTCTGGGCCGATTCCGTTGCCAACCGAGAAGCAAATCATCACGATTCTGCGCGCGGTGCACAAGTACAAGGATTCGCGTGAGCAGTTCGAAATGCGTACGCACAAGCGTTTGATTGATATCGTCAATCCTACGCCGCAAACGGTTGACGCTCTAATGCGTCTCGACCTGCCATCCGGCGTCGATATCGAAATCAAGCTTTAATAAGAACTCAACAACCATAACTAGTTATGAAGGAAAAGAGGTGTCAACATGCCAGGAATCTTGGGACGTAAACTCGGAATGACTCAAATCTTCGCGGCAGACGGTAGCGTCGTGCCTGTAACGGTTATTGAAGCAACTCCGAACGTTGTTCTTCAGAAGAAAGACGCTGATAACGACGGATACGAAGCAATCCAGCTCGGCTTCGCGGACAAACGCGAGAAGCTAGCGACTAAACCAGCCATCGGCCATGCTAAAAAAGCAGGCACGGCGCCCAAGCGCTTCATTCGCGAAATCAGCGGTTCGTCCGACCTCGAAGTCGGCGCGGAAGTTAAAGTTGACGTATTCGCAGAAGGCGCTTTTGTTGACGTAACAGGTATCTCCAAAGGTAAAGGAACGGCCGGCGCGATCAAACGTTGGGGCTTCCAACGCGGTAAAATGACGCACGGTTCCAAATACCACCGCGGTAACGGTTCGCTCGCTACGATTCGCGACGCTAACCGCGTACCTAAAGGCAAGAAAATGCACGGCCGTATGGGTAGCGAGACGATCACGGTTCAGAACCTCGAAGTCGTTAAAGTCGACGTTGAGCGTAACGTTCTTCTGATCAAGGGCTCCGTACCGGGCGCGCGCAACAGCTATCTCAAAATTCGCTCTTCGGTGAAGAAATAATTCACATCGATTTAGAAAGGAGGACCACTCATGCCTAAAGTATCTGTATACAACGTAGAGGGCAAAACGGTTGGCGAACTGGAATTGGCGGAAGCTATTTTCGGATTGCAGCCTAACGCTCACGTTATGCACAGTGCCGTGCTGCTTCAACAAGCTTCGCTTCGCGCGGGAACTCACGACGTTAAAGGACGTTCGGAAGTTAGCGGCGGCGGACGCAAGCCTTGGAAACAAAAAGGAACCGGCCGTGCTCGCCAAGGCTCCATTCGTTCGCCGCAATGGAAGGGCGGCGGTATCGTCTTCGGACCTACGCCACGCAGCTACGGTTTCAAATTGCCTCGTAAAGTTCGCCGTCTGGCGATTAAATCGGCTTTGTCCAGCAAAGTCATCGAGAATCAAATTATCGTTCTGGATCAACTGAGCTTGTCCGCTCCTAAGACGAAGGACTTCGCGAAGATCCTGAACAACCTCAAAGTCGGTCGCAAAGCGCTTGTCGTTACCGCTGACTTTGATAACAATGTGGCCCTGTCCGCACGCAACATCCCAGGCGTCAAATTCGTCGCCGCAGAGGGAATCAACGTGCTTGACGTCCTGAAACATGATCAATTGATCATCACGAAGGAAGCGGTCGCTAAAGTTGAGGAGGTGTTCGCGTAATGAAGAACCCCCGCGATGTGATCAAGCGTCCGGTAATTACCGAGCGCACGAGCGAGTTCATCGAACAACAGAAATACGTGTTCGAAGTCGACCTCAAAGCGAACAAGACGGAAATCAAGCAAGCGATCGAAGCGATCTTCAAAGTTAAGGTCGTTAACGTTAACACGCTGCGCGTTCCTGCTAAGCCTAAGCGCTACGGCAGACACAGCGGATATACTTCCGAATGGAAGAAAGCGTTCGTCACGCTGTCCGCAGATAGCAAACCGCTCGAATTCTTCGAAGCATCGGTGTAATTACTCTTTAAAGTAAGGAGGGAAACCAAGTGCCAGTTAAAAAGTTTAATCCGACAACGCCAAGCCGTCGTCAAATGACGGTTTCGACGTTCGAAGAGATCACGACATCGACGCCGGAGAAATCCTTGCTCGCACCTCTGAGCAAGCGCGCCGGCCGTAACCATCAAGGTAAATTGACGGTTCGCCACCATGGCGGCGGTCATAAACGCAAATACCGGATCATCGATTTCAAACGCACGAAGGACGGCATTCCCGGCCGCGTGGCTACGATCGAATACGATCCGAACCGTACGTCTTATATCGCACTGATCAACTACGTTGACGGCGAGAAGGCATACATCATCGCTCCTAAAGGCCTGAAGGTTGGAGATCAAATCTTCTCCGGTCCTGACGCCGACATCAAGATCGGTAACGCTCTTCCGCTGGAGAACATTCCAGTCGGTACGATGATCCACAACATCGAGCTGAAGCCAGGCAAAGGCGGCCAATTGGTACGCGCTGCAGGTACGGAAGCTCAGTTGCTCGGTAAAGAATCGACTTACGTGACGATTCGTTTGGCTTCCGGCGAGATCCGCCGCATTCTCAAACAATGCCGCGCTACGATCGGTACGGTAGGTAACCAAGACCATGAGTTGATCAACATCGGTAAAGCAGGACGTAACCGTTGGCTCGGCAAACGCCCAGTCGTTCGCGGCGTCGTCATGAACCCGGTCGATCACCCGCACGGTGGTGGCGAAGGCCGCGCTCCAATCGGCCGCAAATCCCCGCTTTCTCCATGGGGCAAGCCAACGCTTGGTTACAAAACCCGCAAGAAGAAAAAAGCATCGAGCCAATACATCGTTCGTCGCCGCAGCAAGTAATTGCATAGCGGCGTGAACGCTACGGGCTAGTTGATCGTAAAAGCCGTGTGAAGGGAGGAGCATTCCATGGGTCGCAGTTTGAAAAAAGGACCTTTCGTGGATGGCTATCTGCTGAAAAAAGTGGAAGAGCAATCCGATTCGAATAAGAAATCCGTAATCAAAACTTGGTCTCGTCGTTCGACGATCTTCCCTCAATTCGTTGGCAATACGTTCGCCGTGTATGACGGACGTAAGCACGTGCCAGTATACGTAACCGAGGACATGGTCGGACACAAGCTCGGAGAATTCGCG
Source organism: Bacillota bacterium (assembly GCA_023460795.1). GTDB lineage: Bacteria > Bacillota > Bacilli > Paenibacillales > Paenibacillaceae > Cohnella. The sequence continues at coordinate 24,661 of JAEWPC010000026.1, read as the reverse complement.
CCTACGCGTACGTTCAAAGGCCACACCGACGATGACAAGAAGACAGGCAAACGATAAGCCTTACAGTTAGTTAACGTAAGGGAGGAGGTACTTCGATGTCTCAACAAGCGAAAGCTGTTGTGAATAACATTCGCATTCCGGCACGTAAAGTTCGTCTGGTCGTTGACCTGATCCGCGGCAAGAAAGTCGGCGAGGCTATTGCAATCCTGCGCCACACGCCGCGTTCGGCATCTCCTGTTGTGGAGAAGCTGTTGAACTCCGCGATCGCCAACGCTGAACATAACTACCAGCTCGACGTGAACAAACTGGTCGTTTCCGAAGTCTTCGTTAACGAGGGTGCTACGATGAAACGATTCCAGCCGCGTTCCCAAGGTCGCGCATTCAGCATCTTTAAGCGTTCCAGCCACATTACGCTGGTCGTATCCGAAAAATAAGGAGGGACAACGTGTGGGTCAAAAAGTAAATCCGGTCGGTCTTCGCATCGGCGTTATCCGTGATTGGGAATCCAAATGGTACGCTGACAAAGATTTCGGCGATCTTCTGATGGAAGACGTTAAAATCCGCGAATTCCTCAAAAATAAACTTAAAGAAGCAGCGGTTTCGAAGATCGAAATCGAACGCGCTGCGAACCGCGTTAACGTTACGATTCATACGGCTAAGCCGGGCATCGTAATCGGTAAAGGCGGCTCTGAAGTAGAAGTACTTCGCGGACAATTGACGAAGTTGTCCGGCGGTAAGAAAGTACACATCAACATCTCCGAGATCAAGAATCCGGAAATGGACGCGATTCTCGTTGCTGAGTCCATCGCTCAACAACTGGAACGCCGCGTATCGTTCCGCCGCGCAATGAAACAAGCGATGCAACGCACGCAACGCGCCGGCGCGAAAGGTATCAAAACTTCCGTTAGCGGTCGTCTGGGCGGCGCTGAAATCGCGCGTACAGAAGGCTACAGCGAAGGCACGGTGCCATTGCACACGCTGCGCGCTGACATCGATTACGGTACTGCGGAAGCTCATACGACTTACGGCCGCATCGGCGTAAAAGTATGGATCTATCGTGGCGAAGTCCTTCCGACGAAGAAAAGAGCTGCACAGGAAGGAGGCAACTAATCATGTTGGTACCTAAACGCGTAAAACACCGCAAAGAACATCGCGGTAAAATGAAAGGCCGTGCTAAAGGCGGCGCTGAAGTGCATTTCGGTGAATTCGGTTTGCAAGCCATGGAGCCTTCCTGGGTAACGAACCGTCAGATCGAAGCTGCCCGTATCGCCATGACTCGTTATATCAAGCGCGGCGGTAAAGTATGGATCAAAATTTTCCCTGCTAAGCCAATCACCCAGAAGCCTCTCGAGGTGCGGATGGGTAGCGGTAAAGGTAACGTAGAGAAATGGGTTGCCGTTGTTAAGCCGGGCAAAGTATTGTTTGAGCTTGCAGGCGTATCCGAGGAGATCGCACGTGAAGCAATGCGTCTTGCAGCGCACAAGCTGCCTATCAAGACGAAGTTCGTGAAACGTGCAGAACTGGGTGGTGAAGCAAATGAAAGCCAGTGAGTTTCGTAACCTGACTTCGGCGGAACTCGAACAGAAGATCGCCGGCTTCAAGGAAGAGCTGTTCAACCTCCGCTTCCAACTGGCTACTGGCCAACTGGACAACCCGCATCGCCTCGGCGACCTGCGGAAAGAAATTGCTCGGGCCAAAACGATTTTGCGCGAGCGTGAACTCGGCATCGGCTAATAACCCGAGAAAAGGAGGATTACCATGAGCGATCGTAACAACAACCGTAAGGTCCAGATCGGTAAAGTCGTTAGCGACAAAATGGACAAAACGATTGTGGTAGCTGTCGAGACTTACAAGAAGCACAGCCTGTACCACAAGCGGATTAAATACACGAAGAAATTCAAGGCGCACGATGAGAACAACACTGCTCAAATCGGCGATACTGTAAAAATCATGGAGACCCGCCCATTGTCGAAAGACAAGAACTGGCGCTTGGTCGAAATCGTCGAGAAAGCCGTATTGGTATAATCGACCGATCAGTGACTGAAAGGAGGACTTTGCGATGATTCAACCGTTTACGCGTCTTGCAGTTGCTGACAACTCCGGCGCTAAAGAATTGATGTGCATCCGCGTGCTTGGCGGTACAGGCCGCCGCGTAGGACACATCGGTGATCTGATCGTAGCTTCCGTAAAACAAGCAACACCAGGCGGCGTTGTCAAAAAAGGCGACGTAGTCAAATGCGTTATCGTTCGTACGAAACGCTCGGTGCGCCGTAAAGACGGATCCTATATCGCGTTCGACGAGAACGCAGCAGTAATCGTTAAAGAAGATAAGAGCCCACGCGGTACTCGTATCTTTGGACCAGTCGCACGCGAACTTCGCGAGCGCGACTTCATGAAAATCATTTCCCTGGCACCGGAAGTTCTATAACTAACGGTTTCGGAACCGAAGAATCAGGCTAGGAGGTGGACCCATGCCCCGTTTGAAAAAAGTGCTCGAATCGCACAACAATAAACTGCACGTGAAGAAAGACGATAACGTTATCGTCATCACGGGTAAAGATAAAGGCAAGAAAGGCCGCATTATCGCAGCGTATCCGCGCGAAAATCGCGTGCTTGTGGAAGGCGTCAATATGGTTAAACGCCATACGCGTCCGAACCCAACGAACCAACAAGGCGGTATCATCGAGCGCGAAGCGCCGATTCACGTGTCCAACGTGATGCATATCGATCCTAAGAGCGGCAAAGCAACTCGTATCGGCTACAAAACGCTCGAGAACGGCAAGAAAATCCGGATCGCTAAGAAATCCGGTCAAGAGATCGATTAATCGAAAGTTACACGGAAAGGAGGTCATTGTGACTCATGGCAGCAAGAATGAAGGAACGTTTTCAGAACGAAATCACTCCTGCTCTGATGCAGAAGTTCAGCTACAAATCGGTCATGCAAGTTCCTAAGATCGAGAAGGTCGTCATCAACATGGGTGTCGGCGAAGCTGTTTCTAACTCCAAAATCATGGACAATGCCGTTGAAGACATGCAGAAGATCGCTGGTCAAAAACCAGTCATCACGCGCTCCAAGAAATCGATCGCTGGTTTCCGCCTTCGCGAGAACGTGGCAATCGGCGCGAAAGTAACGCTGCGCGGCGATCGCATGTACTACTTCCTGGACAAATTGTTCAACATTTCCTTGCCACGCGTACGCGACTTCCGCGGCGTATCGACCAAATCGTTCGACGGACGCGGCAACTACACGCTCGGCTTGAAAGAACAATTGATCTTCCCTGAGATCGAGTACGATCAGATTGATAAAGTTCGCGGGATGGACATCGTCATCGTAACGACGGCGCAATCGGACGAAGAAGCGCGTGAGCTGCTGACCCAATTGGGTATGCCGTTTGCGAAGTGACGCCCACCCGGCCAAATTAGCAAAAGGTACCCATTGGAGGTGTAAAGCAAGTGGCAAAAACGTCGATGAAAATCAAGCAACAGCGTGCGCCGAAGTTTAAAGTCCAAGCTTACACGCGTTGCGAACGTTGCGGTCGTCCGCATTCGGTTTTGCAAAAGTTCAAAATCTGCCGGATCTGTTTCCGTGAGTTGGCATACAAAGGCCAGATTCCTGGCGTCAAAAAAGCGAGCTGGTAATCAGCCTAGTTCGGGAAGGAGGTTTACCCCATGGTTATGTCTGATCCAATTGCAGATATGCTGACGCGCATTCGCAACGCGAATCTGGTGCGTCATGAGTCGGTGGAAATGCCTGCATCCACGGTTAAGAAGCAAATTGCTGAAATCCTTAAACGTGAAGGCTTTATCCGCGACGCTGAATATGTAGAAGACAACAAGCAAGGTTTGATCCGTATTTTCCTGAAATACGGTCCGAACAACGAGCGCGTTATTACGGGCCTCAAGCGTATTAGCAAACCCGGTCTGCGCGTATACACGAAATCTAACGAAGTACCGCGCGTGCTGGGTGGCCTCGGCATCGCGATCATTTCCACATCCAAAGGCATCGTAACCGACAAGGAAGCCCGTCAAGGGAAAGCCGGCGGCGAAGTGCTTTGCTACGTTTGGTAATTTAACCGTCACAAGATTGGAGGTGCACCCATGTCCCGTATTGGACGCAAACCGATCCAGGTGCCTAACGGCGTGAACGTGAACCTGGACAACAACGTAATCACGGTTAAAGGTCCGAAAGGAACTTTGTCCCGCGAATTGCACAAAGATATGAAGGTTTCCTTCGCGGAGAACGTTATCTCCGTAGAACGTCCTTCCGACAATAAGCTTCACCGTTCCCTGCACGGTACGACGCGCAGCGTCGTTGCTAACATGGTAAACGGCGTAACTGAAGGTTACTTCAAGAACCTTGAGCTGGTAGGCGTAGGTTACCGCGCTAACAAAACCGGCGAAAAGCTGGTACTGAGCGTTGGTTATTCCCACCCTGTAGAATTCGTTCCTGAGAACGGCATCGAATTCGAAGTTCCAGCACAGAACAAAATTGTTGTTAAAGGCATCGACAAAGAACTCGTCGGCGCAGTTGCAGCGAAAATCCGTGCCGTACGCGAGCCTGAGCCTTACAAAGGCAAAGGTATTAAGTACGAAAACGAGCGCATCCTTCGTAAAGAAGGTAAAGCTGGTAAGAAGAAATAAGTTGAGCGATAAGTTGCGGGTGGCTTAGAAGCTGCCCACATGCAACAACAACTTGAAGGGAGCCTTTCGAATGATTACTAAAGGCGATAAGAACAAAGCACGCTTGAAGCGTCACCTTCGTGTACGCAAGAAGATCACAGGCACGAACGAGCGTCCTCGCTTGTCCGTATTCCGTTCTTCCAAGCACATTTATGCACAGCTGATCGACGACGTTAAAGGCGTAACGATCGCTAGCGCATCTACAGTTGATAAAGAACTGGCAGGCCAAGGTAACGGCGGTAACGTCGAAGCCGCTGCTAAAGTAGGCGAGCTTGTTGCTAAGCGCGCCGTTGCTAAAGGCTACGAGAACGTCGTGTTCGATCGCGGCGGCTACTTGTACCACGGACGTATCCAAGCACTGGCTGACGCAGCTCGCGAAGCCGGACTTAAGTTTTAATTCACTTTGATACAAGGAGGGAAACGACTTGCGTGTAGATCCGAATACGTTGGAACTAACGGAAAAAATGGTTCAAATCAATCGCGTCTCTAAAACCGTAAAAGGCGGACGCCGGATGAGCTTCAGCGCTCTCGTCGTTGTCGGCGACGGCAAAGGCTGGGTTGGCGCCGGCATCGGCAAAGCTTCCGAAGTCCAAGACGCGATCCGTAAAGGCGTCGACGACGCGAAGAAAAAACTGATTCACGTTCCATTGGTCGGCACGACCATTCCGCACACGGTTGAGGGACAATTCGGCGCCGGCAAAGTGTTGCTGAAACCTGCATCCGAAGGTACGGGAGTTATCGCGGGCGGTCCTGTCCGCGCCGTACTCGAGCTCGCTGGGGTCGGCGATATTTTGACGAAATCGCTTGGTTCTTCCAACTCCATTAACATGATCAATGCGACGTTGGAAGGGCTCTCCCGCCTGAAGCGCGCTGAAGAAGTAGCTAAACTGCGCGGTAAAACCGTAGCAGAGCTATTCCGTTAAGGAGGGGAAACAGATGGCACAGCTTCAAATCACCCTCGTCCGCAGTTTGATCGGCCGTCCAGAGAATCAACGCCAATCGGTGAAGACGCTCGGACTCGCTAAGCTGCATCAGACTGTAGTCAGAGAAGATAACGTGGCAACCCGCGGTCTTATTAACACGGTTAGCCACTTGGTCGAAGTTAAAGAAGTATAAGATTGATTTAGCATAACTCTCAAGGAGGTGCGACGTAAGATGAAATTGCATGAGCTTGCTCCTAATACTGGCGCAACCGCGACGCGTAAGCGCGTTGGACGCGGTGCCGGTAGCGGTCTCGGCAAAACGTCCGGTCGCGGTCACAAAGGGCAAAACGCTCGCTCCGGCGGTGGCGTTCGTCCTGGATTCGAGGGTGGTCAAAACCCACTTTATCGTCGAGTTCCGAAACGCGGCTTCAACAACGATCGTTTTGCATATGACTTCGCAATTGTTAACCTGAACCAACTGAACCGTTTTGCGGCTGGTACGGAAGTTACCCCAGAATTGCTGCTTTCCGAGGGCGTTCTGAAAAACGCGAAAGACGGCATCAAGATTCTGGGCAATGGCGAACTGAACGTAGGGCTGACAGTAAAAGCTCACAAGTTTTCTCAATCCGCGATTGAGAAAATTCAGGCCGCCGGCGGTAAAACCGAGGTGATCTAATGTTTGCGACCGTCACTAACATTTGGAAAGTCGTGGACCTTCGCAAGAAGATCCTATTCACCCTTTTCATCCTGTTGGTCTATCGCATCGGTGCCTTTATTCCGGTCCCGAACATTGACAAGGACGCTCTATTGCAGGCTGGAGAATCGGGCAGCGATTTGTTCGGCCTGCTAAATACGTTCTCCGGCGGTGCTTTGTTCAACTTCTCCATCTTTGCGCTAGGGATCACGCCGTATATTACAGCTTCGATCATCGTTCAGCTGCTTTCTATGGATGTCATTCCGAAATTCTCCGAATGGCAAAAAGAAGGCGAGAACGGCAAGCGCAAGTTGGCGCAGGTTACACGTTACGGGACGGTCATTCTTGGGCTTATCCAAGCCTTCGCAACGGCCATCGGATTCCACCGCATGTACGGTATGGTTATCGACTCGTCGATCGCGACCTACCTCATGATTGCGATCGTTTTGACCGCGGGTACGGCTTTCCTGATGTGGTTAGGCGAGCAAATCAACGAAAAAGGCGTAGGCAACGGGATTTCGATTCTGATCTTCGCCGCTATCGTTGCTGCAATCCCTAAGCACGTTCGTGATATCTACGCGGATCAATTCGCGAATTCGGACCAAGTATTCCTTAATCTCGTGAAGGTTGCCATTATCCTGATAGTAATCGTCCTGATTATTGCAGGGGTTATCTTCATTCAACAAGGCGTACGCAAGATTCCGGTTCAATACGCTAAAAGGGTTGTCGGACAGAAAATGTACGGCGGCCAATCCACGCACATTCCGCTTAAGGTCAATGGCGCTGGCGTAATCCCGGTCATCTTCGCGGTATCGCTTCTGATGTTCCCAATCACGATCGCTCAGTTCTGGGCGGATCGCAGTTGGGCGCAATGGGTCATCAATCACCTCTACTACGACCAGCCGCTCGGCATGTTGTTGTACGTATTGCTGATCATCGGCTTCACGTTCTTCTACACGTTCGTGCAATTCAACCCGCAGCAACTTGCGGATAACATGAAGAAGAACGGCGGCTATATCCCGGGTATTCGTCCGGGCAAGCCGACGCAAGGCTACCTGATGCGCGTCATCACTCGCATTACGCTGGCCGGCGCGATCTTCCTGGCGCTTATCTCGGTATTGCCGGTATTCTTCGGAATGTTGGCTGACCTGCCTCGTACCGTTCAACTCGGCGGCACGTCGCTCCTAATCGTTATCGGGGTTGCCCTTGAGACGATGAAGCAGATCGAAAGCCAGCTCATCAAGCGTCACTACAAAGGGTTTATCAATAAGTAAAACGAGACGACAGGAGGAATAAGCGATGAACATATTGTTTATGGGGCCTCCTGGCGCCGGTAAAGGAACGCAGGCAGAACGGATCGTCGAACAATTCGGCGTTCCGCATATCTCCACCGGTGATGCGTTTCGTTTAGCCATGAAGCAAGGTACGCCGCTTGGATTGAAGGCGAAAGAGTACGTTGATCAAGGCCTTCTTGTTCCCGATGAAGTGACGAACGGCATTGTACGCGATCGCCTCGCCGAACCCGACTGCTCGGAAGGATTCCTTCTGGACGGGTTCCCGCGGACGATCGCGCAAGCCGAAGCCTTAGATGGTATGCTGAACGATATGGGTCGCAAAATCGATCACGTCATTAACCTGAAGGTTGACCGCAGCTTCTTGCTCGCTCGCCTGACGGGCAGACGGATCTGCAAATCTTGCGGCACGACGTATCATGTTGTATTTAATCCGCCTAAGCAGGAAGGCATCTGCGACAAATGCGGGGGAGAGCTGTACCAGCGTTCCGACGATACCGAGGAGAAAGTGGGCACGCGTCTTGACGAGTATACGAGCAAGACGGCTCCTCTTCTGAAGTATTACGGCGACAAAGGATTGCTCCGCGAAGTAGACGGGGAGAAGGACATCGACGCGGTTACGGCCGACATCGGTTCCCTTCTAAGAGGGTAATCGGCCATGATCGTATGCAAGTCTGAGAAAGAACTGATCTTGATGCGAGAAGCCGGGCGGATCGTGGCGGAAACCCATCGTTTGATGAAGCAGGCTATCCAGCCTGGCGTCACTACCGCTGAATTGGATAGGATAGCGGACACGTATATTCGAAGCCAAGGCGCCTTCCCCTCTTTTAAAGGTTACAACGGTTTTCCGGCCAGCATATGCGCTTCCACGAACGAGGAACTCGTCCATGGGTTCCCCGGACCTCGGAAGCTTGTAGAAGGCGACATCATCAGCATCGATATCGGCGCGCAGTACAAAGGCTACCATGGCGATTCCGCGTGGACCTACGGCGTCGGTCGCATTTCCGATGACGCGCAGCGACTGCTTGACGTAACCGAAGCTTCGCTCTATGCGGGGCTCGAGCTCGTTAAGCCGGACGTTCGACTGTTTACCGTATCGCACGGTATTCAGAAAGTCATCGAAGAAGCAGGTTTCTCGGTGGTCAGGGAGTATGTAGGACACGGAGTCGGCAAGGACCTCCACGAGGAACCGCAAATTCCGAACTACGGCATACCGGACCGCGGGCCTCGGCTTAAACCGGGAATGACGCTTGCGATCGAACCGATGGTTGTCGCGGGAGAACGCTACGTGAAGACGTTGTCCGATAACTGGACCGTCGTCACGGTCGACGGATCGCTGTGCGCGCATTTCGAGCATACAGTTGCCGTAACCGAAGACGGGTACGAAATCCTAACCCGTGCGTAAAGCTAGGTGAATGCAATGACGCTAAACGTGAAGCTCGTGCCCGGAGACATCGTGAGAAGCCGGCGTGGAAGAGACGAGGGAGAGCTGCTAGTCGTAATCTCCATCGTTGATGAGCGATTCGCGCTCGTGGCTGACGGCGGCAACCGCCGATTCGATCGGCCCAAACGCAAAAACGTGCTGCATCTCGAACCGCTCGGGTTCCATAGCGAAGAAGTCGCGAATAGCCTTCGCGACACCGGACGCGTGACGAACGCGAAACTCCGTTTCGCTATCGGACAATTCGAACACGTGACGAATGAAGGACGGACTTCGGAGAACGCTCCGGAGCTCGCACTTGATGCGCATGCTGACGAGAAAGGAGAATGACGGTGGCCAAAGAGGACGTCATCGAGGTGGAAGGAACGGTCATTGAACCGCTGCCGAATGCGATGTTCAAGGTAGAACTCGAGAACGGACATCAGATTCTGGCGCATGTTTCCGGGAAGCTGCGGATGCACTTCATCCGTATTCTGACGGGAGACAAAGTTGTTATCCAGCTGTCGCCCTATGATCTGACGCGGGGCCGTATCACTTACCGCAAATAAGTTCGTCCGGTCTACCGAAAGCGTGACGGTCAATCCGTGGCGCCAGAGGCTCACACCATTGACCGCACAAATAAGGAGGACATTATCATGAAGGTGAGACCTTCGGTCAAGCCGATTTGCGAAAAATGCAAAGTCATTCGTCGCAAAGGCAACGTGATGGTTATCTGCGAAAATCCGAAACACAAACAAAAACAAGGCTAATCTAGAGGAGGTGCTCATTAATGGCACGTATTGCTGGTGTTGACCTTCCACGCGACAAACGCGTAGAAATCGCCCTCACGTACATCTTCGGAATTGGTAAATCCACTTCCCAGAAGCTGCTTGCATCTACGGGCGTCAATCCCGACACTCGCGTTCGCGATCTGACTGAAGACGAGCTTGCTAAGCTCCGTGAAGCGATCGACAAATCGCAAAAGGTCGAGGGCGACTTGCGTCGCGAAATTGCACTAAACATCAAGCGACTGATCGAGATTGGCTGCTACCGCGGCGTCCGTCATCGCCGCGGCCTCCCGGTTCGCGGTCAACGTTCGAAGACGAACGCGCGTACGCGCAAAGGTCCTCGTCGTACAGTAGCGAACAAGAAGAAGTAATAAGGGGGGTTAACAAACATGGCACAAAAAGGCAAGAAAGTCGTTCGTACCAAGCGTCGTGACCGGAAAAATATCGACTCGGGCGTTGCACATATCCGTTCGACGTTCAACAACACGATCGTGACGATTACGGATCCGCATGGCAATGCGGTATCCTGGGCGAGCTCCGGCAACCTTGGCTTTAAAGGCTCCCGCAAAAGCACGCCGTTCGCAGCCCAAATGGCAGCGGAATCTGCAGCGCGCGCTGCGATGGAGCACGGTATGCGTCTCGTTGAAGTCATGGTTAAAGGTCCTGGCGCCGGCCGCGAAGCTGCGATCCGTTCGTTGCAAGCCGCTGGTCTTGAAGTCAGCATGATCAAAGACGTGACTCCGATCCCGCATAACGGTTGCCGTCCTCCGAAGCGCCGCCGCGTATAAGCCGCGTTGCTCCTGTGGTATCAAACAAGAACAACTTGAGAATAATGGTTGTAACGGTTAGGCATACTACATGGTTTACCCGATTAACAATTAGCCTCATGTCATGAGCGCTGAATGAATGCATTCTGGGTGAGCAATCGGCAACGTCTGGCGACGTTCGAAGGAGGTTATGGTTGTGATAGTGATCGAGAAACCAAAAATCGATTCGGTGGAAATTCAAGACGATAAGAGATACGGCAAGTTCGTCGTCGAGCCGCTTGAGCGCGGTTACGGCATGACGCTTGGCAACTCTCTTCGCCGCATTCTGTTGTCGTCCTTGCCGGGCGCAGCCGTTATATCGGTACAGATCGATGGCGTGCTTCATGAATTTTCCACGATTCCGGGCGTCATGGAAGACGTGACGGAAATTATCCTCAACCTGAAGCGATTGTCCCTCAAGATTCACTCCGACGAGGAGAAAGTGCTTGAGATCGACGCGGAAGGCGATGGCGTAGTCACGGCTGGAGATATTCGGGCGGACAGCGACGTGGAGATTCTTAATCCGGATCTGCATATCGCTACGCTTGCTGCTGGCAGCAGACTTCATATGCGCATCTTCGCTAGACAGGGACGCGGTTACGTTCCGGCGGATCGCAATAAGAAGGAAGACCAACCGATCGGAGTTATTCCAATCGATTCGATCTACACGCCGATTACGCGCGTGAATTATCAAGTCGAGAATACCCGCGTCGGCCAAGTGACGAACTATGACAAGCTCACGCTCGAAGTATGGACGGATGGAAGCATTCGGCCGGAAGAAGCAGTCAGCTTGGGCGCCAAGATCCTAACGGATCACTTGTCGCTGTTCGTTGGCCTGACGGATGAAGCTAAAGATACGGAAACGATGAAGGAGAAGGAAGAGGACAAGAAAGAGAAAGTGCTCGAGATGACGATCGAAGAGCTCGATCTTTCCGTCCGTTCCTACAACTGCCTCAAACGCGCCGGTATCAATACCGTTCAAGAGCTGATCACGAAAACCGAAGAGGACATGATGAAGGTTCGTAACCTGGGCCGGAAATCCCTCGAGGAAGTTCAAGAGAAGCTCGAAGAGCTCGGACTCGGTCTGCGTTTCGAGGAATAACATCGTGATGAGAGATAGCAGCAAGTGATGAGCAATCATCACGCACAAGGGAGGGAAAACAGATGGCTTATCAAAAACTGAGTCGCGACTCCAGCTCGCGGAAAGCATTGTTCCGTGATTTGGTTACCGACCTGTTCCTGAACGAGCGCATTCAGACGACCGAAGCGAAAGCGAAGGAAGTCCGCTCCATCGCCGAGAAGTTAATTACTCTCGCTAAGCGCGGTGACCTGCACGCGCGTCGTCAGGTAGCAGCTTTCGTGCGTCGTGAGACCCTTAACGGTGATCAAGACGCCATCCAAAAACTGTTCTCCGATTTGGCGCCGCGTTACGCGGAACGTCCAGGTGGATATACTCGCATTCTGAAGCTTGGACCTCGTCGCGGAGATTCCGCTCCGATGGTGTATCTCGAGCTTGTAGATCGCGCGTAAGAACGGAGCAAAGAAGGATGGACCGAATCATGCATTCGGATCATCCTTTTTTTGTTGGAGATTGCGGGAGGAGGCGTACCGTTGCGTAATATCGGACTGCTCATCAGCTACGACGGGACCGACTATTTCGGCTTTCAGAGCCAGCCTGGGGGCAATACGGTTCAAGATAAGCTAGAGGACGCCATATTCGCGTTATCCGGCGAGAAGGTGAAGCTCATCGGTTCCGGCCGGACGGATGCCGGCGTCCACGCAAGAGCTCAGGTCGCCAACTTCTTTACCGAATCGAGCATACCGGCCGAACGCTGGGCGCTCGCGCTTAACTCGAGACTGCCGGGGGATATCGTCGTACAGTCCGCCTTCGACGTGCCCGAGTCATTCCACTCGAGACGCGGTGCCGTTCGCAAGACGTACCGCTACTCGATCAACTGCAATCGGATTCAAGATCCATTCCGTCGCCGATACGAATTCCATCATCCGGCGCCGCTGAACTTCGAGGCGATGCGCAGAGGACTCGTGCACCTGCTCGGCGAGCACGACTTCTCGTCGTTCACGTCGCCCTTATCGACGAAGCCGAGCCACGTCCGAACCGTCTTGGACGCCAGGATAGAAGTCGAGAAGCTCTCGCCGATCGAGTTCGGCGTTCCTAACGCCTATCATTCCGCTGCTTGGGATGGCGCGAAGTACCCCGGCAAGGAACGCGGGGTAGCGCACCTGTATATTACGGGCAACGGCTTCTTATATAATATGGTTCGCATTATCGCAGGGACGCTTATCCAGGTCGGAGAAGGCAAGCGGCGTCCGGAAGACATCGGGGCGATATTGGCGGCATGCGATCGGTCTAAAGCGGGGCCGACGGCGATGCCGCACGGATTAACGTTATGGGAAGTCGCGTATGATTATTGAATAAATTATCGCTTGCGCATATCGCCCATATCATGTACAATATATTTTGTGCTTTCTTCATGGCTACCCACGGCCCCAGTGAAGAATAGTCACGCTGTTTTGCTGTGTATGAGACATCGGTTACTCCCTAGATCAGAGTATCGATCATGCGCCGGCGAAATTTCAAGAACACAACTAATGAAACGAATTAGACGGAACTGATGGATCACATACAAGCAGGGACCAGAACGCAAAATCCCCGAAGGAGGAACTTTCATGCGTACCACTTACATGGCTAAGACGAACCAAGTCGAGCGCAAATGGCTTGTAGTCGACGCGGCTGGCCAAACGCTCGGTCGTCTCGCAAGCGAAGTTGCTGCTCTTATCCGCGGCAAACACAAACCTGAATTTACCCCTCATGTCGACACGGGCGACTTCGTCGTCGTAATCAATGCCGACAAGATCGTATTGACGGGCAAGAAGCTCCAACAGAAGAAATACTACACGCACTCTCACTATCCAGGCGGTTTGAAGACGACGACTGCTCAAGAGATGCTGAACAAGAAGCCTGCTCGTATCATTGAACTTGCCGTTAAGGGCATGCTTCCGCACAACAAACTCGGCCACCAACTGCAAGGCAAGCTTAAAGTATACGCTGGCGCCGAGCATCCACATGCAGCACAACAACCTGAAGTTTACGAACTTCGCGGATAAAAAGGGAGGACTTACGAATGGCTCAAGCACAATACATTGGAACGGGTCGCCGGAAGCACTCCGTTGCGCGAGTTCGCCTCGTGCCGGGTGAAGGCCGCATCGTTATCAACAAACGCGAAATTAACGACTACTTCGACCTCGAAACGTTGAAGCTGATCGTTAAACAACCGCTTAACCTGACCGAGACGGTCAATAAATACGATATCCACATCCTCGCTCATGGCGGCGGTACTTCCGGCCAAGCTGGCGCAATCCGTCACGGTATCTCCCGTGCGTTGCTCAAAGCGGATCCAGAACTTCGCTCCGCTCTTAAGAAAGCAGGATTCCTGACTCGCGACCCACGCATGAAAGAACGTAAGAAATACGGCTTGAAAGCCGCTCGTCGCGCGCCTCAGTTCTCCAAACGTTAATTCGTACGATGCCTTTCTCCATTCGGGGAAAGGCATTTTTGCGTCCTTGGGCATAGGATGGGTACGGACGCTTCTACATTTTATTCTCATTGAACTAACGTGCGCGAAGTCGTATAATCAATTCAGATAAACTCACTCGGGTTTATATGGGAGGGTCATGGTTATGAACTTGCTTGAAAAAGAAGCTCTAATCCGTAAGATGGAAGTCGAACTGGAGAATGAAACGCCGGAAGCGATTATTAAATGGGCGGTTGAGGCGTTCCCGAATATTACGTTCGCTTGCAGCTTCGGCGCGGAAGACGTCGTACTTGTCGATATGCTGCAGAAGGTGAGCCCGACAACCGATATTTTCTACCTCGATACCGATTTTCACTTTAAAGAAACGTATGAAACACGCGATAAGCTGATCGAGAGATACGGCTTGAAATTCGTAGAGATGAAGCCGTTGATCACGCCGGAAGAGCAGGCTGCGGAACATGGCGACGAACTGTGGAAGAGCGATCCGACGTCTTGCTGTAACATTCGCAAGGTCGAGCCGCTCACGCGCGTATTGGGCCGCTATGAAGCGTGGATCACGGGCATTCGCCGCGACCAGGCGCCAACCCGCGCTAACGCGAAGAAGATCGAGTACGACGTGAAGTTCGGCCTCGTGAAGTTCAATCCGATCGCATCCTGGACGTCCGAAGACGTCTGGAACTATATCCGCGAGAACAACGTACCTTACAACCCTCTGCACGATCAGAACTATCCGAGCATCGGCTGCGAGCATTGCACGCGACCGGTCATGCCGGGAGAAGACCCGCGCGCGGGACGCTGGGCGGGTAATGAGAAGACGGAGTGCGGTCTGCACAAATAAGAAGACTAGAACACAGCTTCGGCCGTTCAGAGTGCCTTGTGGCGCTTCGAACGGCCGATTTGCGTTCTAGCCTCTCAGTTCATCTTGGCGACGCTTTCTCGAATAACCAGCTTGTTCGGCAACAGTACTCTGGCCGGCAGCTTGTGACGCTTGTTCAGACGATCGATCAAGAGCTGAACCGCCCATTTCCCCATCTCGACAATGGGCATTTCCACCGTCGTAAGCATCGGAGATACGTAACCGGACAGCTCGATATTGTCCATGCTAATAATCGACAATTGCTCAGGCACTTTGATTTTAGCCTCCGAGAATCGCCGCAGCGCGGCTATCGCCGCAATGTCGGTAGCGCAGAATACCGCAGACGGCAGCGGGGAGGCTTTCGCCAATAGCTCCTCGGCACCTTGGTAGCCGCCGGGACCGTTCTGCGGGCAGTTACTCACCCATTGATCGGACCATTCCAGACCGGATTTGCGGAGGATATCGCGATACGCTTCATATCTGACCTCGTTGACCGTCTCGCCTATATATCCGATCCGCTTGTGTCCATTCGCCATCAGATGTTGCATCGCAATTTCCGTCGCTTCATACCCGTCGCATATGACCTGGTCGCAGCTGGCGGGAATGATATTGCGCCCAACATAGACTAGATTCTTATAATGCTTCTCGAGGAAGCTCATGCTGTCGTTACTGAACCGGCCTAATATGATCGCGGCGTCCGTATGTGACGATTCGATCTGATCAAGCAACGTATCGGTTTCGATATCGAAGAGCGAATAGGAATGACGAACGGCATACCCCAGCTCCAATGCCTGTTGTTCGATGGCACGCGACATCTGCGCGAAGAACGGATCGTCATCCAATTGTTTGGTTCGTCCCAAGATGCACGAGATGGAGGGAGGGGACGACTTACGGAGCGTACTCTTGCCAAGCTTGAGCTCTCTGGCATTCCGATCCGGTACGTAGCCGATATCTCTCGCACACTTCCACACCTTATCGCGAACTTCTTTGGTAGCGAAGCTATTGTCAGGGGAGTTCAGAATACGCGATACGGTTGAGATGGATACGCCGGCCATATTAGCGATTTGCTTTAGAGTCATCGGACAGCCCCCTACGTTCCTGCTTGTTTATAAGATATGATAGCCGGTTCTAGCGCAAAATCAAAGCGAATTTACGCAAAACCCACGCAAATTTTGCGAAGAATATTAAGTGAAACGTTTGCGTAATCAATGCTGGTCACCCCGGTCAAAAATACATATACTTAGATGAACATTGTGCTGATTCATAATTGGCAATATAGGAGTGATACGCTTGTCACTGACACACTTAGATAAGCTCGAGGCAGAGGCGATCTACATTTTCCGTGAGGTTGCCGCCGAATGCGAGCGCCCGGTTATGCTCTATTCGATCGGTAAGGATTCTTCGGTCATGCTTCATCTAGCGTTGAAAGCTTTCTACCCCGAGAAGCCGCCATTCCCGCTGCTTCGAATCGATACGGGTTGGAAATTCCGCGAAATGAATGAGTTCTGTAACCGTAAAACGAAGGAGCTTGGCGTCGACCTGATCACTCACCGCAACGAAGCTGCCATTGCTCAGGGTATTAATCCGTTCGATCACGGTTCAGCATATACGGACATTATGAAGACGCAGGCGCTCAAAGAAGCCCTGACGAAATATCAGTTCACCGCCGCTTTCGGAGGCGGACGACGCGACGAAGAGAAGTCTCGCGCCAAGGAACGGATCTTCTCGTTCCGGAACGAACAGCATACTTGGGATCCTAAGAACCAACGTCCCGAGATGTGGAAGCTCTATAATACCCGTATCCATAAGGGAGAAAGCATGCGCGTATTCCCGATCTCCAACTGGACGGAGAAGGACATCTGGCAATATATCCAGCGCGAGAATATCGAGATCGTCCCGCTGTATTTCGCGGCGGAGCGTCCGGTCGTCTATCGCGACGGCAATATTATTATGGTGGACGATGATCGTATGCGGATGCTGCCGGGAGAAACTCCCGAGATGAAGAAAGTGCGTTTCCGTACGTTAGGCTGTTACCCTCTCACGGGCGGGATCGAGTCGGATGCCGATACGCTGGATGAGGTCATCGCAGAGACGCTGTCCGCAACGACCTCCGAACGGACCAGCCGCGTCATCGACAAGGAAGCGGCAGGCAGCATGGAGCGGCGCAAACGGGAGGGGTATTTCTAATGAGTCAACCAGAGAGCGGTCTTCTTAAATTTATTACTTGCGGCAGCGTGGACGACGGCAAGTCAACGCTGATCGGGCATATTCTATACGACTCCAAGATGCTGTACGCCGACCAAGAGCAAGCCCTTATGCTGGACAGTCAGGTTGGCAGCAGGGGCGGATCGATCGACTATTCGCTGCTGCTGGACGGTCTGATGGCCGAGCGCGAGCAGGGGATTACGATCGACGTGGCTTACCGCTACTTCAACACCGATCGGCGCAGCTTTATCGTTGCCGATACGCCGGGACATGAAGAGTACACCCGTAATATGGCCGTTGGCGCAGCCTTTGCAGATCTAGCTATCATCCTGATCGATGCCAAACAGGGAGTTCTGGTGCAAACTCGCCGCCACGCCCGGATTTGCGCGTTGATGGGAATTAAGCATTTTATCTTCGCGGTGAACAAAATCGATCTCGTGGGCTACGACCAAACGCGGTTCCTGAACATTGCGGAGGATATTCAGCTGCTTCGCAACGAGCTTCGTCTGGAAGATACGGTGATCATTCCGGTCTCGGCTACCGAGGGCGATAACGTAACGAAGCGTTCTGCCCATATGGAATGGTACGACGGTCCGACATTGCTGGAGCATCTAGAGACGGTGGATATTTCCACGGACACTGCCGAGGTGGGCTTCTACATGCCGGTTCAGCGGGTGAGTCGTCCGGATCACAGCTTCCGCGGCTTCCAAGGACAGATTGAGGCAGGTCAAGTTAAGGTCGGCGATACGCTGACGATTCTGCCAAGCGGCGAAACGGCGATCGTGAAGTCCGTTCACATCGGAGAGAAGAAGGTGGACGGCGCCGTCTCCGGGCAGCCTGTCACGATTCAGCTGGATCGCGAAGTCGACGTTTCGCGCGGCTGCGTGCTGTCCAAGGATGCAAGCTTGCAAACCTCGACCACTTTTACGACGACGTTGTTGTGGATGGATGAACAACAGCTCGTTCCGAGCAAAGAATACTGGATTAAGCTAGGCACGAAGATGCTGCCGGCCGTAGTGACGGATTTGCACCATAAGGTAGACGTCAATAACGGCAGCTTGATTCCGACCGCTACCGCAGTCAAGAACGAGCTGGTCAGCTGCGATATCGTCGTGTCCGAGCCGCTCGTCGTCGATGAGTTCCTGCAACACAAAACGATGGGCGCGCTGATTCTGATCGACCGCGTCACGCATGCCACGGCAGCGTGCGGCGTAGTCGTATCCGTAGGAGACGAGAATCAGGACGGCGTGTTCCTGCAGGACGGCGATGCCAAGCAGCAAGTGAATCTGTTCGACAGCTTCTGGTATGAGCCGGACGTGAATATGGTGCTGCGGCACAAGCATCCGGCCGCTACGTTCAACAAAGGCGACGCGCTGCCTCTGGAAAGCGATCAATGCGCCTATCCTTCCGACTTCGACCTGCAGTCGGATGCAGGCTTCGCGAATATCCGCGGCGGCAGATTCGCAGGCTTCGGCCCTCGCAATCCGGAATTGCCTCTGCTTGATCTGAACGGATTAGAAGTAGGCAACGAAACGACCGTAAGCTTCGGCAAGTACCGCAATATTCTCGTGCGAGATAAAGGATAAGCCACTCATAAAAATCCGCCTTGTCCCATAAGATGTAGGGAGTTTCCCTGGGACGAGGTGGATTTTTGGTGTATAAAGAACAAAGCTCGAAGCTGTGGGAAAGAATAACGCGCAAGCGGCTGGTCGTCTGGATGACGCGTCGGGGTTGGATTCGGATCGGCATCGTCGCCTTGCTCGTCATGGTGACCGGAACGGCGTTCTTAAGCGAGATGCCGACTTCCCGCACGTGGAGCCATTGGTCCACGCCGCTGGCGGGGAAAGTCATCGCGCTGGACGCCGGCCATGGCGGAATCGACGGCGGAGCCGTCTCTAGGAGCGGGGAGATCGAGAAGGATCTGAATCTCGCGATCGTCTTGTACTTGCGCGATTACCTGCAGCAGGCTGGCGCGCTCACGTTTCTTACGCGCGAAGGCGACTACGATCTGGCCAAGCCGGAGACGAAGGCGGTGGCTCGCAGGAAGACGCAGGATCTGATGAAGAGAGTCGAGCAGCTGAGCGGCGGCAAAAAAATCGATCTGACGATCAGCATCCATATGAACGCGATGCCTTCTCCGCAATGGTCCGGCGCCCAAACCTTCTTTTACCCGTCCAATCCGGACAATCAGAGGCTCGCGACAGTCATACAGACGGAAATACGCGAATCGCTCGGCAACACGAACCGGATCGCCAAGAAGGCGGATACGGTCTATCTGCTGAAGCAGCTGGCGATGCCGACCGCGCTCG
The DNA here is from genome assembly GCA_023460795.1 of Bacillota bacterium. Lineage (GTDB taxonomy): Bacteria > Bacillota > Bacilli > Paenibacillales > Paenibacillaceae > Cohnella. Next base: position 5,134 of record JAEWPC010000026.1, on the reverse strand, counting down.
TGGAGGTCGGGTTCCTGTCCAATCCGGAGGAAGCGAATCTGCTGGCCGACCAGCAATATCAACGTAAAGTAGCGACGGCAATCTACCGCGGCATTCTCCGTTACGCTTCAGGTGAAAAGGGCGAGCCTGTGCTATAATAGCCTTATATGCTTATCATACGGGGGTCGAGTCGATGGTCACCAAGGATCAGGTTAATCAGGCGCTGCACTACATTATCGAACCGACGTTGAAACGGAGCATCGTCGATCTCGGACTCGTCCGGGACGTCGTCATTCAGGACCAATCGGTTTCGCTGACGTTGGTGCTGCATCCTGAAAGCAACGCTCAGCATTATACGGCTCCTCTGAACAAGGAACTGCACGAAGCGCTGGCCAGAATCGGAATCGCCCAGCCCCACATCCGCGTCCGTACGATGACGGAGAAGGAGCAGGGGGACGTCCAGGGCACGCAGGAATCGCAGGCTACCGACACTGCCCAGAAGGCGCCGCAACAGCCTGTTAAGGGGCATGGGGCAGGACTCGAGAAGCTGTCGCTCACGCATCCGGAGAGCGGCGTTGAATTCATTGCGATCGCCAGCGGCAAAGGCGGCGTGGGCAAGTCGACGGTTACGGTCAACCTAGCGGTCGCTCTCGCAAGGCTCGGGAAGCGGGTAGGAGTTATCGACAGCGATATTTACGGCTTCAGCATCCCGGATATGATGGGAATCGACGTAAGGCCGGAGCAGGTCGGGGAGAAAATCAAACCGGTCGAGCGATTCGGCGTTAAGGTGATGTCGATGGGATTTTTCGTGGAAGACAATAGTCCGGTCGTATGGCGCGGACCGATGCTCGGCAAGATGCTTCGCAACTTCTTCTCGGAAGTGGAGTGGGGCGAGCTCGATTATTTGCTGCTCGACCTTCCGCCGGGTACCGGCGACATCGCGCTCGATGTTCACCAGATGCTCCCGCAGAGCAAGGAAATTATCGTAACGACGCCGCATGCGACGGCCGCATTCGTGGCTGCCCGCGCAGGCTCGATGGCTATTCGCACGAACCATGAGATTATCGGCGTCGTCGAGAACATGTCTTGGTACCAGCATCCTTCGCTCACCGAACGCGATTACATCTTCGGCAGAGGAGGCGGCGGAAAGCTGGCGGAGACGTTGCATACGGACCTGCTCGCCCAATTCCCGCTCGGAGCGCCGGACAACCATCCGCTCGAGCCGGATTACTCGCCGTCGGTTTACAAAGCCGATACGGAGATTGGCCAAGCTTACTTGGAACTCGCTCATGCGGTTATCGCAAAGTGCGGGCAATAAAGGTGTCATAAGAAAAGCCTCGAGAGATCCGGTTATTCCGGATTTCCCGAGGCTTTTGACTTTTACTGTCCGCCGCCTTCGCCACCGCCATCTCCGCCTTCGCTTCCCCCGCCTCCATCTCCTCCGCTTTCAGAGCTTTTATCCCCGCCGTCTTCGCCGGATTTCTTTTTCTCCGTTTCGGGAGTCAGCTCTTCCTTCACCACCGATTGCAATAGCTTCATGATCTCAAGCTTGAATAGCGGATTTTGCATGGATTCGGTAACCGCTGAGTTGACGAGCTTACGCACATCCGATGATTTCATGGAATCGGTTATGATTTTTTGCATTTCGGGCGTTTTGAACATATCGGTCATCTCTTGTTGGTACCCGGGATCCTTCAGCAAATCTTTATGAATTTGTTTATTATCCTTGCTGACCGCTTTGGCGAATTCGCCGGCAAATTTCGGATCCTTCATGAGCTTCTCGAGAACGGTTGTATAGCCTGGAGACGTGAGCACGTCCTTGACCGCGATCCGAACCTGTTCCTGATCTTGGGGAGTCATGCTCTTCATCTGCAGCGTGCTTTCCCCGTATTGGGCGGTCGACGCTTTCTCGAGCGCTTTCTGAGCCTCTTCCGACCCGAGAATATCGATGACCATGGATTTCACTTCTTTATAACTGACTTGGCCGCCGCTGTTGCCGCTCGATTCAGGGCCGCATGCGGCAAGAGCCGTCACCATTCCGAACACTACGCAGATGCGGAGCAACCGTGTTTGCATTCAAGCCTATACTCCCTTCCTTAGGGTTATGGACGTAGTATGCGACGGGGAAAGGGCGAATATGAGGGGGGTTCATGGCTTTTTCGCTGGTTCATGGTAAAATGAAGGTTGACCAAATCGAGGGTGAGATAGTACGAGCCCGACGTAGATTTAGTTCATCGAGGAGGATACGGCTTTGAACATACGCAAATGGATGACTTTATTCGGTACGACGATCCTGATCGGAGCGCTGATGGCAGCCGTCGCAGGCATCGGACTCATGGCCACCGATCAAGATTTTCAGGTGAAGGGCACGGAGAACTGGTTTGTTAATATTGGACTGATGGCGCTGGGCGGACTTACTTTCGGCGCTTTTTCGCATATGGGCTTTTTCGCTTATTTAATGTTGAACTACATTGCTCGGAGCATCTTCAAGCGTCCTTATACCTGGATCATGACGCAAGGCATTCTTACCGCGATCGTGATGTTCGAGATCGGTTATTGGACCTACGACACGAACTTTCCGGAATACACGTATTGGGCCGTTCCGCTGATTCTGCTTGCCGCGTCTTTACTGGTCGCATGGCGAAAAACGCATGAAACGTCGTCCGGCGCTTGGGTTCCAACGGTGTTCTTTCTTGTTGCGATTACGACGTTGGAGTCGGTTCCAGCATTCCGGACGGGTAACATGCCTTCGCTTATTTTCCAGATCGTGCCTTTATTCGTGTGCAATTCGTATCAAATCATGAGACTGCATCGCATTCTGGACCGTACGCCGCAGTCGGCGGCTCAAGCCACCAGCGCGAGTTAATCCAGCATCGCCAGCTCGTTCCAAGTCGTGCGATCCTCGACGGTTTTGCCTTTCGTCTCGGTCTGGTCGATCAACTGAGAGACGGTCGCGAAATCGTAGCCGTTCGCCCTTAGTTGATCGATAATCGTCGGAAGGGCTTCGTGGGTCTGCTTGCAGGAGTCGCTAGCGTGCATCAGAATGATGTCTCCGGGATGCGCTTTGGTGACGACGCGCTGTACGATCGTATTCACGCCGGGGTTCTTCCAGTCGAGGGAGTCGGTATCCCACTGGATGACTTTATAATTGAGCGACTCGGCGATACGGAGTACGCGTTTGTCGAAGTCTCCGTTAGGCATGCGGATCAAGGTAGGGCTCTTGCCCGTCATCTCCCTGAGAATGCCGTCGGCGACCGTGATTTGTTTTTGGATTTCCGAATCGCCGTATTGACTGTAGTTATCGTGCTTATGTCCATGGCTTCCGATTTCATAGCCTGCGTCGACGATCTTCTTCACGATGTCCGGGTGCGTCTTGCTCCATGGGGAAGAGAGGAAGAACGTGACGTTCTTGACTCCTTTGTTTTTCAGAATCTCGAGTATAGGCTCGGCCCGTTTGTCGCCCCAACTGATGTCGAACGTAAGCGCAACGACTTTACGTTCCGTCGGCACGCTGTAGATGGCGGCCGGAGGATGGGGGGCGAATACGCTCAGATTGTCTTTCTCGACCCATATAACGGCGATGGACAGCAATGCGGACAAAGCGAGGAACAGGAATCTTTTGATGCGCCGTCCATTAAACACGAAAAAGTAGTTCATGGGGAATGACCGGCTCCTTTCCGGAATAGAATGATGATCGCTTGCTGTAAGGCTTGGCCAGGCTCGTATACTACAATGTATGCTTGTTCGACCTAGTTATTCATGGGATAGGGAGGAAGCGGGATGTTTACGCGTCAGGGTTTGCTGTTAACGTGGAAAGAATCGCGGAGGTACTTTATCTTCGCTTGCTTATTGTTTTTCGCCAGCGCGTTCGTCGGAGGGGCGGTGGATACGCAGGTCGATTGGATGAACTTGCAATTGGAGCAATTCGATAAGCTCAGGCAGGAGATCGATGGCTCGGAAACGCCGGAACGAACGATGTTCTTCATCCTCTTCGGGAAAAACCTGCTCGCTTGCGTAATGGCTATGGGCTTCGGCATCATGGGCGGCATTATGCCGATCGTCGTGCTCGTTACGAACGGGCTGTTGATGGGCTATGTGCTCAAGCTGGTCTCGTGGAACGATCAGAACGTCTGGCTGGCGGTCATTAAAGGGATACTGCCCCACGGCATCTTCGAGCTCAGCGCGGTGTTCTTGGCTTGCGCATTCGGCATCCGGTTCGGCCTTACGTTCCTCCGAGGGGTCAGCCGCTCTCTCACCGGGAAGGATGAGCCATGGAAACCGTTCGCGAGAACGGCGATCGGCGCTGTCCCCGGATTCGTCACGATCGTCGTGTTACTTCTGGTTGCGGCGCTCGTCGAAAGCACGGTAACGTATTGGCTGGCTAGTTAGCGATTATAAAGTTTACTCTAGGCGCGAATCTACCGACATAAAGGCGGGCAAAAAAGAGCATAACAGTAAAACGATGCCGGAAGCGGGTCTTGATCGTCGTCGATACTGTCCATGCTTCGGTACATGCCGCTTTTATACAGGAGGATTCGCGCCTTATGCTTGGGATGATGTTCACGGATAAAGAATGTAAAGAGCTCGACTATCTGCTGCGCAAGGAAATGGACGAAATGCTGCTCGACATGAGCGATCGCAGATTGGACGGACCCGTTAAGGAGGCTATCTCCAAGCGATATAAGATCATCTTCCGTATGTATGCCCGCATTGCGCCTCCTAGAGAGCTGTCCAGATACGCAACGGGATTGAGGCAGCAAAGATAATGAAAAAAGGTTGACCAAAAGGCTTGACCTGCTCTACCGATCTGTGTTAAATTATCTTTCGCCCCACTTAAAGCGGGCTGATGCACGGCGAAGATATACGAAAGAATGAAAGAAGTAAGAAATTACCTCTTGCAATCGAGTAGGCCGCTGTGATATATTATAAAGGTCGCCGCTGACACGGTGGACGAGAAAAATCAACACAGCTTGTTCTTTGAAAACTGAACATCGAGCGTAATTTACGGTAATAAATCGTTCACTTTAAGTGAACAAACCAGCAATACAGATTGAGCCGAAAGGCTCTTCGATAAAAGGTTTACTTTTATGGAGAGTTTGATCCTGGCTCAGGACGAACGCTGGCGGCGTGCCTAATACATGCAAGTCGAGCGGAT
>JAEWPC010000025.1 GCA_023460795.1 Bacillota bacterium | reverse complement strand
TGCCTGGCCGGACAGCTGCGCCTCGCCTTCCGAGACGATGGCCGCTCCTTGACTAAGCACTTGCTGCAAGCGCTGACCCGCCGCGACAGCATCCTTCCCTAACGCACCGGCGCGTCCCTGCGCGCCGGTCGCCTCTTCCCCGCCCAACCATTTCGTGAGAGCGGTCTGCAGCTCGTTAAGCCCTTCATGCAGCGGCTGTCCGAACAGCGCTTGCCGCAGCGATCCGAGCGTCGTCTCCGTCGGCGTCAATCCGCGGCGGAACGCCACGTCAGCCGCGCCCATCCACGACTGCGCGTCCACTCCGGCAGGCTTCGCCGCCATCGCCGTATTGAACTGCGCCGCCGTCTCCTTCGTCAGAGGAAACCTGTCGCGTTTCAGGCCGCGCAACAGTTCCATGCTCGACTTCTGATCCGGCAAGCCGAACGACTTCAGCGCATCCTTCAGCCCTTCCTCGGGAAGAACGTCCGTCGCTTCGGCAAGCGGCTTCAGCACGACATCCCCGTTCGGACTCGGCTGCACCTGCAGCAGCATGCCGCGTCCGAGCGGCATGTCCGCTTCCAGCTTGGCGCGAACGTGCACGCCGTTGATGTTGACGAGCCCCTCCTGGTTGTCCATCATCTCGAGCAGCACGCCGCGCACGATCTGACCGATTCGCAGCTCTAGCGCGCGCGCCGTATCCGCTGGCTGCGCTTCTCCGAGCAGCGCCCGCGCGAGTTGTCCGATATTGACGTTCATGCTCATGCCGTTTCCTCCCGCCGCTCATACTGTCTACTCTTATGTATCGGCAAATCCATGACAGCCCTAAATGCCTAATCCTCTAAAACAACAATTGCTGCTCCACCCCGATGTTCCCGAGGAAGCTTCGCCGGTGCAGCGGCGTAGGCCCGAGCTCCGCGATCGCTTCGCGGTGCGTCTTCGTCGCATAGCCTTTGTGCGCCGCGATGCCGTACCCCGGATACAACGAATCCCATACATCCGTGCACAGCCTGTCTCTCGTTACTTTGGCGATGATCGATGCCGCCGCGATCGACTGGCTGAGGAAATCTCCCTTGATGATCGCCGTCTGCGGAATATCCAAATCCACGGTTTCCGCATCGACAAGCAAATGCTCCGGCGTCGCGCCCAATCCGAGCACCGCCTGTTTCATCGCAAGCCGCGACGCTTGGCGAATGTTGATCTCGTCGATCACTTTGGCCTCGACTCTCGCAACCGACCATGCCACGGCTTCCGCGACGATAAGATCGTAGAGCCTGTCTCTCTTCTTCTCGCTCAGCTGCTTCGAATCGTTGACTTCCTCCAGCACGAGTCCGACCGGCAGGATGACCGCGGCCGCCACGACGTCGCCGAACAAGCAACCCCGTCCTACCTCGTCCACGCCCGCTACCGCCGTACAACCTTGCGCCCACAGCTCCGATTCGAAAGCGAGTCTATTGATTTCTACCTTATTATCGTTTTCTTCACTCATGATGCTGCGCCCCCTACACCCTCGTCCATCCGATTGCTTATGTCGTACTTCTCGTCATTACTGTTCATCCCAGTCCAGAAACTTGCTCCGCAGCCGCGGCGTCGGAATCGGACAGCTATCCGTCTTCCCGAACCAACGATACCGATTCCGCGCGATGAAGCTATATACGCCATCCCGAATAAATTTAGGAACGATCACAAAAACGTACACGAGCCGCCATCGGCCGCCCAATCGTTTCAATGAGCGAAGCGCAGCCGTCGATCTCGTATAATAGCGGCCGCCGTCAATGAGCACGAACGTATCCATCCCCGCTTCCGGCATTCCGCCCTCGCGAAGCAGCTTTTGTCCTACGGACGACTGCAAGGACGCGAACCGGAAAATGTCGGCCGAGTCGCGCTCAATATACCATTGCGAAATCGAGTTGCACATGACGCATTGCCCGTCGATTAACGCAATCGCTTTGCCCGCCATATCCTCATCACGCGCGTTGATCATTTCCGCTCACCGCCTTACGTCCATTGTATCACGCCATCCGCCGATTCTGTCGTTTTTCGACACGACGCGCGCATGAAAAAACCGCCATTCGGACGCAATCGCAACTGCGCCTAATAGCGGTTTCCCGTTCTCATTACAATCATGTGGTAGGCTCCGCAGCCGTCTCCGTGAATTCGTCCGGAGATTCCAGCGTCATCCGGCCCAGCTTGCCCGCGCGCAATTCGCGCAGCACGATGCCGGCGGCCTTCTCGTAATCGACATGGCCTCCGCCGGCCAGACAGCCTCTGCGACGTCCGATCTGCTCCAGCACCTCGATGGCGGACTGCAGATCCGGCAGTTCGTCAGGAAGGTCGGTCAGTCCGTACCGTTCCGCGAGAATCGGCCGGTATCCCCGAACGAGATCCTTCAGCACGAAGCATGCGACTTCGTCGATATGCAGGACGTCTTCCTTGATGGCCCCCGTAGCGGCTAAGCGGAAGCCGGCGATCGGATCGTCGAACCTCGGCCACAGAATGCCCGGCGTATCGAGCAGCTCGAGCTCTCCGCCCGTCTTGATCCATTGCTGGCCCTTCGTTACGCCCGGACGGTCGCCCGTGATGGCGATGTTCCTTCCCGCGATCCGGTTGATCAGCGTGGACTTGCCGACGTTCGGGATGCCGACGATAAGCGCTCGAAGCGGCCTCGGCTTCATGCCTTTGTCGATCTGGCGCTGAATCTTTTCCTTCAGAAGCTCCTTCGCTTTGCCGGCGATTTCCTTCACGCCGGTCCCCGAATTCGCGTCGATCGCCAGCGTCATGTGGCCCTTCTCGCGAAAATACCTGCTCCATTCCGCCGTACGCTCCGAATCCGCCAAATCCGCTTTGTTCAGCAGGATAAGGCGCGGCTTGGAGCCGGTAATCTCGTCGATCATCGGATTGCGGCTCGATTGCGGTATTCTCGCGTCGAGCAGCTCGATGACGACGTCGATCAGCTTTAATTTTTCTTCGATTTGACGTTTGGCCCGGGTCATATGTCCGGGAAACCATTGTATCGTCATTCCGATTCCCCGTTCATAGTTTAGTGCTTAATGAAGTGAAAATCCCCGATCGGCCAGAACACGAGATCCGCGCGTCCGACTACGCGATCGATCGGAATGTATCCGATCATGCGGCTGTCCTCGCTGTTCGAGCGGTTGTCGCCCATGACGAACAGCATGTCTTCGGGCACTTTGCCGTCAGGGAACGATTCGTTCGGAAAGTCGCTGTTGAACTTATGCTCGTTGTATTCTAGACCCTCGGCATGCTTCGATTCATAGGATTCCTTCAAATAAGTTTCCTCAATCGGCTCGCCGTTTATGTAGACGCTGTCTCCCTCGACTCTAACCGTGTCGCCGGGCACGCCGATGACGCGCTTGATGAAGTCGCGTTGTTCTTCAGGTACGTGGAATACGATCACTTCGCCGCGTTTCGGCTCGCGAATGTCGTAAATGATTTTGTTGACGATGATTCTTTCCCGATCCTTGAAATTCGGCTGCATCGACGGGCCGTCCACGATGAACGGACTGACCAGGAACCAGCGAATGACGAACACGAGCAAGCCGGCGATCGCCAGCGCTTTGATCCACTCGAAGATTTCGTTACCCATTCTGGAATTGCCGGGTTTCCGCGGCGTCTCCGCCTCGCCCGAACCGTTCTCTCCCTCTGCTCGGCCATCCTGCTCGTCGATCGATATCATAGGGCGCGGCGATACCGCACGATCGCTGTCCGTCGACTGGTCGATTGGATCGGCTATTTCGTCCGTTTTGGAATTGTTCTGGTCCATTCATTATCGCCTCGATTCGTCTGGAGAAAATGCAAAAAGGGAGACTTGAACATCGCCAAGCCCCCCTTTGACGCCATTATCGAATTTCTTTGATACGCGCTGCTTTACCGCGAAGGTTACGCAGGTAGTACAGTTTCGCACGGCGAACTTTACCGCGGCGAGTCACTTCGATTTTCTCGATGCGCGGCGAGTGTACTGGGAAAGCACGCTCTACGCCGACGCCGTAAGAGATTTTGCGAACCGTGAAAGTTTCGCTAATGCCGCCGCCGCGACGTTTGATGACAACGCCTTCGAACAGCTGAACGCGCTCACGGGAACCCTCGACGACTTTCACGTATACTTTGAGCGTATCGCCTGGACGGAAGCTAGGCACGTCCTTGCGAAGCTGCTCTTGCGTGATCGCTTGAATAAGGTTACTCATTAGGGTCTCACTCCTTCCATAACAGACGTTCGTACCCCGCTCCCCGAATGCCTTCATTCGGATCATGGCGTGCAGAGGACCGTCCTACGTGACAAACAGAACAACATTTGAAATTTTATCATAACGGGGCGCATAACACAAGGGGATTTTGATTTGAAATCGCGAACCGGTTATCGGTCTCCTGCCTACCTTGTCTAATGATCCAATGATATAATTAGAAATGGTTGTACAATATCCATTGTTAGGTGGGGAATCGTAATGGAAACGGGAAAACAAGCCTCGATCACGGTAGAGACGACGGTCCATGCGCCGGTCGAGAAAGCATGGGCGAATTGGACGGAACCGCAGCACATCACCCAATGGTCTTTCGCTTCCGACGACTGGCATGCGCCGAACGCCGAGAACGACCTTAGAGTCGGCGGAAAATTCCTAACGAGAATGGAAGCCAAAGACGGAAGCTTCGGCTTCGATTTCGGCGGCATCTACGATGAAATCCGGACGAACGAGTACATCGCCTACACGCTCGGAGACGGGAGGAAAGTCGCGATCTCCTTTACGGCTCAAGGCAACGACACGAGAATCGTCGAAACCTTCGACGCCGAGTCCACGCATTCGGTCGAGATGCAGCAAGCCGGCTGGCAAGCGTTTTTGGACAACTTCAAAAAATATACCGAACGGCAGGGATAGGAATCTTGCCACACCTCCGGGTGTGGTTTTTTCATGAGCGGGAGTCGGATAATCATTTAGTCGTTTGACACCTTGGAAATCGTTGGCATATAATTAGGATGCTAACAATCAGTACACTCACTGTAATTGGAGCGAGGGAGCATGTCTCAATCTATATTTTATCTAAAAAGAACGTATATCATTATGCGCAAAAAACTCGACTTGCGACTCGCGCAATTCCAGTTAACCACTTCGCAATTCGAGGTGATGGGGTATCTATACAAATCGGGAGGGATGGAACAACAGAAGCTCCAGCACAATACCGGCATCACCTCCGCTACGCTGACCGGAATATTGGATAAGCTGGAAGCTCGCTCGTATATCTCGCGTCGTCCTAGCCGAACGGACGGAAGAGCCAACGTCGTGACGCTAACGCCGTCAGGGCGGGAGTTATTCGCGAAGCTCATCGATCTCATCCATGCGTTCGAGGACGAAATGCTCAAGGGGTTCTCGCAAGCGGAGAGAGATTTGCTCGGACATTGGTTGCAACGAGTAGCCAAAAATCTCGGCGACACGGAGATGTATTAAGCGCACCGAGATTTCCGCGTCATATAGCTAGGATGCTAATTAATTGGGGGAGGCGATGGTCATGTGATTGTACTTCATGTTCGGTTGTGAACGTCGGTCTTTTTGCTAGGACCCTAACAATTGGAGGTCAAATATGCGAGTTGTAATAACGGGCGGTACAAGCGGAATCGGATACGGCACGGCTTGCCTCGCAGCCGCAAGAGGATGGGAGGTCACCGTCATCGGCCGCGATCGGGCGCGAGGCGACCGAGTCGCTTCGGAACTGGGCGTTAAATTTATTCAAACCGATTTATCGAACTTATCCGATACGCTGAGACTGGCGGACGAGATCGACGGTCCCGTCGATGCGCTAGTGCTATGCGCCGGCGTCGTGTCCTTCGGCACAAAAATGAGCGTGACAGAGGAAGGTTACGAGACGACTTTCGCAACGAATTATTTAAGCAAATTCGCCCTAACCCAGACGTTGCTTCAACAGAACAAAATCGGTAGGGACAGATGCATCGTAATGACGGGAGGCAACGGCAACCATAGGAACTCGCCGACGGATTGGACCGGCCGTCATTCGGGAATGCAAGCGGCGTTAAAGGCCGCGCTTGCGGTCGATCTGTACGCTTCCGAACTCGCTAAGCGAAATCCTGAATTGCGCGTTCATACGTGCTATCCGGGGATGGTTCGTACGAATCTCTTCAAGGAGGCGCCGTTTCCGCTGCCTTTACTGTCCCGGTTGTTCGGTAAATCGATCGCCAAAGGCAGCTCTTACTTCTATCGTCTCCTATCCGAGAAACACGCGGAAGTGCATTGGAAGCAGGATCGGCCCTTGCAATTCTCTCCCCCTCTTCCCTCGCGACGGATCGTCGAAGCGCTATGGTCTTATAGCCAGAGCGCGATCACCCTACCCTAAGGAGTTGGAACGGTGCGCTATAGAGCAGGCTGGATAATGAAAAACCGCATTCTCGCTTTAACTCACTTCGAGCCTGAAGTTACGCCGGAGGATTTCCGGGCGATCGAAGCGGATGCGAACCGCGCGTTGGGACAAGCGACGGAGCCTTTTCACTTGTTGATCGATAATCGAATGATTGCCCGGACGGCCATTATCACGCTTGACGCGATACTGAAGGCGATGCCGTCGATCCATCATCCGCAACTAAGAACGATCGTCATCGTATTGCCTGAAGCGATTAAGGAGCAAGCCCCCGGAATCGACGAGCAACGAATCGGCCTTATCCGATTAAAGTACGTCGACGGTCTCGAGTCCGCGTTGGCATATTTGCAAGGCGAGGACGACTCGATCGACGGGAGAGCCATCTCTTACTCGTTCTTTAGCCGAACTGGAATGCAAGAATAATCGCACGTCAAACAAGCCGCATTTCCGTAGTGGAGATGCGGCTTCTGTTATTCCTGCTTTTGGTCCTCCAGCCACTTCCGCTCTTCCGCCGTCAGCTCCGCCGAATCCAGCAGCTCGGGACGGCGCTCGAGCGTGCGCTGAAGCGATTGCCGCCTGCGCCACTTTTCGATCTCCGCATGATGTCCGGACAGCAACGCGTCCGGTACTTTCCAGCCGCGGAACTCCGCGGGACGCGTATAATGCGGATATTCCAGCAAGCCGTCGCTGAAGGAATCCGTCACGGCCGATTGCTCGTTGCCTAGTACGCCGGGCAGCAGACGAACGACGGTGTCGATGACGACCATCGCCGGCAGTTCACCGCCGGTCAGCACGTAGTCGCCGATCGACAGCTCGTCCGTGACGAGATGCTCGCGAATCCGCTCGTCGTAGCCCTCGTAATGGCCGCAAATGAAGATTAAATGATCTTCCTCCGCAAGCTCGTGCGCTTTGCGTTGCGACAAGGGCTCGCCTTGCGGGCACATGAGGATGATACGCGGAGGCTTGGTTTGCTCGTTATTCTCGGCTGAGATATGCTCCACGGCCCCGAAGATCGGCTCCGCTTTCAGCACCATGCCCCCGCCTCCGCCATACGGCGTATCGTCGACGGTCCCGTGCTTACTGTTCGAGAAATCGCGAAAGTTGACCGTGTTCAGCGACACGATGCCCTTGTCTCTCGCTTTGCCGAGAATGCTGGCGCCGAACACGCCATCGAACATCTCGGGGAATAGCGTCAATACGTCGATCCGCATCGTTACAGCAGTCCTTCCATCAGATGCACGGTCACTTTGCGGGCGGCGATATCGACGTCCAATATGACATCGTCGATGACCGGCAGCAGCAGCTCCTTGCCTTTCGGCAGCTTAACGACCCAGATGTCGTTGGCGCCTGGCGACAACGTGTCCGTAATCGTGCCGAGCGTCTGCCCCTCATCGGTTACGACCTCGCACCCGATAATATCGCGTACGTAGTATTCCCCTTCTTCCAAGGGAACCCGCTCCGCATCGGACACCTTCAGCTCCCAGCCTTTAAAGCGTTCGACTTGATTAATCTCGTCGTATCCCTTGAGCTTAAGGATATACATCTTCTTCTGTTCGCGCGATGAGACGACTTCGACGGCGATCGGCGCGCCGGACTCCGGCGGGAACATCGTCAGCTTGGCGCCCGGTTTGAAGCGAATATCGGGAAAATCGGTCTGCGGGTACACTTTCACTTCGCCGCGAATGCCGTGCGTGTTGACGATTTTGCCAACGTTGAGCATGCGCTCTTCCGACATGGAAGCAGCTCCCTTCAGGTGAAAACTTCAGCTATTATCATAAAACATCGTTCCTATTCCCGCAAATCGCGCTTTGGCGGCTAGCTCCGTGCCACAGCGATCCCGTTCCCGCACCGGTCGGAAAAGAGGCGGCGATCGCCTCGGATACGAACGCTTTGGCCTGTCGGCAAGCGTCTTCGGTCGAACGCCCTCTCGCGATATACGCCGCGACGGCCGACGCCGTCGTACAGCCGGTCCCATGGGTATGCGAGGTCTGATGGCGAATACCGCTTATGCGGCGCGCAGGCTCGGAGCTTGACGGACCGACGAAGATGTCGATCGCTTCCTTGGCTCCGGCGAAGTGACCTCCCTTAAGCAGCACATGCCGAGGTCCGAACGACAGCAGCTTGATCGCCGCTTGCTCCATGTCTTCGACGGACCGAATGTCCGTTTCGCACAAGCCAAGAAGCCGGCAGGCTTCAGGCAAGTTAGGCGTAGCGACATCCGCCAACGGCAGCAGCATCGATTGCATCGCTTCGAATGCGTCCATGCCCATGAGCGCGGAGCCGTCCTTCGCCGCATGCACCGTGTCAACGACGAGGTTCCTTGGTTTGTACCGACGTATGGCGGCGGCGACTGTCTCGACATGCGCCCTTGTCGGCAGCATCCCCGTCTTGACCGCGTCGGCCCCGATATCTCCGAGCACGCTGACAAGCTGCGCCTCGACCAACTCGGGGGAAACCGGCTCGATGCGCTGGACGCCGACGCTGTTCTGCGCGGTTATCGCGGTGATGACGCTCATCCCGTAAACGCCGAGCTCCTGGAACGTCTTCAAATCCGCTTGAATGCCCGCTCCCCCTCCCGAATCGGAGCCTGCGACGGTCAGGACGATCGGGGGCCGCGTAATTGCCGCGCTCATCTCGATCGCTCCTTGTCCTGCGACCGGTTGAAGCGCTCCAGGCTGAATGCGTCGGCATACGAATCCGATTTCGCAAGCAGAAGCTGCCCGACCATCGATGCGGTTGCGGGACTTAGCAGAATGCCGTTGCGATAATGCCCGGCCGCCACGATTATTTCGGGACAGCCCGGAACTTCGCCGATCAGCGGTCGACCGTCAAGCGTCGCGGGTCTAATGCCCGCCCAACTTCTGACCGGCAGCTCGCCTTCCAGGAAAGGGAACACGCGGCCGCTCCACCTTGTCAAACGCTCAATGCCGTGCGCCGTTACGCTTCGGTCAAACCCCGCCACGTCCTCCGACGCCCCGCAGACGATCGTTCCGTCGTTTTTCCTCACCCAGTAAGCCTGGCTCGAAAAGACCATATGCCGAACTTCCCCCAACTCGGCGTCGTAAGCGCATATTTGCCCGCGAATCGGATGAACCGGCACGTTGACGGGAATCCACTCCTGAAGAAAACCGCTCCAGGCTCCGGTGCAGACGACAAGCCGGTCGGCACGCCAAGTTTGCTCATCGCCCATCGTAACGGATACGCCGGACGCCTCCGTTACATCGAGCTTCGTTAGCCGCCCTGCATGCGGGACGAGTCGAACCCCGACCCGCCTGCAGGCTTCTTCCGCGGCAAACGCCAGCTTTGGCGCGAATACGTGGCTTTCGGCCGGACAATATAATGCCCCGATTGCCCGGCGCGATAGTTGCGGCTCCAACTTGCGCAGTTGCGTCTCGTCCAGCCATTCCATCTGCGCGCAGTATGGCCTCTGCCATTCCAGACGTGTCTGCATCGGCAACAAATCCGCTTCGTGGAACGCCACGTTCAAGCTGCCGCTCGCGCGCAGCTCCACCCGTTGCCCGGAAATCTCCTCGACTTGACGAACCCACTCGGGGTATCGCAGGAAGCTGTCCCGGCATAGCCGGAAGAACGGATCGGCGCCGTCCGGATTTTCCGAGTACGGGGCCAGCATGCCCGCCGCCGCGCCCGTAGCTTGGCCTCCGATTCCGTTCTCCTCCACTACGGTAACCCGAAATCCTAGCAAGGTCGCTTCCAGCGCGCAAGACAACCCGATAATGCCGCCGCCCAGAATCAATACCGATTCCGCCGCCATGCTAAGCCTTACCTTCCGACAAGGCGCTCTCGTACAAAGACCCTGCCAGCTCGCTGCTTGCCGACGCATACCTTTTCTTCGGGATGCGGCCTGCCCTATAAGACAACCTTCCTGCTTCTACGGCGAGCTTCATGGCCCTGGCCATGGCGACGGGATCTTGCGCTTTGGCGACCGGCGTATTGGCCAGAATGCCCGACGCCCCAAGCTCCATCGCCTGCACGACGTCTTGCGCGGAACCGAGTCCTGCGTCCACGATGACGGGAACGATAGCTTCTTCGGCGATCAAGCCGAGATTGTATGGGTTCAGTAAGCCAAGACCCGTCCCGATCGGCGAGCCGCCCGGCATGACGGCAGCGGCTCCCGCTTCTTGCAGGCGGCGGCAAAGAATCGGATCGTCCGACGTATAGGGAAGCACGACGAATTGCTCCTGTACGAGGCGTTCCGTCGCTTTCAGCGTCTCAATAGGGTCCGGCAGCAGCGTGCGCGGATCGGCGCTAATCTCGACTTTGATCCAGTTGCCGAGCCCCGCGGCACGCGCCAATCGCGCGATGCGTACCGCTTCGTCGGCGTTGCTCGACCCCGACGTATTCGGCAAATAAATATAGCCGCGATCAGCCACATGCTGCAGTACGCTATCGTCCGCGACCTCGTCGAGATTGATGCGGCGAACCGCGAACGTAATGACCTGTGCTTCGGAAGCCTCAAGCGCCTGCAGCATAACGGCCGGGCTCGGGAATCTTCCTGTCCCGAGGAAAAAACGCGAGCCGAGCGTCTGACCGCCGATGACTAGCGGGTCGTTCAATAACGTGCCTCTCATCCGATCAACCTCCCCCGACGAAATGAACGAATTCGACCGTCGCTCCGGACCGCAGCGGCGCTTCGCCCCAGCTTCTGCGCGGGACGAATTCCCCGTCCAGCTCGGCTACGACCCGCCTGCCCTGCAGCTCGTACTGCTCCGCCAATTCGATAAGCGTCGACGCTCGCGTCCGCGATCGCCGCCCGTTCACGGTCACGAATATGCCCGAGGCTTCCCGTTCTTTGCCTTCGCGCGACGTTATTGTTCTCGCTTCGATTTGCTCCTTAAGTTTCCTGCAAACCGCTTCGGGATCCTCGCTCCCGACGACCGCGGACACCGCGCACAGCCTGCTCGCCCCCGCGTTCAGCACCTCGAATGCGTTATCGGGCGTGATGCCGCCGATGGCGACCCACGGAATCCGTATTTCGGCGGCAACTTGGGACACGTATGCGGTCGTCACGGGCTGACGGCCCGGTTTCGTTCCGGTCGCGTACACGGGACCTACCCCAATATAATCCGCGCCCGCTTCTACGGCCTCTCGGGCTTGCTCCATCCGGTGCGTCGAAACGCCGATGATCCGATCGGGTCCCATGATCTGGCGCGCGACGGCGACCGGCATGTCGTCTTGGCCGAGATGGACCCCGTCCGCCTCGACCGCGAGCGCGACGTCCGGATGATCATTAACGATAAGCGGCACGTTGTATTTAGCCGTTAAGTCTTTCAGCCTTTTCGCTTTCTCCAGCAGATCCCGTTTAGAGATGGCCTTGTCCCGCAGTTGCACGATGTCCGCGCCGCCTTTCAACGCCGCTTCCATCACCTCCAGCATGCTGCGTCCCGGATGATCATTTTCTCCCGTGATGACATATAGCTTGAAATCGAGCTTCCCCTTCATTGCGGAGCCTCCTCTTCTGCCAAATAACTTCGGTAAATCTGTTCCGCCCGTTCCATTCCTCCTGCCCCTTGGATGAGCGACCTTCCGTCCGAAAAGATGACGATGCGTTCGCCATCAGGCGTCAGCGTGCGAATCAAATACGCATTGCTCGCCGTAATTTCGCAGCCCCGGCTTGAAAGCCGCTCTTCCCGCTCCGACAAAAGAAGCGTTGGACGAAGCGTCAATTGCACCGTATCTCTACCGCATAGCACGACTGCTTGCTCTTCTTCGAGCGGCTGCTCCCGTTCCTCGACTTTCCATGCGTTAGAGCGAGATTGGGGCACCCGGGCAACCTCGTTCGACCGTTCGGGGCGGTGCCCTGACCCGCAATGAGCGCAGCTTTCGCGAGGCGGCGGCAGCTTCCACTCCTTAAGCGACAAGTTCCATACGTCCGCCGATACCCATGTATCGCGCAGCGCATTTACGTTTCCGGTCAGCCATTTGAGCGCTTCGACCGCTTGCAATCCGGCTATTAGCTCCACAGCCGGGGCAATGACGCCGACCGTATCGCAAGTCGGCGCGCCGCCATCCGAGTCGTCGGCCTCTTCCTCTCCGAGCAAGCAACGCAGACAGACATGCTTGCCGGGCACGAGCATCGCGCTCATCCCGCCCGATCCGGCAACCCCGCCGTAGACGAAAGGCACCCCGTGCGCGAAACAAGCGTCGCTCATCAGCAGCCTCGTCTCGGCGTTGTCCGTACCGTCGAGCACGAGGTCGACGCCCATGAGCAGCGACTCGGCGTTGCGCTCGCCGACATCGGCCACCAATGCTTCAATTCTAGCGCCGCTGTTCATGCGGCGAAGCTTGGCGGCTGCGGCAACCGCCTTCGGCAGCGCGGCTCGTGCGTCCTCCTCGTCGAATAACGTCTGCCGATGCAGATTGCTCAGCTCCACGTAATCCCGGTCGACGAGGCGAACGAAGCCGACGCCTGACCGGACCATATGTTGGGCGAGCGACGCGCCGAGCGCGCCAGCGCCTACGACGAGAACGCCGGCATCGTCGAGCTTGCGCTGACCCGCCTCTCCGATCGGCGCGAATCGAATTTGTCGGGAGTAACGCTCCGACTCTAATCTATCATGGCGCATAAATCCGGCTTCCCGCTGCCAAGAATCGCTCCGATTCCCGCTTCATGCCCGCCTCGAGCGCCTCTTGCGTATCGAGACCGCGCTCCGCGGCATAGTCGCGAATGTCTTGCGTTATGCGCATGCTGCAAAATTTCGGTCCGCACATCGAGCAGAAATGCGCGGATTTCGCCGCTTCCGCAGGCAACGTCTCGTCGTGGTAGGACATCGCGCGTTCCGGATCGAGGGACAGGTGGAACTGATCCCGCCAGCGGAACTCGAAGCGCGCCTTGGACAGCGCGTCGTCGCGAAGCCGCGCTCTCGGATGTCCCTTCGCCAAATCCGCCGCGTGCGCGGCTATCTTGTAGGCGATGACCCCGTCTTTGACGTCTTCCTTGTTCGGCAGGCCCAAGTGCTCCTTAGGCGTGACGTAGCATAACATCGCCGTGCCGAACCAACCGATCATTGCCGCACCGATTGCGGACGTTATATGGTCGTAACCCGGCGCGATGTCCGTCGTCAGGGGTCCAAGCGTGTAGAACGGCGCTTCTTTGCATACCTCCATCTGGCGGTCGACGTTCTCTTTGATGAGATGCATCGGCACGTGACCGGGGCCTTCGATCATCACTTGCACGTCATGCTTCCAAGCGATGTCCGTCAGCTCGCCTAGCGTATCAAGCTCCGCGAACTGCGCCTCGTCGTTCGCGTCCGCGATGGAACCGGGTCGTAGACCGTCGCCGAGCGAGAAGGTTACGTCGTAAGCTTTCATGATTTCGCATATCTCCTCGAAATGCGCGTACAGGAAATTTTCCTTGTGATGGGCAAGGCACCAAGCCGCCATAATCGAACCGCCCCGCGAGACGATACCCGTCACGCGCTTCGCCGTAAGCGGGATATAACGCAGCAGCACGCCGGCATGAATCGTGAAGTAGTCCACGCCTTGCTCCGCCTGCTCGATCAGCGTGTCGCGGAACACTTCCCAGCTGAGGTCTTCCGCCTTGCCGCCGACCTTCTCGAGCGCCTGATAGATCGGAACGGTGCCGACCGGGACCGGCGAGTTGCGAATGATCCATTCCCTCGTCGTATGAATGTTTTTGCCGGTGGACAGGTCCATGATCGTGTCCGCGCCCCAGCGCGTCGCCCACGTCATTTTCTCGACTTCCTCCTCGATCGAGGATGCGACCGCGGAGTTGCCGATGTTGGCGTTGATTTTCACGTGAAAATGACGTCCGATGATCATCGGCTCGCTCTCCGGATGGTTAACGTTCGCCGGGATGACCGCGCGGCCGGTGGCTACTTCGTCTCGAACGAATTCCGGACTAAACCCTTCGCGGATGGCGATGAACTCCATTTCCGGCGTGACGATTCCTTGACGCGCGTAATGAAGCTGCGTGACGTTACGACCTGGCGCAGCCTGCAGGCATTGATTCGTCGTCTTAGGAAACAACTCCGCTCCTCGCTCGGCAACCGAACGTTCCGAAGAGAATCCGTTATCCTCCGGCTTCACTTCGCGCCCCTCGTAGGCGACAACGTCCCCCCGCTCCGTGATCCACTGGTTCCGCAGCGGTGGCAGCCCTCGCCTTACGTCCGCGACGTAGTTCTCGTCCGTATAAGGACCGCTCGGATCGTACACTTGAACCGGCGCGTTCGGTTCCTCTCCGTTCCTCCCGTAGCTCGGCGTAAGCGCGATTTCGCGCATCGGCACCCGGATATCTTCCCGGGAGCCTTGGACGTACACTTTGCGGCTGCCCGGCAACGGCTTCGTCAACATCGACATAACAAACAACCTCCTAATGGAAAATAGCGCAAAATTTCCACTAGGAGGCCGCAATAATAAAAAAATGGCGCAGCTCCACCGCTCTTCGCGGCGGCTTCTAAACAACAAAAGCCGCCCCGGAGGGAGCGGCGGAAATGTATCGCGTTAACGCGCAGCATGACAGTATGGCGAGGCCTCTAGGCACTCCGCTACCGTACCGCGAACGTATGACGAACATTGCCCACTTTCCTACGCTGGCATGACCCAGATCAGGTTCAAAGGGACCAAGGCGGTTGCCTTATCTCAGCCCATGCGGGCGCCCCTAGTGGAATTTACTTACAGATCTTAACTTGGAATTGGTTTCCTGTCAACCCCAACGCTTGACCATAAAAGTCACTATCCATTTTGAAATATGTGGTAAGGTATTTATGGTGATTAAGTTTATCCGGGAGGACGAGCTCCTATGCGATATGAACGAATCCAGAAGAAATTTGCAACTGTTGTATTTTATAATCTTGCCGTGGTTCAGATATCTGGTTGCAATACAGGCGGGGATGTTAGCCATCATCCGGTACAAACTTTAGACAACGTAGTACACGTGCTAAGTGGCGGTTATTTGTTGACTTCGTCAGGTAACATCATCATCTCGAGAGATCAGCTTGTCCATTCCAATGACCAAGATGAGATGATTGACGGAAAAGTCTCTTTATTTGTCCAAGTAAATCACTTGGATCATATTGTGAAAGTCGTTAACGGGGAAAATCGACACTTTGCGCTGAAAGAGAACGGGCAAGTCTGGTTTTGGGGAGAACCTTTGGATTATGAGCCAAGAGGATTATTTAACATGAGCCCCCAACTTAAACGACCTAAAAAATTCCCTAAAGCAAATCATGTCATCGATATTTGGAGCTCGGAAGCAGGGATAATGTTCAAAAAAAGGGATGGGACGGTATGGGGATGGCACCCTTCGTATGGTAGGGTTCCGACCGAAGGCGATCTCTCAGACCCTGATTTTTCCAGCAATAAAGTTCGACCCTATCCTTGGTTGGCTAACGCAAAAGATATAGGCAACTACCTGACTTTTCTGAATGATGACGGATCGGTTTGGGAGTCGAGAGATAACGCGCTATTCCCAATTAGCGGATTGCAGGATATCGTAGAGATAAGCGAAGGATACCCGGTAGATCGAAACGGAACGGTTTGGACTTGGGGTTCAACTTAGCAAAAACCCTATCCGATTATGGATCACGTTGCGCAAATTAGCGGCGGGTTCGCGTTAAGAGAAGATGGGACAGTTTGGTTTATTGAAAATCACGCTAAAATGAACGATTTGCAGAACATTAGGGAAATCGGAGGAGTTGCTGGAACAGTGTATGCTCTTTCGATAGACGGTAAAATATTCGTTTGCGATCAAGATGGTCATTCTCAACAATTAAACATTCATAGATAGTGTTAATAAATGATCACACCGCGTAAGCCAAATAACAACCATTTGCATTTATTCCGCCGAAAATCCCGTTATACGCACGAATACCAACCATACGCAGTTATTCCGAGGGAATCCAGACAATCTGACGCCATCGCGCCTAAATAACTATCGATTCGTTGTTATTTCCCATTCAGAGTGGGAGCGTCCCAATAATAACTGTCGATTTGTTGTTATTCCATTCTCCCTTATACCGATATCCCCGTCGCTCAGAAGCACCACCGATTCGCACTCCTGAGCGAAAGGGATATCGTTATAAAGACAAAAAACCGGCCCGCATCGCTGCGTTCCGGTTTCTTGGCCGTTATTCAGAAACAATATCCACGATGACGCGCTTCCGCTCTTTAACCGCGGCGGAAGAGACTACCGTGCGAACCGCTTTCGCGATCCGCCCCTGCTTGCCGATGACTTTGCCGACATCGTCGGGATGAACGGAAAGCTCGTACACCAGGCCTCTCGCGTCTTCCTTGACCTGAATTTGCACGTCTTCCGGATGATCCACGAGTGCTCGGGCGATAACCCGAATCAATTGTTCCATGGTTCAACCCTCCGGTATTAGGACGATTACTTCTGGAGCTTGGATTCGTGGAATTTCTTCATGACGCCGGCTTTGCTCAGCAGGTTGCGAACGGTATCGGACGCTTGCGCGCCGTTTTGCAGCCATTTGAGAGCCTTTTCCTCGTCGATTTGAACTTGCGCTGGCGCAGCGACCGGGTTATAGATACCGATCTCTTCGATGAAGCGTCCGTCACGCGGGGAGCGGGAATCGGAAACGACAACGCGGTAAAAAGGAGCTTTGTGAGCACCCATACGTTTTAGACGAATACGAACTGCCATGTTAACTTTCACCTCCTTGATGAAATAAAATCGATATGGTTACGTTAGTTAGAACGGGAATCGCGGCCCTTTGTTCTTGCCGCCGAACATGTTCTTGAGGGCGCCCATGCCGCCTTTCGGCTTGCCGTTCGGTCCCATCATGCCGGAGAACTGCTTCATCATCTTCTTCATATCCTCGAACTGCTTGAGCAGCCGATTGACGTCGGCGACCGTCGTTCCGCTTCCGGCGGCAATGCGCTTGCGTCTGCTGTAGTTGATGATGTCGGGCTTCAGCTTCTCGGCGTGGGTCATCGACTTCGCGATCGCTTCGGTGCGCTTGATCTGCTTCTCGTCGATCTTGAAATTCGGATTGTTCTTCAGCTTGCCCATGCCGGGCATCATATCGAGCAGCTGCTCGAGCGGACCAAGATTGCGAACCTGCTCCATCTGCTCGAGGAAGTCGTAGAACGAGAATTCCGCGGTGCGCATCTTGCGTTCAAGCTCTTTGGCTTTCTCCGCGTCGATGTTCGTCTGCGCCTTCTCGATCAGCGACAGCATGTCGCCCATGCCGAGAATCCGCGACGCCATCCGGTCCGGATGGAACGCTTCGAGCTGATCGATCTTCTCGCCCGTGGAGGCGAACTTGATCGGACAGCCGGTGACGGCTTTGACCGACAGCGCCGCGCCGCCGCGCGTATCGCCGTCGAGCTTCGTCAGCACGACGCCGGTGAGGGCGAGCTGCTCGTGGAAGCTCTTCGCGACGTTGACCGCTTCTTGACCGGTCATCGCGTCGACGACGAGCAACACTTCGTCCGGCTCGACCGCCGAATGGATGTCCTTGATCTCCTGCATCAGCTCTTCGTCGATCTGCAAGCGGCCCGCCGTATCGATGAGCACGTAATCGTACCCTTCGGCTTTCGCCTTGGCGACGCCCTGCTTGGCGATCTCTACGGGGCTGACCTGATCGCCCAGCGTGAATACCGGAACGCCGATCTGTCCGCCGAGCACTTCGAGCTGCTTGATCGCCGCCGGACGATAAATATCGCCTGCAACTAACAACGGATTGTTCTTCTGCGTCTGCAGCATCTTCGCCAGCTTGCCGGTCAGCGTCGTCTTACCGGCGCCTTGCAAACCGGCCATGAGGACGACCGTCGGAGGCTTGTTCGACTTCGCAAGCTTCTCTTGAGTGCCGCCCATCAGCTCGGTCAGTTCTTTGTTGACGATATCGATAATGACCATCGCAGGCGTGAAGCTCTTCTGAACTTCTTGTCCGAGCGCTTGGTCTTTCACCTTGGCGATGAAATCTTTGACGACTTTGAAGTTAACGTCCGCTTCGAGCAGCGCCAGTCGCACTTCCCGCATCGCTTCGTTCACGTCGTCTTCCGTTACTTTGCCGCGGCCCTTCAGCTTGCCGAATACGTTCTGCAGCCGAGAGGTTAATCCTTCGAACGCCATAAGCTCATCCCCCCTTCTTAGGAACGGATCTAGTTGTTAACTATTCGCTTCTGCTCCCCTGAGCAGGTTGATTGTCTGTTGGATGTTGTCGCGGGTCTCGGGCTTCAGCTCGGAAATTTGTTGCTCGAGTTGGTCCAAGCCGGCTTGGATCTGATGATGGCGTGCCGCTAGTCGCAGCTTCGCCTCGTAATCCTCCAGCGCTTGTTCCGCCCGCTTCAGATGCTCGTACACCGCCTGACGGCTAATGTCGAAGTCCGCGGCGATTTCGCCGAGCGAATAATCGTCGTGAAAATAACATTTCAAGAACGTCTGCTGCTTCTCCGTCAATAACGGCCCGTAAAAATCGAACAGCACGTTCATGCGGTTCGTCTTCTCCAGCGCGTTCTGTCCGTGCACGTCGGCTGCTCCCTTCGTAAACCAAGTCAAGGATAATACCTTTACAGCCCAGCTACGTTCCTTATGATACGCAATAGCGAAAAAGATGTCAAGGATTTTCCCTTAACATCTTCTTCATGATCCGGTTATTTATAATGGATGTTCAACGTCGTTACGTCCCCGAAGCGAGTAAGCACGTAGTGTTTGCCGTCGCCGCTCTTCTCCATGGACCAGCCTTCCGACTGGACCTCGAGCCCTCGCGGCGCATACAGCTTCACTTGCTGCATGCCTTTGCCCTTCCATTCGATGCTGACGTCTTGACCGCTGCGATCGACGTCTACCGGAAGGTTCGCGCGCTCGATTCTCGGCGCGGACGGAGCCGCGGCTTGTATCGATAGGGATGCTTCCGTCGCTCCGCCGAAATACAGCACGGAGCCGCGATACATCGAGATTGGCGCGTCCGTCACGGGCACGTAGCCCTTATACTTGGCGGCGAGCTCGACTTTGTACCCGACCGCGGTCAACTGTGCTTCCAACTCGGCTGCCAGTTTAGAATCCAGCTGTGAATCACCGCTCAGTTTGCTCAATCCACCTGTGCGAACCGTGAAGCTAAGCTGCTCCTTCGTCCGGATCGCGTTCTCCGCCACGTTCAGCACGTTGCGGAAGAGCGGCGTGCCGATCTTGGAGTCTGCTTGGAGCGCGGCTGCATAGCTTCGGAATGCTTGCTCCTCGGTCACGAAGTTATAATCGTTGTCCGTACGGAACTGGTCCAGGAACTGAACCTTGTTCGCGAAACCGCCGTCCGCCTCCGATTTCAGGATCGGATACTCCATATGATAGAAGTACGAGAACGGCATATCGAGCTTCGCGTACGAGTCGAATGCGCCTTTGAAATAAGCGATGTTCGGCGCCGGGTTCGATACGACGAACGGGTCTACCCCTTCTCCGTTACCTAGCCAGAACGGCATCGTCCACAAGTATTCGCCCGCGAGCGTCGGCTCGTAAGGGTTTCCGCTCGGACGGAAACCGGAGTTCCACCAGATGCCCGCCTTCAGCTCTTCCCGAAGCGTCTGCGTCGGTACGAGGTTGTTCACCCGCCACGTGTGCTGGTTCGTTCCGACGGTCGTCCACGGAATGTCGTAGGCCTCGAACGCCTTGCGGTGCAGCTCGATCTCTTCCTGCTCAAGCGCGGAGCTTTCGTAGCTATGAAAGAATAGATGCGGCTGAATATCGATGAAGCGACTCGTCGTGTAGTCCAGCGCTTTCCTTAACTCTTCGCTAGCAGGGAAGTTCGGATCGTCGATCGCGATCGGGAACCCGAAGATCAGCTGTCCGACGATAAGATCCGCGAGCCCGTCGCCGTTCACGTCGGCCATCGCCGGAACCGCGTTATGGCCGCCCCACAGGCGGTGATCCCCGAACGGATTCAGCGACTCTCCTTCGATATATTTCGCTTCGCCGAGAGTAAATCCGTTTGCGACTGCTTGAATCTCCGCTTGGCGAATATAGCCTTCGTTGTCGCCGATCAGCAGTTCAGGAAGTCCGTCTCCATCGTAATCAACGATGGCGGGAGCAGTGAAGTGCTCCCCGCTGCCTGTTAGCAACTGAGCGCCATGCGTATCGAACTTCAGCGCGCTACCCGAGTGCTTGCCGATCCAGAGCGAAATATCTCCGTTCGCCCTTGCGACGACGAGATCGGCCACCCCGTCGCCATTCGCATCGCCGACCGCAGGAGCAGCCTGAATCCAAACCTCGCTGGACGGCAGCGCATCCTCGCCCTCCGTGAACGTAAGGTTGCCGGCGTTCAAGTACGTCCGCAACCTCTTATCACCGGAACCGACGACGAGGTCGAGCTGGCCGTCGCCATTCAAGTCGGCAATCGTCGGAGCGGCGTATGCGCCAACGTTCAGATTCGCACCGGAAGTCAATTTAATCGATTGAGCGACTTCAAGCGTCCACGAGCCATTATCGAATCTTCCGGAGTACCATAGAACAGACCCGTCGGCCGAGCCCGCGATAACGTCGACAATGCCGTCTCCGTTCACGTCGCCGACCGCTTCATAGGTCCGGTACGGGAGCTCGATCGGGTCGCCCAGACTCTTATACTCCGGGTAAGCTGCTTGGCTGAACGTATCGCCGCTGGCAAGCTTTACCAAGTTGCCCGAGGAATATTGCGAGTTCACGTTCTCGCCCGCGAAACTCGGCGCGCCCGCCGTTCCGCGGTTCGGGTAATACGCAAGCCCTTCCTTCCATTGCCCCCACTCGTACGTCTCGCGGGCTAACGAGAGGGAAGGAATTTCGTTATATTGCTTGACGTAGTCGATCCATCGCTCGATGCCGCCTTCCTTCAGCGAAGACGTCACTTCGAAATGGTTCTGCCAAGCCATCGCCGGGCGTCCGTTCGGGCCAAGCACCTTCGTTACGGCGTACCCGAGCTTCTCCTTCGATACAAAATCAAGAAAAGCGCTGCGAAGCTCATAGCTTCCCGTTGCGAACATGAAGTTGAAATAAGCCAGATGCTCGTCTCCGCGCGGCTGCATGTCAAGTCCAGTTACGTATTGATGGTTCGGCAGCATCGAGCTGCAGAAGAACGCGACCCCATCGCCGTAACGATTCATCGCATACAGCGCCAATCCGTTCTCGTCCAGTGCGATCGGCTTTGCCGTGCTAGGCACCATGCCCATCCCGAGCGAGATCGTTGTCAAGCGGTCCTTGTCATAATAAGCGTTCAGATCGTGATGGAACTGCTCGATGACCGTCCGGATGACGTTATCGTTCGTTCCTACCCGTTCGGAAATCGCTGCGGATATCACCTGCAGCTTGACAGGGAATCTCTCCACTTTGGCGAACGACTTCGCGCCGAGCAACTCAGGCGACAGCACGTCGTAAAACTCGTTTTCCGCGAACAGCATGCCGCCGTTCTTCACGAACGCTTCCATTGCCGAGGAAAGCTCCTCCGAATCGGCGCCACCGTTCGCAAGAGCGCGATCCAAGTAAACCGCGTCGTACTTCTTTAGCTCGCCGTTCGATACAGGCCACGGCTCATGCACGATCTCCGTATTGACGACGAGCGTCCGATTTAATTGCTGCAGCGTATCGAGATACGTCTCGGATTGTTCCTTATAAAGCACGAGGACGCGCAGCGTCTCTGCTTTCGTCTTCGCGTGAACCGCGTATAATGCCCCGGATAATAGAACGATTAGTGCAATCGCGGCTATCGTCAGCTTTTTCAACATCTCACCTATCCCCCGCTCATCCCGTTACCAGTGACCGAAGCCTCGTAATATTTTCTCGGCCACGTCCGTGTTCGCGCTGAAGAATATCGTGCCGAAGGCGACGAACAGATTGACGATCGCGCACCGCGTCCAGAATTGAAGCTTGGACGTCTTCCGTTTGTTCACCGTCGTCTGGCGCAGCAGATTCTCTAGGGCGAGAAGGATGCCGTGATAGACGCCCCATAGGATGAACAAGACGCCGATCCCGTGCCATAAGCCGACGAGCACCATGACGAACAGCGCCATGAACGCGGCGAACAGCCTCGACTGCGACTTCGTCGCGAACATCTGGAACACGTGCTCGCGGAACCAATCGCCGAGCGTCGCGTGCCAATTGCGCCAGAACTGCGTCAACGTCGGCGAAGAGAACGGCTTCTTGAAGTTTTCCGGCACGTCGAAGCCCATCAAGCGGCCGAAGCCGATGGCGATATCCGAGTAACCGGAGAAATCGAAGTACAGCAGCACGTAATAGAGAAGAAGCGTTCCGGCGCTCTCCGCGGCGGTCATATCCCCTTCGGTCAGGCGCTGGTAGCCGTCCATCATCAGACTGACGAGCACGACCTTCTTGAACAAGCCGCGGATAATGCGCTTCACTCCGTCCGTCACCGTCTCGATCGTGATCGTCTTCTCCGCGCGCAAATCTCGCAAGAATTCGTGGAACCTCATGATCGGACCGGATGTGAACGTCGGGATGAACAGCAAGTAGCACGCGTACTCGATCAATCCCGGTGCGGGCTTCTCCGCCACGTAATAGGCGTGGAAGAAGGAGTTGATCACCTTCAGCAGCGTGTACACCAAGCCCAGCAAGAGGACCGGCGCGAACCATTCCGATACGAACGTGCCACCCACGAACAACCGGAGAATGAACAGCGCGGCGATATTAGCGGCGATCGCCAGGACGAAAGCCGTCTTCCTCCACCTATCCGATACTCCGAGTATGAGGCGATACAGCGCATAGTTCAGCGCTACGTTGAGAACCGCGAATACGGCGAGCTTGGCGCTGTATACCGCGATAAAACCTACGCTGAACAGCAACAGGACGGCTCCGCTCGCGAAGCGCCCCGTCCTGCCTTTCCATAAGCCGAGCACCGACAGCAGTACCGCGATGCCCAGCAGCGATAAGATCGTATAAGCGTTAAGATACCACATTAGAATCCCTCATAAATGAATGTGCCGTGCCCCGTGAAGAATGCGGTCACGCAAAGCAGCATGAGCAAGTAGACGATGAATTCCACCGCTGCCCGAATCAGCTTGCCGCCCATAGATCAAACTCCTTCGTGAAAGCCGGACGTCCGCGTTCGACGTTGAGATGTCCGAGATCGTGGAATTGCTCCGGCTCGAATTTGTCCGTCCAGTCCATAATCGTATAGTCCGTATCCGCAAGCTCTCTCTCCACGTGGGCTTTGAGCTCGTCCACCGTCTCCGGCGGAGCCAGCGACCGATTCCACGGCATCCAGATGACGCGCACGCGAATGCCGTTGTCCTTGGCGTAAGCGATCACGTCGTCGAACGCGGCGAGGTTGTCTCGGAAGCTGTCGATCGGCTCCTTGTAATACGTCGCTTCATAGAGGTCGATCTTCTCCTGAAGCTTGTCTGGCTTAAGCGTCCCGTAGTAAAGCTCCTTGGCGTACAGCTTCTTGCGGTTGACCTCGATCGTCTTCCCTTCAATGAACGGGATCGTATGCTTATGCGCCGCGGTCGTGATTTGATCTCTGTAAAAATATAAATAAGGTTCGAACGCGGAACGGTGCCAAGGATAAGAAGGGTCGGTCGGAAGATTGTCCAGGAACGTGAACAGGTTGAGGCCGATGACGAGCTCTTCTCCGACATGAATCAGTTCTTGGCGGAGCATGCCGTCCAGGTCGGTTATTTTCCCGTAGTTGATGCCCGCATTGACGAACCCCGCCGTACTCTTCGTCTCGTCGTACGCCGCGATGACCGTCGAGTTGCCGAAGATCACCTTCGGCCAGACCGATTCCGGGTGCACGTCCTTCGTCCTCTGAAAATCGTTTTTGGAGAATACGTCGTAACGGCTGACCGGATCCCACTCTGCGATGAGTCGATCGGCTACGATGAACGACAGCAAGAGCGCGATTAGAAAAGCGCTCCTGCGAAACTTACGCAGCATTGTCATTGGAAATGTTCAACTGCCTTATATTCGTTTGTACATCGCTTGCAGTAAAGGTTGAAAGCCGGAGGCTTCCCAGAATCGCAAGCCGCGGGCGTTGCCGCTGAGCACGTGAAGCTCTACGTAATGCACGTCCAGCTCGGCGAACTCCCGCTCGAGCTCGGACACGAGCCTTGCGGCGGCGCCGGAGCCGCGAAACTCCGGAATCAGAAAGACGTCGTGGATGAAGCCGATGAACGGGTTGTCCGGATCGAGCTGCCGGTACTTCTTCGGAGAACGCACGAGGCTGCCGAAGGCGAAGCCGACGACCGAATCGCCGGATTCCGCGACTTTGGACATGTAAAGCTTGGATCTCAGCTGCGCCTGCAACAAGTCCCCGAGCTCGTCCGTGTTCAGCTCCATCACCATGCCGAACGTCTTCTGTTCCGCGTACATCTTCTCGTACAGCGACCGGACGATGTCCAGATCGCCCTCCGACATGTCCCGGATCGACAGATTAGCGTCCATTCGCTTGCTTCCATTCGTTGTACTCGGAGCGGAACTTCGCCGGCCACTTGCTCTCGTCGAGCCCGTATTGCGACAGGAACGCGAGAATGAAACGCTCGAGACCGAACGCGAGGCAACCGGTGACGGCCGGACGCTTGCCGGCTTTGATGTTGAACGCGTTGCCGAACGTGTTGCTATGGAAATTGGACGACGATACCGAGATCGTCGTGTTCAAATACGGAATCGTCATGCGCATTTCGAATTTCATCTCTTGCTGGCGCTGGAACGAAGCTTTCACCTCGTAATCGCTCGTGAAGAACGGGTCGTTGGCGTTCTCCAGATGGCAGTCCAGCTCCCACTCCGACACGAGATCCTTCAGCATCTCGATCGACTTCAGGCGGTTCTCCTTCACGAAATCCGGTTTGCCGACGAAAATGACCTCGCGCATCGTGAAATCGAGCAAACGGCCGAAATCGCGGTGGTTGCCCCCTTCGTAACGATGGCATTTCGACACCGCCGTCACGATCGTGCCCTCGGCTTCGAGCGTCTCGTCCTGCAGCCCTTCATAGCAATGGTAGCAAGTCGCCGGATTGATCATATATTGCGGCTTCGCGGCCGATTCGTTCAGATCGACTTTCGTGCCCTCGTTCCAGCCGCCCGCTTCCTTAATCGCTTGGGAGAACGCCTCGATGACCGACAGGTCTTCCCGCAAGTGCGTGACGAATTGGATATGCTCGGGGAACGAAGTGAAATGGTTCGTCTTGTTCAGCGTCGCGCCGTTAATGACGGCCGGGTAATACTCGTGCTTCGCACCGAACTTGCTGGCGATCTTGCGCACGATGCTGTCGTCGAGGAACTGGATCAGCGTCGTGAACGGCTCGCGGAACGTGTACACGCCCGGATCGAGCTGCTTGATGACCTTGCGCTCCGCCAGTTCTTGGATGATCGGCCCGCGGTAAGGGACGTCCACCCGGTTCTCGTAATAGATCTCTTGCTTGAACGCGTATTCGTGGTTGGAGAATCGGCGATGCAGCTTATGTACTTGCTCCGTCAGGTTGACCGTATCGACGGCCGCGCCGTGAACGATCGTAAGCCCGCCTTCCTCCGCGATGATGTCCTCGATGTTCTCGTCGACGAAAAACGCGGCGTAAATGAGCTGTTTCTTAACCTCGGCGTCGCCGATCTGAAGCGCTACGAACGTCTTAGCCATGTTAGCGTTCCCCCTGCTTCATCGCGACGAAAGAGGCGATCTCGTTGATCGTGTTCATTTTATGAAGCATCAGATCCTTCTTCGTCACTTCGATGCCGAACGTGCTTTCGACGAAAGCGGTCAGCTCGGCCGCGCCGAAAGAATCGATATACCCGTAATCGAACAGATGAACGTCGGCTGTAAACTCGTCATCGTCCGGTTCAATTTGAAAGTGTTGCATAATATGTGCCGTCAGCGTCGAACGGATGTCATCCAGCGTCATGAGCGATAGCTCCTTTCGAATTAGAACAGTGCGTGTTGCCTAGGAATAATCGGCCCCTAAATACGAAACAAACCTTTTCCGCGGGGAAAAGGTTGTCGTTCAGACCTTCTTTCGTTAATTTTACCGGAATGGCATAGGGGTGTCAACGAACGACAAAAGCCGAGTTGAGTTAGCGAGCGGGCGTATTATACTTGGTTTTGGATAATGGCGGAAAATAACAACCATTTGCAGTTATTCTAAGCGTAGAACCGCGGCTATCGTCAAATACCAACCAAATGCAGTTATTTATGCGATTGCTTGACGTATATTCGCCTAGAACGAATAATAACTGCACATATGCGCTATTTTGCATCAAACCTTCGATACAGCCATAAATAACTGCATATCGTTGTTATTTGCGCTATCTTGGCGCATGGGTGGAGGAACGGTGAAATAAAAGCCGATTCTCGCCTTTCGGCAACAATCGGCTCTTAAGATGGCGAATATACGTCGAGCGCCGCTTGGACGCCGGCGCCCGCGGGCGGCGCTGCGCCATGGCGGATGAGCGCCGCTTCGAGCGCGCCGAGCAGATGCAGGACGTTCTTCGCGCTGCAGCTGTAGCCCATCGCGCCGATGCGCCAAATCCGCCCCTTAAGCGGGCCGAAGGAGCTGGCGATCTCGATGCCGAATCGGCCAAGCAGCATAGAGCGGATCGATTCGCCGTCTATGCCAGGCGGAATGTTCACGCAGGTTACGACGGTCAGCTTGCTGGACGAATCCCCATATAGCGTTAAGCCCATTGCCGCGAGTCCGGCCGTTAATGCCCGCTCATGCAGCCGATGTCTGGCGAACCGCGCCTCCAGCCCTTCGGCGAGAACGATGCGCACGCCTTCGCGCAGCGCGTACAGCATCGACGTCATCTCGGTATGGTGGTTCAGGCGAAGCGGACTCCAATAGTCTTGCAGCTGCGCGAGGTCGAAGTAGTTGCTGCGAATCGGAGCGGATGGTTCGGGTGAATCGAACGCCGCCGGCTGTCGCAGCCCCCTCTCTATTCGCTTGCGCCGAAGCAGCTTCCGTTCCGCGCGGTCGTTGTACGTGATCGGCGCCATGCCGGACGGAATGGAAAGGCACTTCTGCGTGCCGCCGATAACGGCGTCGAGGCGCCAGGCGTCCGTCTCCACGGGAACGCCGCCGATCGTAGCGACCGCGTCGACGATCAGCAGCGCGTCCAGCTCCCGGCAAGCGGATCCGATGCCGTCTAGCGGCTGGATTTGTCCCGTCGACGTCTCGCCGTGGACGATCGCGACGATGGCCGGACGTTCCCTGCGTAACGCCTCGATCACTTCCGCTTGATCGAACACGCCGCCCCATTCCCGCTCCAGCACGACGACGGTCGCTCCGCATCGCTCGGCGATTTCCTGGAGAAGGTACCCGAACCTTCCGTAGATCGGAACGAGCACCTTATCCCCGGGTTCGATCAAGCTGACGAGCGCGGCTTCCAGTCCCGAGCGGGACGTGCCGTCGATCGGATAGGCCCAGCGGTTATCCGTGCGGAACAGCTGCCGGAGCATGCCCATCGTGTCGTTCATCAGCTCCGTAAACTCCGGATCGAACTGCCCGAGAATCGGCATCGACATCGCCCTCAGCACGCGAGGATCGACTTCGACCGGACCCGGGGTTAAGATCGTTCTCGGCGAAGGAGACAGCTCCGCATAGCTCTTCATAGCGCTCTCCCCTCGTAGGCTAACTCATAGAGCAAAGAAGCCAGCACGGACACGCCGTCCGACAATTGCTCGGGCGAGGTGTACTCTTCGGGCGAATGGCTGATGCCGCCTTTGCTCGGCACGAAGATCATCGCCGTAGGGCAGATCGGAGCGAACAGCTGAGCGTCGTGCCCCGCCCCGCTTGGCATTCTCCGATAGATGAGGTCCAGCGAGTCGCACACGTTCTCGATCTGCTCCGTAAGCTCGCGGCTCATCGGCACCGGCTTCGTCTCCAGCCAAGGGGTGATCGACAGCGCGAGGCCTCTCCGGTTCGCGATCTCCTCGTACTCTTGGAACAAATAGTTGCAGAACCACGCCAGCGTCCCTTCATTGTCGTGACGGATATCGAGCGTGAATTCTACCGTCCCCGGGATCACGTTCGGCGTATTCGGCAACACCGTGAGCCTGCCGACCGTCGCGACGAGCGAGGCGCGGCGGGCGGCGAGCGCTTCCAGCCGCACGATCATTTCCGCCGCGCAGGCCAGCGCGTCGGAGCGCATCGGCATGGGCGTCGTTCCCGCGTGGTTCGCCGAGCCTCGGAGCGATACGGCGTACCGCCGCTGCCCGACGATCGCTTCGACGATGCCGATCTGCTTCGCCAGCCGCTCGAGCAGCACGCCTTGCTCGATATGCAGCTCCACGAACGCGGCCAAGTCGTTGCGAGGACAATCCGGCTGATCAGGCCGCCCGAAGCCCGAAGCTTCCATGGCCGCGGCCAGCGTCACCTGTCCCGCGTCCTTGATCTCCCTGCCGCCGCGCCAATCGAACAGGCCGGTTACGTTGCCCGATCCCCAATAAGCGATCGGAAACCGGCTGCCCTCTTCCTCGCAGAAGGACACGACCTCGAGAGGGAGTTTCGGCGAACCATGCGTATCCTTCAATAAGCCCAGCGCGGCGATAGCGCCAATGATGCCGTAGACGCCGTCAAGCTTTCCTCCGTTCTTCACCGTATCGATATGCGAGCCGGTCAAGACGGTAGGCGCGCCCGGAACGCTGCCCTCCAGGCGGCCGAACAAGTTACCGACCTTATCCCATCGGACCGCAAGGCCAGCTTCGGCCATCGTTTCGGCCAAATACGCCTGCGCGTCGTTCCATGCTTCGGAATAGACGAGTCTCGTCACGCCGCCGGGTTTAACGGAGTCGCCAGTCCCGGCTTCTTGGCAGCCGTCGGTGAATGCCGCAAGCCGCTCGATCTGCTCCATGAGCTCCGGCGCGCGGCGGAATCGGATCGCTTCCCCCATGATGGATTCGCCTCCCTAAGTTCCGCGATAAGTGCTATATCCTCCGGGCGCGATCAGCAGCGGCACGTGATAATGCTGCCGCTCGTCGGTCACCTTGAATCGAACGGGAATGAAGTCTAGGAATACGGAGTCCAACCGATAAGCTTGCTTATAATAATCGCCCGCCTCGAACACGAGCTCGTAAGTGCCCGCCGTCAGCGTCCCGCCCGAGGCAAGCGGTTCGTTAAGCCTCCCGTCCTCGTTCAGCCTGTCTGTCTTTACGAGCAGAGGAGAAGACGTTTCGTCCAGCTTCCATAACCGGACGAGCATGCCTGCGCCAGGCTTCCCGTGCGCGATGTCGAGCACGTGCGTCGTAATCCGCCCGCCGTTCATAAGCCGCCGCCAGCCTGTTCCGCCGCTTCCAAGTCCGCGCGCGTCATCGAGAAGCCTTGGAAGCCGTAGGGCGGACGAGGCTCGGTATAGACGCCGGAGCTGCCCGTCGCGGCGGGTTCGACGACCGTCTCCCACGTGCGATTGTTCGACTCGAACGATACTTCCTCCAGCTGCGGGAATCGCTTCAGCAACCGCAAGCCGATCTGATAGATCAAAGATTGGATCGACGGCGACACTCGCTCGTGAAAGACGTGGTGCGCAATGTCTTCCGCTTGTTCCGCGGCGACGTAATTGCTTCTGCCAGCATCGAACGCGTCGAGCGGGTCGCGATACCTCCAATGAATGTCGAGATAGATAAACAACGGACGGTCGAAGCTTTCCGGCAGCGTCGTGTATTCGTCGCGGATGAATCCGTAGAAAGAGCTTCCGCTCACTTTGATGAGCTGCAGATCCGACACGCCGCTGCGCTGGGAGACGCAGACCGCCCGCTTCGTCTCCGGATTCCTTAGGAATTCGAGACGGCTGCTCGCACGTTCGTTGCGGGACTTCCGATAGACGAGCTCGCTGGGGAGCAAGCCTCCGTTCCCCGCGGACACCGGAAGCGGATCGAACGGGAGACGAACGGCTTCGATAACGGCGCCCGTCAAGTGCGAATAGCGATCCAGCAGCTTTTCCCCCAGATAGGCGAGCAACCCCTCCGTCGTGCTTCCTTCGTAGCCCGCGGTTTCGCGGAGAATGAAGTTTTTCATCGAATCGGTCGCTACGACCGCGCCGTTATCGCCTTCGGCGAAAGACGGAAGCAGCGATTCCCCGCTGACGGCCAACGTCACATTGTGCGCGAAAATAACGTTCCGATCGCCGTCGTACGCCGACTCGGGTATCGGCTGGACATGAAGCGGCGACGCGTAGGTTCGATACGTAAGCACGTCGCCTTTGCCGTAATACAGCGTTCGTCCGGTCGTCAGCTTCATCATTCGAATCTCCCCTTCAGGCTTCCAACAATTGCTCCAGCCGGATGCCGGTAATTTTACGGATTTCGACCAAAGCCGTTTGCTTCTCCGTCGCCTCGTCGTTGTCCATCCTCTCTTGCATCGCCGATAAGATTTCTTCCTTGCTTTTTCCTTTAACCGCCATGATGAACGGGAATCCGAATTTGTCCGTATAGGCTTGATTGCCGGCCATGAACGCGGAGTACTCGGTTTCCGACAATTGATCGAGTCCGGCGCTCCGCTGCTCTTGCGCCGAGTATTCCGTTACTTGCAGTCGCGTCGCCAGATCTGGATGGCCGCGAAGCAAAGACAGCTGCTGCTCGGGCGAAGCTTGGCGCACGGCGTCGAGCATCCGTTCATGAAGCACGGCTCGCGTGCGGAACGGCCTTGATTCCCACGCCCGCTCCGCGACCCAAGGCGCATGCTCGAAGATGCCCCCGAGAACGGCAACGAATTGCTCTTGGCTTATTTTGCCAATGACCGTCATCGGAATTTTACGTCCTGTCGTTGCCATTAGCCGCCCTCCTTGCCGCAATCGCTCGAGATACGGATCTGCGGATGCTGCCGTAACCGGTGCACCGGCACAGGTTGCCCGCCAGCGCCTCTTCGATTTGCTCCTCGCTCGGCTCTGCGTTCGTCTCGAGCAGCGCCTTCACGGAGACGATCATGCCCGGCGTGCAATACCCGCATTGGTATCCGCCTTCCTCGAGGAAAGCTTGCTGGATCGGGTCGATCTCTTCGGCGCCGATCCCTTCGATCGTCGTAATCCGTTTGCCCGCGCATTGATACCCCATCGTCAAGCAGGCGTTCACCGGCTTGCCGTCCATAAGAACGATGCATGCGCCGCATCTTCCGATTTCGCACGAGCGCTTCGTTCCCGTCAATCCCAGCTCGTCTATTAGAATGCTTAGCAGCGTTCGGCTTACGGGTACGTCCAGAGTGACCGGCTTTCCGTTAACGGTACATGCGACGCCGCTGATCGTTCTGCGTTCGTTAGGCGATGGATCGATCATCCGGCATCCACCGCCTTCATCCACGGCATACCGTCGTCTTGAAGCTCTTCGGGATCGATCGGCAGTCTGCTGACGCGCCGGCCCATCGCTTGATAGATCGCCGAAGCGATCGCGGGCGCCACGCCGACCGAACCGATCTCGCCCACGCCTCGCGGACCGTGCTCGTCGCCTTCCGGCAGCTCCTCGATCGCTTCGACCTCGGTCTCTCCAGCAAGATCGCTCACCGTCGGGATCAGATAAGTATCCAGATTGCGGGTAATATATTCGCCTCGCTCCATGAGCGCATCCTCCGACAAAGCGAAGCCGACCGCCATCCCGCTTCCGCCTTCGATCTGCCCGAGGTAGCCCTGCGGATTCATGACCGGTCCCGCCGCGATCGCATGGTACTGACGGAGCAGCTTGACTCTGCCGGTCAAACGATTGACCTCGACTTCCACCGCGACGGCGGAATAACTGTATAAGTAATGCGCGCCGACACGATTCGTGGGCGAGGTCGGGAACGGGAACCGGGTCCGGTATAGAATCGGTTCCTTGGCCGCTTGCGCCAGCTGATCGTACTTGAGCAACACGGTTTGCCCTTCCGCGTCGCGAATGCCGCCCGCTCCGACGACGATCCGCTCCTCCGGCAATCCGAGCGCAGTCGACGCGACCGATCGCAGGCGCGCCAGGAACGGTTCCTTCATGCGCTGCAGCGCCTTCCACATCATGCTCGTCGCCCGGGACGCCGTGCTCGATCCGCTGTGCGGGACTTGATCCGTGTCGCCGATGATCAGGCGCAAGTCGTCCGCGCCGAAGCCGAATTGTTCGATTAGCATCAGCTCCAGCGTGGCGAGCAGCCCTTGCCCGAACTCCTCGTACCCGAACCGGACTTCGATTTTGCCATCCTCCGCAAGCCCTATCGTACCGCCCGCGGGGTCCGGTATGCCGAAGCCGAGTCCCGCGCCGTGCATGACGATCGCCGCGCCAACGCCCCGGCTTAACCATGGTTCGCTGGCGGAGGCACGGTTCTCGTTGCGTCTTGCCCACAACGGATGCTTCGCGAGAGCCTCCCACACCTGGGCAGCGCCGTCCGTTCGCACGATCGGCTGGCCAAGCGGGCCGGCATCGTCCGGTCCCCTTAAATTCAGTTTCCGGAATTCCCATGGATCGATGCCGACGAGCGCAGCGAGCCGATCCATCTGCCCTTCGAGCGCGAATACCGCCTGGTTGCCGCCGAAACCGCGAAACTCGCCGGACACGCCGTTGTTCGTGTAGACGGATACGCCGTCCACGTCGACCGCTTCGTAGCGATACGGCCCAATGACATGCTCCACGCAGAAATTGAGCACCTCCGCGCCCAGCGTCGCATACGCCCCCGTATCGGCGACAATGCCCGCCTGATGGGCTATCAGCTTACCGCGTTCGTCCACTCCGGTTCTCATCTTGATCGTCATCGGATGCCGCTTCAGCCCCGCGCGTACCGATTCCCGGCGGGAGTTATGGATGCGGACCGGACGCCCGGTCGCCAGCGCGAGCAACGCGCCGTACGGCTGAACGTTCAGTTCGTCCTTGCCGCCGAAGGAGCCCCCGATCGGACTGGAGACGACGCGGATGTTCGCTTCCGGCAGCGCTAATATTCGGGCAAGCTGCATCCGGTCCTTATAACCGTGCTGAGTGGGGGAATAGACGAGCAGCCTTCCCCCTTCCTCGGGAACGAACAATCCGCCTTCGGTTTCCATGTACGTGTGCATTTGCCGGGGCGTAACGTAGGTTTGCTCTACGATATATTTACTGCGGGCGAATGCCGCTTCCAAGTCGCCGGCTGCATACTGCGCCCGATGCAGCACGTTGCCGCCGGGATGGAGCTTCGGCGCTTGCTTCGACACGGCGAACGCCGGATCGTCCACGACCGGGAGCGGAACGTACTGCACCTCGATCGCCTTCAGAGCTCTTTCGGCGATGTCGAGCGTTACCGCCGCGACGGCGGCGACCGCATCCCCTACGTATCGAACTCGATCGCTGCAGAACACCGGCTGGTCGGGATTCACGATTCCGAACCCGTTAAGTCCGGGGACGTTGGCGTGCGTCAATACCGCGTGAACGCCGCGAATCCGTCTCGCCTTCTCCGTGTTGATCGCCGCGATGCCCGCATGGGGATAAGGACTTCGGAGCACGAGACCTACAAGCATGCCCCCTTGGCTTAGGTCGGTCAAATAAGCGAGCCGACCCGTCACTTTATCCGGCCCGTCGGGACGTATCCGCCATCTTGCGCCGCTGGTCGCTCTGCTTAGCGTCATGCCGATCCCTCCTCTCGGACGAACGTTCTCCATAGCTCCGCGACGATCAGATTCGCCGCCGTCTTGCGCCGATATTCGTCGGACGCGAACGGATCGGGCTTCGTGACGAACTGGTTCATGACGTGCAAGTGAACGTCCGCGAGCAGCTCGCGGTCCGGACGCCGGCCCTTCAGCGCCTTCTCCGCCAAGAACATGCGCTGCGGGATCGTCTGGCCTCCGCCGGCCACGATGGCTGCTTCCGCGATCGATCCGTCCGGTCGGATGCTGCCGCTAAGCGCCGCCGTCACGACCGAAGGCGTGAACGCTTCTCTTCTGCCGACTTTATGGTAGGCTCCGAATTTGACGGGAACGTTCCGAAACCGGTTCATGAACGGAAGATGCACTTTAACGAGCAGATTCGACGGCTTTGGCGACTGAACGTGCAGCCGTTCGACCCAATCCGAAGCGCTCTCCCGATAGTTGCTTAAGCCGGTGCACCATTCGAATTCGGCGCGGCAGGCCATGAGAGCAGGCAAGCTGTCTCCGAATCTGGACAGAATGTTGCCGCCGAGCGTCGCCATATTCCGAATAGAAGGAGCCGCGATCGAACGAACCGCAGAGACGAGTATCGGGTAATGCTCGATCAAGAGAGGATGCTGCCTCAGCTCGCCGAGCGTCGTCAACGCTCCGATCGATATCGCATCCTCGTCGGCCGTAATGCCGGTCAGCTCGGCGATCCCGCTTAGATCGATCAGTTGGCCCGGCATCTTCGCCGCACCCGATTCCCATTGCGTACGAAGCAGCGTGCCGCCGGCGATATAGATCGCCTCCGTATCGAATAACCGTTTGAACGTCCACGCCTCTGCCACGTCCCGGGGATGCCAGACGGACGGATAGCGATAGAGCTCTTCGTGTTCTAACGCCACCTTCATCCCCTCCCTTCGGTCCTCGTTCTCCACATGCGCCTTGCTTGCTCAAGCTGAAAAGGATCGTCGATATCCATCAACTCGTCCTTGCGGCCGACCTCGACCGACTTTCCGCTCCACCCGCCGAATCGCAGTAATTTTCCCGCCCCCGCATCGCCCGTGAGCTGCTCGATCGCC
Source organism: Bacillota bacterium (assembly GCA_023460795.1). GTDB lineage: Bacteria > Bacillota > Bacilli > Paenibacillales > Paenibacillaceae > Cohnella. Next base: position 78,019 of record JAEWPC010000025.1, on the reverse strand, counting down.
CCATACATCCTTGGCCCAAGCAGCACCGGCGGCATCGGTACTCCTTCGCAATGGCAGGCGGCATAATCCGCCGCAGGATCGGACGCGAACGCTTCGACGAGTCGGTCGAGCGTCGCAACGGCAATGAACGGTTGATCGGCTAGCACGACCACAACGCCATCCGATGCGTAGCTTCGGATATCCCGCAATCCCGCTTTCAGGGAGTAAGACATCCCCCATTCCGCTTCCGGACAGCGAACCATCCTGATGCGCTCCCGATCTGCGTCAAGGGAAGGATCGGACAGCCAAGCTAGCGCATCGCTTAAGTTTACGACGACCGCACGCTAACATACTCCGAAGCGCGATCGCGCCAAGCGGCGGGCCGTCAGGAGCAAGCGCGAGGGACGGCTTGTGCGATCCCATCCGCCTTCCGCTCCCAGCCGCCAAGTAAATTCCGCCGTACCCCATCTCCATTCCCCCCTAGTTCGCGACGAATGCGATTTCGATGAGCGATCAGCTCCGCGACGATACTAACGGCGATCTGCTGCGGCCCGTCAGCTTCGATCGGCAAGCCTACGGGAGCGTGCACCCAGCTTGGCATCGGCAGTCCGTCGAACAGCCGCTTAATCCGGCTAGAGGAACCCATAACGCCGAGGTAGAGCGGTTGTACCGCCAAAGCGATCTCGAGCATCTCCCGATCTTTGCGCATATGGTGGCTGCAGATGACGATATAGTCTTCGCGGCCCACGGCCAGCCGTTCCGACAGCTCCGCGGTTGTACCGACTTCGCAAGCCGCTCTCGGATACCGCTTCGGATGGCAGAGCGCCGCTCTCCAATCGCCGACCGCCACGCGGAACCCGCTCCGCGACGCCAGCTCGGCGATCGGCAGCGAACCATCGTCGGCGCCGAAGACGAATAGTCTCTGACGCGGCCCATACGTACTCGTGATTTCGCCCCGAAGCGCGGATACGTATCTGGTCACGTTCGCTTCACGGCCTGCTTCTACTTCAAGGTAGGCGTTCGATAGCTGCTGCCTTAGCTCGGCGTTCAGCGGTTCAAGCAAAATCCGAAGCTTGCCGCCGCAGCCGATCTCCTCGCCCCACGCCGCGTCTTCTTCGGGCTGCAGATTGTACGTAACGACTTCGGAAAGATCGTCCGCAAGCAAGTTTAGCGCGCGTTCGTGCATATCCGAATCGATGCAGCCCGGACTCAAGCTGCCGATCCGTCCTCCATCCGGCAGCAAGAGCATCGACGCCCCCGGCTTTCGATAAGCATGACCTTCCACGGTCAGCAAAGTCGCTAGCACGGCTTCTCCTTCATGATCGTGAACGTGCCCCAGGATGTCGTATCCGTCCATGCTCCCCGCCCCTGTTCAACCGATACGACCCAGCAAGTCGCGCAAGCAGCGATCGGATTGCTGAAGCACGCGCCTGCGATCGATCGTACGGACGATTTTGCCTTCCATCACCGCTTCTCCATCAATCCAGACGGTATCGACATCCCCCCGCGTCGCGGCGTACACCACGCGAGAGAACCAATCGGCCTCATAGGACGGATACACGTAGAAATCCTCTAGATCGAGCAGCTGCAGATCCGCTTTTTTGCCGACCTCGATGCTGCCGATTCGATCCGCCATGCCGAGCGCTTCCGCGCCGCCTATCGTGGCGAGCCGCAGCACCGTCTTCGCATCCATGGCCGTCGGTCCGTGCTTCATCTTGTGAAGGAGCGCCGTCAGCCGCATTTCTTGGAACATATCCAAGTTGTTGTTGCACGGCGCTCCGTCGGCTCCGATGCCGACGCTGACGCCCGCAGCGATCAATTCCGGCACTTGCGCGATGCCCGACGCCAGCTTGAGATTCGAGCCTGGACAATGCGTCACTTTGACCCCGCGCTGTCGGATGATCCTTTTCTCCTCATCGTTCAACCATATACTGTGCGCCAGGATCAAATTCGGGCGTGCGAGCCCGATATGATCCAAGTACACGACGTTGCGCATGCCCCGCTCGGCTTCGACGATCGCGATTTCGGTCTCGTTCTCAGAAGCGTGGGTATGCACCATGACGTTGTAGCGCTCGGACAAATCCCGGACGGCGATCAGCAGCTCTTCCGTGCACGAGACGACGAACCGCGGGCAGAAAGCGTACTGAATGCGCCCGCCGGCCGCCCCGTGCCAACGTTCGAGCAGATCGACGCTCATACGAAGGGAATCGTCCGTTTTCTCTTGCAGCGGCAGGGGGACGTCCGTGCCGTGATCCATCATGACTTTGCCGGCAATGGCGCGTATGCCGCTCTCTTCGATCGCGCGGAACGCGGCATCCGTGTGGTGAACCGTCTCCATGTCCAGAATCGTCGTCGTGCCGCTGCGAATGAGCTCCCCGATGCCTAGCAAAGCCGAATAATAGACCGACTCCTCGTCGTGCGCGGCTTCCATCGGCCAAATCCGCTTGCGAAGCCAATCGATTAACGCAAGATCGTCCGCTCTGCCCCGGAACAGCGTCTGACACAAATGTACGTGCGTCTGCACGAAGCCGGGAAGCAGCGCTTTGCCCCCGGCATCAACGATAACGTCGGCGCGACCCCCGTCGATCCGTCCGCCTACCTGCGCAATGACGTCGTCCTGGATGAGCACGTCTCCCGTCATGACGTCGTTCGTCCGGTTCATCGTCACGATGACCGCGTCCCGGATGAGTTTGGTCGCCATTCGCATCGCCCCTTCGGCCGCCTTCTATTTCGTTCGTTATCGTATTCGATCGGTCGCAACCGCGCTCCGGCTAAGCAGCCGGCGGAACAAGAATGCCATTTTCAACCGAAGCAGGTCGTCGATACGCTTGAAATCCACGTTCAACAGCTCGCCCAGCTTGTCGATCCGATACGTCGCCGTATTGCGGTGAATGTACATCCGTTTGGCCGTCTCGTTCAATTGGCCGTCGTTATCCAAATACGTCTCGAGCGTCCGCATCATCTCTTGCGCATAGTCGGGATCTTTGCCAAGAAGACCGCCGAACCAACGATCGCAATATTGCCGCATTCGTTCCTTCGGAACCGACTCGAACAAGAAAGCCAAATCAAGCGACTCGTATTTCAAATACGTTTCGCCCATCTCCCAATCTCGCGCGAGCCGATGGGTTTCCCTACATTCCTCGAAGGCCTCGGCAAGCTGATCCGGCTTGCATTTCGCTTTACTGATCGCGATCCGAGGCATCTGCGCCCGGTTCCCTTTAACCGATAGGCATTCGTCTAACGTGGATAGGATGCGTTCTCCCCCGTCGTCCGCTTCCTCCGGAACGATCGACAATACCCCTTCATCGAGCACGATATGAATGCCGTTCAGCCGTTGCATCTTCCGGTGGCCGGCATATTGCCTGAAGAGGCCGGTCAGCTTCTCTTCTCTTGCCGACCCTTGCGTCTCTGCCGGAAAATCAGCCAAGGCGAGGCGATAAGGCCGATTCAACCTATCGATGCCCCGGCGCGCCGCGCACTCGATCACCGTCTCGATCGACAGCCCATGGTTGAGATGCTGCCCGAGCAGCCGACCGAAGTCTTGTTGCAGCGACAGCTCGAACAGATCCTCGTAATCGAAGTTCATCCGGTAAGCGATCAGCTCGGCGGCTTGGTTGTACAGGCTTTCTTCCACGGAAGTCAAATACGGTCGCGAGGCGAAAAATAACGCATAGCCCGTAAGCCGATCCTGCTTCGTTAACGGAATGCAGAACGCCTGCCATGCCGGTTGTTTGACCCATTTGGGGTGAGACGACGACTGCTGCAGGAGCAGCAAGCTTTCATCCGATAGGCCGGAGTCGTTATAGACGACTTGGCCGTAGGCGCCGACGATGGCGATCGGATGGCCGATGACGTCCGATACGGATTCGAACAACCGCGCCGCTGCATCCGGCTGGAACGCGAGGCGCATCAGGCGCGCCTGCTTATGAAGCGCATCTTGAAGCATCCCCGTCGTTCTCCTCAGCTCCGCTTGGAACAGACCGTTCATCTGATCGGAGAACGTGAATTGATACGGGAGCTCGATCAAGGGGAAGCCAAGCTCGTTGGCCCGATCGACCAGCTCCTCCGGAATCGCGTCCCAGAATCGCCCGAGCTTAACGCCAAGACCGGCCGATCCGTTCGCATGCAGCTTCTCCAGCAGCATAGCCGCCGCGTCCGGCCGATCCTTGATCAAGTAAGCGGTCGTGAACAGCATGTCGCCTTCCTTCACCCAATCGCTAATATCGGGCGCATCCATGACGTTCACCGATTTAACGATGCGGTTGACCCCGTTATTCCCGGCGATCAGTTTCCCTTCCGAAAGCGGATAGATGGACAGCGCTTGCTCCACCGTCATGTTCATCCGTCTCACCTCCCCGCAATTCCTCTTCATCGTTATTTTAGTGTTATTTATACGTTATTATATATAACATTTTAGGCGCGAAATTGTTAATTTGCAATATTTATGTTAGATTACTTTACATTAAAATTAGGCCTTTGCCCGATAAAGCGGTTACATTTTCTATATGGATAAATTATGCGGATAAAATGAACGTTTGCCGAATCTCAACAAATGTTGTAATCCTGCGAAGGGGATATCTATCGTTCGGTAGACGCAAAAAAAAGGCCAGCCCAAGGGCTGACCGAAGGTGACGAGCTATTCTATTGCAAATCGCCTTGCGCTTCTTCGTCCTGCACCAAGCCGGCGAACAGCGCGTGCACGAATTGATCGGCGTCGAACTCCTGCAGATCGTCCATCTTCTCGCCGAGGCCGACGAACTTCACCGGCAATGCCAGCTCGTTGCGGATCGCGATCACGATGCCGCCCTTAGCCGTGCCGTCGAGCTTCGTGAGCACAAGGCCGGTTACGCCGCTTTTCTCGCCGAACAGCTTCGCTTGCTGCAGCGCGTTCTGACCCGTCGTCGCGTCGAGCACGAGAAGCGTCTCGTGAGGCGCGCCGGGAATTTCCCGCTGGATGACCCGGTGGATCTTCGAAAGCTCCTCCATCAGGTTCGACTTGTTCTGCAGCCGACCTGCCGTGTCGCAGATCAACACGTCGACATTACGCTGCTTGGCCGCCTGTACGGCGTCGAACATGACGGCCGCAGGGTCGGAACCGGAATGTTGTTTAATAACGTCGACGCCAACGCGCTGGCCCCACACCTCAAGCTGCTCGATCGCGCCCGCGCGGAACGTATCGCCTGCAGCCAGCAGCACGTTCTTGCCTTGCTGCTTGTAGCGCCATGCCAGCTTGCCGATCGTCGTCGTTTTGCCGACGCCGTTCACGCCGACGAACAGAATAACGGTAATCCCGTTCGGATTGCTGTTAAGCCCAGCCTCTTCCCCGTTGCCTCGCAGCATATCGGTCAGCTTCTCGGTCAAGATCGGCTGAAGCTCGGCCGGATCTTCGATTCTGCGCTTCTTCACTTCGTCGCGCAGCTCGTCGATGAGCTCCATGACCGTATTCACGCCGACGTCGGCGCCGATCAGAATTTCTTCCAGCTCCTCGAAGAACGCCTCGTCGATCTTCTTGCGGCGCGAGAACAGCTCGCCGACTTTGCCGAACGCGTCGCGCGTCTTCGCCAGTCCGCCGATGAACTTGCTCGTCACCGCTTCGGTCTTGGCGGAGATCGCTTCCTTCAGCTTTTTGAAAAAACTCATCGTCTCTTTCCTCCACCCTATCGCCCGGCCGTCTCTTTACGCCGTAGCCGTCATTTCCTCGGTATCCTCCAGACGGACGGACACCAGCTTCGATACGCCGCCCTCTTCCATCGTTACGCCGTACAGCACGTCCGCTTCTTCCATCGTGCCTTTGCGGTGGGTAACGACGATGAACTGCGTCGAATCAGAGAATTCGCGCATGTATTGGGCATAACGCGATACGTTCGCCTCGTCGAGCGCGGCTTCGACTTCGTCGAGCACGCAGAACGGTACCGGCTTCACGTTCAGAATCGCGAACAACAGCGCGATCGCCGTCAAGGCGCGTTCGCCCCCGGATAGGAGCTGCAGGTTTTGCAGCTTCTTGCCCGGCGGCTGCGCGACGATGTCGATGCCGGTATCTAGCGGCTTTTCCGGATCGGCCAAGATCAGGTCCGCGCGTCCTCCGCCGAACATCCGGGAGAACACGACGACGAAATGCTTGCGGATTTCGGAGAACGTCGTCATGAACCGTTTGGACATCTCTTCGTCCATCTCGCGAATGATGCCGTGCAGCTTCGTCTTCGCTTCGATCAAGTCGTTCTCTTGCTCCGACAAGAACTGATAACGCTCGTGAACGCGTTTAAATTCCTCGATCGCTCCCAGGTTGACGTCCCCGAGCGCGGTAATTTTGCGTTTCATGTCGCGCACTTCGTTCTGCGTGCCGACGATATCTTCCGGCACCGGATATTTGGCCTTCGCCAGCTCGAAGCCGAGCTCGTATTCCTCGCTAAGCTTGCGCAGCAGGTTGTCCAGTTCGACGTCCATCCGGTTGACGGCGATCTCCGCTTGGCGCATGCCTTCCTCGACGGAACGCAGCTTCGTCCGCTGGTCTCTCGTCTCGCCTTCCTTGCGCTCGAGCTCGCGTTGCTTCTCCGCGCGATCCGCGCGCTTGAACTCGATGTTCTCCGTCAGCAGCTTCTTCTGAATGCGCAATTCGTTCAGGCGTTCCTTCTGCTGAACGAGCTGCTCTTCGTTGCGCGCGTTCTCTTCCGCGTTAAGGGAGAGCGACTCTTGCAGCTGTTTCAGCTCGGCCGACAATCGAGACAGCTCCGCCCGTCCCCGCGACGCCTGCTCGTCGATCGCGCCGCGATCTTGCTCGAGCCTTGCGATCGAGATCTTCAGCTCGGTCAGCGCCGATTGAAGCTCTTCCTTCTCGCTCGCGCTGCGGCGGCGAAGCTCTTCCGCTTCGCGAATGCGCGCTTGGATTTGCTCTTCTTCGATGACAAGCGCCGCGAGTCTGGCATCCGCCTCCTCGCGCGTCGTAGAGAGGTTGCTAGCCTCGGCATCGAACGCCGCCTTCTCCATCGCGAACGCGGCTTGCTGCTCTTCGAGCTGCTTCTCTTCCTGGCGAAGCTGCTGACGCTCCGCTGCCACCTGCTGCTCGTTCAGCCGTTCTTTCTCGCCTTGATCCCGAAGCTGCTCGATATTCTGAGCGACTAGAGAGATTTGCTTCTTCAGATCGTCGACTTCCGCGCGAGCCAGCGCTTGCGCGTTCTCGGCTTCCGCGATTTCGCGCGCCAGATCGTCCAATTGACGCTGACGGCCGAGCAGGCTCGAAGACTTCTTCTGCAGGCTGCCGCCCGTCATCGAGCCGCCCGCGTTGACGACATCGCCTTCGCGCGTAACGACGCGGTAGCGGTATTGCAGTCTCGAAGCGATCTTGTTCGCTTGCTCGAGCGTCTCCGAGATGAGCACGTTGCCGAGCATGCTGCTGACGATGTTCGCGTATTTCGGTTCGGAGCCGACCAGCTCCGACGCGATGCCGACGAACCCTTCCAACTGCTCAAGCTGACGTCTGTCGCTGTCCGGCAACGTGCGCGGACGGATGACGTCGAGCGGCAGGAACGTGGCTCGGCCGGACTGACGCTGCTTCAAGTAAGCGATAGCCGTGCGCGCGTTTTTCTCGTCTTCCATGACGATATGCTGCAACGCTCCGCCTAACGCCGTCTCGATCGCCGTCTCCAGCTTGGCCGGCACGCTGACGAGCTCCGCCACGGCGCCGTGTACGCCGTGCAGATTGCCGCGTTTCGACGCTTTGAGCACTTCGCGAACGCCGTGCTGGAAGCCGTCGTAATCGTCCTGCAATTCCTTGATCGTATCGCGGCGCGACACGAGCGCGTCGCGCTTCTGATCGAAGCGGCGCACCGCTTGCTGCGCTTCCTCCAGCTTCCGCTGAAGCTCGGACGACCGCGCGCCTTCGGATACGTACCGGTTACGCACGTCTTCCAGCGCCGCGGACACCGCCGCGAACCGCTCTTCCAACTGCTCGCGCTTCGCGTTCAGCCCTTGCTGCTGCTCCGCAAGCCGCGCTTCTTCCTCGGCAATCCGGGCAACCCGGCGCTCCAACACCTCGCGCTGGCCTTCGCCGTAACGAATGTCGTTACGGGCTTGCGCCATCGCGTTAAGCGTGTCGAACAGCTCCGCTTTCAGCTTCTCCTCGGCTTCCGTGCTGCCGTCGGCCAAAGCCAGCTTCTCGCTTTCCGCCGCCAGCTTCGCCTTCAGCTCGGCCAGCTCCGCGTCCAAGCTCTCGCGCTTGCCGCTTAAGCTCGCCGCTTCCGCCGTCGCTTCGGCATGACGCTCCGTCGCGGACGCGATCGATTGCATCAGCCCTTCTCGGGTACGCTCCAGGTTCGCGCGGCGCTCGTTCAACAGCTCTCCGTAGCCTTCGGTTTTCTCGGTCTCTTCGGAGCAATGAAGCAGCTCGTCCTGCAACTTCTCGAGCACTTCCTCCAACCGCAGAAGCACCTGGCGCTCTTCCTCGAGCTGCGCGTCGTGCGCGCTGACGAACGTAGACAACGTCGTCTGCTCGTCGCGAAGCGCCGTCAGCTTCTCGTTCGTCTGCGTCCAAGACGTATGCACGCCCTCGATCTGATGAACGTACAGCGCGATTTCTTTATTTTTCAGTTCTTCCTTAAGTTCTTTGTACTTCTCGGCTTTGGCCGACTGCTCCTTGAGCGGTTCGATTTGTGCATCGAGCTCGCTTACGAGGTCGTGGATCCGCAGCAAATTGTTCTCGGTATCCTCGAGCTTCTTCTGCGCTTCCTTCTTGCGGCTTTTGTATTTCACGATACCGGACGCTTCCTCGAAAATCCCGCGGCGATCCTCGGAGCGCGTACTGAGAATTTCCTCGATGCGCCCCTGCCCGATGATCGAATAGGCTTCCCGGCCGATCCCGGTGTCCATGAAGAGCTCGGTAATATCTTTCAGCCGGCACGGCTGCTTGTTAATCAAATATTCGCTGTCCCCGTTCCGGTGCACCCGGCGGGTAACGGTTACTTCACTGAAATCGAGCGGAAGCGCTTTATCGGAATTGTCCAGCGTCAAAGAAACTTCGCCGAAGTTAACCGCTTTACGGGCATCGCTGCCGGCGAAAATGATGTCCTGCATATTGCCGCCGCGCAAAGACTTGGCGCTCTGTTCGCCGAGCACCCAGCGGATGCCGTCGGATATATTGCTCTTGCCGCTGCCGTTAGGCCCGACGACGGCGGTGATGCCGCGCACGAATTCCAGCTCGGTACGGTCCGCGAACGATTTAAACCCGGTCAGCTCGATCCTTTTTAGAAACATAAGGACAAATTTCCCCTCTCGAGTCGGTCGGTCATGATTGCTTCAACAACTGGCGCAGCGCCTGCGACGCAGCCTGCTGCTCGGCTTCCTTCTTGGAACGTCCGGCTCCCTTGCCGAGACGTTGCTTGCCGACGACGACGATGGCGATAAACTCCCGGTCGTGCGCGGGTCCCCGCTCTTCCACGATCCGATAGTCGAGCGGCCCCATCGCCAGCTGCTGCACTTTCTCTTGAAGCTCGGTTTTGTAGTCCTTCCGCGGCGCTTCGCCGTCTTCCGGAAGCTTCGAGAACAGATGCCGTTCAAGAAACTGGCGTACGACGACAAGACCTTGATCCAGGTATAGAGCGCCGACGAACGCTTCGAAAGCGTCCGCCAGCAGCGACGGCCTCGTTCGGCCGCCGGTAAGCTCCTCCCCTTTGCCGAGCAGCACGACTTGCCCGAAATCGAGCGCCTCGGCAAAACGGACAAGCGACGGCTCGCATACGATGCTGGCCCGCAGCTTCGTAAGCTCTCCCTCCGGACGATCCGGATATTTGCCGTACAGATATTCGGACACGGTTAACTGAAGCACCGCATCGCCCAGAAACTCCAACCTTTCATTGTCGGGAACGCGGGCACCCCGTTGCTCGTTGACGTAGGAAGTATGCGTGAACGCCTGCCGCAACAGCGAGTCGTCTTGAAACCGAATGTTAACGCGTTCTTGCAGACGGTCGAAGCTTTCATTCATGTCGACACCCCGATTCGCTTCGCGTAAAACAACCAACGCAGACGGCATAAGCCGCCTGCGTCGACGTTCACGCACTTCTAATTAGTCTTCATATTTACGCAAAATAATCGTAGCGTTGTGCCCGCCGAATCCGAAGGAGTTCGAGAGCGCGATCTTCACGTCCGCTTTGCGCGGCTTGTTCGGAACGTAATCCAGATCCAATTCCGGATCTTGATTGTCCAGGTTAGCCGTCGGAGGAATTTCGCCATTCGTCAGCGTCAAACCTACGATAACGGCTTCCACGCCGCCGGCCGCGCCGAGCAGATGCCCGGTCATCGACTTGGTGGAGCTGACGGCCAACTTATAAGCATGCTCGCCGAACACTTTCTTGATCGCCGTCGTCTCCGATTTATCGCCGACGGGCGTCGAAGTACCGTGCGCATTAATATAGTCGATTGCCGAAGGCTCGATGCCTGCGTCCTTAATCGCTTTATTCATGCTGCGAGCCGCGCCTTCCGGATCGGGTTCGACCATGTCGAACGCGTCGCCGCTCATGCCGTAGCCGATAACCTCCGCGTAAATCTTCGCGCCGCGAGCCTTGGCGTGCTCGAGCGATTCCAGCACCATAACCCCGGAACCTTCGCCCATGACGAATCCGTCGCGGTCGACATCGAACGGGCGGCTCGCTTTCTCGGGCTCATCGTTGCGCGTGCTCATCGCTCTCATCGAGCAGAAGCCGGCCATTCCGATCGGACGGATCGTCGCTTCCGCGCCGCCGCAGATCATGACGTCGGCGTCGCCGCGCTGGATCATCTTAAAGGAATCGCCGATCGAGTGCGTACCCGTCGCGCAAGCCGACACGGCAGCCGTGTTCGGTCCCTTCGCGCCGGTTAGCATCGAGATTTGGCCGCTGGCCATGTTCGCGATCATCATCGGAATGAAGAACGGGCTGACGCGGCGAGGACCTTTGTTCATCAGAATCGTATGCTGGTCTTCCCATGTGCCGAGTCCGCCGATGCCGGAACCGACGACGACGCCAACTTTATCGGGATCCGCGTTCTCGCCGATCACGAGCCCTGCGTCTTCGATCGCCATCTTGCTGGCTGCGACGCCGAACTGCACGAATCGGTCCATTTTGCGGAGATCTTTCTTATCGATATAGACGGACGGATCGAAGTCTTTGATCTCTGCCGCGATCTTCGTCGTATAATCGGATGTATCGAATGCTTCAATCCTGCTAACGCCGGACTTGCCCGCCAACAGGTTATTCCATAACGTAGGCAGATCGGATCCGAGAGACGTTACGACTCCCATACCGGTAACCACGACGCGGTGCTTCAACAGCTTCACCTCTTCAAGGGATATCAATCGTCTTTCCCTGGGACGGGAATAGACTCATGAATGTGGAGAAGTCCCGTTAGGATAACGGGACCCGATCGATCATTACGAATGAGATTGTATGTATTTAACGACTTCTCCCACCGTTGTGATCTTCTCTGCATCTTCGTCAGAAATCTCCAGGTCGAATTCGTCCTCGAGTTCCATAACGAGTTCTACCACATCGAGAGAGTCAGCGCCTAAGTCGTCTTTGAAGGATGCTTCGGCGGTTACTTCCGCCTCTTCAACTCCCAGGCGTTCGATAACGATGCGTTTAACGCGATCATAAACATCGGACATCCGGTTCACCTCCCTTAACGTATTATACGTGAATCATGGACAAAAATCCAGCACGCTATCGCGCAGTCCGTGCGCGCCCGGACGGGTACCGTGCGCTTATTTTACATGTACATTCCGCCGTCGACGTGAATCGTCTGGCCGGTCATATACGACGCGGCGTCGGAAGCGAGGTAGACGACGGCCGCCGCGATGTCTTCCGGACGACCCATGCGGGCGAGCGGAATCTCGGACAGGATCTTCGCGCGCGCTTCTTCCGGCAGCTTGTCGGTCATGTCCGACACGATGAACCCCGGGGCTACCGCATTCACGGTAATGCCGCGCGATGCCAGCTCCTTGGCAGCCGACTTCGTAAGGCCGATGACGCCGGCTTTCGCCGCGACGTAGTTCGCTTGCCCTGCGTTGCCGAGCACGCCGACGACGGACGAGATATTGATGATCCGTCCGGAGCGCTGCTTCATCATCGGGCGGGTAACGGCTTTGATGCCGTTAAACACGCCTTTCAGGTTCGTCTCGATCACTTCGTCGAAATCTTCTTCTTTCATGCGCATGATTAGGTTGTCTCGGGTAATGCCGGCATTATTCACGAGAATGTCCAGCTTGCCGCCGAACGCTTCGAGCGTCTTCGCCAGCATCTCGTCGAACTCGGCGGTTTTGCCAACGTTCGCCTTTATCATGATTGCCTTGCGTCCGAGCGCTTCGATCGCCTTAACGGTTTCCGCCGCCGCAGCCTCGCTGCCCGAGTAGTTGACCGCTACGTCCGCTCCCGCTTCCGCCAGCCCGATCGCGATCGCGCGGCCGATGCCGCGGGAAGCGCCGGTGACGAGCGCGGTTTTGCCGTTCAAGTCCCACATCGCCATACACAGCTCACCCTCTCAACTTGCGTCTTATTGCGCGACCGCGCCTACGGCTGCGGCCGCGGTGTTCACCGAGATCACCTGAACGGATTTATCGGTTTTCTTGATTAGTCCGGACAATACCGTGCCCGAACCGATCTCGACGAAAGTGTCGACGCCTTCCGAAATCAACCATTTGATCGTATCTTCCCATTGCACCGGAGACACGACTTGCAGGGCGAGCAGGTTCCGCAGTTCCTCGCCGGAAGTCACCGGCTGGGCGCTCACATTGGCGACGACGGGTACCGCCGCATCGTTGAAGGCGACTTGGGCAAGCTCCGTCGCAAGTTGGTCGGCAGCTGGCTTCATCAGGCTGGAATGGAAAGGGCCGCTGACTTCGAGCGGGATGACCCGCTTCGCTCCGGTTTCTTTGCCGCGAACGCCCACTTCGGCAACGCCCTCGGCGGAGCCGGATACGACGATCTGGCCAGGGCAATTGACGTTAGCGAGCTCGACCGTGCCAACCTTCGCGGTAACGTCCGCGCACAACGCCGCGAGCGCATCGCGCTCCGCGCCGAGTACGGCGGCCATCGCGCCTTGTCCGCTCGGGACCGCTTGCTCCATGAACTGTCCGCGGGCCCGTACGAGACGGATCGCGTCTTCGAAGCCGAGCACGCCGGCCGCGACTAGCGCGCTATATTCCCCAAGGGAGTGTCCTGCGACGTAATCCGGACGAATGCCCTGAGACTTGTAAGCTTCGAGCAAAGCGATGCTTGTCGCCAACAGCGCGGGCTGCGTATTGGCCGTCTGGCGAAGCTCCTCTTCCGGTCCCTCGAAGCTGAGCTTGCTGATCGAGAAGCCGAGCGCCGAATCCGCGCGATCGTAGACGTCGCGCGACGCGGCGTTGCCGTCGTACGCGTCCTTGCCCATGCCGACCGCCTGCGCGCCTTGGCCGGGAAATACGAATGCGATTTTACCCAAAGTGGAAACCTCCTACCAGATCAATGTGGACGCGCCCCAAGTCAAACCGCCGCCGAAGCCGACGAATACGAGGCAATCGCCTTCCTTGACGCGTCCTTCCTCCACCGCTTCGGCCAATGCGACCGGAATCGACGCGGCGGACATGTTGCCGTATTTATCGATATTGATCATGCATTTGTCGTTCGTCAGGTTCAGACGATCAAGCGCGGACTGGATAATACGGATATTCGCTTGATGCGGGATGAGCAAGTCGATATTTTCCTTCGTGAGCCCCGCCTTAGCCAGCGCTTCTTCAGCCGCGTTGCCCATAATGCGAACCGCGAACTTGAACACCTCGCGGCCGTTCATCTCGATGAAATGACGGCGATCCGCGACCGATTGCTCCGAGGAAGGCAGCCTGGAGCCGCCGCCGCATATGCGCAGCAACTCGCCGCCGGAACCGTCCGCGCCCAGCTCGAAGGAGCGGAAGCCGCGTCCTTCCGGCACTTCGCCTAGCACGACCGCGCCCGCGCCGTCCCCGAACAGGATGCACGTATTTCTGTCCGAGTAATCCGTAATTCGAGACAACGATTCGGCTCCGACGACAAGAACATGCTTGTACATGCCCATCTTAATGAAACCTGTCGCGCTCGCGACTCCATAGATGAATCCGGAGCAAGCGGCGGACAAGTCGTACGCGGCCGCTCTCTTCGCGCCGAGCTTCTCTTGCAGCAAGCAAGCCGTCGAAGGGAAGAACATGTCCGGCGTAATGGTCGCTACGATGATCAGATCGATCTGTTCCGCCGTAACGCCTGCGGCTGCCATGGCGCGAAGCGATGCTTCGTAAGCCAGGTCGGACGTCGCCTGGCCTTCGCCGACGATCCGCCTTTCCTTAATGCCGGTCATCGTGACGATCCAATCGTTATTCGTCTCGACCATCTTTTCCAACTGCTCGTTCGTTAATCGGTTGTCGGGCACGTATTTGCCAGTCCCGAGGATGCCGACGGAGATGTCTTTCATCGCATTTTCGCTCACTTTCCGCTGAATTCTTCGGTCAATGCCGCGATCAAGCCGTTGCCGATCGCCGTCCGCGTATGGCGGATCGCGGTCTTCATCGCTTTGGCGTCGGAGGAACCGTGTCCTTTCACGACGAGACCGTTAACGCCGAGCAAAGGCGCTCCGTTGTATTCGTTGTAATCCATCCGGCTTCTGACGCGGCGGAAGCTCGGTCTCAAGATCGCTGCCGCGAGCTTCGTCTTCCAGGACGACGTCAGCTCCTCGCGGAGGAGCGAGAATATCGATGATGCCGCTCCTTCGAAAGCTTTGAGCATAATGTTGCCGGAAAATCCGTCGCATACGATGACGTCGCATGCTCGATTCAGGACGTCCCTGGCTTCGATGTTGCCGACGAAATGGATCGGCGCTTCGTTGAGCAGATCGAACGCCGCTTTCGTCAGCTCGTTGCCTTTAGCCTGCTCCGTGCCGACGTTCAGCAATCCGACGCGAGGCTTGTTCATCCCGTGAACCTTCGCTCTATAAATCGTTCCCATGAGGGCATATTGTAACAAGTGCTCCGGCTTGGCGTCCATATTCGCGCCCATATCGAGCGCCAGCACGCCTACGTTATCCGAGGACGGAAACATCGGCGCAAGCGCCGGACGATCGATTCCGTTAAGCCGTCCGAGCAGCAACAATCCGACCGCCATCAACGCTCCGGTGTTGCCCGCCGAGATCATGGCGTCCGCTCGGCCTTCCTTCACCATCCGCCCGGCGACAACCATGGAGGAATTCTGCTTTCTCCTCACGGCCCTTACCGGCTCGTCATCGCTTTCGATGACTTCGTCGGCCGGCTCGATCGAAATATTAGACGGCGGGTTCGCTCCGAGCAGCGGCTGAATCGCTTCCGGTTTGCCCACGAGAATGAGCTGCGTGTCCGGCCATTCCGCGGCTGCCGCCAGCGCGCTGTCGACTTGCGCGCGCGGCGCATGATCCCCGCCCATTGCATCTATCGCAATCCGCAATGAAGGTCACTCCTCTTATGTTTTCGATTCCGCCGCGGACCGGTAGATGACGAAATTCCCTTGGAAAACCATCTCTTCGCCAACGTACGTAAACACTTCTACTTTGGCTTTTTGTCCGCCGCTCGATCTCACATACGCTTTCGCAATGCATTTCTCGCCTAGCTTTACGGGCCTGACGAATCGAATGTCCGCGGAAGCGGTAAGCGCGATCTCGTCGTTGATAACCGCCACGGCGAGCGAGTTCGCTTGAGCGAATACATGATGTCCTCTGGCGATGCCGCTGCGGGAAAACACGTGTTCTTCGTTCATCTCGAACAGCGAGATGCCGCTCTTGTCCAACTGCAGATCTACGATTTCGCCGATTACCTCATGCAGAGGCAACGAACGAACCGAGTCGTGCGAGAGCTCCGCCATGAGCTTTAGTCTTTCCCTCAGCTCGGGTATGGCAAGCTCCAATCGGTCTAAGCGTATCGTTTGGATGCTGACCTTCAGTAACCGCGTCAGCTCCCGGTCGGTGAGGAACGGGTTATCTTCCAGAAGCCGGCTTAGCTCCTGGTGACGCTGTCGTTTCGGAAGCCGTTCCAACGTTCACCACCGCTTTCTATACGGGTTACAGTTACAACCCTGTATGTAACCTTTATTACCAGGTACCAAAAAGAGTATAAAGAAAAACGCGCCAGGTTGCAACGAGGAGAACGCCCGAATCGTCCAATGTTGGCCGATCGCGGACCTCCGCCGCCGCTCCTGACGCGCTTTAAGCATTATTGCTTAATGATTTCGCGAGCTTTGTACGTACCGCATACTTTGCAAACGCGGTGCGCCAATTTCTGTTCGCCGCAGTTATCGCATTTCACCATGCCTGGAACGACCAATTTGAAGTGCGTACGACGCTTATTTTTGCGGGATTTAGATGTTTTTCCAAAAGGTACTGCCATTGTTCCCACCTCCTTATCAGAGTCCTGAGCTGCCGACTACTCTTGCTGGGGTTTAAACCAATCTTGTAGCGCCGCCAGGCGCGGATCGATCTTCGCCGTATTGCAGCCGCATGATTGTTCATTTCGATTCGTACCGCATTCCGGGCACAGCCCCTTGCAATCTTCGCTGCAAAGCGGCGCGTATGGCAATTGAACGACCAGCTCTTCAACCAGGAAAGGTTCAAGATCGACGCGTTCGCCGGCTACCGGAATGACCTCGTCTTCTTCATCGAACTCCGCGTCGGGGTCGTCCACGAGTTGCAGCTTCACTTCGAATGGAAGATGAAGCTCCCGCTCGATCGCGTCCAGACAACGAGAGCATTGCGTTCGTACGCTGCAGGAAAGCTTTCCGGTCAAGATGATAAGATCTTCAACCGGCTGCGCGGTCAGCGTGTAATCGACGGGACTTAACGGAACGTATTCCGTGTTGCCGCGAAAAACATCCTCCGCTTTCAGCGATCCTTGCAATTGAACCGGCGCTTGCCGGGCTACGAGCTCTTGTACGTTAAGCAACAATGATATCACTCCAAACAAACAAAAATTATTATATCGAGATTAGCGGTCATTTGTCAACAATTTCAGATCGGCTAAAGTTTGTTTGCCACACCATGCGTGGTGTAGTCCGCGGTTTCTATTCCCCGACGTAACATGCTATATTGAGGTTGACAGGTTTACCTATTATGGCGGCAAAGGAGCCCCCGATGTCAACCGTAGGCATAGTCGTAGAATATAATCCGCTTCACAACGGTCATCTCTATCATTTACAGCAATCGCGGAAAATAACGGGGGCGGACAACGTCGTCGCCGTCATGAGCGGCAACTTCCTTCAGCGCGGGGAGCCGGCTTTATTGGATAAGTGGGCCCGGGCGGAGATGGCGCTGCGAGCGGGCTGCGATCTCGTGCTCGAGCTTCCGGTCGCCTTTAGCGCACAGCCCGCGCAATGGTTCGCGTATGGCGCCGTCGCCATGCTTCACGCGACGGGAGTCGTCGATTCGCTTTGCTTCGGCAGCGAAAGCGGCGACGTCGAAGCGCTATACGCGATGGCGGCCATGCTGGCGGAGGATCCTCTGCCGTTCGCGGCGGAGCTCGCAGCTTGCTTGAAGCAAGGCATGCCCTACCCTTCAGCGTTCACCGGCGCCGCCCAAACCTATTTGAGAAGCATTGGGCAGGAGCATCTTGCTTTCTCGCTCGAACAGCCGAATCATACGCTAGGTTTGCACTATTTAATCGCCCTTCGCAAGCTCGACAGCCGAATCGTTCCCTACAGCGTGCGCCGCGAGAAATCCGAGTACAATCAAGAGGAGATTACTGACGTTCGTATCGCCAGCGCTACCGCTCTTCGCAAGCTATTGTTCGGCGAAGCCGGTTCGCTTGATGGGCTTGCGCCATACGTTCCTTCGTCGACGATGGACGTACTCCGGAGAGAAATTGCTGCGGGACGCGCGCCATTGCGCTGGGAAAGCTTCGCTCGCCCTTTATATCATCGGTTGCTCGGACAAGACGTATCCGAGCTCGGCGAATACGCGGAAGTAACGGAAGGGCTGGAGTATCGGATTCGCGACGTCCTTGGCGGGATCGGCGAGTTTTCAGTCGAGGCTTTGCTTGAGGGGCTGAAAACGAAACGATATACCCGGACGAAGCTGCAAAGAACGTTGCTGCGAATTTTGCTCGGACATAAGAAAGAGTGGATGACGCCGGAACGGTTGGCAGGCGGCGTTCAGTACTTGCGCGTCCTCGGCTTTACCGAACGCGGACAGCGGCTGCTCGGCCGTATGCGCAAAGCCGCGTCCGTTCCCGTCGTCGATTCGGCGGCGCGGGGCGACTGGCCTTACTTGGCGCTCGACGCGCGGGCATCCGCCGTGTATGCGCTGGCTTACCGCGACGCTTCGCCTGCCGATACGCGCCGGGATTATACGCAGCCGCCGATTCGTCTGATCGATTAAGCCGGACAAGATGGTCTATCCTCTCCCCTCGGGACGTACATTGTAATGTATTTATGCCCGAGGGGAGTTTTGCGCCTATGGACAAGCCTACGAACCGCAGACGCTTCGCAGCCTTATCGGTAACGATGGGGATGGCGGCGCTTCTCGTCGTGGCCGGCATCGTATATTCGCCCGGGGACGCTTTTCGGGCTTCGTTATCCGGTCTGCAAATTTGGTGGCAGAACGTATTCCCGGCACTGCTTCCGCCGATGATATTAGCCGACTTGTTAGGCGCCTCTGGTTTGCTTCACGGGCTCGCCATACTCGCCGAGCCGCTGACGCGCGGCTTGTTCCGTCTGCCCGGCACGTCCGGCTGGGCGATCGCCTTCGGCTGGTCCGCGGGCATTCCCGCGGGAGCCAAAGAAACGGCGCGGCTAAGAGAGCACGGCATGCTGCAAGAGAGCGATGTCGATACCGTGCTGCTCGTCTCGCACATTCCGAATCCTTTCCTTGTCATCCTCGTGGTCGGCTGCGGATTTCTGAATTCGGCCGCTTTGGGCTGGTCGATCGCGTTAGGACTGTGGCTGTCGGCGATCGCGTCCGGTATCCTGTGGGCCAGGATCGCGAAGCCGCGTTCACCTAAGCAGCCCGCTTCGCCCGTGCGCGAACCTGGCGCACTGCTGCGTCGGGCCATGCGCGCTGCGGTCGACGCGCGCCGCGACGACGGTCGGCCGTTCGGCAAACAAATGGCCGACGCCGTCTCGCAATCGGTCACGACTCTGTTCGCGATCGGCGGGCTGATGATGATGAGCGCCGTCGTTATAAGCCTCATCCAGCACTGGATTCCCGGCAACGATCTGTGGGTCGCATTCCCCGGTATCTACGAAATGCACCTCGGCGCTTTCGAGAGCAGCCGATCCGCTCTGTTCGCTTCGGCGCCCATATATGCCGCGTCCCTCTTGGCCGCCGTCCTCGCCTGGAGTGGCTGGAGCAGCTTGCTTCAAGCCCGTGCCGCATTCGGCGCCAAAGACAAGTTTCCATGGGCTAGAGTCGTCGCGGGGCGGTTGCTTCACGGCGCGATGGCGCTGCTAATCACGTACCCGATCGCACGCTTCGCCACTTCCGAGCCGGTAGCGAACTTCATGTACTCGCTCTGGCCGACTCGCTGGGCCGCTCTCCAAGCTTGGACATCCGCCGCTCCTTGGCCGAGCGGTTGGGAACGGCTGCCCGACACGATCGCCGTAGCGTGCGTCAGCTTCGCGGTGTTCATCCTGCTGGCTCTCATGGCCGCCCTTATCAGGCCGAAGAAGAAGCCGCGCAAGAGGGATATGTAGCTCGCGGGACATTACAACGATATCCCCTTCACTCAGAATAGGTTGCGAACTTCAACCCTGAGCGAAGGGGATATCGTTATAAAGGGAGCAGCAATAGCAACCATTCGCAGTTATTTCGTACGCCTCACGGCTGTTAGCGAAGAATAACAACGATTTGCAGCTATTCCGTGCTGTAACTTGCCAAATTCGATATTTGCGCGTAAATAACTATCGATCTGTTGCTATTTTCCCGATCCGGCTGTTTCCCCGATAACTAACTGACGATTTGCTGTTATTCTCTCACGCTATTCCAACGGTATGACCAGCTCTAATTCATCGATAAACTTCTGCGGCTTGATTTCTACAATGGCAATCTTGAGATTCGATTGCTGTGAAATGGTCGGCAGCTTCACTTTATAGACGTATGCATCGTCTTGAAGGCGAGATTGATCATAGCGATCGAACCTATATTTTTCTCCCCTATCGTCCTCCAGCCACCAGGCGCTGTCTTGCGTATACGGCTCATATCCTTGCACTTCGTATTCTACCCACGTCTGCCCGTCTTCGAATGTCATATTGATGAACGTGATGTTGCCCGCTTCGCCTTGACTTACTGTATAAGGGTAATTGTCTGGTAATGCATAATACTTTATCACCGGTTGTTCGGCGCCGATGAACGAATTGTCGCTTACTTTTGTCATCTTAGATTGGCGATTGACAATGCGCAAAAGGAGCTCATCATTGTCGAGCGAGATTGGGGCGAATCTCCGATCGTTGTGTTCCGGTTCGTCGGGCATTCCATGTCCGCTTCCGCCGAGCGGTTCCAGTATCATCCCCTTTGGATCCAAAAGCTGAAAGTCTAAATCACTTTGAATCACAATATCTCCAATTGAGACATTATCCTTCGCTGTTGTAAATGGATCATATCGGTCAGGTTTCACGAGATCGAATGCAATCTGAGTCGTCAGAGGGGTCAGCGTCACTCCCGTAACGGCAATGCGAATGCCGTCAAACTCCCGAATGATAGGAGGGTCGAATTTCTTCTCCCTCACACCTTCCTTGATTTTACTGACTGGAGTTTCGAACCACCAATTGCCGTCGATCGTCCTTGGCTTCCCTTCGCGCATGACCGTTACTTCTTGAAAATGAAATTCGAACTTGAATTGATCCGGCAGCGGTTCATCTAACGAAAAGGTGAACACCGATGCGGATCTTCCGTCCGGTAGATCTTTGGATGCTCCCCCGATACCCGTATTCAGAAAACGTCCGTCGACGCGGATGGAGTCGGAAGGAGTAAGATTGATACTTAAGTTCCGTTCATGCAATAGACCGATCGAAATACGCGTTCCGTCATAGACTACTTGGTCAAGCGTAACAGCAACGCCTTTATCCTCCACCGTCTGCCCTACCGACGTCGCGAGGCCGTCTTCCATGACTTTCTGAACGCCCGCATCGCCCACCGTATGGAAGGCCAATCCAATCCCAGGCAACTGCCGAAGCACTTGCGCCATCGCCGGAGATATAAATCCGAGTGCGAAAGCTCCGGCTAGCAAAATAACGAGAGATGCGCATATCCATAATGCGGGCTTGCCGACGCGGCTATATCTGGTGGATTGCGGCAACTGGCGGTAGGTCGCCTCAAGCTTCTCCCGAACAACCGAAGGAAGCTCATCGGGAGCTTGATGGATAGCGTTCCTAATCGTCTGATCCCAATGCTGCTCGCTCACGTTTGACCCGCTCCTTTCGATTGCCAATTGTACTTGGTTCCTAGTATTTCACGTGCTCGGTGTAGCCTCGATTTTACGGTACCCTCCGGCAGTTCCAGTTCCTCGGAGATTTCCTTTACCGTGAGCTCGCCGTAATAGTAAAGCAGCACGACGCCCCGTAAAGAATCCTCAAGCTGGTCCACCATATCTCGCACCTCGACACGATCGTAACCCGCTTCACTAACGCCGGCATCATATCCGACAGCCAATGCGACTACGTTGCGCTTTAGCTGCAGCGTCCGTTTGCATTCGTTAATCAATATACGAATGACCCATGTCTTGAAGTAACCGGGCTCCCTCAGACTGCGAATCGAACGGTATGCCCGCAGCACGGTTTCCTGCATCGCGTCGGCGCAATCGGCATCCGAACGGAGGAACGCTCTGGCCGTCTGATACATGGAAACTTCCAACGCTCGCATCAGTCTAACGAACGCATCTTTGTCGCCTTTTCGAGCGCGTGAAGCATCTCCGTTCCAATCCAATGCCATGACACCTCTTCCTTAGACAACGAATTAATCTACAACTTCGATAATTAGATCGCAAATATTCCCATTTGGTTCACGGCACGCAAAAAAATAACGGCCCGACAGTTTCTGTAGGCCGTTAGTCTGTAGTTGCTAAGCAACTTCTAGTTGGAATTTCCTTTAGTTGGCGTATATTTACGTTGCAACTCTGCTTCGACCGCCGGAGGCACTAGGTCCTGAACCGGTCCGTTGAACTTGGCGATTTCCTTGACGATGCTGGAGCTTAAATAAGAATATTTCGGATTCGTCATCATGAACACGGTCTCGATACCTTCGTCCAATTGACGGTTCGTCGAAGCCATCTGCAACTCGTATTCGAAGTCCGTGACGGAACGAATGCCGCGCACGATGACTTGCGCCTGGCGGGATCTCATATACCTGACGAGGAGGTCGCGGAAGCTGTCGATCTCCACGTTCGGCAGATCGCGGGTGACGTCCGCCAGCAGCTTCTTGCGCTCGTCCACGCTGAACAGCGGGCTTTTGGACGTATTATTAAGCACCGCTACGATGAGCTGGTCGAATTGCTTCGCCGCTCTGCGGATAATATCGAGATGACCGAAAGTAACCGGATCGAAGCTTCCCGGGTATACCGCTATTCGATGTTCGTGCTCGTGATTATTGGACCGAGGACTCATCCGGTGTTGCCCCTTCCGTTGCCGGGTCGGCTTCTGAATAATATCGGTAGATCGACAAAGCGATCTCTCCGTAGGTGACGTGCTTCGTCCGTTCGAAGCCGCCGTAGCGGTCTTCGTATTGAACCTCGGGACTATGCTCTACGACGGCTACCGCGCGATCCGCTAAGAGCCCCCGAGAAGCGGCCTCAAGCAACAGCTCGCCGCAATTCGTCAACGCGTACGGCGGATCGAGGAAGAGGATATCGAACGGTTTGCCTTGCCGCTCGAGCACCTTTAGCGCCCGGCTCGCGTCGTTGCGGTACACTTCTGCTTTCGCCGAAAGCTTCGTCGAGGCTAGATTCGCTTTGACCACTTCGATGCTTTTGGCGTTCGCGTCTATGAATACCGCATGCTCCGCGCCGCGGCTCAGCGCTTCAATGCCAAGACCGCCGGTGCCCGCGAACAGATCCAGCACGCGGTCTCCCTCGAAATACGGACCTATGATGCTGAACATCGATTCCTTCACTTTGTCCGTCGTCGGACGGGTGTTGTTGCCCGGTACCGCCTTCAGCGGATGCCCTTTGGCTTGTCCGGATATGACTCGCACGCTTTCAACCCCTGATCGTCTGCGCAGCCTCAAGCTTTACGCCTTGTTTGCTGCAGTAATGTTACCATAATCCGCCGTTTTGCAAAAGATCGCCTCTTCCCAGTTCGGTATCGCCCTGCCTCATTCGCATTATTTTTTCCGCGCGTACGTATATTTTCCACCTTCCGGGTCACAATGATAGTACCGGCGCCGAGAGGTGTCGGGGATAACCGCGGAGAAGACTTACGTTTCCCCATAAGCTCTTCGTCCGGTTTCTCCTCTCCCATGAAGGGCCTCGCAGCGATGCGGGGCTCGACTTTTTATGTCTTCCTCTAGGGTCACAAGTTGTAGTCGATTCCTTCGCCTGCGCCGGTGCGGGCGTTTATGAACACGCGAGAGACGCCTTCAACGCCCGTGACGGAAAATGCATATACGAGCTTACCGTCGTGGATCTCCAGCGTTGGCGTGCCTACGGCGTTTACGTTCGGACCGAGCTTCCCGGAGGCTTGCTCCGCCGTCAGCTTCGGTTGAAGCGGAAAGCTTTTATTATAGTTATAAAAATATTGATACGCATCGAAGCTTGTCAGCGCGCCGGTTCGGCGGTCGAACTGCCATTCAACTTGCATAGGCGCAATCGAAACCTGTTCCCGAACAGGATTGTAAACGAGGCGGATAGAGGTATCCGTTTGCTCTTTCGTAACGAGTGTCAGGCGTTCGTCAGACCAGCGAGCCATCCAGGTGTCCGCGAGCACGACAGCCCGGTCTGCATCTAGGGGCCGTTCCGCGGCTTCTTCTTCGGAGATCGAGCTATGTCGCCTCACTCGAAGCACATGCCCGCTTCTACTCAAAGTCGCCATATAGGAGCTGCTTTTTCGTCCACCTTTGTCCGATAGCTTGAAATCCATGACCTCTCCGAATTGAGGACTGCTCCCGCCTGCAATAGGGACGATCTGCTTACCTGCCCCTTTGTTCCAGATGCCTCCCATGAATGCTTCCGCTTTGGCTGCGAGCTCCGAGGACGAATAAGACGGTTCGCCGGCGAACGCGGTCCCCGGCTTCGCGGGAACGTAAGGGTTCCGAGCGTACAGGAAATCATTAAATGCTTTGTTGCCGCGCGTGGATATCGAGTCGAGCTTAGACAATGCCTTTTCCATCGCGGTCGAGATCCGCTGGATCTCCGCTATAGAGGTATGGTTACCTTCCCCTCTCATTTGCTCGAGGTACGGCAGAGCCGTCCTAGCGAACAATCGCATGCGCTGAATATGCTCCAATTGATCCGGGTTAAGCGACGGTCCCTTCTCGCTGGCGGGATAGGCTAAGTAACGGCTGCTATCCGAGATAAACCACTCGAACGAGGACCAAGATCGAAGGTTCATCGTAGCGGATGCGATCGTCTCGAATTGCAGGATGAGATGAGCATTCTCTATCGCGTTTTGGAGCGCGGCTTGCCGACTAGCAAGTGTAGACGCCGCAAGAGATTCCGCTAGAGCATAGTCGAAATTCCGTAAGTTCATCCATTGAATATGCGCCCAATACTGGTCGTTGCGTTGCTGTTGCAGCTGCCATTGCTTATTGTGCTGCGTTTCGTTATATCCGTAATAGGCTCCCGCGATTGTCGTCGCGCACAGGAGTCCCATGATCGATTTGGAGATCATGTTCATGTCTATTAAAGCTCCCGTTATCCTATCTTCGTAAGTCTTATCCACTTTAACAAAGACAGAAACACAGTTTAATGCGCAAATGTTGCCAATGCCTATCGACTTCCGAAGTGGCGTTGAAAATGTCTGGAATGGCGATGCGCGGATCGACTTTATGAGATAAGATATCCTTATACGCAAAGCGTTCCAGGGAGGATGACATGGTCCAAATCATTAAAGGTTTAGCTCTTCTAGCGTCAGCATGCGGCGTTCTCGGAGCCCTATACTTCTTCGTAGCGGAGCATCGATTCGGGGCAGGTATGTACTGGTTTATTAGCGGGATCGTACCGGGGATCGTCCTCTATGCGATCGGCCTCATTCTCGAATACGTCGAGCACATTTCAACGAGATTGCACGTGATCGAGCAAGAGCTACGCAGGAACCATTTGATCTCGGACCTTTCTCCGCCGAAGCTTGGCAACTCCAAGGCGGATATGGACAAGCTGAAGGGTTTCAAAATCTAGTCGAACACGCAAAATAACGCCGTTACGCAAGCAACCCCGTCCAGCCCTCAGGCTAAACGGGGTTGTTTCCCTTTACCGACGCCCCTCGAGCAGCGCCAGCACTTCCTGCTTCAGCGAGATGAACGCCGGGTCCGTCCAGACGTCGCCGCGTCTCGGCCGGACGAACGGTACGGCGATTTCGCGGACGACGCGGGCGGGCGCGGTGGATAGTACGTAGATCCGATCCGACAGCAGCAACGCCTCTTCGATGCTGTGCGTGATGAACAGCACGGAGCGGCGGTCCGCCTCCCACAGCTCGAGCAGCCACTTCTGCATGTCCGCGCGGGTCAGCGCGTCAAGCGCGGCGAACGGCTCGTCTAGACACATGAGGTCTCGCTTCATGAGCAGCGCGCGCAGGAACGAGACGCGTTGCTGCATGCCGCCGGACAACACGTGAGGATACTCTCCCGCGAATGCGCCCATGCCGATCCTGTCTAACCACTCGGCGGCAAGCGTCTTGGCCTCTTGCTTGGACGTTCCTGCCGTCACTAGAGCGGACGCGATATTGCCTGCCACGCTCAGCCAAGGGAACAACGCCGCCTGCTGCGGCATGTAGCTAATCAACCCCGACTTGCCGGTTACGTCGCTGCCGTCGATAAGCACTCGCCCTCCGTCCGGCTTCTCGACGCCGCCGATGAGGCGGAACAACGTCGATTTGCCGCTCCCGGAAGGTCCGATCAGCGTCACGAATTCACCTTGGCGGACGTTCAGAGACAGCTCGTCCAATACGGGAACCTGCGCTTTGCCGCGCCTGTACGATTTGGAAATCCGGTCAACCTCGAGTTTATAGCCTGCGCTCCTATCATGTATCGGCCCGTTCATTTGCTCACCGCCTTCCATTCGCCCCGCGAGCTCGGACGCCAGCGGATGACGAGCCGTTCGAGAAGCGCGGCGATGCCGAAGAACACCAAGCTGAGCGCGATAATGCAGACGATCGATCCGAACACGCCTGCCGCATCGAAACCCTTGAACCTAAGCTGCAGATAGTAGCCGATCCCTTTGTTCGCTCCGAGCCACTCCGCGACGGTCGCGGAGGAGACGACGTATGTTGCCGCCATTTTCAAGCCCGTGAACAGATAAGGCAGCGATGCCGGAAACTCGAGCCGCTTCATGCGCTCCCATCTGGATGCCCCGATCATGCCGAGATATTCCCGCAAATGCGGTTCGGCTTGTCCGAGTCCCGTCAGCATCGACATCGTCACCGGGAAGAAACAGACGATCACGAGCAGAATCAGCTTCGGAGTCAAGCCGAACCCGAACCAGATCATGAGAAGCGCGCCGAGCGCGATCAGCGGGATGTTCTGCGAGATGACGAGCAGCGGCGCGACCGCCTCCCGGAACAGCGGCACCGAATGGATGATGACGGCGATCGCGGCGCCGACGAGCAGACCGAGACCAAGCCCCATGAACGACAGCTTCAACGTAGCCGTAAAATGCCCCCACAACAGCTCGCGATCCTCGGCCATCCGCCTGGCGATGTCCGAGGGCGCTGGAAGCGTATAATCGGCGATTCCGGATAAATAACAATAAATCTGCCAGAGCCCTATGAACGCGATAAGCGTCACGATCGGCAGCCCGATCGTTCTTAACGTCTTATTTCCCATTCGGATATTTGGTCAATTGGCGGGAGATCGAGGCTTCTCCGGCTTTGTTGACGACCAGTTTAATCTGGGACAACACCGACGGGCTGCCCATTTCGAACATCGCGTCGTTCATTTGCTTGACGACTTCGATCAACTGATCGAGATCTCCTTCCAACGTCGTCTCCAGCGGTCCGACGAGATAGGGCACGCCCGACGCCTTAATGATCTCGATCGCGCGGTCTACGTACGGGATCACTTCTTCCCCTGGATTGACTCTCGGCAAGATTTGAATGCTAAGCAACGCTTGCGCCATAACCGAATCCTCCTTATTCATCGTTTACATTCGTTATTTCGGCAAAAATTCGTTCGTGAACATCGCCGCGTAATCCAAATCCTTGTCGAGCAGGTTGTTCTGTTTCAGCCAATCGCCGTAGCCGGACCATACTTCCAGCTTCTGTTCGCCCCAGCGAGGCGCATCGTCTTTATATTTGGGGCTCAGCCACTTCTGGCTCGCTTTGACGAGGTCGGCGTTCAGTTCCGGAACGGCTTTCAGCAGAATGTCCGCCGACTCCTCCGGATGATCGATCGCGTATTGGTAGCCTTCCGATGCGCCCGCCAGAAACTCCCGAACGACTTCCGGCTTGTCCTTGATCAGCTTCTCGTTCGTCAGAATAAGCGGCGTATAATAGTCCAGTTGCTTGCTATAGTCGGTCAGGTAGACCATATTGATCGGCTCGTTGCGAAGCTCGGCCTGAATGCCGTCCCAACCGTAGAATATCCACTCGAAATCGATCCCGTTCTTCGTGCCCGAGAAGAAATCGGCGGTTCCCGCGTTCACGAAGTTGACTTTCTTCACGTCAGCCCCTTGCAAACTCATCAGCGAGCTGATGACCGCTTCTTCGGCCGGCGTGTTCCATCCTCCGTACGTCTTGCCTTCGAAGTCTTTCGGTTCTTTAATGTTGCGGTCGACCGGGGATCCGAATCCCGACGTATTGTGCTGGATGATCGGCGCGATCGAGACGAGCGGCAGTCCTTGGCTGCGCGCTTGAATCATGCCCTCCTGAGCGCCGATTCCGAACTCTGCCTTGCCAGCGGCGACAAGCGAGCTTGCCCCTGCTTCCGGCGGTTGAACGATCTCTACTTCAAGACCGTGCTTCTCCCATAAGCCTTGCTCCTGAGCGACATACAGCCCCGTATGGTTCGTGTTCGGCGTCCAATCCAGCACAAGGGTTACTTTCTGCAACTCAGCCGGCGACGCCTCCTTCTCCGCCTTGCCGCAGCCCGCGAGCAGCAGCGTTCCCGCGATCGCGATCGCGCCCCATTTTGACCAACTTTTGTACGTACCCTTCATTCTCTCGTTCTCCCTTTCTCTCCTCTAGATGCGACAGTTCGTGGCACTAAAACATAAAATAACGCCCCCCGATTCCGGAGGGCGTCTCGTATGCATTGACGTATAGCACGACGAATGATTCGTCATGCTCCCACCTTCCTACGCTGGTACTAACCAGATCAGGTATAAGGGTCTGCATCTGCGATGGGATGCACTCTCAGCCGGCCTTGCTCCAGCTCCCCCGGGGCTTATTCCATTAGAATTGCCTTGTACTATCTTCCTCATTATAGCAAACGATCCGCATCTGTCTACGATTTATCTGAACATCGACCAAAGTTTAATGAGATGCAGCGGATTGTTCGGATCGATCTTCTGCGAGATGACGAAGCTGACCAATTGTTCCTCTAGCGCATCCGTCAGCGGCTCGTTCATGATTCGCGCGAACGATCTGACCCAGCGGCGAACTTTGACGCGGTCTTGCAGATCGTATTTCGTCACGCCCTCAAGCTGCGCTTTAATGCGTTCTTTGATGGCCGGATTTTTCATCTTCGTCTTCACGCGCTCCACGAATTCCGGCTTGATGCCGTACTTTTGCCAGCTCATATGCTCCTGTATGCCCCCTCTCGGCAGCTATTTCCGTTCATCTTATGCCGAGCGATGGCGGAGCATGACAAAATAAACCGCCCGCATTTGCGCGCGGACGGCCTTCGTTAATCGAGCGGCTCGGATTGCTCGCTCGTTTCCCTATGCAAGTAGTCTCTTAGCGGTTGATACATCGGCGAGCTCCAGAACGATTCTCGGGATGTGAGCTCCGCAGCGTCGTCGCGAGCTTGCTCCAGTACCTCGAAATCGTTCAGCAAATTCGCGAGCCTGAACTCCGGCATCCCGCTCTGCTTCGTACCGAAAAACTCTCCCGGACCGCGAAGCTCCAAGTCTCTTCGCGAAATCTCGAAGCCGTCGTCCGTATCGGTCATCGCCTTCATGCGTTCCTGGCCGTTCTCCGATTTCGGATCGGCGATCAGGATGCAATACGACTGGTGCGCTCCCCGCCCGACACGGCCTCGGAGCTGATGAAGCTGCGACAAACCGAATCGGTCCGCGTCCATGATGATCATGAGCGTCGCGTTCGGAACGTCCACGCCGACTTCGATGACGGTCGTCGAGACGAGCACGTTCATCTCTCCGGCGGCGAACGTCCCCATCGTCGCTTCCTTCTCCGCGGCGGACATGCGGCCGTGCAGCAAGCCGACGTTCAGCTCGGGCAACGACTGCCGCAATTGCATGTGCAGGTCGATCGCGTTCTGAACGTCCAGCTTCTCGGACTCTTCGATGAGCGGACAGATGAAGAACGTCTGACGGCCGGCGTCCGCTTCCTTGCGGATGAAGCCGAGCACGCGATCCATCATATCGTGCTTCACCCAGAACGTGCGGATCGGCAGTCTGCCCTTCGGTCTCTCCCGAAGCGTCGACACGTCCATGTCGCCGAACACCGTAATGGCGAGCGTTCGCGGAATCGGCGTCGCCGTCATCGTCAGCACGTCGGGATTCATCCCTTTGCGCCGCAGAATGCTCCGCTGGTTCACGCCGAACCGATGCTGCTCGTCCACGACGACAAGACCGAGACTGCGGAAATAGACGTCCTCCTGGATCAACGCGTGCGTACCCACGAGAATGTCGAGCAGCCCCATCTGCAGCGAGGCCAGAATGTCCCTGCGTTTGCGATCGGTCATGCTCCCGGTCAGCAAGCCGACCTGGATGCCGACCGGCTCGAACAGCTTGCTCAGAGACTTCGCGTGCTGCTCGGCCAATATTTCCGTCGGCACCATCAGCGCGCCCTGATGTCCCGCCTTGATCGTGGCGTAAAGCGCGACTGCCGCCACGACCGTTTTGCCGGCGCCTACGTCGCCTTGCAGCAGTCGGTTCATCGTGTACGGTTGCTTCATATCGTGCAGAATTTCGTTGATGACCTGCTTCTGCGAGTCGGTGAGCGTGAACGGCAGCTTGCCAACGAAGGAACGGACGTCGTCGTTGTTGACCGGATGCACGATGCCGATCGGCTCCTTCTTATGAGTAGCCCGATACGCTTGAAGCTTAAGCTGGAACAGGAACAGCTCCTCGTACACCATCCGGCGCCGCGCTTCTTGCCCTTCGCTCGTGTTTTCCGGACGATGGATGCGGAAGATCGCTTCTCTGCGCGGCATCAGCCCATGCTTCTCGACAAGGTCGGCGGGAAGCAGCTCGGGAATAAGCGCGCCGAATTGCGTCAGCGCTTTATCGATCGCCTTGCGAATATACGCCTGCGTAATCGTGCCGCCGACCGAATAGACGGGTTGAAGCGTGCCTGACTTCGATGCGCCGCGATCCGGAAATTCGGAATCCGCGACCGTAACTTGGCGCCTTCTTTGCTCCCATTTGCCCGATACGATGATGTCGCGGCCCGGCGTCAACTGATCCTGTAGGAACGCGCGGTTGAACCATACGGCAGTCAGAAGCATCCCTTCGACCGTTATTCTGCACAGAAGGCGCGATTTGCCGCCGTAACGCTGCAGCGACGGCATCGTCGCGATCGTGCCTTGTACCGTTATTTTCTCGCCGTCCTTGACCTCCGTCAGCGAACGGATTCGATAGTCCTCGTATCGAAACGGATAATGCTCGACAAGCTCCCCGACCGATGAAATACCTAAGGCGTGAAGCTCCTCGGCTTTCTTGGAGCTCACGCCTTGAAGTTTCACGAGCGGGGTAGCGAATAATGAAGATGACATAAGACCAACCTCTTTAGGTTACTTCACGCCCGCGTCGCGAATAAACCGAGCGTTCCCGGACCTGCGTGCGCGCCGATGACCGGCCCGATCTCGGTTTCCGTATACTGCTTAATATTCAGCCGGCTCTTGAGCAGACCGGACAATTCGGCCAGTCCGTCCTCGAAGCCGGGCGTCTTGGCGATGATCAGCTCGATCGGATCGCCTTTGAAATCCTCCTCGAACAGCTCGGCGATTCTTCCGAACGCCCGTTTCTGCCCGCGCGCCTTCTCGAACGAATACACGTAGCCTTCATCGTCGATGGACAGGATCGGTTTAATGTTAAGCAGCGTGCCGATCAGCGCCGAAGCCTTGCCGATGCGGCCGCCTTTCTGTAAGTATTCAAGCGTATCGACCAGAAAATAAAGCTTCATCGACGCCCGCATGCGATTGACTTCTTCGATGATCTGCTCCTTGCCGGCGCCCGCCTGCGCCAGCTTCGCTGCGGCGACGACGAGAAGTCCGTAACCGTATGACGCGGAGCGAGAGTCGATAACCGTAACGTCGGCGTCGTCGTCCAGCATCGATTTGGCGATCACGGCGGACTGGTAAGTGCCGCTAAGCACGGAGGAAAGCGAGATGCAGACGACCGATTTTCCTTCATCCGTCAGCTTCTTGAACGTCTCGAAGAAGTCGGAAGGCGACGGCTGGGAAGACTTGGCCAAGTCGCCCGTCTGCGTGAGCTTCTGATAGAATTGCGCAGGCGTAAGTTCGATGTTGTCGAGGTACGTCTCGCCTCCGATGATCACTTTAAGCGGCACCATGGCGATTTGAAGCTGCTCGCGAACCTCTAACGGAATATCGGCGGTGCTGTCGGTTACGATTGCAACGGTTGCCATAAGCTCGTCCTCCATTCGCGCAACGTATTAGATTCGTAAGTACTATGGCTCAACGGCGAACAGATACGGATACAACGGCTGTCCGCCCTCATGCACCTCTACCTCGACGTCCGGATATTGCTCGGCAAGCCATTCGGACAATCTCTCGGTCGTATCCGGATCGGCGCCTTCGCCGGTCAACACCGTGATCATATCGCTGCCCGTGCCTAGCAGCTCAGCCGACAAGCGGCGGCACGTTTCCTCCAAGGACGGCGTCGAAGCGACGATCGTCTTGTCCTTGATGCCGATATAATGGCCGTCTTTGATCTCGATACCGTCCATATTCGTATCTCGGACCGCTTGCGTCACTTGACCCGTAACGACGCGTTCCGAAGCTTTCGTCATGCGAGCCGTATTCGCGGCATCGTTATCGTTCTCTTGGAAAGCCAGCATTGCCGCTAGACCTTGCGGGATCGTGCGCGTCGGCAGCACGGTCACCGGTCTTTCCGCCAATTCGGCCGCTTGCTTGGCCGCCATAATAATGTTCGGGTTGTTCGGTAGCACGTAAATATGCTGAGCCGTCAGCGATTGAATCGCGCCGAGCAAATCTTCCGTGCTCGGATTCATGCTCTGTCCGCCGGAGAGAACGATGTCTACGCCCAAGCTTCTGAACAGCTCTGCGTTGCCTTCGCCTACGCTCACGACGACGACGCCGTAGTCCGCGATCTCGTATACGTCCGGGGTCGGCTCGGTTTCCGGCGACGCGGCGATGGACGGCAGATTCACGACGCCCGGCAGCGAGTAATCGACTTTCGGAGAGGCACCTCCCACAGGGCTTACAGTCTCCGTAAAGCTTGCGCTTGCGGCTCCAGCCGGAACGCCGGCCGGTTGATCGGCTTTAGGCTGCAACAAATCACGGTGCTGTTCCTGCATGTTAAGGATGTGGATATGAGTAATTTCGCCGTACGACAACGCTGCGGTCAGCACGTCCCCAGGACGCCGCGAATGAACGTGAACCTTCACGATGTCATCGTCTTCGATCAATATAATGGAATTGCCGTCGCGTTCGAGCGTCTGACGGAACGCGCGCTCCTGGAACGGAGCCGACGAGGGTAACCGATGAATGAAAAATTCCATATCGTACGGGAAAGCGATGCTTTCCGTCGCGATCTTCGATTGCGCCGAAGCGTGCGCTGCGGCAGGCTGTGCGGCAGGTTTCGCGGCCGGAGCCGGAATTGCCGTTGCGGCGGGGCTCGGCGCGGCGAACGATCCGCCCGCGGGAGACGCGGAAGCGCCTGAACGCAAATAGTCGAGGAAGCCCTCGTAAATGTAAACCAATCCTTGGCCGCCGGAGTCAACGACCCCGACTTGCTTCAACACCGGGAGCATCTCTTGCGTGCGCGCCAGCGTCTCCAGCGCCTTCGCATGTACCTCGCCCAGCCATTCGACGATATCCTGAGTGCGGCGGGAAGCGAGCAAACCGTGCCTCGCAGCTTCTCTGGCGACGGTCAGAATCGTGCCTTCCACCGGCTTGACGACCGCTTTGTAAGCGGTATCAACTCCTTGTTGCAGAGCGCTCGCGAACATTGGGACATTGAGGTCTTTGCTGCCTGCGACTCCACGGGAGAATCCACGGAAAAGCTGGGATAATATAACACCGGAGTTGCCTCTTGCGCCCATGAGCAGGCCTTTAGAGAGCACCTCGGCTGCCCTTCCGACTTCGTCGGAAGGTTTATTCGTTAATTCGGCCACGCCGGCCGACATCGTTAAATTCATGTTCGTTCCGGTATCGCCGTCCGGCACCGGAAATACGTTCAGGGCGTTGACGCGTTCGGCATTGCCAGACAGCTTCTCGGCTCCCGCGAATACCATTGCAGCCCATTCGGTTCCGTTCAAGTAACGCTTACTCAATGATGAATTCCCCTTCCTGTCTCATCGATCGAAGACAGCGGCACACTAGCGTCGCTGCCCTCGGTCCTTTTAACGCATTACTCGTACGCCTTGAACGTTAATGTTCACGAAGTCGACTCGGAGTCCGACGACTTCCTCCAGCACGTATTTCACTTTGGACTGGATGTTGTGCGCAACTTCGGATATTTTCGTTCCGTAGCTCACGATTACATAAAGATCAAGATGGACGGCTTCTCCCTCGTGTCGCACTTCTACGCCGCGGGACAAATTTTCCCGGCCGAGCAGCTCGGCAATTCCGTCCTTCAGGCCTTTGCGGGAAGCCATACCGACCAGCCCATAACAATCCAGCGCCGCCGAACCCGCTATGACCGCGATAACTTGATCCGCTACATCGATTTTTCCATTCTCCGAAGCCAGCTGCATAGGCATGGAAATTCACTCCTTTATGCCTGTATTATGGACCATACCTCATTGTACTATAAAAAAACGGCAGAATGAAGCCGTTTTCTCTCTTTATCGAGCATGTCCGCGCAATACGCCAATAACGCGAACTTAATTAGCATTGCAAGCCTTTTCCCCCTGTGCTATGATAGTGGAGTATTTGTATGGACGTGGCAGGGAGGTGTATTTTAGTGGCTCGTAAATGTTATATCACAGGGAAAAAGCCAGGTACCGGCAACAACAAGTCTCACGCGAATAACACTACTCGCCGTACTTACGGCGTTAACGTACAAAAAGTGCGCATTCTGGTGAACGGCAAGCCGAAGCGCGTATTCGTAAGCGCGAAGGCGCTGAAGTCCGGACTTGTTACCCGCGTATAAGGGAATAGGGGTACGCCTTTTACCCTCGCATAGACGAGTACCGCCATCCACTTGGAAGGCGGTATTTCGTTTTTATATGGTGTCGGATCGGCCGAATAACCGAACAAAACCGTCAGACTCGTCTGACGGTTTTTGGCTTTTAGCGGGACGTACGGTGCCTCGTCAACTTTTGTGAAACGTGTTCAGAATCGCTTTGACGAAGCCGCCCAGAAATTTCGGCAGCTTGATGGTGTAAAATTTCATCGTCCCATCCCTCCTCCGCAGGCTGAACCCTTACCGGCGTCCTTCGTTCCGACGCTGCTATTGGTTCAATCTATGCGGACCGCGTTTTGTCCTATTCCAGACAAACGCGGAGCGACAAGCCTAGCGGAGAGAAAGAATCGCTTCTTTACGGTTCGGATGACCGAATATATAAGTGCCTGCCACGAGCGAATTCGCTCCGGCTTCCTTCACGAGCGCCGCAGTCTCGCGGTTGATGCCGCCGTCTACTTGAATATAGACGTCGTCGCGGCCGTGCTTAGCCAGCATCTCGCGGAGCTGGCGCAGCTTAGGCAGCATCGAGGGCATGAACGCCTGACCGCCGAAGCCGGGGTTGATCGTCATGATGAGCACAAGGTCGATCTTGTCGAGGACGTATTCCAACACGGACAGAGGCGTATGCGGGTTCAGCGCGACGCCTGCCTTCATGCCTAGCTCTCCGATCTGCGTAAGCGTGCGATCCAGATGGACGCAGGCTTCCGGATGAACGGTTATGCGGTCCGCTCCGGCCGCCTTCAGCGCCGGGAACAGCGTCTCCGGACGCTCGACCATCAGATGCACGTCGAAGAGCAGCTTCGTGCTCGGGCGAATCATCGATACGATCGGCGGTCCGAACGTCAAGTTCGGCACGAAGTGGTTATCCATAATATCGATATGAACCCAATCCGCTCCCGCCTCGTCGATCGAGCGCAATTCCTCTCCCAGCCTCGCGAAATCCGAAGCTAGTATCGATGGGGCGATAATCGTCATGTTAGTACCTCCGTCTTTTCTCTTTCCATTCCGCCATGAAGCCTAAGTAGTTCTCGTATCGGCTGTCGGCGATCTTCCCTTGTTCCTTGGCCTCTAGCACGGCGCAAGACGGCTCGTGGATGTGCGTGCAGCCGCGGAACTTGCAGCCGGACGACAGCTCCTTGAATTCGCGGAAGCAATCGCCGATCTGGTCGATGCCAAGCTCGGCGAAGTCGAGCTGGCTAAAGCCCGGCGTGTCCGCCAAATACCCGCCGTCAGGCAGCGCGACTAGTTCGACATGTCTCGTCGTATGCTTGCCGCGGCCGAGCTTGTCGCTGATTTCGTTCGTCTCGAGCGTTAGCCCGGGAACGAGCGCGTTGAGCAGCGACGACTTGCCTACGCCGGACTGTCCGGCGAATACGTTGATATGGCCTGCCAGCGCGCTCCGAAGCTCGTCGATTCCGTCTCCCTTATGCGCGCTCGTGACGAGCACTCGGTAACCGAGCGAAGCATATAGCTTGCGCGCGGCTTCGACGTCCTCGCGAATTCGCTCGCCGTCCTCATCCTCGGGGATTCTGTCCATCTTCGACAGAACGATCAGCGCATCCATCCGGGCATGCTCGACGTGAACGAGAAACTTATCGAGCAGAGACAAGCTAAGCTCGGGTCGGATGACGGAGAAGACGAGCACCGCCAGATCGGCGTTCGCGATCGGCGGACGAATGAGCTCGGAATGTCTCGGCTCGATCCGGTCGACTGTGCCTTCACCGTTATCCGTAAGGCTGTATTCGACGCGGTCGCCGACGAGCGGCGATTCTCCGCGTTTCTTGAAAATTCCGCGCGCCCGGCATTGCACGAGCCGCTCGCCGTCCCGCACGTAATAATATCCGCTGAGCGCTTTCGTAATCAGACCTTCGGGCATGCGTATACGGCTCCTTCGCCATGCGTTACGACTTTCGTTCTCATTGCGCGTTCTCCTGTTGCTCGCCTGCGACAGCATCTCCGCCGCCGTCGGGCGGCGGCTCATCCGACGTCGCGTTCGTATCCGGTTGCTCCGATTCCGTATTCACCGTCGTGCCGCCTGTCGGGATGTCCTCGTAAGGGAACCATTGCTCTTGCAGGAACTGACCGTCGCGGTAAATCATAATGTGACCGTCTTTGCCCGGTGCAAGCACCAGCGTAACCGGAATTTGCGTCATTCTCGTGATTTTGGTTTCCGGCAGCTCGAGGTTATCGCCTCTCGCATCGGAGTATTTGATCGAAATCGTACTTTCCTTGCCTTCCTCCGCCGGATACACGATCACGTTGAGCGGCTCTTCTTTGGCATCCTTCGGATAACCGGAGCTGACCCAAATCGAGATTTCCGTGCCTTCTGTCACCTTCTCGTCCTTCTCGGCAGGGAATTGCTTAAACACTTTGCCTTTTTCCGTATAGCTTGGCGTTCTCGTAATTTTATCGTCCGGCAGCTTCAGGTTGTTCTTCTCGATCATCGCCTTCGCTTCGTTCTCCGTCAGGCCGATCAGACTCGGCATCTCGAATGCCTCGCGCCCTTTGCTGACCGTAAGCGTAACGGTCGTCTCTGCCGGGTCGAATTCTTCGTCCGGTTTCGGACTGGAACGAAGCACCGTTCCCGGCTCGCTCTCGTCGAAGATTTCCGTTGGAAGAACGTTGTTCGCGTCTACCCCCATGTCGATCAGCGATTGCTTGGCCTCGTCGAACTTCTTGCCCGTGAAGTCCGGCATCGTCGGCAGTTCTTCGCCAGTGCTGATCGTGAGCTGAATGATGGCGCCCTTGGCGACCGTAGCGCCTTGCTTCGTCTGCTTCGTGACTAGCCCTTCGACATACTCCGTACTAGGTTCCGTCAAGAAGACCGGATCGACGACTAAACCTGCCTCTTCGATCATATCGATCGCGACTTGCTTCGTTTCGCCCACGACGTCCGGTACTTTGACATCCGGCGATTCCACGTAATCTCCGATCGCGTTGATCGCCCAGATCAAGACGGCGATCAGCAAGGCGGCGAGCACGCCGAGCACCGTCGGCAATACCCAATTCCGCTTGCGCTCCGTCAAGCCTTCCGAGTTCCAGCGAACGTCGGTATCTCCGGCCGTCGCGGCCGCCTGCACGGGAACTTCGAGCGTCTGGCGCATGTCCGGACGAATCGCGGGAATGACTCTCGTCTTCTCCGATTCTTCGTCCTCGTCGCTCAAGAACCGGGCAGCCGGCTCGTTCAATCGCGTCGGCTGCAAGCACGTCTCGAGATCTCGGAGCATCTCCGTCGCAGACTGGTACCGCTCCAGCGGATTTTTGCGCATCGCCTTCAGAATAATGTTCTCCACGCTTTGCGGAATGTACGGATTCACGCTGCGAGGGGCTTCGAACGGCTCCTGCAGATGCTTAAGCGCGACGCTGATCGGACTTTCTCCGAGGAAAGGCAATCTCCCCGTCAGCATTTGGTACAAGACGATGCCGAGGGAATAGATGTCCGACTTCTCTCCCGTCGTCACGCCTTTGGCGTGCTCCGGCGAGAAGTAATGCACCGATCCGACGACGGAGCCCGTCTGGGTAATCGTCGAAGACGTGACCGCGCGCGCGATGCCGAAGTCCGTCACTTTGACGCGCCCGTTGTTCCCGATCAGAATGTTATGAGGCTTAATGTCGCGATGGATGATTTGGTTATGATGGGCATGCTCGAGCGCGTCGCAAATTTGCGAGGCGATTCTGACCGCTTCGTCCGGCTGCAGCGGGGCACGATCGCGAATGATTTCGTTCAGATTGGCGCCGTCGATATATTCCATGACGATGTAGTACGTGTCTTCGACTTGTCCGACATCGTAAATACTGACGATGTTCGGATGGGACAGCGAAGCTGCCGCTTGCGCCTCCCGGCGGAACCGCTTGACGAACTCGTCGTCGTGAGTGAATTGCTGACGCAGCACTTTTACCGCGACGAACCGGTTCAACAACAAGTCCCTTGCTTTATAGACGAGCGCCATCCCGCCGCCACCGACGCGTGCCAGCAGTTCGTAACGTCCGCTCAGCGTATGTCCGATCATGCTGTCACCCCTCCAGTGGCGTCTGCCGCGACATCATCCGCGACTAAGACGACCGTAACGTTATCGTCGCCGCCCGCGTCGAGCGCCAATTCTATCAATCTATCGGCCTGCTCGTCGAGGTCGGCTTCGCGGTCATCCATCGCTTGAAGCAGCAGAGAAGGTTCGACGAGACCGCTTAATCCGTCGCTGCATAGGATGAGCCGGTCTCCCGGCTGCCAATCGAACGGCCTGACGTCCACCTCGACTTCGCGGTCCGTGCCTAGCGCGCGAGTCAATACGTTGCGACGCGGATGGGTAGCCGCTTCCTCGGGACTCAGTTGTCCGGATTTGGTCAGCTCGTTCACGAGCGTATGGTCTTCCGTCAATTGCGACAGCTCGCCCCCGCGATATCGGTAAGCCCGGCTATCGCCGATATGGCCGATCCAGCCGCCGTCGCCTTCGATGAAGGCAACGACGACCGTCGTACCCATGTTATGGTACTGTTCGTTGAGCGACGCCGTCTCGAACACGACCTCGTTCGCCTTGCGGATCCACCCGCGCACGAGCTCGGCCTTGTCCGATAAGGCCTCATCCGGTTTCCAATCCTGAAGCGAAGCGACGATGCTGTCTACGGCAAGCCCGCTCGCCACGTCTCCCGCGCGATGGCCTCCCATGCCGTCGGCTACGATCGCGACGGTCATTCCGTCACCCAGCGTACCGCTCCATGCCTGATCCTCGTTAACCTGTCGCACTTTCCCCACGTGACTCCGTAAAGCCGTCCTCAAATCGATCACCCCGTCGTCTTCTCCATATGCTTCGCGCGCAGCTGTCCGCACGCGGCCGCAATGTCATGCCCCTGTTCTCTCCGAATCGTAACGTTCACGTTCTTCTTCTGGAGAATGCGTTGGAATTCGAAAATATCGTCGCGAGGCGTTCTCACGTAATTCCGCTCCGGTACGTAGTTGACCGGAATGAGGTTCACGTGGCAGAGCATTCCTTGAAGGACGTCGGCCAGTTCTTCCGCATGCTCGGGCCTGTCGTTGACTCCGCCGATAAGCGCGTATTCGAACGTGATTCTGCGTCCCGTCTTCTCGATGTAATATTTGCAAGCATTCATAACGTCGACGAACGGGAACCTGCGGTTCACCGGCATCAGCTTCGAGCGCAGCGCGTCGTTAGGCGCGTGAATCGAGATGGCCAGGTTAATCTGCGTGTTCTCGTCGGCGAACTTCAGCATGCTCGGCACGATGCCGCTGGTCGACACCGTAATGTGCCGGGCGCCGATGTTCAGTCCTTTCGGATGAATCATCGTGCGCAGAAACTGCATCGTCGCGTCGTAGTTCTCGAAAGGCTCGCCGATCCCCATAATCACGATGCTCGACACCCGTTCGTTGATCGGATCAAGCATTCGCTGCGATTGCACGACTTGCGCGATAATCTCGCCCGCCGTTAAGCTGCGCTTCAGCCCGCCTAACGTGGACGCGCAGAACGTACATCCGATGCGGCAGCCGACCTGCGTCGTCACGCATACGCTGTTGCCGTAATTGTGGCGCATGATAACCGTCTCGATCGCATGCTTGTCGTACAGCTCGAACAGGAACTTTACCGTTCCGTCCTTCGACTCGAATTTGGCGATCTCCGTCATCGTCACGAACCGGAAGGCGTTCTCCAGCTTATCGCGGAGCTGCTTCGGCAAATTGCTCATTTCCTCGAACGAGACGACTCGCTTCACGTACAGCCAGTCGTATATTTGTCCCGCGCGAAAAGCAGGCTCTCCCTGCTCTTTGATCCAATCCTGGATTTGCTCCAGCGTATAGTCGTAAATAAAAGGTTTGTTATTGTCGTTGTCCAATTGGAGTCACCACCGTTCTAACTATTTTACCATAAACGTCCCGCCCGCTTAAACCTTCGCTCGGCGCATCCTCGCGATGAAGAAGCCGTCGCTGCCGAACATATGAGGAAGCAACTGCAAGGCGCCTTCGAACGATTCGGGTACGTACCCGTTCGCTTGAAGGGGCTCCAGCGCTTCCTTCGGCCAATTC
The DNA here is from genome assembly GCA_023460795.1 of Bacillota bacterium. Lineage (GTDB taxonomy): Bacteria > Bacillota > Bacilli > Paenibacillales > Paenibacillaceae > Cohnella. The sequence goes on along the minus strand of JAEWPC010000025.1, from coordinate 37,373 downwards.
GCGTCCAACTCGAACGACGGATAGTCCCGGAGAAAATGTTCGATCGTCCGTTCGTTCTCCTCCGGCGCGATCGTGCACGTGCTGTACACGAGCGTTCCGCCCGGCTTGACGAGCGATTGCACGCGATGAAGGAGCCGATGCTGAAGCTCCGCCAAGCTCGCGACGTCTTCCGGCGTTTTGTTCCATTTGATCTCGGGTTTGCGCCGGATGACGCCGAGTCCCGAGCAAGGCGCATCAAGCAGCACGACGTCGAACGAGCCCTCATGAAGCCGATACGGCAATTCCAGAGCGTCCGACACCATCGTCTCCACGCAGCTCAACCCAAGCCGCTCGGCTTGCTGCTGAATGAGCGCTTCCTTGTGAAAATGGACATCGTTCGCCAGCACCTTCCCTTTGTTCCGAAGGAGTTCGGCCAGATGGGTCGATTTGCCCCCGGGCGCGGCGCAGCAATCGAGCACCGTCATGCCCGGCTGCGGGTTCGCGACCGCGGCGACCAGCATCGAGCTCTCGTCTTGGATCGTCAAGCTGCCGTTGTTGTACCAGTCCGTGTGAACGAGGTTGCCTGCTCTCTCGGCGACGATGCCTTGCGCCGATAAGCGGGATGGCTGCACGGTAAGCCCCGACTCGTTCATGGCTGCGAGCAGTTCGTCTCGGGTAGCTTTCAGCGGATTTACCCGAGCCGACGCGTGGGGCGGCTCGTTGTTCGCCGCGCAAATCTTCTCGGTTGTCTCTTCGCCGTAGGCTTCGATCCACCGCTGCACGAGCCATTCGGGATGGCTGTGCTCCAGCGATATCCGCTCTGCGGGCGATAGGTTCGACGGCAGCGGAGGATTGATTCCTTCGCGTATAATGCCCCGCAGGACGCCGTTCACGAGACCGGCGATCCCTGCGTGTCCGCGGCGTTTGGCGATGTTGACCGCCTCGGCGACGGCGGCATGGGCCGGCACGCGATCAAGCCAGCGCAGCTGGTAATAGCTAAGCCGCAGCAGCGCGCGTACCCAAGGCTCGACCTTCTTCGGCCAGCCTTTAACGCGTCCGCTTAACGCATGGTCGATCGTGTTCAGGCGTTGGATCGTGCCGTACGCGAGCTCGGTCGCGAGCCCCGCGTCCGGTCTGGACAAAGCCGCGTCGTTCAGCGCCTGATTAAGCGCCAAGCCGCTGAACGACTCGTTCAGCTCGACCTTGAGCAGCACCTGCATAGCCACTTCGCGCGGACCTTGCGGCTTGCCGCCTTTTCTAAAAACGTTGTTCATCGTTCGCATCCTTATCTACTAGTGGATCTTATCTACACCGGTCCTCAAACTGCATGGAGTACAGTTAGATAACCCGGATTCGTACTTTTGGCAATAATACCTGCACGTAATACTTTTAAGTATCGCCAAAACCGCCGAGTTCCTCACCGTTCGCCATATGAACTGCACTTCGTGCATCTGACGGGTTGGGGGAAGGCAGGAGATAGAAATAGCGGTATACCGTGCAATTAAACGCGATCATTAGGCCGTGAATCGGTCTTTGTATGCCCGCATAACACGCAAAAAAGCTCGGGTGAATTACCCGAGCAGCGTTCCGGGGGCTAGCCGCGCGCCGCGCGAATATTCGGCCGCGGACAACGCCTTCTTGCCGGCAGGCTGAACTTCGGCAAGCACGAGGCTGCCGTCCCCGGTGCGCACGCGAATGCCGCGAGCGTTCGTCTCCAGTATAGAGCCCGGCGGCATGGCGGCCCAAGCGGGTTTAACCGCCGCGTCTTCCGCCGTCGGCACTTCGCAGCGCCACACCTTGAACACTTCGCCGTTCAGCTGCGTGAAGCCGCCGGCCATCGGATTCAAGCCGCGCACGCGGTTGAACAGCTCCCGCGATGTCGCGTTCCAATCGAGCCTCTCGTCATCGCGCGACAAATTCGGCGCATACGTCGAATCCTCGTGCCGCTGCGGCACGCGCGGGGCTTCGCCCGCCGCGATCCGCGGCAGCCAGTCGCCGAGCAGCTTCGCGCCGGCAATGCTTAGCTTCTCGAACATCGTGCCCGACGTATCCTCGTCGGTTATCGGTACTTCTACGCTTGCGATCATATCGCCGGTGTCGAGACCCTCCGCCATATACATGAGCGTCACGCCGGTTACCGTCTCTCCGTTGATGATGGAGCGTTGAATCGGCGCGCCTCCTCTATAGCGGGGAAGCAGCGAGCCGTGAACGTTCAAGCATCCGAGCTTCGGCAAGTCCAGCACCGACTTCGGCAGAATTTGCCCGTATGCCGCCGTCACGATCAGATCCGGCGCGATGGCCGTCACCGCCGCGACGCCTTCGGGCGAGCGCAGCTTCTCCGGCTGCAGCACGGTTAATCCCCGCTCCAGCGCGAAAGCTTTCACGGGAGGCGGCGTCAGCTCGCGCTTGCGTCCGACCGGACGGTCGGGCTGCGTCACGACGGCAACGACGTCGTAGCCTTGCTCAAGCAGCAATTCCAATGAAGGGACAGCGAATTGCGGCGTCCCCATGAATAAGATTCTCATTCTATTCCCCATCCTGCTCTTGTTCCTTGCGCGCCTCGTAGATCGACTCCGCGAGATCGATGTACAATATCCCGTTCAAGTGGTCGACTTCATGCTGGAACGCGCGGGACAGAAACTCCGTGGCTTCGTACTGAACAGGCGTGCCGTTGCGGTCGAAGCCCTTGATGACGATATGGTTCGAGCGGCGAACGTCTCCTTGGAGTCCCGGGATGCTGAGGCAGCCTTCCGGACCGAGCTGTTCTCCGTCCTTCGATACGATTTCCGGATTCACCAGCTCGATCAACCCGTTGTCGTCGCCAACGTCGACGACGATTACGCGCTTGGAGATGCCGACCTGCGGCGCGGCCAATCCGACGCCGTCGGCGTCGTACATCGTGTCGGCCATATCGTCCAATAGCTTGTGCAGGTTGGCGTTGAACTTCGTCACTTCCTGGGCAGGCTCACGAAGCACTTCGTCAGGGTGTTTCACAATAAATCGGATCGACATTCGGCATCCTTCCTTTTCTTCGCAACGTCATTAACGGGCTAGTGTCTAAAGCATCATCTGAGGGTCTACGTCGACGCTGACTTGCAAGCCGTTCTTCTTCACGGCGTCGTCCAGCTCGCGAAGAGCTTGGGCCGCGAGTCGGCTCGCATCGACTTCTCCCCGATATTTTACCATACATTGAAAACGGTAGCGATCCTTGAGGCGCGCGATCGGAGATGCGACCGGTCCCAGCACTTCGAGAACGCCCGGCGAATCGCCGGAGAAGTCCGTTCCGATTCGTTCAGCGGCGGAGAGCTCCTTGAGGCGCGTCGCGAATCGCTGCCCCACCGACAACAGCATCGGCACCGATTCATGCGAGAACGTTACGCCGATCAATCTGCCGTACGGCGGATAGCCGAACACGTGCCGCAGCTTCAGCTCTTGCCTGACGAAGCCTTCGTAGTGATGGCCTTGCACCGAAGTAATCGACGGATGCTCCGGATCGTACGTCTGAATGATGACCTCGCCCGGCAGCTCGTGCCGTCCGGCCCGCCCCGCCACCTGTGTGAGCAGCTGGAACGTCCGCTCGGGAGCGCGGAAGTCGGGCAACCGCAGCGCGGCGTCTGCCGCGAGCACGCCAACTAACGTGACATAAGGAAAATCAAGCCCTTTGGCGACCATCTGCGTGCCGAGCAGCACGTCCGCGCGGCGTTCCCTGAATTCCGTCAGCCATCTTTCGTGCGAGCCTTTCTCCGTCGTCGTATCGACGTCCATCCGTATGACCCTGATCCCGGGAAAAGTTTCGGCCAGCGACTCTTCGACCTTCTGCGTGCCGGTTCCGAAATAGCGGATGTGCGGGCTTTGGCAGCTCGGACACGTCTTCGGCTCTGCTTCCGCGTAACCGCAGTAGTGGCAGCGCATGTTCTGCGCGCCGCGATGGTACGTGAGCGCAATCTCGCAATGCGGGCATAACGCCGTATATCCGCAAGAGCGGCACATGACGAACGTCGCGTAACCTCGTCGATTCAGGAGCAGCACCATTTGCTCGCCCTTGACGAGCCGATCCGTGATCGCCTCATGAAGCGCCCGGCTGAACATCGCGCGATTGCCGAGCTTCAGCTCCTCGCGCATGTCGACGATGCGAACGCCGGGCAACGGTCGATCCGCCACGCGCTGAGGCAGCGGAATGTACCCCATGCCGCCTTCGCCCCGTTTCGCGGCGGCGTACGTCTCGAGCGACGGCGTCGCCGAGCCGAGCACGACGACCGCGCCATGCTGCCTGGCGCGTTCGATCGCGACGTCGCGGGCATGGTATTTCGGACTTTCTTCTTGTTTATAGGAAGTTTCGTGTTCTTCGTCGATGACGATCAAACCGATCCGCCCGAAGGGAGCGAAAATCGCGGAACGAGCGCCGACCGCCACTTGAGCGCGGCCTTCGCGGATTTTGCGCCACTCGTCGTATCGCTCGCCGTTCGACAGCCGGCTGTGCAGGACGGCGACCTTGGCGCCGAACCGGCTCTTGAACCGCTCGACCATCTGCGGGGTCAGAGAGATTTCCGGCACCAGGACGATCGCTTCCCGTCCGCTCTTCAAACAACGGTCGATCGATTGCAAATACAGCTCCGTCTTGCCGCTTCCCGTCACGCCGTGCAGCAAGAAGGAAGCATGCTCGCGGCTGTCCAAATCGGCTATTATCGGCGCGATCGCTTCCGCTTGCGCGGGCGTCAACGTCATCGGCGCCGAAGCCGGAAAATGACGGTTCGCATAAGGATCGCGATCTTCGGTGATCGCCCGTATCTCGATCGACCCGCGTTCGGCCAGCGCACGAATCGTGGAGGAAGTCGTGCCGAGCGCCTCGGCCAGTCTCTCCACCGCGATCGGTTCCGGATGCTCGCTTAAGTAGGCGAGCACCTCGTGCTGCTTGCGCGCGCGGGCAGGCAGCTCTTCCATCGCCTGCCGCAACGCCTCGCCCGAAGGCGCGAACACCGTCTGCACCGTCTTCACCGACAGCCGGTTTTCCACCCGCTGCCTCTCTTCCAGCCGGCCTTGCTTAAGCCATAGCCGCAGCAAGTCGCCATTCTCCGGATACTGCTGCAGCAGCGCCGCCAGCTTCCTCGGCTCGCCCTTGCTCAGAGCAGACAATAAGCCGTCGGCGAAGAACGCCTCTTCATCGGTCCACTCCGCTCCGGCAGCCGGGTACACGTATTTCTCCGCTTTGCCTTTGAGCGCCGCCGGAAGCATCGCCTGCAGCGCTACCGTCAGCGGGCAAAGCCATCTCCGGCTGATCCATTCGCCGAGCTGCACGAGCTCCGCGGATAACGGAGGCACCGCGTCCATCAATTCCGCGATCGGCTTCAGCTTCGCCGCCTCGACTTCGGCATCGTCCGCCAATCCCGTTACGATGCCTTGCAAGGCGCGCCCGCCGAAAGGCACGGCCACGCGGCTGCCGATCTCGACCCATCCGGCCAGCTGCGGCGGGATCAGATAGTCGAACGTGCGGTCCGTGTCGCGGCTCGGCACGTCTACGATTACCCTGGCTACCGTCATTCGCGATCCGATCCCATCTTCGCTTTCGCCAGCTCTAATACTCGCTGCGCGACAGCCTTCTTCGACAATTGCGGCAGATGCTCCGCAAAGCCTTCCGTACCGTATATGCTGACGATATTCGTATCCGTCCCGAAGCCTGCGCCGTCTAGCGTCACGTTATTCGCGACGATGAAATCGCACTTCTTGCGAGTCAGCTTATCCAGCGCGTTGCGCTCGAGCTCCATCGTCTCCGCCGCGAAGCCGACGACGACGGGCACGCGCTTGCCGGCCTGCGTCTCGCGCCACTCGCCGATCGTCTGCAGAATGTCCGGGTTGCGGACGAGCTCAAGCGTGAGCGTATCCGACTTCTTCTTAATCTTGTGCTCTTCCCGGTGAAGCGGCCGGTAGTCGGCGACCGCCGCGGACTTGATCACGATGTCCGCTTCGGCTACGCGAGACATGACCGCTTCCTTCATCTGTTCGGCCGACTCGACGCGCACGGCCTGAACGCCCGCCGGCGGAACGCCGTCCGTCTTCCCGTACACGAGCGTCACGTCCGCGCCCCAATCTCGCGCGGCTTCGGCGAACGAGTACCCCATTTTGCCCGAGGAATCGTTCGTAATATATCGGACCGGGTCGATACGCTCGAGCGTACCGCCGGCTGTAATCAATACGCGCTTGCCGGCCAAAGGCTTCGGACCCGCCAACATCGCCGCGACCGCTTCCGCGATTTCGTCCGGCTCCGCGAGCCGGCCTTTGCCGACGTATCCGCAGGCAAGCTGGCCCGTCCCCGGCTCCACGAAAGTAACGCCGCGGGAAGCGAGCTTATTGACGTTCTCGATGACGGCAGGATGCTCCCACATATGCACGTTCATCGCCGGCGCGACGAGCACGGGCGCGGTAACCGCGAGCAGCGTCGTGCTGAGCATGTCGTCCGCCAGACCGCTGGCCATCTTGGCCAGAATGTTGGCGGTCGCCGGCGCGACGACGACCAGATCGGCCGCGTCTGCCCAGTCGATATGCTGGACGATAGAGGCGTCTCTTTCGTCGAACACGTCCGTCGCCACCGGGTGGCGGGATATCGTCTGCAGGGTCAGAGGCGCAATAAACTTCGTCGCGCCTTCCGTCATGATGACGCGCACCGAAGCGCCGAGACCGACTAATCGGCTGCAGAGCGTCGCGGCCTTATAGGCGGCGATCCCGCCGGTAATGCCCAGTATGATCGTTTTGCCCGCTAGCGGTTTGACCATCGTTTCCCCTCTTCTCTAGAAAAAAAACAACCGCTGGGGTTGTTCTTTTCGTGGTTATGCGTTTAGTCAGCCTTTTTCAGGTGCTCGACTTTAATCGCTTCGTGGTAAATCTCCTCGAGCGCAACGCCGACTTGCTTGTGCGATTTCGGAGCGCCTATTCCGCACAGGTCGCCTTCGCGAAGGCCGCGCGCGCGCTTGGAAGCCGCGACGACGAGCGTATATTTGCTGTCTACTTTCTTCACTAATTCATCGATCGATGGATACAACATCGTTCTTCACCCCTCAGACATTGTCCGCGGCGGAAACCGCGTCGTGCTCGCAATTGTACAGCTCGTGCAGGAACCGCCCGCGCTTGCAATGCTCCGCCGTAATGATCGAATCGATCCGCTTGCAGGCTAGGTCGATCTGATCATTGACGACGGCGTAGTCGTAATGATAGAGCAGGTTGATCTCGTCCTTCGCGACGGAAAGCCGATGATCGATCGTCGCTTGAGACTCCGTTCCCCGTCCGCCGAGCCGGGATTTCAACTCGTCCAGCGACGGCGGCATCAAGAAAATAAACACCCCGTCCGGGAACTTCTCTTTGACCTTCAGCGCGCCTTGGACTTCGATCTCGAGGATGATGTCTTTGCCTTCGGACAACGTCTTCTCGACGAAATCGCGCGGCGTGCCGTAATAATTGCCGACATATTCGGCGTATTCGAGGAGCGCGTCGCTATGGATCATCTCTTGGAATTGCTCGCGCGACTTGAAGAAGTAATTGACGCCGTCCTTCTCGCCTTCGCGAGGCGCGCGCGTCGTCGCGGACACCGAATAGACGAGCTCGGGCAGCTTCGTGCGAAGCGCCGAGCAGACGGTCCCTTTGCCGACCCCGGACGGGCCGGATAATACGAATAACAAACCTTTGTTCATGGTGCTCCCCGATTCATTCGTCATGTTCGTCGTCTTTGGTAGACAACCGGTGCGCTACCGTCTCTGGCTGGACGGCGGACAGGATTACGTGATCGCTATCGGTAATAATAACGGCTCGGGTCCGTCTGCCATATGTAGCGTCGATCAGCATATGACGGTCCCGCGCCTCTTGAATAATCCGTTTGATCGGTGCCGATTCCGGACTGACAATGGATATAATCCGATTCGCGGACACGATGTTGCCAAATCCGATGTTAATCAGCTTAATCGCCATAGCTTCACATTCCTCCGGTCATAACCACATTCGTCAACTCGCGATATAATACTCTATTGTACTTGAAATCGATAGGAGGGACAAGGGGAGCGCTCCTCGCTTACCCGCGTACGGCATGCTTATTGCTGTTTTCCTTCACGTATTTCGTCAAGGCCGCCGTCATCTCGTAGGCAAGGAACGGCGTCATCAGATAGATTCCGTTAAAATGAGCCATCGCGACGTCCAGCAGCTCCTGCGCGATCTTGACGCCTTCCGTGCGCCCTTCCGCGCCTTCGAGCCCGCTCATCCGTCTTCGAACTTCGTCCGACAATTGGATGCCCGGCACCTCGTTGTGCAGATATTCCGCGTTTCGCCCGCTCGCGAGCGGGAAAATCCCCATGAAGATCGGAACGTCCAGATGCTTCGTCGCTTCGGCTATACTCACGATCTGCTGGGCGTCGTATACCGGCTGAGTCATGATGTAGTCCGCGCCGGAAGCGACTTTGCGCTCCAGCCGTTGCACGGCTTTGTCCAAATATTTGACGTTCGGGTTAAACGCCGCTCCGACGATGAAATTCGCCCTCTGCTTCAGAGGTTTGCCCGAGAAGGCGATGCCTTCGTTCAGCTGTTTGATCATCTTGATAATCTCGAACGACGTCAGATCGTATACGGAGCTCGAACCCGGCAAATCTCCAAACTTGGCCGGGTCGCCGGTAACGGCCAGCACGTGGTCGATGCCGAGCGCGTCGAAGCCCATCATATGCGATTGCGTCCCGATCAAGTTGCGGTCGCGGCAAGCGATGTGGACGAGCGGACGAATGCCGACTCGTTCCTTGAGCAACGCCGCGAGCGCCATGTTGCTCATGCGCGTGACGGCGAGCGAGTTGTCCGCCATCGTGAGGGCGTCCGCCTGGGCGTCCTTGAGCGCTTGCGCGCCCGCCATGAACTTCGCGATATCGAGATCGCGAGGCGGGTCGAGCTCGACGATGACCGTATGCCGCTCGCGAACGAGATCGACGATGCTCGGTTCCTTCGGAGGCTCTGGCGGCTGCGAGACCGATTCTACGGCCGGACGGGCAACCTCCGCCTCGGTCACGGTTTTGGATGCCTGCGTCCCATCCGCGGATTGCGGCACGTAATTGTTCAACGCGCCGGCGATCGCGGCGATATGCTCCGGCGTCGTGCCGCAGCAGCCGCCGATCAGCCGCACGCCCGCGTCCGCGAATCGGATCGCCGACGACGCGAAATATTCCGGCGACGCGGAATAGACGACTTTGCCGTCCACGTAGTCCGGGATTCCCGCGTTCGGAAATACGCTGACCGGAAGCCCGATATCTGCCGGCAGCATCTCGACCGCGCGCAGAATGCCGTTCGGGCCGCTGCGGCAGTTGAAGCCGATAATGTCCGCGCCTTCGCCCTTCAGCCTGCGGAACGCTTCCGCCAGCGGAATGCCGTCATGCGTCCGGTAAGGATCCTCCACGGCGAATTGGCAGATGACGCTGATATCGCTCTTCTTGCGAATGATGCCGAGCGCGATCGATAGTTCTTCCAGATCGAAGAACGTTTCCAGCAGCACGCCGTCGACTCCGGCAGTGAGCAGCGCGCCGATCTGTTCTTCGAAATCCCTGCGAACGATGGCCGTGCGAACGTTCTTCCCCGCGCCTCCGCGAACGGCGCCGACCGAACCGACAACGTACACGTCCTGGCCGACGGCTTTGCGCGCGAGGGCGACGCCCGCCGCGTTGATTTCCTCGGCCTTCTTCTCCAAGCCGTATCTCGATAATTTATTGTGCTGAGCCGAATAAGTATTCGTCTCGATAATTTCCGCGCCTGCAGCCGCGTAACGGCGATGCACGTCCGCGATCACGTCCGGCTTGATCAAGTTGAACTCCTCGAACGAGACCCCGACGGGCAAGCCGAGCTGATAGAGATATGTAGCCATCGCGCCGTCCCCGACCATCGGCCGCTGGGCCAGCGCAACGCGCAAATCCGGTTTCATGAAGCTTCCCCATCCAATCTTAAACGTAAAGTATTACTAATGTAGCACATATTGTCGTTTTGGAACATGGCAAAACCCGGCGGATGCCGGGTTTTACCTAGTATATCTATACGATTATATCGTTCCCGTAAAGACGAAGGCGGCCGGTCCCGTCATATAGACGCGGTTGTTCGCTTCGTTCCAATCGATGAGCAGATCGCCGCCGGCCAGCGAGATCGTCGCCTTTCGGCCCGTATGCCCGTTCAGAACGGACGACACGAGCGTCGCGCAAGCGCCGGTGCCGCAAGCCAGCGTAGGGCCCGCGCCGCGTTCCCATACGCGCATATCGACTTGATCGCGGCTATTCACCGTCGCGAATTCCACGTTGATCTTGCGCGGGAACAGCGGGTGCTTCTCCAGCTTCGGCCCCCATGTCGCAAGGTCGAAGTTCACCGCGTCGTCGACGTAGATGACGCAGTGCGGATTGCCCATCGATACGGCCGTGAACGCGAAGTCGCGTCCGTCTACCGTAACCGTATGCCCGATGACCGGATTCGCGTCGATCGTCGTCGGCACGGCGAGCCCGTTCAGGATCGGCTCGCCCATGTCGACGGTAACGCGGCTTACTTTGCCATCCGTCAGCTCCAGCTCGACCGGCTGCACGCCCGCCCCGAGCGTCTCGATCGTCAGGGAGGTTTTGTTCGTCAGTCCGTTATCGTACACGTATTTGGATACGCAGCGGATCGCGTTGCCGCATTGCTCGGCTTCGGAGCCGTCGGAGTTAATAATTCGCATTCTAAAGTCCGCGACGTCGGAAGGCAGAATGTACACCAACCCGTCCGCGCCGATGCCGAAAAACCGATTGCAAAGCTGAATTGCCAGCTCGTCTACTCCATCAGGCAGCGCCTGCTCTCCCGCGACGACGATGAAGTCGTTGCCGAGTCCGTGCATTTTCGTAAAGATCATGAGATTTGCCTCCTATTAGCGCCAGTCCGCATCTTCTCCCTTCATGATAGCGAGAAAAGAACGGCATGAGCATATAGGAAATCTCCGTTTGTTTGCACTTTTGCGCTACTCGCTGGCGTTTACTCGCCGCGAATGACGAGCTTGTCCAGCGCCTGCTTAGCGCGCTCGCGAGCCTCTTCGACCGTCGCGGCAGCCGTCAGCGCCACTGCCATTCGTCGACCGGCCTTCGTCACCGGCTTGCCGAACACGCGCACCTGCGTCTTAGGGAAGGAGAGCGCTTCGCGGACGCCTTCGATCCGATAGTCCTTCAGCTCTTCCATCGCCTTCAATGGACGGCTGGCGCCCGGCGACACGACGTTGATCTCCGGAATCGGATACCCGAGAATCGCCCGCGCGTGCAACGCGAATTCGGACAAGTCTTGGCTGACGAGCGTAACAAGGCCCGTATCGTGCGGTCTCGGCGACACTTCGCTGAAGTATACTTTGTCTTCGGCGAGGAACAGCTCGACGCCGAAAATGCCCGCTCCGCCCAGCTCGTCCGTAATCGCCTTGGCGATGCGCTTCGACTCCTCGAGCTGCGCTTCGCTTATCGGATGCGGCTGCCACGATTCAATGTAGTCCCCGTCCTGTTGGATATGGCCGATCGGCGCGCAGAACGCCGTGCCGCTGACCGAGCGTACCGTAAGCAGCGTAATCTCCGATTCGAACCGGATGAACTGCTCGACGATGACGCGCGTCTGCCGTACGCGTCCGCCTTCCATGGCGATCTCCCAGCAGCGTTCCAGATCGGCTTCGGATTTGCAGACGCTTTGGCCTTTGCCCGACGAGCTCATAAGCGGCTTGACGACGCATGGGAAGCCCATCTCCCTAGCCGCTTGACCGAACGATTCGAAGTCGTCCGCGAACCGGTAGTCCGCCGTCGGCAAGCCGAGCTTCTCGGAAGCGAGACGGCGAATGCCCTCGCGGTCCATTGTCAGCTGCGCGGCGCGGGCGGTCGGAATGACGCGATAGCCTTCCTCCTCCAGCTTCACGAGCTCCGCCGTCGCGATCGCTTCGATCTCCGGTACGATGAGGTCCGGCTTCTCCCGTTCGATAAGCTCGCGGACCGCTTTAGGATCCAGCATATCGATTACGTAGTTGCGGTGAGCGACCTGCATCGCCGGCGCTCCTTCGTAGCGATCGACGGCGATCGTCTCCACGCCGAGTCTTTGCGCTTCGATAATGACTTCTTTGCCGAGCTCTCCCGAACCGAGCATCAGCAGCTTTCTATTGAGCAGCATGGACCGTGTTCCTCCCGAATGGTAGATATTCACCGTCCATTATACACGTTTCGGCATCGGTCTCACTATAATCCGACGATTCGTTCCTTATGCGTGTAGATGTTCATCGAATCCGCGCGAATGAAGCCCGCGCACGTGATTCCCTAACCGGAGGGCAAGATCCGTCGGCGTACATCATCGTTCGTAATGCCCCGCGCGGTTAGATAGAACGCCAGCTGCTTCGGATCGATTCCTCCGATTCGTCCCGCGATCCGATCCAGCGCATCGTCCCAGCCGACCCGCCTGAACGAACGCTCCCCCTTGCCCCGCACGAGCGGGTACGGAACCCTGCCAAGCTCCCGAAGACGCCTTGCGTGAGGATTCGGTAGGCGTATGGCAAGTTGTCGCGGTTGTCCCACCTCCGATCTTGATCGCCTGAGTTGGATGCAAAAAACCGCAAGTCCGAGAATCTTCCGATAGAAGATTCAAGTCTCGCGGTAATACGATGAGTGCTCGTTTTCAGTTAATCATCTAGCGGGCGATTTGACGAGGCGAAGCGCCGCTTCCGTACGAAATTTTGCGTTTCTTCGGTTTGGACGTGCCGAGCACGCTGCCGATGCCCATCGCGAACGTCGGAATGCCCGCGGCGACCGCCACGAGCGCCCAATCGCGCCAATCGAGCGGCACCGTCTTGAATACCGGCTGCAACGGCTCGATGTAGAGCACGGCCAGCATCAACAGGAGCGACGACAGAACGGCAAGCACCAGGAACTTATTCTCGAAGAACTTCCGATGGAAAATAGAGCGAGAGCTGCGGCAATCGAACACATGGATGAGCTGAGCCATGACGAGCGTCGCGAACGCCACGGTCTGCGCATGGACGAGCCCTTGGCCGTCGTTCAGAGCCAGCACGAACGCTCCGAGCGTGCATAAACCGATCAGAATGCCGCGGCTGATGATTTTCCAGCCGAGCCGGCGAGCGAATATATTCTCCTTCGCCGAGCGCGGCTTGTGCTGCATCAGATCGCTTTCCGCTTGGTCGACGCCGAGCGCCATCGCCGGCAGACCGTCGGTGACGAGGTTGACCCATAGAATTTGAATCGGCACGAGCGGCAGCGGGAATCCCGCCATCATCGCCATGAACATCGTCATGATCTCTCCGACGTTAGAGGCCAGCAAGTACCGGATGAATTTGCGGATGTTCTCGTAGATGCCGCGCCCTTCCTCGACCGCCGCGACGATCGTCGAGAAGTTGTCGTCGGCGAGGATGAGCGACGAAGCTTCCTTCGTGACGTCCGTGCCGGTAATCCCCATCGCGATGCCGATGTCCGCGGCTTTCACCGCAGGCGCGTCGTTCACGCCGTCTCCGGTCATCGCGACGACGTGGCCGCGCCGTTGCAGCGCCTGCACGATGCGAAGCTTATGCTCCGGCGACACGCGGGCGTATACGTTGACGTCGTCGGCGATCTGCTCGAGCTGCGCGTCGTCCATCGCCGACAGTTCCGTGCCGGTGACGACGCGGCCGGTTCTGCCGATAATGCCGAGCGTCTTGGCGATCGCTTCCGCGGTGATGCCGTGATCTCCGGTAATCATGATCGTCTTGATGCCGGCTTGGCGGCACTTGGCGATCGCATCCTTCACTTCTTTGCGCGGCGGGTCCATCATACCGGTCAGACCGACGAAGATGAGCCCGTTCTCGGCTTGTTCCTCGTTATCGCATGCATCGACGCTTTTGATCTCGCGGTAGGCAAGGCCGAGCACGCGCAAGGAGTCTCTCGCCATCGCTTCGTTCGCCTGCCTCACCTTCAATTTCAGCGAGTCGGTGAACGGAACGACATGCTCTCCCCACAGCACGTACGCGCAGCGTTGAACGAGCAGGTCCGGCGCTCCCTTCGTGCAGATGAGCTTGCCGCCTTGATGGGAGACGAGCACGGACATCCGCTTGCGGTCCGGATCGAACGGGAACTCCTTCTCTCGCTTGTATAGGTTCGCCAGCGCGCTTTTGTTCATGCCGGTTTTGGCGGCGAGCACGATGAGCGCGGCTTCGGTCGGATCGCCTTTGACGCGCCAGTCGGCTTTGTCCTCGACCGTCCCCTTCGCGTTCTTCCGCTTCTTAAGTTCGGGAGCCGGTTCCTCTCGGGTAACCTCGGAGTTGTTGCATAAGGCCGCGATTTGCGTCAGTCTGCGTAGCGCCGCGTCGCCTTTGGCGTCGATCCATTTGCCCGCTTCCTTCAGCTGTCCCGTCGGCTCGTATCCTTCTCCGGTCACTTCGATCGTGCGGTCGCCTAGCCATAATTGGGTAACGGTCATTTTATTCTGCGTGAGCGTGCCCGTCTTGTCGGAGCAGATAACCGAGGCGCAACCGAGCGTCTCGACCGACGGCAGCTTGCGTACGATCGCCCTGCGCCTGATCATCCGCTGCACGCCGAGCGCCAGCGCGATCGTCACGATCGCGGGCAGCCCTTCCGGAATGGCGGCGACGGCGAGGCTGACCCCCGCGAGGAACATGTCGTACATCGGCTGTCCGTGCAGGACGCCGGCAAGCACGACGACGATCGTCAGCGCGATGGCGACGATGATCAGAATTTTGCCGAGTTGTTCAAGCCGGTGCTGAAGCGGCGTGTCCGCCTCTTCCGTCGATTGGATCAGATCGGCGATTTTGCCCATCTCCGTGGACATGCCGGTCACCGTCACGACGCCCTTCGCCGTCCCTCGAGTGACCATCGTTCCGAGGTAGCCGCAGTTTTTGCGGTCGCCGAGCGGAGGCGCTTCGGCGGCGATCGCGCCGGGATCCTTGACGACGGGTACCGATTCGCCGGTAAGCGCCGACTCGTCCACCGCGCATTGGTTGCATTCGATGAATCGCAAATCCGCCGGCACGCGGTCACCGCTCTCTAACAGCACGACGTCTCCCGGCACGAGCTGCCTCGCGGGAATGATGTGTATGGCGCCTCCGCGCAGCACTTTCGCGCT
Source organism: Bacillota bacterium (assembly GCA_023460795.1). GTDB lineage: Bacteria > Bacillota > Bacilli > Paenibacillales > Paenibacillaceae > Cohnella. The sequence continues at coordinate 22,286 of JAEWPC010000025.1, read as the reverse complement.
CGGCGCGGACAGCTCCTTCAACGCGCGCAACGAGCGCTCCGCCCGGAACTCTTGGTAGAAGCCGAGAACCCCGTTAATCAGAATGATGGCGATAATCGTGAGCGCGTCCAGCATTTCTCCCAGCAGTCCGGAGATGACGACCGCGCCTACGAGCACCAGCACCATGAAATCCTTGAATTGATTGAGCAGCAGCTTCAACGGAGACTCCGCGCGCTTCTCCTGCAGCTCGTTCGGACCGCCCGCCGTCAGCCGATTCGCCGCCTCCTCCGCAGACAACCCCTTTTCGAAATCCGTATTCAATGCCCCCAGCAGCTGCCCCTCGCTTAGCTGATGCCATGCCTTCCGTTCCACGACGGCCATCTCCCTCCCGCTTATCCGCTTTTACGTCCTATATGTATTCAGACAAGCTGGGAAATATCCCGGGTTGTACACCTGGCCGCACTTTCCCTTTGACCTGAACTGTGGCATCATTAGGAGCGGGCGACGAGTCTGCATTCCGCAAGACTTGCCTGCCTGAATGGAATACAGTTATTTATCCGACAATCGAGTTCATCAGCTCACTACCTGCACGAAGTACATCCAAAGTAGGCATGATCACCGAAAACAAGTGCATTTGACCAGCTTAACTGCACTTCATGCACTCACTCGACCAAGGCGACACCCGAAACGAAGAATAACTGTATTTCGCGCATCTATCAGCTTAAATCTTCCGCTCGTAACGCTTAACGCGGTCAATATCTCCGCACCGTCATCGCCGCCGACCCCGTTTTCCTGACCTAAGGGGATAATGGCCATAGGTCTTCACCATACCTACATCGAACGAGGAGCATCCAATCATGTCACTCGACGGAATCGTCACCCGCGCGCTCGTCCAAGAGCTGCAAAGCTGCGTCAACGCGCGTATTCATAAAATTTATCAGCCCACCGACAACGAGATGGTGTGGCACATTCGCGGCCAAGGCGTTAACGGCCGCCTGCTGCTGTCCGCCCACCCTTCCATACCGCGCCTGCATTGGACGGAGCAAGCTTGGGAGAATCCGCCGGAGCCGCCGATGTTCTGCATGCTGCTGCGCAAATATTGCGAAGGCGGCGTCATCGAAGCCGTTCGGCAGGTCGGCCTGGAGAGGATCGTCCAATTCGATATCCGCCATCGCGACGAGCTCGGCGATTACTCTCTGAAGCAAGTCGTGCTCGAGATCATGGGGCGGCACAGCAACCTCATCCTATTGGATCCTGCAACCGGCGTCATTCATGACGGCATACGCCACGTTACGCCCGCGATCAGCAGTTATCGCGTCGTCTTGCCTGGAACCTCGTACATGGCTCCCCCCTCGCAAGATAAACGCGATCCGCTCTCCGAGACCGAATCCGGTTTCGCGGCCGCGCGAGAGCAGTCGGGAGCAGACGAAGGCGACGCTTCATGGCTGGTCGGCGCTTACACGGGCATGAGCATGCTCGCGGCGAACGAAGTCAAGTATCGCGCCGAATCGGCGAATCGCCCGTTATGGAACGCCTTCAGCGAGCTCATGCAACAAGTGGCGGCTCATCAATTCGAACCGACGCTAGTAGAGACTCTCGACGGGAAGACGCATTTTTCCGCCATATCGCTCACCCATCTTCAAGGCAAAGCCTCGTTGTTCGAATCGATTCACGTCTGTCTGGACCGGTACTACCAAGACAAAGCCGTGCGCGACCTTGTTCGTCAGCGAACGGCGGATTTGAGCCGTTTCCTCGTCAACGAGACCGCCAAAAACGAGAAAAAGCTGATCAAGCTGGAAGAGTCGCTGAGGGAAGCCGAGGATGCCAACCAGCTGCGGAAGATCGGCGAGCTGCTGACCGCGCAGCTGCATCTCCTGACCAAGGGGGATAAGAAGGTCGACATCGTCGACTATTACGACGAGAATCAATCGACGATACCGGTTACGCTTGATCCGCTGCTCACCCCTAACGAGAACGCGCAGCGGTATTTCCGCAAATACAATAAGCTGAAGAACAGCCGGACGGTCATCGCGGAGCAGATGGATGCCGCCAGAGCCGAGATCATATACTTGGCTTCCGTGCTGCAAGGGCTCGAGACCGCGACGCCCGCGGACATCGAAGAAATTCGCGAGGAGCTCATCGAACAAGGCTATATCCGTGCGAGGGGCTTGAAGCGAGGGTTCAGGAAAAAGAAAAAAGACCGGCCCGCCCTGCTGTGTTACACGTCCAGCGAAGGCGTTCCGATCTATGTCGGCAAAAACAACACGCAAAACGATTACGTAACGAACAAACTCGGAGCTCCCAACGATACATGGCTTCATACGAAGGATATTCCCGGCTCCCACGTGCTTATCCGAAGCCAGGAATACGGGGACCAGACGCTGCGCGAAGCCGCCACCATCGCAGCTTACTACAGCAAGGCGAAGCAGTCGAGCAACGTGCCTGTCGACTACACGCGCATCCGCAACGTGCGCAAGCCGAACGGCGCCAAACCGGGCTTCGTCACGTACGATAGCCAGACGACAATCTACGTTAATCCGGACGAAACGCTCATCCAAAGCTTGCCGTCCGCGATCAAATAACGTCGCCTGGCCGACCGAGCCGCTCTATACAAGCTTCGCATATACACGCTCGTTCCCGCAAAGCCTCGGGAACGAGCGTTATGATTTCCGGCGGGAACATCCGCTTGCTGCACCAGCATTCGTGGATCGGCTTCCCTGCCTCCATGCCGCAACGGCTGTCATCGCCGCAGATCGGACACCTCATGCCCGGCCACCGAGCAGCAGCTTCGCCACCGACAGATCCACCGTCCGGTTACCGATCGGTCCATGGAAGACGACGCCTTCCCGCGAGCCGTGATAATCCGAGCCTCCGGTGATCAGCTTGCCGCGTTCTCTTGCAAGCTTCTCGTACTTGCGTTCCTCGGCTTCGTCATGATCGGAATGGTATGCCTCGAGTCCGTCCGCGCCGCCGTCCAAGAGCGATGCCACAAGCTCGTCCTCCCCGTATAACCCGGGATGCGCCACGATCGCCTTGCCTCCCGCTTCATGAATCCATTGCACCGCCGTAAGCGGCTCGATGCGCGGCGGAACGACGTATGCTGCCTGGCCCTCCCCGAGGTACTTATCGAACGCTTCCCGCAGGTCCGATAGATAACCTCTATCGACGAGCACTTGCGCGATGTGCGGGCGGCCTATCGTACCGTCCCCGCGCCGGTTGCGGTTTGCTTCCGCGACGACCTCGTCCATCGTAATCGTCATCCCTAGGTCGTTCAGACGCGCGACGATCATCTCGTTGCGGCTGTTGCGCGTATCCCGAAGCGTAAGCAGGCGCTTCAAGAATCGATCGTCGCGATAATCGATGCCGTAGCCGAGAATATGGATGTCTTTGCCCAGGGCAGCCGTGCTGATCTCTACGCCCGGCACGACGACAATGCCCGCTTCCTTACCGGTTTCGAGCGCTTCCGGAATGCCGGCCACCGTATCGTGATCGGTGATGGCGATCGCGCCCAAACCGATCTCGGCGGCCATCTTCACGTTAACGGAAGGCCGGTTCTTCCCGTCCGAAGCCGTCGTATGCGTGTGTAAATCCGCTCGATTATTCATGCGTCAGCTCCCTTAAGTCGTGCAGCAGCGCGGCTGCCGGAATCGGAAGCAGAGACGATTGCAGCCTCACGGCGTAAAATTGCCGCACGAACGACACGCCTTTGATTCTCACCGGCTTAACCAATCCGAGCGCAACCTCGTGCTTGATCGTCCATTTCGAGATGATGGACAGACCCAAGCCTGCCTCGACCGCCGATTTGACCGCGCCCGTGCTTCCGAATTCGCTCGCGATGTTCAACTGGCCTTCCGTCACGCCGTGCCGCAGCAGCTCATCCTCCATAATCTGGCGCGTACCCGAGCCTTTCTCCCGGAGAACCATCGGCTCTAGAATAACTTCCGAGAGCTCGACCTCCTCGCGGGAAGCGAAAGGATGAGCCGCCGGCACGATAAGCGTCAGCTCGTCGTTCATGACCGGCTCCGCGTCGAAGCCCGGCACGTCGCGAGGCGCCTCGATAATGCCGAAATCGAGCCCCTGCGAACCGATCGCTTCTATGATTTCCGTCGTATTCATTACCTTCATGTTTACGGATATCTCGGGGTATTTGCGCAAGAACGTGCCCAAGAGACGCGGCAGCACGTATTCGCCGAACGTCAAGCTGGCCGCGAACACGAGCCTGCCTTTCAATTCCTCGACGAAACGGATCATGAGCGCATCGGTTTCCCGCATTAATTCGATCGCTTTCCGCGCCTGGGGCAGCAGCCTATGACCCGCTTCCGTCAGTTCCAGCTTCTTGGTCGTCCGGTTCAACAGCTTCGTTCCGTATCGCTCTTCCAACGCCTGCACCTGCATCGTCACCGCGGGTTGAGTCATATGCAGCGCTTGGGCGGCTGCCGAGAAGCTTCCTCTCTCCGCCACGGTGTAAAAGATATGTAGTTGGTGCACGTTAAGCGCCATAATCGTTCCCCTTCCGCCGCTATCTGAACGAATTATACCATAAGCCGCACACGAACAAGAGCATGCCCTCAGGGCATGCTCTTGTCTTGGCTATACGCAATCGGCAACTAACGGCGCTTGCGATTGTTTTTAATTAACGTCATGCGTCTGGAGTGCCTTAACCACGAATAATACGTCTTCAAGTCCCGCAGCTCCATCGTCTCGGACATCCGGCCGAGGAACGTGACGACGATCATTTTGTGCAACGGATTGCCCAGAAGGTCGGTATCGGTCTCGCTAAGCGCGAATTCCGCAACGAAAACGAGGTCGTCGTCGATCGTGTAGACGTCCTGCTCGTTCCTGTAGTAAGAGACGATGCGGCCATCCTTCAGACATTCCCACATATATTGAGCGATGTCGGAATAACCGGTTTTCTCGTTCTCTACCCGGTCGGTCCAACGCGTTCGCGCGTGGTTCGTAATAATAATATCCGCGACCTTCTTGTCGCCTAGCACGACGTGGAACGGCTCGTACGTGTTCCAACGGTCCGTCTGTTTATCCTTCACCGGGCTATCCCCTTCCCGATTGTAGGTCTTGAAGATTATTCCTGTCTAGGTAGATAAGTTCATTCTAACGCACTCATTCCCGACGATTCAACAAAAAAATAAAAAGACCCCTATATTACCATATAATGTAACCAAATATTTAGGGACAGACGACCCGTTAAAGTTATCCTATCATGTCGACGTTAAACATTTTCTAAACATGCGGACGGCCGGCGATGACGCGTTTCTAAAAAAGCAGCCGTCTCCCCGAGGATGACGGCTGCTTCAGGCATGCGACTACAGGCTGTAAAACCGGGTTTTGTCCGGCGCGTTCTTCTCGTATTCGGTCTTGATCTCGTTACGGTAAGAACGTTCGACCTTCTTGACGAAAGGAAGCCTTTGCAGGTTACGGACCGCTTCCTCGGCAACGTCCGCGTTCATGTACATGACCGCGTATTGCATCTTGCGGGATAAATAATGGAGCGTCCCGTATTTGTCCAAGCCTTTGGCTGCTTTCGCGTCGCTAAACCATACGATATAACCTGTCCGTTCGGCAAACATGACTGACCTCCGCGTTCGACAAATTGAACTTAACCGCAACCGCCGCTGCCGCATGAGCAGCTTCCGCCGCCGCCGCAACCCGAGCCTTTCGGATTCGGATCGTTATCGGGCACTTTAATGGCGTGCGACACGGCCTCGGCCAACGTACGCGATATATCGTACAACAATTCATCGAGCGATGCTTCCGCCGCTTTGTACCGGCTGACCGACTCGATCCGATCCAATTGCGCTTGCGCTTCGTACACTTGTTCCAATGCGGCGTTATAGTCCGGATGGAACCGTCCGAAACGTTCGCATTCGGCGAATTTCTCTTTCGCCTTGACGAATTGCTTCATTAAGCGCTGGGCTTCGGAATCGCGATGAACTTGGTCTTTCCAATACTCGTATTCTGCCGCGAGAGCAGAATGTTTAATCCAATCCCCCAGCTCGAAGGCGCGGGACATGAGCAACGCCAGATCGGCAGGCTCGCCATTCGCCGCAACGCCTTGTTCCGCCGCAGGGAGGGTATCTATCATACTGGCCATGAACGGCCTCACCTCACCTTTCGGCTATGCGATCCTTTCCTATCATAACACACATAGGCATTGATCGGTCAATGCGTCTGCGCGACATCCAAGCTTGGCAGGTTGATCATCAATTCCGCAAGCTCGCAACCGCTCACTTCCACAAGCTCCCGAGGCTCGCTCGATTCCTCGAGCTAATGCCCGATCGCGCGGAAGCCGTCTCCTTGGCGTTCGAGCGAGCGAGGGACGAATAGCTTCGTCTCGCCTTCCCGTCTGACGAGCAACGACGTCTGCCAGCCGATCGCTCGCTTCACCAACGCTTCTCGGGTAGATCCATGGTAGGTTCTCGGTTCCCTTACCCACGAGGACGGAATATCGAGCAAGCCTGGGAATAGATCTTCGTATTCCGGAATGGACGGGTCCGCCTCGTAATAGCCTAGCGTGAACGGCCGGTATATCCATCCCGGCTCCCTATACCCGGTCGCGGAGGCTCCGACAACCTCATTCGGCTTGGGCTGCTTCGCCGCGGCCGGAGGGTAGCCCAGCTTCGACAGACGGGCTTCGACCGCTTTCCTGGCTCCCGCCTCGATGATGAAATCGCGATCTCCTACGAGCTCCGGCTTATGAGCGGTTATCTCCGGGTCGTCCAAGAGCAGCTTGGCGATCGCAGGACTGTCCGTCCGGAGCAACAGGACGTCTTCGAATCTCGTCCTTCCGAGGCGGACGTACCAGTCGTTCAGGGCATCGACGACTTGGGAGGGCAACGGTTCACCCGAACCGCTCTCAAGAAATTCGATGAGCATGTCCCGCGAGTACCCCGCATCTACCGCCTTGGCGCAAGCTTCTCGAGTTAAGCGGTATACGAATAAAGCATCCGCCGCGACGCGCTCCGCCGTTCGTTCGAGCGTCCACCTGGCGGCGAGACCGACGTCTGGCGTCACGATGATTTCGCCGTCCGGCTGCACGATGAAGGCCCCTTCGTTCGGATCGGCTTCCGGCCTCGGTCCCGCTTCGCTTGCAGGGAAATCGTCAAGAATGCGAAACGCGGAGATACCCGCCGCCGTTCCGCGTTCCACCCATCCGCAGCACTCCAGCATGCGAAGCCAGGCGTCCGCCTTCGCTTCGGGCACGACGGCCTCGAACAGCCGCGTTTCCAACCATTGCCCGATGGGCAGCGTAGCGACCGCAGAAGCCGCGAGATGCAGCTGCGGGTCCGCGGAAGCGTACCGCTCGAGCAAATATTCGTGCAGATAGGCATCCGCTTGTTGAATGGATAACGTTAACCATTCGCTTAGTCCGCGTTCGTCGATACGAATATCGCGCTCCGTTCGAACGAGCACGCCCGCGCACAGCCCAAGATCGATCGCCAAAGCCGCTTGACGGGGCAGGTGATCGGCTTCGGGGTAAGCGAATGCGATCGGCTCCAACTCTTGAGAAGCGATGCGCATAGGCGCGATAAACATGGCGATGGACGGCCGATGCAAAGTACCTTTGGCCGTAATGCCGATCGGCCGATCGGCGACGGACTGCCACGCGAGCAACAGCTCGAGCGATAACGGTAAGCGCATGCGCTTGTCCGTGTCGATCAATGGCCTGCTTTCTAATGCCGGCAGCGGCATCGCTTGAACAGGCAGCAAGCGCCGTTGCCACGAAGGCACCATATCCGTCGGCATATAAAACAGTTGATCGCCCCAAGCCTTGCGGACCGCGAATACGACGCCGTGGCGTCTAAGGTTCGCTAGACCGACGCGAATATCAGACCCCGTATAACGCGCATGCGCTCCAGCCTCATTGGCCTTAAGGAGCTGCTCCATCCCGAAGGGAACCGCGGCGAAGTTCGCGACGATCATGGCGAGCAGGCCGACCGTCTTCGAGTCTGCGCCGGTCAACCATCGATCCGCCCATTCGGAAGAGCTTACGATCCTGTCCACCGGCTCTCCGCGTTCGAGCTGTGGCCGAACCGCCTCGGATGCGGCAATGAGTCCGGCGATCGACTCGGGAAGCCTGGCGATAGACTGCCTGACGTTCATTCCGGACTCACCTTCTCCCATGCGGGCAAATCCGGCGATTGCCAGCGGTCGATCGTATAAGGATACCCTTGCTCCAGCAAGAACCGGCCGCGATTGCGGGAAAATTCGATTTCGTCCGTTCCGTCGCTAACAACGGAATAGAACGAAGCGGTGATGCCGGATGCTTTCGGACGCAATATTCGGCCAAGCCGCTGCGCCTCCTCCTGTCTCGAGCCGTAGCTGCCTGATACTTGGATGGCTACGGCCGCATCCGGCAAGTCCACGGCGAAATTCGCGACCTTCGATACGACCAGCACGCGGATCGTCCCCTCCTTGAACTGCTTGAACAGTTCCTTGCGGGTATGATGGGGCATCTCGCCCGTAACGATCGGCAAAGAGAGCTCGCTCGCGAGCTCGTGCAGCTGGTCTAAATAATGACCGATAATAAGCGTCGGCGTACCGTAGTGGCGATCGAGCAGCTTGCGAACGACCACCGTCTTCAGCGGGTTCTGACCGGCGATGCGATGGCGCAGCTTCTTAGGCGCCGCCGTATAGTCCTGCAGAGATTGCTCGTCCATCGGCACCCTGACTTCCGTGCAGACCGCTTCCGCGATCCATCCGCGCTCCTCCATCGTTCGCCAAGGCATCTCATAGCGTTTCGGGCCGATGAGCGCGAACGTGTCCTCCTCGCGACCGTCCTCGCGCACGAGCGTCGCCGTCAACCCGAGCCTGCGGGTGGCTTGCAGGTCGGCCGTCATTCGGAAGACGGGGGCGGGCAGCAGATGAACTTCATCGTAAATAATGAGTCCCCATTCCCGATTGACGAACAGCTTCCAGTGGGGATAATCCTCTTCTTTGGATCGTCTGTGAGTGAGCACTTGATAAGTAGCCACCGTCACGGGCCGAACGTTCTTCGTCTCTCCCGTATATTCTCCGATGTCTTGTTCCGTCAGCGTCGTATTCCGGACGATTTCCTCGATCCATTGGGAGACGGACACGCGATTGGGCGTCAGGATGAGCGTCTCGCATCGCAGCTTGGCGAGCGCGGCCATGCCGACCCATGTCTTTCCCGCGCCGCACGGTAATACGACAACGCCGCTTCCTCCATCGTGGCTCTCGTCGCCCAGGAACGCCTTAACGGCTTCCGCTTGATAGTCGCGCAGACGAATCGGCTGCCCTCCTGGCGTGCGCTCGCGAAGCTTCACGTCGAGCGCTCTGCCGGTGCGGTAACCCGCCATGTCGACGATGGGATAACCGAGCTCGGCCAGCTTTCGTTTGAGCCAGCCGCGGGCTTCAGGGCGCACGGCTGCCGAATGGCTGCCCGCTTCCCCTGCGAAAGCCTCGGTCAGCTCTTCCCGATGAAGCAGCATGGCTAGCAAGTCCGCCGATTTGCTGACGAGCGTTAGCGTGCCGGCCGACGCGACAAGCCGCAATAATCCGTATCGGTTCATCTGTGCGCGGATTTCTTCCTCCAGCGCCCGCGGCACCCCGAACCGCGACAGAGAAGCGAGACGTTCGATGACATCGCCCGCGGTCCACCCCGACGAGGCAGCTTGCCATAGCGTAACGGGCGTCATTCGGTACGTGTGAAAAAAGCCGGGCCGCTTATGCAGCTCGGCGAACTCTCTTAAATGATTGCGAGTAGTCGCGTAATCCGGATGCCGCTCGTCGAGCAGCAACGTCCCGTCGGATTGGATTAGCAAAGGCCTGGTAATCGCCATATACAGCCCTCCTTGACTGTACAGCTTTCCCTGAAAAGGCCCGTTTCATGTGTCGCTTACCGCGCCGCTTTGCGGAATCCGGCAGCCACGGCTTCTTCTTCGGTGCAGAACATAACCTCCGCCTTCGTCTGGTTATAGCTGCTGCCGCCGGGCACATGATAGATTTTCTCCTTGCCTCCGGATTTGATGTTGCCTTTGATTTGCGGTTCCGCGCAGCTCGGAGCTTCTTCCGCGGCAGATCCGTTACTGTCGGTCGCCGGCGCAGTCGGCTCTTCGCCGGCCCACAGACCGGCGCCTGTCTCGCGCGCCGTTCGTTCGACTTTCAGAAAATGCTTGGCGTAAGTCACGTCGGGCGGATACGTCATGACGTTGGCGTAGCCTTCCCGCAGCAGCTGCTCGTTGTACATCTTCGAATCGCCTTTAATGAATACGAACCGCAAGAGCCTGCCGTATCGATCGGTCTCGCTGACGTCCTTGAACATGTACACGGCTTTGCCCTCAAGACGCTGTTTGGTATACGCGCTCGCTTCTACTCCGTAAAATTCTACTTTCCCGTATTTCTCGGGGGTGTTCACGCCGACGAGCCTGACTTTGCTCCCCGTCTTCGTCTCGAACGTGTCGCCGTCCACGACGCGCGCGACGATCGCCTCTTCGGGCGTTCGATCCGACAACTCGGGATACAGCTCGTAGATCGCCGCTAAATTCGCGTCATCGCTGACTGGCGCCGATTGCTCCGAACAACCCGCAGTCAATAGCAACGCGAGAAGCAAGGCGATTCCGATTGCGTATTTCCTCATGCCTTAATGTCCTCGGCCGCGTCGTCGGCGACCGCGATGAGCAGCTTCGCCGCGTTCAGCATCGCCCGTTCATCGATGTCGAAGCGCGGATGATGATGCGGCGCCGAAGAGCCGTCCGCTTCGCCGGCGCCGACGAAGAAGAAGCATCCCGGTCTATGATTCAGATAGTAGGAGAAATCTTCGCCGGCCATCACGCGTTCGCTGGCGATCACGCCTCCGGGCATGACCGTCTCGGCGACGCGGAACCATCTGGCCGTCTCCTGCTCGTCGTTCACGACGGGCGGGTAGCCTTCGATATAATTCAGCTTATACTCGCAGCCATATAACTCGCACGTATGCTTGACGACATCCTCGAACCGGCGGCGCATGAACTTGCGGAGCTCCGGAGTGAACGTACGGATCGTTCCGCCGATTCGGCATCTTTCCGCGATCACGTTATTCGCGGAGCCTGAATGGAACTTGCCGATCGACAGCACCGCCTCTTCCAGCGGATTGACGTTACGGGACACGATCGTCTGCAACGCCGTAACGAGGGCCGCTCCGGCGACCAGAGCATCGGTGCTTTCGTGAGGCAGACCGGCATGGCCTCCCCGGCCGATCAGCTCGAGCTCGAACTCGTCCGGCGACGCCATGAACGGTCCAGGCCGCGTTCCCGCGTACCCGTAAGGCATCGGCGACCACAGGTGCACGCCGAATATCGCGTCGACGCCGTTCAGCGCGCCGTCCGCGATCATCGCGTTCGCTCCGCCCGGCAAGAACTCTTCTCCCGGCTGGAACAGAAATATACGAGAGCCTGCGATTTCTTCGCGATGCAGGCTATAATATCGCGCAACGGCAAGCAGCTCGGCCGTGTGTCCGTCATGGCCGCAGGCATGCATGACGCCGGGTACCGTCGACCTGTAGCTCGCGGTCTTCTCGTCTTGGATCGGCAGCGCGTCGATGTCCGCCCGCAAGCCGATCGCGCCGCCCGGCTTCGCGCCTTCGAGCTTGGCAACGACCCCCGTGCCGGCTACGCCTCTTCTCACCTCTAGCCCCCATGAAGACAGCAAATCGGCGATCATCTTAGAGGTTTCCACCTCTTGAAAAGAAAGCTCCGGATTCGCGTGCAAGTGACGGCGCCATCCCACCATATCGCCATATATCGATTCCAGCGTCTGTACGTTAACCATCGTGGCGGCGCCCCTTCCGAATAAGGATATTTGTACTATTGTAGCAGAAAGTCGAACCGATCGTAACCGGACGAGAGCGCCCGCAGGATAACATTGTCAATGAACGTTCGAACTTGTGACCCGGAGCGGGCTTGCAGAAGACTGGCAAACCGACTATCATGGAAGGGAATAAAGCTTGTTCGACCTTCCGAAGGAGGATTTTTAAGATGTTACTTGACAATACCGGATTAATCGGCGTACGCAGCGACCTGGGCCACCTAGACGATTCCAGCGAGAAACTCGGTTTCGTTCGTTGGCAATGGGAATATCGCCGCGCTACATATGATCTGAAACTTCAAGATCGTTCCAAAGGCGAAGACTACTTCCTGCGCGTCACGACGCGCGCCGTGGAAGGCAAGCTTGAGAACCCGGACGCGATTCTCGAGATCGAGCACGTCTACATCGGACGCGCTACGTTCCCGCACGGGCTCGACTACGAATCTCCGATTCCTGCGCCGATCCTGGACGTTGCGAAGCAGCGCGTTCAAGATCTGAAGCAGCTGCTGACCAAATAATCGAGGTGAGACAGGGATGAGTACCCCGTCCGCCGGATCGCGTGGCGCACCTGATTTCCTGTTGCTCATATTAACGCTCGTGCTCGTTGGCTTCGGCCTCGTCATGGTCTTCAGCGCGAGCTCCAGCATGACCGTCGTTGACAGTAAATATGGCAACGACTCTTTATTTTTCACGAAGAAACAACTGATGTGGGCCGGACTAGGCACGTTCCTCATGCTCATCATGATGAACATCCATTACGAGAAGTACAAGAAGCTGTTCGTGCTGATGTTCTTCGGGACGCTGTTCTTGCTGATCATCGTTCCGTTCATCGCCTCGGACATTAACGGCGCCCGCAGTTGGATCGGCATCGGGGGCTTCGGCATTCAGCCGACGGAATTCGCGAAGCTGTCGATCATCCTTTATTTGGCATCGATCATCTCCAAGAAGGACGAGAAATTCCGCGAGTTCAAGCGAGGCTTGCTGCCGGTCATGATCGTCGTAGGCTTCTTCGCCTTCCTGATCATGCTTCAGCCCGACTTCGGCTCCTGCGCGATCCTAGTGTTGTGCGCATCGGCCATCGTCGTTGCCGGCGGGTCTAACCTCAAGCATATTATGATGTCCGCGGGTATTCTGATCGGACTCGGATTACTCGGCTTGTCGGTCGTCATGCTGTTCAACCCCGACTTCGACGGCGGGTATCGGGTCGACCGGTTCTTTGCGTTCATGGATCCGCTCTCCGACCAGCAAGGGACGACCTATCATATGGTACGGTCGCTTGAAGCGTTCGGACACGGAGGATTCACCGGGGCAGGTCTCGGTAACAGCGTTCAGAAGCTATTTTACTTGCCTTATGCGTACAACGACTTTATTTTCGCCGTCATCGGCGAAGAGCTCGGTTTTATCGGCACGTCGGTATTCGTTATTTTCTACCTGCTGTTCCTATGGCGCGCGCTAATCGTCTCGATCCGGTGCCCCGACATTTACGGAACGTTAGTCGGCATCGGCATCGTGTCGCTGATCGCGATCCAAGCGCTCATCAACATGGGCGGGGTAAGCGGCGCGATTCCCGTAACGGGCGTTACGCTGCCGTTCATCAGCTATGGCGGTTCCTCCATGCTGATGATGCTTATGGCCATGGGTATTCTGCTCAGCATCTCCCGCGAATACAATCGCGTCCACAAAGCGTAAATCAAAAAACGTGATCGAACACGCCTAGCGTGCAAGATCACGTTTTTGTCGTTATGTATTCGTTATTTGACGCGGAGCGTCTCTTCCGGTTCCTCGTCGCGGAAAGCGACGCCTTCTACCTTCACGTTCACTTCGACGACGCGAAGGCCGGTCATGTTCTCCACGGCTTCGCGAACGTTATCTTGCAGACGTCGTCCAACCTCTTGGATCGGGATGCCGTATTGTACGACGATTCTTAAATCGATGGCAGCCTCCAGTTGGCCGACTTCGACGGACACCCCTTTTTGCGCGTTGCGCCCGCTAAGACGCTTGGCCAATCCTTCGGATATCCCGCCGGACATCGCGGCTACGCCGGGTGTTTCCAACGCTGCCAACCCGGCAATCGTGGCGACAACGTCGTCAGAAATTCGAATTAATCCTTGTTGTTCTTCCGTCATGGCGGCTCACTCTCCCGAACCTGTAATGTTTTCATTGTAATGGAATTCCCACGTATAAATCAACCAGGCTTCCCATCCTTGACGCTTCCCTTGCCTCAGTTTACGAAACGCCTCCTATTGGTTATAGTAAGGTATGGAAAAAAAGTACATAAGTACAACACTTAAATCGCCGAGGTGCTTGCCCTTTGAAAAAGTTGTTTTTTCCTTTGCTTGTCATCACATTCGTGCTCAGCGCGGTGTCCCATTACTCGAAATGGGGCGCGGCAGTGGAGTTCGGACTCGCGGGGCTTGCCATCCTGTTCGCCGCGGGATTGCTGGGCAAAGCGACGGAATCGGTCGCCCACTATGCAGGCCAGCGGCTAGGCGGTCTGCTGAACGCCACGTTCGGCAACGCGGCGGAGCTGATCATCTCGATCTTCTTGATTAAAGAGGGCTTGTTCGAAATCGTTAAAGCCAGCTTAACCGGCGCGATCATCGGCAACCTGCTGCTCGTACTCGGGGTGAGCGCGTTCGCAGGCGGCCTTAAATACAAAGAACAGAAGTTCAACGTTCATCTTGCCGGCCAGAACGCTTCCTTGATGCTGCTCGGCGTGATCGCCCTCTTCATTCCGGCGATCTTCGTCAAGACCGAGCATATATCCGAAGATAACACGATGACGATGAGCATTATCGTCGCGGGCTTCTTGATTCTGGCTTACTTCGGATGGCTCGTCTATTCGATGGTCACGCACAAAAGCCTGCTCGAGGATCATGTCGATACGCAAGCCGACCACGGGGAAGAACCCGAATGGTCCAAAAGAACGTCCATTCTGCTGCTCGTCGTCGCAACGGTAATGGTCGCCTTCATCAGCGAATGGCTCGTCCATACGCTCGATACGTTCTCGTCCCGGTTCGGCCTCTCCGACCTGTTCGTAGGCGCGTTCGTCGTCGCCATCGTCGGTAATGCGGCCGAGCACAGCGCGGCCGTCATGCTTGCGCTCAAGAACAAAATGGGTGCCGCGGTCGAGATTGCCGTCGGCAGCAGCTTGCAGGTCGCTCTCTTCGTCGCTCCGGCGCTCGTGTTCATCAGCTTGCTGTTCGAAGACCAGATGAACCTGATCTTCTCGACGATCGAGCTTGCCGCGATCGGCGTAGCGGTGTTCATCGCCACCTCGATCTCCAGAGACGGCTCGACGACTTGGTACGAAGGCAAGCTGCTCTTGATCGTCTATGCGATTCTCGGCGTTGCCTTCTACTTCGTCTGATTCGTCACCGCTCCGTCCGTCATAGGTGCCCAAAAAAAAGAAGAGTAGCCGCGCGCTACTCTTCTTTGCGTTCCAATGCTTCGTATAACAGAGCCAGATTGCGTTCCAGCTGGCTAATTAATAGTTTGCCTGCGCTTTCCTCGACCAATCCGGTGCGCACCGCAAAATCAACCGCTCTCGAGAAGCCGTACATTTGGGTGTCCAGCACTTCTTCATATAGCGGGCATTTGCGGGTCGCCAGATTTTCCATCTGGATGGCGATCAGTTTCTCGATTTTGTCGGCATCTTCCTGAAGCAGCCGCTGCGCTTTCTGATTCAGGTGAATCATTGTGTCCGATGAAGCCATTCCCACTCCCCCTGTGCCCTAACTACCATCCCTTTCATATTAGACGAAATCGCGCGGAAGCACAAGGACAGGGAGCGTATAACCGATATTTTCATCCGCTACGGACCGGAACAACGCCCGGAATATAAAAAACGCCCCGTCCATGCAATGGACGAGGGTTTCCGGTTCGCTACGATTTAGTATTAATCCACGACTTTCACGTTCAGGCTGTGCTTCGCGAACACGGCGCTGAGCGCTGCCTTCGCATCATCCGCATCAGGTCCGTGAACGTGCAGTTCATACGCCGTATTGCCTACGAGCGTCGTGAACAACCCGAGAATACTCTTCACATCGATGTACTTGTTCTCCGCTTGCAGTACGATGGAAGAACGGAACTTGTTAGCGGTCTGGGACAGTTCCACAATTGCCGCGTTGTTAGACATGGGAATCCCTCCAATATATAGGCTGTTCGATCTCTACCTCATCATACCTTGATCTGGCAAACTCGTGCAAGAGGAAACTATTTAAGAGCTTCCGGATTGAGTCCCGCGAGTTCGGGAATGACGAAAATGCCGTCTTTGCGGATAAGCACGTCGTCGAAATACACTTCGCCGCCGCCGTATTCGGGGCGTTGAATCAGCACCAGGTCCCAGTGAATGGAAGAACGGTTGCCGTTGTCAGTTACTTCGTACGCTTGCCCTGGCGTGAAATGCAGGCTGCCGGCGATTTTCTCGTCGAACAGCGTATCTTTCATCGGATGCAGAATGTAAGGGTTGAAGCCGAGGCTGAATTCCCCGATGTAGCGGGCGCCTTCGTCGCTGTCGAGCAGCGCGTTGATGCGATCCGTGTCGTTGGCGGTCGCTTCGACGATGCGGCCGTTCTCGAACGTGAACTTGACGTTCTCGTACGTAAAGCCGTTGTAGACGCTCGGCGTGTTATAAGAGATCGTGCCGTTAACGGAATCGCGCACCGGGCAAGAATACACTTCTCCGTCCGGAATGTTGCGTTCTCCCGAGCATTTTTGCGCGCCGATGCCTTTGATCGAGAACGACATGTCCGTGCCCGGACCTACGATCCGGACTTTGTCCGTCCGTTTCATTAACGCCTGCAGCGGATCCATCGCGCGGTCCATCTTGGCGTAGTCGAGATTGCACACGTCGAAATAGAAGTCCTCGAACGCTTCCGTGCTCATGTTCGCAAGCTGCGCCATCGCGGCATTCGGGTAACGCAAGACGACCCACTTCGTCCGCTTGACCCGCTGCTCCATATGTACGGGATGACGATGAATTCTATCGTAAAGCTTCATTTTATCGGACGGGACGTCCGCAAGCTCGTTCACGTTCTCGCCTGCGCGGATGCCGATATAAGCCTGCATTCGTTTCATTCGGTCAAGATCGTACGCCGCCCAAGTCTCCATTTGTTCTTGCGTGGCGTTGTGCAGGAGCGCGCGAGTAACGGAACGGTCCTCAATCTCGACGAACGGTCGGCCGCCAAGTTTGGCGACTTCCTCAATCAAACCATTGAGCAATTCCCGCTCGGAGCCGATCATCTCGATCAGTACGTTGTCCCCGGGCTGGACTTTCACGGAGTAGCCGGCTAAGTTAGCCGCTAGTTTCTGGATACGCGGATCGCGCATTGGATTCCATCTCCCTTATGAATAAGTGGCTGCGTCTAGTTGCTAATCTATTGTACCATTTCGGGACGCCTGGCGAAAATTCGTGACCGAGACCCGCTTTTCCTGGTACGTCTTGCCTTTCCACCGATATTGAAGCACTGTCTCCTCCTGCAGTTTCTTCGGAAACCATGTCCGTTTATTCGCGTACCATTGGCAGTTGGTCGATACCTTGAGGCCGCTCAGCACGTCCTCTAACGTCGTCTTCGCGTTGCTGAGCACCTTCGCGGATTGCTCGGGATTGCGCTCCAGCAGAACTGTATCCTGCTCCAACGTCTTTAATTCCTTGCGCAATTGATCGGCGATCCGTCTCTTGGCGACGGCGTCGTCAAGCTTGATCGAGAACTGGACCTGATCGGGATCGGTCCCTTTGGCATAGGTTATGGCTGCGGTTTTGTCTTGGATGGACTTCAGCAGATCGAGCGGCTCGTAATTCGATTCCACGGGGCGTTCGGCCGCCGATTGCGCGCTTAAGCTCTTCCACTGTACGTTCAGGTTGCCGTGACCGGTCACTTGGCCTTCGTATGCCAGCTTGTTCGCGACGGACCCGCCGCTGTCGATGACCGATACTTCGCCGGATAACCCGTAGTTTTCGCTGCCGGATAATGCCGAAGCCGACAACGCGAATGCATCCTCCGCGGACAAGTTGCTCGTAGTTGCGCATCCTTGCAAGATGACCATCGCGAATCCGGCGCAAGCGAGCCGAGACCATGTTGTGCGGCGCATGAGGCGCTCACCTCCTGTCCGTATCGTGTCCTCGTGCGTAACGGTTATTCGGAGGTTTGTTGAAGCGTATCGATGTTAGGGTGCGGTCAGAGGTGTATCTCCAACCCAAAAAACGAACATCATTAGCAGCTCGGTTGGGGCATGTGCTGTTATAATATGGATAAGACCATTTTATCAGTATAGGTGGTGTACCGTTGAAAATCGCGATTGTCGGTGCTGGCATTGCCGGACTTGCCACCGCGCTTGCGCTTCGAAATATAGGGCTGGACGTCTCGATTTACGACAAAAACGAGGGGCTTGAAACGCGAGGCGCGGCTCTGACGCTATGGTCCAACGGAACGCTGGCTTTACGGAAGCTAAATGCGCTGGAAGAGGTTCTCGAACATGCCTCGAAGCTTTCGATGGCCAATATCTATTCGAACGGGGGCAAACGGCTGGAGAGCATGGCCGTTAGCTATTCCACGCCGACGGTCGGCATTCTTCGTTCTGATCTTCTACGTATTTTGGCAGTCAAGGCCGGGGAACGAACGATATTATGGAATAAGAAACTCAAATCTATATCCGACAATGCCGTTGCTTTTGAAGATGGTACATCCGTCGAAGCCGATTGGGTAATCGCCGCCGACGGGATCCATTCCGTTCTTCGAAAACAATTTGCGGGCGACTCCTTACGATTCAGCGGGTATACGTCCTGGCGCGGAATTTCAAGAACAACAGTCCCTTCTAAATACGAGAATTCCATGACGCAATTTTGGGGAGAGGGGGCCAGGTTCGGGTTCGTGCCTTTGATGGATGGGCGAACGTACTGGTTTGCGACGGCGAACGCGAAAGCTGGAGAATCGCAAATCGATGATATCACGCAGATCATAGACACGTTTCCGGATCCTGTAGATTTGATCTTTGCAGGGCAAACGAAGTCGGAGATCATACATTTGGATATATACGACCGCAATCCCATTCGTCGTTGGTCGTTCGGCCAAGCCCTATTGCTTGGCGATTCCGCGCATCCGATGACGCCAAGCCTTGGCCTTGGCGCATGTACGGCATTAGAAGATGCTGTATGTTTATCCGAATGTTTCTCCCCCTCGAAGTCGATTACGCAAATGATTAAGGACTTCGAATCCAAACGCGTACGCCGCGCGAATGAAATCGTAAAGTTATCTCGGCGCATCGGTTTGATCGGCCAAATGCGGCGCCCCCTATTGTGCGATATTCGAAATCGGGTATATCCGTTAGTACCGCGGATTTGGAAGAAACGAATATGGGACAAGCTATACGGATTCGGTTAATATTAAAAAAACCGGACCACTTACGTGGCCCGGTTTGCGTTACATGCTTATGACGATGCGATTGCGGCCGAGGCGCTTGGCGTCGTATAGCGCCATGTCCGCTTTGTAGAAGAGCGATTCGACGCTGACTTTATCGTCGGTCGATCTCCATTCCGCGATACCGCAGGATACGGTGACTTGCGGGTCCGTCTCGCCTTCGACGCGCTGACGGATTCGTTCGGCCACGCGTTCGGTCTGCTCAAGGCTGAGCAAAGGCAAGTAGATGGCGAGTTCTTCGCCGCCCCAGCGCGCCGCAATATCAGTGTCGCGTATAGAGGAGCGTATAATGTCGCTGACCTGCGTCAGTATATCGTCGCCGACCTGATGCCCGTACGTGTCGTTCACGCGCTTAAAGTGATCGATATCGACGACAATGAGCGATCCGGAGTGATCGCGCAGCTGCTTGCGCCCGATTCGTTCGTTCAAGTAATGGCGAGCGAATAATCCGGTTAAATTATCGGTAATGACCATTCTTCGCACTTCGGCATGCAGCGACGCGTTGGACATCGCAAGGCCGAGATGGGCAGATAGTACTTGAAGCAGCTTATAATTATCGTAAGAGAAATGGTTCGCTTCGCGCTTCGTTATCATGACCGCGCCGATGACGTCGCCGTTCAGCACGAGCGGTGACGCCAGCAACGAGCGTGAATTGGTGATGTCCATCAGGTGGGAGCTCACCGGCGTCGCCGAGCGGTAATCGGACAGAATAATCGGTTCCTTCGTATTCCACAGCACGCTGCAGAAGCCATATTCGGTCGAGTATTGCTCGCCGATCATCTCCGGCACGTTAGCGGACATCACGATGAACCTGCTATTCGGAGCGTCGAATTGCAAGATGCAGGCGAAGTCCGATTGGAAAATATGGAGAAGCTCCGTAGAGGCGAATTGCATCGTATCCGTCAGCTTCAAGCTGCGGTTAAGACGCTGCGTAAGCTCGTTGATGAGCCTTAATTCTCCGACGAGGATGTTCGCTTGCTCATGGAGCTTGGCTTTCTCGAAAGCCGCGCCGGCCGCGGCCGCAAGCATGGATAGAAACCGGATGTCCGCCTCGTCGAACTCGCCCTCCGGCAAATCCAAGCGAAGCACGCCGTAGACGCCTTGCTTGCCCGAAAGCGGTATCGCCAGCTGATGGCGTCCTTCCGCGCGCGTCTCGCGTATTTCGCCTTCCAGGAAAGCCTGCTTGCATAGATCCATGTTCGAAAGATGGAATGCGAGAGGTTTCACTTTCTCGTTATGACTATTGTAATCTTGGGAGAGGAACAGATCAGCCCTGCAAATCGGATATAGCTGCTCCAAGCTATCGAGCACTTCCGTGAGCACGCTTTCGACTTCGATATGGTCGTTCAGACGACGCATAACGTCGAACAGGATGTCGCGCCTGCGCTCTTCCTTCTGCGAGAGCTTCTGCTCGCGGAGCAAGCCCCCGACGAATATGTTCTCGAATCTGCGATAGAGGCAGTTCCGGTAATGCAACACGGCCGCTTGCAGCAGTTTCAGCTCGCTCGCGTGCGCTTCGCCTGCAGGCAACAGACATGCCAGCAATGCGCAAGGGATACCCGTGGAACGGGTAAACACCGGAACGGCGATCGAATCGTACGATTTAAGTACGTTCGCGCTATGCTCATCGCCTCTCATTAGCGTAGGCCTGCACGTCTCCAACGCCACTGCGGCTGCCGTCGTTCCCAGCCTGTCTACGCGCTGAGCCCAAGGATGCGTGCTGCCTTCGCCTTCGCCGTTAATACACAACGTCGCGCCGTCGGGATGAATCAAGGCGATCTGCCCGCCCAGCCAAGGAAAGCCGTCCGACTCGTCTATCCAATCCGAGAAGCTTCCGGCGAGCAAGGAATGCGCGTATGGCAAATCCGCTTCCGTCAAGTCTTGTTTATGCAGCCAACTCGGCAGCTGCGGCCGGGTGCGGGAAGGGCTTTCGTCCTGTGCCGGCTCCGATAATGGTGCTGATTTACGATTATAGGCCATTCCCGACACCTCCGCCCGATCATTTCTTATTTAACTATACAATGAAAACGTGTATTTTGCACTAAGTAGATCGTAAGACGGAAGACAAAAGGCTTATTTTTCCTATTCTTTTTTTGCAGATGTTTTTGCTTGACTTCAGCCCACAATTTCTTATAATATTACTTGTTGATTATTGCGGGTCTTGACTTTGTGGCACCCTCTCGAATTTCCCACCTGCGGGCTGCGGCTGAACATCCTGCCAGGAACCGGAAGCATTCCGGTTATGGAGAACTTCGCGCAACGAAACCCCATTTTCAAAAAACAAATTCCCTTTTGAAAAAGGAGCTTTCTAAACATGTCAAGATATACAGGTCCTAAGTTTAAACTGAGCCGCCGCCTTGGTATTTCCCTGAGCGGATCCGGCAAAGAGCTGAAGCGCGCGTTCCCTCCGGGACAACACGGCGCTAACCAACGTCGCAAGATCAGCGGCTACGGTATGCAGCTTCAAGAAAAACAAAAACTCCGTCACATGTACGGCTTGAACGAGAAACAATTCCGCAACCTGTTCGATCGTGCTTCCAAGCTCGACGGCAAAGCGGGCGAAAACTTCATGTTCTTGCTCGAAAGCCGCTTGGACAACCTCGTGTTCCGTCTTGGCTGGGCTAACTCCCGCGCGGGTTCCCGCCAGCTGGTATCCCACGGCCACGTAACGGTCAACGGCAAGAAAGTCGACATCGCTTCCTACACGGTTCAAATCGGCGACAAAATCGGTCTTCGCGAGCGTAGCCGCTCCATGAAGTCGATCAAAGAAGCTCAAGAAGGCCGTCATCACCTGCCAGGTTACCTGAACTTCGACGCTAACGCATCGGAAGGCACGTTCACTCGTCTGCCTGACCGCGGCGAGCTGTCCCAAGACATCAACGAGAACCAAATCGTCGAATTCTACAGCCGTTAATCCAGCTTCCAAGGAACCATCCCGATTTTGAACTGCACCCCAATTGTTAGACACGATCTAACATTGGAGGTGCAGTTTTTTATGGCCAGGTTTACAGCGCAGGAAAAAATACAAGCTGTAAAAAAATATCTTGAAGGTAAGGAAGGACAGAAATC
>JAEWPC010000024.1 GCA_023460795.1 Bacillota bacterium | reverse complement strand
GCCCAACGCGGCACCGAGATCTGCGCCCGCGGAACCGCCCACACCGAACGCGCCCTCGAGCAGGCCGCCGAGGTCGGCGCCCGCACCCACTTCGAGGCTGCCGCCGAGCGCAAGTGCGCTGCCCAGCGCCGTGCCCAGCGTCGCGGTGAGCGCGCCGTCGACGTCGAGGGCGCTGCCCAGCGCGGCACTGATCGCGGCACCCAGATCACCGCCCGCACCGATCAGGCCGTCGAGGTCGAGACTTCCGCCGATTCCGCCCTCGAGCGCTCCTCCCAGTGCGGCACCGAGATCCGCACCGACCGAACCGCCTGCGGCGAGCACGGATTCGAGGGCACCGCTGAGCGCAGCCGTCAGATCGCCGCCGATGTTGCCGGCCAGCTCGGTCCCCAGGCTGCCGCCCACCGACAGCGCCGACTCGAGCGCGCCGTTCAGCGCCGCCGACAGGTCACCACCGATGCCGAGGGCACCACCGAGCGCGGTTTCCAACGAGCCACCGAGACCACCGGCGGCCTCGACCACACCGTCGAGAACGCCGCCGAAGGCCGCTCCGAGCTGTGCCCCGAGGTCGCCGCCGATCCCGAACGCGCTCTCGAGTGCCGCCGTCAGACCGCCGCCGGTCGCGAGCAGGCCGGTCAGATCGAGGCTGCCCAGACCGTCCAGAGCGGCGCCGAGGGCCGCGGCGAGTTCCGTGGTGAGAGCGCCGTCCACACCGAGCGAGCCGCCCAGCAGGGCGCCGAGCGAGGCGCCGAGGTCCAGGGCCCCGTCGATGTTCACAAGGTCGGCGACGTCG
The DNA here is from genome assembly GCA_023460795.1 of Bacillota bacterium. Lineage (GTDB taxonomy): Bacteria > Bacillota > Bacilli > Paenibacillales > Paenibacillaceae > Cohnella. Next base: position 2,292 of record JAEWPC010000024.1, on the reverse strand, counting down.
ATCATGCCGCCCAGTTCGAGGGCGCCGCCCAGCGCGGCACCGAGGTCGCCGCCGATCGACCCGCCGATCGACAGCGCCGATTCCAACAGGCCGCTCAGCGACGTACCCAGCTGGGCGGCGAGGTCGCCGCCGAGCGCTCCACCCAGGCTGCCGCCCAGCGCCAGGGCGCTGTCGAGTGCCGCGTCGAAGCCGGCACCGAGCCCCCCACCGAGCTCGGCGCCGGCCTCGACTGCCGCGCCCAGGAGCGCACCGAGGGCGGCGCCGAGCTCCCCACCCAGCGCACCTCCGATCCCGAATGCGCTCTCGAGCGCGGCGCTCAACCCGCCGTCGACCGACAGGAGTCCATCCAGATCCAAGCTGCCCACGCCCGCGAACGCCGCGTTCAGGGCGGCACCGAGATCGGTGACGAGCGAACCGTTGACGTCGAGCACCCCACCCAGTGCCGTGGCCAGCGCCCCACCGAGGTCGATCGAGCCGCCGATGTCCGCCAGGCCGCCCAGGTCCAGTCCGCCGCCCAGTCCCAGAGCGGCCTCGAAGGCGCCGCCCAGCGCCGCACCCAACTGCGCGCCGATCGAGCCACCGGCCGCCAGCGCCGCCCCGAGGGCAGCGGCGATGTCGCCGCCGAAGTCGAAGTCGCCGGTGAAGCCGCCCCCTGCCGCGGCGCCCAGGCCGAGACCTGCCCCGGCACCGAGTCCGAGACCGGCGCTGCCGCCGAGTCCGCCGCCGAGTCCGAGGCCGCCACCGGCGGTCGCACCGATGGTGCCGGCCGCGGTGGTGCCCGCCGCGAGGATTGCGCCGAGGTCGCCGGCCGCGCTTCCGAAGAGTCCGGACTCGGCGACCATCGGGGCGACGGCCGCGATGTCTGCGTGGCACAGGTCGCCGAGGCCCGCCGCCGCGAGCGACGCCTGCGGATTCGCGCAGTACGCAGCGGCGGCCTCCTCGTCACGAAGAAGCCGGAGGATGAAGTCGAGTACCGCGTTGCTGGCCATGGGAAAGCTCCTGACAGTAGAAAAGCAGGCTGCCACAGATTCCGTGAAGTCCGACGAGGAACCGCGGCGAGAGTGCCTTCCACGCTACGAATTCGGCGGCCGGCGGGTAACGGGGCAGATCCCCCCCGAGCGCCGCGAGGGGGACCCCGTCGACCCCGTATAGGGGATCGCCGGAGGATAGGGGGAGAGCCCCCAACCTGCGATGTCCGCCGACGTTTCCCGTAACGCTCGGTGCGGCGCCGCCGACAATCGGCATACCACCGGCGGTGCCGTGCCCCGCCCCGAACGCATCGGAGATGGACATGACCGCAGGGCTCGGAATTGCTGTCGGAACGGCCAATTCGGACGCCGCGGTCACCCGCGCCGGAGACGTGGGAGAAGACGGTACCGCCTCGGTGATCGCGTCCCGCTCCACGATCGTCCAACTGTCGCCCGACGGCACCGCGACGCTCGGTTCCTCGGGGACAGGCCGGGCGGGCCTCACCGGCTTCGTCGAACGGGTGGCCGATCCGGTCGGCCTCCTCGGTCCCGACGGTCGAGCGCATTCCGGAGAAGACCTGTTCGCGGCGGCCGTCACGTGCCTCGTCGACGAGGTCCGCGCGGACACCGAGTCCGTCCCCGACGAGCGGACGCCGATCGTCGTCACCCATCCGACGCCGTGGAACAGCCACACGGTTCGAGCTCTCGAGTCCGCGCTCGAACGCATCGGGCTGCCGCCGGTGATCCTGGCGTCCGAGGCCACCGCGTGCCTGCGATGGCTCGAATCCGCACGCGGCCCGCAGGACGACGGTGTCGTCGTCGTGTACGACCTGGGGGCCGCGTCGCTCGACGTCTCGGTGATGCGCACCGGCGCCGAGGCGGGCTTGCTCGGGCGGACGCTGCGGTCCGAGGACGTGACCGGCGCGCAGTTCGACCATCTGGTCACCCGGCACGTGCTCGACGACCTCACCGGAAGGACACCCGGATTCGACCCGTTCGATCCGGCCGTCCTCGAGGCTCTGACGATGTTGCGGCGCAACTGTTCCGCAGCCAAGGAGGCCCTGTCCACCGACACCGAGGCCGTCATCCCGGTCGCCCTGCCCGACCTCGAGACGGATGTACGACTCGTCCGCTCCGAACTCGAAGACCTCGTCCGGGCACCACTGACCACGTCCCTGGACCTGATCCGCGAAGCGCTGCGCTCCGCCGACGTCGAACCCGGCGACGTCCACCACGTGCTGCTCGCCGGTGGCGGCGGCGCGATCCCCCTGCTCGCCGAACTCGTCTCCTCCGAACTGGGAATGACCGTGGTCGCGGCGCCGAA
>JAEWPC010000023.1 GCA_023460795.1 Bacillota bacterium | reverse complement strand
CGCGTGAACCGCAACCGGAGGAGTAAAATTCCCGCCCCTTCGCTTGGTCTTCGTCCTCCAAGAATACGAAGACAATATCTGCGTAACCAATGGAATACCTTACTTACACAAACTTCTTGACGCTACCCAGGTGACGCCAGGATAGACAAATTAAGTGCAAATCGTTGTTATTTGAACAGAAACCATCGCCGACACCAACGAATATCAAATACCGCCATTCAAAGGACGCCGTCTGGCGTCTTTTTTGTTCGGACAATCCGAACGAACACGCCGAACGCAACCTTCGCGGAAATCGACGAAAGTCTACCGAACCTTCTACTTTCGTAGAATGGGACGCTTCCTTAACAGGTGATATATTAAGTCACAATCAGAGGAAGAGGGAGTTGTTACGCATGGCAAGATACGATACGTCCATCGAGATCGATGCCCCGATCGAGCTCGTATGGGCGCTCACGCAAAGCGCGGAACGCAGGCCGGAGTGGGACGGCCGGGTGAAGCGGGTGGAGCTGCTCAACGCGGAGACGCAGCGGAAAGGAACGATTATGCGAACGATCGGTACGGCGTGGGGCAGACCGTTCTACTTCGATCTGGAGACGGTCGCCTTCGAACCGGGCAGCAAATGCGCCGTCGTACTGGTCGGTTCCAAGGGAATGCCTTTCGTCAAAGGCGGGGGCACTTGGAAATACGAGGAGCTAGGAGATTCGCGGTGCCGGTTCCGGGCAACGCAGAATTTCACTCCCAAAGACACCTGGCTTGGACGACTCGCTGACCGATTTATGTACCAGTCTTATCTAGTGAAAACGACGGAGCAAAGCTTGAAGCTGTTAAAGAAAGTGGCCGAAGCCGACGCGAAGCAAGGATATAAGGCGGGCGCCGAAGCCATGACATTATCGTGACAGTTATGGTGACCGGGGTCACTGTCCGCGATGACAATTAAGGTGGTTAAATGAGGTTGATCTGTCAACGGAATCATAGTGAATCTGCTCAGAAACGGCAAATTACGCGGCAGCGGAGGTCGAATGAACATGGCTGGATTCGAACGTATCGCTTTAGTCACCGGAGCGAATAAAGGCATCGGCTTGGAAATCGCTAGGCAGCTTGGTCAGCAGGGCATTACGGTGTTGCTCGGAGCAAGGGATGAGGCGCGAGGCCACGAGGCAGCAAGCCAATTGCGGGCGGAAGGCATCCATGCCGAACACGTAAGGCTGGACGTCCTCGATCATCAATCGATCGACCGGGCGGCCGGGTATATCGAAGGCAAGTACGGAAAGCTGGATATTCTCGTGAACAACGCGGGCATATTCCTGCAGGAGAAGCCGCCGAGCGAGAACGACGTAGCCACTTTGCTGCAAGTATACGATACGAACGTATTCGGCGTATTCCGGACGACTCGGACGATGCTGCCTTTGCTGCGGAAATCCGAGGGCGGTCGGATCGTCAACATGTCCAGCTCCTTGGGCTCGCTGACTCTGAACAGCGACCCCGGCTTCGAGCTCGCTTCTTTCTTAGTGCTCGGGTATAACTCCTCCAAGACGGCGGTTAACGCTCTAACGGTATTTTTCGCGAATGAATTAAGGAACTCCCCGATCAAAGTCAATTCGGCCGATCCGGGTTATTGCGCGACGGATATGACCGGCCACGCCGGTTCGAGAAGTCCGGCCCAAGGGGCGTTCGCGGCCGTGCGGTTGGCCACTCTCCCTCCAGACGGTCCGACCGGCGCGTTCTTCAACGAGGATGGTCCTGTTCCGTGGTAAGGAATCGTTAACGTCCATGCATACCGAATCGCCCGATTGCGAATCTTAACGTGTAATGGCAGATGCCTAGCACATCCAGAGGGGGATTCAGCAATGCGCAGACGAATGATCATAGGCACGATGCTGCTTTCGACCGCGTTGATGGTTACGGGTTGCATGCAGAATACCGGCGATGTCGGCAACAAGAACATTAGGCCGAACTCCGGCAGGACCGAGCGGATTCTCGGCAACGGCACGATGAAATCGCGGTTCGCGAACGATCAGCAGAACGAGAAGAACCGGATCAACGGCAGTCAGAGGATTAACAATAACGTTGTCGGCCTGCATGGCAATTCCCATTTGCAGATGAGCGATGCAGTCGCAAGTCATCTGGCGGCCATGCCCGAGATCGACTCGGCTTACGTCGTCATGACGGAACGCAACGCCTACGTCGCCGTAACGCAGAACAAGAAGACCGGCGGACACGTTCATGGCACGGGGTTGTCCAATACGCTGAAGACGAAGATCGCCGACCACGTCAAATCGATGTCTTCCTCCACGCAGAACGTCTACGTGTCCGCGAACCCCGATTTCGCGAGCCGCATGCGGAACTTCGCGGAGGAGACGCGCAACGGCCATCCGATCCAAGGCTTCCTATCGGAGTTCAACGCGCTAGTCGAGCGGATTTTCCCTGCCGAATCGAGCCGCAGTCCGCGTTGATCGAACCACGGACAAGCCGATCCATCCATGCGATGGATCGGCTTTTTTGCGTTCCGCCGCGTTATGTCGCCTATGCGTATTTTAGACCGCCCATTTTCCACGTCCGCCGCACCGACCGAAAAGCCCTTTCATATGATAAAGTTGACTGTATCCCTATACCTTGTATTCACTACATTCCCGGGCAAGGAGGGGTGACACACGTTGAAAGGCAGCGACCATAAAAGCAAGTTTCTCCTAACCATTCGGGAACGCGAAGTCTTTGAACTGCTTGTGCAGGACAAGACGACTCGTGACATTGCACAGCAGTTGTTTATCAGCGAGAAAACGGTCCGAAACCATATCTCAAATGTGATGCAAAAGCTGAATGTCAAAGGTCGTTCGCAAGCGGTTGTCGAGCTGATCAAGCTCGGGGAGCTGAAGATTTAAAGACACTATGCACGACTTTAGCCGCTCGTCGATGTAGCGCGAGCCTTCTTCAACGCCGCCCAGCAGATGGGAGACGGGAGGAGGCTTTTTTGATTCCGGCCGATCGCACCGATTACAATAGACAATAGAACGAATACGATGGAGGCGGTAGGATGTTGACGGCGTGCGTGACGGGAACGGATCGCGGATTAGGGCTGGCGCTCGTCCGCGGGTGGCTGGAGCAAGGGGCGAGCGTCATCGCGGGACGCTACGCGGCTGAAGAGAATGAAGTGCACATCTCGCTGCGGAAAATATACGGAGACAAGCTGCATCTCGTACATATGGACGTCTCAAGCGAGGCTAGCGTTAAAGAGGCGGCTCGGTCGATTGAAGCTTACGCGGAACGGATCGACGTGCTGATCAATAACGCGGCGATTCTAGGCGACATTACGCGCACGATCGAAGATGACCTGGACTACGAGGACATGCTTCGCGTCTACAACGTGAACGCTCTCGGTCCGCTTAGGGTGAACGGCGCGCTGCTGCCGCTCGTCAAGCGCTCGGAGCGTAAGCTGATTATGAATATTTCGTCGGAGGCGGGAAGCGTCGGCGATTGCTGGCGGAACAATTGGTTCGCCTACGCGATGTCGAAATCCGCGCTCAACATGCAGACCGCGCTGCTGCACAACCACGTGAAGGAAGCCGGCGCTGCCGTGGTATCCGTGCATCCGGGCTGGGTCCAGACGTTCATGCAGGGCATGCTCGACGCGGGAGCGACCTATACGCCCGATGAAGCCGCCGGACATATCATCGCCCTTGCGCGGTCTCCCGAGCGATTCAGAACCGACAAGCCTGCATATGTCGATCTGCTCGGCAAGCCTCTGCCGTGGTAATGGTTATAAATAGCCATAAATAAAATCAACCGACACGAGGGTTCGACAGCATTCTCGTTGCCGATCTCCTATAATCGTCGATAAAGACGCTCATTTCGCGAAAATGAGGTCGGAGGACGATACGAGTAAAGGGGATGCGTGCACATTGATTCAGGTCAAGCTGGAGGACATGCTGCAGCAGGCGAGCGAAGAGTATCATCTGACGGAGCGGGAAAAAGAAATTATCGGGTATTGGATGAAAGATTTCAATTATCGCGAAATTGCCTTACTGCTCGGCATTAGCCAGAATACGGTTAAAGTCCACATCTCTCGGATCAATCTGAAGCTGAACGTGAACTCGAAAGCGTCTCTCATCCTAAGGCTGATCGGTGCATAAGCATACATAAGCGTTGCACAAGCCCGTTCTTCGTCTCGCTGACGATCTCGTCAAGCGATTCGGAGGCCGGGCTTTTTGTTTTTGCGGGGTAACGCGCCGCTGTAACGGTCTCGCAGGCCGTTGGAGAGCGAGAAATCGCAGACGCACAATTGTAGCGGTCTCGCAGGCGGTTGCAGCGTGAGAAATCGCAAACGCGCCGCTGTAACGGTCTCACAGGCCGTTGCGGAGTGAGAAATCGCAGACGCGCCGCTGTAACGGTCTCGCAGGCGGTTGCGGAGTGAGAAATCGCAGACGCGCCGCTGTAGCGGTCTCGTAGGCTGTTGGAGAGTGAGAAATCGTAGATGCGCCGCTGTAGCGGCCTCACAGGCCGTTGTGGAGCGAGAAATCACACACGCGCCGCTGTAGCGGTCTCACAGGCCGTTGGAGAGCGAGGAATCGCAGACGCGCCGCTGTAACGGTCTCCCAGGCCGTTGCGGAGCGAGAAATCACACACGCGCCGCTGTAACGTTCTCGCAGGCCGTTGGAGAGCGAGAAATCGCAGACGCCCCGCTGTAGCATCCTCGTAGGTCGTTACAGAGAGCACACTCGAGAATTTATAGTTTACAAGCCGAAGCAAATAAACGAAAATGGGGTCATAAACGCGCGTTCAGAGGAGAGAACCATTTGCCATCCGCTACAGCCACGAACACTCACGATGCACCATCGTACGGCTTGGAGGAGCTGCTTGACGACGATTCGTTAACCGACCGCCGCCCATCGCGGCTGCTCTTCCAGCTCTATCGCCAGCATTGGAGCAAGCTTCTGCTATCTATCTTATTTTTCCTAATCAAACATTCCCCGGTTTACGTGCTTCCGATCGTCACGGCTAACCTCATTAACATCGCGACGAAGCCTACCGACCACAGCATGAGAAGTCTATGGATCAACTTGATCATCATGATGGTCGTTATCGTGCAGAATATCCCGACCCAGGTGCTGCATATCAGTTATATGAGCAAGGCCATCAGGTTCGTCGAAGCAGGGCTCAGGAGCACGCTCGTGCGCAAGCTTCAGCGGCTGTCGATGTCCGCGCACGGCGAGCTGTCGGCCGGCAAGCTGCAGACGAAGGTGCTGCGCGACGTCGAAGCGATCGAGCAGCTGTCCAAGCAAATCATGGTGTCGTTCTTCCCCGCGATTCTTAGCGTCATTATCGCCATCGTACTCACGTCGTCCCGCAGCATGACGGTCATGGGCTTCTTCGTGCTGACTATACCGGCGGCGCTGGTGCTCGTCCGGTTCTTCCGCTTCAAAGTCCGGCGCTCCAACTCGGAGTTCCGCTCGCAGATCGAATCGATGTCCGGCCAAGTGAACGAGATGGTCGGCATGCTTCCGGTGACGAGGGCGCACGGGCTGGAGAAGACCGAGATCCGCAAAATAGACGCCACGCTGAACCATTTGAGAACGAAGGGCTATCGCCTGGACATCGTCGAAGCGTATTTCGGCTCCGTAGCGTGGGTCGTGTTCCAGCTGTTCCAGGTGTTCTGTCTCGGCTTTACGGTATGGCTCGCCATACGCGGCAAGATCCCCGTCGGCGACGTCGTGCTCTATCAATCGTTTTTCGGCATGATCCTGAACTCGGTATCCGCGCTGTTGACCGTCTACCCGCAAATCGCCAAAGGCTTCGAATCGATCTACTCCGTGACCGAAATCCTGCTGTCCAAAGACGTCGAAGCGTATCAAGGCAAGCGCAAGGTCGATGACGTTAGCGGCCGATTCTCTTTCCATAACGTACATTTCGGCTATCCGAACTCCGATCGCCACGTGCTCTCGAATTTCAATCTCGACGTGAAGGCAGGTGAGAGTATCGCGCTCGTCGGAGCCTCGGGCGCAGGAAAGTCAACGGTGCTCAATCTTGTCATCGGCTTCAACAAGCCGAATGGCGGTCAAGTGACGTTCGACGGCGTCCCGATGGAAGAACTGGACATGGCCTCGTATCGCAAGCACCTGGCGGTCGTGCATCAGAGCACGGTGTTGTTCTCCGGTACGATTCGCGAGAACATCACCTACGGCCTGCCTACCGTGAGCGAAGAGAAGCTGCGCGAAGTCATTCGCATGACGCATCTAGAAGACGTCATCGCCCAGCTGCCCGAAGGGCTCGACTCGGCGATCGGCCAGCATGGCGGCCGCCTCTCCGGGGGTCAACGGCAGAGGATCGCCATCGCCAGGGCGCTCATCCGCGATCCGAAAGTCATCCTGCTGGACGAGGCGACGTCCGCGCTCGATAACGAGTCCGAGTACCATGTGCAGCAGGCGATGCAGAAGCTGATCAAGGGACGCACGACGTTCATCGTCGCGCACCGGTTGTCCACGATCCGGGACGCGGACCGTATCGTCGTCATGAAGATGGGCAAATGCGTCGAGATTGGCACATACGAGGAGCTTATGGCACTGAAGGGCGAGTTTTATCAGCTGAAAATGCTTCAAAATTAAAGGATTTCATCTGTTGCCGTCGAATGACGGTATATAGCAAATGATTCCAATTGTAGTTTGAGGAGGAATATGGGATGTCCGACAACAATACCAGCCTAGAGAACGCACCGGGAGGGGCGCCTGCCCCGCAACGGCCGACTAATCCGGCTGCCAACATCGATGGACAGAAGCTGCTAGGCTTGCTTAAGAATCCGACTGCTAGCGTGAAGCTGCAGCCGGCGACCGACTGGATCTACGGCGCGATCGGCGCCGCGATCGGAGTCATCGGATTCTGGTTTTTCGTATGGGCTTTGCATGAAGAGACGACTCCGGATACGTCGGGAGTCGAAGGTCTGGGAGACCTGTTCGGCGCGCTCGGCTCGCTGAGCAAAGCATTCGATTCGCCGTTCTGGAGCCTATACGGCTCGATGGGCGCCGGCAAATACTTAATCCTCGGCATTTGCGCGATTGCGCTTGCCGCGGTAGCGTTCACGCTCGTCGGCAACTGGATCGGCGGCCGCAAGCGCTCGTGGCAGGAAGCCGCGACGTACTACGGCGGCACGCAAGTACAGACGGGCGCGGGGCTCATCATCGCCGCCCTCCTTACGTTCATCTCGGCAGAGCTCGGCGCGTTCGTCGCGACGATGTTCCTGCTTCTCAGCCTGGTCGTGCTCGTCATTCAAGGCTTGGCGCTGCATGAAGTCAGCCGCGAGCGCGTATTCCCGTACATCTACCAATCCGTCGGCGGATTCGGGATCGCCGCCTATATCGTTTATAAGCTCTTCACGTAAGTAAGGCCGATCGTTCCGATCGAATCGAAGAAGGCTGCTCCAAGCGCGCGATTGCGCTCTGGGCAGCCTTCTGTTATAAGCTAATGTATACAGACGAACCGTTAGCGGGAGGAAACCTGATGTCCGGGAACGAGACAAGCCATGGCGAGGCGACGAAACACGAACAGCTGCTGCAGTATATCCGCGCGCTTCCGATCGGGACGAAAGTGTCCGTTCGCCAGATGGCGAAGGACAAGGGCGTATCGGACGGGACCGCCTATCGCGCGCTCAAGGAGGCCGAGCAGCTCGGCATCGTGAATACGAAGGAACGGATCGGGACCGTGCGCGTCGATAAGAAAAGGCGCGGCAATCCGGAGCAGCTGACATTCGCGGAGGTGCTCGACATCGTCCAGGGCAGCCTGCTCGGCGGCGAAGAAGGCTTGGAGAAATCGCTGCACAAGTTCGTCATCGGCGCGATGGAGCTGGACGAGATGATGGCGTATATCGACGCGGGCAGCCTGCTCATCGTCGGCAACCGGGAGAACGCCCACCGCACCGCGCTCGAGCATGGGGCGGGCGTGCTCGTCACGGGGGGATTTGGCACGAGCGAAGAAGTGAAACGGCTCGCGAACGAACGCCAACTGCCGATCTTAACGTGCAAGCACGATACGTTCACCGTCGCTTCGATGATTAACCGGGCGATGTACGACCAGCTCATCAAACGCAAAATTATGATTATCGGCGATCTGATCGCGCCGTCGTCCCGCCAGCAAGCGTTGAAGCAGTCGGCGGACGTGGCCGAATTCCTGAAGCTGAGCGCGGAGACGGGAAGCGGAAGGTTTCCCGTTACGGACGAATGGAATCGCGTCGTCGGGATGATTACGTCCAAGGACGTCGTCGGTTCCAAGGCGGATCAGACGCTGGACAAGCTGATGACGAGACGCCCGATGACGGTGACGCTCAGCACGCCGGTCGCATCGGCCGCTCACCGGATGGTATCGGAAGGCATCGAGCTGCTGCCGGTCGTAGACCGCCAGCGGAAGCTGATCGGCGCGATCAGCAGGGGCGAGGTGCTGCGGGCGATGCAGTTCGCCAATCGGCCCGCCCAATTAGGCGAGACGTTCGACGCGCTCATGTGGGGCGGGTTTGCGGAGCACCGGGATGCGGAAGGAAGAGCTTATTACGTCGGAACGGCGACGCCGCAAATGTCGGGTCCGCTCGGGACGATATCGGAGGGCGTGCTGACGGCGCTCATGCAACAGGCGGCGAGCCTCGCATTGGCCGATCTGGGGAAGCGCGAGCACGTGCTAGACAATATGACGACGTATTTTCTACGGACCGCTCCGATCGACGCGAGCGTAACGATCATGCCGCTGATCATCGAAGCGAGCCGCAGGCACGTGAAGGTCGAGGTGCAGGCGATGCAGGACGAGGACGCGATCGCCAAAGCGATGCTGACCGTGCTGACGATCGATCAGGCGTAGCTTAGCGCGATTGCTGCTGCAGCAGTCTGGCGAAGTGCGAATGGTTCTTCATGCCGGCGAACAGGTTGAACAAGCCGAGCAGGAAGAACAGCGAGCTGACGACGACGCGTACGCTGGAGCCGGAGAACATGACCAAGAGCAGAATCGAGATGAACACCAGCATGAGCCCCATGTTGATGTTCAGGCGCGCGGCATAAAGTCCGCGTTGCTTGACGTCCGGCGTCTTGCGGGATTTGAAGCTGAAGTGGACGGACAAGCAGCAAGTGGCGATAACGAGAATGGTGAGCACCAATTGAATCGCGAAAACCATGGGTGAAGACGGCTCCTTCCGAGATATAGGCTGTAATGAAACGTATTGTACCATAAATGACCGAAGCCGCGCTTCCATAGAGGAAGGGCGGCTTTAGCGTTGCGCTTATTTCGGCAAATGCACGTTCACGTTCACCCACACGTGAAGCACGCCGCCTTCGACGAGCATCGTCTGGATGGACACGTCGTAGTCTTTGTCGCCGATGTCCTCGTAGACGATTTTGTTTAGCAGCTTACGGGCAAGGGGCGCATCGGAATCGATGTTGTAAATGCTTCGCCCGAGGAAAATGTCGAGGTCCTTCCGCAGCCGTTTCTTGATTTCCGTCTCGGTCAGCACGCCAAGCGGGGGTTTGCCCGGCTGCTCGATCACGTAGGGGACGATGCTTTTGATCACGTTGGACTTGCGGATTTTCTCGGATTGGGCCAAGTCCTTCTCAAGTCCTGCGAGATGCTGTTTAAGCAGCAGGTTCTGCTGGGTTACATAATCGTATTGGTCGTTCATTAACGCCCCGAACACGGCGCTGCCGACGATCAAGCCGCACACGAAGAATGCCGTCACCTGCATGAACCGTTGGAATCTATCGAAGGAAGGCACTCGCATCGCGATCTCTCCATCTTCACGTGCCGCTGCGGCACATCCATTGTACGAGCTCGGTACCGATATGCGCGCCGAGGAACCCGAACATGATATAGCCGATTTGCTGCATCGCGGGAGAGAGATATCCCCCCAGCATATTCGACTCGATGACCCGGATCGGATCGATCGTTCCCCCGACGGCTGCGACTAACGCCCATATTTTCAAGTGTTCCGCGACTTGCATCATTTTCTCCTTGGGGGGAGTCCATAGCAGGACCGAGCCAACGCCCGCGAGAAGCGCCCCGCCGAGCACGATTCCGAACGCAATGAGAAAACAGAACGCCGCTCTCGTATAGAAATCTCCCATGACAACCCCTCCTTTAACTATATATAGCGGGGTTGTCCTCGCCTGATTCCTAATAGTTTTGGCTCGCGCGGGGAGGAAAAGGGCTGTCGGACAAAACCGAACGTATGTGCTATAATGAAACTATTATGTTTACGGCGGATTTACGTCGAAGATCGAATCAGAGAAAGGCGGGTGACGGCCATGTGCGATTTCGTTCATTTGCACGTCCATAGCGAATACAGTCTGCTCGACGGAGCGGCGCGGATCAAGGAAATGGCGGCCAAAGCGGCGGAGCTCGGCATGACGTCGCTCGCTTTGACAGACCACGGCGTCATGTACGGAGCGATTCCGTTCTATAAAGCCTGCAAGGAGCACGGAATCAAGCCGATTTTAGGCATGGAAGCGTACATTACGGCCGGCTCGCGGCACGATAAGCAATCCCGCAAGGACCAGCCGATCTATCACCTGACGCTGCTCGCGAAGAACGAGACGGGTTATCGCAATCTGATGAAGCTGACGTCGATCGGCCATCTGGAAGGGTTCTATTACCGTCCGCGCATCGATTTGGAAGTTTTGTCCTCGCATGCGGAAGGGCTCGTCTGCTTGAGCGGCTGCATGAGCAGCGAGCTGTCCCAACTGCTGGCGGCGGACAAGTACGAGGAAGCGAAGGCGCTGGCGCTGAGGTATCAAGGGCTGTTCGGCGGCGACTATTATCTGGAGCTGCAGGACCACGGCATCCTGGAACAGAAGAAAATCGCGGCCGGCGTGCTGCGGATCGCGGAGGAGACCGGCATTCCGCTGGCGGCGACGAACGACTCCCACTACTTGAATCCGGACGATGCCGGGCTTCAAGACGTGCTCATCTGCATCGGCACGGGCAAGACGCTGGACGATACCGATCGGCTTAAGATCACGACGAACGAGATTTATTTGAAGAGCGGCGAGGAGATGGCGGCGCTGTTCCGCCATGTGCCCGAAGCGATCGCGAACACGGTGAAGATCGCCGAAAGCTGCACGCTGGAGCTGGAGTTCGGCAAGCATATATTGCCCGCGTTCTCTCCGTTGCCCGAAGGGAAGCCGGCAGGAGCGTATTTACGCGAGCTGTGCGAGGCGGGGTTGACGGCGCGTTACGGGCAGTCCACGGAATGGAATGCGGACGAAGGATTCCGCGAGCGGGCCAAGGAACGGCTGGATTACGAGCTGAAAGTCATCGGAGAGATGGGATTCGACGACTACTTCCTGATCGTATGGGACTTCATCCGGTTCGCGCACGACAACGGCATCGTCACGGGACCCGGCCGCGGTTCCTCCGCGGGCAGTCTCGTCGCTTATACGCTTCGGATTACGGACGTAGACCCGCTGGCGCACAAGCTGCTATTCGAACGGTTCCTCAATCCGGAGCGGATCACGATGCCCGATATCGACGTCGACTTCAGCGACGAGCGGCGGGACGAGGTCATTAAATACGTCGTCGACAAATATGGCAGCGAGCACGTGGCGCAGATCATTACGTTCGGAACGCTGGCCGCTAGGGCGGCTGTACGGGACGTAGGCAGAGTCATGAACCTTCCTTACGGGGAAGTCGACAAGGCGGCGAAGCTCATCCCGGGCATGCCGGGCATGTCGATCGAACGCGCGATGCGGGAGAGTCCGGAGTTCCGGACGTTGGCCGAAGGCGCGGGCAACGCCGCGGAGCTGATCGCGATGGCGCGGCGCGTCGAAGGAATGCCGCGCCATGCGTCGACGCACGCGGCCGGCATCGTCATCTCTTCAGGGCCGCTTACCGACTACGTGCCGCTGCAGGAAGGCACGGACGGCGTGCCGCTGACGCAGTATTCGATGGAGAACTTGGAGTCGGTCGGCTTGCTCAAGATGGACTTCCTCGGCCTTCGTACTCTGTCGATCATCGAGCGGACGCTCGGTTGGATCAAGGAGCTGACCGGGAAGGAGCTGCGTTGGCAAGACGTTACCTACGAGGACGCGAAGACATACGAGCTGATGGGCCGCGGCGAGACGACGGGCGTCTTCCAGCTGGAGTCGCCGGGCATGAGGCGCGTGCTGAAGGACATGAAGCCGAATTCGTTCGAGGATATCGTATCGGTGCTCGCGCTGTTCCGGCCGGGGCCGATGGAATTTATACCGCAATTCATCCGTGCTAAGCATGGTCTTATAGAAGTAGAATATCCTCATGACAATCTGAAGCCGATTCTCCAGGATACGTACGGGATTATCGTATACCAGGAACAGATCATGCAGATCGCATCCGTCATGGCCGGTTTCTCGCTCGGACAAGCGGATTTGCTGCGCCGCGCCGTCAGCAAGAAGAAACGCGAGGTATTGGATGAGCAGCGCGTCGCGTTCGTCAGCGGAAGCTTGCGCATGGGTTACACCGAAGCGGACGCGAACCGCGTCTATGATATGGTCGTTCGCTTCGCGGACTACGGATTCCCTCGGGCGCATGCGGCGGCCTACGCGGTGCTCGCGTTCCAAACCGCCTATCTGAAGGCGCACTATCCCGTCGCGTTCATGGCTTCCATGCTTACTGCGGTCGTCGGCAATCAGCGCAAGACGGCGGAGTACGTGGACGAGTGCCGCCATATGGGCATTCCGGTGCTTCCGCCGGACGTGAACGAAAGCGGCGTGCTGTTCACGCCGGTCGTATCCGCGGAACCGGAAGAAGGAGGAGCGCGAACTTACGGCGGCGTTCGCTTCGGACTCGCGGGCGTGAAGAACGTCGGCACGCAAGCGATCGACAGCATCTTGCGCGAGCGGGCCAAGGAACCGTTCGAGAGCTTAAGCGACTTCTGCCGCCGCGTGGATTCCCGCGTGTGCAACAAGCGGGTCATCGAATCGCTGTTGCTCGCGGGGGCGATGGATACGCTGCCGGGTCATCGCGCGCAGCTTCTGGCCGCGCTCGAGCCGACGTTGGACGCCGCGGTCCAGTGGCGCAAAGAGCGTGAGGAGTTGCAGATCGAGCTGTTCGACTTCGCGGAGACGCCGAATTGGATCGAGGAGCTGCCGAACATCCAGCCGTATTCGCAGGCACAGACGCTCGAATTCGAGCGCGAGCTGATGGGTTTGTACTTGTCAGGCCATCCGCTGGACGCCTATGACGGATTAGCGGAAGAGCTGAAGCTGGACCGACTCGTCGATATCGCGGACGCGCCGGACGGATCGACCGTGTTCACGGCGGGCATGATCGTGTCTCTGAAACCTTTCACGACGAAGAAGGGGCAGGCGATGGCGTTCCTCGAGCTGGAGGATCGCATTATGGCGGCGGAGCTCGTCGCGTTCCCGACCGTATGGAAGAACGCTACGGCCTACGTGAAGAAGGGGGCGCTCGTCCTCGTGCGCGCCAAGGTGCAGCAAGGAGACGAGGACTACAAGCTTCTTGCCGACGACATCCTGCCGCTGGACGCGCCGGATTTGAAGCTGCAGGTCGAGCGGCTTCGCCGGATCGGCCAGCAGCCTAGGAGAGCGGCTCCGGCCCAGCCCCCGGCCAATACAGCTGCGCAAGCGAAAGGGCCCGAGCAAGCGAGAACGCCGGCGACGCCCGGCGTCCAATTGCCCACGAAAGGCAAGCCGTCTCCGGTCGTCCAGGAGACTCTTCCGGAGCGGGTATACATTCGCATCGACGAGGCGCACGAGCAACCCGCGACGCTTATCCGGTTAAAGCTGCTGCTTAAATCGCATGCCGGCCCCGTGCCAACGGTGCTTCGCTACGAGCGGACCAAACGCACCGTCGCGCTAAGCGACGAATTCAAGGTCGTTCCGACGCAGGAGCTGTTCGACAAGGTCGAGAAGCTTCTCGGCGCGGACAGCATCCGGGCGAAATAAAGGCGTTTGATATGCCGGGCGGTTGGCCCGCTTGGGATGCCCTATCCGAGGTGCGATACTATTCATTAAAGGACGTGCTAGCAATGGCTTTTTTGCAATGTCAATTTTACTCCGATTCGCTGCAAATTTCCGCGTCGATGAATGTGATTTTACCGGAGCGGATTAGAGGGCCGCTTTCAACGCTTTACTTGCTGCACGGCCTTTCCGACGATCATTCGATTTGGGTCAGAAGGACGTCGATCGAGCGCTACGTCTCCGATCTTCAACTAGCGGTCGTCATGCCGGCGGTCAACCGCAGCTTTTATGCGGACATGAAGCACGGAGCGAACTATTGGACATTCGTCAGCGAGGAATTGCCAGCGCGGGCGAGAGCGATGTTCCCGTTGTCGTCCGAGCGCCAACATAACTTCGCGGCGGGTTTATCGATGGGAGGCTACGGGGCGTTCAAGCTGGGACTGTCGCATCCGGATCGTTTTGCGGCTGTAGCGAGCTTATCGGGAGCTATGGACCTTGAGCGGTTGAAAGCGGACGGATTGCGAGAGGAGATCCCCGCGATCTTCGGGGATCTTGAGAGCGCTATAGGTTCGGACAATGACCTGTTCGCATTGGCGAAGCGGACCGCCGCGAACGGCTCGTCTCCTTTGTTGTACCAATGCTGCGGGACCGAGGATTTCCTATACGCGAATAATGTCAAATTCCGCGAGTATGCCCGATCGCTCGGCCTTCCGCTTACCTACGAAGAAGGCCCCGGCGAGCATAAATGGGGTTACTGGGACACGCAAATTCAAAGAGTACTGGAATGGTTGCCTTTGCCAGAAAGAAAGGTTTAAAGGAGCGGACTCTCAAAATAAGCACTCGTGGTGACGCTAGATGCTCGAAACAGGCTCGTTTTCTCGAAAAAAGCACACGTGGTGACACTATTGCTCGAGACAGGCTCATTTTCTCGAAATAAGCACACGTGGTGACACTAAATGCTCGAGACAGGTTCATTAACTCAAAATAAGCACACGTGGTGACACTAAAAGCTCGAGACGGGGTCGTTTTCTCAAAATAAGCACACGTGGTGACACTATTGCTCGAGACGGGATCGTTTTCTCAAAATAAGTGCTTGTGGTGACACGATCCCATTGACGGCTCGTCCGATTGCTCTTCGTTATTCGTAACGTTATCGGCTAACTGCCTTATTCCATTCCGTATAACTTCCGGCATCGACTCCATGCACCGCAACGCGGCGCTTGCGCCGATGCTTTGGTTGCTAGTGTTGCGCCATCTGTGCTATGATTTCTTTATCTTTTCTTTTCCAGTGAATGATAAAGCTATTGGGGGTACCGCTTCATGTGGACGGTCATCTACATCGCACCGACCGCGAAGATCGCCGAACGGATTCAGAAGCGTCTAACCGAGGAAGGATTTCTCGTACAGGTACGCCCTATTAACCTAACGAAACCGCAGTACGAAATATTGGTACCATCAGGCGAAGTACGGGAAGTGCAAGAAGTGCTCGGAAGTATACTGCACCTGTAATACTGTACGATACCCGCTTTCATCTATCGGCGCTGCCGCATGGACGAGTCGGTCGCCATTTTCCGCTTGAGAGGTGTCGCTGTGTTCAAGGATTTATTTCAGAAGAAAAAGTATGCGGTCGTCCCTTCGGAACGCACGAAACGTGACATTCCGGAAGGTTTGATGAACCGCTGTCCTAAATGCGGTACGATTCAGTTCAGCAAAGAGCTTGAGAAAAACCTGAAGATCTGTTCGACTTGCGGACATCATTTCCGCCTTAACGCCTGGGAGCGCATCGCGATGACGCTCGATGAGGGGCGTCTTTTTGAGATTAACGGGAATCTCGTCTCCGAGGACCCGCTTAATTTCCCCGGGTACAAATCCAAGCTGGAGCAGCAGAAGAACAACTCCGGCCTGAACGACGCCATCGTAACCGGCGAAGGCGAAATCGGCGGTTTCCCCGTCGTGATCGGCGTCATGAGCTTTGATTTCTTCAGCGGCAGCATGGGATCGGTCGTTGGGGAGAAAGTGACGCGCGCGATCGAGCATGCTATGGAGAAGCAAGTTCCGCTTATCATGTTCTCGACCTCCGGCGGCGCCAGGATGCAGGAAAGCATCCTCAGCCTGATGCAGATGGCGAAGACTAGCGCGGCGTTGGCCAAATTCCAGGATCAGGGCGGACTCTTCATATCCGTATTTACCGACCCGACTCTTGGAGGCGTATCCGCCAGCTTCGCGAGCCTCGGCGATTACAATTTGGCCGAGCCCGGCGCGATCGTCGGCTTCGCGGGCCGCATCGTTATCGAACAGACGATTCGCCAGAAGCTGCCGGACAACTTCCAGACGGCTGAATTCAACGCCAAGCACGGTCAATTGGATAAAGTCGTACACCGCAAAGACATGAGAGCGGTGCTCACGCAGCTGCTAGATATGCATGCATGGAAAGGAGAGCCGGCCGATGTCTAATGATTTGCCTTTTGAACGGCCGCTCGCCGAACATCGCAAGAAGATAGACGAGCTGAAGAAATTCGGCCAAGAGAAGCAGATCGATTTCACGGACGAAATCGGACGGCTTGAAGAGCGGTACAAGCAGATGGAGCTGGAAATTTACAGCAATCTGAGCGCGCCGCAAATTATGCACATGGCTCGCCATCATCAACGTCCAACGACGTTGGATTACATAAAATTGATTTTTACCGATTTTCTTGAAATCCATGGCGATCGCGTATTCGCGGACGATCTGGCGATCGTCGGCGGTCTCGCGAAGCTAAACGGCGTGCCGGTGACGGTCGTCGGGCATCAGCGGGGCAAGGATACGAAGGACAACATTCAGCGTTTCTTCGGCAGCCCGCATCCGGAAGGCTTCCGGAAGGCGCTGCGTTTCATGCAGCAAGCGAATAAATTCAAGCGTCCGATCATTACGTTCATCGATACGAAAGGCGCCTATCCCGGCGATACGGCCGAGATGAGAGGTCAATCCGAAGCGATCGCCCGCAACCTTGCGGAGATGGCGATTTTCGGCGTGCCGATCATTTGCGTCGTCATCGGCGAAGGCGGTAGCGGCGGAGCGCTGGCGCTCGGCGTCGGCAACCGCGTATTGATGCTCGAGAACGCGATTTACTCCGTTATCTCTCCGAACGGCGCGGCTTCCATTCTGTGGAAGGACGCCTCCAAGGCGGACCAAGCGGCGGAAGCGATGAAGATTACGGCCAAGGATCTGAAGGAATTCGGTATTATCGAAGAGATCATTCCGGAACCGATGGGTGGCGCCCACCGCGATCCGGAGATTCAAGCCGAAGCGATCAAGGAAGCCGTATGGCGTCATCTCCAAGAATTATTGAAGATGTCGCCCGAACAATTGGTGGAAGACCGGTATCAGAAATTCCGCGACATCGGGCATTTCGGTACTGTTGAGCTTGAATAGCTCTTTATAAAGATTTGTGATGGATAAAACGGAGGAATACGAAATCATGCGCAAAACAAAAATCGTCTGCACCATCGGTCCGGCCAGCGAATCGCTGGAAAACACGAAAAAACTGATTTCGGCCGGCATGAACGTCGCGCGTCTGAACTTCTCGCACGGCGACTACGAAGAGCACGGCACCCGGATCAAAACGATCCGCCAAGCTTGCCAAGAGCTCGGCAAGACGGTCGCGATCCTGCTTGACACGAAAGGTCCGGAAATCCGTACGGGCAAGCTTGGCGTAGACGTTATCGAACTCGTGCAAGGCGAGTACATTACGCTCTCCACCGAAGATTTCCTCGGCGATAAAGACCGTATCCCGGTTACGTATAAGGAACTGCCGCAAGACGTGAGCGTCGGATCGACGATTCTGATCGACGACGGCTTGATCGGCCTGACGGTCGTCGACATCCAGGGCACCGAGATCAAATGCCAAATCGTGAACGACGGCCCGATCAAAAGCAAAAAAGGCGTTAACGTTCCAGGCGTCGCGATCTCGATGCCGGGCATTACCGAGAAAGACGCGAACGATATCCGTTTCGGCATCGAGATGGGCGTAGATTTCATCGCCGCATCGTTCGTTCGCCGCGCGAGCGACGTGCTCGAAATCCGCGAGCTGCTCGAGCGTCACGACGCGCGTCATATCCAGATCATCTCTAAGATCGAGAACCAACAAGGCGTGGACAACCTGGACGAAATTCTCGAGGTTTCCGACGGCTTGATGGTTGCCCGCGGAGACTTGGGCGTTGAAATTCCTGCCGAAGAAGTGCCGATCGTCCAAAAGCTGATGATCGAGAAGTGTAACCGCGTCGGCAAACCGGTCATCACGGCTACGCAAATGCTGGATTCGATGCAACGCAACCCGCGCCCTACGCGCGCGGAGGCTTCGGACGTCGCGAACGCGATCTTCGACGGCACGGATGCGATCATGCTGTCCGGCGAGACGGCTGCAGGTAAGTACCCGATGGAATCTGTACAGACGATGTCCCGTATCGCGGAACGCGCGGAGTCCGCTCTGCACTACCGCGAGATCTTCACGAAGCAAGCGAACGCGCAGCAGAAGTCGGTAACGGAAGCGATCAGCCAAGCGGTCGCCAACTCCGCGCTCGACCTCGAAGCGAAAGCGATCGTAACGTCCACCGAGAGCGGCTATACCGCTCGCATGGTGTCCAAATACCGTCCGAAATCGCCGATCGTCGCGGTAACGCCGGTCGAGCAAGTGCTGCGCCGCCTGCAGCTCGTATGGGGCGTTATTCCGGTTAAAGGCGTACCTGCCCAAACGACCGACGAAATGTTCGATATCGCCGTTAAAGGCGCGATCGATTCCGGCGTCGTTCGCCTCGGCGATACGATCGTCATTACGGCTGGCGTACCGGTTGGCCGTTCCGGTACGACGAACTTGATCAAGATCCACAACGTAGGCGAGCTGCTCGCTAAAGGCCAAGGCATCGGATCGCAAAGCGCGACCGGCAAAGTCGTTACGGCCCGCACGGCAGAGGAAGCGATCCGCAAAATGACGCCTGGCGCCATTCTTGTCGCTCCTTCCACGGACAAAGAATATATGCCGGCGTTCGAGAAAGCCGCCGCGGTCATTACCGAAGTCGGCGGCATCACGTGCCATACGGCGGTCGTCGGCCTGAACCTCAGCATTCCGGTTATCGTTGGCGTTAACGACGCGTTCGAACACCTGAAGGACGGCACGGAGATTACGGTATACGCCGAGCATGGCGTCATCTACTCCGGACAAGCCAAAGTGATGTAAGTCAACCTTCGATCCCAGTCCCGCAACATGCGGCACATCCGTGCCGTTCGTTGCGGGATTTTGTGCAAGAAAGGAGCAACTCGCAATGGTACGATGGTTTTTGCACCCGCTTAGAGTACGATACCAAGAGACGGACCAGATGGGCGTCGTCTACCATATCAACTATTTGAACTGGTTCGAGATCGGCAGAACCGAATGGGTTCGCCATGCCGGAATCGCCTATAAAGAGATGGAAGAGAAAGGCTTGCTGCTGCCGGTCACGGATATCGAGGCGTCGTTCCGAACGCCGGCGCGCTACGATGACTGGGTGACGGTATGCACGAGCGTCGCCGAAATCTCGAAGATCCGGGTCCGCTTCCGATCCCGAATCGTCCTTGGCGATCTGACGGCAGCCTACGGCTCCGGCTTCGAAGGCGATGAGCCGCCGGGCGAGCTTCTCGTGACGGGCGGTACAAGCCACGTATGGGTGAATAAAGAATGGAAGCCGACCCGTTTCGATCGCGAAGCGCCCGAATGGTACGAACGCATGCGCGAGCTTGCGAAATGAAGATTATGGTATCATAATCGTAAAGTCGAATTGTGAAGGAGCACCGTTATGAATCAGGGCATTCATCATTTTAAGGCAGACTTCTTCAAGGCGCTCGCCCATCCGATGAGAATCCGCATTCTCGAGGTGTTGTCCGAAGGGAATCGGAACGTCAATGAGATCCAATCTCTGCTTGGCTCCGAAGGGTCCGCCGTCTCTCAGCAGCTCGCCGTGCTCAGAAACAAGAACGTCGTGTACGGCATTAAAGACGGAACTTCGGTGATCTATACTCTGCGCGATCCTCTGATTAAGGATTTGCTGGAAGTCGCCAAGCAGATTTTCAATAATCATCTGGTCGACGCGATCAATCTTCTCGAGGTGATGAGCGGCGAATCGGCGTCGGCGTCAAAGCCGCAGCAAGAATCATAGACCGGAACCGAATCGGACAACCCTACAAGTTCCCGTTGACTTTCGTCACCTTCGGATTTACTATTTCATTGTATATATTCAAATATTCAAATATATGATGAAAAGAAGGCGTATACTCCATGAGAGGGACCGGCAGATTCGAAGGTTATTCGTCCGATTCATTGCGCAAAGATCTATTATCCGGCTTGATCGTCGGCATTATCGCCATTCCACTCGGAATGGCGTTTGCTATTGCAGCCGGAGTGAAGCCCGAATACGGCTTGTACACGACGATCGTCGCCGGGATTCTGATCTCTCTGTTCGGAGGCTCGCGCTTCCAGATCGGCGGTCCTACGGGCGCGTTCATCCCGATCCTGTTCGCGATTGTGTTACAATACGGCTATGAAAACCTGCTGATTGCCGGGTTTATGGCCGGGATCATGCTCGTATTGATGGGCTTGCTTCGGCTTGGCGTGCTCATCCGTTATATTCCTCGGCCGGTTACGATCGGATTTACGAGCGGTATCGCCGTGCTGATCTTCAGCGGACAAATCGCGGATTTCCTCGGGCTTACGGGCATCGAGAAGCACGAGAATTTCCTGCCTAACATGCGGGAGCTCGTATCGGGCATCGGCACGATCAACGGTTACAGCGTCGCGACCTCTGTCCTCTGCTTGCTAGTGATAATAGGGACGCAGAGACGGCTTCCCAAGCTGCCGGCGTCGCTCGCGGGGCTGCTCGTCTCGACCGCGGTGGCCGCGCTCTGTTATCCCGGGGAAGTCGCGACGATCGGTTCGAAATTCGGCGATATCCCCGGAACGCTGCCCGCGTTTCATTGGCCCGCGATCTCGTGGGAGAAGCTGACGGAACTCATACGTCCGGCATTCGTCATCGCTTTGCTGGGCGCGGTCGAATCGCTTCTGTCCGCCGTCGTGGCGGACCGTATGTCGGATACGCGGCATGACAGCAACCGAGAGCTGATCGGACAAGGAATCGCCAACATGGCGACGCCGCTGCTGGGCGGAATACCGGCTACCGGTGCGATCGCGCGCACGGCGGCGAACATTCGCAGCGGCGCGGTGTCGCCGATATCCGGCATCGTGCACGGAGCGTCGGTTCTTCTCGTGCTCTTGCTGTTCGCTCCGTACGCATCCGATATCCCGCTCGCCGCGATGGCGCCGATCTTGATGGTCGTCGCCTGGAACATGAGCGAACGCAAGGAGTTCGCGCATATGCTGAAAGCGAAGACAAGTGACTCCGTCGTGCTTGTCATTACGTTCTTGCTTACGGTATTTTTCAACCTTACGGTCGCCGTCGAAGTCGGATTGCTGCTCGCGGTCGTCCTCTTCGTGAAAGGGATGAGCGCAAGCCTGAAGATCGAGAAGATGTTGCCGGATCCCGGGCATAAGCATGCCAAGGTGCAGGCGCATCGGGTCAATGCCGAGCGCGATTGCCCGCAGATCAGCATCGTTACGGTGGAAGGACCGTTGTTCTTCGGCGTAGCCGAGCAATTCGACGAACGGTTAAGAACGTCGGCCGGCGTACGAACGAAAGTGTTGCACCTGCGGATGTCCAAGGTGCCTCACCTGGATCTGTCGGGCGAATCCAAGCTGGCCGGATTGGCGGCTTACTTCGCGAAATCGGGCGGAACCGTGTTGATCTCGGGCATACAACCGCAACCGCTGGAGATGATCCGCAAGACGGGGCTATTAGAGAAGATCGGCGAGGAGAAGCTATTCACGAGCACCGGCGACGCGATCAATTACGCCTTATCGCTGCTGGACAAGGAAACTTGCCTAGGCTGCAAGCATTACGCGTTCAAGGAATGCACCGAATTATCGATCGCCGGCGGCAGGAAGGAGCTGTGCCGCGCGGCGGAATGAGAGATTGGACTGGAGTGTTAGGATGCGCAGATGGCTGCTTGTTCTTATCGTTATTTTCCCGGGAATCGAATTGTGGGGCATCATCGAGATGGGCCGCAAAGTCGGCGGCTGGCAGACGCTAGGGCTGCTCGTGCTGGCGGGCTTGCTAGGGACGTGGCTCGCGCAGCTGGAAGGCCGCAAAGTGTTCCGGCAGGCGCAGCTTCAGATGCAGTCCGGGCAAATTCCGGGCTTGTCGCTGCTGGACGGGTTATGCGTGCTGGCCGGAGGATTGCTGCTCCTGTTTCCTGGATTCGTCTCCGACCTCATCGGCATCACCTTGCTGCTGCCGTTCACGCGCCCCGTCTATCGTAAGCTTCTCTACCGCTGGTTGGAGAGAAAGATGAGGAACGGTTCCTTCACGGTCCGGCAAGGACCGCCGTGGGGCAGTTGAGAGAGGTTATCTAGATCCGTAATAAATATATTTGGCGATGTCTCTGAATACCCCCGTCCGGTGACAGGCCGTAAGGAAGACGACGGTAACCGGTCCGATGATCAGACCGAACACTCCGAACAGCTTCAGCCCGATGAACATCGACATCAACGTCGGCAGCGCCTCTAGGCCGACGCTCGAAGCGAGCACCTTAGGTTCAATGAAACTGCGCGCGACGAGCACGATCCCGTATAGAACGGACAGAGAAGTACCCAGTTGCCATTCGCCGGCGAGGAATTCGTAGGCCAACCACGGGATCATCGCCGCGCCGACGCCAAGATAAGGGAGCAAATCCACGAACCCGATGAACAAGGCGATCGATACCGCGTTATGAACGCCGATGACGAACAATCCGATCATGACGACGACCGTCGTGATGGAGATCATGATGAGCTGGGAACGGAAGTATCCGAACAATGCTTGCCGCAGGTCTTTCCACACGCTGCCGACTCTGCCCCTCAGAGCGGGAGGAAACCACGCTTTTCCCCTCTGCACGTACTTATTCCAGTCTTTGCCGATGAAGAACGAAGCCAATAGCACGACGACCGTCAGGATCGCGATTGCCGGCAGGGAGGATAAGAAGCCCACGATCCCCATCAGGAACCCGCTAATGAAGCTCGTGCCCGCTTTGGCGACCGCCTTGGCCGCATCCGTTATGCGGTTGTTGATCATGTCCTGGTACTTCGGATTTTCGTTATAAAAGTGGTTGATGCGTTCGATCAGGTTATGAATTTCCGGTCTGGCGATAAAATCGTTATAAGAGCGCTCGATGTATTCGACGAAGTCGTCCATCGATCCGGCTACGTTCATCAGCTCTTCCGCTAGCCGCATGACAAGGGTCGTCAGCAGCGTGACCATGGCGGCGGTGAAAAGGAGCAATACGACCGTAACCGCGAGCCAACGAGGGCAACGGGCTTTACGCTGCAACAGATGTACGGCCGGGTTCAGCAGGTAAGCCAGCAGCCAACCGAGCAGGAACGGGTATACGAGGGGCAGCGTCCACCAGACCAACGCGCCTCCGCCGACGACGATCCCGAGCACGAGCAGCAACCGCATTAGCCGGCCCGTCATTTTACGATCCAATCTCATGCACCGCCTTATCTGTCGGATTTTGCCTTTTAACATTCCGTTAATCGGTCGTTAACGCCGTCTTTACATTCGGATAACATAATGGAACGGTGAGAAGGCTTGGATCGCAGTGTCGATTGATGAACAGGGGGATGCACGATGTCCGGCGCCAAGAAATACATTAACCGGGATTTAAGCTGGCTGGAGTTCAACCGTCGAGTATTGGAAGAAGCGGAGGACCCGGGTACGCCTCTGATGGAACGCCTGTCTTTCCTATCCATCGTATCGAGCAACCTTGATGAGTTTATGAGCGTTCGCGTCGCGGGATTACAAGATCAGCGCAAAGCCGGGTACACCAAAACGGATTTTACCGGTTATACGCCTCAAGGCTTGCTGAAACGAATCATGAAGAGGACGACCCGCACCGTGCGGCAGCAGTACAAAGTGTACCGCGACCTCATGCGATTGCTCTCCCGCGAGGGGATAGAGCTATTGGCCGTCAAAGATTTAACGCCCGAACAGAAGACGATCGTGAAGACGCATTTTCAAGACATTATCTATCCGGTCTTAACGCCAATGGCGGTCGACGTGAGCCGGCCGTTCCCGCTCGTGCATAGCAAGGAGATCTATCTGGCCGTCGTGCTGAAATCCGAGGACCGGCATGCCGGGGGAGAAGAGAAGACGGTATGCGCGATCGTCCAAGTACCGTCGATTCTGCCGCGGGTCATTCCGTTAGCACACGGGAAGAACAGCCGGCGCAGCAGTTACCTTCTGCTCGAGGATTTGCTTAAAGAGAATATCAGCTTGCTGTTCAGCGGGTACACGATGGAGGCGGTCCATGCTTTCCGGGTTACCCGCAATTCGGATTTGTCGCTGAACGAGGAAGGCGCGGAAGATCTGCTTCAGGAGATCGAGAAGGAGCTTCGAAGAAGGAAACACGGCATGCCGGTTCGGCTTGAAGTCGAGAAAGGCATGCATCCGCATGCTTTGCAGTTGCTCAGGGAGGAGCTCGAGCTGTGGGAGGAAGACGAGCCGCTCGAAATCGACGGGCCGCTGGATTTAAGCTATCTTTCGAAATTCGTCGGGCTGTTGACGAACGTAGATCATCTCAAATACGAGCGGATAGAGCCCGTATATCCCGAGGAATTCGAGAACGCGGACGACATTCTGTCCGTGCTGCGGGAGAAGGACGTGCTCGTCTACCACCCTTACGAGTCGTTCGAGGCCGTTAACGACTTCATTCTGGAGTCAGCGGCCGACCCAGACGTGCTGGCGATCAAGATGACGCTGTATCGGGTAAGCGTCAATTCCGTGCTCATCCAAGCGTTAGCCCGGGCGGCGGAATCGGGCAAGCAAGTGACGGTCGTGGTCGAGCTGAAAGCGCGATTCGACGAGGAGAGGAATATCGCGTGGGCCCGTCTGCTCGAGAATTCGGGCTGCCACGTCGTATACGGCTTGGTCGGATTAAAGACGCATGTGAAAATAACGCTGGTCGTAAGAAGGGAGTCCGGCGCGTTAAGGCGCTACGTGCACGTCGGTACCGGCAACTATAACGAGCACACCGCGAAGCTGTATACCGATGCCGGCCTGTTCACGAGCCATCCGGGCATCGGCGAGGACGCCTCGGCTTTGTTCAACGAGATGACCGGCTACTCCACCCCGCACGCTTGGCGCTCGATCGCCGTCGCGCCGATCGGACTGAAGGAGAAGCTGTTCGAGTTGATCGACCGGGAGATCGAGCATGCGCGAGCCGGAAGACCGGCTGGAATCACGGCGAAGATGAATTCGCTCTCGAGCCAGTCGATGATCGATAAGCTTTACGAGGCTTCGCAAGCGGGCGTGAAGATCGATCTGATCGTGCGCGGCGTATGCTGCTTGAGGCCGGGCGTGGCTGGTTTAAGCGACAATATACGCGTCGTCAGCATCGTAGACCGATACTTGGAGCATTCAAGGATCGTCGCCTTTGCCGGGGGAGGACAGGAGGAGGTGTATATCTCGAGCGCCGACTGGATGACCCGCAACCTAAGCCGTCGCGTCGAGATTCTCTGTCCGGTGTACGATGCCGATATTCGAGCAAGCCTGTTGAACCTTCTTCGAATGAATATGGAGGACGATGTCAAAGCGAGGAAGCTGTCTTCGATGGGCGCTTACATCCGCGTCCATAACGAAGCCCAAGCTCCGCTGAGAAGCCAGTTCGCGGCCGCGGAGCTTGGGCGATGGAAGATAAGTCGTCGTCTCTAAAGGCAGGCTATTGCAGCTTCACATAGAGCTTGGGGGTCAGCCCCCAAGTTTTTTTGAATTCTCTGGCGATCGCTTCGGTTTCCCTCTGTTCGACGGGGAGCGGATGCGAGGCATGGGCGACGACCTGCAGCTTGCCAGCCATGATGACAAGGTCCAGAGCGGATATCGCCTGCGCCTCGCTGCGGTCGAGCGCCGAAGCAAGCTGGAGCAGCGTCCCTAACCG
Organism: Bacillota bacterium; assembly: GCA_023460795.1. Taxonomy (GTDB): domain Bacteria; phylum Bacillota; class Bacilli; order Paenibacillales; family Paenibacillaceae; genus Cohnella. The sequence continues at coordinate 8,885 of JAEWPC010000023.1, read as the reverse complement.
CCCGCTCAGCTCGATATCCCCGTCGCTCAGGAGCGCGCGGTACGGAGCCAGATTGCGTTTGTGCTGTCCGGCGCTCGCGTAGGCGGCGAGCGAAGCGGTAAGCAGCATCTCGCGATGGCCCAGGCCGTTCCAGTGCGTATTCAGCAACATGTAGAAAGTATGATCCGCTCGATTGTTGTAATCGATCGCGGTTCCGATTCGGTACAGCTTCGCGGCCGTTTCGAGCAGCGTGAGGGACTGCGGAGGAAGCGAGAATTTGACGCTAAGGCGCTCATAGAGCGTGACCGCCAGCTTCCGAACCTGATTCAGGTGATCTTCGGGAGCCGTGGGATATAACGCCGTCAAATTGCGAATGCTTTCTTGCAGAACGGACTGTGCAGACTGCGGCCGATAGTGCGGCACGCAAGTATCGAAGAACAACCCGTCGCGAAGTCCGGCGCCGCAGACGATGACGCTGGAAGCCGTCGCGTGCCTAATGATGCCTAGCAGAATAGCGAGGCCGGGCACGATGACGTCTCCGCGGTCTTTGGAAAGGCCGGGGAGCTTCTTGCGCTTGTCCGCCGGAATCGCCGCAAGCTGGTGGAGTCTAGCCGCAACGTCCTCCGCTTGCAGTTCATAACCGTGAAGCAGATCGAGCGGATAATCGCTTACTCGTTGTTGAAGCTTGGCTAGCGCGCGCACGGTGCCACCGAGACCGATGATGGGCAATCCAGGGTACTGACCGATCCACGGCTCGCTTGCCAGCCGCTGAATGACGAAATTCTGAATGTCTTCGAGAACCGAAGGATGCACGGGATCCGAGCCGAGCGAGAATTTGGACGCCGCATTGACGCACCCGAAAGGAAAAGAAACGGCGAATTTCACTTGCCGATCCAAGAGCAGACTGATCTCCGTGCTCCCGCCGCCGATATCGATGACGAAGCCGTCGCCCGTTCCCATCGTGCCGAGCATCGCGCGGCTGCCGATGCGGGCCTCGTCTTCTCCGGACAACACTTCGATGACGAGACCGGTCTCTGCCGACAAGCGCTGGACGATCCGATCGCGATTCGCGGATTGCCGGATCGCCGCCGTCGCCACGGCACGAATGGAGCCGGCTCCGTGCATCTGGCAGATGCGCCGATAATGACGCAATACTTCCGTCAGCTCCTCGATCGCCTCGTCTTGCAGATTGCCTTCGCCGTCCATGCGCTGGCTTAGCCGCGCTGCCCAGCGTCCCTGGTCGATGACCCTGTACGCGCCGTTGTCCGAAAGCTGATAGACGGCAAGCCTGACCGTATTCGAACCGATATCTATAATTCCTGTAATCCGATTATTCGCCATAAAGCTCTCCTTCGAACGGGACGTGCGTTTTCGCACTATTGTATCACTCGGGACGAGCTTGGCAAAAGAACCTTTATGGTGGCGATAAAACAATTCTATGCGACGATCGGTTCCATTCGCCGTTGAAATCGATTATCATTAAAAAAGGTCAAAAAATGTGAAGGAATTCGCTATTTACGTGCATTATTGAGCGGTGAATCGTTCTCGCTCCCGCACAAGCGATCATGGGGCCAATCGGAAGGCGGCGAAGCCTATCCGGTTGACTTGCATTTTTTGGATAAAGGAGAGATGAACATGACGGCAACGAAAGGCTTGGAAGGGATTGTCGCGGCGGCATCGTCGATCAGCTCGATCATCGACGGCGTTCTGACCTATCGCGGCATTAACATCGATGAACTTGCGGAACAAGCTTCCTTCGAAGAAGTGGCATACTTGCTGTGGTACGGCAAGCTGCCGACCGAGCAGCAACTGGACGGGCTCAAGGCGCAACTAAGCGAGCACGCAGAGCTGCCTTCCGAAGTCATCGCCGGATTGAAATTGTATCCGAAAGGAAGCAATTCGATGGCGGCGCTCAGAACCGCGGTGTCCAGTCTGGCCCTATATGACGAAGCGGCGAACGACATGAGCCGCGAAGCGAACCTGCTGAAAGCGATTAAACTTCAAGCGAAGCTCCCGACCGTCGTAGCGGCGTTCGCGCGCATCCGCGAAGGCAAGGAACCGGTCGCTCCGAAGAAGGGCGTAGGCATCGCCCACAACTTCCTCTATATGCTGACCGGCGAAGAGCCTGCGCCAGTCGCGGTCGAAGCGATGGATAAAGCGCTCGTTCTTCACGCGGACCATGAGCTGAACGCATCGACGTTCGCGTCCCGCGTAACCGTAGCTACGCTGTCCGATATTTATTCCGGCGTTACGTCCGCGATCGGCGCGCTCAAAGGCCCTCTGCACGGCGGCGCTAACGAAGCGGTTATGGTGATGCTGGACGACATCGGCTCTTTGGCTAACGTCGAGCCGTATATCCAGAACAAGCTGAACAACAAAGAGAAAGTGATGGGCTTCGGTCACCGCGTCTACAAGAACGGCGACCCTCGCGCGAAGCATTTGATGCAGATGTCCCGTCAGCTCGGCGAGTTGAAAGGCGATATGACGCTGTACGAGATGTCGGTGAAGATCGAAGAGCTCGTAACGGGTCAGAAAGGCCTGAAGCCGAACGTCGATTTCTATTCGGCTTCCTGCTACACGATGCTGGGCATTCCTCGCGACCTGTTCACGCCGATCTTCGCGATCAGCCGCGTGTCCGGTTGGACGGCGCACATCTTGGAGCAATACGAAGACAACCGCCTCATCCGCCCTCGCGCGGAATACGTCGGTCCGGTCGGCCAGCGCTACGTTCCGATCGGCCAACGCGGCTAACCATCGATAGCTTGCGCCGGCGGGCTGCCTCTCCTTCAGCGTAACGAGGGCGGCGCGCCGGTTTCTTGCGACTATATTAGGGTCGCATCCTGCGGCCGAGTACTTAACGATTGAGAAACCCATTAGGAGGACTAAGCATGAAACTCGAAAAATTCGCACCACCAGCATCCGGTACGCCGATTACGGTTACGAACGGCGTTCTTAACGTACCTAACGATCCGATCATCCCGTTCATCGAAGGCGACGGCACGGGCCGCGACATCTGGAAAGCTTCCAAGCGCGTTCTTGACGCAGCGGTAGAGAAAGCTTACAAAGGCGAGAAAAAAATCGCTTGGTACGAAGTGTTCGCCGGCGAGAAAGCATACAATACTTACGGCGAGTGGCTCCCTAACGATACGCTCGAAGCGATTCGCGAGCTGATCATCGCGATCAAAGGCCCACTGACGACTCCGATCGGCGGCGGCATCCGCTCCTTGAACGTAGCGCTTCGCCAAGAGCTTGACCTCTACACTTGCTTGCGTCCTGTCCGTTACTTCGACGGCGTTCCTTCCCCGGTTAAACGTCCGGAGCTTGTCGACATGGTTATTTTCCGCGAAAATACGGAAGACATCTACGCGGGTATCGAGTACGAATCCGGCTCGGAAGCCGTTAAGAAAGTGCTTGCGTTCCTGCAGAACGAGATGGGCGTTAAGAAGATCCGCTTCCCTGAGACTTCCGGTATCGGCATTAAGCCCGTATCCTCCGAAGGCTCCAAGCGCCTCGTTCGCGCGGCGATCGAATACGCGATCAAGCACAACCGCAAATCGGTTACGCTCGTTCACAAAGGCAACATCATGAAGTTCACGGAAGGCGCGTTCAAGAACTGGGGCTACGAAGTCGCGGAGCAAGAGTTTGCGGGCCAAACGTTCACTTGGGGTCAATACGACGCCATCAAAGCGGAGAAGGGCGAAGAAGCGGCTAACGCGGCTCAGAAAGAAGCTCTTGCTTCCGGCAAAATCCTGATCAAGGACGCCATCGCGGACATCGCGCTGCAACAAGTCCTGACTCGTCCAACGGACTTCGACGTTATCGCGACGTTGAACCTGAACGGCGACTACCTGTCCGACGCGCTTGCCGCGCAAGTCGGCGGCATCGGTATCGCACCGGGCGCTAACATCAACTATGCAACGGGCCACGCGATCTTCGAAGCTACGCACGGCACGGCTCCTAAATACGCTGACAAAGACGTCGTGAACCCTGGTTCCGTTATCCTGTCCGGCGTTATGATGCTTGAGCACCTTGGCTGGCTGGAAGCTGCCGACCTGATCTATAAAGGCCTTGAGAAGTCGATCAATGAGAAAGTCGTTACTTACGACTTCGCTCGATTGATGGAAGGCGCTAAAGAAGTGAAGTGCTCGGCGTTCGCGGACAACGTTATTGAGCTGATGTAAGGGGGATTCCCCCTTACGAACCCCCTTTGCGCACCCAACCCCCTAAATCCCCCTTCCCCGGAAGGGGGACCCCAGAGGGCTTGCCAGCCCTCTGGACTCCCGCCCGTAAACCCTCGTAGGATCGCTGGTGCGGTGTAATGGTGGTTGGCTCGTGCTGGGGGGCGCGTTTTCGCTCATGGGCCGATTGTATTCGGCCCAAAGCGAAAAAGCTTAAGTGCGTTGAAATACCGCCTTGCTGCGCGGCGCGTCTTCGTCACTTTCTTGACTCAGAAAGATCTAATTTCATATGGATTCAACATCGCCGTCTATTCCTGCACATGCAGTCAAATAGGCGGCGATTTGTTTGGGGATACTACCGCTTTGAGGCGGATTAGCCAAGGAGGTTACTGAAATGGCGATTAAACGTGCGAAGATTACGGTTGTCGGGGCGGGCTTCACGGGGGCGACGACGGCGCTGATGCTGGCTCAGAAAGAGTTGGGGGACGTTGTGTTATTGGATATACCGCAGCTTGAGAATCCTACGAAGGGCAAGGCGCTGGATATGCTTGAGTCTACGCCTGTGCAGGGCATCAATGCGAATATCGTCGGGACGGCGGATTACGCGGATTCGGCGAATTCGGATGTCGTGATCATTACGGCGGGCATTGCGCGCAAGCCCGGCATGAGCCGAGACGATCTCGTGAACACGAACGCGGGAATCGTAAAGTCGGTGTGCGAGAACGTGAAGGCGACGAGCCCGAACGCTTATGTCATCATTCTCTCTAACCCGGTCGACGCGATGACTTACGTGGCGAACAAAGCGCTCGGTTTCCCGAGAAATCGCGTGATCGGCCAGTCCGGAGTCTTGGATACGGCTCGTTATAATACATTTTTGGCGCAAGCGCTGGGCGTGTCCGTGGAAGATGTGCGCGGCGTCGTGCTCGGCGGCCATGGGGATGATATGGTTCCGCTCGTACGATATACGACGATCGGAGGAATCCCGGTCGAGAAGCTGCTTCCGAAGGAGCAGATCGACGCGATCGTAGCTCGTACGCGCGTCGGCGGAGGCGAAATCGTCAGCCTGCTCGGCAACGGCAGCGCGTACTACGCGCCAGCGGCGTCGCTCGTTCAGATGACCGAAGCGATCTTGAAGGACAAGAAACGGATCCTTCCGGTAATCGCGCTGCTTCAAGGGGAATACGGCTACGACAATATTTTCATCGGCGTATTGGCGGTACTTGGCGGCGACGGGATCGAGAAGATCATCGAGATCGAACTGACGGACGAGGAGAAAGCCGCGCTCGAGAAGTCCGCTCAATCGGTGCGCAACGTCATCAAGATCGTCGAGAACGTGTAAACATACGATAAATACGGGAGAGAGCCTGTTTATGGGCTCTCTTTCTTTATGTACGTTTTGTCACGATTGGGAACACGTTGTTTTGCTTCGCATCGGAATCGTGTATACTAAGCTTGTCTTTGTCTGTTACCAAATGGAGGGATTCGTAATGTACGAAACAATGCTGTTCTTGCATGTCGTAGGTGCAGTGGGCATGGGCATTTATGCGGTGTTGCCGTTCGTCGTCGGGAAGTTCAAGCAATTGTCGGGTTCCGCTCAAGAAGGGCTTGCAAGCGGACTCGTAGCGGCCGGCCGCATCGGTCAATATGCGCTCGTGATTCAAATTCTAACCGGCGGATACTTGGTTTCGAACGACGACGCAGGCGATTATGCCGTCTCCTGGATGATCTTGGCCGTCGTGCTATTCTTGGCTCTCGGAGCGTTGTCGGGTATCGTTCAAGGACCGCTTAAGAGAATCGTATCGGCAGCGGCAAGCGCGCAGAACGCGAGCGCTTCGATTGCGAAGGTTCAGACGATCAGCGCGATTATTTTCGTTCTATTCATCGTCGAGATTTGGTTGATGACGAATCCTTGGTTCAAATAACAAGGCCGGCAAGATCCCCGTTCGCTTAAGCGCACGGGGATTTTGCTTAATTTTCGACAAATATCGCTATGCTATAATGCTCGTATGACGAACCAACTTACCGCATACATGAAACGCTATGACGCTGGGGTTTGGATCAGGGTACTCGGGACGGCTTTATCGACGATTACCGGGTTTATGATTCGGCCTTTTTTAGTTTTGTATTTGTTCGACCGATTGGAAGGCTCGATTATGCTGCCGATGCTGGTCGTCGCGCTGCAACCGCTGTTCGGCATGGTCGTGAGCTGGACGGGCGGAGGGTTAAGCGACCGCTACGGACGCAAGCCGCTCATGTTCGCCGCGTTGATGCTCCAGATGTTAAGCATGACCGGGTACGTATTCTCGGAAGAAGTATGGCATTATGCACTATTTTCGATTATTAATGGGATCGGGTCGGCTTTGTTCATGCCCGCGGCTAACGCGCAAATTACGGACATGGTGCCGGAGGAGAAGCGCGCGGAAGTGTTCGCCCTGATGCATACGGCTTTTAACGTTGGAGCGGCCGTAGGTCCGGCGATCGGGCTGTTCATGTTCAAGTGGAACGCCTCGGCGGTATTCCTCATCTCGGCTGGCATGTTCCTGTTCTACGCGTTGCTTGTGATGATTAAGCTGAAGGAAACGGCGCCGATGCTCGTCGCCGGCGATCGATCATGGCTACGGGCGAGTCCGAACGTCGCGTTCAAATGGGCCGTGCATAAGCCGCTAATTCTGTTGACGGTGCTCGGGTTGCCGATCGGGATGCTGTATGCCCAAGTCGAGACGACGTTGCCGCTGCACCTGCAAACTTCGTTCGAGCATTATAAGACGGTGTTCGCGGCGATGCTCAGCTTTAACGGAATCGCCGTTATCCTGCTGCAAATTTGGATCGCCCGCAGGACGGAGTCCATGGCTTCGCATCTCATCATTGGGGTCTCGTACGCGTTGCTCGCGATCGTCGCGATCGGTTACGGATATTCCGAAGTCGTCTGGATGCTATTCTTGTCGGAGTTTATATTCACGATCGGCGAGATGCTGTTCGGTCCGCATTATCAGAAGGCGATTTCGATCATGGCGCCGCCCGAGGAACGCGGATTTTACTTCTCCGTCAACGGGGCGAGTCAATTGCTGGCCAAAGGGGTCGGACCGCTGCTCGGCGGATGGCTGCTCACCGCGACGAACGGGGAGACGCTGTATACCGCGATTGCGATCGCCTTGTTGGTTACGGGCGTGATGCAATATCGGTTCGTGCGGCGAATGATGGCCGGAACGTAATGCACATGGAGGGGATCTTGCATGCGGATCGTGCTTGCGCCTGACTCTTTCAAAGGCTCTATGTCCGCAACGAAGGCTTGCTTAGCTATGCAGGACGGGATTAGGAGCGTCGTGCGAGACGCCGAAATCGTTCATCTGCCCATGGCGGACGGCGGCGAAGGGACGATCGAGAGCTTGGTTCATGCGCTGGGCGGAAGCGTGCGGGAAGCGGCGGTTCGCGATCCGCTAGGGCGCGAAGTGCTCGCCTCGTATGGCGTGCTGGCCGACGGCAGGACGGCCGTCGTGGAGATGGCGCAAGCTTCCGGTCATACGTTGCTGGCCAAGGAAGAGCGTAATCCGCTCGCGGCTTCGACTTACGGTACGGGTCAACTGATCTCGCGCTGTCTGGACGAAGGGTATCGGAACGTGTTGCTCGGGCTGGGAGGCAGCGCGACGAACGACGGCGGCACCGGGATGATGCGAGCGCTTGGGGTGCGCCTACTAGACGGTGAAGGCGTGGAGCTGCCGGAAGGCGGCGGCGCCCTGGGCAAGCTCAAGCGAATCGACCTGTCGGGGATAGACCCGAGGCTCGCCGAGACGAAAGTGACGGCGGTTACCGACGTTCGCAACGTGCTGTGCGGGGACGAAGGGGCGTCGCGAATTTTCGGGCCGCAGAAAGGCGCGACGGAAGACGATATTCTCGTTCTGGACGATGCGCTGGCCGTCTATGCGGCGGTCGTGAAGGAGCAGCTCGGTATAGATGTCGCAACGGTGCCGGGGGCAGGAGCGGCAGGCGGAATGGGCGCAGGGGCGTTCGCGTTCCTCGGCGCGGAGCTGCGGCCGGGCTTCGATCTGCTCGCCGAGATCTATCGGTTTCGCGAATGGATCGCGGACGCGGATCTCGTCATTACCGGCGAAGGCAGGCTCGATCGCCAGACGTTGTCTGGTAAAGTCATCTCCGGCGTCTGCCGGCATTCGCGCGAGGTGGGCGTTCCGGTAATCGCGCTATGCGGGGCCGTCACGCTTCCGTCCAGCGAGATGGATAAGCTTGGGTTGGCAGCGAGCTTATCTATTGTCCGTGGACCGTGCGAGTTAAGCGAGGCGGTGGCGAACGCATATGAGTGGACACGTGATCGAACCGAACAATTAATGCGGTTAATTATGTTGGGCGGACGCCTGCGCTAGGGATGTAACGGAACACGGTTCCGCTATTGCTCCAAAATCGGCTCACACAGACACCATAACGGAACACGCTTCCGTTATTTCCGACTTTCAGTCGCATGACCGTGCTAATCCAGCCGAATAACGGAACTCCGTTCCGCTATGTTCGCGAGATCACCCCGCTGATGATGAATAACGGAACTTAGTTCCGCTATCAACTCACCAATATCGAGAAGACCCGCACTCCGAGTGAAGTGACCCCATAAAGTTAGACACTATGTAATTAAGCAACCATTAAGGCGTGAGTTCGGTACTTTACCGGGCTCATGCCTTTTAATTTTGATTTGATTCGCTTGTGATTGTAGTAATGGATGTA
>JAEWPC010000022.1 GCA_023460795.1 Bacillota bacterium | reverse complement strand
CGTTTCACAGTATCTTGAAGAGAGAGTTCATTTACAGCAATCCGAAATTCAAAACCAAGCAAGAAGCATTCGAGAAGATCTACCGCTACATCGAATTTTTTTACAACCGCAAACGTTCAAACAGTACGATCGGATACATGTCACCGGTGCTATTTGAGGAGCAATATTACAAGCAGGTAGCGTGAGTTATGGAGTGTCCACTTTCTTGACAGAAGAGCAATCCCCGTAATCCGAGCCATTTAGTGACACCGCGTGTGCTTATTTCGCCGAATCCCCGTACTCCGAACCATTTAGTGACACCGCGTGTGCTTAAATCATCACCCAAAAATAAAACCCCGCCGTAGCGGGGCTGTACTTGATCACACCTTACACCGACTGCTGCAGCAATGCCTTGTTCGGCAAATAATGCAGCGCCGTGATGCGGCGAATCGTGCGCGTCTTCGCTCGCATGACGATCGAATGCGTCTCCGCGCGTTCTCCCTGCATGTAGCGCACGCCGCCGAGGAATTCGCCGGGCGTGACGCCCGTCGCGGCGAAGATGACGTCGTCGCTGCCGACCATATCCTCCATCGTCAGTACTTTGTACGGATCTTCGATGCCCATGCGAATGCATCTGGCGTATTCTCTCGCGTCGGACGGCATGAGCCGGCCTTGAATCTCACCGCCCAGGCACTTCAGGGCAGCGGCGGCCAACACTCCTTCCGGCGCGCCTCCCGATCCGACGTACAGATCGATGCCGGTTTCCGCGAACGCCGGCGCCATCGCCCCCGCTACGTCGCCGTCGGACAGAAATTTGATCCGCACGCCGGCTTTCCGCAACGTCTTCACGATCGACTCGTGCCTAATCCGATCCAGGATCATGACGGTCAGCTCGGGCACCTGCTTATCCAATATTTCCGCTGCCCGCGCAAGCGTAACCTCCAGCGGGTCGGTCAGCTTCAGCTTGCCGACGAGCGCGGGTCCGACCGCCAGTTTCTCCATGTACATGTCCGGCGCGTGAAGAAGATTGCCCTTGCTCGCGACGGCGATGACGGACATCGCGTTGTTCAAGCCTTTCGCCACGATTTCCGTTCCTTCGAGCGGATCGACCGCGACGTCGACGTCCGGCCCTTCGCCATTGCCGAGCCTCTCGCCGATATACAGCATCGGCGCCTCGTCCATCTCCCCTTCTCCGATGACGACTTCCCCGCGGATCTCGACCGAGTCGAACATTCTGCGCATCGCGCTCGTGGCTGCTCCGTCCGCATTGATCTTATCTCCTCTGCCCATCCACGGTGCTGAAGCCAATGCGGCCAATTCGGTAACGCGAACGATTTCCAAAGCCAATTCCCTCTCCATGAGAATCCCCCATTCGGATCGCTAATACCTTATTGTATATCATATATTTATTTATGACACAATATATAACCGAAAACAGACCTATTTAATGTGTCTAATTAAATGCTCTCAAACCAAAAAAAATCCCCCGGCAATTTCACCGAGGGATTCTACCCATTATTTAAAGTTCAAAGTCACTTGAATGATTTCCGACCGGCTTCCGATACGGATCGGCGGCCCCCAAAGCCCGAAGCCCGAGGAGACGATGACGTGCATCGCATGCTTGCGCATGTAACCCCAATCCAGTTCGAATACTCTCCTCGTTATCCAATGATTAGGCGCGAATTGCCCGCGGTGCGTGTGCCCGCTAAGCATGAAGTCGACGCCGGCGTCGGCGGCTTGCTGGAACATCGTCGGCTGGTGGTCCAGCAGAATGATCGGCTTCGCATGGTCGAGTCCTTCAACAAGCTCGGCGACCGGCTTGCGTCCTCCGAGCTGCGGCGACTCTGCCGTCTTGTCTTTGCGTCCGACGATATAGAGCGAATCGGCGATTTCCGCCGTCTCGTCCTGCATGACGCGTATGCCGACCTTGCGCATTTCCTCGATGTATTCGGGGATGTGCCCGCCATAATACTCATGGTTGCCCAGCACGGCGTACACGCCATACTTTGCCCGAAGCATTCCGAGCGTCTCGCTCATCTTGTTGCGAAGGAACGGTTCGATCGAATCGTCGATCACATCGCCGGGGAGTAGGATCAAGTCCGGCTTCATGGCTTCTACTCTCTCGATCAGCTTGCGCAAATGGCGATTGCCGATCACGTTGCCGAGATGGATGTCCGAAGCGACCGCGATCGTCCACGTCTTCTCCGCGCCGCCGGCTTTATCGATCTCCAGCTCGTACTTGCGAACGACCGGCGAGAAAGCGTTACGCGTCCCGACCGAGAGCAGCAGAATGAACAGGACGATCGCGACGGCGCCCGCTCCTCGAATGAACGCATCGACGTTGCCGCCGAATCCATATACCGCAAGCCCCGCAATGTCGGCGATCAGTGCAAAAATAACGGCCATCTCGAACAGGAAAATGTAGTACGAACCGACGATTTTAAGCAACCGTCCGATAGGAGCGATCGCCTTGGGCAGCTTGAACCTCGCTACGACGTAAGCGAAAGCGACGACGAACAAGATCGACCAGAACCATCCGGGAGAATACGGCACGTCCGCGATTTCCAACCATTCCATCGCATTCCATCCGATGAACAGATTCAGCGCGGCGAATGCCGATAACACAAGCGACAAAATCACGATAAAACGAGGATGAAAAGCCATCGGCCGCGTGCTCCTTGCTATTTATAATGAAGATCATAAATTCTGCAAAGATTATAGCACAGATAAGCGCCCGAACCTAAATCGGCCGGGCGCTTCTTCTTATCTATCCGATAGTATCGCTTGAGGTCGATCCAGCATAATCGCTTTGGACCACCGCTCGACTTCCAGCCTGACGACTTTCCTGCCCTCTCCTAGCCTATGGCGATTTCGCAACAGATCCCTCGTCCGGAACAACGCGGATTTGACGGCCGATACCGTACAAGACATCGCTTCTCCGATCTCCTGCATCGTATAACCGAAATACTGGAACAACAGCCACATCTCGATATTCCGTCTAGGAAACCGTTCGGCTAGCCACTCGATCATGCTTCTTACTTCCACGTAATCGTTATCCGTATAAGTCACTTTCTGAGGCTGGGCCAGCAGCAACCGTCGTTTTTGCTGCTTGCGGCATTGATCGATCCATAGATTGTGCGCCACGCGGACGAGGAAAGGCTTCACGTCGAGGTACGGCTCCGTGTGCGTGAAGAACACCAGCGACTTTAGCAGCGTTTCCTGATACAGGTCCTCGCCATTCCACTTCGATTTCGTCAGGTACAGGCAATATTTGCGCAAATCCTCCAGATGCGGCGACACCAACTTTTCGTAAGCGGGCATGACCTCCATTCCATCTCCTCCTTTCGCTCAAGTTCGATCCGTTATTCAAAGCGCAAGGCTTCGATCGGCTTCAGCTTCGCGGCTTTATTCGCGGGGAACAACCCGAAGATGACCCCGATGGCGACGGAAAATAGAAACGCGATCAAGATCACTTCAGTCGAGAATGCGATGTCCATATCGAACGCTGCCGAAGCCCCCTGGGCTGCTCCGACTCCAAGCCCGATGCCGAGCAACCCGCCGAGCCCGCTAAGCACCATCGACTCGATCAGGAACTGCACGAGGACGTCCCGCCTCTTCGCGCCGATCGCCTTGCGAATGCCGATCTCCCGCGTCCGTTCCGTGACGGATACGAGCATGATGTTCATGATTCCGATACCGCCTACGAGCAGCGAGATTCCCGCGATTCCGGCAAGAGCGAGCGTCAGCGTATCGTTAACGGACGTCAGCGTCGACAGGACGTCGGTCTGGTTAAAGACGCGATAGCTGTCCGTATTGCCGCGGAACTTCTCGCTCAAGTTTTGCTCCAAACCGGCTTGCACGGCATCGATCCGATCTTCTTCCTCGACTTGCACGTAAATCGTGCGGACGCCTTTCGATTTGAACAGCCGCTCCGCGGACGTAAGCGGGATCATCACGATTTCGTCGTTGGAACCGTTCGTCGTGCTGCCTTTCTCCGCGAGCAACCCGACGACTTTATATCGCGTGCCGTTAATCCGGACGTATTCGCCGACAGGGTCCGAGAAGCCGAATAGATCGGTCGCCGTGCTTGCTCCGAGAATGGCTACCTTCTGCCTGACGTCTAGATCGATCTGCGACAAATATCTGCCGCTAGCGACTTCGTAGTCGCGTACGTTCGCGTAATCGGCGTTCGTGCCGACGACGCTCACGCTGACGCTCTTCGTGCCGACCTTAACGGACGCGTTCTGCGAGCTGGCCGGGGCGATATACTTGATGCCGTCCACGCCTTCCGATAGGCCAGTCGCTTCGGATTCGCTCAAGGTGTTCGCCGAGCCGCGCCCGATGATGTTGACGGTAAGCAGATTCGTTCCCAAGCTTTGCACTTGATCGGTAACCGACTTCGTGGCGCCTTGCCCGAGCGCGACGAGCGCGATGACTGCCGTCACCCCGATAATGATGCCGAGCATCGTTAATAGAGAACGAAGCTTGTTCGACCAGATGCTCTTGAGCGCCATTTTAAAGCCCTGAAGGAAGTTCAATGCCGGCACCTCCTTCTTCGCTCAGCCGGCCGTCCTGAATGCGGACGACGCGCGACGCTTGCCGCGAAACCGCAAGATCGTGCGTAATGAGCACGATCGTATGCCCGAGGCCGTTAAGCTCCTTGATGAATCCCATGACTTCTCGCCCAGTCCTCGTATCGAGCGCCCCGGTCGGTTCGTCCGCGAGCAGAATCGGCGGGTTGCCGGCAAGCGCGCGAGCGATGGCGACGCGCTGCTGCTGGCCGCCTGACAGCTCCGACGGACGATGGTGGACGCGCTCCTCCAAGCCGACTTTCGCCAGCGCGGCCAGCGCTTGTTCTCTCCGTTGCTTCGTCGGCACCCCCCTGTAGATAAGCGGAAGCTCGACGTTCTCGATCGCGGTCAGCTTCACGAGCAGGTTAAAGCCCTGGAAGATGAAGCCGATCTTCCGGTTGCGGATTTCCGCAAGCTTGTTCTCCTTCAGTCGGCTGACCTCTTCTCCGTCCAGCCAGTAGTCGCCGGAAGTCGGAGCGTCGAGGCAGCCGATCACGTTCATGAGCGTGGATTTGCCGGAGCCGGAAGGACCGATAATGGCGACAAAGTCTCCGCGATTCACTTGCAGAGAGACTTCGTCGAGCGCGTTCAGCACTTCCGTCCCCATCCGGTATTGCTTGCTTAGCTTGTCGATTCGGATCAAGGTTTCCGCGGTCGTATGCATTAGCGTCCACCGCCTCCGCCTGCACCGGTCCCGCCTCCGGCCCTCGTGCCGCCGCCTTGGAAACCGCCGCCGGTGAAGCCTCCTCCGCCCGGAAGGATAGTTCCGCCGCCGAAGCCGCCGAAGCCCGCCTGCCGATTGTTCGAGCTGCTCGTGCTTGCGGAAGCAGGAAGGACGACTAGATCCCCTTCCTTCAAGCCGGATACGATCTCGATGTAGTCCTCGTTGTTAATGCCGACTTCGACGTTAACCCGGCTCGTCGTCGTTGCATCGCCCGCCGTAGTATTTGCCGCTCCGACTGCCGCGTTCGCCCCGCCTGGAGCCGCGCCTCCACCCGCGATTTGCTGGCGCATCGCCGCGCGTTCTTCGTCGGACATGTTCTGGAATCGCTCGCGCATCTCCTGGCGTTGATCATCGGTCATGTTCCCGAGTCCGCCGGCTCCGCCGAAGTTCCCCCGTTGTCCGGTACCTTGTTGTGCTCCCTGGGCTTCCCGCGTTCCTTGCTCGGCACCTTGTGCTCCCTGCGTTTGCCGAGCACCTTGTCCCCCTTGCGCTCCTTGCGTTTCCTGCTGTGCCTCCTGCGTCGAACGCTGCGATGGACCGCCTTGCGCTCCCTGTCCTGCCGCTCCGGCCGCAGGAGTCGTCCCGCCTTCTCCCGGCACCATTACATAATAGCTGCCGCGCGTCGACTGCACCGCATCGATAGGCAGCATAAGGACGTCCGACTTGCTGGCCGTCATGATGTCCGCCTGTGCGGACATTCCGATCTTCAAATCTTTGATGTCCGAGAGCTGAACCGTGACGTCGAAGGAAGCAACCCCGTTGCTGGACGTGCCTTCGTCGGCGATCGCCACCACTTTGCCCGTATACGTCCGATCCGGCAACGCATCGACGACAATTTGCGCCTCCTGATCGATCTTCACCTTCGGAATATCCAGCTCGTCGACGCCGACGACGATCTGCATATGATCGAGATCGGTGATCGTCCCCAGCTCGGCGTTCGGACTCAGGGAGTCTCCGGCGGCAACTTCGAAATCGGACAGCGTGCCGTCGATCACCGCTACGAGCGGGTCGATCTCGTCGCCTTTCTTCAAGTCGGCCAGATCGGCTTGCGCCACCTCGATATCCAGCTGCTGCTTTTCGATATTCAGCACCATGCCGTCCCGGGCTTCGTCGTCGGCTTCCTTATACTTCTTTTGCAGATCGTCGAGCTCGAGCTTTTTCTTCTGCAGCTCGATCGTTTTGCTGCGAATTTGATTGGATAAATCCTCTTGCTCGTAGGTAAGGAGAATGTCGCCTTTCTTGACCTTGTCGCCGGATTTCGCGTTCACTTTCGCGACTTTGCCCGCCGACTTCGCCTTAAGCGTCTCTTGGGCGGCGGCTTGAATGCTTCCCGTTCCGCTCACCTTGACCTCGATCGTGCCTTTGCGGACTTGCGTCGTCGCGTAGCTCGGTCCTAGCTGCTTGTCCTCTTTGTTCAGCCACCAATAGCCTCCAGCCGAACCTGCGGCCGCCACGATGACGACAAGTCCCGCGATCCACCATTTTTTACCCGACATCCGCCGACTCATCCTTCCCGATAGTTCATGAAGCAACGCCCGCGACAGCTGCCGGGCGACTTCGTATGGGGAAATTATGCAACGGCAACCTTAGGTCAACATGAAATCCCGCTGAATGTTCGCTGAAAAGCCGATTTCAGCTTTCTTTCAGCTAACGCTCAGCCAAGCTTAAGCAAGATGTCCCATAATGGAGCTAAACAAGCCGGACGGAAGGAGTCTCCCATGTCGCAAGGAAAAGGAATTACCGTTCTCGTCGTCGACGACGAACGCCATATCGTGCAATTTCTGGAGCTGGGTCTGAGGAACGAAGGCTACAACGTCTTGACCGCTTACACGGGCGCGGAAGCGATCTCCGCCTTGGAAGAGCATTCCCCGCACGTCGTCATCCTGGACGTCATGATGCCGGGAATGGACGGATTCGAGACGTGCAGGCTGCTGAAGCGCATCAAACCCGTCTCGATCATCATGCTGACGGCCAAGGACGACGTCGAGGATCGCATCAAAGGGCTCGAGACCGGAGCGGACGATTATATGCCGAAGCCGTTCAGCTTCAGCGAGCTATTGGCTCGTATTCAAGCGAGAGTGCGCAATCAATTCCCTTATCTGCTCGAACAGATCGAGCTGGGGCCTTTCCATGTCGACGCCATGCGCCGCGAGCTTCGATATCAGGATAAGGCGCTGGATCTGTCGCCTACCGAGTTCGAGCTATTGAAGCATTTGATCCTCCATCACGGCCATGTACTGAGTAAAAGCGCCATCCTCGATCAAGTGTGGGGGTACGATTTCGGAGGGGAAGAAAACATCGTGGAGGTGTACATCCGGTCGTTGCGCGAGAAGCTGGGGGATCGGGAGCATCGTCTCATCCGAACGATTAGGGGAGCCGGCTACAGGGTGGATTTAACATGAAGACGCTGCATCGGCTGGCATTGAAGCTGCGAGGCATCGCTTTCCCCCGCTCGCTTCGCATGCAGCTCCTCTCCCGGATGCTGCTGATCGTAGCAGGGCTGCTGATCGTCATCGGCTTCCTCCAGTATTTCTTCATGGAACGGTTCATGTACGCGAACGAAGCGTCCGCCATCCAGAAGCAAGTGCGGTCGATTCCCGGCGAAGTGTGGGAACGCGTCGCTCCGCGAATGCGCAGAGGCGGACCCGGGGATGCGTTCTTCTTCTTCCCCGCTTCGACGATCGCGTACATTAATTCGGAAGGCAAGATCAACGTCGTATCAGGTCTGAATCCCGACGAGGAAACCGTTCTTGCGCCGGACCCGGACCGGTTGGCCGAAGCCCGTAACCGTCCGCGCAACGCCAAACCGATCTACTACGTCGTCGATGATCCGGACAAGGGCGAGCAGCTCGTCATTCTGCAGTCCGTTCGCACGTTCTCCCGAGAGATCGGCGTCGTACAAGTGAGCACGAACACGAAGCCCATGAAGACCGAGCTGTATCGCCAGCTATCGCTGTTCGTCGGCCTTTCCGCGCTTGCGCTGGCAGGAGGCTTGCTTACGTTCCTGCCCGCGATCCGCAGAACGTTAGTCCCGTTATCGCGAATGGTTCATACCGTCGGACGGATCGACTCCGGCAAATTGAACGAGCGGCTGCCGGACCGACTTGGGCAAAGCGAGATCGACCTTCTTTCGCAATCGTTCAATCATATGCTGGAACGTCTTGAAGCTTCGTTCGCCGCGGAGCAGGAAGCCAAAGAGCAGATGCGACGGTTCGTTGCGGACGCCTCGCACGAATTGCGGACGCCGCTCACGTCCATCCACGGGTTCCTGGAGATTCTGCTGCGGGGAGCCGCATCCAATAAGGAGCAGCTGGATATGGCTTTGAAGAGCATGTACGGGGAGTCGACGAGAATCAATAAGCTCGTTCATGATCTGTTGCTGCTCGCGAGGCTCGACCGCGCTCCGCAAGTTACGCTGTCTCGCGTCGACCTGTCGGCGATCGTGCGCGAGATGGAGCCGCAGCTTCGTCTTCTGGCAGAAGCGCGCGAAGTAGCGTTCGATTTGCCCGACGCCGCCCCCATCCTGCTCGATGCGGACAAGATCAAACAAGTTCTGTTGAACCTGTTCCAGAACGCGGTACAGCACACCGATGCCCGGGACGGCGTCATCCGCATCGGCATTTCGTCCGCAGGGGATGGGTTTGAGTTGTCGGTTACGGACAACGGGACGGGCATTCCGGAATCGCAACTTCCCCATCTGTTCGAACGCTTCTACCGAATCGATACGTCTCGCTCTCGTTCATTCGGCGGCGCGGGACTCGGATTATCGATCAGTCATGCCATCGTATCGCTGCACGGCGGGACGATCCTGGCGAGCAGCCGCGTCGGCGAAGGCAGCGTATTCCGCGTTCGATTGCCGAATCAAGGCCGCTCCATGCATTGAATACCGTCGAACAAGGTCGCCAGGAACAGTTGCTCGCCGCAGCAATCGATGTCCGTCACATGCATGCCGATCTTCACGGCCATGAGGGAGATCCGGTTCCCGATCCGGCTGACCCGGTATAACCCGCGGTCCGTGCAGGCATAGACCGCGTCGTCCTTGGCCACGATCGAGAAGATGAACATGCCTCCCACCCGGTAACGCTCGAAGCCTCTGCGGGCGTTGCCGACGAGCAGCTCTCCCTTCTCGGTCGCGCCTACGATCGTACGGCGATAGACGGCGATGCTTGTTACCGCGGAACGACCGTTATATCTCATCCAGCCCGACGTTAATCGGTCGAATATCGCAAGCCCTTCGTGAGTACATAGAATAACGAACTGCGGCAAATATAGAAAATCGTAGACGGCCGTATCCGCGCGCATCATGACCCGCCACTCTTCCCCTTCGGAGAACCATAGCCCGCTGACCGTTCCCGCCAATTCGATCGGGCCGTATCGTCGATATTGGAACGTGCCGACGCATAATCCCGTCGCCGTCCAATGGCGGTCGTCAAGCCGGTACAAGCCTTGATTCGTGCAAGCGAACACGCGGTCGTTATGAGATTGCAGACGATTGACGTGAACCGACTCGGGCAATCCTTCGTTCGCGGCTTCCCAGGACGAAGTCAGGCTGTCTTTGAGCTCGATGCCGCGTCCGAGCGGCGCGGCGACAAGGCGCTCGCCCCCGACCAGCTTCACGGATGAATAATGAAAGGAGATTTCGTTCAAGTCTTCGGACAAGGCCATCGTTCTACCCTCGCTCTTCTGATGTCTTTCCTGTAGCTTAATTGATAATGATTCTCAGTGTCAAGACATGAAAAACCGCGAGCGCGCAACGTTAGCGCTTCTCGCGGCCATCCCTCCGCGTATTCTCTTAATCTCTTATCGGCATGAATAGTAGATTTATAGGCAGATTGCTGCCTGGAGCCGGCGTGAAAGTAATCGTCACCGTCTCCGGACTAAAACCCGTCCGATGAAGCACCGAGGCCTCGTTAGAGTTGCTCAGAACCGTGTTGGTCGTCGTATAGATCACTTTGCCGTTGACTTCGAACGCTCCCGCGTAAAACCCGCCGCGAGGATTGATCGCAATCAACGTATTCGGCCTGACGTTATTCAGCTTGATCGTATAGACGACGCCGAAATTACCGTCATCGTCCGTCGGCAAGCCGATTAACTCATCGACGCCCCGCAGCCATGGATCTACCGTGCCGTCCCCGAACAGCATTCTCGTTCTCTCTTCGCCTAGCGGCTCGTCCACTTCGATCGTCCTGTCCGCATGCTCGAACGTTCCCCGAATATGTCCGTTTCGGTTCAACAAGGGAAGCGACGGAAGCGCCGCGAGAACGTCTTGACCGGCATCGACGACGACGAACTGCAGCCTGATCGGTTGGTCGACATTCAGGTCCGCATAGCTAGAGAACACGTCCCCCGGCGCAAGCGCCTTATCGCCGATTTCTGGGAATAGGATTCGGCTTTCGCCGACGGGTATCGATAGCGACG
This sequence comes from Bacillota bacterium, assembly GCA_023460795.1. Taxonomy (GTDB): domain Bacteria; phylum Bacillota; class Bacilli; order Paenibacillales; family Paenibacillaceae; genus Cohnella. The sequence continues at coordinate 85,754 of JAEWPC010000022.1, read as the reverse complement.
CGGATGTCCCCGACTGCCTGGACGTCAAGTATTTGCCGACGGACGATTTGCCCGCGACGTACACGTACTGATGAGGCCCGCCGATTCCGATCGGCCCCGTCGTTACGTTGGCTTCCACGTCGCTCGTATTCGTCGCGACGACGTAAATTTTCACCGGCGACACGCGTTTATTCTGTTTGTGGATCAGGAATCTGACGTTGCCGACCAGCTCGTTCGACTCGTAATAGATGCCCTCTTGCACAATGGTTTCCGGGCTGTCGTCGACGACAAGCGTCGATTGCTTCTCGTCGGTGAACGAATACTGGAGCAGGTTATAGTTCAGCACGCCGGCTCCGTCGATCGTTATCTTGCCGCCGATCGGAGTGTACAACCGTTCGAAATTCGGCTTCGTGTTCGCGATCTCGTCGGAGATCGTAATCGTCTTGGAATATTCGCTTGTCTCTCCGTGAACGTCCGTTACCCGGAGCGTAATCGTCTGCTCGCCCGGCTCGAAGAAGCCGTTCGGGTTGTTCGTCCATACTCGGCTTGCGATCGCGTTCTCGTCGTCCGTCGAACGATCCGAGTAGCCGATATACTCGCCGATCTTATACGTATCCTTCGACAGGGTGAACAGGGCGACAGGAGGCTCGTTCGGCGGCTTGACGTTAACGACGACCGAATAAGGATCGCTCCATAAACCTTTCTCGTCCTGCACCCAATGAGTAACGGTATAGGTGCCCTGCTCTTCGAACATTTCGTCATTATTTTCCCACTTCTCGTCCACGATCGCATAGCCTCGCGGATGATACGCCTCGTTCTTATAGGAAACTTCCGTCTGCGTCGCGTAAGGATTCGTATCCGATACGCTGAACTTGGCGACCGGCTTCATGCTCCAATTCAGTTCGATCCGCTTCGCGGAAGGAACGTCTACCAACTCGATGCCGAAGCTCGTCGTTACCGTCTTCAGCGGAACCATTAACGTCCCTTTGTCGATGTATGGAACTCCGATGCCGGATTTCTTAACGCCATTCAACCAATAAGCGCGTTCGTTCACGACGAAACCTAACTTGGTCGCGCCTTGCCCGATCATATATTGCTTCGTCTTCGAATCGTACGTAATCGTGCCGTATAGTTCTTGGGCAATCGATTTGGCCGCGATGTAGGTGACGCCTTTCTTGACGACGTGCGGCTGCGCGGCTTTGGAAGTAACGCCATTATGGATGATTTCGTTCGTGCCTTGTTTTAGAATGATTTGCTCTTGACCGGTCGGGCTCGGCTCGGCGAGAACCGGAGCGGGCACCGAGCATAGTAAGAGTACGGCTAGCGTTGCGCTTCGAATCGTATTGTTCATGCTTAATCCTCATTCATGTTAGTTAGTTGTCTTAGCGGTTAAGGTTATTTACGAGTTCATTCGTCATAAAGTTGCGAGATTCGACGAATTCACAGCGCAAAAAAGCCCCGGCCGCCTTCGTACCGGAGCGATCGATTACAGCTTCTTGAGCATCCGCACGTGCAATATACCTGCGTCTAGGAAGGGCTCGTCCGATACCGTGCCGTAACCGAGCTTCCGGTAGAACGCTTCCGCTGAACACTGGGCGTCTAAGAGCGAAGAATGATAGCCGCTTGCTTTCGCATCCACTTCCATCGCTTCCAGCAGCTTAGATCCGTATCCTTGTCCTCTATACGGCTTCAGGACGGCGATTCTCTGCATCTTGGCGACGCCGGGCTCGTACGTCTTCCAGCGTCCGGTCGCCACGGCTTGCCCGTCCACGGTAAGCAGGTGATGTCTTCCCGCTTCGGGTGAAGCATCGTACTCGTCCTTCTCCAAATCCGCGGGCACGCCTTGCTCGTCCACGAATACGGCCATTCGGATACCGAGCGCTTGCTGAAGCATCTCTTCCGTCGTTACTCGTAACACTTTCATTTCGCTTCGCACCTACGCTTTCTTCCCGTTGTCCTAGTTCTTTAGCCCAAACCTATTCCAACAGCATATCGGAGTGTACCCAAGCGCGCAAGCCTGATCGGGACGACCGGGAATAGTTACCAACCGCGTTAGGCAGAATAAGAGGAACGACTGTCGATTGGAGCCTGCGGATGAAAGCTGTGCAAATCAGAGCCGTTCAAATGTTCTTCATACTCGCTCTCGCGATCGGACTCAAAAACCACGTCATTATCGTCCCGCTGATTCTGAACGCGGCAATGAGAGACGCTTGGATCAGCGCCATCCTTGCCATTCCGCTTGTCCTGATATGGGCTGCCGTAGTCCATAAAGTGATGAAGCTGCTGAATAAGGAATCTTTATACGGTTGGTTCAGCGCGCGTTACAACAAGTTCGTTGCCTGCTCCGTCATTATGCCGATCGTGTTGATGCTCGTCATGAGCCTCTATATTACCGTACGGGATTCCTGTACTTGGACCAAAGTCACTTACTTGCCCAAAACCCCTTTTTTCGTAACCGTCACTTTGTTCGTGCTGGCTAGCATGGTCGGAGCGATGAAAGGATTGCGCACGATCGCGATCGCCTCCGGGTTGCTATTGCCGGGCGTCATTCTGTTCGGCTTGTTCGTCATGAACGTCAATTTTCAATTCAAAGACTACTCTTACCTGCTTCCGATCCTTTCGAAAGGGTTCGATCCGGTTGTCCGCGGCACGCTGTACGTCCTCTCCGGGGCGGTCGAATTGATTATCATCTTGGCATTCGTCCCCTATATCAAGGGCCGTATGAAGCTATGGTCGCTATGCTTGGGGGTGATCGCCGTTACCGGGCTCGTATTTGGTCCTTTGATCGCCTCGATCGCCATATTCGGGCCTTACGAGGCGTCGGACCAGCGCTACCCCGCGTTCGAGCAGTGGCGGATGGTATTGATCGGCAAGTTTATATCCCACCTGGATTTTCTATCGATCTATCAATGGTTATCGGGCGCGCTTATCCGTATTTCGCTGGCCATGTTCCTAGTCGTCGATCTTCTCGGCTTATCGGGTCATAAGCTGAAAAATATATGGCTCTTTATTCTTAGCGCCGCGCTGATTTACTCGGTTGCCGGTTTTAATACGAGCGATGCGTCTTTCTTCTCCATGCTCCGGAACGTTTACTATCCGATCATGTCCGTGTTTTTCTACGCTTTCCCGTTCCTGCTTCTGGCACTAGCCTATATGAAACGAAGGAGTAACGCGCATGCAACGGAATAACGAGGAAACGAATCTGCGACTGCAAGACCTGACCGCCGAGAAGCTGCGCCATCTATTCCGATACAATACCGACGTGAGCATTCGCCCCTACTTCGCGGACAACGACGGCGATCTTCCGAATCCTCATTTGATCTATTGCACGGGCATGATCGACGATAAACGGTTGAACGATTTTTTATACGGCCAACTTAGAAAGCTATTAACGCCCGACGTGGCGATACAGGGCCATCTGCCCATTAACGTCCAATACACGGAGAAGCTCGACGGAGCGGACGCGGTGAGCCGAATGATCCAGTCCGTTTTCTCCGGCGATCTCGTGCTGTTCTTCGAAGAGTCTCTCGTTCTATGCAAGATCGAGATGGGAAATCCCCCGCAGCGAACGCCGAGCGAATCCAGCACGGAAATATCGATCAAAGGCCCGCGCGACGGTTTTACGGAGCAGAACGCCACGAACGTCGCGTTAATACGCATGCGATTGAAATCGACTTCCCTTGCCGTTGAGCATCATCAAATCGGACTCCGAACGAAAACTTCGTTGTCGTTGCTGTACATGACCGACATTACCGATGAAGCAACCGTGCGGGAGGTGCGCGAACGTCTAGGCAAAATAGACGTCGACGGCATCGTGTCCTCGCAGCAGCTGGACGTCTGCCTGTCGGACACGTCCTATTCGCTGTTCCCGCTCATGGAGTACGTGGGCCGCCCGGATTACGCCGTGCAAAGCTTGCTTCGCGGACGCTTCGTCATCGTCGTGGACGGCAATCCGATGGTTCTCATCGGCCCGACGAACTTATTGTCCTTAATCAAATCCCCGGAGGACGCGCATTCGCCCTTTTATTACGTATCGCTCGAACGGATACTTCGCCTAATCGGTTTCGGCGTTGCCCTATTCCTTCCCGGATTTTGGGTCGCGGTATCGGCATTTAATCTCGATCAGGTTCCCTTTCCGCTGCTTGCTACCATTACGGTGTCCCGTCTCGGACTCCCGCTCTCCGGTCCGATCGATCTGTTCCTCATGCTCGGCTTGTTCGAATTGTTCCGCGAAGCCGGCATGCGCCTCCCTAAAGCGGTAGGACAAACCGTAGCGGTGGTCGGAGGCCTGATCGTCGGCGACGCGGCCATCGCAGCGGGACTGACGGGACCGACGACCCTCGTCATCTCGGCGGTTACGGCGGTGTCCACCTTCACCCTCGTCAATCAGTCGCTAAGCGGCTCGGTTACGATCATTCGGTTTTTCGTCTTGATCATGAGCAGTCTTTTCGGCATGCTCGGATTTTTCGTTTCGATGTACTTGATCGTTATTTATGTTTCCTCGTTAACGTCGTTCGGTAAGTCTATTCTGTCGCCTTTGTCCCCGATCGTCTTCAAAGAAGTGCTTAAAGGATTGATCAACCTCCCTTGGCGGCTCTATAAGCGACGCCCTAAGGTATATGTGCGGGACGATCGGGACCGACAAGGGGAGGATTCATGAGATGAATCGTTGGAACAAGAGATTGGCGGCGTTCGCGGCGTTATTGCTTGTCCCCGCGGCGCTTACGGGATGCTGGGACATTAAGGCCATACAAGACGTCAACTACTTCACCGGCATCGGAATCGACTATGTGGACCGGAAATACGTCGTCTACGTGCAGCAGTTGGATTTCTCGTCCGTGGCGAAGCAGCAAGGGATGCAGAAAAACCAAAGTCCCGCGAAAGTTTGGATTGGGCAAGCATCCGGCCGTTCCTTGTCGGAAGCGGTCATGGAGCTGTACCAGACAGCCCAGCAGACCATCTTCTGGGGTCATCTCAACACGGTCGTCGTTAGCGAACGTTTCTTGAAGTCCAAAAAGATAATCGAGGTATTCGACGCGCTTACGCGCAGTCCGGAAATTCGGATGACCCCTTGGATATTCGGCACGAAGGAGGACATTCCGGAGGTGTTCTCCACGCTCGCCTTCTTCTACTTGTCTCCCGTCAATACGATTCTGTACGCGCCGGAGTCAAGCTTCAGACAAAAATCGGTCATCGCTCCGATTCGGATGTTCCGGTTCATACGCGAACTTAGAGACCCCGGCTGCACGGTCAAAATCCCTTCCATCGGGATCTCGAAAGATACTTGGGAAGTAAACAAGAAGATCGATCCCAAACTGGAGATGAACGGTTATTTCTTGCTTCATAAAGAAACGTATAAGCAATGGTACTCGCTTGAGCAAATAGAAGGGTTCAAATGGATGAATCCCGACACTCGCCTTTCGAGGCTCCTTCTGCAACAAGAAGGAGCGCCTTTAGCGACGCTGCGCATCATGCGCCCGAAAACAAAAATCCGAATCTCCGGGGGAGAGGGCGAACCTAAAGTCACGTTTCAATTGAACCTTCGCGCGGAAATGTTGGAGTTGTGGCAGCCGGTGAGCGAGCTAGAAATAGAAAACGCCGCGAAACGAAAAGTTCGCGACGAATTGATGGTAGCTTTCCGCAATAGCATGAACAACGGCGCGGACCTGTTCGGTATCGAGCACGAGTTGTATCGCAAGCATTACGAACTGTGGAAACGATTAACGCGAGACGGTCAAACGGCGTTCGTACCGGCGCGCATACCCGATATCGATGTGAATGTACGGTTGAGTGACACCGGTATGTATAGGCTCGATCGGAAACTCGAGATCAACGAATAGCATTAACTTTCGGTCATTTTATCCAGCTCGGCGATCAGTTCGCCTTCGGAAAATCCTTCCCCGATAAAGACGGCCACGTCATGGACGGGCTTCTGCGGCGTTATGCGCATAAAATCGCTTTCCCTGTACGCGTATTGAAACAGGAACTGACTCGAAGTATCCGTGAAAGTAACGATGCCTTTCGCCCGGTATACGCCATCGGGCAATCTTGCAAGCAATGCCTCGAACGCCCCGCTATCGATCGGCTTGCTCAGATAGTACGTTAAGGCGCTCACATGGTCGTGCGAATGCTCATGGGCATGAGGTTCGTGCGAACAATGCTCGTCGCACGTATGGCCACCGTCGCGCTCGCTATGGCGATGAAGGACCTCGCCGCTATAGAGCAGCTTGGCGTCCACGTCCGCCCTAACCGCGGGAATGACGGGAGCATAGACGTTCCAATCCTTCAATGCTTCCGATAGCTCCACTTGCTCGGCGGCGCCGATTAAGTCCGTCTTGTTCAAGACGAGGACGCTCGCCGCGCGTATTTGCTCGACCATCAGCCTCAGCGTTCGCCCCGCGCCGATGCGGACGCGATCCAGCAGATGGCGCGCGTCGACGACGGTAACGATGCCGCGAAGCGCCACGCGCTCGTATAGCGAAGCTTCGGCGACGCCGTCCATCATGTCGAGCGGCTGCGCGATGCCCGTAGATTCGATCCAGACGACGTCCGGCCGGTGCTCCCGCACGATGCGCACGAGCTCCATGGCGACGTCGCCTTTCAGCTGGCAACAGATGCAGCCGCCGAGCATCTCGGCCAACGGGACGTCTCCGCCGATCAGCTCGGCTTCCACGTTCACTTCGCCGACTTCGTTCAGGAGAACGGCGATTTTGAGTCCTCGCTCCTTCGCGTCGGATACTAGCTTATTGAGCAACGTCGTTTTGCCGCTGCCTAGGAATCCGGTTAGTATCGATACCGGCACGATGTTCTCGTTCATGAATAGCTCCTTCTGTCAGGAAAGATATCGGGTACTGCCGTAAGAATCGAGAAAATACGCCTTCGCCCGCTCCCTCATCTCGTCGTCGAACCCGCGGAGATCGTTCAGCAGCGCGAATCGTTCGCTCTCTTCCTTCTCTCCTCCGGCATAGAGGAGCCATTGCGCCAGATCGTGCGCCGCGCGCCCTCTGTCGAACGAATGATGATACCAGAGCGACGCGCGTTCTAGATAGGGCTGCGGTTCGAACGGGTTCATCTCGATCGCTTTCGAGAACGAAGCGATCGCATCGTCGTGCCGATCGAGCTGATTATAGACGACGCCAAGGTTATAATGCCCTTGCGGATCATTGGGTGCAAGCTGAGCATACACCCGGGAGTCCGCAAGCGCGGAATCCAAGTCCTCGAGGCGGAAATGAAGGAAGCCGCGAAACCACGTTAACCGAGCGTTGTTCAGATCGATCTGCAGTCCGCGGTTGCAATCCTCCAACGCTCCGGCCAGCTTGCCGGCGGCAAACCGGCATCTGGCTCTCCGTTCGAAAATTTGCGGATTGTCGGGCTCTAGGGCTAGCGCACGCGTATAAGCGGCTTCGGCGAGTTCCCAGTTTTCCATGCCGACGTACAGCTCACCGAGCGCGAAGCTCGTTCTGCTCTCCTGAACGAGACGTTCGTCGAGCGCGATCGCCGCTTGGATGTCCATCATCGCTTCTTCGTGGCGATCAACCATATAGCGGGCGAAGCTTCTGCGCATATAATACTCGGCGGATTGTTCCAGCTCGAGCGCCTTCGAGTACGCCTCTTCGGCTTCTACGTACTGATCCGCATCGATGGCAATCTCCGCGCGCTGCTTCCAGTTCAGCGGATCGTCCGGTTCCCGCTCCGTCAGATCCCGGCTTAACGTCCGGGCTTCATCCGACATCCCGGCTTCCCGATACACATCCGCGAGCCAATATTGGACGACGCGGTTGTCCGGCACCTGCGCCCTTGCTCTAAGGAGCGTCCGTATCGCTTCCTGCAGCTTTCCCTGTATCCGATACGTCGAGCTTAGTTCCATGGAAGCGGGCAGCCAATACGGATATGTTTCTTCAAGCTTACGCAGCTGCGACTCCGCTTTCCCATAATGGCCTAGCGTTCGGTTCAGAGCAGCCTGCCTGAGCAGAAGCTCCGGAGTTGCCGGATGAGCGAGGAGCGCTTGTTCGATCGAAGCTAATGCTTCTTCGGGCTGTCCGCTCTGTTCGAGCAGGCGGGATTCGTACACGCGAAATCCGAACTCGGCTTTCGCTCCTTGGATGAAGCTGGCGACCGCCGAATGGGAATAGTTCGTTCTTTCTTTCATAAGCGCGGCCCCTTGGTCGCTTAGCTTCTCCCACTGCTCGAGCATGCCGATGCCTGCCCGAAGCGCCGCGTGGGCTTCTTCGATACGCTCCAGCTTCTCGAGCGCTTGCGCCTGCCGATAGTAATAATGCGGAATCGCGCGGTTCGGATCGCGCGAAGCCTGCCGATAGCAACGCTCGGCTTCGGCGTAATGACCGAGCTTCATATGGACGTTGCCAAGCTCGTAGAACGTCGAGGCTTTGGAGTCTTCCCGGCGCAGCAGCGCTTCCTCGAAATCGCGCACGGCAAGGTCGTATTGTCCGAGATCATGATACGAGATCGCTCTCGTATACCAATATAGATAAGGGCTAGGGTCTAGCCGAATGGCCGCGTTCAGATCGGCTATCGCCTGATTCTCCTGGCCGAGCTCGTTGTAGATGTGAGCGCGGCGTTCATATGCCTGCGGGTTCTCGCCTCTGCTTAACAACTTGCCGAGGATGACGAGCGCTTGGTCCGAGCGTCCCGAATCGTGAAGCAATCCGGCGTACTCGATCTGTTCTTCCTCCGTCATGGAGGCGGCGCCCCATCTTTCGTACCATACGAGCGCTTGCTTCAGCTTACCTTGCCGATGCAGCTTTTTCGCCATTCTCCGGGACCATCTTCTGAACATGCGCATCCCCTCCTTATCGGCGTCGTATAGATACTTCTATAACTGTAAGCAAAAGCTGCCGAACGATTCGGCAGCTTCTGCAACAATTCCTTATCTCTCGGACGTCTCGGCTGCTTCCTCGATCGCGAATTCGAAATCGTCGATATCGAACAGTTGAACCGAAATGCCGTTCTGTATGACTTTATCCTGGAACTCGATCTGATCGGTCAGGATCGGGCTTTCCATTCTTTGCGCGAGCAGGATCACTTCCGTCTCGATCGGATCGAAGACTTCCCCGAATTGCATATTCTCCGACGTGTTCACGACGACGAAGGTTACGTTCTCGTTAATCGGCAGCGGAGGACTTTCCCGCCATGGCGCGATGAGCGCCCGCTCCAGCTTCTTCTTATTGAACGGGTCCTCGAAGAACGCGATCATTTCCCCGATTTTCTGTTTCACGTGCGCATCGTCGTCCTTCTCCGGCATGACCGGTTCCGGACTGTCTTTCATATCGTAAAGCTCCATTACCGTCGTATATGGAATTCTATATTCGACTGGCCGTTTCGGCAGAAGCAGTTGCCCATAGATGGCGATCATGACCGCCTCGATGACAAAACGCCGACTCATCTTAAGCATTTCCCTCCCATAAAACATCGCGAAGCCGTTTGACTGGCTTTCATTATATCACATGAGCCGACGGCTGTCGCCGTACTGGCGAATAACGATGAGGGGACGAATGGCCGCCGTTTAGGGTATAATATTCCAAGATTGCGCACCATATTTCCCGTCGATTAGGGGTGTCGCCTATGTCACAGTTATCTTTTGCGTATTATACGCAGATCGAGTCTCCGGAGACTGAGCGTCTGTTCCGGGACGAGATGAACGCCACCGGTTATTTCGCGTTTTACGCGTTCGCGGAGCAGTTCCGGGAAGGCTTGCGTCGTTACGACGAAACGCAGATCGAGCTATACGGACGATTGCTCGCCAGAGGCCGCGAGCTATTCCCCGACCCGGCGCGATTCAGCCCGTCGTTCGACGAGTTATGGGACGAATTCGAGAGCATCTTTCGTGCCAAAAATGAAGCTATAATTGCGATCCCTGAATCGGAGCGTAACGGCGAATGGCAAGTGCTGCTCGACAACCCTTATTCCACGCAGCAGGTCGTCTGTTATCCGAGCCTCTCTTTCATCGAAGCAGCGTATTTATACGGATATTTCCAGCGCGAACTGAAGCCGAACGAGCTGCTTCGCTTACAGCGAATCACGCATTGCTTAGCCGTACGCGGCAACGCGGAACAATCTTTCTTCCCCAGTGCTACATAGTACTTATAAGTAGAACGGAGCGAACTCTTATCACGATTGCCAAGCGATTCGACGAAGCTGCGCTGACAGCGTTCGAGAAGAAATTATCCCAGCACAAAATCGATCATTGCCAAATCGTCCAGCACGGGAAGACATTACTCTCCTACGCGCGGAACAATCAATCGGCGCACCGGTTGCACAAAATCAACTCCGTCACCAAAAGCGTCGTATCCCTCTTGATCGGGATCGCCATCGAACGCGGCGAGATCGCCGGCATTCGCCAGCCGATCTCCGATTACTTCCCGGAGGTTCGGAATTCGGACAAGACCGACGTCACGATCGAGCATCTGCTCACGATGTCTCCCGGTTGGGAGTGGCCTGAGATGGGGGATTGGGGCGGCAGACCTTTCCCGATGATCAATAGCTCGAACTGGACCCGGTTTATCCTGAATCAACCGATGATTCATCCGCCTGGCACTAAGATGTATTACGACTCGGGCAGCTCCCACCTGCTTAGCGCGATCTTACAGCAAGCGACCGGTCTTACGACTTCCGCCTATGCGCAGCAGCACTTGTTCCATCCTCTCGGAATCGAACGTTATCGGTGGTATGCGGATTCGAAAGGCATCGTTATCGGCGGCTTCGGGCTTGAAGTCGTCGGACCGGATCTCGCCAAGCTCGGGCAGCTCGTGCTTCGGGGCGGTCAATGGAACGGGCGGCAGCTCGTCCCCTCGGCTTGGCTCGAGGCAACGACGGAACCTCGCCATCATACGTACGACCATATCGGCTCCTATGCTTCGCATTGGTGGGTCATGACGGACGAACGCCGCAATCCGATTTTCCCCCGCGTCTTCTTCGCAATGGGTTATGGCGGCCAATACATATTCGTCGTGCCGGATCTGGACCTGGTCGTCACGTTCGCCAGCACGCTGTATAAATCGACGTTCCTTCCGATGCGCCTGTTCCGCGAAATGATGGACGTATAACGCGAAACCCCCGCCGCTCACCAATAGAGCAACGGGGGGTTTCGCGTTTATTTCGCGACAATCGCGCCATCCTTGTAGACGACGACTCGTTTCGGGTCGTTGCGCAACTTCACGTTCGCCATCTTGGCTTCATGCTCCGTCAGCGACAACGGTTCCCACTCGCTCAGCGTGCCGCCTTCTTCGGCCTCGGAGACGCCGGCTTCCGCTAGCGCCTCGGACATCATCGCGGGCTCGGGCTGATCCTCCCAAAGTCTTATGCCATAATAGGCTAGAGAGTAACCGTTGCGCTGAACGTAAGACAATATCGTTCCGCTTGCAAGATGTATCATAACGTATGGCATGTATGAATCCCGCCGATCTGACGTCTTATAGGTAAGGGTTCTCGTGCTTCGCCTTCAGCATGTTCCAGCGGCGCTCGATCTCGTGCTCGAACTCGCGCAGCGTCTCGGCGTATTCCGGCTTGGACAAGTGCTTCGTCTTGCCCATCAGCTTCAGCCAATCGCCGACCGGCACGCGCTTGCTCTTCTCTTCCGGATTGTACGTGATCGTCGTGACGCCTCTTTCCACCTCGTAGAGCGGGAAGAAGCACGTATTGACCGCGTAATCGATAATCGTCGCGCCGTCTTTATCTTCGGACAGCCAGTTGAGCGGACACGTGATCAGGATTTTACCGTACACCATACCGACGTTTTGCGCGTACCATTGCGCCTTCGCGGCTTTGCGCACGAGGTCCTGCGGGCTTGCTTCGCTGCCGGTAAAGACGTAAGGGATGTTCGTCGCCGCCATGATTTGCGCCGTGTCCTTATGGTGGAACACTTTGCCGCCTTGATGCTTGCCGACGTTCGAAGTCGACGTGCGATGGCCCATCGGCGTCGAATAAGACAGCTGTGCGCCGGTATTCATATAGCCTTCGTTATCGTATTCGAGAATGATCATGCGATGGTTGCGGAGCGCCGCGCCGATCGCCGGACCCATGCCGATGTCCATACCGCCGTCGCCGGTAATCATGACGAACGTAAAGTCGTCCTGCAAGCCGAGGTGATCGAGCTCTCCGCGGCGTTTGCGCTCGTGGAACATCTCGACGACGCCGGACAGCGTGGCCGCGCCGTTCTGGAACAGATTGTGGATGTAGGTCGCTTTGTGCGCGGAGTACGGATACCCCGTCGTGACGACCATCGCGCAGCCGGTATGGAACAAGGCGACAATATCGCCTTCGATGCCTTTAAAGAACAGCTCCAGCCCGGAGAATATCCCGCAGCCCGGACAGGCGCCATGGCCAGGAGCGATTCGTTTCGCTTTCTTCGTTAACGCGCGCAGCGGCGGAATGCGGACGTTCACTTTGCCCGTCGCTTCGTCCGGCGTTACGGTGATGAGTCCCGTCTTCACGTCCTCGTACTTCATCGGTTCAAGCACGCGTTTCGGCGCTTTGTTCGGGTCGCCCGGCGAGTGCCCGTGGTAATCGTACGGCTTCTCGACGTACCCCTTCTCCACCGCATCGATCGCGAAATCGAACAGGGCGAGGCCATCTTCGGCATAGAAGTCTTTGCCGCCGAGACCGTAGATCCGGCTGATCACCATCGTATTATGGTTGCCGTATTGCTGCAGCGCCGCCCGGATTTCGAGCGACATGTTGCCGCCGTGTCCCCCGTAGGCATCGGCGCGGTCGCCGACCGTCACCGCTTTGACGTTCTTGAGCGCTTCCGCGATCTGCTTCGCCGGGAACGGACGGATGATGTTCGGAGAGATGCTTCCCGCCTTTACGCCTTTCGCGCGCAGCTGGTCTACAACATCCTTAATGATCTCCGAAGAAGAGTTCAGCAGGAAGACCGCCACCTCGGCGTCCTCCATCCGGTACAGCTCCAAGATCGGATAATCGCGTCCCGTAAGCTCGGCGTACTCTTGGCGAATGCGATCGTACACCGCTTCGGCGCGGTACATCGCCATGCTCTGCTGGTAGCAGTTATTAATATAGTCCGGCTCGTTCATGTACGGACCGACGGTAATCGGATTGTTGCGGTCGAGCACGTGCTTGAATCCTTCCGGCGGTTTCTCGCCGATGAACCTCTGAACGTCTTCCCGCTTCGCGAACGTCATGACGCGGCGCTTCTGATGGCTCGTGAAGTAACCGTCCTGCGCGACAAGCACGGGCAGCCGCACTTCCGGGTCCTCTGCCAGCTTCAGCGCGATAATGTTCATGTCGTATACCGATTGCGGGTCGCGGCACATGATGATCGGCCAGCCCGTGTTCAGCGCGAAATACAAATCCGAGTGGTCGCCGTGAATGTCGAGCGGTCCGGACACCGAGCGGCAGACGAGGTTCATGACCATCGGGAACCGCGTACCCGATTGCACCGGCATTTGCTCCAGCATGTACAGATAACCGTTGGCGCTCGTGGCGTTGAATACGCGTCCACCTGCCGTCGAAGCTCCGTAGCAAACGCCGGCGGAGCCGTGTTCGCCGTCGGCCGGAATAAGCACGATGTCGTGCTGGCCGTTCGCCTTCATCAGATCTAGAAATTGCGCGACTTCCGTAGAGGGCGAGATCGGGAAATATCCCATGATGTGATAGTTGATCTGGTGTGCGGCATAAGCTGCCATCTCGTTGCCTGATTCGTAGACGATGCGTTGCTCGACGGTACCGGACGGCCCCTTCTCCTTGCGAATGTCGATCGCCATTGCAGACTCCACCTTCCTATCGTTCTTCTCGTAGTATCGGAATGCATCTTTGCTCTTTCTATCGAACTATCGATCTGACGCAGGCATTATTGAGCCAATTGGAACCGGTGCGGAACACGATGCTCGTCGGCGTAGCCTTCCGCTTCCCGTTCGCTGGACAAGGCCTCGGTCGGGCACGCTTGTACGCACTTCAAGCAGCCTTTACAGTATTGATAATCGATTCCTTGCAAGAACATCTGCGGTCTGCCCTTCTTGTCGGGCAGTTCCTCCCATACGAAGCAGAAATCCGGGCAAACGTTGTCGCAAGCGGCGCAATGAATGCATTTGTCATCCGCGAAGTGAGGCATCATGCCCGCGCGCGAGATGCTGAGATCCTTCAAGATGCTGTTGCCCGGATTCGTAATCATGCCGCCGATCGGCTGCGTCTCGTAACCGAGCACCGGCGTATCCATCCGGACAAAGCTAGGCATCGCATCCCCATCGTGCAATGCGAACGTCTGGAACTTCACTTCGTCATAACCGCGCTGGAACGTATTCAAGGCAGGCTGCACCGCCCCAGGATACTTCTTCTCTAGCGATTTGCGGACGACGCCTTTCATGAATTCGGCGTCCAGGAAGTCGCATAAGCGGAATAATCCGCCTAGCATCGCCATGTTGACGCGGTTGTTCTCATCCATTGCGATACCGGTCGCATCGACGACGGCGATGATTCCCGCCTTCAGCTTGAGCTGCTCCTTGAGCTGCTCCGGCGATTTCTTCGAGTTGACCAGCACGATCGTGTCCTCGTACATACCGGAGATGACGTTGATCGTTTTCGACAGGTTCTCGTGGAAAATTCCGATGACGTGCGGTCTCTCGACCGGCGATGTATCGCGGATTTGCGCGTTCGTGTCGCAGAACCGGATGTGCGCCTTAACAGCCGAGCCTTTCTTCTCCGAGCCGTAGGAGCTGAAGCTGACACCGTTCAGTCCTACGCCCATAACGCCTGCCTCGGCCAGCATCTTGCCGGCCAAGTTTGCTCCCAGCCCACCTATTGATTCCAGACGAATTTCGAAAAACCCAAGCTCATTTACCTTCGGCAGCATGATCATGGCGCATTGAAATCCCCTTTCGCGTGTAGTGGCACATAAAGAGTCAGATTATTTCGTAGATTGCAAATATTAATATATTCTCGATAATTTGTGCAATTCCTGCCTCTCTGACCAAAATCGGGCTCTTATCTCCTATTGCAACTTAAAATGACAAGCTAGATTGCAAGCGTTTCAGCTCGTTCCAGCCGATGAGCTTGATCTTCTCCTCGTCGAGGACGGCGCGCACGTCCGGATCGCGCCAGAACGCAAACTCCATTCCCCGTTTGTCCGGTACGCCGTGGAAGGAACGAAGCTCCTCCGTCGCGAGTGACGGATGGCTGATCCATTCCGTGACGCCGGGCTGCAGCCCGCGAAGCATCTCGATGCCGGTCGCCTTCATCGTATCGTACGTTTCTCCGGAACTTAGATGGAACTCGAGTCCGGTGAGATAATCCGGAAGCACGATGCCGTTATCCTCGGCCTGTCTCACGCGTTGTTTCGCTCGGCGCTCCAGCTCCTTCGGAATCTTCCTTCCTCCTATTGGCTGCAATTGACGCGGCAGACGAAATGGCAGTCCGTACATCGCGCAAACATCGAACACGACGGGCAGCAGGTCTTGCCCCGTATGAAAACCATATAAGCTGCCCATATGGTTATCCGCATGGGTAATCGGAAGGCCCGCCGCCAACGCGGCCTCCGTCTGCGCGATGAGCTCCGCCCGCACCTGCTCGGGGGCGGCGGCTTTCTCGAACTCCGCGACCGTTGCCGGAAACCAGCCGTTCCTGCCCGATAGCGTGTTGGTCGGCTGCGTACGGCATAGCGCTCCCCAACGATAGCCGTTCCACTCGCTCGTCAGCGTCCAATGTACCCCGATATCCGCAGCGGGCGTCCGTTCCTTGAAAGAAGCCGCCGCGTCCTCGGACCAAGGGCACGTCATCATGATCGTCGTCGAGCTGATCGCATTTTCCTCTAATAAGAGTAATACGCCGTCGTTCGTGCTTCTGCACAGACCGAAGTCGTCCGCGTTTACGATCAACAGACGTTCGTGGCTTCCGTAGCCCAATTGGGTTGCCGTATTCATCGACGCTCGCCTCCTTCCTTCACTATATGACGGAAAGACGCCGGCTTTGCCGACACCGTCGCCTCGAACCATTCGCCCTTCGATTTTACCTAAACTTAAGGCTAGTTCTGCCGCGGAGCGCTATCCCTTAACTTCCCAATCTATATATAATAGACAACAGAGTCAGATAGAAGGAGCATATAGAAGATGAAATCTTGGGTTCGTTTCAGCATGAATAATGGCATTGCCCTGCTACTGATCGTAGCGATATTGATCGGCAGCGGGTTATATGCCATGAGCACCATGAAGAAGGAAAAATACCCTGCGGTCGACATCCCGTATTTAACCGTGGAAATCGCGTTTCCCGGCGCATCGCCTACGCAAGTCATGGATACTTTCGGCAAAGACCTCGAAGCCGAACTGAACCGCCTCGACCGGCTGGAGAACTTGTACGTAACCGCCGGCACCAACTATTTCGTGGCGACGATGAATTTCGAGATGGGCATGGAGATGGACGAAGCGGAGGTTATCGCCCGCTCCGCCGTCGGCAAAGTAAACCTGCCCGCATCCGCCAAAGTAATCAACTATTACAAAGACCGGCTGGACGGCGACGTATACGCCGTCGGCATCTGGGGAAGCGATCCATCCGCGGTTCAATCGTTCGTCAAGGATCAGCTGCTGCCCGCTTACCGGAGCGTTGACGGCATCGACCGTATCGATACGAGCGGCGTCATCGACGATACCGCGCTGATATCGCTTCGCGACGCTGACTTGCTCCGGCATGGGCTCGACGCGGATCAAGTGAAGCTAGCCGTAACGTCCGCCCAGCTGTCCGTTCCGATCGGCAACTGGGATACCGATCGGGAGCGTTTGCCCATCCGCGTCGGCGGCACGATCGATTCGCTTGCCCAGCTCGAGTCGCTGCTCATTCCGACCGCGCAAGGCGGCATTCCGTTGTCTGCCGTTGCCGACGTCGCCTATCGACACGACGAAGACGAACAAGTCCGCATGAACGGGCAGTCTGCCGTGTTCATCTCGATCGTCGGCCAAGGAGGCTACGACAGCGTAAAGCTCATAGACGACTTAATCGATGCCGAGAACGAGCTCACCCTGCCTTCAGGCGTTAGCAAGAAAATAACGACCGATCGCACCGAGGAAATCGAGCAATCCGTCGATTCCATGCTTCGCGAGGTGCTGCTTGGCGCTTGCATGGCCATGCTCGTCACGCTGTTGTTCCTGCGTAACTTCAGATCCACGCTGATCGCGGTCATCTCGATTCCGCTTTCGATGATCGCTTCCATGCTGGTGCTCAAGCAGCTCGATTACTCGCTTAACATCATGACGCTTGCCGGCATCGCCGTCGCGATCGGTCGCGTCGTAGACGATTCGATCGTCGTCATCGAGAATATTTTCCGGCGCGTCCGCAAGACGACGCAGCGCGACGATCAGCTCGTCGAAGATGCGACGAATGAAGTGTCGCGGGCGATTACGTCCTCCACTCTGACGACGGTAGCGGTATTCCTGCCGATGGCATTCGTACCGGGCATCGTAGGCGCGTTCTTCCGGCCGCTCGCTTGGACGATCGTCGTCTCTCTGCTTTTCTCCCTCCTCGTAGCGATTACGATCGTCCCTCTGCTGTCGAAGCTTAGCTTATTGAAAGTGAAGCATAAGGAACAGCAAGAGAACGCGCTTCAACGCACCTATCGCCGCATGTTAGGCTGGTCGTTGACGCACCGTCTGCTCACGTTGTTGCTGGCCTGCCTTCTGCTCATCGGCAGCATGGCGATTCTCGTTACCGGGCAGCTCGGCTTTAACTTCCTCCCGGCGGAGCCTACCCGCGACTTCGCGATCGAAGTCACGATGGAGGAAGGTGCCAACCTGCCGGCGACGAACAAAGTCGTAGCGGATATCGAGCAGCGGATTAATCAGCATCCCATTCACGACCTGGCAACAGAATCACGGAGCCAGAAAGCCGACCTTAGCTTCGAACTTGACAAGGGCGCCGGCGATACGGAAGCGTTCGAAAGAACGCTCCGCGACGAGCTCAAGCTCATCCAAGGAGCGAAGACGATTACGCTCACCGGACAACAAGGCATCGGCAGCAATGAACTGATGATTACCGTCAACGGTCCGGACAGCGAATCCATTCGCCAAGGCGCGCAGATGATGGTCGAGGCGATCCAAGACGTCAAAGGACTGGAAGACATCCACCATACCGGCACGAGCGAGAAGCCCGAGGTACAGTTCGTCGCCGACGACCGCAAGCTCGCTGATGCAGGCTTGAACAACGCGATGGTTGCCCGGGCGATGAACCGCGCGATCGACGGCGAGACGCTCGTCACTGCCTTGCTGGACAGCCGCAGCACCGACCTGATCCTGCGGTCCGGCGTGCCGCTCGCCCAGCCTGCTCCAATCGAATCCCTCAACGATATTCAAGTTGCGAACCTCGCGGGGCAGCCGGTTCGGCTCGGTGACGTCGGAAGCTGGGAACGTAAGCTGAACCCTTCCTCGATCATGCGATTGAACCAAAAAGAATATTTGCAAATTAACGGTACGTTCACCGATTCGAATACCGGAGGCGTCATCGCGACCGTCGAAAGCAGACTGAACGCGCTGAAGCTTCCGGCGGGCGTCACATGGGAATCGCTTGGCGCATCCAAGGAAATGAACGACGGGTTCATCCATATGGGGCTTGCCCTGGGTATCAGCATTTTCCTCGTCTACTTGGTCATGCTGCTGTCGTTCGGTGAGTGGCTGACGCCGTTCGTCATCCTGTTCTCGATTCCGTTCTCGTTGATCGGAGCGCTTACCGGACTCTGGATCGTCGGAGAACCCGTCGGCATGCCGGCCATGATCGGCCTACTCATGCTGAACGGCATCGTCGTCACGAACGCGATCGTGTTGCTCGAACGCGTGCACGGCAACTTGAAGCAAGGAATGGACCGCGATGCCGCGCTGCTCGAAGCCGGCGCGACCCGCATCCGTCCGATTCTGATGACCGCGATCGCGACGATCGGCGCGCTGTTCCCGCTCGCGTTGTCTTCCGAAGTCGGCCTCGTGTCCCGGGCGCTCGCCGTCGTCGTGATCGGCGGATTGTCGACGTCGACGCTGCTCACGCTCATTATCGTTCCTGTGCTGTTCAGCTTCACGCACCGCAAACATCGCCTTTCGAAATCCGGATCCGCCAAGGCAAAGTCCGAAGCGGCTGCCGCGTTAGCGGAATAGGCGATACGACAAAAGGACCTTCAAGCGATCGGCTCAGCCGACCTGCTTGAAGGTCCTTTCGATTATCCTTTGAGCTTCTCCAATCTCGCGGTTAACTGTTTGACCCAGCTTTCGGATAGCGCGTCTATCGCCAGCAGCGATCGAATGCCTTCCGCATCTTGTTTGTCGCGATGCATGATCCGGTTCGCTTCAGCTACCGTAAACCGCGTCGGATGTCTTTCGATGAGACGCAGCGTATCGCCGGTGCGTACCTCCCCTTCCGCCACGGTGCGGAAGTAGAACCCGGTCGCCCCGCTCTCGGCAACGAGCACCGGCAAAACGTCGAGCCCCCATCTCATGGCAAGCTTCCAGCAAGGCTGCCTTGGCTGGCTGACTTGTACGACGGCGCTGCCGATAGCGAAAGTATCTCCGATGCAAACCTCGTCTTCCATTAAGTCCGCCACGGTGAAATTTTCTCCGAACGATCCGTAAGGAAGCGAACGCTCGAGCACCTGCTCCCAATGCGGATAATGGTTGTGCAAATATACGCAGATCGCCTTGTCCGGACCGCCGTGCAAGACGAGATCGGCTTGCTCGTCGCCGTTCAGGCCAAGCTTCCCTAACCGAACCGGTCCGTCGATAGCCGTCTTGAAGATGCCGGATCGCTGCTCTTTCCCTTTATATTCCGCGCGTTGCGCGACTCCGACATTAATGGAAAGGACGGGATATTCCGTCGGCTTTATTATGGTTTCGATCATACGATCTCCTTTGAAAATAGAAACGCTCGCTTGTTGAACC
The DNA here is from genome assembly GCA_023460795.1 of Bacillota bacterium. GTDB lineage: Bacteria > Bacillota > Bacilli > Paenibacillales > Paenibacillaceae > Cohnella. Next base: position 65,904 of record JAEWPC010000022.1, on the reverse strand, counting down.
CGACGAACGATTGCTGCCAGAAGCTGTTTTTGATCACCATGCCGCCGAAACCGACGACTTTGCCTTCTTGCTCCGCGCACAGTAGACAGTCGTTATCGGACTCAAGACAACGCTTGAACACGCTATTCGTCTGCTCTTCATTTAGCTGAAGAGCTGGCCACAATTGTTGAAGCAGCTCGAATACGGATTCGAAATCGTCTAATCGGGCCGTTCGATATACGATTGACATCGCTTCTGCCTCCTCTGTTCGACGTATAACTCCGGCTCGCTAACGCCACGATAAGGACGAAACGCCATCCTCATGCAGGAAAGGAGCGAGTCGATGACCAGATCCAAGAGGCGCCGCGAAAGCGCCTGGAAAAGCCGCAAGCAGCAAAGCCAAATCCATGGTAAAATAACTTCTCTTCACGACCTTGCGAACGAAACCAACGTGAATATCGAAACCAACATGAACTTCGAAACCAACATGAACTTCGAAACCAACCCTGCGAACGAATAATAAATGCTCGATGTCGACCTTGCAGCGGAGCTTCGATCAAGCGCTGCAAGGCGATATGCCCGCGTTACATGATCTTTATGTAATTCTTAGCTTCTCCGCCGCCGTCAGCCTTCTGCCCCTCACCTGCAGCACGATGCGCCCGTCCTGCATGCCCCAGATTTCGTCCGCGAATTTCTCCGCCAGCTCGAGCCGATGCAGGGCGGCGACGATCGTCGTTCCCTTCTCCGCGCAAAGCTTCTTGAGCGTGCGCATCATCTCTTCCGAGGAGTGCGGGTCGAGTCCGGACACCGGCTCGTCGGTTAACACCAGCTGCGCGCCATGGACGAGCGATCTGGCGATCGCGATCCGCTGGCGTTCTCCTCCGCTCATTTTGTCCACTTTCTGCTGCGCGAGTTCGATCAGTCCTACCGATTCAAGCATTTCCATGCCGCCCATGTAATCGTCGCTTCTGACGGAACCGATTAACCTGCGCCATAGCGGCGTCTGTCCGGCTACGCCGATCAGAACGTTCTTGAGCGCGCTTTTATTCTCCAGCAATAGCGGCTTCTGCTCGATGTAAGCGACGTTCCTGCGGAATTTCATCCGCGCGAGCCATCCCGCTTTCATCAAATCCTTGCCGTCGACTTTATATTCGCCGGAAGTCCAATGCTCCCTCAGCGCGAGCGCTTTGAGCAGCGCCGACTTGCCGCTGCCGCTCGCCCCTACGACGGCGATGAAAGTAGCAGGTTCCAACCGCGCGCTGACTTGATCGAGAATCGTTTTGCCCTCGGGAATTTTACGTGTTAAGCCTGAAATTACGATCATGAACGCCCTGCTCCTTCTGTCCAATATAAATCTAGTGTATTGCATTACAGAAAAGCTTTCCATACGAACAAATGTTTGCTATAATAGGAATAGGAACATACGTTCCTTCATATCCTAATAAAGGTGGGATGACGGATGGTGAATTGCGAACATCTCCGTTACGTGGAATCTCCTAGAGGAACACGGCCGTCCATAGACTTGACCTTCAAATTTTTCGACGACGGCAAGCTCGTCATCATCGATAACGACACGGGTAACACAATGAACCCCCGCGAGTTAAGCGGGGGCAGTTACGACTTCTATGTTCGTCAGCGTCTTAGCCGCATTAGGCGCAACTTAAAGGAGAAGATCGCTAAGTACGCTTAAGGCAAATTTTTATTGATCCCGTTCAAGCTTGCCGGATAACGAGCCATCTTGCCCAGCTTGATCGATTGCTCCCGGTCCTTGAACCGCGAATGGTTTCTTTGATCGTCTGTCGTCGTGCTTTTATTTTTAGGCATATGTTCACCTCCCGCCCTTCGCCTTCGCGAGGGGTTTCTTCATAGTTTTCCTTAATCCCGTCATTTACAAACCCGGCCCGTAGAGAGATAATGAAATTTAACCTAAGATTCATCTTATCGCCGACCTGGCTTAACTTTCGAGCGTTATGCTAAGCAGGCCGGACATCGCAGCAACGTAAGGAGTTGAACCATGAGCCAGCGCATCTTATTCGACCTTGACGACACGCTCGTCTATTGCAACAAATACTTTCATTTCATTCTCGATCAATTCGCCGACGAGATGACCACTTGGTTCGGGTCCGCGGGCATTAGCCGCGAGGCGATCATGAACAAGCACACCGAGATCGATATTGCGGGAGTGAACGTAGTCGGTTTCCAAAGCGAGCATTTTCCGCAATCGTTCGTCGATACGTATCGGTATTTCTCGCATATGACGGGCCGCGCTACGTCCGCATTGGAAGAGGAGAAGCTATGGAAGCTGGGCAGCAGCGTCTACGAGCTTGAAGTAGAGCCGTATCCGATGATGGAGGAGACGTTGTTCGATCTCGCCGATCGCGGTCACGAGTTGCATCTCTATACCGGCGGAGATCATGCCATTCAACGGAAGAAGATCGACAGCTTGAAGCTGGAGCGGTTCTTCGAGGATCGGATTTACGTCCGCATGCACAAAAACACGTCGACTTTAGAGCAAATCTTATCCGATGGCGGATTCGATCGCAGTCAGACGTGGATGATCGGCAATTCCGTCCGTACGGACGTGCTGCCGGCATTGCATTGCGGCATTCATGCCGTCTACTTGAAGCAAGACGGTGAATGGACGTATAACCTCGTTCCGATCGACGCGAAGCCGAAAGGCGCCTTCTTCACGCTGAACGCGTTGCCGGAAGTGCCCCCGACCATCCATAGCTACTTGGAAGGCAACTGATTACGAGCGCTCCGCCGCACTCAGCTGAGCGAACAGCGTACTCACGCCTTTCGCCCACCCGGCGTCCTCGGCGTACGTTTGGTTGAACCAATCGAAGGCGTCGGCCCCTTCCGGGCGTTTGGCCGCCAGCCTAGCGATAGTCCTGGCTGCGATGTCCGACGAATCCCGGATGTTCGTATTATACTCTTGCCAGCTATGAAAAACGTTAAACGGATTGTTCGCGATCCGTTTGGCGTTTTTGTTCGTTCTGGGAACGAAGCCTTGCTCTTGGCCCGTAATGGCCAGCAGCAGAAGCGGATGAAGACCGTGCTTCTTGGCGCTCTCAACGATCGCGCCGAAATACGGCTCTTCGGCGAGCAGCGCGTCCCTCTTCTCCAGGAAGTCTTTAACGGCAGAGGCGTTAATGTCCGTATATTGCAGAAATTCCGGCAAGCCGACGTCCCGGACGACTTCGACCTGTTGCGGTCCAGGAGCGGCATCCGCCGTCGGGATCGGCTCCCGGGCGGCTTGTTCGCCGCGGCCGAGCACCCCGATCGTGATCGCGCCGGCGATTGCAAGCGCTGTCAAAGAAGCTCCTGCCGCAGCGACCATTCGCCGCGAGCGCGGCTGCGACGGTTCCGGGGCTAGCGGCGCTTCCACGGGTGTCGCCGCGCGGGCAAGCCCTCTGCTTCGCGACAGCCGAGATTCAAGCTGCTCGGCGGTCCACCGTCCGGGCACGCGTTCGTTCGCCCAGTGCAGAATCGGATCCAAGTACCGATCGCCTTCGAATTGCCCGTTCGCCTCAAGCTCCGTATACACATCGAGGACGTCGTCCGCTTTCACGACTCGTTGCTCTTTCACCAGGCAGCGAGCGATCAGCTCGTTCACGAGTTGATCGTTCAGTTCGGCCGGAAGCTCGGGCAGCCTCTGTTGCAGCGTTCGCTTGATCGCATCCGCGACGATCTCTGCTTGCTTGCTTCCGGATAAGGGAGCAAATTTGGTACGGACGTATCTCCGAATGACGCTCACGTCGCTCGGCGTCAGCAAATCTGCGTTGTTCAAAGCTCCCTCTCCTCCCCCTGGCGACATCGCTCTTGATGCCATCAGTGTAACACAGAGGAAAGATTTGGTGTACTAGCTTTTAAGCGACGACTGCCGCGCGAATCGCCGCTTGCACGCCCGGGCTGCGAACGAACGCTTCGATCTGCTCCTTCTCGCTTTCGGTCAGCTGATATTCGCTGTCGCAGCCTTCTTCCATGGCGACGAGCTGAATCGGGTGCCCGCTATGCGTGCAGACGGCCAGAATCGAGAAATCGATCACGTCGGTCGGCAGCGGCGTCTCCTCGCTCGTCTCGACTTTGAGCTCCACGTCCACCCACTGCGAATCGCGGCGATCCGCTTTATAATCGAACTTCGCGAATCGAAGCTCGGTCCATTGTTCATCCCCGTATCGAATCATTGGTAATCCTCCCTCGACTATTGCCCTTTACATCTTAACGCAAAAGAGAGGCCGTTCCCAGATGCGCGGGAAACAACCTCTCTACCGATCCGTCGTTCGTTAAGGAAGCATCGTGCTTCCCATCAAGTAGCGATCGACTTCGCGAGCGGCCTCGCGGCCTTCGTTAATCGCCCATACGATCAAGCTCTGACCGCGTCTCATATCGCCGGCGGCGAACACTTTGTCGACGTTCGTGTTGTACTTGCCGTAACGAGCCTTAACGTTCGAACGGCGGTCGGTTTCCAAGCCGAGCTCGTCGATGATCGTGCGTTCCGGACCTTCGAAGCCGACGGCTACGAGAACAAGATCCGCAGGCCATACTTTCTCGGTGCCCGGAATTTCTTCGTATATTTTGCGTCCCTGCTCGTCCACGTAACGGCGGATTTGCACGGTGTGCAATTCTTTCACGTTGCCGTTCTCGTCGCCGACGAACTTCTTCGTCAGTACGGAGAACGCGCGAGGATCATCGCCGTAGAGAGCTTTCGCTTCCTCGTGGGCGTAATCCAGCGTATAGACGTTAGGATATTCCGGCCACGGGTTGTTGATCTGATCGCGCTCCAGCGGAGCCTTCGCGTGCGTACCGAATTGGGTTATGCTCGCGCAGCCGTGACGAAGTGCCGTAGCGACGCAGTCCGTTCCCGTATCTCCGCCGCCGATAACGATAACGTGCTTGTCTTTGCCGGAAATATACGTACCTTCCTGCAGCCCGTTGTCGAGAAAGCTCTTGATCGTGCTGTTCAGATAGTCCATCGCCGGGATGATGCCTTTCAGCTCATGCCCTTCGACGTTGCCGATCGGACGCGCTTTCGTCGCGCCGCCGCACAGGACGACCGCGTCGTACTGCTCTTGCAGCTCGCGAGCGGAGATATCCTTGCCGATCTCGGTATTCGTAACGAAGTTGACGCCTTCGGCAGCCAGCAGATCAACGCGGCGTTGCACGATATTCTTCTCGAGCTTCATCGTCGGTATGCCGTACGTCAGCAAGCCGCCGATGCGGTCCGCTCTTTCGTAGACGGTGACGGTATGGCCCGCTTTGTTCAACTGCGCCGCGGTTGCAAGGCCGGCAGGTCCGGAGCCGACGACCGCAACCTTCTTGCCGGTCCGGTTCTTAGGCACTTCCGGTACGACCCAGCCTTCTTCGAAAGCGCGGTCGATAATCGCTTGCTCGATCGTCTTGATCGTAACGGCATCGCCGATCAGACCGACCGTGCAAGAGCCCTCGCACGGAGCCGGACATACTCTCCCCGTAAACTCGGGAAAATTGTTCGTCTTGCTCAGACGCTCGTATGCTTCCTTCCAAAGGCCGCGATAGACGAGGTTGTTCCATTCCGGAATCAGATTGTTGATCGGACATCCGGATGCGTTGCCCGCAAGCTCCATCCCGGTATGGCAATAAGGGGTTCCGCAATCCATGCAGCGGGCGCCTTGCGTCCTCAGCTGCTCGTCGGAGAGCATCCGGTGGAATTCCTTCCAGTCCTTGATGCGCTCAAGAGGATCGCGATCGCTCGGAAGTTCCCTTTTATATTCCATGAATCCCGTAGGTGTCGACATCACATTTCCTCCATCTGCCTCGTATTACGCGTTAATAATAGATCATCCTACCAAAACAGGACATATGCAAGAATGGATTATACGACGATTAATTTGCATCATTCCGCTATGCGCGTTCGTATTCGCAGAACGAAAACGGCAGCAGATTGCGCTCGTCCTGTACGCCGGGCGTGCGCGACACGAGTTTCCACCGCGAACGATCATATGGAGGAAAATACGTATCTCCCGCGAAGGCTTGATCGATCTCCGTCAATAATAGCCGATCCGCGACGTCCATCGTCAAAGCATAGATTTCCGCTCCTCCGATGACCATGAGCTCGGAATCGCGATACTTCGCCAGCGCTTCGTCAACCGACCGCACCAGCTCGCAGCCTTCCGGGGCTTCCTTCATCGTCCTGGACACGATAATGTTCGTACGATCCCTGAGCGGACGCTTGAGCGATTCGAACGTCTTGCGTCCCATCAGCACCGGCTTGCCCAGCGTATTACGGGTGAAGAAAGCCATATCCGCAGGCAGCCGCCATATCAATTCGTTATTATTCCCAATAACGCCGTTAGAGGCGACAGCTGCAATTAGCGTTACCGACATGTGGTACCCCTCAAGTTCGGAAATAGGTTGATAAAATGATTATTTCCTATCATATCACACCTATTTGGGGTTGCCTACCCGAACAATAGAAGGAGATAAGTTTCCAATATTAGGCTTTGGTATAGTTTTCCGGCTGATCTGATCCGAACATCTTAGGTCCTCTCGGCGACGTGGAGGCGTTGTCCGGTTCCAGCGTGACGCCGATGGCGTCGAACGGGTCGGACTTGTCCGTAAGCGGCAGCGTCATCATGCCGATGCCGGTAGAATCTACCTTGAACGTACCGGCGCTCCGTCTTTCTCCTTCATGCCACAACCAGACCTGGTAGGCCTCTGTGCCTTGCGTTGCCGGCGAATCGAACACGTAGACGACGAGCTGCTCTTGGCGGCCGGAGTTGACTTTGCAGGCTACGCCGTAAGCGCGAGACCGTCCTTCGAACTTGCCGGACTCTTCTACCGCGGTTAAGCGGTATAACGTATCGATAGTCGCCGGCATTTGCGCTGCCGAAACTTCCGCGGAACCTTGCCCGGCGTCCAAGGAGATCGCGCTGAACCAGCCCGCGAAGAACACGAAGGCAATGAGCGCCGCGCTCGTCGCGTATATGCTCACCTTCTTCAGCGTTTGCTTAGGTTTGCGTTGCTCGGTCACGGATGGCGCATCCTCCTCCATGGCGCGCAGCAAGGGCCCAAGCACGTCGTTCTTCAAATCTGCAGGCGGATCGATCAGCTCCACGTCGTCGGCCTGTCTCTCCCATAGGTCGCGCCAGATTTCCGCTTCTTCTCTGCAGGCCGCGCAAGCTGCCAAATGCTTCTCGAACCGTTTGCGCTCGACGTCGGAGCTGCTGCCTGCTATATAATCGATCAATCCTTCGCAAGGATTCGTATCAGGTCTATTCATCGGTCATTGTTCCTCCCTCAAGCCTTGGAGTTGTCTGCGCAGCGTCTTTAACGCCTGATGAAGCCGGTTTTTGACTGTTCCGAGCGGTTCATGGCCCATCTCCGCAATCTCTTGGAGCGTAAAACCCTTCCAATATAGAAGCTCGATAACGCGCTGCTGCGCCTTGCTTAACGCCCGCGACGCCCTTGCCAGCTCCGATTGCGCGGATCTGCGCAACGCCGCGGCCTCCGGATTGCCGGGTTCATCCTCGTTGCCGTGTCCGGTCCATTCGTCGATGGATACGGTCTGTCTGTGCCGCCGTTCGCGCCGCATGACGTCGATGGCGATATTCCTCGTTACGGTGACGAGCCAATTCGAGAACGCGCCTCGACCCGCGTCGAATTCCGCCCGCGTCGTCCAAAGACGCGTGAATACGAGCTGAACGACTTCGCGCGCCATCGATTCGTCGCCGCACGCTTTGCGCGCGAACGAGTAAACAAGCCGGACGTATCGATCGTACAGCAGCTCGAGCGCGTCTTGGCGTTGCTCGCGGATTTGTCTCATCAACTCCGCATCGGACGGTATAGGCATGGGCACCTTCTCCTCGTTCCTCATCTCTCCTGGCAAACTTAAAGCGAAACAAGCGGACGGGGATTCAGCTCCCCGCCCGCCATCTATTAATCTTCCGTGACCGTGATCTTACCCCTCATGTTCGGATGCGGCATGCAATAATACCCGAACTCCCCGACCTCGTCGAGCGTAACCGTCGCGGACTCGTCTTGGCCTAATAGGACGGTTTCGAACGAACCGTCATCCGCCGCGGCGTTATGCCTGACTTTGTCGCGATTGACGAACGTGACCGTCTGTCCCTTCTTGATCGTGATGTCCGCTGGGGAGAAAGCGAAGCCTTTGATCTCTACGACGATCTCTTCCGCTTTGTCCGAGTCGTCATCCTGGGAAGCGGACGGCGAGGCCGATGCTTCGGCTGACGCGGATGACGAAGGCGATGGTGAAGGCGATGCCGGTTTATCCGGTTTTGTCGGCGACGATGAAGGTTTCGCGGACGAAGACGGAGACGCTTCGGCTTCATGTTCTGCCTCGTGCTCGACCTCATGCTCGGCTTCGTGCGAGGCGCTGGCGGAAGCGGAAGGTTCGGCCGATGGAGACTCGGCCGTAGATGCGGACGCTTCTTCCGTCTGAGACGCCGAAGCGTCGCTGCTTGCGGTTGCTTCCGGGGTCGCCGCGCTCGGCGCCGCCGCGGCCTCATCATTATCATTCTTGGAGCCGCATGCCGCTAGCGAGACGATCAACGCAACGACCATCAGAACGGCGAATCCCTTAGCTGTCAGTCGTTTCATTGTACGGTTATCTTTCCTTTCATGAACGATTTATGAGGCTCGCAGAAGTATTCGTAGACGCCCGGCTTCGTCAGCGTGATCGTGGCGGTCTGCCCTTCTTCCAGCAAAGGAGTCTCGAATTCCCCGTTCGCCGCGACGGCGTTATGCTTCATATCCGCGTCACGGTTGACGAATTCGATCGTCGTGCCCGCTTTGACCGTAATGTCGGCCGATTGGAATTTGTAGTCTTTCATCTCGATCGTGACCTTAGACGTCTGGGCAAGCCCCGTCGTCGTCCCCTCGAATTTAACCGGGTCGACGACGAACCAGACATTATTCACCGCTTGCCCGTTCAAGTCGCCGCGTTTCGCGTCTTTGACGAAATAGTAAAGCGGATAACCTTTGAACGTCGTCTGTTTCGTGCCGTCTTCCTGAGTGATCTCGCCGAAATCGCCCGCGTTGACGCCCTTCGGAGCTTGGATGGCGTCCGCGTGGAACGCCGGCCAGTTCTCGAGGCAAGTACCCGTGCATACGCTTGCCCCTACCTCGTCTTTGTCAAAATAATACAGCGTATTCCCTAGGCTGTCGACCAAATAGTTGCCAAGCTTTGCGTCCGTGCCCAACCCGACCGTATAGAACGGCTGCTTAATCAGGAACCATACGCCGCCCACGCCTTCTCCGTTCACGTCGCCAGCCTTCGTATCCTTCGCGAAGGTATACAGCGGCCAGCCTTTGTACGTCAGTTGCTTGCTCCCGTCCGAACGCGTGAACGAACCGAAATCCGAACGATTCAATCCATTCGCCAGCAACACGTTATCCGAGTACAGAACCGGCCAATTCGCCAGGCATTGGTCCTGGCACGAGTTCAAATCCACGCTATCCTTCGTGAATAGATACAGCGCCTTGCCTTCGCCGTCCGTCAGATAAGTCGTGCCGTCCGATGCCTTGGCGATATCGATCCGTTCGCCGCCCAATATGTCCGCGGCGCCAGCAGGCACTGGCGGAAGGGCGAGCTGCGCGAATAACGTCTTGCCGCCGGCTTTAACCGTCGCTTGCAGCGCTTCGATCAAAGCGACGGCAAGGTCGGCGTTCTTGAACGGCGCAGCGGCCGCCGCGCGGATTAAGCCCTTGGATGCCGCGAAGGCAAGCGTGTCGTCGTAATCGAAATCCGACCCTGACTTATATTCGAGCGCTTCCAACATCACTTTGTACAACTGCTGGGACGTGACTGGCGCGTTGGGCTCGAATTGATTGCCGCCTGTTCCGTTCCAGCCGTACTCGGGATGATTCCTCAAATACGCTAATACCGGCCCGTTCGCTTTCCCTGCGGACGCCGCGTCGGCGAACGTATCCGTTCCGGAATAAGCCAACGCTTCCCCTTCCTTGCCGAGCAATCGCAAGTAAAGGATCGCAGCTTGAATCCTCGTCGTCGATTTCGCCAAGTAGGCTTCGCTGACTCCCTGGCCGTCCCCGCGAAGCACGCCTAGCTGCGCGGCGAGATCCGATGCCTGAGCGAATAATGGAGCTGCGCTGCCGCCGCTCGGAAGCGCCTCTTCCGCCTGCGCGATCCATGGAATGGTTAGTAGGCTTGCCGCGAGTATAATCGTCAACAACAGCCTGCTTCTTCTCTTCATCCGTTAACCGATCTCCTTCCGGATAATGTCATTCCTTAAAGGAAACGGAGACTTGGGCGATCCGGTTTGAACGCATGGTAATTATTTTTGTGGCAAGAACGAAGAAAACCGCCTTATAGAAAGGGCGGTTCAGATTCGAATAACAACCATTAGCCGTTATATAAAGGCAAACTCCGTTTCCGCGCTCATATAACAACCAATTGCAGTTATTCCGTCATTAAGATACGAAAACCGAGTTACTGCGAAGACATAACTGCATATGGTTGTTATTCCTTGTAGATTGGGGCTGTTCGCCTAAAATAACGGCATATCGTTGTTATTCTCGAACTCAAGACGCAATATCGCTTCGGAGACAGCCTCTATCGACGGAACGGCTTACACCGCAACAGGCGCTTTAATCGCCGGGTGAGGGTCATACCCTTCCACCGATACGTCTTCCACATCGTAATCGAAGATAGACTGAATGGCTGGATTAAGCTTCAAAGTCGGCAACGGCCTGACGTCCCTGGCAAGCTGCTTATCGATCTGCTCCAGGTGGTTGGAGTAGATATGCGCGTCGCCGATCGTATGCACGAATTCCCCGGCGCCTAGCCCGCATTCCTGGGCGATCATATGAGTCAGCAAGCTATAGCTCGCGATGTTGAACGGAATACCCAGGAAAATATCGCCGCTTCTCTGATACAGTTGGCACGACAGCTTGCCGTTAGCCACGTAAAACTGGAAGAGCGTATGGCATGGCGGAAGAGCCGACCGCTGCGGCGTCGCATCCTCCGGCGACCATGCCGTAACGATCAGACGCCTCGAATCGGGATTCCGCTTGATCTCCTCGATCACGTTCTTCAGCTGGTCGATCGTCTCGCCCTGCGAAGTCGTCCAGCGTCTCCATTGCTTGCCGTACACGTTGCCCAAATCCCCGTATTCGCTCGCGAACCGGTCGTCTTCCAGCACGAGCTTTTTGAAAATTTGCTCCTGCTCCAAGTACTTCTCGTTAAATTCCGGATCGGTCTGCGACCGAAGGCCGAAATTCGTCATATCGGGACCGTCGTATTCGGCGCTCTCCACCCACTTCTTGAACGCCCATTCGTTCCAGATGTTATTGTTGTGTTTGAGCAGATAGCGAATGTTCGTATCGCCTTTAATGAACCAGAGCAGCTCGCTGGCGATGAGACGGAAGGGGACTCTCTTCGTCGTCAGGAGCGGAAAGCCTTCCTCGAGATCGAATCTCATCTGGTATCCGAACACCGAGATCGTCCCCGTACCCGTCCGATCCTGCTTTACCGCACCGTGTTGTTTCACATGCTTCAATAAATTCAAATAAGCCGTTTCATTAGCGCTCATGCAACAAGTACCTCCGCTCGATGTTCCCGATCACACGTCTTATTCTATCATTCGCTCCGAGATTCTGTCGATTCCGCGGATGCAAATCGTTCGTGCCGCCGCTTCATCCGCAGCGCATGGCGCTCCGGCGCGCTATCGTACAGCTTGCGCTCCTGCTCGTTCTCCGGCTGGACGGGCGGCACCGCAGTCGGCTTGCCTTCTTCGTTTAACGCTACGAACGTGGAGAACGCGGTTACGGTCACGCGCCGCTCCCCCGTGAACAAATTTTCCGCGCGGACGACGACGTATACTTCCATCGAGCTGCGGTGCGTCCAAGTGACGAACGCCTCCAGCTCGACGGCTTCTCCCATCCTGATCGGGGACACGAAGTCCAAGCTATCCGTCGACGCGGTCACGACCGGTTTGCGGCAATGGCGGATCGCCGCGATCGCCGAGATTTTGTCGATGTACTTCATGACCGTGCCGCCGAACATCGTGCCGTGATGATTCGTGTCCGTAGGAAACACGAGCTCCGTCATGATCGATCTGGACTGGCTGACCGGAATCGCTTTCGTCTGTTCATCCATCGCGTTCCACTCTCCTTCAAGGCTTTCGTATAAAAATATGCACCTCCCGAAGCGCTGACGACGATAACGCCGCGCCTCAAAAGGTGCATGGTAAACAATCGATTATTTTTTAGGCGCCATCGTGTGGATCGGGTGGCCCATCGCGAGCTCCGCCGTATCCATCGTGATTTCGCCGAGCGTTGGATGCGCATGAATCGTCAGCGCGATATCCTCGATCGTAGCGCCCATCTCGATCGCAAGACCAAGTTCAGCGATCATGTTGGATGCTTCGACGCCGGCGATTTGCGCGCCGAGCACGAGGCCGGTATCTTCGTCATGAATGAGCTTCATGAAGCCGTCCGCGCCGCCGAGCGTTACCGCGCGGCCGTTGCCGCCGAACGGGAACTTGCTCGATTTCGCTTTGAAGCCTTTGTCCTTCGCTTCCTTCTCGGTGTAACCGACGCTTGCGCATTCCGGATCGGAGAAGGCCACGGCAGGGATGCATTTGTAATCGACTTTGGACGGCAGTCCCGCGATCGCTTCCGCTGCGACTTTCGCTTCGTAGGAAGCTTTGTGCGCCAGCGCCGCGCCCGGAACGATGTCTCCGATCGCGTAGATGTTCGGGATGTTCGTCCGGCATTGATCGTCGACTTCGATCAAGCCGCGCTCGCCGACTTTAACGCCGATCAAGTCGAGGCCAAGCTCTCCGTCCGTGTTCGGGCGACGGCCGACCGTTACGAGCAGGTAATCCGCCGTAACCGACTTCTCTTCGCCGCCGACTTCGTACGTGACGGTAACGTCTTTGTCCGTCTGCGTAGCGCCTTTGGCCAGCGCGCCGTTAACGATCTCGACGTTGTTCTTCTTCATCTTCTTCACGACAAGCTGGCTCATGTCTTTGTCGAAGCCAGGCATGATCGTGTCCGCGCCTTCGAGGATCGTCACTTGCGTGCCGAATTTCGAGTACATTTGGCCAAGCTCGGCACCGATGTAGCCGCCGCCGATAACGACAAGGCTCTTCGGTACTTCATTCAGCGACAGCGCTTCTGTCGAGGATAGGATGCGGCCGCCGAACGGGAACGGCTTCAACTCGATCGGGCGGGAGCCCGTCGCGATGATGCAGTTCTTGAAGCGATAGCGCGGCGCTTCTTGGTCGTTGAACAGGCGAGCTTCGTTCTGGTTGATGAACATGACTTCGCCGTTGAACATTTGAACCTTGTTCGCTTTGAGCAACATCTCGACGCCGCCGGTCATTTTGTTCACGACCGAAGACTTGTATGCTTGGACTTTCGTAAAGTCGACTTTGACGTTCTCGGCCGACAAGCCGTATTCGTCCGCATGCTGCATCGCTTCGTAGTGATGCGCGGCGTTGATCAGCGCTTTGGAAGGAATACAGCCGACGTTCAAACAGACGCCGCCGAATTTGCCCTTGTCCGCGATCATGACTTTCTGCCCGAGCTGAGCGGCGCGGATCGCGGCTACGTAACCGCCGGGGCCGGCGCCGATGACGAGCAAATCTATATCGAGGGATGCATCTCCTACTACCATGGGTTAAACCTCCATTACGAGCAGCTCTGGATCTGCCAGCAGCTGTTTGATGTAGTTCAAGAAAGTTTGAGCCGTCGCGCCGTCGACGATGCGATGGTCGAAGCTAAGCGACAATGCCATCATCGGAGCGGCGACGATCTCGCCGTTCTTGACGATCGCTTTCTCGGTAATGCGGCCGGTGCCGAGAATCGCGGCTTCAGGGAAATTGATGACCGGCGTGAAGAACATACCACCCGCGGAGCCGATGTTCGTGATCGAAATCGTGCTTCCTTTCAGCTCGTTCGCCGCAAGCTTGCCGTCGCGGCCGCGGCCGGCGAGGTCGCGGATCTCGTTCGCCACGGACCACACGTTCTTGCGGTCGGCGTCGAAGATGACCGGAACGATCAGACCGTTGTCCGTATCCGTCGCGATGCCGATGTTGTAATACTTCTTATAGACGATCTCGTTAGACGCTTCGTCGATCGTGGCGTTCATGACCGGGAACTCGCGGCAAGCCGCGACGAGCGCCTTGACGATGAACGGCAAGTACGTCAGCTTGACGCCCTTCTTCTCGGCGATCGGCTTCGCGCGATTGCGAAGCGCGACCAGGCCGGTTACGTCCACTTCGTCCATTAGCGTAACGTGAGGCGCCGTGTATACCGACTTGACCATCGCGTTCGCGATCGCTTTGCGGATGCCTTTGAACGGCACGCGCTCTTCTACGCCTTGGCCGACAGGACCGGCAACCTTCGATGCAGCCGGAGCAGCCGTTGCAGCTGCAGCAGGAGCTTCGGCCGCTGGTGCAGCCGCTGCTGGAGCAGCGCCCGTAAAGCCGAGAACATCCTCGCGGGTAATGCGTCCGTTCTTGCCTGTGCCTGCGACTTGCGCGATGTTGACGCCTTGCTCGCGTGCGAGCTTGCGTACGCTTGGCGTTGCCAGCACGATTGCGTTGCTTGCCGGCGCAGCCGCCGCAGCCGGAGCCGCAGGCGCGGCTGCCGCTTCTTGAGCAGGCTGACCTTTCGTATCCGCGCCGCCTACCGCGCTGTTGCCGGAAGCGCCGCCTGCCGCTTGCGCATGGCTGTCTTCCGATGGCGCTTGCTCGGGAATGTCGCCTTCCGCTTCGATAATCGCGACGACTTCGCCGACGTGCATAACTTGTCCGTCTTTCGCGAGGACTTCGGTTACTTTGCCGTTAACCGGGCAAGGCACTTCAACGATCGCTTTGTCGTTCTGCACTTCCATGATAATATCTTCGTCCGTTACCGTCTGGCCCGGCGCGATGTGCATCTTGACGATCTCGCCTTCATGCAGCCCTTCGCCGAGCTCGGGGAACCGATATTCGAATCTAGCCACCTGGCATCCTCCTCCGATTAGAACTGCAGCACTTGATTAACGGTTTTCACGATGCGCGCCGTCGTCGGCAGCCAAGCATCCTCGATTTGCGCGAACGGATATACCGTATCCGGACCTGCACAACGGAGAACCGGTGCTTCCAGATGTAGAATGGCTTTCTCGTTGATTTGCGCGATGATTTCCGCGGCCGCGCCGGAAGTTTTCTGCGCTTCCTGCACGACGATCGCGCGGTTCGTCTTCTGGATCGATGCGACGATCGTGTCGATATCGAGCGGCAGCAGCGTGCGCAGGTCGATGACTTCGGCGGATACGCCGTTCTTCTCGAGCTCTTCCGCAGCTTTGAGCGCCGTATGAACCATCAAGCCGTAGGCGATGATCGTAACGTCTTTGCCTTCGCGAACGACTTTCGCTTTGCCGATCGGCACCGTGTACGCCTCTTCAGGCACTTCATCGCGGAACGCATGGTACAAGTTCAAATGCTCCATGAAAAATACGGGGTCGTTGTCGCGGATCGCCGATACGAGCAAGCCTTTCGCGTCATACGGGTTAGAAGGAACGATGACTTTAATTCCTGGCGTCTGGATCGCGAGACCTTCCAAAGAGTCGGTATGAAGCTCCGCCGCTTTAACGCCGCCGCCGAACGGCGTGCGGAATACGATCGGAGAGTTGTAACGGCCGCCGGAACGGTATCTCATGCGCGCCGCTTGAATGAACATTTGGTCCATCGCTTCGAAGATGAAGCCGACGAATTGGATTTCCGCCACGGGACGGAAGCCCTGAATGCCAAGACCGACGGCAAGACCGCCGATCGCGGATTCCGCGAGCGGCGTGTCGAACACGCGGGTTTCGCCGAATTCGGCTTGCAACCCTTCCGTCGCGCGGAATACGCCGCCTACTTTGCCGACGTCTTCGCCGAACACGATGACGTTAGGATCGTTCTTCAGCTCGACGCGAATCGCGTCGCGGATCGCTTCTTTCATATTCATCTGAGCCATGCTGTGTCTACTCTCCCGTCTTACGATTTATTGGAAATCGGCTTTTTGCTCTTCGAGATGCGGAGGCGTATGTTCGAACATCGAATCGATCAGGCCGTTCACGGTCATTTTCTCCGTTTGCTCGGCTTTCTTGATGTGCTCGTTCACCGTGTTCTTCGCTTCTTCTTTGACGCGCGCCGTATCTTCTTCAGACCAAAGTCCTTTTTTCTCCAGATACTTGCCGAAACGGACAAGCGGATCTCGTGGGCTCCACTCCGCTTCCTCGTCCTTCGTGCGGTACTTCGTCGTGTCGTCGGCCATCGAGTGCGGACGGAAACGGTACGTCAAGCCTTCGATAAGCGTCGCGCCGCCGCCGTTACGAGCGATCTCGGCAGCTTCTTGTACGGCGGAGATTACCGCAAGCACGTCCATACCGTCGACTTGAATGCCGCGGATGCCCGCCGCAAGCGCTTTGTGAGCGATCGATTGCGCGCCGGTTTGCTTCGCGTACGGCGTCGTGATCGCGTAACCGTTGTTCTGTACGAAATAAATAACCGGGAGCTTAAACGAGCCCGCGAAGTTAAGACCTTCGTAGAAGTCGCCTTCGGACGAGCCGCCGTCGCCGGTGTAAGTGATCGCGACGCGTTTCTCGCCTTTCAGCTTGAACGCCATCGCAACGCCGGTAGCATGCAGGATTTGCGCGCCGATAATGATTTGGGGCATGAGGACGTTAACGCCTTCCGGAATTTGACCGCCGTGCTGGTGACCGCGGGAATACAGGAACGCTTGGTACAGAGGCAGACCGTGCCAGACGATTTGCGGCATGTCGCGGTAGCCCGGAGCGATGAAATCTTCTTTGTTGATCGCGTATTCGCTGCCGACCATCGTCGCTTCTTGTCCGGATACCGGCGCATAGAAGCCCAGACGGCCTTGGCGACCCAAGTTAACGGCGCGATCGTCCCAAGTGCGGGTGAATACCATACGGTACATGATTTCTTTCAATTGATCGTCGGACAGGTTCGGCATACGCTCCGCGTTGACGACCTCTCCTTCCGGAGACAATACTTGCAGCGGTACGACATTATCCGACCTTACTTCGTGCGCTGCTTGACCGGCGGTTTGGTTGGCCGGCTTTTCCATTGATACTTTGCTCATTAAGGTTCACCTCATCTTGAATTGTGGAAGAGGGCTTTCTGTTATAGAATTATTATATCCCTGTTTAACCGGTTTGGTCAAAGAAAATGTCCAAAAATCCTTTATTTATATAGCTTCATCGACATTTATGTTTATATAACAGGGTGATAAATTTTATATAACACAATAGTACACTCCGCTCTTAGTCAGTCTTCATTTGGTTTACCCAAGCCCGAGTTTTCCCATACCTGCTAAGGAGGCTCATCCCATGAGCGACAACCCGTTATTCCGAAGAACGATCGTTAGACACGATATGCCAAGCCGTTATTTGCCGGAGCAAAGCCGGTCGTTGCGCGTCTATCTGCCGCCCGGCTTCCAAGAATGGATCAGTTACCCCGTCGTCTACTGCCAAGACGGCGAAGATTTCTTCAATTTCGGCCGCATCGCGACCCAGGCTCAGCGCTTGATTATCGAAGAAGGCTGGGAGCCGTTCATTATCGTAGGGGTTGACGTGGACAAAACGCATCGCACGAACGAATACGCGCCTGACGGCGATCGGCATGCGGCTTATGTACGGTACTTCGCCGAGGAGATGATCCCTTGGGTGGAATCGCATTATCCGGTTCGCGACGTGCCCGAGCAGCGCGTCCTCGCCGGGGATTCGTTAGGAGGTACGGTGTCCCTCTCGATCGCCCTGCAATATCCGCACCTATTTAATCAAATCGTCAGTTTCTCGGGTGCGTTCTACGGTTCGTCGATCGAACAGCTGAGACAGGCAGGGTCGCTAGAACGACTGCGGCTGTGGATGACGGTCGGCTTGCAGGAGACGGCTTACGAGACCGATCGCGGCGTGTTCGATTTCGTGTCGTTGAACCGAACCGCACGCGAGCTGCTGCTGGCCAAAGGAGCCAAGTTCCTCTATTCGGAGAAAGAAGGGGAGCATAAATGGGGATTTTGGCAAAAAGAAATACCGGAAGCGCTCGGCACCTTCCTAGGGCCTACGCCTGCGGTATTCGGATAACCCTCGGTTAGACGGAGGGCGGGAGCTTGCGCTCTATCGTGTCGAACAATCTCTTAATCTCTTCCTCGGTATGCGAACCGCTGCGGCGGAACGCCAGCAACTGCTCCTTAAGCATGGCGGCGGCTTCCTCGTAAGCCGCCTCGTCCATGCTCGCGCCGCTCGGGTCGTACCAGACGAATCCGCCGTGCGGCCCGTTGCGCAGATACGCGGCCTCCCATTGCGACGGATATTGCGGCCACGGCGCGCCAAGCGCCATCGCGATGACGTCGTCGTGCGGCACGGGAAGCAGATGATGGTAATGCTCCTCCGCCCCGCCTCCTGCCACATTCACATGGTACACCGCGTAGTGCAAGTAATGCTCGCCGGTTTCCCCGTCTTTGACAAGCCGGTACAGCTCTCCGTTCTGCTCGCTGAGCGTAGTCACCGTCTCGATCCGTCTCGTCAGCTCCTCCTCGTTCACAAGCCTCATCTGGGCGAAGCTAAGAGGCAGCGGCGCGTTCGGCGTATCCTTAGCGGAATCCTCACCCATGCGCCAATCTCTCCTTGACGACCGCCAGCAATTTCTCGCAGCCTTCTTTCACCAGCTCGTACACCTCGTCGAAGTTGCCCGAGTAATACGGGTCGGGCACGTCCACGAGTCCTTGTTCCGGCATCAACGAGAGAAACCGGATCACTTCGGATTTCGGCGAAGCCCCGAGTAAGCTCCGGATATCGCTCTCATTGCGGGTGTCCATCGCCACGATCAGATCGAACCGGTCTCCGTCGGCTTTGGCGATCTGACGCGCCTTCATGCCCGCGTAGGAGATACCGTTGCGGTCCAGTAGCTTGCGAGTCCCTTCGTGGGGAGGATGCCCGACGTGCCAGTCGCCCGTACCCGCGGAATCGACCGCGATCCGATCTTCGAGCCCTTCGCGGCGGACTAAATCCTTGAATACCGCTTCCGCCATCGGAGAACGGCAGATGTTGCCTAAACAGACGAATAGTACGGAATAGCTCATGCTTGCCCTCCAACATCTCTCGATTGCGCCCCGTGCAACGACCGACGAGGCAGCTTCCATTTATAGTAGACCGATAACATTCTGAACAACACGACCACCGAAAATAAAGCGAACAATTCCCAAGCGAGCTGCAGATCGAAGAGACCGATCGCTAGTCCCGCCAATAACGCCCAGACGGCGTAAATTTCGTCCCGCAATACCAGAGGTTTGCGGCCGGCCATGACGTCCCTGACCATCCCGCCGCCGATTCCGGTCAGCATGGCCGCGACCATCACCGCGCTAAGCGGCAAATGCTCTTGAACGGCGTACAAGGCGCCTTGTATCGCGAACGCGGCTAAGCCGATCGCGTCGAAGAACGCCTCGCCCCGCTTCCAATGATGAATCCAATGAATCGGCAATAAGAACACGATGAGGATGGCGATAACCGCCGTTTTCAAAAACAGCCCTTGGCTCCATAACGTCGTTACCGGAACGCCGATGAGCAGGTTCCGTATGACGCCGCCCCCGAACGCGGTTACGAGGCCCAACACGAATACGCCGAGGATGTCATACTCCTCTTCCATGGCGACGATCGCGCCGCTGACGGCGAATGCGATCGTTCCGATCAAGCTGAAAATATGAAAGACATCCCATTCCAATGCCGATAACCTCCGATAATCCCGATCGTTGTCGATTGATGACAATCCTCTCTCATTGTAGCGGCAGGTCCGGCAGTTCCGCAACGCTCTTTTTGCCGTTATACTGAGAGGACTATAGGAAATTTACCGCATGGTTATCTCGAATAGCAAAGGATGTCATCTCGTGACCGTTCAACAACCGCACACCCGTGCGTTAATCGTATCCGGAGGCAGGCTCGGAGAATGGGCCGCCGCTTATCTTCAGCATTATGATTGCATCATCGGGGCCGATCGCGGAGCCGAATTCGTCGCCTCAAGCGGCTTGCGGATGAAGCTGGCCGTCGGGGACTTCGACTCGGTTACCTCTGAGCAGCTGGATCTGATTCGCAATTACTCGGACGAGCTTCTGTCGTTCGACGCCGTGGACAAAGACTGGACGGACACGGAGCTTGCGTTCCGCGAAGCCGTGAACCGCGGGTTTATCGACATCGATATGATCGGCGCTCTCGGCACGCGATTCGACCACACCCTCGCCAACGTCCATCTGCTCCAACAAGCGCAGGAGCTGGGATGCAGCCTGCGCTTGATCGACGAGCACAACGAAATTCGATTATGTACGAACAAGTCCATCATAAGGATCGCCGAAGATTCGCGGTACGAGAACGTCTCTCTGCTTCCGCTCTCCGAGACGGTTACGGGTATAACGCTGGAAGGTTTTCGTTACCCGCTTCATAACGCCACGATTCAGCTCGGCCAATCCATCGGCGTCAGCAACGTGCTGAATGCCGCGACGGGCACGATTACGATCAGCGGCGGTCTAATGCTCGTAATCCGCAGCCGGGATTAAAGCTCGATCATCATCCCGGTTTCGGCAAGCTGAATGTGCGGCGGGAGCGAATAGTTCTGCCGCGCGTCCACGTCGTGAGACAAATGGGTGAACAGGACTCTGCTAGGCATTAACCGCTCCGCAAGCTGTATTCCTTCTTTCATATCGTATACCGATCTCGTCTCCATCGGATACGGCTCCTCCACGAAGCTGGTTCCGAGGAAGAGCAGATCGAGACCCTGCAGCGGTTCGATCTGCTCGTCGGTCATATTGATCGCGTCCGAGCAATAAGCCCACGCTTTGCCATCCGTCTTATGGTCGAAACGATAGGCGTAGGAGTATCCGTTCTTGCCGTGATTCACTTTCCACGTTCGGATGTTCCAAGGACCGTAGTCCATCCCTTTATCGTTCGCGATCATCTCAAGCTGAGTTTCTACCCATGGGTATCTGCTGCGAATTAACGCGAGTACCTCTTCCGGCGCATGCAGCGTTGCGGGCTCGCCCCGCCATCTGCAGCCGTCGGCCCAGTCGGTGAGTCCGGCGATATGGTCCATATGCGCATGCGTAATAAGCGCATGCTCGACGTGTCGGACGCGAAGCCGCTCCATCTGGGCGCGCCAGTCCTGCCCGCAATCCAGCAGCAGCGGCGGCAAGCGATCCTCCTCCAACCACAAGGCCGAACGATAACGTCTGTTCACTCCCGACGTTCGCGCTTCCGTGCAGACGCCGCATTCGCAATACACCCTGGGCGTTCCCATTGAATCGCCGTTACCAAGCACCGTGATCCGCATAGCTTCTCCTTCTTATAACGGCATGAGTTCGATGTCGCTACGCGTCTCGAGCTCCGCGATCATCTTCAGCCATTCCATCGGCTTGTTCGGCAGCGCCTCGTAATAGGTGGTCAAGAACTCGGTTACGAGGGATGCGGGAAGGTGCGTCGTCGCATGGTCGGCGGGCAAGAAGCCTAAATCGAGCTCCGTAACCGCCTTGCCCTCGTGATCCCATGAAGGATGAACGTAGGCAAGGTCCAGCTTCCGATAGCCCAAGTGGGACAGCACTTCGCGGCGTACCGCCGGATGCATCGCGAGTACTTCGCCGAACGAATGGCTAGCCGTCGCTTGAGGGTTATAGATCTCGGCGAACATGCCTAGCGCCACCGTACCCGACGCGGCCTGCAAGCGAACCAAATCCTTCTGCCGCTCCACGAACAGGAACCTCCCGATGCCTTTGCTTAATGCGCTAATGATGGTGAAATCGGTCATCGCGACGCGCAGCTCCGGATAGTACCGGTATTCGGTCGCGCCGACGACTTCTCCACTCTCGATGGCCACATAGACGTGAATCGACGGATCGGAGATCGGTTCTCTCCATAGTTCGAACGCCAGCACTTCCTCCGGCGGAAAAATCTTCGTCATCATCCGGTGCATCGCCGCGAAATTCGAGTCTTCGATAGATGTAACGCGAACGTACTCCATTCCAATATCCTCCTCAATAGGTTGCCGTCACATTAAAGTTTGAACGGGTTACGCCATTCCATTAAAGCTGCGTAATTGGCGGATTGCTCGTCATCCAAGTAGTTCTGCACGACGCCGACCGGCATTCTTCCGCAGCGCAGCAGGAACGTAATGACCGGGTCCTTCCGCTGGCCTTGAACGACCTGCTCCAAGTACTCCTCGGCGGTCATACGGTCCGACAACGCTCCGTATCCGGGCATGCGGCCGGCGCCTAGCAATCTGTCGCATCCCAGATGGACAACGGTCTCGTACATCGACTGCATGAGCCATTTGCCTAAGCCGAATTGGCGAAAGGCCGGCGATACGCCAATGTCGATGACATACAGCGTCTCCCCGTCAGGCTGATGATTTCTAATATATCCATCGTCTGCAATCGTCGACCAATCATGCCGGGTGTATTCTTCGAGACGGATGCGCAGCGCCGTCATCGAGCCGACGATTCTACCGTCGATCTCGGCGCAGATCGCTCCGTCCGGAAATCTCGTCGCGTGTTCCGTTAGCTGAGCCTCGTTCCACCATAACTCGGACGGATACGGCGGCGGAAAGCATTCGGCTTGCAAGTCGATTAACTTCCCGAAGTCCGACTCTCCATAGTTGCGAATCACAACCGTGCGCATCGTCGTTCCGTCCGTCACCTGAAACCTTTTTCGCATGCGGCGTCAGCCTCCCTTAATCGCCTATTTCCAATCCGTATACAGATCGGTACGACGGTCTCGCCAAGTCGTCACGGAGCCTGCCTTGCGAACGTCCTCCAGAAGCGACAAGTCCAAGTCCGCGGTGATCAGCATATCCGCGTTGATCTCCCCCTCGCATAGGATGCCGCGCGGAGGGAACGGAATATCGTTCGGCGTAATGACCGCCGCCTGTCCGTAATTCGCCCTCATGAAATCGACTTTGCGCAGCGAGCCGACCGTGCCGGTCGTCACGATATACACTTGGTTCTCGACGGCGCGGGCATGGCAGCAATAACGAACGCGGTAGAACCCGTGCCGATCGTCCGTGCAAGACGGGCAGAAGATGACGTCGGCGCCTTTCGCCCGAACCATGCGTACGATTTCGGGAAATTCGATATCGTAGCACGTCAACAAACCGATCGTTCCGAACGGAGTATCGAACACTTCTACGCCTTCTCCAGGCTCTACGTTCCAAGCCTCTACCTCCGTCGGCGTAATGTGCAGCTTATCCTGCGTCTTATAGGTGCCGTCCGGAGCGAATAGGTAGGCGGAATTCCGAAGCCGGTCGCCTTTCTTGGTCACATGGGTGCCGGCGATGATATAGACGCCATAGCTTTGCGCCAATCCGCTGAACAGCGCGATATAGGATTCCGTATAGTCGGTCAGCTTGTCGATCGGTCGGCCTTTGCCGTCTACGTCGCCGATCGCGAGCAGCGGCGTCGTCACGAACTCGGGAAACAGCACGAATTCCGAGCCGTATTCAGAGGCGTTGCGAACGTAATGGGTCGCTTGATCTGCAAAATCGGCGAACGTCTCGCAATCCTGCAAATGAAACTGAACGGCTGATACTCTCATTTTCATCGGGTGTACGTCCTCTCTGCAACGCTAATCTCTCTCATTATCTTAGCTACATAGAAGACGCTCGGCAAGCGCCGTGGGCGACGACAACGCCGAAAACACCGAGCAGACGGCGTTTGTCGCGCCTTGCTCGGTTATGAGAATTTTCTCATCGTTTTTTAAGAAAGCGTTTCAAATGCCCTGTACACGCTCTTTTTTCTCTCTTTGGGAAACGTTAGGAAACCGCGAGTTTGCTATACTCGGTTGAGCAAGCGACACGAATAACACTTACACGGAGGGATTCCAACATGAATCTTCAACATACGCTCGTTCGTAAAGTGCTTACGGTCAGCCTTGGTGCGGTAATCGGCTTTACCGGCCTCGCGATTGGACAAGCTCAGCCTGCGGCTGCTGCCACGAAAGCTGACAAAATCGTAAGCCTAGGCAATAAATATCTCGGAGTCAAGTACCGCTTCGGTTCGCCATCCGGCAGAACGTCCACCTTCGACTGTTCAAGCTTTACTCAATATATATACGGCAAGTACGGGATCAAGCTACCTCGCGTATCCAGCGATCAAGCGAAGAAAGGATACCGGGTAACGAAAGCGAATCTGAAAAAAGGCGACCTCGTCTTCTTCACGACGGCACGCACGGGTAAGAAGATCGGCCACGTTGGCGTATACACCGGCAAAGGCAAGATGCTTCACACGTACGGAGCGCCAGGCGTCACGTATTCGAGCATCAACTCCAGCTACTGGAAGGCTCACTACGTTACCGCTCGTCGCGTACTCTAGTAACGTCTAGAGGACACGCAATGTTGCACGATAAAAACCGGCAAATTCGGGAAGGTCCGAATTTGCCGGTTTTGTTTGCGTTCTATGGGTTGCGAGGCAGCTTGATAGAGATCGTCGTACCGTTACCCGGCTTGCTGTATACTTCGACTTGACCCTCATGCATATCGATGATCTTCTTCGCGATGGACAAACCGAGTCCGCTGCCTCCCGTCGTCCGTCTGCGCGCGTTGTCCACGCGATAGAAACGTTCGAACAAGTAAGGAATTTCGTGCTCGGGAACGCCGATGCCGTAATCCGTCACTTCGATCTTCACGGTGGATTTGATCGCGCGTACGCGGACGTCGATCGGTTCTTTGCTGTATTTGATCGCGTTGTCGATCAGAATGAGAAGCAGCTGGCGGATCTTATCCTTATCCCCGCGCATCTTGACGTTGCCGTCCGAATGAACGCGGATTTCCCGCTGGAACGTCGTGCCGAGCGTCTCGGACAGCTCGCGGATGACGCCGTACACGTCGAACCTGTCCATCTTCAGCCATGCGTCCTGCTCCGCTTCGGCAAGCGTGAGCATCGACCGGATGAGGTTCTGCAGCCGCTGCGTTTCTTTCGAGATCGCCTCGATCGCTTCGTCGCGTACCTCGGCGTTGTCTCTTCCCCACCTCTTCAGCATATCCGCGTAGCTGGATATGACCGTCAGCGGCGTCTTCAGCTCGTGAGAGGCATCGGCCACGAAGTGTTTCTGATGCTCGATCGTTCGATCCAAGCGCTCGATCATCTGGTTGAACGCCCGTACGAGCTGCTGGAGCTCGACGGACTCTTCCCTTCCGCTTAGCTTCACGACCTGCAACTTGCCGCTTCGGTCGATTTCCCGCATCGTCTGTACCATCTGGCCGATCGGCCCCGTCAGTCTCGACGTGAACCATAGCGTTCCGAATATGGCGAACACGACGGCGCCGATGCTCGTCACGCTTAGCGCACCAACTAGAATCTGCAAGTAGCTGTCCAGAACCGTAAGTCTGCGGGCCGCCTCGATCGTCCCGATGAAACGTCCTTGATCGAATAAGGGAACGGTCAAGTAGATGATTCGCTGACCGTTGATCTGCCGGGTCTCGTTCATCATGGACGAGCTGGCTATCGCAGGCTGCGATAGCAGCTCTCTATCGCCGATCTGATTGACGACTTGTCCGTCCGCCGTAACGATCCGCATCATCTCGTTCGCGTTATATAGATCGATCAGCAACTTCGGATCGTCCAGCCCGCGCATGTTCTTCTGGCGTATCGAGTCGACGACGAGATCGGTTTTATTCGTCATGAGAGCAAGTTCTCCGCGCGTCGTGACGCGAATGACGAAGAAGTAGACGAAGATGTTATACAGGATAAGGATGAAAATTAACCAAAATACGGTAAAGAGCGTAAACCGCGACCGCAGTGTCATGCATCCGGCTCCTTCAGCATATAACCTACGCCGCGTACCGTGTGCAGAAGCTTATGCCGGTATCCCTTGTCCATCTTCTGCCGCAAGTAACGGATATAGACGTCCACGACGTTCGTATCTCCGATGTATTCGTAACCCCACACGTCCGACAGAATTTCATCTCTCGTCTTTTCCGTGTTTTTATGGCGAGCCAAGTAAAGAAGCAGCTCGAATTCCCTCGGGGTCAGATCGATGGAAATATCTTTGCGGTACACCTTGCGCGTGAGCAGTTCGATCGACAGATCGCCGATTCTGATGACGTCCTCGCTCTCCCCTTCGCGCGAAGCTTGGAAGATGCGCAGCAGGTTTCTGACGCGCGCGAGCAGCTCTTCCATCGCGAAAGGCTTCGTAATGTAATCGTTCGCGCCATGTTCGAACCCGCTGACTTTGTCCGGTACCGTATCCCTTGCCGTCAGCAAAATAACCGGTACCGCGCGATCGTTCTGTCTAAGGCGGCGCAGCACCTCGATTCCGTTAAGCTCGGGCAGCATGACGTCGAGCAGGATCAGACTCCATTCGCCGCTGACCGCCATCTCGAGTCCGGTGCGGCCGTCCGCGGCGCGACCGACGGTATAGCTTTCGTGCTCCAGCTCCAGCTGCAATATTCTCGCGATCGAATCCTCGTCTTCAATGATTAGTATTTTCTCGTTGTTCATTTCGTTCACCTCACGAATATACGATCCAGCCGCAGACGGCTGCTAACAGGACGATTAACCACGGGGGGCAGCGCCAGCTTGAGAGCAGGACGAAGCCGATGATAACGAACGTAAAATCCGTTGCACCCTCTACCGTGCTAGTAAATACAGGCGTGTACAGTGCGGCAAGCAGCACACCGACGACCGCGGCATTGACGCCCGCGACGGCTGCCCGCGTGCGAAGATGCCCGCGAAGCTTCGACCAGAACGGCAATACTCCCGCGACAAGCAGGAAAGACGGCAGAAAAATGAATAAGAGCATGACGACCGCGCGGAGAACGCCTTCGCCTCCAGGCGCGGATACGGCTCCGAGATAAGCCGAGAACGTGAACAGCGGACCGGGAACCGCTTGCGCCGCACCATAACCGGCCAGAAATTGCTGCTCGCTTACGATGCCCTGCGGGACCATCTCCTCGTGCAGCATCGGCAGTACGACGTGTCCGCCGCCGAATACGAGCGAACCTGCGCGATAACCGATATCCGCCAGCTCCACCATAATGTTAGGATGCCAAGAAGCGAGCAAAGGCAGCGCGACAAGCAGGACGACGAATAGGAGCAGGCATATGACCGCAGGCGTTGACTTCATGCCGGTATCCGGCGAATGAGGTTCGTCCGCTAATGGATTAGGTTGGATGAAAAAAGCTCCGACGATACCGCATAATATCAGCGGTACGATCTGTCCGAGCGCTCCCGGCCACCATAAAGCGATGACGGCGGTAAGAGCGGCCATGGAGATTCGGGTTCGGTCGGGCGTCAGCGTACGCCCCATGCTCCATACCGCTTGCGCGACGACGGCCACGGCCGCCAGCTTCAGTCCGTGAAGCCAGCCGGCATCGGCGAAGGCATTGTTGTTCATGGATAGGGCGAACAAGACCAGCAACAGCGCCGAAGGAATCGTAAAGCCGAGCCAAGCGGCGATCCCGCCCAGAAAGCCGGCCCGTCGTATACCGACGGCAATCCCGAGCTGGCTGCTGGCCGGTCCGGGTAGAAACTGGCATAACGCGGTCAATTCCGCGAATGACTCGTTAGAAAGCCATCCCTTGCGGTCTACGAATTCGCGCCGGAAATAACCGATGTGTGCGACGGGGCCGCCGAACGAAGTCAACCCGAGCTTCAGCGCGGTTAACCCCGCTTCGAGCGGGCGATAGAGACTGCGAGCCATCTTATGCTCTCCCTTGTCTATAGCGACTGACGACAATGCGATGGCGCTTGTTGCGCCGCGTTGTACGAGTTTCGTACAACTCT
This sequence comes from Bacillota bacterium, assembly GCA_023460795.1. Classification (GTDB taxonomy): domain Bacteria; phylum Bacillota; class Bacilli; order Paenibacillales; family Paenibacillaceae; genus Cohnella. Next base: position 38,154 of record JAEWPC010000022.1, on the reverse strand, counting down.
CGATAACGGCGATTTTTCGAACGAAAATTTTACTACTTGAGGCCTTGCGCGGCGAGTTGACCTAATGCGATTGTCCCTCTTATTGTACCATGGCTGTCAAAGTTGCGAAAAACGCGACGGCATCAACCGATTGCCTTCACAAGCTCGACCAACAGCCTCTTGAGCGATGCATCTATCGATTGTGCGGTCTTCCGATCTTCAGGCATCCCTTGTCCCTTCCACAGTGCCGCAAGCATAGAGCCGATGTCTACTTGAGGAATTAGAGCTGCCGGTTTCCCTGGGAACAACTCTAACCATGCTTGACGGCTAGAGAAAGCTTGATCGCGGTTGGCAATCCAGTCGAAGGCGATCCGCCTCCCGCCCTCCTTGCCGCCGACGGCCTGCAGCGAGATGCAAGCATCTTGTCTGCGCTTCGTCCATTTCGCCGGGAAGCAGTCCGCTACCATCCAGATCCGATCGACCGAATGGCGCAGCCAATCTAGCGTCTTGGAGCTCGTCCACCGGCTGGACACGTCGAGCAGCACGATCGGCACGCCGAGCCTGCGCAGCCACTGCGAGAACGTTGGGCCAAGCTCTTCGCTGGCTGCAAGCTTGCTCGGATCGATCGGATAATAGGCAGCAGCTCCTTCCCGCCAGACTGGCGTCGATGGCTGCAATCCTGACACGTCCGCGAACACGGCCCCTCTCGGCCTGCGCTTCTCCCCGTCGAGCAACGTATACAGCTCATCCTCATCGACGATGCCGGGACATTCGACTAACGCGTGAGAGATGCCGGATCGACTCAATGCCGCAGACGCGGCAAGCGCCGTGAATGTTGCTCCCGCACCCGGATATGCCGATGCGATCGCTACGACGATGACTCCTTCCGAACTCTTCGAGGGATTGCCGTACACGTTCTCCGTATCCGCGTTGGTTCCGTACATTTGATCGCTCTCTGGCATAACACCTATCAATTCTTCTCGAAGCTGTTCCGCCGACTGCGGCCGCATGCTCGGATCGGACGATAGCAACCGATCCAACAGAACGATGAACGTTCCCGGCACGTCTCCCTGCAACGCCGAACGCATGCTTCCTCGATGCCGCATGGCGAAGCGTCCGCCGGACAACAAGAAATAAGCCAGCGCCCCCAGAGCGTACAGATCGGTACGCGCATCGCTCTGTTCGTTCCGAAGCTGCTCTGGCGCCGCGAAACCCGGCGTGCCTAGCTGCACCGTATCGGATGTCTCGCCGGGACGATAGCGACGGGCAATGCCGAAATCGACTAGCATCGTTTGATCGTTCCGGTCGATCAATACGTTGGACGGTTTCAAGTCCCGGAAGACGATCGGCGGGGATTGGGCATGCAAATAAGCAAGCACGTCGCATAGCTGGATAAGGTATTTCAGCACGAGTTGAAAAGGCAGCCTCAAGCCGAAGCGCTCGAACCGCTCGGCGAGCGTATCGCCGGCAATATAGTCCATGACGATACAAGCAAGACCGTTCGCATCCGGCGGATAATAATCGACGATCGCCGGCAGATGCGGATGGGCCAAGCCGCACATGAGCTTCGCTTCCGACACGAACGCATCTCTCTCCTCCGGCAGCGGTTTCGTTAGCTTTAGCGCGACCAACTTCCCGTTCAGCCGCATATCCTCGGCAAGGTAGACTCTTCCCATCCCGCCTTTGCCGATCTGCATCCCGATACGGTACCGACCCGCGAATAACTCGCCTGCTCCGAACTGTCCGATTGCTTCCATATCTACATCCTCCCCCATGACATTAACCTTGTTAACGGAACGGAGTTCCGCTATTACGCCTCTGTGGGCGTATTTTCAATACGATAACGGAACGGAGTTCCGCTATTGCGCCGTTTTTCGACTAGACCAGGCAAGCAAGGCTAAGTTAACGGAACTGGGTTCCGCTATTGCGTAGAACGAGGCGATATCCCGTCCAATAACGGAACGGAGTACCGCTATTACGCCGATCCGCCAATCGTTCCGGCTGCGAAACCACGCAAAAAATCCCGCACGCCAAGCGTATCGCCTATGGCTAGGCACGCTTCGGTGCGGGATGCTTTCCCGGTCGATCTATCCGATTAAGGCTTCCGCCTTACCCACATTGTAACCTCTTCGCGGTTGTGGAACAACTGCTTGACCTTGCGAATCTCGAAATGCTCCGAATACGCCTCGGTCAAGTCCTGGATGCTCTGGAACGGCTTGCGGTACATAAGCTTCAGCGTAATAATGCCCGAGCCGCCCGCCGACAGCGCGGACGACAAGCCCGAGACGATCCGGCACGTATGATACGGATCCCAGCTCATGTCGCAGACGAGCAGATCGAACGTTCCCGGAGCGAAAGACAGCTCGGCGGCGTTCTTCCGGATATGTCTCAACCTCGGATGCAGCGCCAGCGACTCGTCCATCTCGGCCGGGTCGACCGCCGTCACCTTCATGCCTCGCTCGAGCAGCACCGACGTCCAACCGCCGGGTGCCGCGCCGAGGTCCAGCGCGTTCGTGAACCGGTCAAGCGGCAGTCCGAACGCCTTCTCCGCTTCCAGCAGCTTGAACGCCGCGCGAGAGATCAGCGCTTCGTCCCTGCGGAAACGAACGGCGCCCCCCGGCCAATCGGACAAGTTGTCTTTAGGCGTCGAGCAGCCCATGAACATCCCTTTGCGCGTCGAATAGACGGAGACGATCCAATCCGAATCCCGTGCGACGACCTCGCCGCCTAGCTCGCGAACGACTTCCGCCATGACGTCTCTCGCTTCCGCCGAACCGAACGGGAACGGGCTGTCTTGCGCCTTCCTGATTTGAATGGCAACCTTCTTGCCGCGTACCCGATCAGCCAGCTGCGCCGCATAATCCCGCAGCGTGGCAGCCGTCAGCTCCTCGTCGCCGCTGACAGCCGTCTCAGCTTCTACAGGGAACAGATGCCGCAAGAATACAGGTTCGTCCTTGCGAAGCTCCTTCAATAATTGCTCCGGTTCATGATCTCCGGACGTGAAGCTTAACGTCTCTCCCGCCGCGACGCTCGACACTTTCGTCCCGCGCACTCGGCGGCGCAGCTCTTCCATCGCATAGGGAGCAAACCCCGGATTCGCCGTTCCGATATAGGTAATCAATGTTTATTCCTCTTCCTTCCCGACTTGAATCCAAGGCCGCTCGCGGCGCCACGTCACGGTTAACGGAACATCGTAGGCGGCTTCCAGCCGCTCCGCCGTCAGCACGTCCCGCTTCGGTCCCGATGCGATAATCCTGCCTTCCGCCATTAGAGCCACGTGCGTAAATACAGGGATGATTTCTTCAATATGATGAGTCACGTATAGCATCGACATCCGGTTCGACGTTAACCTCGTCAGCGCGTCCAGAAACTTTTCCCGTTCGAACAGATCCAGTCCCGCGCAAGGCTCGTCCAGGATCAACAGTTCCGGATTCGCCATCATCGTGCGCGCGAGCAATACCTTCTTGCGTTCGCCTTGGGACAAGGTGCCGAAGGATTGCTCCGCCATGTGTCTTAACCCGACTTTGCCAAGCTCGTCCATTGCGCGTTCGCGCACTTCATCCGGCACGTCCACATAAATACGGAGAAAAGCGAATGCGCCTCCCGCGACGATTTCCCACACGGGATCCCGAAGCGTGAACTTCTCCATGAGCGAAGGACCGATGTAGCCGATTTGTTTGCGTATTTCGCGGACATCGACCGTTCCGTATCGATGCCCGAGCACGTCCACCGTTCCCGATGTCGGAAAAAGATAGGCGTTGATCATTTCGAGTACGGTCGTTTTCCCGCAGCCGTTACGTCCGAGCAGCGTCCAATGCTCGCCCGGCTTCACACTCAGATCGACGCCCCGTAAGATTTCCCGATCGCCTCTCCGCAGCGTTAGATTGCGTAATTCTATCATTATCCTGTTTCTCCTTTATTCGCTAGGTCCAGCCGTTCCACGATGTCCGTAACGGATGGAAAACGGTACTGCTTCGACCATTCTCCGTTTATGCCCTTCACGAGCAAACATGGCACGCTTTCGATCCGGAACGCCTGCGCGATGCCGGGCATCGCGTTCAAATTCGCGGCATACAGCGGAAAATCGGGTCGAATCTGCTCTACGATCGCCAGCATCCGCTTCGCCAGCGCGCACGTTCCGCACAGCGGCGTATGCACGAAAACCGCAAGCGGGCCCGGTTCGTCGGCCCAAGCCCGCTCCCAATCGCCGTTCTCCCACTCAAGCATCCCGCTTCGCTCCGGATATGGCCGCCCGATCCAGCACGGCTTGCGGCATCGGACCGTCGTGAATGACGACGCCCGGCGGATTCGCGTCCCGCAGCGCGCGAACCATCTGCGCTCTTCCCATCAAGCTGGAGGAGTGTACGTATACTTCCCGCGGGTAGAAGCCGCCCGCAATCATACCATGCACGACGGATAAACCGTTAGGTTGATTGTACCCGAGTTCGAAATCAAGCGATAGCACGTCGACTTCGCAATCCGACAGGAGCAGCAAGCATTCCTCGGCCGATCTGGCAGCGACGAATCCGCGCGGACAAGGTCTTACGTCGTCCAAGTACACGTTAATCATCCGTCTCTTCCTCCTTCGACAGACGCCTTACAAGCCCGATTTGCTCCCGATGCGACAGCCCTTCGCTTGTAGGCGTTTCCATAAATAACGGCACTTTCCTGATTTCCGGAGTGGCAAGGAGCTCCCTGAATCCGACTTCGCCGATGTATCCGGCTCCGATCGGGGCGTGGCGGTCTTTGCGCGAGCCTTGCGGATAGAGCGAATCGTTCAGATGGACGGCGCGCAAGCTGTCCCACATGCCTAGCTTCCTCGCGCGTTCGACGAACGCTTCCCAGCCGCCTGCTTTCCATTCGCCGCTGGCGAAAAGGTGGCACGTATCGAGGCAGAACCCGATTTTCTCCGGTTCCTTGCATAACGAGCGAATTTGCACCCATTCTTCGGGCGTCGTCCCCATCGGACCGTGATCTCCGGCTTGGTTCTCCAATAAAATCAGAGCTTTACCTTGCCACGCGGACGCGACTTTATTGATCCACTCTATTATATTTCGATACCCCTCAAGCGGCTCCTTCCCTTTGTACACGCCGAAATGAACGACGACTCCGATCGAACCGCAAGCTTCCGCGATGGCCAAATCGTTCAGCGTGCACGCGACCATACGCTCGCTAGGTTCGCCTGTCGATGCCGGATTTACGGGATAAGGGCCGTGGGCGATCGAGACGATTCCGTGCTCCTGACAGTATCGACGGCATCGTTCCGCGTCCGTAGAGGAGAAGGCTTTCGGCGCCAGCATGCGGGGATTTTTCGGAAAATATTGAAACGCGTTCGCGCCCAGCGCCGCCGCGCTTTCCGCTGCCTGAATGTAACTGCCTCGCGTACTCACATGGCTCCCGATACGCATCGCGATTACGCCGTCCCTTGGCATTGCGGGCAATAGAACATTTTACGGCTGGCCAACGTCTCCTGCGTAATTTCATGTCCGCATACGCCGCAGGCTTCTCCTCCCCGATCATAGACGAGACAGCGCGAGTTATACCCGCCCGTAACGGTGTCGTTCTCGGTCAGAGGATGCTCCATGTACCCGCCCGCTTCTTTCGCTTCGAGCAGCACCTTCCTCATGGCGTCGTACAGTCTATCGATCGCGGCGGCATCCAGATCCGGTATCGAACTAGCCGGGTGCAGCTTCGCTTCGAAACAAATTTCGTCGCTGTAGCAGTTGCCGATGCCGGCAATGAACTTCTGGTCGGTTAACGCCGTCTTCAAGCGCCCTCGCTTACCCGAGAACAGCTTGCGGAACGCTTCTAGCGTTAGGCGCGGATCGAACGGCTCGGGTCCGAGCTGCTTCATCTGCTCAAGCGCCGTCTTAGCCGATACCAGGTGCAAGTGACCCAGGCGCAAACCTCCGAAATACAAGCTGTTGCCGTCGAAGAGCCGAATAATCACTTGAAAACGGCTGTCTTCCTTCGGTCCATCCGTTCCGTAGTACATCCAACCGCCAAGCATCAGATGAAGCAATAGCCGGTTGCCGTCATCGAGGTGGAATAACAAATGTTTGCCTCTTCGTTCCACGAAAAGGATCGTTCGGTTCGCGAGCGCGTTCGCGAAAGCTTCCGGCGGCTCGTTAATCGATCCTTCGCGATTGACGACGACACCCGTAATTCTCTTCCCGCCTAGAAGCGATGATAGCTGCGTGCGATAATGCTCCATTTCCGGCCATTCCGGCATAGTTGCTTCTTCCTCCTCGATAGAGTGAATCTTCGTCGGGCTCGAATTAACTCACCCTCGATACAATTGAATCTTCGTTCGGGCTCGAACGAACTCGCCCTTTAAATAGGCTGCCGCGCGTTCCTGCCCTGTTAGCCTGCGCTGATCTCGTCGATCAGCTGCTCTAGATCGTCCAGATTGCCGCATACGGTATGCGGACTAGCGCGCGCCGACTCGCACTCCCGCTGCCAGCTATCCGCGTTGCAATAACCCGTCAGCACGAGAATGGACGGACATCCTGCGTGGTTGCCCGCCGCGATATCCGTATACGGATTATCGCCGATGACCCAAGTGCGCTCGGACGACGTACCGGCCAGCTCCAACGCGTAATCCATTAAGATGGAAGAAGGCTTCCCGATCACGACCGGCTTTATGCCCGTCGCCGCCTCGAGAGCCGCTCCGATCGTACCCGCTCCGGGCAGGAAGCTTCCTTCCATCGGCAGCAGCCGATCCGGATTCGTCTGCACGAACGCCGCTCCGGCGAGCAAGTGGTTGATGCCTAGGCGCAATCGTTCGTAAGTGAGCTTCCGATCCAACCCTTGAACGACGATCCTCGCATGCGTCATGTCATCGTCATCCGGCACGATACGCATGCCGGCTTCTCGAAGCGCTTCGATCAGTCCGCGCTCCCCGATGACGAATGTATCGGCATTCGGGAAGCGATTCTTTACATAATAGGCGGCAGCCATGGCGGACGTGACGACGCGGCTCTCGTCCGCGTCGATGCCGAGATGCCTCAGATGCTCCGCCACTTCCGCCTGCGTGCGCGTCGAATTGTTCGTGACGAACCAACAAGGATGTCCTGCTTGCGTGAGCTTCGCGATCAGCCTGTCCGCGCCTTCGATTCGTTCGCTGCCGCGGTACAGCGTACCGTCCAGGTCAAATAGTAGGGCTTCCGGCTTCGCTAACCGGTTCGCGGTATCAATCGTTAGTATCAAGTTAGTTGCGTCTCCTTCCCATCCGTCGCTATCCGCGATCGGCGGCGCGGCCGATCCTCGCTTCCAATCGTTCGATTCGCCGATGAAGCTTCTCTCTCTCGTCGCTAAGCGAGGCGCTCGCGCGATTCATGCGGGCGCGGCGTCCGAGCATCGCCAGCGCGCGCTTGGCGTAATCTAATGCGCGGCTTAAGTCCTTCGTCCGATGCTCGTGGTGCATGGCCAGCTCGACGAAAGCATCCGTCTTCGGCAATAGGACGTACTCCGTGCAGGCGACGATCGATTCCCACAGAGGCACCGCTCGATCTAAGCGTCCCAGCTTCTTGTATCTGGCCGCTAATGCCAGACACCATGCTCGCTCGCCTGCATCCGGCCGTTCAGCCAGACGGACGAATAGCCGCTCCGCGTGGTCCTCCTGACCGTGCTTCTCCAGCCAGCTCGCCGTGCAATACAGCTCTTCTCCGTCCTCGTCGTCCATAGGCTCCGTTCCCGGGCGGTCCTCCAGCAGCTGCGCGAAGTGCACCGCCAAGGCGGCGAGCGTCAGCACGTCCTTCTCGTTATGCGTATACACCCCGTGAAGATGCTCGGGGTTCCCGTCATTCAGGAATTGAACGTACAGAGCCGGAGCCATCGAGCCGGGCACGTCTTCGCCTCTGACGAATCCAAGCCTGGCCTCCTCGACCGTCGCCAGCCTGCAGGAAGCTAACGTCTTGCGCCACAACGCCCGGGAGGGATGCAGAAAATCGAGATGCCCCGGTTCCGCTCCGCTCGTGCGCCAACCGTTCATAATATACCGGCTTACGATCACCGGCCAGTCGAACGTTCGTCCGTTATAAGTGACGAGATGCTCTCTGTCTTTCAGATGGGTCAGCAAATATTGCAGCATGGCGCGTTCCTCGCCGGGATGCCGGATAAGCGTCTGCTCGACGATAAAAGCATGGTCCGTATAGTAACCGAAGCCGATCATGAACGGTACGTTGCCTGCCCCGACGCCAAGCCCGGTCGTCTCCGTATCCAGGAACAACAAGCTGCCGACATCTACGGGTCCCGTCGTTCTCGTCCGGTTCTGCCTTGCGGCGACCGGCGCCAGCCAGCCTGCGCTGCGTTGCAGCTCCTCGAGCCCATATCGGCCATGACTGTATGGCAGCGGATACGCGATACGGCGCAACAGAAAGCTTCCGCCATCGTTCTCGATCTCCTCGACGCCTATCGCGCGGAATGCCGGATGAAGTCTGCCCGCGGCGCTATCCGACTGCTCCGCGCTACGCGGCGATGCTTCTTCCGCCTTCTCATCGGTATCTGTCGTCTGCGCGGCTTCTGCCGCCTCCGAGGCCAAAGCCGCCGCGCGCAGACGCTCCAGCCGCTCCCTCAGCCCGCTCATGCTTCCGCCCTCGCGCCTCGCAATAACGACAGCGCTTGCGTCTTGCCGAGCAGTCCGACTTCTTCGATCGGCCCGACGCACGCCGGACAGCCGCTTAAGCAGCCGCAGCCGACGATCAGCCGTTCCGCTTCCTCGAGAAGATCGTCATGCATCTCGTACAGTCTTTGACTGAGTCCGATGCCGCCCGGATACCGGTCGTAGAAATATATCGTCGGCCGCTTCGTATGCGTCGCCTTCACCTGCGGCACGACGCGAATGTCGAACGGGTCGCACATCAGATGCAGCGGCGCCAAGTGGATGAGCACGTTCGCGAGACCGAGCAGCGCCATCTGCATGTCGTTCGCGCTCCGCTTCGCAGACTCTTCCTCGGAGAAAGAGAACCAATAGCCGCTCGTATGCAGAATCTCCTCCGGAAGATGAATCGGACCCGAGCCGATGTTCTCATGCGTGCGCAGCCTGATTTTCTTGAAAATCGTCGGCTTCGCCATCACCGTAACCTCGCCGTAATGCCGATCCAGCGGCCCTGACTTCGTCTCAAGATCGACGTGCAGCACCTTCAGCTCCACCGCGAGGCTCGCGTCGGTGAAATAATCGACGTTCACCTGGCGAACGTATGCCTTCTTCTCGGGATAGTCCAGCTTCTCGACCTGGTATTGCACGCCCTCGTGCAAATAGATCGCTTCCTCGTGCACGAGCGTCGGCGCGCTGAACCGGTCGACTTCTCCGATGACTTTATGCCCTTCGGTCATGTCGATGATGATGATGTTCTCTTGCGCCGCCGTCCGAAGCGAGATGTTGTGCGCGGGGAAAGCCTGCTCCATCCAGTACCAGCGATTGCCGACATGATGAAGCACCTTTTCTTCCACGAGAAACTCCAGCAAGTCGGTTAATTTCTCGCCCCCGAACGAATCTCCTTCTTCAAAAGGAAGCTCATACGCCGCGCACTTGATATGATCGAGCAGAATGAGCAGGTTGTCGGGATGGATGCGCGCCTCCTCCGGCGGTCGGCCGAGGAAGTAATCGGGATTCTGGATCAGATATTGATCGAGCGGATTGCTGCTCGCCACGAGGAACGTGACCGAGCTGCCGTGACGGCGTCCCGCGCGGCCCGACTGCTGCCACGTGCTCGCGATCGAACCCGGGTATCCGTTCAACACGCATGCTTGCAACTGTCCGATGTCGATGCCGAGCTCTAGCGCGTTCGTGCTGACGACGCCGCGAATTTCCCCGCTTCGCAGTCCCTTCTCGATCTCTCTTCGAAGCTTGGGCAAATATCCGCCGAGATAACCGCGGATCGATTTCTTGCCGAGCTCGCCCTTAATCAGCTCCTGCAAATACGTCAGCAGAATTTCGACCCGCACGCGGCTTCGCGCGAATACGATCGTCTGGATGCCGCTCTTGAGTAAGAGCGCGGCCAGCTTCTGCGATTCGAGCACGCTGCTGCGGCGGATGCCGAGCTGCTGATTCACGACCGGCGGATTGTAGAACACCATGTGCTTCTCCCCGGTCGGTGCGCCATTGTCGTCGATCAGCGCGACAGGCTCCCCTAGCAGCCTCTCCGCATGCTCTCGAGGATTGCGAATCGTAGCCGAGGCGCACAGAAACTGCGGATTGCTCCCGTAAAACTTGCAAATCCGCTTCAGCCTGCGAATGACGTTGGCGACGTGACTGCCGAACACGCCTCGGTAAGCGTGCAGCTCGTCGATGATGATGAACTTGATATTTTCGAACAGCTTAACCCATTTCGTATGATGAGGCAGTATGGCCGAATGCAGCATGTCCGGATTCGTCACGACGATATGGCCGGCATTGCGTATCGCCGTCCGCACGGTCGGAGGAGTGTCCCCGTCGTACGTATGCGTCTTGATGTCGACTTCCATCAGATCGGCGAGCTGTTGAAGCTCGGCGACCTGATCCTGCGCCAGCGCCTTGGTCGGGAATAAATATAGGGCTCGCGCGCTGTCGTCGTTCAGCAGCGTCTGCAGCACGGGCAGGTTGTAGCAAAGCGTCTTGCCCGAAGCCGTCGGCGTCACGGTGACGACGTGGCGGCCTTCCGCGACCGCTTGATAAGAAGCGGCCTGGTGGGTATACAGCTCGGATATTCCTTTGCTCCGCAGTGCTTCGGCCAGCTTAGGATGTATGTTAGGAGGCAGCGGAACCGTTCGCGCGGGGCGCGCCGGCTGCGTATGCCAGTAAGTGACGTTCTCCATCAGCTCGGGCTTGCTTCGCAGCAGGCCGAGCCATTCTTCCACCGATTCCGCTCGTTCCGTCAACGGATTCATGGCATAACTCCTTGCGATCATTTCCTTCTATTGTACAGAATATATGTTCGCCCAGCAACGGCAACGACTAGCGATTTTCGACAATCCGCAGCACCCGTCACTCATGATACACTTTGTTTCATCCGTAATCCAAATTTTCCGACAATTCATGTCGGAACCTGCGCTTTCCCGGAAAATAATTCAGCCTCACCGCGAATAGACGAAGAGCAATCGCGCCATCCTATTCGACGGGCAACCAGCCCGATTCGGAATCAAAGGAGAGTTGAACTTGGCTAAACCGGACGATCGTTCCGACAACGTGAGCAAGCTGCAAGAGGCTAAACAAAATACGCTCGAGAACATCAGCAACACGGAGCACTACTTAGACGAGCATGCAGTTGAGCTCGGCGATACGGAAAAGGATCAGCTCGCAAACAAGAACGCCCGTCGCCGTCAAGCCGTCCAAGGCATGCAGGAAGAAATTCAAGACGAGAAAAATCAATAATAACGTGAGCAACCCCGAAGGACTCGAGTTCCTTCGGGGTTGTCTATGTCGTCTATGCCTTCTCTACGTTAAAGTACTGCGCCTCGGGATGCGCGAACACCATAGCGGATACGGAAGCTTCCGGCTCCATCATGAACCCTTCCGTCAGCTGTACGCCGATATCCTCGGGTTTCATGAGCTCGAACAGCGGCCCTTGATCCTCGAGGTTCGGGCACGCCGGATAGCCGAACGACACGCGAATACCTTGATATCTGGCGCCAAAACGCTGCTTCATCGTCATCTCCGCCGGATCCGGGAAGCCCCAGTTGTCGCGCATAATCTGGTGCACGCGTTCCGCCAAGCCTTCCGCCACCTCGAGCGCCGTCGCCATAATGGCGTGGGAGCGCAAGTAATCGCCGCTCTCCTTCCACTTCTCGCCTTGCTCGCGGGCGCCTTGGCCTGCCGTCACGACTAAGAAACCGACCGTATCCATGACGCCGCTCTCGACCGACTTCAGGAAATCCGCCAAGCACAGGAACGGCTCGACCTGCTGGCGCGGGAACGAGAAGCGCTGCAATACGCGGGTCGTATCCGCCGGATCGTAGACGAGGACGTCGTTGCCTTCCAATTGCGCCGGGAAGAACCGGTACATCGCCTGCGGCTTCAACCAATCGTTCTGTTCGGACTGTTCGAAGATGTCGTCGATCGTCGCTTTCAGTTTGGTCGCACGTTCGTCGCCAGCCGCGAGCAGCTCCTCGACGTTGCCTTTAAGACCGAGATGATGTCCGAGCAGCATTTGCAGGTTTACGTACGGCTTCACATGGGCTAACGGGTAATCGCGGATGACGTGGCGCTCGAAGTCCGGCGCTTTGAAAATCGGCGCATCCTGAGAAACGTTCGAACGGCGCGCGCGCGATTGCTCCGGCAGCTCCTTCGGCGTCTCCGGCTTCTCGGCCAGCGCCTTCTGTTCCGCCCAGTGTTCAGCCGCGATGCGTGCACGATGCTCCGGATCGCCGAGCTTGTTCGCGATATCAAGCCCATCCATCGCGTCCTTCGCGTACAAGACGACGCCTTCGTACTCCGGCGCGATGCGCGTCTTCGTAAACTTGCGCGTAAGAGCGGCGCCGCCTACCAAAATCGGCACGTCGATACCCGACGTGCGCAAATCCTGCGCCGTCACGACCATCTGCTGCGCCGACTTAACGAGCAGGCCGGAAAGGCCGATCGCGTCCGGCTTTTCGACGCGCGCGGCTTCGATAATTTGCTCCGGCGGCACCTTGATGCCGAGGTTGATGATCTTGTATCCGTTATTCGAGAGAATGATCTCGACGAGGTTTTTGCCGATATCGTGCACGTCGCCCTTGACGGTCGCGAGCATGATTTTACCTTTGACCGCGGACTCGTTCTTCTCCATATGCGGCTCGAGGTGGGCAACGGACGCCTTCATGACCTCGGCGCTCTGCAGCACTTCGGCTACGATCAGCTCGTTGTTGTTGAACAGACGGCCGACCTCTTCCATCCCGGACATGAGCGGTCCGTTGATGATATCGAGCGGAGCGTACTTCGTCAGCGCTACGTCCAGATCCGCGAACAATCCTTCCTTCGAGCCTTCGACGACGTAGCCGCCTAACCGCTCCTCGAGCGTGAGGTTCGAAGCCTTGACCTTCTTCTCTACTTTCTTATCGCGGAACGCCGCGACGAACGCCGCGAGCGTATCGTCGTTCGTATCGTAGATGAGCGCTTCGGCGAGCTTGCGCTCCTCCTCCGGAATGGAGGCGTAGCGCTCCAGCTTCTCCGTGTTCACGATCGCGTAATCGAGACCCGCTTTCGTGCAATGGTACAGATACACGGAGTTGAGCACCTCGCGTCCCGCGTCCGGCAAGCCGAACGAGATATTGCTGAGGCCGAGAATCGTCTTGGCGCGCGGATACTTCTCTTTGATCATTCGAATGCCTTCGATCGTCTCTACGGCGGAACCGATATATTGCGGGTCGCCGGAGCCGATCGGGAACATGTTCGGGTCGAAAATAATGTCTTCCGGCTGCATCCCGTACTTGCCCGTAAGGAGCTCATACGAGCGCGTAGCTACTTCCATCTTGGCTTCGCGGGATACGGCTTGTCCCCGCTCGTCGATCAGGATGCACACGACCGCCGCGCCGTACTGATGAATCAGCGGCACGATCTTCTCGAACTTCGACTCGCCGTCCTCAAGGTTAATGGAGTTAATAATCGCCTTGCCTTGCGAATATTTAAGTCCGAGCTCGATGATATGGTCGTAGGTGGAGTCCAGCATGAGCGGCGCCTTGATCTTCTTCGTGACCATCGGCAGAAACTTATTGACCGCATAAGTTTCGTCGATATCGGTGTCCTGCAGGTTTATATCGATAATCTGCGCGCCGCCCTTCACTTGGGAACGGGCGATCTCCGACGCTTCGTCGAACTTCTCTTCTTTAATCAGTCGCTTAAACTTCCGCGAGCCGGAGATGTTCGTGCGCTCGCCGATCATAATCGGGCGATTGTCTTCCTCGATATAGACGGTCTCGATGCCGGAGACGGCAGGCGGATGTTGGCCTTCAGGCTTGCGAGGCGATACATCCTTCATCGCTTCCGCCATCGCCGAGATATGCGCCGGCGTCGTACCGCAGCAGCCGCCGACGATGTTCAGCCAGCCTTGGTCCGCGAACCCGCGCAGCTTCCTCGCCAGCGAATCCGGAGACTCGTGATAATTGCCGTTCTCATCCGGCAAGCCCGCGTTCGGATAACAGCTGACCGCGATGCTTGCGATACCGGACAACGTACGGATATGGTCGCGCATGAACTCCGGTCCCGTCGCGCAGTTAAGCCCGATCGAGATCGGCTTCATATGCTCGAGCGAGACGTAGAACGACTCGATGTTCTGTCCGGCCAGCGTCGTCCCCATCGGCTCGATCGTGCCGCTGATCATGATCGGCAGCTCGATGCCCGTCTCGGCGAACGCTTGGCGTATGGCGATACCCGCCGCTTTGACGTTAAGCGTATCTTGGCTCGTCTCGATCAAGATGGCGTCGATGCCGCCTTCGACGAGCGCGATCACTTGCTCGCGGTAGCTCTCCACCAGACCGTCGAACGTCACGCCGCCGGTGACCGACAACGTCTTCGTCGTTGGACCTAGCGCTCCCGCGACGAATCTAGGCTTATCCGGCGTAGAATACTTATCGCAAGCTTCGCGGGCCAATTTCGCCGCGGCAAGGTTCAGCTCCCTTGCTCTCTCCGGGATGTCGTATTCTTGCAGCACGACGCTCGTCGCGCCGAACGTATTCGTCTCGATGATGTCGGAACCCGCGGCCAAGTAGGCCTCATGAATGCCGCGGATTACGTCTGGCCGCGTCACGACGAGAAGCTCGTTGCATCCGTCCAGCTCCTCGCCGCCGAAATCGTCCGCGGTCAGATTCGCCTGCTGAATCATCGTGCCCATCGCTCCGTCGAGAATGAGTATGCGCTTGGTTAACTCCTCTTGCAGAGAAGGTTTAGAATGCGTTAAAGTCATAATTAGAATCGCTTCCCCCGTCTGTCCAATCATTTAAACTCTATAGTAACAGAATCGGGTTGGCACGAAAAGATGCACATCGACACGCGTCGGAATATGTTCTATAATTAAGTCTATAATTCTTATTGGGAAATGAGGAATTAACGATGGCTGAAATTCGAATCCGCAACACGAACGAACGCATCAAAGGCGAAGAGAACGTTCGCGAGTTTCTGAACAAATTCGAAGTGCTTTACGAACACTGGGATGCATCCAAACTCCCGGCTCACCTTCAAGAGAAGTTCGTACTGTCCGATGACGAGAAGAGCGAAATCCTTTCCACGTTCGATGCGGAAATTCGCGACCTTGCCGGCAGACGCGGCTACAAAACATGGGACGTCATCGCCCTTTCGGACGCGACGCCTAATCTCGACGAGCTGCTCAAAAAGTTCGAGAACGTCCATACCCACACGGAAGACGAAGTTCGCGCCATTACGGCGGGACGCGGTATCTTCGTCATCAAAGGCGACGAGAACACCGGATACTTCGACGTCGAGCTCGAAGCCGGCGACGTGATTTCCGTTCCGGAAAACTATCCGCACTTCTTCACGCTGATGGATAACCGCCAGATCGTCGCGGTACGTCTCTTCATCGAACCTGCCGGCTGGGTAGCGCATAACTACGACGACCCTGCTTTCGTGAAATAAGCTTGTGATATAAGGAAAGACGTACGGTTCGCTGCCTTAGCGGATCGTACGTCTTTTTTGTTTAGGGAGTTGGAGCCCCTTCATCCAATCATAATACCCGAATAACAACCATTTGCAGTTATTTTCATATAAGTTCCGTTCAACGAAAAAAATAACAACAATGCGCAGTTATTCGAAGCAAAATGGAGCCAAACGGCACGAGCTTGCTTAAATAACTATCGTTTTGTTGTTATTTTCTATCATCGCAGTTAATCGTTCCAAATAACTGTCGATTCGTTGTTATTTAGTTAGCTGTTTCAGCAAGTCCGGCAATTCCGTCAAGCTGCGGATTTCGTGCTTCGGCACGATATCGCCGCTCAGCTTCGCGTCATGGCGGTTGATCCAGATCGACGTCATGCCGACGCCGTTAGCGCCAAGGATATCCGTCGTCAGCTTGTCGCCGACCATTACGCCCTCTTCCGCCGTAATGCCGATGCGTTCCATAGCATGTTCGAACAAGCGCGGAGACGGCTTGCCTTCGCCGAAGTTGCCCGAAATGAAGATAGCGTCGAAGTACGGAATTAGAGTCGGCATGCCGTCCAGCTTCTCCTGCTGCAGATCCGGCGAACCATTCGTTAGGAGCAGAAGCTTGTAGTCTTTACGAAGCTCGTCCAGTACGGCGAACGTCTCGTCGTACACGTAAGGCAAGCTGCGGCGCTGCGCCGGAAAATATTCCGCCAGCTTCCGGCCGAGGGCAGGATTGTCCACGCCTAATGCGGCGAGTCCGGCAGTCCAAGCGTTCTCACGGTACGACGGCGCCAACTGCTCCAGCTTACGGAACATCTCGTGCTCGCCTTTTCTAAAATTGCCCCACAGCGCTTCGAACGGGTTAATGCCGATCATTTGCGTGAAGGTGAACGTTTCGTACTTCTCATAGATCGCGCGGGCTTCCTTGCGAACGGACGCTTCCAACGCTTCTACGTCAAGCCCCGTCTCGTCCGATGCTAGCTGACAAGTATTCCTGAACGCTTCGGATACGCTTCTCTCATCCCACAACAGCGTATCGTCTAGATCGAATAATACGGCCTTAATCGTCATTCGTACGGTCTCCTCACTTCGTCTTCTGTTCCCACTCCACCTGATGCAGATCGGCGTAAACTTTCAGCCGCTCGGCCATCCGTTCGATCGGGAACCGGTTCATCAGTCTGGAAAATACCCAGTTGCTGCCCTTAACCGTTTCGATCACGACATAACCGGGTTGAATCGAAATTTTACGAACGTCGCTTGGACGAAGCAGCTTGTAGCCGGTTAATTTGCGTGTCTCCATCGTATCCCGCGTAACGGACAAATAAGGACGGCGGAAGTAATAGAATACAGCCAGCAGAACATAACAGCCGACCGTCACCCAGAATAACGTCGGATCGGTCTCGAAATCGGAACGCCAAGGCGCAGCTACCGTTAGATAGAGCGCGACCAGCATGAGCAGGAGCACCGGAACAACATAGTTGCGGCCTTTAAACTTGTCGACTTTCGGTGCGGACGATTCGGAGATCGATTTTTTGCCCTCTTTTTTCCGGCGTTTGTTAATCTCTTTCGTATTCTTCAGTACCTTGCGTTCCCAAGATCGGGACATTCTTGCTCCTCCTCGTCAATTCAACTGCAGCATCCATCGATCTATTTAATGAACAATCGTTGGTTTCTCGTCCGTAAATTCTATGTTATCGAGCTGTTGCCGGAAGTTTTTCTTAAAGTTGGTCAAGTATTGCTTCCGCAGCTGATCGCGTTCGGCAACCTCCGCTTCCGACAATCCTTCGGCTTTGCTCTTGCGCGCCAGTTCGTTGATTCTTTGAATCAGCTTTTCCATGATGCTGTCACTCCTTTCAATATATCTTCTCTACTTTGACATTAACGGCATTGCCTTGTCAAGAAACCGAAACGTATAAAAAGAGACCGGAATCCCCGGTCTCTTAGCTATGTTCGTATACCGTTCGCCTATAGTTCGCTAGACGTCATGGAAGCATCTTCGCAGGCAAGATAATCTCCTGGCCCGTGTGCAGGGACGAAGACGATAACCCGTTGCGTTTCATGAGCAGATGCACCGCGTCGCGGGTATCCATCCGATCCTTCTTATATTCCGCGGCAAGCTCCCAGAGCGTATCTCCGCTATCCACCGAGATCACGATTTCGTCGACGTTCGCCGATGTGACTTCTTCGCTCGATGCGAACGTATGGGCGAAAGCCAGGCCGCTGAACAGAATTAAAAAGGCAACGAGTATAATTACGGAACGCGCTGCTTTCCACCCGCGATGCGAACGAGCCGCTGGTTGCGTCGTAGATCTCGAAGCGTAGCGAGGCTGCGAAGAAGCCGTCATTTTATATGGAAAAGAAGCAGAAGCTGATTTACCGGATACCCATGTATGTACCATGAACGCTCACCCCAAACATTTGTTCTGATATGAGAATAACACGAACATATGTGCTTGTCAACAAAATTTGGAACATTTGTTCGGTAGAACGAATGTTTGTGCGAACTCGAGTTCTGTGTTATAATTTGTCATCATGAGCTGATACATAGGGAGGGCTTGGCGTGTCCAAGATGTCCAATCGCCAAAATGCCATTTTAGAATTCATTAAGAACGAAGTACGGGACAAAGGGTACCCCCCTTCCGTCCGCGAAATCGGCGAAGCCGTCGGCTTAGCTTCCAGCTCCACCGTTCACGGTCACCTGGATCGCCTGGAGAAGAAAGGCCTCATCCGTCGCGACCCGACGAAGCCGCGCGCCATCGAGATACTCGGAGACGATGAAGAAGCCCCGTTCGGCCTCGCTTCCTCCGTTCGCCCGATCCCGCTCGTCGGCAAAGTCACGGCCGGCGTGCCGATCACCGCTACGGAGAACATCGAGGAGTACTTCCCTCTTCCGACCACAATGGTCGGCGACCAGCCGGTGTTCATGCTATCCGTCAGAGGCGACAGCATGATCGAAGCCGGCATCCACGACGGCGACTACGTCATCGTCCGCCAGCAGCCTAACGCGACGAACGGCGACATCGTCGTCGCCATGACCGAAGAAGACGAAGCGACCGTCAAGACGTTCTACAAGGAACGCGACCACATCCGCCTCCAACCGGAGAACTCGAGCATGCAGCCGCTTCGCTATCCGAACGTCAGCATCCTCGGCAAAGTCATCGGTTTGATCCGTTCGTTCATGTAAGCCCATCAGTAGAATCCCTTGCCCCGCGGCAAGGGATTTTTACGTTTTATTGGAGTGTTTCTGGTGGATGCAGTAACTCGACGACACCGCGCTATTGCTAGCACATCTGCCACTTGGACTCCAGTAACTCGACGACACCGCGCTATTGCGAGCACATCTGCCACTTCTACCTCTGTAACTCGACGTCACCGCGCTATTGCGAGCACATTTGCCACTTGGACTCCAGTAACTCGACGACACCGCGCTATTACATGCATAGCTGGCCATAGACGCGATGTAGTTAGTCCAATCCAAACTGCGTGCGAGCCCTGTAACCATAGACGCGATGTAGTTCGACCAATCCAAACTGCGTGCGAGCCATGCGGCCATAGACGCGAAGTAGTTAGTCAAATCCAAACTGCGTGCGAGCCATGCGGCCATAGACGCGATGTAGTTAGTCCAATCCAAACTGCGTGCGAGCCATGCGACCATAGACGCGATGTAGTTAGTCAAATCCAAACTGCGTGCGAACATAGCTACCATAGACGCGATGTAGTTCGACCAATCCAAACTGCGTGCGAACATTGCTACCATAGACGCGGTGTAGTTAGTCCAATCTAAACTACGTGCGAACATTGCTACCATAGACGCGATGTAGTTCAACCAATCCAAACTGTACACCTGCGCGTACGGACCTCGGTAACACAAAAAAGCCAACCTCGTTCGTCCCAAGGACGAAGAAGGTTGGCTCTATGCAGTCTACGATTAGTACATCGTCAAATATTGATCGCGTTCCCATTGATGGATTTGCGTACGGTACATATCCCATTCGATCTCTTTAAGCTCGTAGAAATGGCTGAGCGCGTGATCGCCGAGCGTCTCGCAAATGACGTCGTCGCGAAGCATCTCGTTGAGCGCTTCGTGGAGGTTAACCGGCAAGCTCGGAATGCCCGAATCGATGCGTTCCTCTTCGCTCATCACGTAGATGTTGCGATCGATCGGCGCAGGAGGCGTCAGCTTGTTCGCGATGCCGTCCAAACCGGCCTTGAGCATGACGGCAAGCGCCAAGTACGGGTTCGCCGTAGGGTCCGGGTTGCGCGCTTCGATCCGCGTGCTAAGACCGCGGGACGCCGGAATGCGAACCATCGGGCTGCGGTTGCTAGCGGACCATGCCACGTAGCAAGGAGCTTCATAGCCTGGAACGAGACGCTTGTACGAGTTGACCGTCGGATTCGTGATGGCGGCGTAACCGCGGGCATGCTTCAGAATACCCGCCATGTATTGTCTAGCCGTAGCGCTAAGACCGAGCTTATCGTTCGGGTCGTAGAAGGCGTTCTCGTTGCCGCGGAACAGGGATTGGTGGCAATGCATGCCGGATCCGTTCATTCCGAACAAAGGCTTCGGCATGAACGTCGCATGTAAGCCGTGCTGACGCGCGATCGTCTTAACGACGAGCTTGAACGTCTGGATTTGGTCGGCGGCCCTGACTGCATCCGCGTATTTGAAGTCGACCTCGTGCTGGCCGGGAGCCGTCTCGTGGTGGGAAGCTTCGATTTCGAAGCCCATCTCCTCGAGCATCAGCACGATATCGCGGCGGCAGTTCTCCCCGAGGTCGGTCGGCGCAAGGTCGAAATATCCGCCTTGGTCGTTAAGCTCCGTCGTCGGATTGCCTTTCTCGTCCGTCTGGAACAGGAAAAATTCAGGCTCCGGACCGACGTTCATCGACGTAAAGCCCATCTCTTCCGCTTCTGCCAGCGCGCGTTTCAGAATGCCGCGGGGATCGCCGGCGAACGGAGTGCCGTCCGGCATGTACACGTCGCAAATCAAACGGGCGACGCGATCTTGCGTAACCCATGGGAATACGACCCAAGTATCTAAGTCCGGGTACAAGTACATATCGGATTCTTCGATCCGAACATATCCCTCGATCGAAGAGCCGTCGAACATCATCTTGTTATCGAGAGCCTTGTCCAGCTGGCTTACCGGAATTTCGACGTTCTTGATCGTGCCGAGCAAGTCCGTGAATTGGAGCCGAATGAACCGTACGTTCTGCTCTTTCGCAATCCGCTTAATATCCTCGCGATTATAGCCCATGACTGCCTCCTATAATGGCATATGCCGCATTATTTGTTTTTGAAAAACCGCGATAGCTCGCCTTGGATAAGCGATACTTGCCCCGGTCTCTTCCCTGCCATCAACTGCTGCTTCAGCATGCGATGCAACTGGGAATCGGACATCTCGCGTCGCTTAACCTCCGATTGCTCGTTAATAACGGTCGCATCGCTCTCATTCTCCCCGACGGGGTTCATCACTTGTTTGATCCCCGCGATATTAACGCCCTTCTCGATCAACGATTTGATCTCCATCAGACGTTCGACGTCATTAAAGGAAAACAGACGTTGATTGCCGTCCGTCCGAGCGGGCTGAATGAGTTCGTGCTGTTCGTAATATCGGATTTGGCGGGCGGTCAGATCGGTCAGCTTCATTACGATGCCGATCGGAAACAACGCCATATTCCTGCGAATCTCGTCGCCCATTCAATACCAACCTTCCAGAGTTTGACTAATGTTTTTGAAATCACTTACATTGTAACCAAGTCGCAAAAACATGTCAAGGAATGTAAGGTTTTAATAGGCCGATTGTTACAAATATCCGCGCTCGCGGAAATCCGACAAAACCCGCTGTACAGCAAACTTCACATGAGCGTACGTGAGTCCGCCTTGCATGTAAGCGATATACGGCTCCCTGATCGGCGCGTCGGCAGAGAGCTCCAAGCTGCCGCCCTGTATGAACGTTCCTGCCGCCATAATAACGGGATGCTCGTACCCCGGCATGTCCCATGGCTCGGGCACGACGTGCGCATCCACCGCGGCCGCCGATTGGATCGCCTGTACGAAGTGAATGAGCGGCTCGGGAGCGCCGAATCGAATCGCTTGAATGAGATCCGTCCGCGGATCGTCCCATCTCGGATGCGTCTCGAAGCCGAGATTGCCGAAGATGGCCGCTGCGAACACGCTGCCTTTGACGGCTTGGCCCACGAGCAACGGAGCAAGGAACAACCCTTGATAGATGGCTCTCGTCGTTCCGAGCATCGCGCCGACTTCACCGCCAATGCCGGGGGCCGTTAACCTGAACGCCGCAAGCTCGACGAGATCCGCCCTGCCGGCTATATAGCCGCCGCTGGACGCCAAGCCGCCGCCCGGATTCTTGATCAGCGAGCCCGCGATCAAATCGACGCCGACCTCCGTCGGCTCGGTCTCCTCCGTGAATTCCCCGTAGCAGTTATCGACGAATACGACGGCTTGCGGGCTTATATCCTTCAGACGGCTGACCATGTCGCCGATCTGAGCGACGGTGAAGGACGGGCGCCAGTCGTACCCGCGAGATCGCTGAATCGCGACAACCTTCGTACGATCCGATACCGCGGCTGCTACGCCTTCCCAATCGACATCCCCATCGCTCAGAAGCGGCACGAATTTCGCTTGAATGCCCCAATCCGCGAGCGATCCGGTACCGTCCCCCGGCTTCCCGATCACCTTATGGAGCGTGTCGTAAGGCTTGCCCGTTACGAATACGAGTTCGTCCCCCGGGCGAAGCACCCCGAACAACGCCGCCGAGATCGTATGCGTGCCCGATACGAGATGAGGCCGCACGATCGCGGCCTCCGCCCCGAAGACGTCCGCGTAGACGAGATCGAGCACTTCGCGGCCGCGATCGTTATACCCGTACCCCGTCGATCCGGCAAAATGAAAATCGCTCACTTTATGCTTCTGAAACGCCTCGATGACTTTCCTTTGATTCCGTTCGACGATGCGATCGATGCGGCGGAATCGATCGTATACTTGCGTCTCCGCCGTTTCCTCCCATTGCGCCCATGCCTGTTCGAACGGTTGCTGCTTGTCGTGCTGCATGACTTGACTTCCCCTTCGGCCTGTACGATTTCGTTTACAACCGATACTCCGTAAGCGCGTGACCGCGCATCTCCATATCGGCAGGATTGATTCTTACGGTGAGCAACAAATCGTCCTCCTCCGTATCTTGCGACACCACTTCTCCTACGCGATAAGCGAGCGCGGCCAGATCGCCGCGGGACGCCGGGAACCGGAACTGCGCCATATCGCCGAGCAAACGGTCCTCGATGACTTCGCGCAAACGCGCCAAATCCGCCTCCGCGAAGGCGTTCATCCGAACGATATCGGGACCGCCCGGCAGAAGATCCAGCGCTTCCGGGCCGCACCGGTCGATTTTATTGTATACGGTGATCGTCGGCTTGCCGCCGGCGCCGAGCTCCTGCAGCACTTCCTCGACGACCTTCTGCTGACGCTCGCGCATCAGAGATGAGCTGTCGACGACATGCAGCAGCAAGTCCGCTTCGTTCGCTTCCTCGAGCGTCGCGCGGAACGCGGCCACGAGATCATGCGGCAAATTCTGAATGAAACCGACCGTATCCGTGAGCACGACTTCCTTGCCGCTTGGCAGCGCCAGGCTCCGGGAAGTCGGATCGAGCGTCGCGAACAGTTTATCTTCCGCGAGGACGTCCGCTTCCGTCAACTGACGTAGCAGCGTCGACTTCCCCGCGTTCGTGTAGCCGACGAGCGCGACTTGTACGACGCCGGACTTGCGCCGGCGTTCGCGGTGAATGACGCGATGCTGCACGACCGCTTCCAGCTGACGCTTCAGCTCGTTGATCCGGTCGCGGATGTGACGGCGATCCATCTCCAGCTTCGTCTCGCCGGGTCCTCTCGTGCCGATTCCGCCTCCAAGGCGGGATAAGTTAACGCCGTGGCCGGAAAGCCGCGGCAGCAAATAAGTAAGCTGAGCTAACTCAACCTGCAAGATCCCTTCCCGCGTCTTCGCTCGGCCAGCGAAGATGTCCAAGATGAGCTGCGTCCGATCGATGATTTTCATATCCAACGCTTCTTCCAGGTTTCTTACTTGCGCCCCGGACAGCTCTTGATCGAAAATAGCCGTCGTCGCTTCGGTCTGCTCGGCCATCTCCCGGATTTCCTGAGCCTTGCCTTTGCCGACGAACCACTTCGAATCGGGAACGTCCTTGTTCTGCATGACGGTGGCGATGACTTCTACTCCCGCGGTCTCGGCCAAAGACACGAGCTCGGCCATGGAATGCTCGGGATCCGAGCCGGAACGCTTCACATCGTCCGTGACCAGACTGACGAGTATCGCTTTCTCGGCCGTTTGGGCTTCCGTGTCGTAGGTGTTCATTTTCATTCGGGACAACCCTCTTTCTGCGTTCGATCATAGGCTTCGTATGTCTTCGGGTCTAAGGGACATCAGCTCTAGACGTCCCGGAGAGCCGCTCGGGTAATGCGCGAGCAGACGCACCGCCTGATTGCGGATCGCCCTCTCCAGTACGTTGCGCACGAATCTGGCGTTGCTGAAGTGATAGATCGATTCGTTCTTCTCTTCCACGATCAACTGGCGAAGCTTCGTTAGCGATTGCGGCAGCAGCGTATACTCCCGCTCTCTCATCATGCCCTCCGCGATTTGCGTTAATTGATCGATCGAATAATCGGGAAATTCGATCTGAATCGGAAAACGCGACGGCAACCCGGGATTCGTCATCAAGAACGCCTCGGTTTCCATCGTGTAGCCGGCTAGAATAAGCACGAATTGATTTTTATGGTCTTCCATAGCCTTGACGAGCGTGTCGATCGCTTCTTTGCCGAAGTCCTTCTCTCCGCCCCTGGCGAGGCTGTATGCCTCGTCGATGAACAGCACGCCGCCGAGCGCTTTCTTCACGAGCTCCCGCGTCTTCAGCGCCGTATGCCCGATGTACTCGCCCACGAGGTCGGCGCGTTCGACTTCCACGAGATGTCCCTTCGCCAGCAGTCCCATTCCTTGGAACAGCTTCGCGATCAGCCGCGCTACCGTCGTTTTGCCCGTGCCCGGATTACCCTTGAACACCATATGGTACACTTGCGTAGGCGCCGTAAGCCCCGCTTCTCCGCGATATTGCGCGATCTGCAACAAGGCGTAAATTTCGTACACCAATTCTTTGATGTTGTCCAGACCGATCATCCGGTCCAGCTCTTTCTGCCATTCCAGCCATGGTCCCGTCTGCGGAAGCGAACGATGCGCGTTCGTCCCTTCGGAACCCGCGGATGGCGCGGATGGCTCGGCGTTGCGAAGAACGACGTTAATTTGCCGAGAAGGGCGTTTGGCCGCTGCTGCGGCGTCTTTGGCCCCGTGTATTCCTATTTTCGCGTTCATCGCGCTCCCCCTACCTTGGCATCATTCATACAATTAAGCCGCAGTAGCATTGTATTCGCGATGTTCAGACCCTAGTCATAGGAACAGCTTGCGGATGAACCACTTCGTGTAGGCGAGCACTTCCCGGCCTTCGTGGAACCGCTTATTCATTACTTTCGTATCCGTCGTGAATACGCGCACGGGATCGTACTCGAGCGTGCTTGCCATATCCGCGGCTCTAGAGCCGTGGTACCAATGGGTCACGATGGCGGCCGTCGTCCAGCCCTGCTCCTTCATGATCCGCTGCGCGAAAAGCAAGTTCTCGTAAGTATCCTTAGAGCTGTTCTCGAGCGTAACCGCATCTTCAGGCACGCCATGGGCGATCACATACGCGGCCGCTCCCTCGGCGTCCGTGATCCGGGCGTTCGGGGTTCCGAGCCCGCCCGTGACGATCATATGCGAGTACGTTCCTTCATTGAATAATTCGATCGCATAGTCCAGCCGTTCCTTCAACGCCGGACTTGGCTCCTCTCCCCACAATCCGGCGCCGAGCACGATGCCGACGTCCGACGTTTGCGCTTCCTCGGGCGTTCCGTCGAACGTAACGATCTTCGTATACAGGACGCCGCACCAGACCGCTAAGATCAACAGCCCGATGACGACGGCCCGCAGCGCCCGACGCATGAACGCAGAACGCCAAATACCCGATTTCGCAGAACGAGAGGCCAGCGGCCCCTCTTCCGTTAACCTCCGCATTTACCCGTTTCCTTTCTCCCAGCCCAGTTTGTCCAAGAACATACGCCTGTGATTCAAGCTCATGTCGAAGTAAGGGAACTTATTCTGATTGATGAGCTCCATCAACCGGGCGGCCGTGCGCTGCGCCATGGCGGAATCGCGCTGCGTAATCTGGCCTTCGTCCAGCGCTTCCTCCAGCTCGTCTTCGTCGAGCAGCAGCTTCTCGCCGCTCGGCAGCACGACGATATCGAGGAACAGATCGTCGAACCACGGCACCTGCTGATCCGTCAGCCCTTGCGTCTTGCAAATGTCGATGTACCATTGCACGACTTGGCCTTGATCGTTGAACATCGTCGTCACGACGAAATGCTCGCCCTTCGGAAAATGCTGCATCCACAAATAACCGCGATCCGCGAGGCACATCCGGCGCCCGTTGTATTCCTTCCATAGCGGATCCCTCAGCTCATGTATGCGATACAGCGTTACGAATCCTCTAAACTGCGGCTCATCGACGGGAATGCAGGCATAGCTCTTCTTCAAAATCCGTCGCCAATTGGCTCGATCCGAAAATTTACGTTTCATTAGCAATGCCTATCCTTTCATTCAATCCAACATATACAGAGTCTAACACATCTTACCTGTGACAACCAACCTATCCGGATGAAAAAGACCCCGATCAGCCATCGCAAAATGGACGGTTCGGGGTCGCGCGAAAAGCTATTGGTTATCTGACGGCGTTGCGTTCGCAGGCGTGTCGCCCGGCGTCGAGCCTTGGTTTCCGTCCGGGCTCGGCGGAGTCGTCTCGACCGGCGGAACGACGCCCCCGCCTCCTTCGCCTTCTCCTCCCGGAACCTCCGGCGAACCGGTCGGCGTCTCGATCGGCGGCGGTACGTCAACCCCGCCATCGCCGCCCTCATTGCCTTCGCCTCCCGGTGGCGGCGTAACGATCTCCTCGCCGCCGGGAATGTCCAGCGTCGCTTGCTCGGACGGCTCGCTCTCCAGCTTCTTCGCCGCTTGATAAGCCGTCACGTAGTACGTGTAAGTCTTACCCGGCACGATCGTCATATCGTCGAGGACGGTGTCCTGCACCTCTCCTAACTGGCTGAAATCGGCTTCGGACGCCTCCTTGCGATAAATCTTGTAAGACAAGCCTTCGCCTTCCGCCTTCGTCCACTCCAGATGCACCGAATGGGAAGTTTCCGAATAAGCAGCGTACAAACCACCGATTACCGGGAGCTTCTCTTCTTCCTTCAAGCCCTCCGGCACCGGGAACGACAGCTTCTTCTTGCCGGACAACGCCTTGGACATGACCGCGGAGAAAAACTTCGCCGCCGCGCCGCTGTCCGTGGAAAGATGGTGCGTGGCGTCCGTCTTGTCGAACCCGGTCCATACGGCCGCCGTCCATTCGGGGGTAAATCCGACGAACCAGATGTCCCGGTTGCCGGAGCCGTTCGGGTTCTGCGTCGTCCCCGTCTTGCCCGCTACCGTGCGCCCGCTGATCGCGGCGTTCACGCCCGTTCCGCCTTTCTGCACGACGCCTTTCATAAGCTCCGTCACGTAATAAGCGGTCGTCTCGGACATGACCTGCTGCGCCTTCGGCGCCTTACAAGCATAGACCTGTTCGCCGTTGCGGTCCGTAATCGACAGGACGCTGTGCGGATCCTGCAGCTTGCCGCCGTTGGCGAAGGCCGCGTAAGCGTTCGCCATCTGCAGCGGCGTCGCGCCGTACGTCAATCCGCCTAGCGCCATCGCCAGGTTGCGATCGTCGGGCTCGAGCTTAATGCCGAGCTTGCTCGCGAACGTCATGCCGGTCTTGACGCCGATCTCGTTCAGCAGCCAGACGGCCGATACGTTGCGCGATTCTTTGATCGCCAGGCTCATCGGGATTTCTCCGCGATATTTATTCTTGCTGTTGGAGTTCGTCGGGCAATAGCCGTTAAAGCACTGCTTCACGTCCTGCACCGTGCTCCACGGGAAGTACTTGCCCGTCTCGATCGCCGGACCGTACACCGCGATCGGCTTGAACGCCGATCCCGGCTGCCGCCGTTCGGTGGCGCGGTTGTAGCCTTGGTAATCGCGCCCACCGAGCATGGCGACGATCGAGCCGTCGTGTTGGTCCATAATGACCATCGCGGCTTGCGCCTTCGTGCCGTCCTTGCTCTTCTCGAACAAGCTTTCGTTCGCGAAAGCCGTCTCCATCGAGGTCTGCGCTTTCGTATCGATCGACGTCTTGATCGTGTATCCCGAGCTGCGCAGCTCTTCTTCGGTTAATCCGGTTTTGTCCATCGCTTCTTCGATGACATAATCCAAGTACGATCTATATTTGCCGTTCGTATCTTTCACGTTGTTCGATTTGTACTCGACTTTGGCGGCCGCTTCTTTCTCCTTCTCGGTGATGAGGCCTTGATCGAACATCAGCTTCAGCACGACCGCGCGGCGCTCCATCGATCTCTCCGGATTGCTAAGCGGGTTGTAGACGTTAGGCGCTTTCGGAATGCCGGCCAGCGTGGCGATCTGCCAAAGTTCCAGCTTATTGAGATCGCTGACGTTAAAATAATATTTCGCCGCCGTCTTGACGCCGTACTGGCCTTTGCCGAAGTAAATCCGGTTCAGATACAGCTCCAGGATCTCTTCCTTGCTCTTATGGTTCTCGAGCGCCAAAGCGATCGACGCTTCCGTCCCTTTGCGGAAAATCGTCTTATCGGCGTTCAAGAACAGGTTCTTGGCGAGCTGCTGCGTGATCGTGCTCGCGCCTTCGACCGCGCTGCGGGCGATGACGTCTTTGACGAGCGCACGGCCGATGCCGAGCAGGTCGATGCCGCTATGCTCGTAGAACCGCTTGTCTTCCGTCGCGACGAACGCGTCCGTCAGCAGCTTTGGCATTTCGCCGATCGGCACGAACTCGCGGTTGCCTTCGGAGACGTACAGCTTGGCGACTTCGTTGCCGTCCCGGTCGACGACGATGGAAGCCGTGTCCAAGTTGAGCTTATTGATATTGGCGGTCAATATTCTTTCCCCGTTCAGAATGACGAGCAAATAACCGACGACCGCAAGCACCGCCGCGAACAAGAGGACGAAAAATAGCCAGATAAGTGCTTTCTTCTTGCTTCTCGGAGGACGCTTCTTCTTCCCTTTCCGTTGGCCGTTCCTTGGTTTCTTCGTTGTCGCGCGGTCTGCGCCGCTATCGAACGTGTCGGACTGATTCATGTTGTTCTCCCCTTCGCTCCGTTCTCTTTCTCTCTCTAAAGTATGGTCTTCGTATACGTTTCCTAAATAAAGAACAACCCGCTAGCGGGTTGCTCCTGTGCCGGTCTATTCAGTTAGACGTATTTCGCCTTGCAAAAGTTTCGCCTTCGGGCGATCTCGGGGGCGCGGATCGCTTAGTTGTCCGTTGCGTTGTCCTGCTGCATGAGAGAGACGTTGCGCTGCGGCATGAACGTGCTGATCGCGTGCTTATATACCATTTGCTGGCGTCCTTCGCTGTCAATGACGATGGTAAAATTGTCAAACGCGCGGACGATGCCGCGAATTTGAAAGCCGTTCGTCAAGTATACCGTTACCGGTATGCTGTCTTTGCGAAGTTGATTGAGAAACGTATCCTGGATATTGATGGACTTGTTCATTAGCGGAAAACCCCCATCGCCACAAATATTTATGAAGAAATATATTCAATGTCCATTGGAAACTTTCCTGCTATTATATCACAGGTTGCCGCGAAAAGTCCGTTGTTTTTTGCGGCGTCGTCGATATCGACCCATTCGAGCGCCTTCATATGGCGAAACCAAGAAAGCTGGCGCTTCGCGAAATGTCTCGTATCTCGTTTAAGCACGTCGACGGCTGTCTCGTAAGGCATCTCCCCGGCTAAATAAGCGGCGATCTCCTTATACCCTAATCCTCGCATCGAGATCGCGTCTCTAGGCACGCCGGAATCGAGCAGGCTTCTGACTTCCGCGACCAAGCCCGCCTCCAGCATCTCGTCGATGCGCCGTTCGATCCGGCGATACAGCGCCGCGCGGTCCATCGTCAGTCCGATGATGCAGAGCCTGTAAGGCGAACGCTTCTCGTCGCCGCGCGCCCCGGATTGCTGCTCGGATAGCGGTCTGCCCGTCACGCGGTGGATCTCCAGCGCGCGAACGACTCGCCCTAGATCGTTGGCGTGCAGCTTCGCCGCGGTAACCGGATCGACGGCCGCCAGCTTCGCGAGCAGCGCTTCGTTGCCGTGTTCGGCCGCGTATCTCCGCTGTTCCTCGCGGTAGGCTTCGTCTGCTCCATGCTCCTGGAAATCGAAGCCGTAGCAGACCGATTCGATGTATAACCCGGTCCCTCCCACGATCATCGGTAGCTTGCCGCGCGAAGCAATATCGCGAATCGCCTCCGTGCACAGCTTCTGGAATTCGGATACCGAAAAAGGGTGCTCCGGTTCGCAAATGTCAATCAGATGGTGAGGAATTCCTTCCCGCTCCTCCGGCATCAGCTTCGCCGTGCCGATATTCATCCGGCGGTATACCTGCATCGAATCTCCGCTGATGATCTCGGCGTTATATTTCCTGGCCAGATCAAGGCTGAGCGCGGTTTTCCCGATCGCCGTAGGACCGACGAGCACGATCAGAGGCGGACGGTTGTCCGCATCCTTACTGTTCAATCTTAATCACTCCGTATGCAACCGAGGAATAGGATTTCCGCGCGAGGCTGAAGCCTAGCCGCGCGAACTGTCCGCTGTCCCGGTGGTCTTTAAGCACGACGGCTTTGCGCGCGACGCGAACCGCCTCTCGAACCGAATCTTGCGTTAACGGTTCCATATGCGCCTGCGACCGGATCGGCGCGAGCGCGGTCGAAGCCTCGATCGGCCGTTCGAACATCGGGTCGAAGTAGACGATGTCCACGCTATTGTCGGCCAATGTACCTAAATACGATTCATAATCGGCGTTAACGGACTTGATCGCCCTCATGGCCCGATCAACCTCCGGAAGTCCGGATTCGTACAGCGATAAACCTTCGCGAACGATCGTATGCAGAAAGCGAGAGGCTTCAAGGGCGGTCACTTGACCCTTGCTGCCGACCGCATAGCTGAATACGAGCGCATCCGAGCCGAAGCCGGCGGTACAGTCGAGCACGGCGTCGCCGGCTTCGGCATCGCTGACCGCGATCAAGGAATCCGGTTCGCCGGCGATGAGCCGTTTGATCCGGATCATCGCCATGCTCGGGTGGAAAAAGAACGGAGGTGCATCCGGTGAAACGAGCTTAATCTCCTTCGGGCCGACGACCGCGACTTCCGCGTTGCCATGCGCCCCGGATAGCTTGGTGATCGTATTCCGGCGGCGCGGAACGAACGTCGCGCTCCACTCCTCCGCGATCGCCAGCGCTCTCTCCACCGTCCGCGCGTCCGGATTCTCCGGCGTCGTTACGATCATTACGTCACCCGCTTGAACATTTTCTCGAGCTCGTACGTACTGAAGCTGACGACGATCGGACGACCGTGCGGGCACGTATAGGGCTGTCTGCAAGCCGCTAGACGTTCCAGCAGCTTCTCGCCGGCTTCCCGAGTCTGCGCCTGATTCGCTTTGATCGAAGCTTTGCAGGAGCACAGGATGGCCGCTTTCTCGCGCAGCGCCTTCAGATCGATCGTCTTCTCCTTGAGCACCCACTCGGCCATCTCCCTGACGACCGCCGCTTCGTCCCCGTCGGGGAACCAATGAGGAACCGCGCGGATCATGAACGTGTTGCCGCCGAAGTCCTCCAAGTATACGCCAGCGCTTTCGAACGCGGCAAGCCGGCCGCGAAGCACGATGCATTCGTCCGGCGCGAACTCCAGCGTCACCGGAAGCAGCAGCTCCTGGCTCGCTTCCTCGGGGCGGCCGAATTTATCGTAATAAAATTCGTAGTGAATCCTCTCGTGCGCCGCGTGCTGGTCGATCAAATACAGGCCGTTTTCGTTCTGCGCCACGATATACGTGCCGTGCAGCTGGCCGATCCAGCTCAGTTCCGGGAACGCCGGCGTTTGCGGCTTCACGGGCGGAGCGGCGAAAGCGGCCTCCCATACTTTGTCCGGAATTTGGACCGGAGGCTGCTGGGAGGGCGGCAGCGATCGCGTTGCGTAAGACGACGAAGTCGGCGAGCTTGGCTTCGCGTAGCTGTTGGCGCTGCCGTAGTTGCCGCCGCTATTGCTGTTGCCGCTGAAGCTGTTGTTGCCGTAGCTCGGCTTGGGCTCCGACACGCGAGGCTCGCGAGAGACGGGCGTTTCGACCGCGGCCGCGGCTTCCCGCATGAAGTCGGGTGCGTTCGCCGAAGCTTCGGACGTCTTGGAGGTCTCGGATGCGTCGGATCCCTCGGAAGGAGGCAGCTGGAAACGAATCTGTTCCTGCACCCAGCTTGGCTGCTTGGCCGCCCTCGTATTCGCTCCCGAAGGAATATGCGTCTTGCCGCCGAGCGCTTCCTTCACCGCTTGCTCGACGAACCCGCGAAGCTCGCTCTCCTTGCTGAAGCGCACTTCCAGCTTCGCGGGGTGCACGTTCACGTCGACGAGGGTCGGGTGCATCGTCAAACTAACGACGGCCAGCGGGTACCGGTGTAACGGCAGCAGCGTATGGTAGGCTTGCAGCAGCGGCTGCATGACCGCTTGGCTGCGCACGTATCGCCCGTTCACGAGCACCGTTACCGCATTGCGGTTCGCCCGGGTTTCGGACGGGAGAGCGGTCACGCCGGTCAGCGTATAGTCCGGATGCTCGGCGCTGAGAGCGATCGTAGCTTTGGCTGAAGCCGTGCCGTATATGGCGGCGACGACTTGCCGCAAATCCCCGTTGCCGGGCGTCCGCAGCAGCAGATTGCCGTTATGGGTGAACGTGAACGCGATGTCCGGACGAGCAAGTGCCTGCCGATAGACGACGTCGGACAAATGCCCGAGCTCCGTCTGCACCGTCTTCATATATTTGAGCCGCGCGGGGGTGTTGAAGAACAAGTCGCGGACGACCATCTCCGTCCCCTTCGGCGCATTGATCTCCTTATCGGTCACCAGCGCGCCGCCTTCGATCTCGACGCATCGCCCGAGCCCGCTATTGTCCGTCGCGCTGACGCACTTCACTTTGGCGACCGCGGCGATCGAAGGCAGCGCTTCGCCTCGGAAGCCGAGCGTCGCGATCTGGAACAAATCTTTGCCGGTGGCGATTTTGCTCGTCGCATGACGTTGGAACGCAACGAGCATATCGTCGGCTTCGATTCCCGTTCCGTCGTCGGCGATGCGAAGCAGCGTAAGCCCGCCTTCCTCCGCCGACACTTCGATTCGGGAGGCGCCGGCGTCGACGGCGTTCTCGATTAATTCCTTTAAGACGGAAGCCGGCCTTTCGACGACTTCTCCCGCCGCGATTTGGTTCGCCAAATGTTCATCGAGAGGACGAATGATGCCCATGCCGACTCACTCCTTCATACGTTCGTTAGCCCTTGCTGGACAGCTTAAGCGTATCGTCTTTCACCGAGTAGCTGAGTCCGGGGTACCATTTTGTCAGATAATCGAGTTCGATCAACGTTCTGCCGTTCTTCACGGTCAGATGAGAATCGTTGCTAGACAGCGTTCGCGTCTTCTTCCCTTTGGCGAGCCGGAACTCGCGCTTGTCGGCGTCGTATTCCAGCTTCGCGCCGGCGATCGACGCGCCCATGCGAATGTTAACGTACCATTTGCCTTTGCTGTCCTGGAGAGCCGCGGACGGCTCCGCCATACGGATGCCTTCCATCGTGACGATATCGTTCTTCGCGGTGACGGTAACCTTATGGCCGCCCATCATGCGGTAAGCCTCGACGAGCTGGCTGACAGGGTCTTGAACGACCAGGTTCGGCGTCAATCCGACTTTATCGACCTTATGCTCGCTAGGCGTTAGATATTGCCGGATCGTCAGCTTCAGCACGCCGCCGCTTCTAAGCGTGACGATCGATTGCATGACGCCTTTGCCGTACGTCTGGGTCCCGACCAGGTCGGCGACGCCGTAGTCCTGCAGCGCGCCGGCGAGCAGCTCCGAGGCGCTGGCGGAATTGCCGTTCACGAGCACGACGAGCGGATAAGGCTTCCTCGACCCCGACACGGAGAGCGCTTCGTCGTTGTTGTCGCGGTCGCGAATGTAGGCAAGCACTCCGCTTTCGAGGAATAGCCCCGCGATTTTCTGCGCCGTATCCACATAACCTCCGCCGTTGTCGCGAAGATCGAAGACGAGCGATTTCATGCCTTGCTTTTCGAGCTCGGCCAGCTGTTTCTTCACTTCAGCCGCGGCATCGGACGTAAATCCGGATAACGCCAAATAACCGACGCCATCTCCGAGCATCGTCGTCTTGACGGCGCTAAGCTGGATTTGCTTGCGAACGATAATGAAGCTGAGTTTCTTGCCCTCGCGCGTGACGGTAAGAGAAACTTTGGTTCCCTCTTCCCCGAGGAGCAGCTTCTGGATTTCGGCGGTCGACTTCCCTTTGAGGGTTTTGCCGCCCGTAGCGGTCAGCATGTCTCCGGCCGCGATGCCGACGGCTTCGGCCGGACTTCCCTCCAATACTTCGTCAACGTACACCGCGCCTTTATCTTCTCTCATGACAATGCCGATGCCAACGAACGTTTTTTCCAAGACGGAATTAAAAGCCTTCCACTCGTTCTCGTCGAAAAATTGCGTGTACGGATCGTCCAGCGTCGCGATCATTTGGTCGATGTCGTTGACGTTCAGCGATTGCTCGGACGGGCTGCCGTAATGATATTTGAGCAAGAGCTCCCTAACTTCCTTGACCTGCTCCGGCGTATCGGCGGAAGCCGAGTAAGCCGTGCCCAGGAACAGCGTTAAAGAAAGAAATAGGGCGATCGTCGATTTCCATTTGCGAATATTCATCTTACCCTTCACCGCTCTCCGTAAGTTGGTTACGCGCATCGTTCAGCCATTCGAGCGCTTGCAGCGGCGTCATGCGCATGACGTCCAGCTTGCGAAGCTTGTCCAGCAGCTTCTCTTGGGCCGGGTTAACCGCCGTTTTCGCGGGTTTGGCCAGTGCCTGCGGTTCCTCGAACATCGATAGCTGCAGAACGCCTTTCGATGCGGCCTGGACTGGCTGGTAGGATGGCGTTGCTTCCATGGCCACCGCGGCTTCGCGATTGGTCAGCGTTCCGCTGTCCTGCAACAGGCTGTATGCCCTCGATACGATCGTATCCGGCAATCCCGCCAATTGCGCGCAATAGATGCCGTAGCTGGAATCCGCCGCGCCCGCGACGAGCTTCCGCAGGAACGTGACGCCTTCGGCGCTTTCTTTGACCGCCATGCAGCCGTTGCGCAAGCCCGGGAGCGATTCCTCCAAGTGCGCCAGTTCATGAAAATGGGTAGAGACGAGCGCCTTGCACTTAATGTGATCGTGCACGTACTCGATAACCGATTGCGCGATCGCCATTCCTTCGTCCGTGGACGTTCCGCGGCCCAATTCGTCGATGATGATCAGGCTTCGCTCGGTCGCTTGCTCGGTCATGACCTGGATATCCTTCATCTCGACCATGAACGTGCTTTGGCCGCCGACCAAGTCGTCCGCCGCGCCGATCCGCGTGAATATACGGTCGATGAAAGGCAGCACCGCCCGGCGAGCCGGAACGAAGCAGCCGATCTGCGCCATTAAGCAGATCATTGCGACTTGGCGCATGTAGGTGCTCTTGCCCGCCATGTTCGGGCCGGTAATCAGAAGAATCGAGCCTTCTGATTTAGTTAGATGGGTGTCGTTGGCGATGAATACGCCGTTCTCGTTCACCGACTCGACGACGGGATGCCTGCCCTCTTCAATGAGCAGGTCGTAGTTATCTCCGTCGGTCCAGCTCGGGCGAGTATATCTGCGCTCGGCGCTCGCTTCGGCGAACGCTTGCAGCACGTCCAGGGCCGCAATGCTCTCGGCCAGCCGCTGAAGACGCGGCATCTGCTCCGAAATGCGATCGCGAAGCTTCAGGAAAATCTCGTACTCGAGATCGGCCATCCGCTCCTCCGCTTCGAGGATAAGCGCCTCCTTCTCCTTCAGCTCCGGCGTGACGAAACGCTCGGCGTTCGCCAGCGTCTGCTTGCGCTCGTAACGGC
Source organism: Bacillota bacterium (assembly GCA_023460795.1). Lineage (GTDB taxonomy): Bacteria > Bacillota > Bacilli > Paenibacillales > Paenibacillaceae > Cohnella. Next base: position 2,453 of record JAEWPC010000022.1, on the reverse strand, counting down.
CTTCCGGCAAACTGCCGAGATTGGCGCGCGTTACTTCGAGGTAATAGCCGAACACTTTGTTGAAGCCGATCTTCAGCGACTTAATGCCCGTCGCTTCGCGCTCCTGGCGTTCGAGCTCGGCGATCCACTGCTTGCCGTTCTGGCTCGCCTCGCGCAGCGAATCGAGCTTCGCGTCGTAACCGGTGCGGATGAGTCCGCCGTCCTTCAGATTCGCCGGCGGCTCGTCCGCAATCGCTTGCTCGATGGCCGCCGCAAGATCCTCGCAAGCGTCCATCCGGCTAGCTAGGTTGCCAAGCGGAGCAGAGTTGAGGTTATGACAAAGGTCTTGGATGGCCGGTACGCGTTGCAATGACGTCTTCAGCGCGTTAAGATCGCGGCCGTTCGCGGTGCCGTAGGCGATTCTGCCCGTCAGCCGCTCCAGATCGTACACTTCTCCGAGCTCCTCTCTGAGCTCCTTTCGCTGCAGCCAGTCCTGATTGAGCGCCTCGACGGCGTCCAGGCGGCTGTCGAGCTGCGCGCGGTCGAGCAGCGGCTGGTCGATCCAGCGCTTCAGCAGCCGCGCCCCCATCGCCGTGCGCGTGCGGTCGAGCAGCGACAGCAGCGTGCCTTTGCGGGAACGGTCGCGCACGGTCTCGGTCAGCTCGAGGTTGCGCCGGGTGAATGCGTCGAGCGACATGAACGCTTCCGACTCGTACGCTTTGATGGCGCGGATGTGGGCTAACGAGCGTTTCTGCGTCTCGTTCAGATAGGCGATCAGCTTCGCGACGGCGTTCTGGCGGACAGCCTCATGCCGAACCCACTGCTCGTCCGGGAATTGCTCGGCGAGCTGAGTCGTATCCGACGCTTCGCGCGTCGTCGTTACGATCGAACGGTTCGTCGGCGCGATGCCTTCGGTTATAAGGGCGAGTGCCTTGTCGTCGCCGACCGCTTCGGACGGACGGTAGACGTTCAGCGCGTTCTTGACGGCTTCGCCCGTCGCCGGGAACGAAGTGACATATAGCTCGCCGGTCGTCAAGTCGCACGCGGCGAAGCCGTAACGCCCGCCGGAAGCGGCAACGCCGACGATGAAGTTGTTGGCGCCGTCGCCGAGGGCGCGCGTGTCCATGACCGTGCCCGGCGTGACGATGCGCACGATTTCGCGGCGCACGACGCCTTTGGCTGTCGCGGGATCTTCGACTTGCTCGGCGATCGCGACTTTGTAGCCTTTGTCGACGAGCTTCGCGATATAGCCTTCCGCGGCGTGATAAGGCACCCCGCACATCGGGATACGTTCCTCTTGGCCCGCCCCGCGGCCCGTCAGCGTAATCTCAAGCTCGCGCGAGGCAGTCAGCGCGTCGTCGAAAAACATCTCGTAAAAGTCGCCGAGACGGTAAAACAAAATCGCGTCCGTCGCGGTCGCTTTCACGGCTAAATATTGTTCCATCATGGGAGTGTAACCGGACATCGCAACCTCCGAGTATGTATCGTCAATGTTCGATCTTTCGAACGGATATTCGCTTTATTATAGCAAATAAAGAGGGTCGATGTCTGCTACGTGCCGGCGAGGCACTAATTCGAACTACAGCGCACTTAACGTACCATTCTCTGCACGTAGTTCGACTAAATCAAACTCCAGTGCACCTAACGTACCATTTCCTACACGCAGTTTGACTAAATCGGACTACAGCGCGCCTAACGTACCGTTGCCGCACGCAGTTTGACTAATTCGAACTACAGCGCGCCTAACGCGCCGTTTCCCACACGCAGTTTGACTAATTCGAACTACAGCGCGCCTAACGTACCGTTCCCCACACGCAGTTTGACTAATTCGAACTACAGCGCGCCTAACGTACCGTTCCCCGCATGCAGTTCGACAAAATCGAACTACAGCGCACCTAACGTACCATTCCCCGCACGCTCACCTTACCGGGATTCCCCAGCGTTCCCGCAAATCGGCCGATTCATTCCACGTTCGACCCTGGTCGATCGCGTGGAAGAGCGGCGCGATGTACGGCTTGTACCTGCCGTAGCCGCTCGTGCGATACAGAGCCTCGCGCACAGAGGCAACGCCGGCGAGCAGCACGTCGCGATCGCCGGCGTAGAACGCGTCGCGGACGGCGTCGTCGTCCAGCGGGCGGGACGCGGCAAGGTCGCGGGCATGCTCGGCCGCGACCTTGGCAAGGGCGAGGACGCCGCATGCGAGGCGCGGCGATACGAGCCAGCTCGGCGGCGTCCGGTATTCGAAGCCGCCGTGGCTTTGGCGGCGGAAGTCGCCGAGCGCCCCGAAGCGCGGGCGGCGGGCCGCGGCGGACGGCGGCTCCAGCAGGCGCAGCGGCAAAGCGACGGCGTTGTCCAAGGCGCGCAGCCGCTCGCCAGTCAGGGCCGCGCCGCTAACGTGCACGTGGCCGCCTAGCGGCAGGCCTCGCACGGGACCTGCGCCGGCGCGCCACGATAAGACCGCGCCGGCCGTTCTG
>JAEWPC010000021.1 GCA_023460795.1 Bacillota bacterium | reverse complement strand
GATCTGGTCGCCGATCAAATAGTTGCATTTGCCCTCGTGAAAGTAATAAACCTCATAGAAGGTGTGCGAATGAAATAGGGAATTGATCGGCAAATCCGACCGGTAATTAAAGGTGAACATCGCCCTGCAGCTCCCGTACCAGTCCGCCGATGTAATCCGCGAAAGCTTTAAGCATATCCGGAGAGCTTGGGAACTTCCCGCTGAAGTCCTCGGTGCCGAGGTACCCGTCATAGCCGACCGCGATCAGATCTTCGATCACTTGGCGCCAAGGTACCATTCCTTGATCGATCGGCATCCATTCGCCGCGCCACAGGGCGCTGCCATCCGCCGCAACTCCCGCCGGCTTCCAGCCTGCGTTCTTCACGTGCACGTGCGCGAGGTACGGGCCGAGAATCTCGAGAGCCATACGATAATTTTCGAAGCCTTCATAGACCATATTGCCCGGGTCGAATAGAACGCCGATATGAGCCGGGTCCAAGCCCTCGACCAGGCGGCGCGCTCCCGAAGCGCTCGCGGCGATCGTGACATGATGGATCTCGACCAAGCCTTTAATGCCGTATTTCGCGCACAGCTGCGACGCTTCGCGCAAATATTGGCGACCGAGCGCGAACAGCTCTTCGAACGGCTTGCTGCGGTCGTAACCCGGCACGCCGAGGCGAATGAAAGACGCCCCCAACGCTTGGGCCGCTTGAAGCACTTGTTCGGTCGCCTGCAAATCTCCCGCCTTCAGATAAGGCGTTACGCTTAGCGTGCGAATGCCGTGGCGTTCCGAGGCAGCCTTGAACCGAGCGAGCTCCGCCTCGCCCTTCGAAGGCTGGATCGTGCAGATGTTGTTGCCCCAGAAAGAATACGGTTGGCTAGCCGCGTCAGCGGGAAGCTCGGCATACCTCCACTCGATGGCGTCCAGTCCGGCGGCTTTCGCGGCAGCCGCCAGCTCGTCGGGTCCGAGCTCGGGCGTCGCGACCGTAAAGATCGATAGCTTCATCACGTATCGTCCTCCTCGATATACTGAATCTTCGTCGGGCTCGAACTAACTCACCCTAAATAGTTACACATACGGCTTGCAACTGCGCTTTCAAGCACAGTTCGGCCGCCTTGAACGCGTGGGCTTGCGTCATCGCCTTCTCCGTCCGGTTCAAGCAATCGAGAATAAGCTCGCCGAAGTAAGGATAGCCGACTTTGCCGCCGAGCTCCATGTGGAACTCGCCTTCCCCATTCACTAAGTACAAATGATCGCCGCCGTTGTCTCTTGCGATATCGACGTACTTACGGAGCTCGATGTAGCCGTTCGTGCCGAGAATCGTTAACCTGCCGTCTCCCCAAGTCGACAACCCGTCAGGCGTCAGCCAGTCCACGCGGCAATAGTTCGTCGCCCCGTTATCGCCCACCAGCGTTGCGTCCCCGAAGTCTTCGAGCTCGGGGTATTCGGGATTCCTGTAATTGCCGACCTTGCTGTGAAGCACTTCGGCATCGTTGCAGCCCGCATAGTACAGGAACTGCTCGATCTGGTGGCTGCCGATGTCGCACAGAATGCCTCCGTATTGCGCCTTGCGGAAAAACCAATCCGGCCTGGAGGACGCATTCAACCGGTGGGGGCCGAGCCCGAGCACTTGCACGACGCGACCGATCGCGCCGTCCTGGACGAGCTGTCCGGCGAACACCGCGCTTTCCACGTGCAAGCGTTCGCTATAGTAGACCGCGTACTTCCGCCCCGTGGCCGCGGCGACCGTCCTGGCTTCCGCAAGCTGCTCAAGCGAGGTGAAAGGCGTTTTATCCGTAAAATAGTCCTTCCCGTGCCGCATCGCCTTGACGCCCAGCGGACCGCGGTCGCACGGAATAGCCGCCGCCGCGACGAGCCGCACTTCGGGATCCTGCAATATTTGTTCCTCCGACTGCGCGACTCGCGCCTCCGGATAGGCCGCCACGAATCTCTCGACCTTCGCGGGATCGGGATCGTACACCCATTTGAGCGTTGCGCCCGCTTCTCGTAATCCGTTGCACATCCCGTAGATGTGTCCATGATCTAGCGCCATCGCCGCGAAGACGAATTCGCCCGGTCCAACCACCGGCCGCGGCTTGCTTTGCGGCGCGTAATTCATGCCGTTCGCTCTCGACATCCGTTCCGCCCTCCCTTATCGCCGTACGGCCGCTTTCGACTTGTCGATCTGTTCCCGCAGCTTAGCTTCGAACAGATCCTCGTCGATCGGCAGCTCGACCCAGCCATCCGTCCAAGTAGAGAGCAGCATCGCATTGGAAATCGTTAATCCGTGAATGCCTTCCTCCCCCGGCGCGATGAGCGGCGTTCCGTGCAGGATCGACTGCGTCCAGTCTCGTGTAATATATACGTGCTCCGCCGCGTTCGGCGAAACGGGAACTTCGATCTTCCAGCATTCCGGCTGCGCGAACGGCTCCGTATTGCGCTTGTTGAATTCGGATTCTAACTCGCGAAGACGCCAGAATGTCATTTGACTGTTCTCGATGACGATTTTGCCCCGGTCTCCCGTAATTTCGAATCGATTCGTGCCCGGCGTCTCGTAAGTGGAAGTGACGAACACGCCGGAGGCTCCGTTCTCGTATTCCACGTAGGCCGTCACGTCGTTCTCGACCTCGATGTCGCGGTGCTTGCCGAATTGGCAGAACGCCCGGATACGCTTCGGCATTAAGCCGGTCGTCCATTGCCACAGATCAAGCTGGTGAGGATCTTGGTTGATCAGCACCCCTCCGCCTTCGCCCTCCCAAGTCGCTCGCCAACCGCCCGAGTTGTAATAGCTTTGCGAGCGGTACCAGTTCGTAATGATCCAGTTCGTGCGGCGAATTTCCCCGAGCTCTCCGGATGCGATCAGCTCCTTCAGCTTCTTGTAGAGCGGATTCGTTCGCTGGTTGTACATGATGCCGTATACTTTGCCGCTCTTGGCCGCAGCCTCGTTCATCTCGCGCACTTGTTTCGTATATACGCCGGCAGGCTTCTCCACGAGGACGTGCAAGCCGTGCTCGAACGCCGCGATCGCCTGCTTAGGATGCTCGTAGTGCGGCGTGCAGATGATCACGCCGTCCACTTCTCCCGATCGGAACATCGCTTCCGGCGAGTCGAACAATTTTACCCGGTCGCCCCACTCCGCCTTCGCTTGACTCAGCCGCTCCGATCTCACGTCGCAGACCGCCGCTAACACCCCGCCGCTAACTTGACCCTCAATCAAATACTTGGCATGCCCCGTACCCATGCCGCCTAAGCCGACAATACCGATTCTGACGCTTTTCATCGCGCACTCTCCTTCAACTCGGGAACTGTTTGCTATACGACAACATTGTAACATCGTTAACCGTCAGTCAACTTCACTACCAGTATACAAAATCGCTACGCATTTGACTGTGAGTCAACAAAATAAAAAACAGGTCGTCCGCGGAGAGAGTTATCCACGATCAACCTGTTTGATTCGCACTTACGATATGTTCAGCAAATAGATGACTCCCGTCACCGTCGCGATGCTCAGAATCGTGCTCACGAGCACGGTCTGCGACGCGAACTCCTTCTCGTTGTCGAACTCTACGGCCAGCAAAACGCTGCTCAGAGAAGTCGGCACCGCGGACGAGACGATCAGCGCCGACGCCAGAAGTCCGTGCAGATCCATCAATTGCACGACTCCCCATGCGAGCAGCGGGCCGGCGACCAACCGAAGCGCCACGGATAAGCCGACATCGACGGCCAGCTTGCGACTAAGCGAACCCCGCATGCTTCCCAGTTGGACTCCTAACGTGAATAGAGCCGTACCGATGAATGCATTCGCCAAATAACCGACGGATATATCGATCGAATGGGGCAGCGGTACCTCGAAGCCTCTCATCAGGAACGCGAGCGGAATCACGTAGATAACCGGCATCGACAGGATGACGTTGCGGATGCGGCGCCAATCCGCCTTATGGGCGTTGACGCTGTATATGCCGTACGTATTCGGCACGAGCGACTGCATCATCATAATGATGACCTGTACCGACAGCGTATACGGATTGCCCGAGAACGCGAGTTGATTGATCGGGATGCCGTAGTTGGCGCTGTTGTAGAAGAGCACGCTGTTCCGCATCGCGCTGCGCCTGCCGCTGTCGTGCTTCCTCAGCCGGACGACTGCTTCTACGATTGCGTACTGCGCCAGCATGAACGCGACGAAGAACGCAAGCACTTGTCCGAGCAGCTGCAACTGAATATCCGTCTCGTACAGCAACTGAAACATGATCGCCGGCGAGAACAAGTAGAAATTGAGCTTCGAAAGCGTGCGAATGTCGAGCTCGAAGATCCGTTGCATCACGAAGCCGACGCCGATAACGATGGAAAGCGGTATGACATTGTTCCATAAAATGTGCAAAAAGATGTCCATGGTGTCTACTTTCCGTTGCAAGATTGGGTAAATCTATTATCCGCCCCATGCTATAATATTTCAACCTACTATATTTGGCGAAGGATGAAGCTTCATGGCTTTCGGTATTACCCGCGCGGAGCTTGAAGCGTGGAAAGCGGCGGTGAGCCGCGGCGACATCGCCTATATGACGCATTACTGGCTCGACCCCCGTTTCCCCGGCATACGCACCGTGACTAAGGTCGGCTGCGCCGACCTGGCCAAGCTGACTTCGTGGTGCGCAGCGAACGGCTTAAACCCGCGTTACATCCATAACCGGCCGCCATACCCGCACTTCGACCTCATCGGTCCGAAGCAAGCGGAGATTCTTCGCCGCGAAGGCTTGATCGGCCAGCTGGAGCGGTTTAAACCGAACGACGCGTAAGGTGAATTTGCTTCAGTAACACGATATTATCGCGCTATTGCGTGCCGTCGAGCCACTTTCTTCTGTGTAACACGATATTATCGCGCTATTGCGTGCCGCCGAGCCACTTTCTCCTCTGTAACAAAATTTTATCGCGCTATTGCGTGCCCACCCTAACGCAAATTCCCCTCCGCCCGGTTCTCCTGAGCGAAGGGGATATAAATTCGAGCGGACAGGCGATTTATCTATCGATCTTTACGTCGAACGGAATCATTCGGATATAGCCGTCCTGGGTCAGCGTTTCCGAGGTGCCGTTATCGGAATATTCGAGCTTGGACGGGCCCTTTAACGCGATACGGTAAGAACCGGGCGCCACGGGTTTGCCGTTCGAGTCTTTCTGATCCCAGACGTAGTGCAGCTCCTCGACCTTAAGGTAAGAGTCGTATTCCCCGGGGTTAAGCGTCGGCAACTTGTCGAGGCGAACGATTGCGCCCGTAGTCTTGTTCGTGATCTCCACCGTGAATGACAAGGGAGACCGCAAGGTTACAGGCATATCGTAGAGCGGCGGTTGCACGCGGAGCACGATGCCGCTAACCGGCTCGCCTGCTCTGTAGCGATTCCCTTCGTCCTTTCTTGCCGACGCTTCCTGCCCCCCGACGATATGGAACGGTACTCCGATCCCCATGCCGGACCCTGGTTGAATGCCGTCTTGACGTTCGGTCCAGATCCCGATATCCTCGGTCGACACCGAAAGCTCAGCGCCATCAAGCTTCAGCTCTGATTTAGGCAGTTGCGGATCGCCGGCGAAATACGCCGTGAACGGCCGTATATCGCCCTTCTTGAGCGGCTTGTTCAGCGGATTGCCAATGACGAATTCCTCCGACTCGAACGTATGGGTAGACGTCCGAATCGCGAGGCGGACCCGCTTGCGCGACACGGACATGTCTTGGCCGAGCTTCACAAGCCCGGATACGAAGCTGTATCGCACGTCGCCTAGGTCCGATGTGACCGGAACCAAATTCGCATTCGAAACAGCCAGACGGACGACGCCGTTCGGATCCGAGACCCCGAAGCTCGCCTGCCCGCTGAAGTACATATCGACTTGCCGCTTGCCGGATTCGGAAGACCCCGTCGCTTGTTCATCCGTCGTCGCCCCGATGGCTTGCGCGAGCGCTCCGACCGAGATATACGTTTGGCCGTTATAACCGATGATGTTCTTCCCTTTCGCGCCGTCTACGGTCGACGTACGGCCGTCCATGTGAAAATGCAAAACCGATGGAAGCAAAGTCGCCCGAATCGAACTCGAAGCGAACGCGGCCGTCGCGAACGCCAAGCCAACGCCGACCAGTACCCCCGCCGTAAACCCTTTCCACCTCATCCCAACCACCCGCTCATGCAAGAAATGGAATTCGAGGTTATTACGCTACGAATAGTCAATAGTTGCTTGTCCGGTTCCACTGGAAGCCGATTTTGTTTAAAAACGCACGTGCGAGCACCATATGTCCCGCTTGCGTCGGATGTACGCGATCCCAAGCTAACGTCGCCGCATACAGCTCCCTCAGCACCTCGTTGAACGCGGCTTGCGTATCCACGAACAACGCCCCGCTGTCATCGGCGACTCGGCGGACGATCGCGCCGTATTCGTCCATCGTGCGGCGCATCGCGTCGTTCTCGTTACTTTCGATGTAGAACGGCGTCATCAGTACGAGTCCGCCGCTAAGCAACGGCTTCGTTGCAGAAACAAGCCTGCGAAGCGTCGCTTCGTATTCCGGCTTGTACACGTGCCACTCCTTCACGAACGGCGTGTCGTACTGCCGCCAGACGTCGTTCGTTCCGATCATAATGGAAAGCCAATCCGGCTTGCGGTCGAGAACGTCCTCCTGCCATCTCGCTTCCAAGTTCACGACGGTATTACCGCCAATTCCCGTATTCACGACGCGGACGCCTAACTCGGGATACACGGCCTGAAGCAGCGCGTCGACAATCGAGACGTAACCTCTGCCCAGCGCGCCGAACAATCCTTCGCCCGCAGGCTTCGCGCGGTCGCAGTCCGTAATGGAATCTCCGATAAACAATAGCTTTTGTCCTTGTTGCAATAGCACGGGATCATCACTCCAGCTCGACGTTATTAATCTTAATCCCTGCTATTGTACTATTTAATGCGGTCTCTATGAAGCGGAGAATTCCGATTGATCCGCGATACGATCTCGTCGATCGCCCGGACTAGCCCAAGCAGCGCGAAGCACATGAGCAATGCGACGACCTCCAATTGAAACAAATACCAAGGCCACGGAGCTAGCAGATCAAGCAATGAACCCGAACTCGGCTTGCGAGCCAAGAACATAAAGTTCGTTCCCGCTATCGCGTTCGTGATCGCCGCGGGCACCGCCAATACGTGCAACCATCCGATCGCCTTGAACACGGACTTGACGGTCGGACGCCATCCCGTAACGACCGTCATGTAGACGCTCGCCGCGATTATCGCCCCGTGCGCGAGGAAAAAGTGAAAATAACGAAATTCGCGATACGAGGCAACCTGTAAGTCGGGCGTCAGAAGCGCCTGCAAGGCGCCCAATATGCCGAGGAAAAAGGTGATGTCGTACAGTCGCTTGCTCCTGGTAAGCAACAACGCCGCGGACATCCACACCATCAAGCTGCACAATTGAAAAGGAAGCGAATAGATGCCCCAGTTACGCGAGAACGTATACCAGCCGTACAACGCGGCCTCGCTGCCGATCAGAGCGATAGCCAGGAACGTTCTGGCGACAGCGTCCGATTTGGCGTTTCGCAGCCGGCGCCGATAACCGATTATCGCGATCGTAAACACGGCAGCCATCGCTACGCCCATTCCATGCACCCAGGTAAACGCTTCGAATCCCAACGCCGCCCACTTCCTTTCTATCCGTTGTTACTATCTTTTCCATACCTGCATCGTTAATAAAAGACAAAAAAAAATAGTACCACTCATTCGCGGTACTACTCTTAGGCCGGTCGTTCTTAAGCCTGCTTAAACGCGTTGTTCCAGCACCTGCGGCATACCGGCTTGTAATCCTCGTTGCCGCCGATCTGGATTTGCTCGCCTTCGTTGACGGGAACGCCGTCGCGGAACCGAATAACCATCGTCGCCTTGCGGTCGCAATACCAACAGATCGTCTTGATCTCCTCGATCTTGTCGGCTTGGATGAGCAGGTTGTAGCTGCCCTCGAACAGTTGATTCTGGAAATCGTTCTTGAGCCCGAACGCCATGACCGGTATACCGAGCTCGTCCACGATCTGCGTCAGCTCGAACACTTGCCGTTTGTTCAGGAATTGCGCCTCGTCTACGAGCACGCAATAGATTCTATCGTTGCCGGAAGTCGGCTTGTAACTCTTAACGCTCTCGAATAAATTCGTCCGCGAGTCGACCGGAATCGCCGGACGCGTCATGCCGACTCTCGAGCCTACTTGGTCGACGCCGCCTCTCGTATCGATCGCCGGAGTAAATATAATGACTGGTTTGCCTTGTTCCTCGTAGTTGTGGGCGACTTTGATGATTTCGAAAGATTTACCGCTGTTCATCGTCCCGTATTTATAATATAACTGAGCCAACGATGTCCCTCCATACCGATGATGTTAGCCCAATTATACCTGCTCGCGAACGTTTATGCCATGAACAAAAAACCGTGGAAAGCTCCACGGCTTTGATAAGCGATTGTCCGACGTTACCCTTGCAAGCCTTTCTTCACCCAGCCCGCGACCGTTACCGTCCGTTTCCCTTGGTGGATGACCGCCGCTTGGACGTCCTCGACCATTTTGCCGTTCTGATCGACGGTTACGCTCGTGCCGTAAGGGTTGCCGCCTGCCGCGAACGTAACCGGATCGGTATACCCCGGAGCCACGACGATCGCGCCCCAGTGATACATCGTCGTGTACAGAGACAAGATCGTCGCCTCATGGCCGCCGTGCGTGTTGCTCGTGCTCGACATGGCGCTGACGACTTTGTTCGCCAATTTGCCATGGAACCACAATCCGCCTAGCGTATCGAAGAACTGCTTCATCTGCGCCGGAAGATTGCCAAACCGAGTAGGAACGGAGAAAATATAGGCATCTGCCCATTCCATGTCGGCGTTGCTAATTACCGGCACGTCTTTGGTTGCTTCGATATGCGCTTTCCACGCGGGGTTCGAGGCGATCGCTACTTCGGGCGCCAGCTCCGGCACGCGGAAGATTTTGACCTCGGCGCCGGCCTGCTTCGCGCCTTCTGCCGCCCACTGAGACAGTTGGTAGTTCGTACCGGTAGAACTGTAGTAAATGACAGCCAATTTTACATCGGACACGCCTTTTCACTCCTCTTAGCCTTTTCGTACCACGTACAGCATTCCCTGAACAGCTTCCGTTTCATGCACGCTCATGGATCATCGAAAGGAAATGATAGGATGTTCTTTCCCATGAACCGGTCGAACTCTACATTGACGGATACGTTAAAAATGCGTTGACCAAGATCGATTTCAGCTTGTACCGAAACGCGAGTTCTTATTATCTGAAGGGGTTCGATTTGAGCGAGGATTGGACGGAAGTCGAAGGGGCCGAAATCGGAGAATTGTTCGAGGGCTCCCTGATGATGGACTATGACAAGCCCGAGGTGTATTTAAACCTGCTGCTCGAAGACGACAACAAGATGATCGCGCGCGAAGAAGACGACAAGATCATCATTACGGTCACCGCCCCCACGGAACCAACAAGGCACGCGATCGCGCAGTACTTGATCGACAGCGTGCGAGAAACCGCTGATGAAGACACGAACCTCGAAGCGTTATCGATTGCCGTAAGCAATATGGTCATCGTGCTGGACGCCGACACGAAGCTCGTCCGATCGATTTCCATGGATCAGAGCGCTCAGTTGCAGGATGACGGCAAGTCCGGTATGTCCGTCGATCAGAAGCTGACCGTCACCTACGATAAGGTTGACGAAACGAAGATGAAGCTCCCCGACGATTTACTCGAAATGATCGGCTAGAATAGGGGTTATAGCCGCCAATTGGTCCTTCACCCTATTGGCGGCTATTTGGTTTACACTCTTACGAGCGGGAAATCGGAGCGAAGCTCGGCGATGAAATCAGGCGATTCCCGGGCCGTGCTGGCAACGAGCGGCGATACCGGGTACATATCGAAATCCGCCGCGGGCTGCGAGTGAAGCATCGCGATCAAGGCATCCGCGCTCGTCTCGTTCGGATTCAGCCATACGTCCATCGCCTTGCTACCCAGCACGATCGGCATCGCGTGATCGGTTCCGAACGCCAAGCCTGCCGTGATGACCGTGCACATCGGGAATTCGTTCTTCTCGGAGTCGAGCCATACATCATAGATCGCGGGCATCGCGAACGTCCTCTTCGCGCGTTGGACGACGCGCCAGGCTTGCCTTGTCTTCCCTTCCTGCTTCCAGATGTAAAATCCGCTGCAGGGCACGACGCAACGTTTTTTCTTGAGCATGTAGCCTAAATACGGTCTTTCGTTCAAAGACTCCAGGCTCGTATTGATCGAGCTTTTGCCCCAATAAGGCATCAGTCCCCAGCGCTGTTGGTTCAAACAACGCTCCTCGCCCATCTTCTCGATTACGGGAACGAGCTGGGTCGGCGCGATATTGTAACGCTGGCTGTAGGGAATGTGTACCCGTTCGATTTCGAATTCATCGGTCAAATCCGATAGCTCTGCCGTTAATGAATAGCGATTGCACATAGAATCAGCCCACGCTTCCCGATTATAGATTCGGGTTAGTGTGGGCTGATTACAGGTAAAATATGCATTCGCTGGCTAATCGTTCTTCGTTCAATGCTTCCACCAGTCGTCGTATAACGTAACCGGTCCTCGGCGTTTATGTTCGGATGCCGCGTAACGCTCCTCGATGCGCATCCGCGCTTCGGCGTCGACCGGCTTGCCTTCCAGATAATCGTCCAATTGCTCGTACGTGATCCCTAACGCGACCTCATCCGGCAACCCCGGCTTCGAGTCTTCTAAATCCGCGGTAGGCTGCTTCTCGTACAGATGGTTCGGACATCCGAGCCTTCTCAGCAACGCTCGACCTTGCCTCTTGTTAAGACCGTAAATCGGCGCCACGTCGCATGCTCCGTCCCCGTGCTTCGTATAGAAACCTGTGATCGCCTCCGCCGCGTGATCCGTTCCGAGCACGAGCAGACGGTAATGCGCGCCAAGGTCGTATTGCACTTTCATTCGCTCGCGAGCCTTGACGTTGCCTTTCAGAAAATCGCTCAGCCGCTCACCCGTCGCTTGCTCGAAAGCCTTAACCGAAGCGTCGACCGCCGGCTGAATATCGACCGTCGCGACTCGCGTCGGGCGAATGAACGTTATCGCGTCTTGCGCGTCGCTCTCGTCCAGTTGCACGCCGTAGGGCAGCCTTACCGCAAGAAAAGTATAGTCGCCATGCGGAACGGCGGCGTTCAAGGCATCAACGGCCAGCTGCGCGAGCTTGCCCGCGAGCGTTGAATCTTGCCCGCCCGACATGCCTAGAACGTATCCCTTCGCGCCGGTACGAACGAGGTAATCCTGCAGGAACTTGACCCTTCTGTCGATTTCCGTATCGACATCCGCGCGGCTCTGGACATGCAGCCGCTCTGCAATGGTCAGTTGCATGGTCATCGCAATCCGCTCCCGGTCTATGGAAAATAAATGGTTTACTTGACGTATTGTCCCTATTATTCTTCCGCGTAATACATGAAACCGATCGCCCCGGGTCCCGTGTGCGCCGTAATGACCGGCGTCGCCGGACGAACGGTAACCGGCGCCGAAGTGAAACGGGCGATTTGCTCCGTCAGCTTCTCCGCGAGCGGCAAGTTATCCGCATGGGAGATGCCTATGCCTTTCACGACTTTACCCGCGGTATCCTGTTCGAAGCGTTCGATCAACGTCTTAATGACCTGGGACATGTTGCGTACGCGGGCAAGCGGCGTATATACGCCTTTCTCGAGCATCGCGATCGGCTTGATGCTCAGGAGCGAGCCGATCCAGCCCGCGGCTTTGCCGATTCGCCCGCCTTTAATGAGATTGTCCAGCGTATCAACGACGACGAACAGCGACGTGTGAGACAGCACTTCCTTCACGCGAGCTACGATACTGGCCACGTTGTGGCCCTCCCTCGCCATTCTCGCCGCTTCGATCACTTGGAAGCCCAGCGCTTGGGAGATCATCTCCGAATCTATGACTTCCACCCGGCTCGTCGTCATTCCCGCCGCCAAGCAAGCCGCATGATATGTACCGCTTAATCCGCTCGCCATATGAATGGACAGAATCGTATCCCCGTTCTCGCCGAGCCGGTTATAAGTTTCTACGAAGACGCCAACGGGCGGCAACGATGTCTTGGGAAGCTCGGAGCTCCCTCTCATCTTCTCGATGAATTCGAGCGGGGTTATCGTCACGTTGTCTAGATAAGTCTCCCCGTCGACGTATACGTTCAAGGGAATCGCTTCGATGCCGTATTTGTTCAGCAGTTCTTTCGGAAGATCCGTCGTCGAATCCGTAACGATCCTAATGCCAGCCATAAGGTCACCCTCTAGTTGAGATAGAACCTTCCTAGTATACCCATTCGTCGGACGAATGAAAATGCGACTTCTAGCGTGCCACCATCGGCATAGACAAAGATAGGACTAAAGAACCTTACACACTTGTGAAAAAAGTCCGATAAACGTAAAAGGGTCAGCTTGGATTCACAACACACGACAATGGGGGCATTGCGCTTGAAAATTACCAACATCTCGGTAAAAACTCGTCTTCTTCTTATGCTGTTCGTTCCGCTTGTGTTGTTTGCTTGCGCCGCGGTATATTTGCTCAATTTGCACTCGAACACGGTCGACGATTTATCGGAGAACTTGTACGAAAGCGGCAGTCAGGTATCAAGCCTTGTCCTCAATGCCGACAGGGATATGTACCAAGCGTATAGCGATTATTTGATCGTGATATCGCCGGTCTCCGACGCAAAGGCGAAAGAAGCCGCGATTAAAGACTTCGGCGACAATCTGAAACAAATCCAAGAGCGCCTTGCCCAAGCCCAGGAGCAATTAGCGGGAAGCGACATTACTACTGTCGTACACCCGGAAACGAAGCAATCGATCGCCGAAATCGCAGAGTCGTTCGGCAAGGATCTTAGCGCATGGATCGAACTGACGACTGGGCGCCTACAACAGCCGAAAGCCGATCCGAAGGCTGACGCCGAGATCGCCAAAGCGTTCGACGGGGCTCGCAACAACATCGATAAAATCGAAGCCATTATAGAGCAATTCCAGTTGCAGACGATCGAGAACGTAAAAGCGGAAAGCAAACAAGTAACAAATTCCATGTATATCGTACTGATCATTGAATGGATCGTACTGATTGCGTTCGGAATGATCCTCATTCGACAAATTACCCAAACGGTAAACCGAGTCCGCGAGAAAGCGCAGCGCGTATACGAAGGGT
The DNA here is from genome assembly GCA_023460795.1 of Bacillota bacterium. Lineage (GTDB taxonomy): Bacteria > Bacillota > Bacilli > Paenibacillales > Paenibacillaceae > Cohnella. The sequence goes on along the minus strand of JAEWPC010000021.1, from coordinate 62,620 downwards.
ACTTGGATAAACCGATCGAAGTCGAATATACGAAAGACGAGCTTGGCGGCATTCAGCGCGCGGTCGACGGCATGATCGTACGGATTCGCGATCTGGTCGGCAGCATCGCCGACAATGCCCGCTCGGTTTCGGCGGCTACGAACGAGCTTGGCGTAAGCGCGAACGAATCGACGAACGCGGCGTCCCACGTCGCGGAGAACATTCAAGAAGTAACGACGCTCGTAGAGACTCAATCGAAGATCATGGAAGAATCGAGCAAGGCCATGGAAGAGATGACGATCGGCGTGCAACGAATCGCGGAAAGCACGGGTTCGATTTCCCAACACGCGAACGATACGAACCGCCAAGCGGAGATCGGCAACGAGTTGCTCGACAATCTGAAATCGCAGATAGAGCTCATGTCTTCGGAGATCGAACGCCTGAACGATTCGGTTACCGTCCTGAACGAGAAGTCCGCCGAGATCGGCAATATCACCGAGAACATTACGGGCTTCGCGAACCAGACCGGCATCCTCTCGCTTAACGCTTCTATCGAGGCAGCACGGGCGGGCGAACACGGACGCGGCTTCGCCGTCGTCGCGGGCGAAATCCGCAAGCTGGCGGCGAGCTCGCTCGAATCGGCGAATAGCATTAACGAGCTCGTATCCGATACGCGCGCCGAGATCGACAACGCAGGCGGCTACATGCGCTCCACGCTGGCTCAAGTCCAACGCAGCGCCGCGCTCATGCAGGAAGTCGCCGAAGGCTTCGCTTCGATCGTCGGTTCGATCCGCCAGGTCGCCGAGCAGATTCACGAGACTTCCTCGGTGACCGAGCAGATGTCTGCCAGCTCGCAGGAAGTCGCCGCAAGCATCGACCAATCGTCTTCCTCCGTGCGGGAGGTTGCCGCCAAATCGGAGCGCGTCGCTGCCGCGACGGAGGAGCAGCTCGCCCTTGTCGAGAGCATCGCCCGTTCCGCGGACCAGCTTAACGGAATCGTACGCAGCCTGAACGCCGCGGTAGAGCAATTCAAGCTTTAATTGGGTCAAATTACCGCGAATAATCCGCGCCCCATTCGACATTCATTCGTCGAGCGGGGCGCGTTTTCGTGATATGATGGAAACAACAACCTGAAGCCGTCTAAAGGCTATTACTCGCGGGGAAGGAGCTCATCCCTATGGCACAACCTAAACCACTTTCGATATTGAGCGTACCTTTCGATTTAGGCGCCGAACGCAGAGGCGCGGCGGGCGGTCCCGCGGCTATCCTGCAAGCCGGACTCGAACGACGACTGCGAGCGCTTGGCTACGAAGTCAATGACGCCGGGACTGTAACGTATACGACGACCTCAGCCGATTCGCCAAGCACGAATAAGCTCAGAAACTTAGCCGACGTTACCGCCGTGAACGCCGAATTGACCGAGCGGGTATCGGGTATCGTGTCGGCCGGCCGATATCCGCTCGTTCTCGGCGGAGACCATAGCATCGCCATCGGAACGATCGCGGGATTATCCCCGCATTATCGCAAGCTCGGCGTTATCTGGATCGACGCGCATACGGATCTGAATACGCCGGAGACGACGGAATCGGGCAACATCCACGGCATGTCGCTCCGCGTAGCGCTCGGAGAAGGAGACGAACGGCTGACCCGCATCGGCGGCGAAGGTCCGAAGATCAAACCGGAGAACGTCGTCCTGATCGGCGGAAGACAGCTCGATCCGGGCGAGAAAGCCTATATTAAAGCGAATAACATCACCTGCTTCACGATGCACGACGTCGACCGACGAGGGATGAGCCAAGTCATGGAGGAAGCGATACGCATTGCCGGCAGCGGCACGGACGGCGTCCATCTCAGCTTCGACATCGACGGCGTGGACCCCGGCGAAGCTCCCGGCACGGGAACGCCGGTGCACGGCGGCCTTAGCTACCGCGAGGCTCATCTGGCCCTTGAGTTGCTGTGCGAATCGGGCATCATCACTTCGGCCGAATTCGTCGAACTCAATCCCTCATACGATAACGCCGACAGGACAACGATCCTGACGCTAGAACTCATCTGCTCGCTTCTTGGCGAACGAATTTTATAACCGAAATGAAATGAGAAAAAGCCAATGAGGAAATCATCAATCATCCTCATTGGCTTTTCATATGATCTACAGCAAACCTGCATGAACGAGCCCGTTGCGGACTCCGCCTTCGTCGACCCGCGTCGTGACGTAGTCGGCGAAAGGCAGCAACTGCTCGTGAGAATTGCCCATCGCGATGCCTAGCCCGACGAGCTCAAGCATTTCTTTGTCGTTAAGCCCGTCGCCGAAAGCGACCGCTTCCTCCGGTTGGATACCGAGCGTCGCGAGCAACGCCGCAATGCCGTCCGCCTTAGACCCCGTATGGGTAAGCACGTCCATCGCGTTCCGGTGCCAGCGAACGAACCGCAGATTCGGCAGCGCTACCGGGTAGGCATGCTCCTCATGGCTCTCGCAATGGAGGAATACTTGATACACGCTTTCCGTTCTCCAGAAGCTCGGGTTCACCTCCGGATGGCGCACCTTCAGCGATTCGATCGAATCGAACACCGCGGTATGTCCTTCTTCGCTCGCGTAATAGTTATCTTTGCCCTCGAATACGAGAGGATGGCCGTTGCGGGAAGATAGCTCGACAAGCTTCTCCAGATCCTCGAGCGGTATCGTGCGTTGATACACTTCCTTGCCTCTATAGACGACGTATGCGCCGTTCAAGCTGACCCAGGAATCGATGCTCAGCTTCTCCGCGATCGGTTGGAAGAAGTAAGGCGCCCGCCCCGTCGCGATGACCGGCTCGACGCCGCTCTCCTTCAGCTTCCGGATCGCGTCCGCCGCATCCTCCGGCAGCTTTTTGTCCTCGTCCAGCAACGTTCCGTCAATGTCGAAAAACACGATTTTATAAGCCATGATAAGAGCAATTCCTTTCTTCCGCCTTTAAAGCGATCGTTGCTCTCTATCATCGTATAAAAGCGCCGCGCTGTAAATCTCTAATTCTCGGAATTCGACATCATCGCCGCCCCCACCCCGCTCACATCCGCTCGCTGACGACTTTCGCTTGCAGGAACAGCAGCAAATAATCGCTTCCTCCCGCCTTGGAATCGGTCCCCGACATATGGAATCCGCCGAACGGGTGCACGCCGACCAACGCGCCCGTGCATTTGCGGTTAAAGTAGAGGTTACCGACATGGAACGACTGCCTGGCTAGCTCCAAGTGCTCCCGGTTGCTGGAGATGACGGCGCCGGTCAACCCGTACTCGGTGTCATTGGCGAAGGCTAGCGCCTGCTCGAAGCTGCTCGCTTTCGTAAAGGCGACGACTGGCCCGAAAATTTCCTCCTGCGAAATACGCGCTCGGTTGTCCACGTCGGCGATGATCGTCGGCTCGATGAAATAGCCCTTCGAATGGCTCGGCTTGCCTCCCTGCACGATCCGCCCTTCGGCTCCGCCAAGCTCGATATAGGCTTGGATCTTCTCGTACGCATGGCGATCGATTACGGGTCCGACCGTGGTCGATAAGTTACGAGCGTTGCCGACGGTTAACCGTCTCGTCTTCTCGATCACCCTGGATAGCACGTCGTAATATACTTTCTCGTGGACGATCGCCCTGGAGCAAGCGGAGCACTTCTGCCCCGAATAACCGAATGCCGACGATGCAATAGCCTCGGCCGCCGAGTCCGGATCGCATTCGCCGTCCACGATGATCGCGTCTTTGCCGCCCATCTCCGCGATTACCCGCTTCAACCAGCGTTGACCGGGAGAGACTCGGGAGGCCCTCTCGTTGATCCTCAGTCCAACCTCTTTCGAGCCCGTGAACGCCACGAACCGCGTCAGGGGGTGTTCGACGAGATCATCTCCGATCTCGCTCCCCGGTCCGGGCACGTAGTTGACGACTCCCGGCGGAAGTCCGGCTTCCTCCAGCAGCTGCACGAACTTCGCGGCAATGACCGGCGTCGGGCTCGCCGGCTTCAGTACGACGGTATTGCCAGCCACGATCGACGCAGCCGTCATGCCCGCAAGGATCGCCAGCGGAAAATTCCACGGAGGAATCACGAGGCCGACGCCGAGCGGAAGGTAGGTCAGCTCGTTATGTTCGCCGTCGATAGGCACTAAAGGTTGGGAGACGGCAAGCCGCTCCATCTCCCTGCCGTAAAATTCCATGAAGTCGATCGCTTCGGCCGTATCGGCGTCGGCCTCTGGCCATGTTTTGCCTGCTTCGTAGACGAGCCATGCCGAGAATTCGTGCTTGCGCCGCCTTAGAATCGCCGCTGCCTTGTATAGGAGACGCGCTCTTGCCCCTCCGCTCGTCTGCTTCCAGCTCTCGAAGGCGACTGCCGCCGTCCGAACGGCGCGATCCGCGAGCTCTTGATCCGCCAGACTGACTTTCCCGACGACTTGCTCGAAGAAGGAAGGATTGATCGATGCCAGCGTGCGGGAGGTCGCGATGCGTTCGCCGCCGATCACGATCGGATAGTGAAGGCCGAGCTCGGACTCCACCCTCTGCAACGCTCCCTCGAAGGCAGCCTTGTTGTCCGGCTTGGAGAAATCGGTAAACGGTTCGTTCCGAAACGGCGTCATCATCTCGGATCCCATCCTCTCTGGGTCGGTATATGGCTTATACATCAGCATATGCACCGAATGGGTGGGACGGAAACAGCCGAGCTTTAATAAATTAAGGTAGGGGGTGTGCGAATGGTGCGCAAGGATCCGCCAGAATCGAAGTCAAGGGCCGTCATAAGTCAAACCGACCGGTACGGCGCCCGCAACTACGAACCGCTGCCGGTCGTTATCGCCAGAGGAAAAGGCATATGGGTATGGGACGCGGAAGGCCATCGCTATATGGATCTGCTCAGCGGCTACTCCGCCCTCAACCTGGGTCATCGCCATCCCGCGGTCATTCGAGCGCTGAAAGACCAAGCCGATCGAATCACGCTGACGTCGCGCGCTTTCTATAACGATCAGCTCGGACGCTTCCTCGAGAAAGTGGCGCAGCTTACCGGCAAGATGACCGTCCTGCCGATGAATACCGGCGCGGAAGCCGTGGAGACGGCGATCAAGGCGGTACGCCGCTGGGCTTACCGGCATAAAGGCATCGCGCCTAAGCAAGCCGAGATCATCGTATGCGAAGGGAACTTCCACGGCAGGACGATTACCGTTACCTCCTTCTCTGGAAGTCCGGAATATCGGGAAGGCTTCGGACCCTTCACGCCAGGCTTCCGACTCGTTCCGTTCGGAGATATCGAAGCCCTAAGAACCGCGATCGGCCCGAACACCGCCGCGTTCCTCGTCGAACCGATACAAGGAGAAGCCGGCGTAGTCATCCCGCCTCCGGGCTATTTGCTGCAAGCGAAGCGGCTATGCGAGGAGCATAACGTCCTGTTCGTCGCGGACGAAATCCAGACGGGCTTCGGCCGAACCGGCAAGCGATTCGCTTGCGATTGGGACAACATCGTTCCGGACGTATACGTCTTAGGCAAGGCGCTTGGCGGAGGCGTCATGCCGATCTCGGCCGTCGCCGCCGATCAAGCCGTCCTCGGCGTCTTCGAACCAGGCTCGCACGGCTCGACGTTCGGCGGCAATCCGCTCGCCTGCGCGGTCGCGGTCGCGGCGATCGACGCGATCGAGTCCGAGCGGCTCGCGGAGCGATCGTCCGCTCTTGGCCGCTATTTGCTCGATCGGCTGCAGCAGCTGCGCAACCCGCTGATCCGCGAAGTCCGAGGCGCGGGCTTGTTCGTCGGCGTAGAGCTGATCGTCCCCGCCAGACCGTACTGCGAGAAGCTGTTGAAGAGCGGCTTCCTATGCAAGGACACGCACGAGAACACGATACGAATTGCTCCTCCTCTTGTCATTACGGAAGCCGAACTGGATTCCGTGATCGCCGCCATACATTCGGTGCTTACCGCGTAACGGCTACGGAGGTGTCTTGCTCATGGATTGGGGTACGAGAATATTCCGATCGCTGCTGCTGTCTCTCGCCGGCAACAAACTCGCGGAGAAGCTAGCGGTCAAATACGGGCTAAAATTAGGCGCCAGCCGGTTCATCGCAGGGCTAACCTTCGAGGAAGCTCTGGTTCGGGTGGGCGAGCTGAACGCCCGAGGCATCGGCGTCACGCTCGATCATCTAGGGGAAGGAGTTCGCGTAGCAGCGGAAGCCGCCGTCTATCGTGACGAATATATCCGGCTTGTGGAGGACATACGCGTCGCGAACCTCCAAGCCACGATCTCCCTAAAGCCGACGCAAATGGGGTTGAAGCTCGATGCCGAGCGCTGTTACGCCAATATTCGCGGCATCGTCGCGGCCTCCAGCTCGCAGGACAACTTCGTTACGCTGGATATGGAGGATACGACTTGCACCGATGCGACGATCGGCCTTGTCGGGCGGCTGCGCGCTGAAGGCCTGAGCAACGTCGGAACCGTCATTCAAGCGTATTTGTACCGCTCGGAGGAAGACGTTAAGCAACTGACCCGGGAAGGCGTCGAACTCCGATTGGTCAAAGGCGCTTACAAGGAGCCGAGAACGCTCGCCTATCCGAAGCTTGCGGATGTCGACGCTAATTTCCTCCGTCTGATTAAGCTCCGGCTGGACAGCGGCGTCTACACCGCGATCGCCACGCATGACGAGCGCATCGTCGATTGGACGAAACGTTACGCCAAGGATGGCGGCATTCCGCTCGGGAGCTTCGAATTTCAGATGCTGTACGGAGTCCGAACGCAGCTGCAGCAACGGCTGGCCGACGAAGGTTATACGGTACGCTGCTATGTTCCTTACGGAAGGATGTGGTATCCGTATTTCGTAAGGCGTCTCGCGGAGCGGCCGGCGAACGTGATGTTCATCGTGAAGAACCGATTCCGTCGATAAACGCAGAGAAACCGAGCGGAACAGCGTCCGCTCGGTTTCGTTAGGTGCAGGTCATGTAGAAATAAGTGTCGCGTGTCGTCTTGCGGGCAGCGTAAGCTGCCGCGCGCAACGGGTATACGTGTTCAGTTGCTCGTCCAATCGTTGCGAGATACGGAGAACTTTCGGGCTGCCTAGCTCGCTACCTTGAATGGAATACGCCAATACCATTGCGCTGCGCAATCGTTCGATCCGGCGTCTTACTTTCATCAGTTCGCGTTCCATGCTTCTCCACCCCCTCGATTTAACAGCGTACTGCCAGCGATACCTACGAGCGATAGCTTAAGTCTACTTCGAATGTATTACGTAGGTTACAGGATAAAAGTTAGAAAAGTATGTGAAATTTGTTAGATGCTATTCTTATGGCATCCAAATGCGATAGTTGCCGCTTAACGCGAGCATCGAGAACATGTACAGGCAGTTGTCGTAATACCGCCTGTCGCCGGTCCGAATCGGCGTGTTCCAGAACAGCTCCACGCTCGCTTTCGCGTGAGGACCGTTCGCCGCGAGCGAAGCCATCGCGTTCGTCGCCAGCAAGCCAACCGGATGAAGCGACTTCTCTTCGAACGGCTCTCCCGAGATCGTATATCGGCGGTAATCGTCCGGGGTTTTGTCCGCGAAGAAAGCTTGAATCTTGTTCGCTTCTTCGATCTCCCACTCGTCACCTCTAAACCACTCGTAATCGAGGCCTACGTTGGCCGCGACGCGATAAGAATCGCTGAAGAAGTGGCCGAAGCCGCGGTCGTTGTTCGGCGTCCCGTCGTAGTGCGCGTATTCCGGCGCCAAGCCGGTGACCGGATGGCACGAGATTTTCAAATACTCGCGGCTCGCACGGGCGGCGTCTTTCCAGAACGCGCGATCCTCCGGATAAGCCCACAGCGCGAACAGCTCGTAGTAGTGCGGCAGATGGTAAGAAGGATCGGAATACTCGCAGTTCGGAATGAACTTGATGAGTTTGTTGTCCGGGTTCCACATCGGTTCGCCGACGCCGTCTTCGCCTTTATGAATAATGACGCGAAGCAGCTCGCGCGCTTGAACGCCGTAGTTCAGCGGCGCTTCTCCGTCTCCCCAGCGGTGGGAAGCGAATAGCAGCGCAAGCGCAAAATATTCTTCTCCGTCCGGAGCCGGGCCGTACGAATTTTTGGTTCCGTCCAGCTGGCACGACCATGCGAAATAGCCTGCGTTAGCGCCTTCCGTCATGAACATGTATTTATGGGTCCAGCGCCATACCCGGTCGAAGATGTCCTTACGGTCCATCTGAACGGCCATCATCATGGCGTAGGACTGACCTTCCGTCCTCACGTCGTTGTTGCCGGTATCCATGAAGTAACCCATATCGTCTCCGGCGTCGTAATAGATTCTCGTGCTGTCATCGCCTTCGAACAGAGCTTCCCAAGTCAGCTTGACGCGTTCATTGATCTCTTGCTCCGAATAGCCGATTTCCTTGAACAAATTCCGGTAATGACCGGTATGGAACGAACCTCGCAAGTCTGTCATGCTGGAATCCCCTCTCTTAGTTCGCAATCAAATACCATTATAAGCCGCGAAGGGCTGCGCCCTATTTAGGAAATTAAAGATTGTACTTTAGATACTATAGAATCGAAAGCGCTTTAATGGCTTTCGGGACGCGAAATGGCGAATGCCACAAGATTGCAATAACCTGAACGAAAAATCGTACAAAGACGCACATGAGGTACTCCGTGTCAGAGATCCTGTACGAAACATCATACAAAGCCGAGCAAGAGATAGACCCCACCCGATATCCTGAACGAAAAATCGCACAAAGACGCACATGACGTACTCCGTGTCAGAGATCCTGAACGAAAAATCGTACACAACCGCGACGCCAAATTCAATCACTTCTGATAGTAGTGCCGCTGGAAGACGCAAAATGGCGGCACAGGGATAAGAACCCTGTAGCCGCCATCGTTATTGCGTATTCTATTCCTTCACCTTCAAACGTCCGTCCGTCTCCGTCAGCTCGATGAACACCGGGCGCTCGTCCGGCGTGTTGTTCGGCGTATGCAGCGCCAGCATCGGCACTCCTTCGAACGTGCGGAAGATCATGCCATGGCCGCCGTCGCTGTCGTAGAGCGGCTCTGGATCCTGCGTCCATGGGCCGAGAATGCCGCCGGACGACGAGCGGGCGATCGCCTGCGCGTAGCGTCCTTGGCGGAAGCTGGACCAGAGCAGCAGCAGCTCGCCGTTGCCTGCGCGGTACGCGAACGGACCGTCGGTGACGTAACCCGTGCCGTGCCGAGGCGAATGGACCGGATCGACCCATGTCGCTTCGCTGGCCGCGAACAGTTCGATCGGCTCGCCGATCGCGCGGTCCAGCTCCGGCGACAATCGCAGGGCGCACACCGTGCCGTTCTTGATCTGCACCCACTCATGGCAGAACACGATCCAGGGCGTTCCGTCGGCGTCTACGAACAGCGTGCCGTCAAGGCATTCCCAATCTCTCGGCGTGACCGGACCGTCGCTATGAGGACGAAAAGGTCCAAGCGGATTGTCCGCGATCAGAATTTGCGTTCCCCGGCAGACGCCGTCCGCCTTGAACGTCGCGAACATATAGTATCGGCCGCCGTACGGGTGGACTTCCGGAGCCCAATAGTTGATATCCGACCAGAAGTCCGGATCCGGACGGAAGGCGGGGAACGGCCCCTCCCACTCGTTCAAGTCCTTGCTCCGATACGCATCGAAGCCGATGCCCTTCGCTCTCCAGATGTCCGGATCGGTGGAACCGAATAAGTAATAAAGGCCTTCTTGATCTTGTCTCAACACGAACGGATCGCGGATTTGAATTTGATCTTTCGATGGCATGATATCGCTCCCCTATCCCCGTCTATTGAATTATTCATAAGCAGGCAACACGACGCCCGGTGCGGATTCGACTTCGAGCTTGCCGCCTTCGTACCTGAGAACCTCATTGCCTTCTACGCGCAGCTCCTGCGAGCGTCCCCCGTACGACAACCGGCCTACCGCCGGTCTAATGCTCATGCCGACCACGCTGCGCAAGTTACCGCCGCGGTCGGTTACGACCCGTACGCCCGCGGGGAATCGGCACAGCAGCTCGCCGTCACGGTAAATCGCGCACTCCCCGCGCGTATTGTGCAGCTCGAACACGATCCCGTCGACGGTACGGCTGTATGCCGTCTCGTCCGCAAGCTTCGTGCCGTGATCGCGCGTCTGCGGCATTAAGCCGGTGAACCATAGCTCGCCGTTACCCGTCGGCAGGATGCCGCACAGCCGCTCGATATAATCCAGCACGCACAGGATCGCCGGCGAATACGTCTCGGTAAAGCCTTCCTCGCCGGTCCATGGGCTCAGGCATTGACCGAACCGCTTCATGTTTGATATCGCCGATACGATCGGCTGCAGGATCCACGTCAGCTCGACGTGGCGACCGTGATGCTCGAACGCGTGCGGGGCCCGAATCAAACTCAGGAAGTTCACCGCGCCGCCCCACGTGTTATAGCTCGAGGACGGATCGAAGCGCGGGTCGTCCATCGCGATCGAAGTCAGCGGGTATTTCGAGAAAAACTTGCGAGAATTGAGCAAATATCTTCTTAAGGAAGACGAGAAGTACGTATCGTCTCCGACTTCGGACGCGAGCACGCGCAGCAGGACGTCGGATTGAATTCGATTGAACGAGCCGTTCGCGTCCAGATCGTAGAAGAACCCGTCGTCCTCGTGGTAACAATGGTCGATCAAGCTTTGAAGAAGTCGATTCGCCTTATGGGTCCAATGCTCGGCCATGTCCTCCATGCCGAGCTCCGCTGCCATTAGCGACAAGTATCGGCGGCTGCAATAGACGCTGGCCGTCAAATCAGGCGCCACGAGAGGCAAGTTCGGCACATGCGGATCATATTTCGCCGGATCGTCTTCGTACGGCGTATCGGGAATATGCCAGAAACGCGGCGATAAATCGTGGCCCGTATCGAACGTGCAGAACGCTTCGACGCAGCCCGTTCGCCGCGAATCGCGGTACTGCGCCAGCCACTCGTCGTACCGCGCCAGCGCCGAATACATCCGCCGCAGAAATTCGCGATCGCGCCCGTTCACCCGATAATGCGTCCACACGCTTCTCGCGGGCGGCGTAACGAGTTGAATTTGTTTGAAGACGGGACCGTTGGCCGTTATTTTGTATGGCAGAAGTCCGTCCTCGCGCTGAAGAACGGCGAACTGCTCGAACGTCGACTCCGCCGCTTCGGGGCAGAACCGGGACAGAATCTCCGTGTTGATCGTCCCCGTGCTCTCCAGCCAGCAGCCGAAGTATACGCCGCCCTCCTGCAGGATCGACTTGCCCTCCGCGCTGGGCTTCACGCAATCCGCCAGCTTGCTAAGGGCCGCGTAATAGACGTTCTCCAGAATATCCGGACCGGCCGCGAATTTGACGCCCGATCGGACGAACTCCCCATGAAGCGAACGCCCGGTTTCCGTTCCGTGAGCGCCGATCTTATCGATAATGTCGATGCCTCGCAACTTGTCCAATATCGTGCTCATAGCTGCTTCCCCCTTAGCTCGCTCTATTATCTTTTGTATTCGGAAGGGCTGTAGCCGGTAATCGACTTGAACACTTGACTGAAATACGTCGAGTTCTGAAAGCCTACCCGCTCGCTGATCTCGTACACCATGTACTGACCGGTCTCGATCAGTTCGATCGCCTTGCGTATCCGGTATTTATTGAAGTAAGTGACGAACGGCTCGCCCGTCACTCTCTTGAACAGCTGGCTTAAGTAATTGCGATTCACGTGAAGGTTAGCCGCGATCCGCTCCAAGGAAATATCCTCGTGATAGCACTTCTCGATATAATCGCGGATGACTTTGTCGACGAGCGCGTGGCTTTTCTTGCCGCCTTGCTCCTCGCGGATTTGGGCGAGCAGCCTCGTAATCGTATCGTCCATCCATTCCGTCATCTGCCGGACGGAGCCGTGGCGGCCCAAAAGCATAAGCAATTCCTCGAGTCCCGCCTCCGCGTGTTCCGCATAGGAATCGGACGTCTGCAAAGAGGTCCACAGCGCGCTTGCGACGCCGGAGCAAATGCCTTTGCAGACGGGAAGCGCCACGTTGCCCGAAGCCAGGTCGGTCTTAATCGCGCACCATAGCTCCTCTACTTGCTGCCATTGCTTAAGGAAGATCGCGTCATGCAGCCTGCGAACCTCGTCCATCGACAGGATGCGGCCCGCGCCCTGCTTCACCGAACCGGAGTACGAATAGACGCGGTTCCATTCGTTCATCTCCGCGACCTCGACCGCGCTTCGGCTTTCCAAGTAGGAGTCGATGAGCCGCTCATACCCTTCCTTGCCGGTACCTAGACCCGCAAGCGCGGACAGCTTCATATATTGCAGGATATTGTCCATCATCGCGTTCGATGTCCGCATGATGAAGGACAAGCCGCCGTCTTCGGGGCGTGTGTCGGGATCACCCAGGAAGATGACGACGAATTCCTGATCGGAATATTCCAGCACTTCGGCCATCATGCCGGGCTGCTTCGGAAGGTTCTCCTCCAGCACCTCGCGGATAATGTTCCCGGTACCGAACCTCAGCAGCTGCCAATCACGTTCTTCGCGCCGAACGGTCACGTCGGAACGAACCAAGCTCAGCGTCAGCGCGCGCACCGTCGTCTTCTCAGGCAATCCCATGAACGCGATCCTATCGCGCGGCAATTCCTCGGCCCGGTATCGCGTCGTGATTAAATCCCGGAAGAACGCATCCTTCATCGAACGCTGCACGATCTCCTGCTGCTGCAAATAGCTGGCGAGCAGCTCGTCGTGCTCTTTAGGCTCGTTGAGCATCTGCAGCACTTCGCGAACGACGAACTCGATCTCCGCGATGCTCGGCGGTTTTAGCATGAAATGGTGGACGCCCGAGGATACCGCCTTCCGGGCGTTCGCCAGATCGTCGTAACCGCTCAGAATCACGATCGGCACGTTCGGGTCGATCGCGCGGATTTCCTCCGTCAACTGAAACCCGTCCATCACGGGCATGTAGACGTCCGTTATGACGAAATCCGGCTTCAGCTCGCGGTACTTCCGCAAGCCTTCGGCGCCGTCCGATGCCGTGCCGACGATTCGCACGCCCATGTCGGACCAGGGGACGTGCTTCAGCAAGCCCCCGATCACGTATTCGTCGTCATCCACCAATAGAATCGTATTCATCCGCTAAGCTCCTTCTCAGTTGCTCCATTTCCTCCTCGTAATGAACGATAGGCAATCGAATGACGACGCGCGTTCCGCCGCCCTCTCCCGGGGTCACTTGCACCCCGTACTTCGGACCGCAATACAGTTGGATGCGGTCGATCACGTTGCGGATGCCGATGCCGCCGGTCTTCGTCGCGTCAAAGCCTTCCGGCACGCCGACCCCGTTGTCGGTAATCGTGACGAACAGTTGCTTGCCCGCCCCGTCGTCTCTCTGCTCGAACGACACTTTAACGATCGCTTTGTCGCCTTTTTGCCAGTTGCCATGAATAACCGCGTTCTCGAGGAACGGCTGCAGAATGATTTTCGGCACGATCGCGTCATGCAAATCTCCTTCGGCTTGCTCCTCGTACGAAATATCGAAGTTCTGCCTATACTCTTGAATGACCATGTAGCAACGGGCATGCAGCATTTCGTCGCGCACGGCGACGTACCACTTATCGTTGCTGAGTCCGATCCGGAACAGCTTGGATAGCTGCTGCACCATCTGGCTAATCTCGTGGGCGTTGTAATCGAGCGCGCGCCAATGGATCAGGTCGAGCGTGTTATATAGGAAATGAGGTTTGATTTGCGCATGCAAAAGCTGAATTTCCGCCTCACGGCGGTCGCGGTGCTCTTGGTTCAGTCGGCCGATCAGCTCTCTCAACCGATGTACCATGCGATTAAAGTGCGTCGTCAAGTACAAATACTCCTGAATATTCGAGGCGTTCATCCGGACGTTGAAGTCGCCCCGTTCGACGGCGCGCATGCCTTGGACCATCCCGTTGATCGGCGACGTCAGCCTCCGCGATACCCAGAAAGCGAGCGGGATGGACAGCAGAATGAGTCCGCCGAGAAGGCCGATAATGAGCATCCGGATTTCCCTGCCGCTCTGCACCAGCACGTCTTTGGCGATCAATTGCTGCAGCATCCAATATTCCGAATTCTCTTCGGTCTGAATGACGCTATAATGCGTCCCCGCGACTTCCTGCGCGGATTTCCCTTCCCGGATCGGAGCTTCGAAGCCCTCGGGGAGGATCGATGCGATATAGTTCCCTCTGGAATCGCGGATCACGTAGTAATCGTCGCTGCTGGCCCCGGCATCGTTGCGGGTCAGAATTCGGAACAGCTGCTTCTCGGTAATGTTAATCTTCACGATGCCCAGCAGCTTGCCCCGGTCGCCGGAAATCCTGTGCGCGTAGCTGACGACGCGAACGGGCCTCCCGCTTTCAAGCTTATCGTGCGACGAAATCCAGAAGCCGTCCGCCTTATCCATCCGCGGAAGCCATCCTTCGGCCGCCGCTTCGGCCATATCGTGAAGGGCCGTGCTAGGGTATTCCAAGTAGCCTGTCAGCCAGTCGGTATAGAGCTCGATCGATTCTAAACCGGCTTTAACGACCGTCAGCCTCTTCAGCTCGTCGTCCAATTTCCTGGCCTTCGAGACGAAGTCGTACACGCTCTCCGGAGGCGAGCTTAGCGTCTGCTGCACGAGCGAATTGGTCACGGTGAACAGCGCCGTATCTTGAATAGCCGCCACGTAGTTCGACAGATTCTGAGACTTCTCTCCGAGCAGCTCCGACTTCGCCTCGCGGATTTCCCGATAAGCGATATTGGAATACGTCTCGTAATAGACGAAGCCCGATGCGAGCAATAACAGGCTGCATAACCCGACGAAACAGACCATCATCAGCGTGAATAGTTTCGTCGGATATTTCACCAGTTTGCGCATCGGGCTCATTCCTCTTTAGTAGTCGTACAACCATTTTATCCTTTAATACCGGTCGTAGCGATCCCTTGAGTAAAGTATTTTTGTCCTAAGAAGAAAATGGTCAAGCTTGGCACGATCGAGAGTACCGACATGGCGAACACCGCACCCCAGTTCGAGCTGCCGCTGGAATCGAGGAACAGGCGCAAGCCGAGCGGAACCGTGAACTTCTTAATGTCGCTCAGGTAGATCAGCTGACCGAAGAAGTCGTCCCACGTGCCCATGAACGTGAAGATCGCAGCCGTGATCAGAGCCGGCGAGCTAAGCGGAAGAATGATCCGGAAGAACAGCGTCGTCCAGCCGCAGCCGTCGATCTTGGCGCTCTCGTCGAGATCCCGCGGAATGCCGCGGATGAACTGCACGATCAGGAAGACGAAGAACGCGTCGCCGAGAAACTTCGGTACCGTCAGCGGCAAGTACGTATCGACCCAACCGAGCTTATGGAAAATAATGTACTGCGGAATGAGCGTCACGTGTCCAGGCAGCATGAACGTACCGAGCATAAGCGCGAAAAACAGCTTTCTGAGCGGGAACTCGATGCGGGCGAACGAGAACGCCGCCATGGACGAGCTCAGCACCGTGCCGATGACCGCAATGATGCACAGCAGGATGGAATTCAGGAAGAAATGACCGAATTGAATGTTGCGCATGCCGTTCCATCCATTGGAATAGTGCTCTAGCGTGAACTCCGACGGCCACAAGCTTTTGGAAGTGAAAATTTCGGTCGTCGGCTTTACGGACGCGCTGATCAGCCAGAAGACCGGGTAAAGCATGAGCAAGCCGCAGCCGAGCACGATGATGTGGAAGATAACCGATCTGATCTGTTTATTCATCGCAAGCGTCATCGATTAGTCCCTCCCGTCCGAATAGTAAACCCAGTAGCGGGAAGAGAAGAACAACAGGCCGGTGAAAATCGCGATAATGACGAGAAGCAACCAAGCCATTGCCGACGCATAACCCATCTCCATGAACGTAAAGCCTTTGATGTACAGATAGAGCGAATAAAGTAACGTCGAGTTGATCGGACCGCCCGTGCCTTTGCTAATAATGAACGCTTTGGTGAACGTTTGGAACGACTGAATCAACGTAATCGTCAAATTGAAGAAAATAACGGGCGTTAAGAGCGGCAGCGTAATGCGCCAGAATCTGCGAATCGCGCCTGCGCCGTCCACGGTCGCGGCTTCGTACAGCTCGCCGGGAACTTGCTTCAAGCCTGCAAGGAAGATGATCATGACGGATCCGAACTGCCACACGGACAACCCGATCAGGGAATAAATCGCGAATCTCGGATCGGCGATCCAGTTATGCCCCTGGATACCGAGGTAGGCGAGCCCGTCGTTGAAGATGCCGTTCTGGTCGAATACTTGCTTCCATAACACGGAGATCGCCACGCTGCCCCCGAGCAAGGACGGAATGTAATAGATCGTACGGTAAAAGCCGAGGAATTTCATGCCTTGGTTCAGCAGGACGGCCAGGCCGAGCGCGAACGCGAGGCGGAAAGGCACGGACAGGAACACGTATTCCAAGGTGACCTTGATCGAGTCCATCATCCGGTAATCGTCCGTGAACATCGATTCGAAGTTATCGAGGCCGATCCATTTCGGCGTCGTCAGCAGGTCGTAATTCGTGAAGGACAAGTAGAACGATGCGCCGATCGGGCTTAACGTGAGACATAGGAAACCGATCAACCAGGGCAACAGGAACAGATAGCCGGCTAAGTATGTTTTATATTTCTGCATCGTGTTTGCTCTCCAATCTGGAGGACAAAGGGAGCCGCATTCGGCTCCCCTATCCTGTTTCTCTAATCGGTCCGGCTTATTGCGCTTTCGACTTCGCGATCAGCTTATCGACTTCGGTCATGAATTCGTCTACTGCCGCATCGACGGATTTCGCATTGAAACCGATTTTCTCGGTCGTCAGCTTCATCAGAGCAAGCAGTTCGTTATCGACAGGGAATTGCACCCAGTTGACCGGCGGCGCCGTGTCGGCGACGAGGGAGATGTAGTCGTACATCACTTGGTCGACCGGCGAAGCTTGAGCCGCAAGCGCGTCGCGGATTTTGCCAGCCGGAGGCACGCCGCGCGTATTGCCGAGAATCACGCCGGCTTCCGGATCGTTAACCATGAAGTCGATGAATTTCGCGACGACTTCAGGATGCTTCGTATCCGCGTACGCGGTAATGTATTGTCCGGAAAGCGGAGGAACCATGCCGCTGCCCGCAGGGCCGCTCGGGAACATCAACAGGCCGAGCGTGTCCTGCGTCAGCTGTTGCCAGCCTGCGAGCTGGGAAGCCGAACCGGCTTGGATCGCGACTTGACCTTTGACGACGAGCGTCGTGTCGGCAGCCGTCGGCGGGTTCGCCACTTGCACGTCCGCCGGAACGACTGCGCCGGCGGCGCGAAGGTCGGCCCAGAACTTGAACCAGCCTACCGCATCTTCCTTCTCGAAGTGACGTTCTCCGTCAAAGTCGTACAGCTTCTTGCCGTAAGCGCCCAGGTACGACGAGAATGCGCCGGAATCGCTGGACAGGTCGTAGAGAGCGTAATTGCCTTTGCCGAGCTTCTCGCTCAATTGGATCGCTACGTTCTTCAGATCGTCGTACGTCCAGTTGGCGCCCGGAATCGGCACTCCCGCTTTGTCGAACAGCGCTTTGTTGTACATCAAGCTCGTCGAGTTAACGCCGAGCGTGACGCCGTACAGCTTGCCGTCGAACGTTGCGGATTGTACGAGACCTTGGTTGAAGTCAGCCAGGTTGATCGCGCTTCCGACATAAGGCGTCAGATCGAGCAGCGCGTTCTTGTCTACGTATTCTTTGATGTTGCCGCCCATTTGGATCAAGTCGGGCGCGTTGCCTGCCGCGATTTGCGTGTTCAGCTTGTCCATGTAGCCGTCGAAACCGGAATATTCAGGCGTGATCGTCACGCCCGGATTTTTCGATTCGAACAGCTCGATCGCTTTTTGGGTTTTCTCGTGGCGCTCGTCGGAGCCCCACCATGCCATGCGAAGCTCTACTTTCTCTCCGCTTGCCGCGGACGGGGATGCCGCCGCCTGGCTGGAAGCCGGCGCCGCGCTGGATGGGCTTGCATCACTCGCGTTGTTATTGTTGTTGTTGCCGCAGGCCGATAACAGGATAGCCAAGGTAAGCATAGATACTGCTGCACTTTTTGTCTTTAACATGAATCTAACCCTCCTTGAAGTTAACTGCACTTTAATTGTAAAAGAGCAGGACAATGATAGACATAAACAAAAGTAAGCGATTGCTTAAGAAAAATCAGTAGTTTTCGTTAGGTGTTTGGTTTGGCATCGTTATGGCGGGGCGACCGGCGGGTTTGGCTTGCTGTAGCGGTGTGCGGCAACGCTAATTCGGCCTAGTCCCGGAGGTGCGTCGTAGTAACGATATGTGGAAATGCTAATTCGGCTCAGTCCCGGGGGTACGTCGTAGTAACGTTGTGCGGCAACGCTAATTCGACTCGATCCCCCAGGAATGCCGCAGTAACGTTGTGTGGCTATGCTAATTCGGCTGAGTCCCAGGAGTGCGTCACAGTAACATTGTGTGGCAACGCTAGCCCGGCTCTGTACCGGAGGTGCGCCGCAGTTACGATGTGTGGTAACGCTAATTCGATTCGATCCCGGGAGTGCGCCTCAACAACGTTTTGTGGCAACGCTAATTCCGCCCCTGCCGGGGCTTCAACAAAGTAATGACATGAGGCGACGCTAACACGAAAAAGGACTGCCCGAGTCATGTTCCCATGACGACGGACAGTCCCCATCATACCAGAAAAGTTAGTCGTGGAACTTCACGAGGTCGGCGACTTTCACCGCTTGGCCAGTACGAATCGAGCGATTGGCCGCTATACCCGTCAAGATCGAGCGCGCCCCGTCGACGTGGTTCGCCGCGCGGTTAAACTCGTCGTGGCTAGGCGTGCCGAACAGATCGTTCAGCAGCACCGGGTCGCCCCCGCCATGGCCG
Source organism: Bacillota bacterium (assembly GCA_023460795.1). GTDB lineage: Bacteria > Bacillota > Bacilli > Paenibacillales > Paenibacillaceae > Cohnella. Next base: position 43,821 of record JAEWPC010000021.1, on the reverse strand, counting down.
CCTTCGCCTTCTTCGATCTCGATCTCTACCGGCGGCTCCCATTGCGGGAATAGGATGATGCGTCTGTCTTTGAGCGCGCCTTCGAGCGCCTTGCTGCCGCTGCCGTTCACGTAGGATTGCTCGACGATCGTCATCTCCAGGCGGCCTTTCGTGCCGTTGAACGCGATGCGATAACCCTCCCACGGCATATAGGCGTTAAGCGAATACGTAAGGATCGCTTTGTTCTTATAGCGAACCATAACGCCCATCGTGTCCTCGATGCTGATGCCGTCCCCGAACACGCTTTGGTCGCGGCGGTAGCCGTCCTCCGCTTCGGCGTCCAAGTACATCTGCTTCAAATAATCGTTCTCGTCCAAGTGGAGCGCGAACGGATCTTTCTTCGCGTATTCGTTGCCGGTCGCTCGTTCGTAGAACTCGGTCACTCCGCGCTGCTCGGCGTTCTCTTTGCCGTAGAACAGCAGATCGCCGTAAGCGAACACTTCCTCCGGCTGCGAGCCGATCCAGAAGTTGACGAGGTCGAAGTGGTGCGTCGACTTGTGGACGAGCAAACCGCCGCTGTTCCGCTTGTCGCGATGCCATCTGCGGAAGTAGTCCGCGCCGTGCATCGTGTTGAGCAGCCATTCGAAGTGGACGGAGGTCACTTGGCCGATCGCGCCGTCGCGGATCAACTCTCTCGCTTTCGTATGGTGCGGCGCGTAGCGATAGTTGAACGTTACCCGCACGCACCGTCCCGTGCGCTCGACCGCGTCGAGAATCTCTTGGCATTTGCGCTCGTCTACCGTCATCGGCTTCTCGGTGATGACGTCGCAGCCCAGCTCCATGGCGCGAATGATGTACGTATGGTGCGTGCGGTCCACGCTCGTCACGATGACGGCGTCCGGCTTATGCTCCTCGATCATTCGATCGAATTCATTCGTCTTGTAAGTCGCGACGGGAGTGTAGTCGTATTTGTCCTTGAGCAGCTTGTTCGCGAAGTTCATTCTCGTCTGGTTCGTATCGCAGAAGGCGACGAGCTCCGACGTGTCCCGATATTCCGAGGCGATGGCGCCGTAGAAAAATTCCGCCCGGCTGCCCGATCCTACGAGTACGTATTTCTTTTTGGCCATGATGCTTATCTCCTCCTGAGTTATAGAATAACGCCGTCTTTGAAAATCGCGATTTCCCTGAAGCCGTTCTTCTCGCCGTTAGTCCGTTCGGAGCCGGATGCCAGACCCAGCACATAGGTTAGCAAATCCTGCGAGAGTTCATCCATGCTCGTGCCGCTGAGCAGGCGGCCGGCATCGAAATCGATCCAATGCTTCTTCTTGGCGGCCAGCTCGCTGTTCGTCGACAGCTTGACCGTCGGCACGGGGCCGCCGAACGGCGTGCCTCGTCCCGTCGTGAACAGCACGATATGCGCGCCGGCCGCGGCGAGCGCCGTCACCGAGACGAGATCATTGCCCGGCCCTTGGATCAAATTCAGGCCCGGCTTGCTTGCCCGGACACCGTAGGGCAGCACGTCGGTCACGCTGGCGTGTCCGCCCTTCTGCGTACAGCCAAGCGACTTCTCCTCCAGCGTCGTAATGCCGCCGGCTTTATTGCCCGGAGACGGGTTCTCGTAAATTTCTTGTTTGTGCCGGATGAAGTATTGCTTAAAGTCGTTGATCAGATGCACGACTTTACCGAACACTTCCTCGTTCGTCGCGCGATTCATCAGAATCGTCTCCGCACCGAACATCTCGGGCACTTCCGTGAGCAGCGCCGTGCCGCCTTCAGCCGTCACGATGTCCGCCAACCGGCCGACGAGCGGATTAGCCGTTATGCCGGAGAAGCCGTCGGAACCGCCGCACTTCAGCCCGAGCTTCAGCTTGGACAACGGAATCGGCTTGCGCTCGAACCGTTCGGCGTACGCGACCAGCTCTTCCAACAGCCCCATACCCGTTTCGAGCTCGTCTTCCTCGTCCTGCGATCTCAGGTAGCGTATGCGGCCGCCGCCATCGCCTAGCAGCTCCTGCATGCCGGCAATCTGATTATTCTCGCAGCCCAGTCCGACGATAAGAACGCCGGCCGCGTTGCCGTGCTCCGCGAGAGAGGCGAGGAGTTGCTTCGTAAAGCTCAGATCGTCGCCCAGCTGCGAGCAGCCGAACGGATGGGCGAAATGATAGACGCCGTCGATGCCGCGTCCGGCGAACCGGTTCGAGCCCATCCTGGCGAGCAGCTCGCACGTTTTGTTGATGCAGCCTACCGTGTTTAAGATCCAAATTTCGTTGCGGATGCCGACTTCCCCGTTGTCCCGCTCATAACCAAGAAACGTATGTCCTTGCGGCTGCGCGGTTACCGGCGGCTTAGGTTCGTAACGATAGTTCAACAAACCGCCCAGTCCCGTGCGCACATTGTGCGTATGCACCCAGCTGCCCGCTGGAATATCCGCTTGTGCCACGCCAATCGAATAACCGAATTTGCGAACATGCTGACCAGCCGGGATCGAACGCAGCGCGAGCTTATGGCCGCGGGTAACTTCATCCAGGACCGTTACGGCGATATCGCCCGAAGGCGTGCTTATGCGCAGGCTCTCTCCGGCTTTCAAATCCCGAAGCGCAATCGCGACATCGTCCTCCGAATGCAGCAGTACCGTATCGCTCATCGCGTTTCCTCCCCTCCTTGCGGCATACGCCTAATGACTTCATCTGCTAAGCCTGGGTATGCGGTTAGATCCTCTCCCCAGATCGCATCCATCGATAAGATTTCCTTTATGGCCGACCCCGTGTTCTCCGATACCGTCCACGCTTGGCGGATCGACTCGAGCAGCGACGGATCGTCGCGAAGCGCGAACAGCGTACCGTCCGGCAATCGCGATTGCGGCGGTCCGGATACGTCCGCCGGCCGATATAAGCGAAGCAGCGACGCGAGCGACTCGGTCAGCACCGCCGGTGCGTTGCCCGTCCGCTCGTAATGGGCTTTAAGCGAAGGAAGCAGTCTGACCTTCCATTTCGACAGGCTATTCATCGCGATATCGGACAGCTTGTGCTTAATGTACGGGTTGCGGAACCGTTCCAGCGTCGCGTTCGCGTAAGCCGTCAATTCCGCGTGTTCGAGAGGAAGCCCGGGCACGATCTCGTCGAACAGCCCTTGCATGAACTTCGGTCCCCACAGCGGGTTCTCGAGCGCTTCGCGCACTTCGCGAACGCCGTTCACGAGACCGATCGTCGCCATCATCGTATGCGTGCCGTTCAATATTCTCACTTTCCGCAGCTGATACGGGGCCAAATCGTCCACCCAGCGAACGTTCAAGCCTGCTTTCGCAAGCGGCAGCTTCCGCTCCAGCTCCGAGCTCCCTTGGATCGCCCAGAAGTGATAGGGTTCCGCGGTCGTAAGCAGCGGATCCGCATACCCCCATCCGGCGAAATGCCCTTCCGCCTCGTCCGCCGGATATCCCGTCACGATCCGGTCGACGAGCGTATTCAGGAACGCGTTGGCATCGTTCACCCATGCCTTGAACGCTTCGGGCAATCCCCAATCGTCCGCGTGCCTGAGCACGATCTCCCGCAGCCGCTCGCCGTTGCGGTCAAGCAGCTCGCATGGCAGATGCACGAGTCCTTTCGCCGAATCACCGCCGAACGTACGATAGCGGCGATACAGAAGGGCGGTCAGCTTGCCGGGATAGGAGAGCACCGGTTCGCCTTCCCGCCATTCCGACGATTGGTAAGCAAGCCCCGCTTCCGTCGTATTCGAGATGACGAACTCGAGCTCCGGAACGTCCGCGAGCGCCAAGAACGCCTCCCACTCCTCGTACGGATCGATCATCCTCGTCAAGACGGAAATCGTCTCTTGCTCCTCGATCCGCTTGCCGTCGCGAATGCCGCGGACGAGCAACGTGTATATGCCTTGTTGGGCTTTCAGCTGATCTATGTGCGGCTTGCCCGACGGTCGCGGCTGCGTCACCGCGACCGTTCCGTTAAACAACCCTTGCCGGTTGCACGCTTGCAGCATCCAATCCGCGAACCCGCGCAAGAAGTTGCCTTCGCCGATCTGCAGCACTTTGACCGGCAGCTCCCGATCGCGCTCGAACGACTCGCGCGCTTCCCGCGGTAGCGCGTCCGGTCCGATCAACGGTGTGCCCGGCCTTGCCGTTTCCTGTCCCGCCATACTTCGTTCAGCTCCTTTAGATCGCTCCGAACCGGAAGTATCGCTCCGCGTTCCGATAGCTAATATCCTGCACGATGCCGCCGAGCCATGCCATGTCGTTCGGCGCTTCGCCGCGTTCTACCCATTCTCCGAGCATATTGCACAGAATTCTGCGGAAGTACTCGTGTCTCGTAAAAGAGAGGAAGCTTCGCGAATCGGTAAGCATCCCGACGAATCGGCTCAGCAGCCCCAGATTGGCGAGCGACGTCATTTGGGCGATCATGCCGTCTTTCGTGTCGTTGAACCACCAAGCGGACCCGAGCTGGATTTTGCCGGGAATGCCGTCTCCTTGGAACGAACCGATGATGGAAGCCAGCAGATCGTTATCGTTAGGGTTAAGCGAGTATAGAATCGTGCGCGGAAGCTTGCCTTCTACATTCAGGCTATTCAGCAAGCCGACGAGCGCGTCCGCTAGCTGTCCGTCGCCGATCGAATCGTAGCCGGTATCCGGGCCGAGCTTCGCGAACATGCGTCCGTTGTTGTTGCGGCGGGCATGCATGTGAAGCTGCATCGCCCAATCCCGCTCCGCGTACCACCTGCCAAGCTGCAGCAGCGTGAACGTCTTGTATCGATGCTCGTCTTCCCTGCCGATCGTCTCGCCTTGCAGCGCCTTGGCGAATATTGCCGCGGCTTCGTCTTGCGTGCACGGGATGAAAGGAACTTCGTCGAGCGCGTGGTCCGATACGCGGCAGCCTGTCTCGTGGAAGAACGCTACCCGGCTTTCAAGAGCCGCCAACAGCGCGTCGTAATCGCCGATCTCGGAGCCGATGACGCCTTCCAAGCGCTTGATCCACGGCAAGAACGTCGCGGCGCGAATATTAAGCGCTTTATCCGGACGGAACGATGGGAGCACCTTCGTATCAATGCTCTGGTCATCGCGAATCGCAACATGATATTCGAGCGTGTCCGCCGGATCGTCCGTCGTGCAGATGACCGTGACGCGATTGTCGCGGATCAGGTCGCGGACGGACAGCCCCTGGTCGAACACGGCTTTCGTCTTCTCCCAGATGACGGGGGCATTGGCTTCGTTAATGATGTCCTCCACGCCGAACATCCGACGCAGCTCCAGGTGCGACCAGTGGAACAGCGGATTGCCGATCGTCGCCGGTACCGTGCGCGCGTAAGCCAGGAACCGGTCGTAATCGGTCACTCTTTCGCCTCCGGTCACGAATTTCTCCTCGATGCCGTTCGTCCGCATCGCCCGCCATTTGTAGTGATCTCCGTAGAGCCAAGCTTCGGTCAGGTTGGAGAACCGTTTGTTCTCGGCGATCTCGCGCGGTTCAAGGTGGCAATGGTAGTCGATAATCGGCATATGAGCGGCATAGTCATGATATAGTCGAATCGCAGTCTCGTTCGTCAGCAAGAAGTCGTCGTCCATGAATGGCTTCATAAGCGCAGCAATTCCTCCTCGATATCGTTGAATCTTCGTCGGGCTCGAATACAACTCACCCTTGATAGATCCCTTATATGTTTCTATCATAGGACAATATATGTGCGAATAATTGCTCTTTTTTGCTATAATGAGGTTAAATATGATCTTTTTTGCTCCGAGGTGTGTCCATGCAACCTAAAGAAACGAGTATCGTGCGTTACGGCAACGAAGAAGGCCAGTTCTATCTCGATCAGGTGCAGCGCACCTCTCCGTTCGAGAGGAACAATCACTACCATGGCACGTACGAGGTGTACTACCAGCTGTCCGGTCGCAGGCATTATTTCATCAAAGACCGAGCATACGCCATCGCTCCCGGCGATCTCGTCTTCATTAACAAATACGACGTCCACAAGACGTCCGTGCTAGGCTCTCCGCAGCACGAGCGCGTCGTCATGAACTTCAGCGACGATTTTCTCGGCACCGGCCATCCGTTGTTCCGGCCTGAATTGCTGAGCATTTTCCATCGGGAGAACCATCAGTACCGCTTAAAGCCGCAGGAGCAAATGATCGTCGAGCAGCTGTTTCGCCGGATGACCGAGGAAGTGAAACAGCAAGAAGACGGATTCGAGTTATCGATCCGCCTTCTCGTCACGCAGCTATTGGTATTCGCCTTACGGTTGAAGCATGCGGACGTCCCCGTTACCGAGGATCCGCTCAGCCCGACGCACCGGAGAATCGCCGAGGTCGTCCAATATATTAACGCGCATTACGCGGACCGGCTTCCCCTGCAACAATTGTCCGATAGGTTCGGCATGAGCCCTTCCTACTTAAGCCGGACGTTCAAGTCGGTTACCGGCTTCACCCTCGTCGGCTATCAGAACCTGACTCGCGTGCGGGAAGCGCAGGTCCTGCTCGCGCAGACGGACGCCCGCGTGACCGACATCTCCGAGCAAGTCGGCTTCGAGCAGTTCGCGCATTTCAACCGCACTTTCAAGAAAATTACCGGTACGAATCCGATGCGTTATCGCAAGTGGAACGGTTAATGTTTCTTTACTTTAATGCCTAGAGCATCCGCGAGCTTGTAGAAAATGTCCGTATTCTCGTATACGCCCGTGAATAGCGATGCGCCTGCGCCCGTCGCCGTGACCGGGATGTCGACCGCCGTATGGCCCGACGTCGTCCAGTCGACGTAGAACGTTTCCTTGGAGCCGGCGATCGGGAACGGACCGTCTTCCTTGGATATTCCGTCGCCGCTCTCGTCTTTGTCGTCCTTCGATTCGATCGCGAGACCGCCGGTTTCATGGTCGGCAAGCACGATAACGAGCGTGTCCGGATGTTTCTTCGCGTAGTCTTTGGCCACCTTGACCGCGTTGTTCAGCTGCTCTCCGGCACGGATGACTTGCTTGGCGTTGTTCGCGTGCGCCATCTCGTCGATCGCTTCTTCCTCGACCATGAGGACGAAGCCTTTCTTGTTCGCGGACAGCGTATCGATCGCCTTCTTCGTCATATCGGGCAACGACACGACCGGATCGTAGATGTCTCCTTGGCCTTCTTCTCTTTGCTGGAACATTTCTTCGTTAGCGAATAAGCCGAGCAACTTGCCGCCTTTGGCGCGTTGCAGATCGGCGGCGTTCGTAACGTACGTATAACCGAGCTGCTTCGCTTTCTCTACGAGATTGCCTTGCGTGCCTTTGCTTTTCTCCGAAGGATCTTCCGCCGGTTCGTCCGGATACGCTCCTGGGGAGCCGGCCGGGAACCAGAAGTCTTCGCCTCCGCCTAGAATGACGTCAAGTTTGGCTTTCGTCAAATATTGAAGCGCGATATCGCTTTGTTTGGAGCGGTCATCGACGTGCGCGCCGAAAGCCGCACCCGTCGCGTCCGTCACTTGGCTTGTCGTGACGACGCCGGTCGATTTGCCGACTTCCTTCGCGTATTCCATGATCGTCTTGACCGGCTTCTTGTCGGCGTCCATGCCGATCGCGCCGTTATACGTCTTTACGCCGCTGGCGAAAGCCGTAGCCGCAGCCGCCGAATCCGTCACGGGAATCGTCGAGCTCGAATGGAATAAGCCCGCGTACGGCATGCTGTCCATCGCAAGCTCGCCTTTCTCTCCAGCGATCGCCAGGCGAATCGCATCCCGCGCTGCTCCGCCCATGCCGTCTCCCACGAACAGAATGACGTTCTTCGCTTTCGCCGACGCCGCTCCGGATTGCTCCGCTCCATGCGTCGCCGCGAAGCCACCCGCGACGATGACGGCCGTCATCGCGATGATACCCGTTTTTAATCCGAATCTCTTAGACACCATGATTTCTACGCCTCCTATGTATCGAATCTACTATAGGTTAGCGCCGGATCATTAACGGAATATCGCTGAGATGTTCGGCCGATGTAAAAATACAGCTACAGGTTCGAGTCCCAACGATGCCGGAACTGTGCAAGCTTCGGATGCACGGACTTCGGCTCGGCGGACAACCAGATCCGAACGCGGACGATCCACTCCTCGAACGAGGCGAAAGAGGCGAACAGGTTTGCCGTCTCCGGCGCCATATACACGATGTGCGGCGCATGCAGCGTCTCCGTCAAATGCCGGAGCGCGGAATCGATCGGAGTGTACTTTTTTCGTTTCCCCTCCCATCCGTCGATCGTCATGTTGCCGGTTCCGAACTCGTCCAACCATCGCTGCAGTCTTTTCTCTCTTCGATAATAGGGACTGACCGGGGCTTTGGACATTCGTTTCGCTGTTTCCTCATGTATCGGATATAAGACGAAGCGCGAGAATGAGCGGTCTTGCGCCAGCGCGGCCGCGGCCGCGATCTCGACGTCCTCCGTATCCTCGAACGTATCGTAATAAATAAGCGTCCCCTTCGCCCGATCCGCGGGCGGTTCGTACCCGTAGGGTACGCGTTCAACGGTGTTGCGCGGCATCTTCATTCCTCCTTCTGCTCCTTCAAGCTTATCCAATTCGTCCTCCGGTAAGTCGTCGGCGCCTGTCCGCTCCATCTCTGAAAATGTTTCGAAAAATACAGCGAATCGCCATAGCCGACCGATCCCGCGATTTGCTCGACCGATAACGCCGTGGACGCGAGCAGATGCTCCGCCTGCTCCATTCGCGCGTCGACTAAGTACTGCTTGGGGGATTTGCCCGTGAATCGCTTGAACAAGCTCGAGAAGTAAACGCGGTGGTAACCCAGCTCGTCGGATAACGATTCGATGGAAATCGGCTGAGAATATTGGGTACTCAAGTAACTTGCCGCGTACCGCATACGCTTCTCCGAGTCCGATATCCGGGCTTCCTCGCCGCCATTGCGCTCTTGGTTCAGCTTGCCAAGCTCCGCCAGCAGCGTTCTGAGATAACCCGAGCATTCCAGATCGGCAAGACGATGGTGCTCCTCGGCCTGCAGCGCCTTCCTCATCCTCTCGTAATACCCGCGAATGCGCTCGCCCGCTCCGTTCACGATCGGACGATCCGGCGTTACGCCGATCGTTCTCAGCAGCTCTACGGCCAGCGAACCGTTGAAGCCCACCCATGCATAGGACCAAGGTTCATCCGCGTCTGCCTCGTAGGCGAACAGCTCCCCAGGCACGATGACGAACGTATCTCCCGCATTACATTTATACTGCTTGCCTTTGCTCATGAAGCTCCCGCATCCGGATAATACCGTGTGGATTAAATAATAGTCGTGAACGGCTGGGCCGATGGAATGCTTCCCTTCAGGACGACCGTATCCGCTGAATAAGACGGATAGTTCGCCAGGCATGCGATAGGCGTTAATTCCGATCTCGTATTCGTGATGCTCCGGAATCATCCGCATCCCTCCTATGCCACCGATTATATCAAAACCCTTGCTTTAATCCATATGGACCTGTATTTTCTCCATAGGCTTCCGTCCCGTTCGGTCTTATAGTTGAAGTAATTCCATTACCGATAAGGAGAATCCGCCATGTCCAAAATCACGTTCCTCGGTGCGGGAAGCACCGTCTTCGCGAAAAACGTGCTCGGAGACGTCATGCATACTCCGGCGCTGCAAGGCTTCGAGATCGCCCTGTTCGATATCGATCGTCAGAGGCTTGCCGATTCGGAGAGCATGCTGCTCAACCTGCGAAGAACTTCAGGCAGCACTTGCGAAGTCAACGCCTACCATGATCGCAAAGAAGCGCTTCGCGGCGCCAAATACGTCATCAACGCGATTCAGGTCGGCGGCTACGATCCGTGCACGATCACGGATTTCGAAATCCCGAAGAAGTACGGCTTGCGCCAGACGATCGCGGACACGGTCGGCATCGGCGGCATTTTCCGTAACCTGCGCACGATTCCGGTCATGCTCGATTTCGCGGCTGACGTTCGCGAGGTGTGCCCGGACGCCTTATTCCTGAACTATACGAATCCGATGGCCGTCCTTACGAACGTGATGAACACGCACGGCGGCGTCAATACCGTCGGACTATGCCATAGCGTGCAAGACTGCATCCCGCGGCTATTCCGAGACCTGGGCTTGGACAAGACGGGCGTTAAAGCCAAGATCGCCGGAATCAACCATATGGCGTGGCTGCTCGAGGTGTCGAAGGACGGCGTCGATCTGTACCCGGAAATCAAGCGTCGCGCGGCCGAGAAGCAGCAAGAGAAGCACTGGGACATGGTGCGTTACGAGATCATGTTCAAGTTCGGCTATTACAATACCGAGTCGTCCGAGCACTCGGCGGAATACCATCCTTATTTCATTAAGAAGAATTACCCCGAATTGATCGAACAGCTGAACATTCCGCTCGACGAATATCCGCGGCGCTGCGTGGAACAGATCGAGGGCTGGAAGAAAATGCGCTCCGAGCTCGTGAACAACGCGGATCTCGAGCATTCCCGTTCTCATGAATACGCCTCCTACATCATGGAAGCGATCGAGACGGACGTGCCGTTCAAGATCGGCGGCAACGTCATGAATACGGGCCTCATCCCGAATCTGCCCCGCGAGGCGTGCGTCGAAGTGGCGTGCCTCGTCGATCGGAACGGCGTTACGCCGACGTTCGTCGGAGACTTGCCTCCGCAGCTCGCGGCGCTCAATCGCACGAATATCAACACGCAGTTGCTGACAATAGAGGCTGCGATAACCGGCAAGCGGGAGCACATCTATCACGCGGCGATGCTGGACCCGCATACGGCCGCCGAACTGTCCATGGACGACATCGTCTCGCTGTGCGACGACTTGATCGAAGCCCATGGCATATGGCTGCCGGAGTTCCGGTAAAAAACAAAGGAACTATCCCCGCAGGTCAGGAATCGAGACCGGGGGACAACTCCTTTGCTACCTAGAATCAGGATTTTCCGGTATCAGGCGGTTATAACTACACGAGTTGCAGGTATTCTTTAAATTCGAACTTTGCCCCGACTCGTAGAATGTACGAAGTGCAGTTACTTAGGACCATAGGAGCCTTTCAGCCAACATCTGGCCAATAGAGATGTATTCCGTGCGGGTATTGAAGCAAATTACACCATTTCAGTAACATTAACTGTATTCCGTGCAGTTATCTGAGCCCAGCAGTAGCATTCGCCCGGCAGAACGGACGAAGATGTGTTTCACACGTTATTCAGCCGCGTATGCGCGAACGCTTCGCGATAAGCGGTCGGCGTTACGCCGGCTAGCCGTTTGAACCATTTGGCGAACTGCTTATCGTCGTCGATTCCGACTCTCGCGGCGACCTCTTTGACGTGCAGTTGCGTCCCCGCGAGAAATTCTTTGGCTGCTTCGAGCTTGATATCGTGGATGTAAGCCAGCAAGCCCGATCCGAATCTACGCTTGAACATGCGGGAGAGGTAGTCTTTGTTATAGCCGACGTGCGCCGCGATTTTCTCGACGGAGATGTCCCGGTCGAGCGCGTGCATGCGCGTCCATTCGAGCAGCACGGGCAGTCTGGGGTCCATCGCGTCCAAGCGTTGAGAGTCTTGCAGTTGCTCGGCCAGCTCGATGAGCAGGCAAGTCAGAAAATAGTCTCCGGCTCTCGACAATCGATAGCCGCCATTCGCCGCATGGAGCAGCTGCCGGGCCAGAATGTGGACGCGGCTCTGGTTCGAGCATTGAGCGTACCGCGGAATGTGGGCGTCCGGCTCGCCGCGCGGTATGTCCGGAATCAGAAAATGAAACCAATAGAAGGAGACGCCCGGCGAAGACAGACGATATCCGCGGTGCCGTTCTCCCGGCATCAGAAAAAGGATATCCCCGGCTTTCACCTCGTACATCCGCCCGTCCGCCTCCAGAAACACGACGCCAGACACTCCGATGATCAACTCGTAGTCCGCGATCGTCCGATCCATATGCGACCACGTTTCGTCGGACATGAACTGTCCGCCCATTTGCAGACGGTAAGGCTCGTTCAAATAGAGTGGTATCACCGGAACGCCGCTCCTTTCTTCTACCTTATCCTATATGATGAGGTCAGTTTTTGACACCTATTATACCCGATCGTCTACCGACAGGCGATAGCCGCATCTACTATGATAGATTTGCATCATCATTAACCATTCGGAGCGTGACAGCCATGGCTATCGTCAAACCATCCTCTTCGGCTACTCCTCTCGATTTAAGAGGCGTGTCCATCCAAGACGACTATTGGTCTTCCTTCATCGGGTTGGTAAGAAACACTGTTATTCCATATCAATGGGAAGCACTCAACGACCGGCTTCCGGATACGGAACCCAGCCACGTGATGAAAAACTTCCGCATCGCGGCCAGGCTGGAAAAAGGCGAATTCGGCGGCTTCTTCTTCCAAGACACGGATTTGTATAAATGGCTTGAAGCCGTCGGCTACTCGCTCGCGGCCGCCCCGGATCCCGATCTGGAGAAAATCGCGGACGAAGCGATCGATCTGCTCGAATCGGCGCAGCAAGATGACGGATATTTGAATACCTACTTCGCGGTAGCGAAGCCTGGCCAACGTTGGACGAATTTGCTCGACTGCCACGAGATGTACACGGCCGGCCATCTCATCGAAGCAGCCGTCGCTTATTATCAAGGCACGGGCAAGACGAAGCTGCTGGACGTCGCCAAGCGCTTCGCGGACCATATCGATTCGTTGTTCGGAAGCGAACCCGGCAAGCTGCGGGGCTACGACGGTCATCAGGAACTCGAGCTGGCGCTCGTGAAGCTGTATGAAGTGACCGGGGAAGCGAGGTATTTGAATCTCGCCAGCTTCCTGATCGAAGAGCGCGGGCAGCAGCCGCACTTTTTCCTTGCGGAATGGGAGCAACGCGGCCGCGTTAGCGCTTGGTCTCCGGGCGTCGTTCAGAAGAATCCGCCGGCGCTCGCTTACCATCAAGCGCATCAACCTGTTCGCGAACAAGAGGTCGCGGTCGGCCATGCGGTTCGCGCGGTGTACATGTATACGGCGATGGCGGATCTCGCGCTCCATAAGGGTGATTCGAGCTTGCTCGAGGCATGCCGCCGGCTTTGGCGCAACATGGTCCATAAGCAAATGTACGTGAACGGCAGCATCGGCTCCACGCACCACGGCGAAGCGTTCACGTTCGATTACGACTTACCGAACGACACGAACTACTCCGAAACTTGCGCATCGATCGGACTGATCTTCTTCGCACGCCGGATGCTGCAATTAGAGGCTAAGGGCGAGTACGGCGACGTCATGGAGCGCGCGCTGTTCAACACCGTAACCGCGGGAATGGCCAGCGACGGCAAGAGCTTCTTCTACGTCAACCCGATGGAAGTATGGCCGGCTGCCAGCGAAGGCAACCCGGGCAAGCACCACGTCAAATCCGTCCGCCAAAAATGGTATGCGTGCGCCTGCTGTCCGCCGAACGTCTCGCGCTTGCTCTCGTCGCTCGGCCAATACGTCTACACGTCGAACTCCGACACGTTGTTCGCGCATCTGTACATCGGCAGCGAAGCGAACGTTAAGCTGGCCGGACGGAACGTCAGCGTGAAGTTGGACAGCGAGCTGCCCTGGAAAGGCAACGTATCGCTAAAGATTGGCTCATCTGAAGGTTCCGGAGCATTCACGCTCGCGTTGCGCGTACCGTCATGGTCGAAGGGTTCGACGTTCGCGATCAACGGAATGTCTGCAACGCCGGACATCCGCGACGGCTACGCCTATTTCACTTGCGATTGGCAGACCGGCGACGTCCTCTCCGCCGAATTCGCCATGGCGCCGGAAAGAATCTACGCGCATCCGAACGTCCGCGCGAACGCCGGCCGCGTCGCGTTACAGCGCGGACCGCTCGTGTACTGTCTGGAGGAAATCGACAATGGAGCGCCGTTAGCGAACCTCGTGCTTCCCGCGGATGCGGCCATCGATATCGCGACTCGAGGAGACACCGTCGTTCTGCAAGCGGACGGTTTCCGCCAAGTCGCGCCTGACGCGGAGCAGCTCTACCGCAGCTCTGCCCCGCGCCTCGAGAAGCAGCGGCTAATCGCCGTCCCGTACACCCAATGGGGCAATCGCGGCCAAGGCGAAATGCAAGTGTGGATTCGGGAGAAAATTTAGTTTTAAATGCCAAGAGGCAGTCCGGCAGGTCGCTTGTGACCGGAAGGACTGCCTCTTTATGTCGTTGCCTTACAACGTTACTTCGGCGCGCCTCCGGGACACCGACGCATTAGCGTTGCCACTCAACGTTACTTCGGCGCACCTCCGGGACACCATCGGTTTAGCGTTGCCACACAATGTTACTTCGGCGCACCTCCGGGATACCGACGCATTAGCGTTGCCACACAACGTTACTTCGGCGGTCCCCCTTGGTTTCGGCGAAATAAGAAGAACCCGGCAGCGGCAGCCCGCTCCGGGTTCTTGACGTTACGATTTCAATTTCAACACAACGACCGACGCGGCAGGCAAGCTCACCTTCAGCTTACCGCCCTTGAGCTCCGCTCCGTTGAACGGCTGCGGCGCGACGGCGTTCGCTTGATCGAACGTGTTGTGCGCGCGGATATCGCTTGCGGCGAGGATGGTGCCTTCGTACGAAATAGCGCCTTCGTTGCCGCGAAGCTCTACTTCGATGTCCGCAGCTTCCGAAGGGTTCACATTATACAAGCTCACATGGACGACGCCGTCCTTCTTGGAAGCCGTTACGCCCACTTGCGCAAGGGAACCTTCTTCCCCTTCGAAGCCGTATTGCCCGAATTCGCCATGAACGGCCAGCGCTTCCGCGTCCTGATGGACGTTGTACATCTGAAGCACATGGTACGTCGGCGTGCGAAGCATCTTCGAACCCTCGGTCAGGATGACCGCTTGCAGCACGTTAACCATCTGCGCGATGTTCGCCATCTGTACTCGGTTGCAATGCTTATGGAAAATGTGCAGGTTGACGGCGGCGACGAGTGCGTCGCGCATCGTGTTCTGCTGGTATAGGAAGCCCGGATTCGTGCCCGGCTCGACGTTAAACCAGTTGCCCCATTCGTCTACGATAATGCCGACGCGCTTGTTCGGATCGTAGCGGTCCATCTCCGTGCTATGACGGTTGAGGAGCTCGTCCATATACGTGGCCTTCTTCATCGTGACGAACCAATCGCGCTCGCCGAATTCGGTCGCCGCGCCCTTGTCCTGCCACGTGCCCGGCACCGTGTAGTAGTGCAGGCTCAGACCGTGCATGTGACGCTCGGACTTCTTCATCAGCACTTCGGTCCAACGGTAATCGTCCGTATTCGCGCCGCCCGCGATTTTGTAAAGCTTGTTGTCCCCGTAATTGCGCGCGTACGTCTGGAATTGGTTGTACAAGTCCGCGTAAAATTCCGGCAGCATGTTGCCGCCGCAGCCCCAGTTCTCGTTGCCGACGCCGAAATACTTCAGCTTCCAAGGCTTGTCGCGGCCGTTCGCCCGGCGCAAGTTCGCCATCGGCGAATCGGCGTCGGACGTCATATATTCGATCCAATCGGCCATCTCTTGCACCGTTCCGCTGCCGACGTTACCGCAGATGTACGGATCGGCGTCAATCAGTTCGCAAAGGCGGAAAAACTCGTGCGTTCCGAAATGGTTGTTCTCGACGACGCCGCCCCAGTGGGTGTTGATCATCATCTTGCGGTTTTCTTTCGGACCGATGCCGTCGCGCCAATGATATTCGTCGGCGAAACAGCCGCCCGGCCACCGCAGAACGGGAATCTTCAACTCGCGCAACGCCTCGATGACATCGTTGCGGAAGCCTTCCGTATTCGGAATGTCCGAATCTTCTCCGACCCAAATCCCTTCGTAAATGCATCTGCCTAGATGCTCCGCGAAATGCCCGTAGATATTGCGGTTAATCGTACCGGTAGTCCAATCCGCATGAACGACTGCCTTCAGCATAACTAGATTCCTCCTCGATATAATTGGTTCTTCGTCGGGCTCGATCTAACTCACCCTCGAAATAATTAGTTTCCCATTGCTTGCGCACGGCCTGATTCGGATGCGGGCAGCTTCGGTCTTTGAATTTCGCCCGGAACGCGACCAAGCAGCCGCAATGCATGCACGTGGATTCATAAGATAGGCTTGCGCATTGCCGGCATGCTTCGAGCCTTTGCGCGTACAGCTTGTCCGACACGCTATCTTCGGCTTTTATCTTCGATAGCATGCGCGCGATTTGCTCTTCGTCGACCTTCACGCTGGCTCTGCAGCCTTTGCAGCTGTCGGTATTGTCGATCGCGTCCACCAGCCTAACTAATCGTAATCACATCAAATTGTAGGGGATTGCCCCTTGGACAACAATCCATTATGATGGTTAAAAACTGACCTATCGTGCTTTTGTCTATTGCGAAGGAGTAGCTGCCAAGTGTTCGAGTTAATCAAATGCGGTTATCGTTATACGTACGCGAACGGTCTTACGATTTCGCGTCCCAATGGTGCGGGCGACTATGCTTTCGTCTTTTTCAAAAACAAATCCGAGGTTGTTCTTAACGGAAAGTCCATCCTCGTCGACGGCGACACCTATATTCTGTATCGTCCGACCACGCCGCAGTTTTACCGGGAGTACGATCTGCCGTACGTTGACGATTGGTTCCATGCCGTAGGCTTGGAGGATTTGCTCGCGGAACTGAACTTTCCGCTCGATACGCTCATTCCGGCCGCCGATCCGCTGCTCATCTCCAGAAGCATCATGGAAATGCATCGCATCAAGAAAATGGGGGGACCGCACGCCGCCCGAATCCTCGATTCCGAAATTCGCTCGCTTATTCTTAAGCTGAGCAATCTCCTCGAGATGTCGTTGCTTACCGACCGGCCGAATCGGTACTTCCGCCAGCTCTCCGAGCTGCGTGACGAGCTCTACAACGCCCCGCACAATCACCCGACGGTCGAAGAGCTGGCGTCTCGAATCAATATCAGCAAGTCCCATTTCCAGCACCTCTACAAGGATCTGTTCGGCTGCTCCGTCGTTACCGATATGATCAACGGCAGGCTGGAATACGCCAAATATTTGCTGCAGAACAGCTCATTAACGGTGTCGGCTATCGCAGATAAATGCGGTTACGAGCACGAAACCCATTTTATGCGCCAATTCAAGAAATTCGTAGGCTTGACGCCCGGACGCTTCAGATCGGTATCGGACAAAAAACCCTTGCAAGCCTAATGCTTGCAAGGGTCTGTTTAATGGTTCGGTTTATCCTCTATGACTTTAACGGCGTTCGTGATCTCCCGAAGCACGTCGGATTGCAGCTGCGGCTCTTGATAGATCGCTTTGATATACGCTTCGCCAGCCTGACTGGACGTATAGTGCGGCGGCAGATGGTTAAGCGTCAACAATACGATGTCGAGCTGGCATTTATCGCAGGCGCAACGGAGCAAACCCGGTTTGACGAAGCGGTCCTCGAACATGTTGCTGACAATCGGTTCCATGACGTTCATGATGGACGATTCACGCGAAAAATTCATCTAGCACTCTCCTCGCTAGGGCTACTATGGAGTAGATATAGTTTCATTATATTATATCGGCCGCAATCGGCTTTCTTTATAGCTTCAGATGAGGTTCAAGATTTACTTTCCGCCCGGTCTTCGCGCTTTCGAGCGCGCCTAGCACCATCGCCATGCTATATCGGTTATCCCGGCAATCCGTCTCGGCCGGCCGACCCTGCTCCAGAGCCAAGAACATCTCGTCCAAGCAGCCGTTATGCCCGGTCGACGAGCCTTCGGCCTTGTCAGGCTCCGGATCGATCCGGACATAGTCCCGAATAAACTTGCCCTCCTGCGGACCGTCCGCCAACACTTCGGCGTAGGGCTGGCCGTGACCGTCCCATAACGCCGTTCCCTTGTCTCCGACGATCCGCCACTGCGCTTCCCAAGAAGTCGGAGCACCCTCGGCGCACCAAGAACCGCGGTAATCGAACACCGAGCCGTCGGACATCTCGAAGATGCAGATCGCGGACGCGTTCCCCGCATACCACGAGCCTTTCGGATTAAACTCGTGACAGTAGACGGATACCGGATTCGCGCCGGTAATCAATCTCGCCTGATCGAACGTATGGATCGCCATATCCAGCAATAGCGGGCTTTCCATCGCGTCCCGGAATCCCCCGAAGTGGGCGCCGATGAAGAAATCCGCGCCGATATAGCCGACTTGGCCGATCCGATCGGACTCGATCATCCGGCGAAGGGAGCGAATACGCGGATCGTACCTGCGGTTCTGCATGACCGCGTGCGTCCGTCCCGTTCTACCGGCGATCCGGACGATCTCGTTGCACTCCTCCAGCGTCTCGGCCAGCGGCTTCTCGCCGAACACGTTGCATCCAAGGCTCATCGCCGTGCTCGCGACCTGGAAGTGGCTGGCCGGAATCGTGACGTCGAATACGAGGTTCGCATCCGTCTCTTCGATTGCCAGCTTAAGATCCGTGAACGTCCCGCAATTCAGCCCCTTCTTCTCCCGCATGTTCTCCGCGAACTCTAGCTTGATGTCCACTAGGGCTACGATCTCGGTATCCGGACGTTGCATGGCGTAATCGATCCACACATTGGACATGCCTCCGCAGCCGGCTACGACCACTCTATGTTTAGAAGCCATTCGACGATGACCACCTCTCATCATGATTTTAGACCGGATTCGGAACGAAAGACCCGCCCCGGCAACGCTTCAAGTAATTTAGCGCATGCACTTGCCCCGTCATCTCTAGCTCGCCCTTGTAGACCGGGTCGTGCCATCCTTCGATATCGATGGTCCCTTGATAGCCGGCCTGCATGAGGATCGTGATGACGTCGGCCCAATTCGTATCGCCGAACCCCGGCGTGCGATGCCACACGTATGGCTTAGGACCGTGAATGCCGTATTCTTTCACGACGTCCCATGCGATCGTCGCGTCTTTGCCGTGTACGTTGAACACTTTGCCGACCCATTTGCGCAGCTGCGGAATCGGATCGATCAACGATACCATCTGATGGCAGGGTTCCCATTGCAATCCGATGCGATCCGAAGGAATCGCGTTGAACATCATCTCCCATGCCGTCGGATTATGTGCGATATTCCAGTCCCCGGATTCCCAAGTTCCGCCCATGTCGCAGTTCTCGAACGCGATTCGCACCCCCTTGTCCGCAGCCCTGCGGCCCAGCTCTCCGAACACTTCCGCATATTTAGGGATAGACGCGTCGATGGATTGCCCCGTCAGCCTTCCGGTAAATCCGGCTACGATGTCCGTCCCGAACAGATGCGCGTGATCGATCAACCGTTCCCAGCTCGCGAGAGTATCGGCGTTGTCTCCCACTCCCGTTAGCGGATTACCGAAAATGCCTAAGGACGATACTTGGAAACCATGCTGATCCGCCAGCTCGCGAACTTGTTTCGCGGTCTCCGCGAGATTCGTATCGCCCGTTGTCTGCCAGAACGTCAAGCTATAGCTTTCGAAGCCATGCGGAGCGATTTGCGGAATGACTCGTACCGCATCGCCGCCGCCCACTAGCGTACCGATCCGTATTTGTCCGGTTGACATCTTGAATACCACTCCTATATTGATGTATTGTTACGACTATAGGCTCATTATAACGTTCCATATAAGCGCTTACCCTTCAAATCTTGTGCGAATATGGCAATATCTTGTGGAGTTGATCAAGGATGATTCACCCGAAGGAATTGAGAGAGCACACGACCATCGCCGACAAAGACCACCCGGTCCATTTCTTCTATAATGCGTACAAAGGCGCGAGAATCGATCAATGCATCCTGTTCCTGCATTGGCACGAACACTTCGAAATTATTGTGATGCATGAAGGAACGGGGATCTTCCATATCGACAGCCAGCCTTACGAGGCGATACCCGGCGACGTGCTCTTCGTTCCCGCCGGGAGTCTGCATACCGGATTCAGTACGTGCGACGGCGACACCGCGTTTACCTCCATCGTGTTTAACGGCTCGCTATTCCAGCACTGGCTCAACGACCCGGTCCATGCCCGTTACGTTCTTCCTTATCTGGAGGGACGCGTCCGGTTTCCGGTTAAGCCCGCTTCGCTCGCGCTCTCCTGCGCCGAATATTATCCTTTGCTCGATCGAGCCGGCGAGGAGTTCGCGTCCAAGCGGCCAGGCTATCAGCTTATCGTCACCTCTCAGCTTCATCTGTTGTTAACGTATCTCTCGAGAACGTTCCTCCCGCAGCAGGACCTAAGCAGGCTAGGCCGCCGCCCCGTTCACAACGGGGAAAGATTCAAAGCGCTCATCCGATCTATCGAGAGCAATTTATCGGAGAAATATACCGTCGAGAACGCCGCTAAGCAGCTAAACCTTAACCCTTACCATTTCTGCAAGCTGTTCAAGAAGCTCACGGGACGCACGTTCATCGAATACGTGAACCTATGCAGGGTCAACGAAGCCGAGCGCCTGCTATTGGAGACGGAGAAATCCGTGACCGAGATCGCGGGGCTCATCGGCTGCGACAATCCGAATTATTTCACGAAGCTGTTCAAGCAATATAGAGGGATGACGCCATCGCAATACCGGAAATAGCGGCAGCGCAATCCAAGGAAACCTGCGAAAATGCCGTTAATCGCGAGCACGAGATCAGATACGAAAAACACCTGCAAACCTGCAGGTGTTTTTCCGAATTCTCGGCGGGTGGCGCTTATTCGGTTGATTTACCTGTATTTTATCGGGTATTACAGCAAAGTGGTTCTATTCAGTCGGAAATACCTGCACATTCGCAGGTCATCCAACAGGCAGCGCCAATATCCCGACCGACATCGGCCTCGCCTCCTCTTTAGAATAGCGAACTTACCGCGATGTTCCGCAGCTTCCGAGTCACCGGCATCGTTCCGGCGTCTTTCCTGTTCGCCATGAACAAGATCGTAAAGCTCTCTTGCGGGAAATTGCCGAAGTAAGCGCCAAGCCAGCCGTCCCATCCGTACTCTCCGGTGCTGCCGATCATCCCGGCTTGTGAAGGATCGGTCATGACGCGCATCAGATTGCCGTAACTGTGCCCGCGCAACCTATGCCACGATTCGAAATTGGTTTGCTGCCGGGCGGTTAACGTAGCGGAAGTCAAATACTCTACCGTTCTCGGCCGCAAGATCCGGACGCCGCCTATGCTGCCCTTACCCAACAGCATGGTCGTGAATCGCGCCGCGTCGTCGATCGTCGACGCGAGTCCCGCTCCTCCCGATTCGAACGCCGGTTCCTGATCCATTCGGTTATTAATGCCCAGATGATGTCCCGTATAGGGCGTTAATCCGCCTTGTCCGTCATTCTCGTAAGTGGTGACCAACCGTCCTCGATTCGCCTCGGATACCCAGAATCCGGTATCTTTCATGCCTAGCGGCTCGAATAATTCCTTGCGCAAGAACGTCCCGAACCGCATGCCGGTGACGACTTCCACGACGGCTCCCAGCACATCTGCCGACGTACCGTAGTGCCAAGCCGAGCCCGGCTGTGAAGCCAGCGGGCCTTCGCCCAGCCGATTGATGAATTCCAGCGTTCCCATCGGCGATTCGCCGAACATCCTTTGATCGATCTCGCGGAACAAAGCTTCCGTCGCTTGTCCGGCTTGGCTATCTCCACCGTACACCAGACCCGATGTCATGGTCAGCAGGTCGTGTATCGTAACGTCCCGCTCAACGGGTATAAGCCGTCCGCCGTCTTCGACCATTTGATTGCGGAATCCCGGAATGTATTGGCTAACCGGCTCGAGCAGATCGATATCCCCGCGTTCTAGCAATATCATGACGGCGGTCGCCGTAATCGGTTTCGTGAAGGAATACAGCCTGAAGATGGAATCTCGAGCGAACGGCGTTCCCGTCTCTCGATTCGCTAGACCGTCTTCATGGTAGAAGATCTCGCTTCCGTCCTTGATCAGCATGAGGTTACCGCCGGCGATTTCGTTGTTGTCGATGCTTCTTCTTAACGTCTCTTGGAGTTGTTGGACAGCAGTGTGATCTAGCATGATGTAAGTCTCCTTCCGGAATTTAAAAGCTACAACTCTATTATAGCTTTTATCTCACGGGATTCCGACTTTAGCCACTTATACCGTCCAATTGATAGAATCGGGCCGCGTTGCCCCCATATAACGCCGCGCGTTCCTGCTCGCTCCAACCGCTCGGAATCGCTCGCTCGAGCACGCTTACGACTTCATCGTACTCGGCAGCCTGCAGACATACCGGCCAGTCCGAACCGAACATGACGCGATGAGGGCCGAATAGATCGAGCGCGTGCCGAATATACCGTTCGAATTGCTCCGGCTTCCAAGACCGATGGTCGGCTTCCGTCACCATGCCCGACAGCTTGCAGTAGATGTTCGGATGCGCCGCCGCGCGCTCCATCTGGGCGGCCCAAGGCTCGAACGATCCGGAGGCGATCGGCGGCTTGGCGATATGGTCGATCACGCCCCTAAGCCCGGGCGCTTCGTCCAGCAACCGGTTAAGCGCATCCAATTGATCCGACTTCAAGAGCAGATCGACGGGAACGCCTTCCCGCGCATACCAGCGAAGCGCGTCAATGAAAGCCTGCTCCAGGACGCTCGTCGCGTCGGGCATCTCTTGAATCATGATCCGGAAGCCGACGAACTTGGGATGCCGCTTATACCTTTCGTATTGCCGGCGATGCGAAGGATCGAACAAATCCAGCCAGCCGACGACGCCTAAGACCGAATCCGTTCGTTCCGCTAGCGCGAGCATATATTCCGTTTCCTCTACCGTCGGCGCGGCTTGTACGAGAATCGTTCCTGCCATATCGTGCTTGCTCAGATGTCCGGCCAAATGCTCGGGCAAGTAATCCCGATACAGAATCGGCAGCTCCGGCGTTATCCAACCGTAATCGCCGCGATCGATCTTCCAATAGTGTTGATGGGCGTCAATCCGCATTCCCGTTTCCTCCCCTGGTTATCCTCTACCTCTCATTGTACGATCAAATTAGGAATATAAAATACCAATGAATTGATCTTTTATACGGTATATTGATATAAATAGTGCAACAGCACCTAATGAGGAGAATCTCGCATGAAACCGATCCGGAAGCCGTTCAGGCTCGATCCGACCTTTCCGTTCGACATCGTATACGAGCAGTTGCGCACGAAGCAGAGCGAGCTGCCCGAGCACCTACACGATCTTTACGAAATGGTGTACGTCCACCGCGGTCAAGGAACGATATTCATCGATAACGCCTTTTACGAGCAAAAGCCCGGTGACCTATTCCTGATCCCCGGGAATACGATCCATTGCGCTTTTCCGGACGCCTCCGATCCGACGGTATCGACAGCCGTATTCTTCGCGCCCGCGCTCATTCGCTCCGAAGGGTTCGACGACGGTTATGCGCCGCTCAGAAGCTTCGAGATCGCGCTCCGAAGACGACGGTTCAAGCTCACGATTTCCGAAGACCTTCGGGAGCGAACGGTATCGATCCTCCAGGCTATTCATTCCGAGACGACAGGCCGCAGGATCGGCTATCGGCACGCCGTCCGCTCGCATCTGCAACAGCTCCTCATTCAAGTGAACCGGCTTGACTCCTCGGAACCTATGGACAACGCGAAAACCCGCATCGGTCCGCATTGGATGCTGGACGCGATGCGGGCGATAGACGAAGATCCGGTTCATGCCGGGGGACTTTCCGAGCTTTCCAGCCAAGCGGGCGTGACCGCCGAGCATTTCTCGCGTATGTTCAAACAGCTTACGGGTATGAACTTGATCGATTACGTCACCGCCAAGCGGATCGTACGAGTGAAAGAACTCCTTCTATCCGCGAACGACAACGTAGAATCGGTTGCGCTGGCTTGCGGCTTTCGTTCGCTGCCCCACTTCTACTCTACCTTCAAGAAGCTGACCGGCATGACGCCGCGGGCTTACCGCAATTCGTATAAGGTTCATTCAGGCGTCAATGTCTTTGGATAAAAATTCGCCGATGTCGAAACCTAAGCGGTACATAGAGGAGGTACAGCTTAGATGATCAAACTCCAACCCGTGCATAATAGCCAGTTGAAAGGAAGCATCACGGATAAACTGACGTCGGCCGAAGTCGGGAAGTTATGGGCGACCTATATGGGGAATAGTATGGCAAACCGCATCCTCCCTTATTTTCTGCGAAACGTAGACGACAACGAAATCCGAGGCGTTCTCGAGAAGGCGTATCAATTAACCGAGCGATTATTGAATACGATCACGGACATATTCAATCGGGAAGGACATCCGCTTCCGCGCGGATTCGAAGAGAATGACGTGAATGTCGCGGCTCCGCGGCTATTCCACGACGAATTTTATTTGCATTACTTGAAATACACCAGCAAGGCGGGGATCAGCGTATACAGTATCGCCGTACCGCTCATGAGCCGTCTCGACGTCCGCGACTTCTTTACCTATTGCATGTCGTCCACGGTAGATCTAATGAACGAAGTCAATGATTTGCTCGACGCCAAAGGCTTCCTGATTAAGCCGCCGTTAATTCCAACGCCCAACAACATCGATTTCGTCCAAAAACAATCTTTTCTAAACGGTTTTTTCGGAGACGTTCGACCGCTTTCGGCGTTGGAGATTACCCATATCTACGACAACGTCCAGAATAACGCAATCAGCAGCGCCGTGCTTACCGGCTTCAGCCAATCGGCCAAAACCGAGCAAGTGCGCCAATACTTCCATAGAGGCAAAGAGATCGCGCAAAAGCATATTCAAGTGTTAAACAAACTGCTGCAGAAAGACGACCTGCCTACCCATCCGGTACTGGATCATTTGGTAACGGATTCAACCTTCTCGCCGTTCTCCGATAAAATCATGTTGTTCCACAAGGTTGACATGTTCATCGTACGAATCCGCACCTACGGCAATGCCTTGGCGTTCAGCGCTAGACATGACGTAGCCTCGGTATTCGTAAGGTTCATGGCGGAGGTCGGCAACTACGTGGAAGACGGCGCCAATATCATGATCGATTTCGGATGGATGGAGCAACCGCCTCAAGCGACGGATCGCGACGCTTTAACTCACAAATAATGACCGAGGGTACTCCATGGACAAACCTTCCCGCGCCGCCGAGGCTCTATTATGGAGCATCGCCCTCCCCGGATTCGGCCAATTTCGCAATGGCAAATACGTGAAGGGAACCCTGCTCATCCTCTTGGAATTTGCGATCAACGTGCAATCTCATTTGAATCTAGTCATCATTTCCAGCTTTCACGGCGACATCCGTAACGCGATCAACCAAGCGGATTACCAATGGCTGATGTTCTATCCTTGCGTGTATATGTTCGGCATGTGGGACGCTTATAAGGACGCCGGTGGCGGCGCGAAACCATTCTCCGTGTTCCCTTATGTATTCGGAGCTTTCTTCGCAACGATCGGGGTCATTTATTCGCAGGACTATCTCGGGGCCATGTGGTTGGGAATATTCGGCTTAGCGGTCGGTATCGCCATCGGTATCGCGCTGCAGAAGATTATGCGGAAAATAACGACGGAGCCCGCTCATTAGCAGGCTCCGTTATTTGGTGTTATTCGATTCCTTTAATCCAAGCTTCCACTTGATCCGAGTGACCGTTCACCCAATCCTTGGCTGCTTCTTCAGGCGATTTGCCCTCTTGAATAGCTACCATTACGCTCTCCATGTCCGAAGGCTCCCATTGGAATTGATCTAAGAACGTATACGCGCTTTCCATGTCGTCCTTCAGACCCTTGCGAACCACCGTATGAATTTGTTCGTCTCCGCCATAGACGCCCTTAGGGTCATCCAAGTATTTCAAGTCCATCTTAGCGAACTTCCAATGGGGCGTCCAACCGGTCACGACGATCGGCTCCTTCTTGTCGTATGCCTTCTGCAGCTCTGTCGCCATGGCCGCGGACGAGCTCTCGACCAGCTTATAATCCTTCAGAGCGTAATCTCCAAGGACCTTCTCGGTTGCCATCATAATACCGGCGCCGGGTTCGATGCCGATAATTTGTTTCTTCAGCGAGGAAGCGATCTCCGGTTTGTTCAAGTCTTCGATGGACTGGATATCCATATAGGCAGGAACGACCAATCCGGTTTTGGTGCCATTAAGGTTCGCTCCCAAATCGTCGATTTTGGAGCCATACTGTTCCAAGTACGAGGCATGAGTGCTCGGGAGCCAAGCGGCAACCATCGCATCGGCGCTGCCGTCGGCGATTCCCGCCCACATCGGGCCGGCGTCGACCTGCAGCATTTCCACCTTGTAACCGAGTTTGGACTCCAACACTTCTTTGACTACGTTCGTGCTCGCAATTTCGGAATCCCATGCCACATAAGCGAGCTTGATCGATTTATGATCCCCGCCCTTCTCCGAACATCCGGCTAAGACGGCTACCGTAAGCACCAAGGACAATAATAAATTCCACTTCTTCAAATCACAACACTCCTTATCTATTTTTTCTTGAACGCGTTTTGCGTCAAGCGATCAAGCAGTATAGCCATGATGACGATCGCAAGGCCGGCTTCGAAGCCGACGCCCAGCTTGACTTGCGTTACCGCTCTGTATACCAAGGCGCCTACGCCTTGCGCGCCGATCATCGAGGAGATCACGACCATCGACAAGGAAAGCATGATCGTCTGGTTGATCCCGGCCATAATCGTGGGCATGGCGAGCGGCAGCTGCAGTTTGTATAGCTTCTGCGCAGGCGTTGACCCGAAAGCGTCCGCCGCCTCGATTAATTCGCTCGAGACTTGACGGATGCCGAGATTCGTCAACCGTATCGTCGGCGGGATGGCGAATATAATCGAGGCAATAACGCCCGGCACCGCCCCCAGCGAGAAAAAGGTGACCGCGGGCAGCAAGTAAACGAAAGCCGGCATCGTCTGCATAAAGTCGAGCACGGGCGTTACGATATTCTGGACGGAATCCTTCCTCGCGCACATGATGCCGATTGGCACGCCCGCGATGATCGACAGAAGAGCCGCCGTCAGCACAAGCGCCAACGACTGCATCGATGGCTCCCAAAGCCCGAGGTTATCGATGAGCAGCAGGCCCACCAACGCGAACAGCGCGATTTTCCATTTCCCTGCCCAATAAGCCAAAGCGGTTAAGAGTAAGATCAGAATGATAGCGGGTACCGATACTAACGCGGTCTCGATACCGTCCACTAGCGAGCCGATTACCGTCGTGATGAAATCGAAGACGGGACCTGCATGGTCCGTAAGCCAATCTTCGAAGCTTTCGATCCATTCCCCTAGCGGGATTTTCGGTATATTCATATCGCGGCGCCTCCTTCCGGAATGGCGTTGCCCGCAAGGGCGGAGAGAACCGCGCCTTTGATAATGATTCCTTTAAGCTTGTCCCTCTCGTCCACGACCGCGACCGGGAATTTCGCTTCGGCCATGATCTCGAACAGCTCGCTCAGAATCGTGTCCGGCGACGCTATCGGGACGTGTTTCTGCATCGCTTCTTCAATCGACTTGTTCTCCTTCACGGCTTGCGAAGCTTCATCCGCCGTGATGAGACCGAGCAGTTTATGCTCTTTGTCCGTTACGTATAAGGTGGAAACCCGGTTGTCTCTCATCAGTTGCAGAGCGACTCTGGGGCCGCGTTCCGGCGTAACGGTCTCCGGCTTGATCATGACGTGCGCCGCGGTCAGTACTTTGGACAGATCCACGTCCTCGACGAACCGTTCGACGTATTTATTGGCCGGTTGGATTAAGATCTCTTCCGGCGTTCCGATCTGCACGATGGCGCCGTCTTTCATGAGCGCGATCCGATCTCCGATGCGCAATGCCTCGTCGAGATCATGCGTAATGAATATAATGGTCTTCTTCATCTTCGCTTGCAGCAGCAGCAACTCATGTTGCATGTCTTTGCGGATGAGCGGATCTAGCGCGCTGAACGCTTCGTCCATCAGCAGAATATCCGGATCGTTCGCCAACCCGCGGGCTAGCCCTACCCTCTGCTGCATCCCCCCGCTTAATTGATCGGGATAGCTGTTCTCCCAGCCCTCCAATCCGACCAGCTTCAGCGCGCTGCGCGCTTGCTCCGTTCTGGTCTTCTTGTCGATCCCCTGTATCTCTAAACCGAATTCCACGTTGCCAAGAACGGTTCTGTGCGGGAATAGCGCGAACTTCTGGAACACCATTCCGATGTTCTTTCTCCGCAACTGACGGAGCTCCTCGGCGTTCATTCGAACGATATCTTTGCCGTTAAACAGAATTCGGCCGGACGTCGGCTCGATCAATCGATTGATCAGTCGGACCAACGTAGACTTGCCGCTTCCCGAAAGCCCCATGATGACGAATATTTCGCCCTTCTCGATGGAGAAGGCGGCTTGATTCACGCCGACCGACATTTTCGTTTCCTTGAGAATTTTCTCTTTGGACCACCCTTCGTTCAGCAGCTGTATGGCTCTGGTCGGTTCATTGCCGAATATTTTCGTCAGCTGACTTACCTCGATCATGGACATGCCCTCATCCTCCTCTACGATGAAATAAAAAAGACCCTTGTAAGGGTCGTAAATGTTGATCTAGTCGACCGGATACCGAAGCCGTATATAGACTATAACACAACTCGACGTATCTGACAACTTTATAATAATTATCAAGTTGTTAGTTGAAGGGGATTGGAGAACAAAAATAGAGCCCGTACGTAACGGACTCCTTCTCTTGAGAGGATGATGAATTAGGTTGGGGATGGCGTCTGATTGAGAAACTGCTTTGTTTTCTCATACACCTTATCGTCGCCTACTACGACCAGCACATCGTCTTCCCTGAGGACGACATGCGGACCGGGAGAGATCGACACGTTCGTGCCTCTGCGAAGCGCTATGATCGTGGCGCCGGTATTCTGCCAGAATAGCAGGTCGCCGATCGTCATGCCTACGACGTGGGAATCCGAACGGATTCTGAGTTCCATCGGATTGTAAGGTTTGAGATTCTGCATGCGGTCCGACGCTTCGATGATCTCGACAAGGAGCTTGTCGAACTTCCGGTCGATCGCTTGTTTCTCCCGTAGCAACAGCTGCAAATCTTGTTTAAGAGAGTACACGGACTTCAAATAATCGTGCTTCGTAATGTACTCATACGCGTGCCGGCTCGACACGATGGTGATCTCTTTCCCTTGCGCGACGGAAACGATGTTCTCTTCCTTCAACAATCCGATGGCTTTCCGGATCGTTTCGGGAGATACATGGTATTGTCCCGCGAGCAAGGAACGACCGGATATTTTGCTGCCGACCGTTATTTCGCCGCTAACGATTCTTTGCGCGATATCGAGCGCGATCGATTTATAACCCGCTTTGTCCGATTCCGACATTCGACCGATTCTTCCCCTTGCCGATTAAAGTCGCAATGATTGTAAAACAAGCATACGCTTCTTCCATCGGAAAGTAAACGGGGCTATCTAGAGCGGGAACGGTGGTGCGTGGAGGCAGTCTTCGCTTGGCGGATAGCATCCTGTACGGCATCCTTAGTCGATTCTACCGTATTCTCTTCGCCTGAACCCTCGACAGTCGTCGACGTATCGCTCGGGGCAACGCTGCCCACATTGCCGATGATGACCGTACCTTCGTTTTTTACGATGAGGATGCGCCCAATAAAACAGGACATGAACGATCAGCTTCCTTTATGATCCAAGTTGTCGTACATGCCTCCATTGTATGTTGGCGGGATCGCGGCCGTATTGGCTTTTCCAATAGGTACGGGAGCCTTTTTGTATCTATCTCGAATCATTCACTCATTATTTTTACCTATTAACTCTATTACTTTTATATATTTAAACAATAACAATCAATGTGTTAAAGTGGTATCCATAACACGGGAAACGGGGTGGATGGTATGGCTTCTATATATGATTTTGAAGTGAACAACATTGAGGGGAGACCCTTCCGGTTGTCGGATTACCGCGGCAAAGTTCTCCTTATCGTCAATACGGCCAGCAAATGCAGTTACTCTCGCCAATTCGCCGGACTTCAGAAGCTTTATGAAAGTTATCGTGAGCGGGGATTAGAAATTCTCGGCTTTCCATGTAACCAATTTAACGAGAAAGAACCGGGAAGCAACTCGGAAGTACGGCACTATTGCGTGACGAACTTCGGAATCACGTTTCCGTTATTCGAGAAGATCGATGTTAGAGGCGCGGAAGCTCATCCGCTCTTTCGGTTTTTAACGAAGCAAGCTCCGTTCCAGGGGTTCAATACCGAAACCCCCGACGGTCGGAAGATGCAAAGCTTTCTGCAAGAACGATATCCGGACTATTTCTCAGGCGACGGGATCAAGTGGAACTTCACGAAGTTCGTGATCGACCGGAACGGTCGGTTGCGCGGAAGGTACGAAACAACGACGGAACCGTCGGAGATAACGCCCATAATTGACTCGTTGCTGCCGAAGTGACTAAAGGCTCCCCGAATCGGGGAGCCTTTGGTCGTTTCAAGATTACGAACACTTGCTATATCCACAGTTGCCGCAAGTCTTACAGCCTTCTACGTTCAGCAACGATGCCGATCCGCAGGAAGGACACAGGTCCGTCGACGTGTAAGCCGACTTCGGTTTCTCTGCGAGCACGTTGTATGGCGCAGCCGATGCGGACGTTTCCGCAGCTGCGGCATGCTCGTGGTCGAAGATGCCTGCGTGCTGCTCGAGTGCCTTCGCTACGGCGTCGGCGATCGATTCGACGCGGTTCGGGCCGAAGCCGACAGCTCCGGAGCCGCCGATGCCTTTGAGATGCTTCACGAGCAATTGCACTTTGTCGCCATGGTCGCCATACCGGAGGAACAAGGAGCAGACGCGGCCGAGCGCTTCCGCCATCGCGAATACGTCGGAGCCGGCTTTACCTACGTTCAAGAAGATTTCGCCTGGCGTGCCGTCGATGTCGTTGACCGTAATATAGGCCATGCCGAACGGCGTATTATATTTGTAAGTCGCGCCGCGAAGCACCTTCGGACGGGACTTGTATTGCTTATCGAACGATTGCTGCTGCGCAGGCGTAACGGAGACGTTCAGGGACTCTCCCAGCGAATTGACCGAAGCCACTTCCGCAGGCGTAGCCGCAGCCGGAACTTCGACCGCTGGAGCTTCCGCTTTAGGAGCTTCTTCCTTCTTCTCGTCCTTCGACGTGCTCAGAACTTGCACGTCGCGGCTGCCGTCGCGGTAGATCGTGACGCCTTTGCAACCGAGATCGAATGCGAGCTCGTAAAGCTCTTTGGTCTCTTCGACGGTGAAGTCCGCAGGGCAGTTCGCCGTCTTTGAGATCGAGCTGTCGACCCAGCGTTGGATCGCCGCTTGCGCGCGGATGTGGTCCTTCGCGGACAAATCCATCGCGGTGACGAACCATTCAGGCAGCTCCTCGCCCGGATGAGCGTCCTTCCATTCTTGCGCGATCGGAACGAGCTGCTTGTCGAAGCCGAGACGGCTCTGACGGAAGAACTCGAACGCGAAGTACGGCTCGATGCCGGTAGAAGTGCCGACCATCGTACCCGTGGAGCCCGTAGGCGCTTGGGTAATGACGGTTACGTTGCGCATGCCGCGCTTCTTCACCGCTTCGCCGACTTCCGGATACATGTCGACCATGTTCTTCATGAAGCCGGATTGCAGGAACGGCTCCAGATCGAACGCTTCGAAGGAACCCTTCTCCGCCGCGATTTCCGTGGAAGCAAGGTAAGCTTCGCGAGCCATGAAGCCGTAAAGCTTGTCAAGGAACTCCAAGCTCTCAGGGCTGCCGTAACGGATTTCGAGATGGATCATCAACTCCGCCAGACCCATCGTACCGAGACCTACGCGACGCTCGTTCTTCTGGTTGCGCTCGTTCTCAGGGAAGTGGTATGGCGTCGTGTCGATAACGTTATCCAGGAAACGCGTGGAGTAACGAACGACGCGGGACAGCTCATCCCATGCGACGTCGTGCTTCTCCGCGTCGTAGAACTTGGACAAGTTGACCGCCGACAGGTTACATACGCCCCAAGCCGGAAGCCCTTGCTCGCCGCACGGGTTCGTGCAGATGATCGGGTTGAAGTACCAGCTGTTGGACATTTGGTTGTAATATTCCATGAAGACGACGCCCGGCTCCGCCGATTTCCAAGCGCTCTCGATAATCGTGTGCCATACTTCGCGAGCGCGGACGGTACGGAAGTGAATGACGTTCTTGCCCAGCTTCTTCCACTTGTCGAGGTCGCCGTCCCACAGCTCGTTATATTCAGGATCCTTGGTGTCGGGGAATACGAGCTCCCACTCCAAGTCTTCCTTCACGGCTTTCATGAAGCCGTTGCTCACGCAGACGGACAAGTTCGCGTTCGTGACCATACCCGGGGTCTGCTTGACGGTAATGAAGTCGAGCAGATCAGGATGCCAGTCGTTGATCATGAGCATCAGCGCGCCGCGACGGCTGCCGCCTTGCTCGATCAAGCCGGTCGTGTAGCTGAACAGACCGCCCCACGATACGGCGCCGCTCGACGATCCGTTAACGCCTTTAACGACGGAACGACGAGGACGAAGCGAAGAAAGGTTGATTCCCACTCCGCCGCCGCGAGACATGATCTCGGTCATCTCGGACAGCGTCTCCATGATGCCGCCGCGGCTATCATGAGGAGACGGGATCACGTAACAGTTGAACAGCGTCAGCTCGTCGCTTGCGCCTGCGCCCGCGGCGATCCGTCCACCCGGCACGAGCTTCCAATCGTCAAGCACATAGCGGAACTTCTCTTCCCATTCCTTCTGCTTCTCCGGCGTAGTCTCTACGCGGGACATCGCGTTAGCCAGGCGAGCCCAAAGCTCCTCCGGCGTCTTCTCGATCGTTAACGTCAGCTTCTCGACGGTCGACTGCACGAGCTCGCCGTTACGCAGCTTAACGGTTACGTTATTGCCTTCGCGGCTTACGACTTCCCCTACGTCCTTAGCCGGGAACTTCGGATCGTCCTTCGTCAGAACGAGGACGACGTCGCCTACATTTGTATTGCTAGTATCGGCATTCTTCCAAGCATACCGATCTAGAAAAATCTTCTCGCTTAATCCTTCTAACCGTTTTTTAGCCTGCATCGTTTTCAATCCGGCACCCTCCCGAATAGTAGTAAAAATGGCTTGATTACAAGGCTCGCAGCACTTTTTCATGTATGTAAATTGTACAATATATTGTGTGCGATTACCATTATACTATACCACATATGGTACAGCTATAGGACATTTATCATAGATTCTCGACTCGTGCGGAATCAGGTCGAAAAAGCCCGTAATTGCGCGAGTCGCAGCGATTCGTACGATTTGATGAGCTCTTTTGTTTTGAATGCGTGGCGAAAGTCCATACTAAGATTGTCTGCCAGTAGGCTGCAATACGCGGCATCTTAGGAGGAATGTTCCTTGCAATCGTTCGAGCCTGCTCTAGAACCCGATTTCGACGAGAAATCGGTCGAACAGCAGTCCTTAAGCTCCGCGCAAGAGCATCAGACAGACCCGCCTGCTACATCCGCGCCCCTAGGCTCCGCGACGACGTTCATCGATCCGAATCCTCGCAAGCTGCATCCGCTTGTCGATCTGCATATCGATCGAAGCGCCTTCGAGGAGTTGGACAGACGCGCCCAGCGCAACGGCCCATGGGACGACTGGACGTTGTACCAGATGGCGCTCGAAGCCGAAGAAACCGAGCTCGTGACCGATTTCCACGCGTTGCAATGCGTGAAGTCGCTGCCTTGTTTCGAGCCGCTGCCCCATCAAGTCGAGACCGCGCGCAAAGTACTGCAGGACATGCGCGGCCGGGCGATACTAGCGGACGAAGTCGGTCTTGGCAAGACGATCGAGGCCGGCTTGATTCTGAAAGAATATTTAATTCGCGGGCTCGTCAAACGCGCTTTGATCCTCGTCCCCGCTTCCTTGGTCCTGCAATGGGTGCGCGAGCTGAACGGCAAATTCGATATTCCCGCCGTCGCTCAGAAGAAGGAATATTCGTGGAACAACGATATCGTCGTCGCCTCGATGGACACCGCCAAGCGCGAGCCCAACCGGGCGATGCTGCTCGATGCCGAATTCGACATGCTCATCGTGGACGAAGCCCATAAGCTGAAGAACAAGCGAACGAGCAATTACCAATTCGTGAATGAGCTCCGCAAAAAATATTGCCTGCTCTTAACCGCTACGCCTGTCCAGAACGACCTGTCCGAGCTCTACAACCTGATTACGCTGCTTAAGCCCGGTCAGCTCGGCGGCGAAGGCGACTTCGCGTCCAATTTCGTACGGGACCGGCGTGTCCCGAAGAACGAGGAGAAGCTCCAAGAGGCGCTTAGTCAGGTGATGATCCGCAATCGCCGCTCCGACGGCGGCGTCCATTTCACCGAGCGCCACGTTACCAACGTTCCGCTTAGGCTGTCGCCCGAAGAGATGGCCCTGTACGAAGGAGTTACGGCATACGTCCGCACCCACGCCAAGGCGGAGACGGGCATGGATCTTACGAGCATGCTGTCCCTCGTGACGCTCCAGCGCGAAGTGTGCTCCAGCCGCGACGCCGTCTTCTTGACGCTCATTAATTTATTCAAAAAGACGGGCGAGGAATCCCCGCTGCGCGCCCGAATCTGGGAACTTGTCGCGCTCATCAAGAGCATCAAGTCCAATACGAAGGCGCAGAAGACGATGGAGCTTGTCCAAAGCATCGACGATAAAGTCATCGTCTTCACCGAATATCGCGCGACCCAAGACTACTTATTGAAGTTTTTCAAAGAGCATGGCTTGTCCGCCGTCCCTTACCGAGGCGGAATGAACCGGGGCAAGAAGGACTGGATGATGGATCTGTTCAGGAAAAGGGCGCAGGTGATGGTCGCTACCGAAGCCGGGGGCGAAGGGATCAACCTGCAATTCTGCAACCATATCATCAACTTTGACCTGCCATGGAACCCGATGAGGGTCGAGCAGCGAATCGGCCGAGTCCATCGGCTCGGCCAATCCAAGGACGTCCGTATCTTTAATCTGTGTACGCTAGGGACGATCGAAGAACATATCGTACACCTGCTCCACGAAAAAATCAATATGTTCGAGCTGGTAATCGGAGAGCTGGACGAGATCATTGAGCAGCTCGAGAAAGAAGAGCCGCTCGAGCGCAGAATCGCGCAGATGGTGCTTGAATCGGCGGATGGCGACGAGCTTCGCCGGAAGATGGACGGCTTCGGAGAGAAGCTGCTTGTCGGCAAGCAACGAGCGGAACAGGAGACGCAGCGATGAACGCGAAACAGGTGCAGAAATTCGTGCAGGCGTACTGCGACAGCACCGGCTGCCATATCGTCGAGAGAAGTCCCGGGCGCATAACCGTTAAGCTGTCCCCGGAAGCGGACCGCGCGCTAACGAACCGGCCTTATTATTGGAGCTTCGTGGATCGCACGGGCACTCCGCCCGAGACGTTGACCTATTCTTGGCTGTTCGAAGCTCCTTCCGCTCAAGACGGCCAATCGGCCCCGCTCTCTTACATCATGACGCCTTCCGGAAGAATCATCCAAGAAGGCGTCTACTTCGGCTCGCGGCGGCTGCAGCAGCTGTTCGACGTCGTCCGCCAAGGCGGCCGCAACGTTACATTGTTCGAGGAGCCCCCGCGCGGCATGGGCAATCCTCTAAGCTCGCAGCCTTACACGGCTTGGCTTGGCGCTAACTTCAAGGTAAGCTTCACCTGCGACATGAGACGCGAGGAGCTGCATAGCTACGGCATCTCGCTCGCTACCGGGGTGATCGACGACAAATTCATGGACCGGCTTCAAGGACGTAAGCTTACGCCTCGCCTCCCGGCGAACGTTCATCTGCTCCGTAACGGCCTCTCGATGCGCAAGGGCATGGCCCAATTGGAACAGGCGATCGAGCGGAAGCTGCGGAACGCCGATTTCGCCTGGGCCGAGGAAGCCGAAGAGCGTCGCCAAGATGAGCTTGCGCGGATCGGGCAATACTACGAACCGCTCTTGAAGACGGAAGACGAAGACCAGCGGAAGCTCTTCCTCGAGCGCTTCGAGCAGCGCAAGGCGGAGATCGACTGGCAATACCGGCCGAGAATTACGCTGACGACGATCAACTGCGGCATTTTCCACTTGCCCGGAATCCATTAGTTCGACACGAAAAATGAATCGTTCGGATTAGCGCCGCGCTGACAGGTTTCAACACCTTCGGCGCGGCTTGTCCGCTACAATGATGCCAAAATCCCGTAAAGCAGGTGCGCCCGTTCATGCGAATACGTTCAATGCTCATCATCGCCTTGATCACCCTGACGGCTTTCGTTCATTCCCCTGCTCCCGCCACGGCGACGCCGGATCATGAGGAGACCCAGGCTCCTTCTAAGCTCGAGCTGCAAATCGCGGAATGGGTAGACGCTCTTGCGAAGCAAAAGCCGTTCGCGGCATGGCAATCGGCCGACCCGCAGATCGAAGCGCTCGGACCGGGTACGCATAGCTGGCTCGTGCTCTTCACCCAAGCCGGCGAGAACATCGGCTACATGGTCGTGAACGCCGCCCTGGACGGTACGTTCAAGCTGGGCGAATACGGCCTTGGCCCTTACCCGTTGTTCTCCTACGAGCTGCTGAAGCAGTCGCTTATCAACGGGGGCTTGCTCTCGTCGGGCGATCCGATGCCTGCAGCCGTTACGAAGATTTACGTCCATCCTTTCGCGGCAGCCTGGGAAGTCAGAATCGGGGAGGATACGTACTATCTGGACGCCAAGACGGCGGAACAATTGCCGCTCGACGAGCGAACCTACTTGGAACTGTTTCCGACGGAATACGAACGGCTTGCTTCGATCGCGAACGCGGATCGAAGCAAGCGGCTTCGGCTCAATCCCGCTTTCGACGTATACGAACGACTTCCGTGGCTCATGAAAGAGACCCCTTTCCCGGCGAAAGAGGTCTCGAAGCTGCAAGCGCGATTGGATAAGCGGCAGCACTTGCGTTATGTAACGGAACCGCTTGGCGATAAGATGCTGTACGCGCTTTCCGTAATCGGTTATCAGCGCTGGGCCAGCGGTCGCGTCGATGTGGCGCTGGATATGAGCGGCCAGCGGTTTATTCCGCTTAGCACGTTAGAACAAGACGGCTTGTTTTATCGATAGCCGTTCAATGCGATTGCGTTTCGGTCGCATCCATCGAACGTGCTTCGGAATGGTTCTTGTTTTTGCGAAGCTCCAATTGGCCCCACCACATGCTGACGCCTAGCGGGAGAACGCCGAACCACCTCGTTGCCCATGGTTCGCGCCGTTGTTTCCTTTCTTGCCGAAGTTCCGCCGCTCCCGGCGACCAATACGCCACTGCTTTCTCCGTCATGTATTTCAGGTAATCGTCTTTCTTTTCGCCCATGTGTCATCATCTCCTCTGGTACTAGCATGCCCGCTTCCCGCTTTCGCCAAACGCCCTTCGAACCTCCTCCATTTCCCTTGGGATCGGCGGGATCGTCATGCATGAGCGTCGATCATCCAAGCCACGATAGGAAGGTACACTTTCTAATCGATCGGAGTCGATGCGAACGATGATTCGAGCTACGTTGGCGGGATGCGCCCTGCTGCTGCTCGTCGGGTGGCGAGTGCCCGAACCCGTGGAAATCCATAGACAGGCGACACGGGAGCTGCAGGCGGACATACCGGACATAAGGCGCGCGTTGCCGACGGCGGACGTATTGATCGATGCGGGGCATGGAGGTATCGACGGCGGCACTCATTGGGGCGATATTCTGGAAAAGGACATTAATCTAGCCATTACGCGCAAGCTGTATTTGCTGCTTCGAAGCAAGGGGCTTGTCGTCATCTTGAACCGAACGGGAGATTATGCGCTCAGCGACGATAACCGGTGGCATCTGTCCCGCTCGCGGCATCGCCGCGACCTGACGCAGCGGCGCGGACTTGCTGACGAAATTATCGCTAATTTATTCGTTAGCGTCCATGTGAACTGGGCGTCGAGCAGCCGCAGAAGCGGGCCAGTAGTCATTCACCAATCCGAAGGTCATAGCGCATTGCTCGCCGCGATGATCCAAAGCAGCCTGAATCAGCAGCAAGGCAAGCTCGGATTGCCTGAAGCCGCCAATCAATTTTATTTGCTGAATCGCGTGCAAGCCCCGTGCGTCATCGTCGAAACCGCGTTTCTCAGCAATCCCGCGGATCGTACCATGTTGACGTCTTCACCGGGGCAGACTCGGATCGCAGCCGCGATCGCTAACGGCATTATCGCTTATTTGTGCTTGTCGCCGTGAACCGGCGTCGGAGGCGAGGACAGCATCCTGGAAATCGGAATGAACGTCGCCTCGCTCATTAATCCCGGTATGGCGCTGCGCAACGTTCCCGAGGTGACCAATCCCGGAGGACCGACGTGTCCGATGACGACGCATCGTTCGTGGTCTTGAAGAAACTTCTTTACCTCGCCGATTTGCCGCATAACGTGATGCGGCGTGTGAACATCGTCCAGGAACACGTGGTTATGAAGCGTCTGCACGCCAAGCTCCGCGGCTACTTTCGGCACGACCGTGCGGTAGGACGTCCTGCTGTCAAGGAAGAATAATCCTCTTTCTTTGCATACCTGCAGGACGACTCTCATGACCCGTTCGTCGGAAGTCGCCTTCGAGCCCATATGGTTGTTCATGCCGATCGCATGCGGAACTTCGTCGATTGCCGCCTCTACGCGCTTGCGGATTTCCTCGTCCGATAAGTCGGTCATGATCGCGCCCGGCCCCAACCAGCTTCGTTTGCCGTGCTTCGGCTCCATCGGGAGATGGACGATAACGTCATGGCCTTTGCGGAAAGCCTCCTCGGCGTCCTTCTTCGTCGTAGGGAGGAACGGCATAACCGCAACCGTGATTTTGACCGGTAAATCCATCATTTGCTCCGTGCCTTTCATCGAGTTGCCGAAATCGTCGATGACGATCGCGATCTGCTTATCCTTCCCGGCTTCATCCACTCCCGTCGCCGCAGACGCTTGAAGATGGCCGAACCCCACGCTTCCGAGTAACCACGTTACAGCTAATGCCATCGATTTCCTTCTGTTCATCCTCACCGTTGCGTTCCTTCCCTCTTGCGTATTCATCAACAAATTAAGGATTCCTACAATTGGAAGGATTTATTACCGCATGAACGGCATTCGTAAATTTTTTTTAACCATCGCTTCTAGAAGGAGGTCTTGCGAATGAAATACATAAAATATCCGCTTATCGCCATTTTGTTCGTTTGTTCCATGAGCATTACCTTCCACTCCGTGAAAGCAATCGCCGAAGCCGAAGAGCCGGGCCAGTCCGTCAATCCGCTTCTTGGCCGCAAAGCGGTTAAAAAACCTTCCGTCGGAGGCGAACTGCAGCTGTTATGGAAAGACGGCGTATTGTCGCTGTGCGATCAGAACGGAGACCCGATCCAGCTGCGCGGCATGAGCACTCACGGACTGCAATGGCATCCGGATATCGTGAACGACAACGCCTTCGCCGCGCTGAGCCGCGATTGGGAGGCTAACGTCATCCGTCTCGCGATGTACGTAGGGGAATCGGGCGGCTACGCGTCGGATCCTTCACTCAAAAACATGGTGCTCCAAGGCATCGATTATGCGATCGCGAACGATCTGTACGTCATCGTGGATTGGCATGTCCATGTGCCGGGAGACCTTCACGACCCGACTTATGCCGGCGCCATGGACTTCTTCAGAGATATCGCCGCTCGTTACCCTAACGATCCGCACATCCTCTACGAGCTCGCCAACGAACCGAACAGCAACCCTCCCGGCATCCCTAACGACGCTTCCGGTTGGGCAGCGGTCAAAAGCTACGCCGAGCCGATTATCCGTATGCTGCGCGGCAATGGCAACGACAATATCGTCCTCGTCGGCAGCCCGAATTGGAGTCAACGCCCGGATTTAGCCGCCGACGATCCGATCGACGACGACAAAACCATGTATACGGTGCACTTCTATACCGGATCGCACCCGCCAGCTGCGGGGAGTTCGGATCGTAACAACGTGATGAGCAACGCACGGTATGCATTGGAGCACGGGGTCGCGATATTCGCCTCGGAATGGGGTACGAGCGAAGCCAGCGGCAATAACGGTCCGTACCTCAAGGAAGCCGATCAATGGCTTGAGTTCTTGAATCGCTCTAACATCAGCTGGGTGAACTGGTCGTTGACGAACAAGAACGAGACGTCGGCAGCCTTTACTCCGTTCGAGCTGGGCTGGGCGAAAGCGACTAGCCTTGATCCGGGCAGCGCGAAGGCCTGGAGCATCCCCGAGTTGAGCGTATCCGGCGAATACGTGCGGTCTCGCATTAAAGGCATCGCCTACAAGCCCATTGCCCGATCGCCTCGCAAGGATACGACGAGGGCGTCAGCGGTCGTCAGCCAGCCGATCTCGTTCGACGACGTGGACGACCGGCTGGCTCCCTTCGTTCTGTACCTCGCGGAACGCGACATTGTCCATGGCGTCGGGAATCGACGATTCGCGCCGGATGAGGCGATCACGAGAGCGGAGTTCGTCCAACTGCTCGCCAAGCTATACGGCGGAGTCGTTCATACGAAAGCCAAGACAGGCTTCAGCGACGTTACGCCGAACGACTGGTATAACGGAGCCGCCTGGTGGGCTGCCCAGAACGGCCTTATCCACGGCGAGGCCGGCAGATTCAATCCGAACGCGCGCCTGACTCGCCAAGATCTCGCCGTTATTCTCCACAGGTTCGCGAATCGATTCGCTCCCGGCGTATTGAACCGCATCGAAGCCGCGACTCCGTTCGACGACGAATACGATATCGCGGAATACGCCGCCGATGCCGTGGCCAGTTTGCGCGCCGCCGGCATCGTCACAGGCCGTGCAGGCAACCGGTTCGACCCTGCCGCAAATACAACAAGAGGCGAAGCGGCGGAATGGCTTGCACTCCTCGTACAGGCCGGCAGTTGATCGCCTAATGAATGCGATGAAGCCCCGCGGAAATCAACCGTGGGCTTCTATATTTATAGTATTTTTTAACTTATATGTTGAATAATAGAAATCCGAATGTTATGATCTGACTTGTATCAATGGTTAAGAGCCTACTTCAGTCCATCGTGTAAGCGGTTACCGAAAGGAGGGAACGACTTCGAAGCCAAGAAGGAATCGTAATCATATGTAAATGTCGTTTTTTTTTGCAATTTGTAGAAAACGTTTTCTACCATCTATTGTACGTCATAAAAAGGAGGCTTCGCAAGTGAACGCTTCGATTAGAAGACAGCTAGTCGCCATTCTACTTATTATCTCAATGATCGTGTCCCCTTTTACTTTGACCGCAAGCGCTGATGAGTCAACGACTTCCTTCACCCACCTGCTTGGTCACGATGCCGTAAAAAAACCGTCCGTGGGAGGAGCGCTCCAACTCCTCATGAAAGACGACGTTATGACGCTATCCGATCAGAACGGCGATCCGATCCAACTGCGTGGCATGAGCACGCACGGAC
This sequence comes from Bacillota bacterium, assembly GCA_023460795.1. Classification (GTDB taxonomy): domain Bacteria; phylum Bacillota; class Bacilli; order Paenibacillales; family Paenibacillaceae; genus Cohnella. The sequence continues at coordinate 2,619 of JAEWPC010000021.1, read as the reverse complement.
TGCAATGGTTCCCGGATATCGTGAACGACAACGCCTTCTCCGCGCTGAGCAACGATTGGGAGTCCAACGTGATCCGCCTCGCCATGTACGTCGGGGAGACGGGCTACGCGACGAATCCCGCGCTTAAGGATAAGGTGATTCAAGGCATCGACTACGCGATCGCGAACGATTTGTACGTCATCGTGGATTGGCACGTCCATGCGCCGGGCGACCCGAACGACTCGACCTATGCCGGCGCCATGGACTTCTTCAGAGACATCTCGTCCCGTTATCCTAACGATCCGCATATTCTGTACGAGCTCGCCAACGAGCCGAACAGCACCGCGCCTGGCGTCTCTAACGATGCACCCGGATGGGCGGCTGTCAAAAGCTACGCCGAACCGATCATACAGATGTTGCGAGAAGGCGGCAACGACAATATCGTCATCGTCGGCAGTCCGAACTGGAGCCAGCGCGCGGATTTAGCTGCCGACAATCCGATCGACGACGACAAGACGATGTATACGGTGCATTTCTACACCGGTACGCATATGCCGGCCGCGGATAGCTCGGATCGGAGTAACGTCATGAGCAACGCGCGTTATGCGCTCGAACACGGCGTCGCTCTATTCTCCACGGAGTGGGGCACGAGCGAAGCAAGCGGCAATAACGGTCCGTTCCTTGATGAAGCCGATCAATGGCTCGAATTCCTGAACGAAAATAACATCAGTTGGGTGAACTGGTCGCTGACGAACAAGAAAGAAACCTCGGCTGCTTTCACTCCATTCGAGTTAGGCAAGACGGAAGCGACCAGCCTTGACCCGGGCAGCGACCAATTATGGAGCATCCCCGAGCTTAGCGTATCCGGCGAGTACGTGCGGGCGCGCATCAAGGGCATCGCCTACGAGCCGATCGATCGAACGCCGCGAGAAGATTTCTCGACGACGGTCTGGGACTTCAACGACGGCACGACGCAGGGGTTCGGCGTTAACGCCGATAGTCCGGTGAAGGACGGCGTTTCCGTCAGCGGCGGGAAGAACAACGCCTTGCAAATATCCGGCCTTAGCGCAAGCACGGACGTCTCCGCGGACAACTACTGGGCGAACGTCAGACTATCCGCGGACGGCTCCGGCGCCAAACCGGATATTCTCGGAGCGAACGCGTTAACGATAGATGTCATTTCCGAGAAGCCGACGACCGTATCGATCGCAGCGATCCCGCAGAACGAGACGTACGGCTGGGCGAATCCGACCCGCGCTATCCAAGTTATATTGGACGCTGCGGATCTGAAGGACGGGAAATACGTCGAGACGCTGACGATTACGAAGGACGACTCACCAAATCTTAAATCGATCGCCGAGGACTCCGAGCACAGCATCCTGAACAACATCATCTTATTCGTAGGCTCTTCGGCATCGGACAGCCTTTCACTCGATAACATTACCGTATCCGGGACTCGCTCCGCGATCGAACAACCGATTGTTCATGCTCCTCTCGGCACGGCCACCCTCCCTTCCGATTTCGAGAACGGGACACGGCAAGGCTGGAATTGGGATGGCGGTTCGGGCGTGAAGAACGCCATTACGATTGAGCAAGCGAACGGCTCCAAAGCGCTATCCTGGGAAGTTGCCTATCCCGAAGTGAAACCGACCGACGGCTGGGCTTCCGCGCCGCGGATCGTGCTTGGCGGCATTAACGCGACTCGCGGCAACAACAATAAGTTGCTGTTCGACTTCTATCTTGAACCCGTCCGCGCGTCTTCGGGAGCGTTATCCATTAACTTAGCTTTGGCGCCTCCTAGCTTAGGCTATTGGGCACAAGCGACGCACAACTTCGACATCCCGTTGACGTCGCTTGCAACGGCAAAGAAAACCGCCGATGGCCTATATCGTTATGAAGTAAGCTTCGACCTGACCCAGATTAATGAAAACAAAGTGATCGCTGCGGATACGGCTCTGCGCGATATTACCGTTATCGTCGCCGACGTCGACAGCGACTACGCCGGCCGTATGTATATCGATAACGTCCGGTTCGGCAGCTCGCATGAACATGGCTCCGCGTTCAAAGACGTGAACGACAGTTCGGCGCCGTACGTCCAATACCTCGCGGAACGCGACATCGTGCACGGAGTCGGCAATCAACGCTTCGAGCCTAACCGGACCATAACGAAGGCGGAGTTCGTGCAATTGCTCGCTAATATGAATAAGGCCGACGTTAGCTTGAAGGCTTCGTCCGAATTCAGCGACATTAAGGCAAGCGACTGGTTTTACGGGGCTGCGCAATGGGCGTCCGAGAGCGGCATCGTTCAAACCGACGGAGGGAAATTCAATCCGAACGCCAGTCTTACCCGCCAGGATTTCGCCGTTATCCTAAGCAACTACGCGGCTAAGTTCGCTCCGGTCATATTGACCGGCGGCGAAGCCAAAACTCCGTTCGACGACGAAAACGACATCGCGGAGTACGCTAAAGAAGCCGTCGCCAGCTTGCGCAATGCCGGCATCTTGACCGGCAAGGAAGGCAATCACTTCGAACCCGCAGCCAGAACGACACGGGGCGAAGCAGCCGTCATGCTCGCTCTCTTCCATCAAGCGAACGACTGATTAATGCCCGAAAAGGCCTCGCCGGAATTGGCCGCGCGGG
>JAEWPC010000020.1 GCA_023460795.1 Bacillota bacterium | reverse complement strand
TAGTGACACCTCGTGTGCTTATTTACTCGAAACCCAGTCCGTTGGCGCATTTAGTGACACCTCGTGTGCTTATTTACTCGAAACCCCGTCCGTCGGCTCATTTAGTGACACGTCGTGTGCTTATTTCGCTTCCTGAGCGACGGGGATATCGTTATAATGTCGCAGAACCTAGAACTACCCTGTTCCTGAGCAACGGGGATATCGCTATAAAGCCAAATAAAAAGGACCGTACAACCACGCACTCCGAGTGCCGGCGATACGATCCTTCTTGTCTATAACTATTCCGTTACGTTGATCTTAGCGATAAGCTTCACGATCGCGTTCCCGCGATGGCTGATCGCGTTCTTCTCCGAGACGGACAGCTCCGCCATGCTTCTGCCGTGCGACGGCACCCAGAACAGCGGGTCGTATCCGAAGCCGTCGGCGCCGCGGGGTTCGCGCAGAATAAAGCCATCGACCGTGCCTTCAACCTGTACAAGGCTTTCGTCGGCGGGGTCGTACAACGCCAGCGCGCATACGAACCGTGCGGCGCTTAGCGCTTCCGGCGAGCCGGCACCGCCGGCATCCGCCTTGGCGCCGACCGCGGCAAGCTCCGCTAGCAGCTTCGCGTTGTTCTTCGCATCCGTCGCGCCCTCGCCGGAATAGCGCGCCGAGTAGACGCCGGGCGCGCCGCCAAGCGCGTCGACGCACAGTCCCGAGTCGTCGGCCAGCACCGGCAGCGAAGCGATATCGGCGACCGCCTTCGCTTTAATAAAGGCGTTGTCCGCGAACGTCTCGCCGGTCTCTTCGATATCCGGGATGCCCGCGATTTCGCGCAAATCTTTGACTTCGATGCCGAGCGCGCCGAACGCTTCGCGAAACTCCTTCGTCTTGCCGGCGTTGCGGGTCGCGATCAGCAGCGTTGCGCCGCGGCGAATCATGCCTTGCCTCCGCCGATTCGCGCTCCCGCTTCGCCTAACGTATCTTTCTGCAGCTCGATCAGTCGCAGAATGCTTTCCTCAGCCAGCAATAGCATGCCGTCCAGCTCCGAGCGGGAGAACGGGGCCTCCTCGCCCGTCCCCTGCACCTCGACGAACGCGCGCGAGCCGGTCATCACCACGTTCATATCGACCTTCGCTTTGGAATCTTCTTCGTAGTTCAGATCCACGATCGGCTCGTTCATAACGCCGACGCTGATCGAGGCCAGATAGTCGGTTAACGGATAGCGCTCGAACTTCACCGTGGCATCAAGTTTATGGATCGCGAGCGCAAGCGCGATAAAGGCGCCGGTAATCGAGGTCGTCCGCGTACCGCCGTCCGCCTGCAGAACGTCGCAGTCCAGCGTAATCGTCCGCTCGCCGAGCGCGTTAAGATTGACGACGGAACGAAGCGCGCGCCCGATCAAACGTTGGATTTCCATCGTTCTGCCGGTTAATTTGCCTTTGGCGGACTCCCGTTGATTACGGGAATGCGTAGCGCGAGGCAGCATCGAATATTCGGCCGTTATCCAGCCTTTGCCTTGTCCCTTCAAGAAAGGCGGCACCCTCTCCTCGACGCTTGCCGTACACAACACTTTCGTGTCTCCGGCTTCGATAAGCACCGAGCCTTCCGCGTATTTATTCGGGTGAAGGGTGACCGAGAAAGCTCTCAGGTCACGGGGTTGTCTGCCATCGGATCTCATGATCATTGTTTGCCTCCCACGTACTGAATCTTTCCCATTCTACCAAAGTCTCGGAACAAAAGCACCCGGCCCGGATTCCGTGATTCCCGCATGAACTCGTTCTCGTTTGGAAACAATTGGTTAACATAGCGAAAAGCACCCCCGGCCGGCATTACCGGTCGAAGGCGCATATGAATCATTGCTTCAAGTCGTTAACGACCGACGGACGGAGCACCGGTTGATCGTAAGGCCTGTCTTTGGAATCGAGGAACGAATCGTCTCCGTTCATGACGACCCGTACTTGAGGCGCGCCCGTCGCTTCCGACATCGTGAGAACGAGGGCTTCCATCATCTCGGCCGGAACATCGGCGCTCGCTTTCGGCTCATCGTCCTTGAGCGAGACGTTCACGGTGTCGGCCAGCAGGTTCAGTTGCTCGATCGTCATCGCCGTCTTGAATACGGGCTTAAGCTTGGCCGTATCCGAAGGTCCCTTAATGAGCTGCTCCAACGCGGCGCGAGCCCGATCCGGCGTTCTCTCGATCACGCGGGTGACCGGAACGAAATACCCTTCGCCGGCTTCCGATTGAGAGGAGAAATAAAGCGTGACCGCCATCGAGCGGTTAATGTCCACGCCTTTGGCTTGCTCGACGTTGATGCCGATCGCGCGCGTTAAGATGTCGTATACGGGCATTCGGGAGGAAGGAAGATTGCGGAGCGGCTGGCCGTCTACCGACAGCTTCACTTTGTTGATGCCCGGCAGCTCGGTCATCGTCCAGACGATCGCCTCCAGCAGGTGGCGTTCTTCGGCCGCAAGCATGCCCGGCAACGGACCCGCGAAGTCGACGTTCATTAAGCCGGCGGATTCGTCGACGTTAATGCCTTCCACTTCCAACCCTGCCGGCAAAATGGCCGAGAACCCTTCGGGCAGCTGGTCTTTCAGCTCTTTATTCGATGTCATCCAGGCGAGCGCTTCCTTCGCGACCTCGCCGGTGGACTCGCCGGTCAAATTAACGCCCAGCGTCATCGGTGCCAAATAACCGTTGCGGTCCATAAGATATACGGTAAGCTGATCCTGGCTGGTAGATGCGCTATCGGCTATCCCGCTGACTTCCTGCAGCATCGTATTCTCGATGTCGGAAGGCGGGGGGTCGATCGCCGTCCGTTGTCCGCCGTTAGTGCCGTTCTGCGCGCACGCCGCGATCAGCGGGAGCAGCAGCAAGACCGACGCCGCCATTTTCCGCCTGATGAACCGATCGATATTCGCTTTCATGTACTATTCCTCCCGCTAGGGATCGCCGTTAATTCGTCTCCCTAATTAGTAGTACTATGTATACGAGCCCCTTGGACAAATATGTATGGTTTGTCCTTAAGAGAAGAGAGGTGTTGTTCATGTCAGATCCTAACGTCTACCGCCTGAACAGCAAATTCGTCGCCGAGTCGACCGAGCAGTGGCTCTCGAAGCGCGGCGTATCGAAGGAGCAGATCGGGCAGTTGGTCATGCTGCTTCAGAAAGATTATTTCCCCGAACTGACGCTCGCCGAGTGCGTGGCCAGCGTAGAACGCGTCTTATCCAAACGCGAGGTGCAGAACGCCATCCTGACCGGCATTCAGCTTGACGTGCTTGCCGAGGAAGGCAAGCTGCTTCCCCCGTTGCAGGATATGATCAAATACGACGAAGGCTTGTACGGGTGCGACGAAGTGCTCGCGCTTAGCATCGTGAACGTCTACGGCAGCATCGGCTTCACGAACTTCGGATACATCGATAAATTCAAACCGGGCGTACTCAAAAAATTGAACGACAAAAGCAGCGGCCAAATTCATACGTTCCTCGACGATATCGTTGGCGCGATCGCGGCCGCGGCGTCAAGCCGGCTTGCCCATCGGAAGCAAGCGGAGCGCGAAGAGGCGCAGCAAGCCCCTAGCGCCGAGAACGATTAACCGTATTTCGCCCACCCCATACAAACGGAGCAGATCCGCGGATCTGCTCCGTTTGTTTATCGTATGCGTTCGTATCGTACGAAACCCGCTTCCTCCGTTCGCCGCGCGATGCCGCGCTGCTCGAGCATGACCAGGTGGGCGATCGTCTCCGCCAGCGCGAACCGCAGGTTGTGCGCGTTGCCGCGCAATCTTGCTCCGAACAGCATCTCGCACATCTCGAACGCGGTGACGGAGTCACCGCCCATCAGCTCGGCCATTCTGGACAGCCGGCGCTCGTGGTGATCGAGCAGCTGCTCCACGCGCTCTCGGAACGCCTCGAACGGCTCGCGATGCCCCGGGTATGCCATGTCGACCTGGAGCGCACGCATGGCCGCGATGCTGGACAGATACGAGTCCAGCGGATTCGGATCCGCGTTCGGCATCCAGCCGATATTCGGCGAAATATCGGGCAGTACTTGGTCGCCGCATAGGATGCGACGCGCAACAGGATCGTAGAAGCTCACGTGCCCGGGTCCATGACCGTCGCCGCGAATCATGCGCCAGCTCGCGCCGCCCATGCGAAATTCGCCGTCCGGCTCAAGAATTCGAACGTCGGTCGGATGCGGCGAGACTCTAACCCGGAACGATAGGAGATGCTCTCGCATATCCGCTTCAAGCTCCGGTACAAGGCCGTGGCTCAGGAAAGCGTCGGTCAGCTCGTCCGAGAACGATTCCCGTTCTCCCCACAAGCGTTGCGCCGCGTCGTACGCGACCTGCGAAATATAGACGGGAGCCCCGCCGCTCCGCTCTTGAAACCATCCCGCCAAGCCGTAATGGTCGGGATGATGGTGCGTCAGCACGACTCTCCGGATCTGAGACCATGCGATTCCGCATTGGCTTAACGTATCTTCCCAGTAGGCGACCGTATCTTCCGTTCTCAAACCCGGGTCGATAACGGTCCATCCGCTTTCCTCTTCCGGCAGCAGGTAGCTATTCACCCATTTCAACGCGAAGGGCAGCGGCACCCTCGCTTGAATCCATCCGTCCGTCAATCTCGTGTAACCCGCTCTATCGTTCATCTGTTGTGCGCCACTCCATCTCCCGTAACCTACATGCTCCAATGCCATCGTACCCGAATCGGTATAGGTTGCCAAGCTACACCGCCTATGAGGGCATTATCGGCTGACTAGTCGATCCGTCTTCTTTAACGCGGCGATCTGCCCGGCTCCGATCCCGAACATCGCCGTCCTCAGCTCCAGCTCCGTCTGCGCCAACCGATCCGTCAGCGCTTCGACGGAATGCACGGCATCGCGCAGCAAGGAACGGCCGAAGCCCGCCATATCGGCTCCTAGCGCGATGCATTTCGCCGAGTCGACTCCGGTGCGCAATCCGCCGCTGGCGATGATCGGGTAGTCGGCATCCCATGCTCGTACCTCTCGAATGCATTCCGCCGTCGGGTTGCCCCAGTCCGCGAACGCCTCCGCCGCGTTGCGCCTAACCGGGTCGCCGTTACGGAACTTCTCTACTTGGCTCCAAGACGTTCCCCCGGCTCCCGCGACGTCAATGAACGCCACGCCGGCGTTCGTCAAGCGTCTAGCCGTGCTCCCGTCGATACCCCAGCCGACCTCCTTGATGCCGACCGGCACTTCGAGCTGCCGGCAGACATCCTCGATGCGTCCGAGCAGCCCGCCGAATTTCGTGTTCCCTTCCGGCTGGAAAGCTTCCTGCAGCGCATTCAGATGCAAGACGAGCATATCCGCTTCCGCAAGCTCCACCGCCCGCCGGCAATGCTCCACGCCCATGCCGTAGTTCAGTTGTACCGCACCCAGATTGGCGAAAAGCAGTGCCTTAGGCGCGACGCTCCTCACTTCGAACGTCTTCGCCAGCTCCTCTCTCTCCAAAGCGGATCGCGCGGAACCAAGTCCGATCGCCCAGCCTCGCGCTTCCGCAGCCGCGGCGAGCGTCCGATTGATCGCTCCCGTAGCCGGCGAGCCCCCGGTCATGCTGCTGATCAGCAGAGGCGTCCTGAGACGGCGTCCCATGAACGACGTATCCAGCGCGACGCCGGAGAAGTCGAGCTCGGGCAGCGCCGAATGCTTGAACCGATATCCTTCTAGTCCGTTCGTGACGCCGCGGCCTTCTACCCGCTCGTCCAGGCATATCCGGATATGGTCGGCCTTCCGGTCTCCTGATCCTTGTAAAGCGGCATCGCGGCCCGAATCTTGGGCTTCATTCCTATGCCCCAACTTCTCATCCTCCCCGTCCTAATGTGATAGGGTCAATCACCGATAGATATTCGTCCTCATACAATGGAGTATTCTCGCGAGCCCCCGGGAAGGAGCCTATCAAAGCCTTGCCATGGCAATCGAACGGTGGAAGGAGTAAGAGAATGTCCACCCCGAAAATCGATGTCCACATCATCAGCTCGAGCATGTTGTCCGACGATGTCCTGATGCTGGCGGAGTCGCTGATGAGAACGTGGAAAATTCCTGCCCAGCAACAAGTGTATGTTCAGTTCGGTTCATTCCGCCACTCCGTTACCCTTGTCCCCGTGCCGAAGTTCAACGGGTTGCGCATGAGCCAGACGCTAGCGAGGCGGATGGGGATTTACGCCGGAACTCCGATCCGCCTGCGTTATCAATCGAGCTCGCGGACGCTGTCCATCGGCCCGGTCATCGGCGTGCTTGTCAGCAGAGACCATCCAAGCCATCCCGACAAGCCGTTCGGCGACATCACGATGTTCTGCCGGGAGTTGACGGACGCATGCCGGGCGCAAGGCGCCTACGTCTATTTCTTCACGCCAAGCGGAATCCAGTCCAATCTCTCGCACGTGGATGGATGGGTGTACTCCAGAGGCTGGCACCGCCTGACGCTTCCCGCTCCGGACGTCGTGAACAACCGTCTCACCCAGAGGAAGCTGGAAAACCTGCCGATCGTGCAGCAGTTCATCAGAGACATCCGGCAAAAGTACAACTCGCACGTGTTCAACGAGAAATTCCTCGACAAGTCCGAAGTATTCGACGCGCTGAAGAAAGACAGCTCGTTACTCAAGTATTTGCCCGAATCGCACTCTCTTCATAACGTCAACCAGCTCAAAAGCATGTGCTCCCGTTACAGCTCCGTATTCCTGAAACCGGTCAGAGGAAGTCTCGGCAAAGGAATTATCCGCATTACGCGAGTCGGTCCGGACAATTGGATGGCTTCCTTCGCGACGATGGGCGGAACCCGAAGACAGCCGTTCACCAGCATGACGAAGCTGTTCGCCGCGATCGCCCCCAAGATGAAGCTGACCAAGTATCAGATCCAACAAGGCCTGACGCTCATCGAGGTCGGCGGCCGTCCCGTAGACTTCAGGGCGCTAACCCAGAAAAACATGACCGGCAAGTGGACGCTTACGTCCATCGTCGGCCGTACGGCGGGCAGCCATCACTTTGTCTCCAACTTGGCCCGCGGAGGAACTTTATCTAAGGTGCGCGAAGCCGTCTCCAGATCCAATCTGCCCGTCGCGCACCGGGGCACCGCCTACTCGCGCCTTCAGAAAGCCGCCTTGGATATCGCCAAAGGCATCGATACGCACGTCCCCGCTCACTTCGCCGAGCTCGGCATCGACTTGGCTCTGGACACGGGCGGCAGAGTATGGCTGCTCGAGGTGAACTCCAAGCCGTCCAAGAACGACAATACACCTTTAACAGAGGGGAAAATCCGCCCTTCCGTGCGGATGATCATTCAGTATGCACGCTATATCTCAGGATTCTAGAACGGCCGGCCGCGAGCCATCCTTGCCCGTGCTTGGCGTGCTCGTATGCGAACGGGACGGCTCCTTGCCTTTTGCCGAGGACGCCTACCTCCGCAGGCTTAGCCTTGCCGCGCAGCGGCTCGGCCTATCGCTCATTGTTTTCGCGCCATGGACCTGGAACGCGCGCAGCAACTCCGTCAGAGGATGGAGCTGGAGCAGGCGCGAACAGCGATGGATGCCGCGGGTCAGCGAGCTGCCCCTCGTCGTCTACGATCGCGCTTGGCCGACTTCCGACACGGAGAAGCGGCGTTTTCGGTCTGCGCTTCAACGTATAATCGCCGTTCAGCCGCTCACTTTCTTGAACAGCCGCCTGCCGCACAAGGGCACAGTCGGCGAGCTTCTATCGCGAGACAAGAAATACGCGCCGCTCGTTCCTCCTACCGCCGCGTACGAGGGAACGATATCGCTGCTCGCCTGGCTTCGCGAGCATGGCAACGCGGCTTTCCTTAAGCCGGCGGCCGGCAGTCAAGGCAGGCGGGTCATCGCGGTAGAACGCACAGGCGACGGATCGGCTTTGCTAACCGGACGAACGAGCGGCAATCGCCCGTTCATCCGATCTTTCCGCAACGAGCGCGACGCCTTCTCCCGTCTTCATCGCTGGATCGGCACTCGCGCCTATATCATGCAGCCGCTGCTCGAGCTTCGGACCGCCCTCGGCGAGCCGTTCGATCTAAGGGCGCTCCTGCAGAAGAACGAGCACGGCCGCTGGACGATCACCGGCATCGCGGCCCGCGTCGGTTCGCAAGGAACGGTGACCGCCAACCTGCACGGAGGCGGACGCGCGGAGCCGGTAAACGCAGCGTTGAGCCCGCTGCTAGGCGCGGAGAGAGCGCAAGATCTCGAACAAGAGATTCGCCGGGACGCGCTAGCGCTGGCCAATTGGTTCGAAGAGTCGTTCGGCAGATTCGCGGAACTCGGACTTGACTTCGGCGTTGACCGAAGCGGAAAACTATGGTTTCTGGAGGCAAATTCCAAACCTGGACGCATGGCGATGAAGTTCGCCGGCGACGAGGCGGCCGAGCGATCCGTCGCTTTGCCGCTGTCCTATGCCAGCACAATTCTGCTTCGACCATCTGGGAGGGTAATTCATGAGTTTGACCCTATGTAACGTCCATTTCACGCAACAGCCCGAGCGAATCGTATGGTTATCCAGCCCGCTTGCGAAGCTGTTAAAGCTGAGCGGACGCAAGTCGGTTAACGTGAAGCTCGGACGGGATACCGTTCCCGCCATCGTAAGGACGATTAAACGCAAAGGCAATCACGTCTATATGTCCGCCGGCTTGCGGCGATCCGTAAGGGTACCGAAGTCGGGCAACGTCTTCGTCTCCGCGGACGACGGGGGCGAAATCCAGCTCGGCCCGTTAATCGGCGTTCTGACCGACGGCGGGCGCTCATCGGCCGCGCCGTTCGGCGACAGAACCGGATTCGTCCGCGAATTGCTCCGGCTCGGACAGAAGCGCGCCTACTTCTTCGCCTTTACGCCCCGCGACATCAACTGGCAGCAAGAAACCGTCAACGCCTGGTTCCTCGACAGCGGCGGAGGCTGGGTCAGAAGAGTCGTACCGCTGCCCGACGTCGTCTATAACCGGTTGACCAGCAGGCGCGCCGAGACGACGATGCCGATCACTTCGCTTAGGGAACGATTCCTGAGAAAGAGAATACCGTTCTTCAACTGGAGCTTCTTCAACAAATCCGACGTGTATAAACTCCTCGATAACGACGTGGAGGCGCTCCGCCATCTGCCCGAGTCGGTGAATAACCCCACCCCCGAGCGAATCAAGGAGCTGCTCGAAAAGCATCAATTTCTTTATTATAAACCGACCGCGGGCAGCCTAGGCATCGGCATCTACCGATTAACCTATCATCCGCGAAGAGGGTACTTCGTTCGCTATCGCCGGAACGGGGGCAACGTGCTGCTCCGCTTCAGCAACTTCGCCAGCCTCATGAAGATGCTGCGAGCCAGGCACGGCAGCGGGCTTAACAGCTACGTCGTGCAGCAAGGCATCCGGCTCGTCGAGATCGATAACTGTCCGATCGACTTCCGGTTCCACATGCACAAGGACGGCAATAACAAATGGGTCGTCGCCGGCATCGGAGCGAAGAAAGCCGGACGGGGCAGCGTGACGACCCACATCAAGAACGGCGGCTCGCTCATGACGCCGGAGCAGGCGCTCAGCAGGACGTTCGGCGATCAAGCCGACGCGGTGCTGCAGAAGGCGAAAGGCATAGCCGTTAAGCTGTCCGAAGCGATCGAACGCAACTATTCGCATACTCTCGGCGAGCTTGGCCTTGACATCGGCATCGATCGGGACGGCGATGTATGGATGTTCGAAGCGAACGCGAAGCCGGGCCGGTCGATCTTCAAGCATCCGGCGCTGAAGGAGCAAGGCAAGGCGTCGCTTCAATACATTCTGGAGCATTGCTTGTATTTAAGCAAATTCCGCAGGAGGGATGAGGCTTGATTATTCCGAAGTCCCTTGAAGTCGAACCGAGAATTGTCGAGACGAACGCGGATCTTCCCATCGTCGCCATCCTGACGATCGACGACGATCTGCAGATGTTCCGCGGCAATCGGAACAACTTCGCGGATTTACTGAAGACCGGCAAGAAAATGGGCATTCTCACTTACGTGTTGACGACCAAAGACTTTAAGCTGTCCGCGCCGAGGGTTCTCGGCTACACGTACGACTCGTCGCGGGAAACCTGGCATTCGGCCTGGTTCCCGCGTCCGACGATCGTATACAACCGCATCCCGCAACGCGAAGACGAACGGTTGTTAAGAGTGAAGCGCAAGCTTGCCGCGATCTCCAAGCATCCGGGCATCAAGCTGTTCAACCGGCGTTTCTTCAACAAATGGTCGCTGTTCCAATGGCTTCATCAAAGCCGATCGACGCGCCAATACATCCCGGAGACGAGACAGCTGACGCGGTCGGCGGTGTTGTCGGGGCTGCTGCGCAAGCACCGGCTCCTGTACTTGAAGCCCGTGAGGGGCAAAGCCGGCGTCGGCATTATGACCGTGAGGGTCCAGCCGGAGAAGAACATGCCTTACCGGCTGCAAATTCAAGAGGAAAAGGGCAGCTCGACGTACCATTGCACGACGCTTAAGCGACTGTGGGGTAAAGTGCTTAAGCAATCGACCGCTCTTGGGGAGCCTTATATCGCGCAACAAGGCATTGTGCTGGCCACGGTTAACGACCGGCCGTTCGATCTGCGGGCGCTCATACAGAAGAACGGCCAAGGCAAATGGGAGCTTAGCGGCGTCGGCGCAAGAGTCGCCGGCGACTCCAGCATTACGACCCATGTTCCTCGCGGGGGATATATCGAAGATCCCGAGCGGCTGCTGACTTCGATATTCGGCCGGGAGAAATCGGCCAAAGTGCTGAGCAAAGTGCGCGACACCGCATTGACGCTCGCCCGGCAGATCGAACGCTCTTCCCATACCCGGCTGTGCGAGATGTCCATGGATCTCGGCGTCGATACGAACGGCCACGTCTGGTTCTTCGAAGCGAATTCCAAACCGATGAAATTCGACGAGCCGCACATCCGCAATAAATCGCTCGAACGAATTTTCCAATACAGCTTGTACTTGCATCAACAGAGAAAAGAATTCAAAGGGGGCGCAGCCTTGTGAGCGTCATCTTGAATTATCGGTTGCTAGAGCCCGATCAGTGGGAGAGCGGGCGGTTCCAATTGCTTCGCTTCGTCAGGCGCCACGGCGAACGCCGAATTACGGCGCTCGCCTGGCAGAAGCTGCTGCTCGTCAGCGAAGCGGAGCTGGCTCTGCCGGGCACCGCGATCGCGGTCGCCTATACGCAGGGCGGCTGCCCCGCCGGCGTAGCCTTCGCCGACCAATACGGCGAATCGGTATGCTTGGTCACCGTGCATCCCGCCCTCAGGGGGCGCGGCGTCGGACGCAAGCTGCTCGGCGTATTGACTGAGCCTTGGGGACGACTGACCTGCAACGTGGCCATCGACAACGCGCCGAGCGTAGCGATGTGCTTCGCCGCCGGATTCGTTGCCGTCGGGCTCGAAACCGGACCGACGGGCAAGCCGACGCTTCGCTTCGTACGGCAAGGCCGAGAGGCAGACCATACGCAAGCCGATGGCCGGCCGGTCTCGGAAGACGTCTACCGCCATCCCCTGAACGACGACACTCCAGCGTTGCCGGCAACGCCGACGCGGAGGTGACGACAACCGTGGCTCAGCCCGTTCTCGGCATTCTTACTTTATATTTGAACGACAGAAAAGCGCTGGAGGAACGGCCGGTATACGAGAAGATGATCGCCGCGGGCAGACGGATCGGCATTCACGTCTTCGTGTTCACTCCGCAAGACGTCGATGACAGCACCGGTCGGATCAACGCGCTTCACTTCAAGCCGGAGACGAAAAGCTGGAGCCGCAAGTGGGTGAAATTCCCGCACGTGATCTACGACCGTTGCCGCATTCAACGCAGCCATCGGTTCCAAGAACTGCTCGCTTTCCGAAAGCGCTACGCGCATCTTACGTTCCTGAATCGTCCGCTGCGCAACAAGTGGACGATCTACAAGACGCTGTCGCGCGTACCCGCGTTCCGCAACCATTTGCCCGCAACGAAGCTGTATCAATCGACCGAAGACGTCACGTCGTTGCTTCGCAAATATTCCACGGTATACGTCAAACCGATCAACGGGACCGGCGGACGCGGCATCCTGCGCATCGATCGCAGGACGGACGGCACTTATTTGCTACAGGGTCGCAACCACTCCCGCGGAATCGTAAAGCCGAAGGTCGTATCCGGCCAAAGCCTGGCGCCCGCGATCCGAAGCTGGGATATGCACGGAGACCGATACATCGCCCAACAAGGGCTGAACATCAAGCTGCCTAACGGACGCGTGCACGATTACCGAATGCTCGTGCAGAAGAACGGCTCCGGCGTATGGGAAGTGACGGGATGCGCGGGCCGGATCGGTCCCGCGGGCAGCATCACTTCGAATTTGCACGGAGGCGGGCAGGCAGCCGCGATGAACGCGCTGCTTCGGCAATGGGTTGGCAGCGAATCGCAAATCGCGCAGATCAGATCGACGGCTGAGAAGCTCGGCATTAGCGTGGCTAGACACTTGGAGTCGACTTACGAAGCGTTATGCGAGCTTGCCCTCGACCTTGCGATCGACCGGAGCGGCCGAATCTGGCTGCTGGAGGTCAATCCGAAGCCTTCCCGCGAAGTGTTCAGCAAAGCCGGCGAACGCGACGTCTATCGCAAAGCGATCGTGCGTCCCATCGAGTACGGGCTTTGGGTGTATCAACAACGCAAAGGCATGCACAGCCATAAATCGTCTTTGTCGTCCGAACACCGGAACGCGAGCTCCGGATTTCCGGACGCACGCTATCATCCGCAAGCTTTGAACTTGGAGGCTTACGGCGCTTATTAATAGCAAAGGGCTTGCATGCGGGAATTTTCCGACCCGACGCGCAAGCCCCTTCTCTATTTTATTGGGATAAATCAACGATTTCGGTATTAACGACGGTCAACTGCCGGTTGCCGGATTCGTAACGCAGATGGTACACCTCATAGGTATTATTGCCCGCAGCGTATCCACCTTGCAATATGATTTCCCCGTCCTCCACGTGAAAGAGCCGATTCGCGTCTTGCCCGATATTCGTAACGGTTAGATCTGGGCTCATAACGATCGGAATCGAAAAGGCTTGCCCATCCTCCACGCCGAAAAAGTACGTTTCCGTGCCATGGCAATCGGCGTAGCGTGGGACATAAGACAAAATATCAGTCCCATCCAAGACGAAGCTCCACATCTCGACAGGCTCCTCCGACGGCTGAATAATCGCGGCATCCGCCGGAAAAGCCAGCACGTCGACGTTATCTCCGCCGTCGTCCGGTTCCCACACAACCTCATAATCGCCTTGCCACTTCAGATCTTCAGCCTGGCCGTAACAGCTCGGCGCGCCTAACGGAACGACCGTTGCTTTCGAAGCCGGCTGAACGAGCAACCGGCCGCCAGGCGCCGTGCCAATCGCGCGGATGGAGTCGTCCTCCGTCTCCAGCACTTCTGCTCTTGCCGAATCGGGAGAGGCCACGCTAGGAGATTGCACAGCCGGCATTGTCTCCGGCAATGTCTCTGCCTTCGCGATTGCCAAAGCCTGATTCGTCGGTTCGCTTGCATGATCCTTCGCTTCGTAGCTGCATCCCGGGAACAGCCCCGCCATTAACGCCAGCGCCGCCAACGTACCGATCTTTTTTATGCCCATCATTCCCGCATGCCCCTCTCAAGCCATATCTACTAACAATAGACGATGACCTGGCTGGTAAGGTTTACCTCTTCAACAAATCCAGCAACTCCGGGAACGAACGGATAACGGCGTCCGAACCGTCCAGCTCGCCCTCGCGCCGGAAGCCGGCATAGTCGCAGCCGACCACGAACAGTGCGTTCTCCTTGCCCGCGGCCACGTCCGACGAACGGTCGCCGACCATCCACGCCGACGTCACGCCGAACGTATCCAGCAATCGGCGGACGAGATCGGCTTTGGAGGAGGTGGCGAACTCTCCGGCGCTGTACATGCCTTCGAACAGCTCGCCGATCCCTTTCGCGGCGGGAACGCCTTTCACGTACTTCTCCAGCCCGTTGCTCGCGATGAATAGACGCACTCCGCGATTGCGGAGCTCGGATAACGTCTCCGCGACTCCCGGATACAGGTGCCCGACGCCGCCTGCGAGCTCCTCCATCTCGTATTGCAGCATAAGCTCGTTCGCTCTCTCGTGCGCCTCGGGCGAGCCGTCCGGCATTACCCGCTTCCATATATCGGACAGCAGCATACCGAGCGAGCCCAATAACCGATCGATCGGCGGAGCGACCACGCCGTATAATCCTTCCCTATGAAGCTGCGCGAATAAGCGGCGATGCACGGTCTCCAGCAGCGTCTCCGTCTGGAAGAGCGTGCCGTCCAAATCGAATATCATCGCCTCCGGCCAATTCCTTTCCTTCGTAGCGTCCATGTTTCGTTCTGCCCTTCTTTCTCGTGCGATAGCAACCAATACCTTATCTCATCATACCCGATTGTTAACTCGATTTCGCTCCGGCATCGTCCTCGCCCGCCAATTCGACTCGGTTGCGACCGAGACGCTTCGCCCGATACAGCGCATCGTCAGCCATCCGGTATAGCTGCTCCGAGGTTTCCGCCGTCCCCGGATAGGTCGCTACGCCGATCGAGATGGTCACGCGATTCCCCGTCGGACTTGCCGTATTCGCCATGTACGAGCGGACGGACTCCGCGTCGTGTAACGCCGCTTCGGCATCGTCGGTCGGCACGAGAACGACGAACTCTTCCCCGCCCATCCGGCATACGACGTACTCTTCGCCGAACATTCGCTTTAACGCCTCCGACAGAAACCGCAGCACTTCGTCACCGACGTCATGGCCGTACGTATCGTTCACGCTTTTGAAATTGTCCAAATCCATGATCAACATCGAGAACGGCAGCTTCTGCGAAATATGATGCGCGACGAACTGATCCAGCGTGCGACGATTGAACAGTCCCGTCAGCGGATCGGTCTGCGCATCCCGCTTCAAGTGCTCGAACTGAAAGCGGAAATGCCGTACCGCTCTGCCGAACGCCCGATGGAGCTCGTTCGCCTCGTAATTCCATCGATGAATGCTCGGGAACGCGACTTTGCCGCTGTTCTTGGACGACAGCTGCGCAGCGAACCGCGCAAGTACGGAGAAAGGAGATGCCAGCTTGCCGATGAGCCAATAGATGGCCGCAATGAACAGGAAGAGCGCCGGGAGCATGTAGAGCATCAACTCTTTGACAAGCCCGCGAGCCGAGTCGACGACGACTTTGTTCGGCGTTTGAGAGACGATACCCCATCCGGCCGAGGAAATGTAAGTGTAGCTGGCCAACATCTTGATACCGCGGGAATTGATCGTCTTCAAATGACCGCTGAGACCCTTCATCGTTTGCTGGACGACCTCGCTGTAAGAGATGTCCTCGCCGATTCTCGTCTTATCCGGGTGGTACAGCAATACTCCGGAGCTGCCCGCCACATAGGCATACGAACCATCCTCGTGGAACGGCGCATTGCCGAGAATCGTCTGGAAGATGCTCGTCTCGTGCAAGCGGATCGACCCGCCGATGAAACCTTCGTATTCGCCTTTCTCGTCGTACAACGGTTGGCTGACCATGACGATCAATTTGTTCGTGGTCTTGGTCGTGTACGGCTCAGACACGAGCGGCTTGCGCTCTAGGAGAGCTTGATTCGTCCCTACCGAATCGATCTTCGTTCCGATAGTTTCCTTCTGTACGTTGGAGCCTTCTACGAGCATGCCGTCCTTGTCGATCAGGAACACGGCGTTGAAGTTCCGGTGCGTGCGCTGGAAAAGGCCGAACCTCTCGTGAAGGTCGGAGCGAAGTAAATTCTTCGACATTTCCCGCCCGAATTCATCCAAGCTTTCGAACAAGGAATCGAATAGTCCGTTCACCGTGTCCGATATTTTATCCGTGTAGATCCGGTTCATTTGATAAGTCGTTCGCGTCAACGAGTCCTTCTGGCTTTGATAGCCTACTACCGCGCTGATGATTACCGTGACGATGACGCTGAGCAGTACGAGCGCGTTTACCGCAAAGCGAAGCGTAAAACCTTTATTCAGGCTCATCTTCCATCTCCCTGACCATGATCTATGTGGCTATTCGACAACGAACGACACTTTCCCTGCTGCTTATTGTGAGAATATCCTCATACAGGACTAGGTAATAAGGTCTGAACCGTTGCCGTTGCCGCATACAATAGCGGTGATGATTTCTCGTATAGCGGCGAAACAACGCCGACTTGGAGGAGGATGCCGACTCATGTACGATTCGCAATGGCGAGACTGGAAGCCTTACGTCAGTCCGAACGATCCTTGCCCGCCGATCAGAGTCAAATGGTACATCGTGCCCCCGAACCAGTTCATTCCTTTCCAGCCGATGAATCTGCCGCAATTCCCGCTGGAGGAAGCTTTGCGGCGAGGAACGTTATGGCCCGCGCTGTACAGTCCTTATCCGTCGAGACGTTCCGTCAAGGGGGTGAAACCGAATGGCTGAGCATAACGACCGCGAGGAACGAGCCGACTCTCCCAAGAGCAAAAGGGCGGAGAACGCCGACCGTAACGAGCACCTTGCCTATTGCACCGATCTAGAAGAGCTGCAAGTCGTCGATTTCGCTCTCGTGGAGCTAACGTTATATCTGGATACGCACCCGATGGATATGCAAGCCGTCCAGCAATTCAATCAGCTCGTGCAACGCCGGCAGCAGCTCGCCGCCGCATTCGAGATGAAGCACGGACCGCTCCTGCAATTCGGACACAGTTATTCCCGGTTCCCATGGCAATGGGTAGAAACCCCATGGCCATGGCAAGTGTAAGGGGGGCCGCCGATGTGGATTTATGAGAAAAAGCTGCAGTATCCCGTACGCGTCAGCAAATGCGATCCCCGGATGGCCCGCTATTTGGTCGAGCAATACGGCGGCGCCGACGGAGAGCTGTCGGCCGCTCTCAGGTACTTGAATCAGCGTTACACGATTCCGGATAAAGTCATCGGCTTGTTGACGGATATAGGAACGGAGGAGTTCGCCCACCTCGAGATGATCGCCACGATGATCTACAAACAAACAATTGCTTAATTGCAACGAAAATGATATACTCTTCTCAAGGAATAATATACCATGAGGGGATGGAATATCGTGGCGATTAAGAGGGTGGCCATCTATTGCAGAAAAAGCCGTGAAGCCGATGACAAGACAACTGCGTCAATAGATGGACAAGCTAATTCTCTGATAGAACTATGTGAAAAGCGCGGGTATGTGTATGATCTGTACAGTGAGACAGGATCGTCCCAAGAATGGGAGCGTCCAGAGTTCCAGAAGCTTCTGTCCAAGATCAAGCACTATGAATATGATGCCATCGTTTGCACTGAACAATCTCGCTTGACTCGGAACACGAAACATTACGAGGAAGTCAAAGAGATCATGATTAAGGCGGGTTGTGTCCTTGTTACACCAACATCGATGACGGACTATACTAACGAAGATCAAATGTTCAGCGGTGACATTATTGCGTTAATTGAAAAGAGAGAATGGCAAACCACTAGAAAGCGTCTGATGAGGGGTTCTAGGGAATCGGCAAAGAAGGGCAACTGGATGGGAAAGAAAGTTCCTTTCGGTTATCGATACAATCGTGACGCCAAGAACCTTGAGATTGTCCCGGAGGAAGCCGAGATCGTTGTCCGCATGTTCAATGAGTATGTGTCAGGAAAGTCTACGACAACTATAGCATACGACTTCACCAATGCAGGGATTACTAACATGCAATGGAGTTCATCTTCCGTAGCACGAATGATCGCCAATGTTGTTTATGCTGGACACTCCTCCTACGGACGCACCAAGCAGTACAAACAAGATGGGAAACGTGTAACAGAACGTACTTCAACGGAAGATCAAATCGTTGTTAAGAACGCCCATGAGCCAATCATTCCTCAAGATTTGTTTGATATGGCACAGAGAATCAGAAACGAACGTAACTCCCGACCTGCTGCTTTGAAAGTGGGGAAACATACATTTTCTGGGTTGGTGCGTTGTGGAGTCTGTGGCAATATCCACTCATTTCAAAATGCGCACGGTAAGAAAAGAATTACAAGCTGCGCGACACGGACATACAAAGAGGATGGAACGTATACCGTATGCACAAATGGCGGGACATACGTTGACGACTTTAAAACGCTTTTTCACGAGTATTTTGCTCAATATGTCGATCAGCTTGAACAGTACGCCCATCTTATGACTAATGACGAAGTACAGAATTTTGATGAAGAGATCAAGCGTAGAGAAAAGCAGATCGATAAGCTAAACAAGGATATTAAACGAGTACAACAAGGCTTCGTTATGGAAATTTTCACGCCAGATGAGGCTCGAAAGCAAATTGCATCCTTTAAGGAGCAGATCGCATTACTTGAAGAACAGATCGAAGAAATGGCAACAGAGAACCTTATGTCAGAACATGATAAAGTTTCTGCACGACTTGAAAACATGAGACGGTTTCTGACTCATGGCGACAACATTTCAGAAAATGAAGCAAATGACATTCTGCGTGAATTTATCGATACGATCATCTACACTAAGGAAGGAAATGAGATTAATATGAAAGTCATAATGAAAGAATGACAATGCTCACTATTTGAATATTTCGGTGAAATAGTGCCGCCATTCCGGTCATGAGTGGGCCAGGTCTCCGGAGAAAATGAGCCAGCGTATTGGTGATGGGAGCCATGCCCAAAGTGAGCAAGTCAAGGCCGCGAAGCGTTCATTTTAGCCTTGACCTGCGTCGCCCAACTCCTTCACACTTTTAATCCCCCAGCATAACCTGCTGGGGCTGCCACACGGCGAGTGAAGGGGTGCAGGGGGCTTGCTCCCTGCGTTTCCCCCTTGGGGACGGAAGGGGTTTCTTTAACTGGCTCGCCCTCCGGACAAGTGGCTCAAAAACGCCGGAGACGTGGCTCTCACTCACCGGAACGATGGCTCAATTCGCTCTAGAGTATTCACTATTCTAGTGGAGTCGCCCCTGCCCAATGCCCTAACCTCTATTCCATTATACAAATAAAGACCAAGACCAGAACTGAATGCGTTCCATAAAACGACCCGTCCCATGATATTAACATGGGGTGGATTCTCCATTTTGTCTATTCATTTTTTACTTTTTCACTAGCCTATCCAATCCCACGTCCAATGCAACAGATATTTTATAGAATGTTTCCACGGAAAAATTGTATCTTGTCTTTTCACTTTCAATCTGACGAATAAAATCATGGGAAAGGTCAACCATTTCCGCCAACTGTGCGGAGGTCAATCCCTTTTCCTTTCGATACTTTTTAATGTTGCGCCGTATAGTATTATAAATGTCATCATCAAACACAAGTTTTTTCATTAGCTATCACCTAACAAAATTGTCCCTAATAGCGGCATAAATGTATGTTAGGTGATAACTCACAAAAATTTCTTGTCTCTCTTTCCCTAAAGTGCTAGAATGCTGTTACATGATGGTTCAGGTTAGGATATTGAGGGGGATAAATGCGATAAAGTGTTCAAAATGTCAAGCGGAAAACAATGATAGTGCAACTTTTTGCAAAAAATGTGGCGGAACTAAAGCTCAATTGTGAAGTAATATACATAAAAATAATGGGAGTGGTCAGAGTGAAAAACATCCTTAAAAAGTGTCTGCTTGTGGTACTCGTTACAAGTGCCGTTCTATCCAATGGTTCTATTATAGTTGCTTCCACACATGGCGATTTGGTATATCGTTTGATAGCTGGGGGAACAGAGGTTGAAATAACAGATTACACTGGTGCAGGAGGTCATGTCACTATACCTGCAACAATAGACAAAATGCCTGTGACGACTATTGGAGATAGAGCATTCCAAGATAAACAACTGACAACAGTCAACATCCCTTCTAGTGTCACCACTATTGGAGAATGGGCATTCTCAGGGAACCAACTGACAACAGTCAATATCCCATCAAGTGTCACTACTATCGGAAAGGGGATATTCTACAAAAACCAATTAAAAACAGTCAGCATCCCTTCAAGTATCACCACTATTGGAACTCATGCATTCTCCAGGAACCAATTGAAAACAGTCAGTATCCCATCAAGTATCACCACGATTGGAACTTATGCATTCTTAGGTAACCAACTGACAAAAGTCGACATCCCAGCAAGTGTCACCACTATTGAATACGGGGCATTCAACGAAAACCAACTGACAAAAGTCGACATCCCATCAAGTGTCGCTACTATTGGAGATTGGGCATTCCGTAGTAACCAACTGACAACAGTCAACTTCTCTGAAGGCGTGACGAGTATTGGACTTGTGGCATTCGCCGATAACCAACTGACAACCGTTAACATCCCGTCAAGTGTCACCACGGTTGGATTAGGGGCATTCCAGAATAATCTACTGGAAAAAGTGAACATCCCGTCAAGTGTCACCACGATTGAAGAAAGGGCGTTTTCAAGTAACAAACTGACAACAGTCAGCATCCCATCAAGTGTCACCACTATTGGAGAAGCGGCATTCTCAAGCAACCAACTGACAACAGTCAGCATCCCATCAAGTGTAACTACTATTGGAGATCAGGCATTCCAAAGTAACCAACTGACAACAGTCAATATCCCAGCAAGTGTCACCACTATTGGAGATAGTGCGTTCGCCTTTAATCAACTGACAACAGTCAATATCCCATCAAGTGTCACCACGATTGAATATGGGGCATTCTCGAATAACAAACTGACAACCGTCAACATCTCAGAAGGAGTGACGAGTATTGGAGGTGCGGCATTCACGAGTAACAAACTGACAACAATCAATATCCCCACTAGTGTTACCATTATTGGAGGTGGCGCATTTTCTAGGAACGAACTGACAACAGTCAATATCCCTTCTAGTGTCATCACTATTGGAGAGGCGGCATTCATGGTTAATAAACTGACAAAAGTCAGCATACCTTCTAGTGTCACCACTATTGGTAATGGGGCATTTGATTACAATCAAGACAAACCAGCTAATCTGACTATCTATGGAATAGCTGGATCAGCGGCAGCAGCCCACGCTAAGAACAACAGATATACTTTTGTAAACGGACTACTGAGCCAACCCGTTAAAGTTGTCATCGACGGTGAGGCGCAAGCTTTCTCCCAACCTGCGATAATCGTCAACGGATCAACTATGGTTCCAATGAGAGCGATCTTTGAAAAACTTGGAGCAACAATCAAGTGGGATCAAACTACTCAAACCGTCACTGGTACAAAAGGAGATATCGTCATCAAGTTGACGATTGATAAGTCAACTGCTTATGTCAACGGTAAAGCGGTAACATTGAGTACGGCAGCTACCCTTGTCAATAGCAACACAATGGTTCCGTTGCGGTTTGTATCGGAAGCTCTAGGAGCCGATGTGAAGTGGGATCAAGCCACAAGCACTGCAACGATTACGAGTGTAGCGTCACCAGTTATGACTGTCCCCAACCCCAGCTAATGGGGTTCTGGGCAGGTAGTTAACGGTATTTAGGTGATTAAGTTCAGTTAGATAAGCGTACTTACGCATCTGCAAATCTGTCTCATTACAATACTGGTGAAAATGTTGCGAGTAGGTAATATATGAGTGACAATACGAATTCGACTTGTATATTAAATCATAAATCACAGGAGAATACATGAAAATAAACGGCTACTGGATAATTTTCCGGTAGCCGCTATTTTATTCGATAACATGATTTTGTATGGCCAACATTTGGTCAACAATTCGTAAAATCATTTCACGCTTTATTTCGCTGTCTAAAGCTAAATATGCCTTGGAGATTTCACGCCATTTCTCGTTAAGCAGGGTATATAAATACAAATCAAACGTTTCCGCTTCTTTGAAATTTTCTTTGTTGGGAAACGTGGATTTAATCAGTTGAGATAAATCTATTATCGTTCCGTTTGACTTGTCGCATGTCTTTGTAATCACTTCGAAGATATGTACATATTTCGTGCAAAGCATAGAATTAAAATCATTTTGTAATATGCCAATGTACGCCCAAAATTGCGTTTGGCTCTCTTCGTTCAAACGACTAAACATGACGGCTATGTCGATTGCCTCCATTGGAATGGAGAGTACGGTTTTATAGGAATTACAAAGTAATGTCACATACTCCGAAGACAGCCCTGTCAATTTCCTCTTAATATTTTCAATACTTTCCCTCCAGTAATATGTGTCATCGGGTAACTCATCTGCTTCCAAATTGACTAATGCGTAATCTTGAAGCAATTCATATTGCGTTGTGCCTAAACTTTCGGCCATAAATATTAGGTTTTTATCGTTTTCTTTTGGCGGTCTTTTAACGCCGCGCTTCCCTTTCAAATAATAACTTATTGCTTTAGGAGAGATGTTACAATATTCACCTTTTCTCAAAGCATCTTTTGATATTTTCTCTGATAGTAAATCTGGATTCAAGCTTGCTTTATCCATTACCATTGAAAGCAATTCGCCAAATTTAAGTTTTTCAATTTCATTTAGTGCTATGGCCTGCTTTAGATTTGTTATCTTAATTCCAACCATGTTAGAAGCTCCTTTGAAAACGTCAAGGAACAAAAACAAGAAAAAATATGGTGAACTAATTTTGTTTTGTTCCTGACCTAAAAATCAGTTAGTCATTACAATTAAAGTAATGGTTGACAAGAAAAAAGTCAAAGGCGCCTTTGTTCACATAGTCCGTGAGTTGGACGCAATTCAAGGACAATCATAATGATAAAGGATGGTCAAAAATATGAAAAAAATAACACTAGGCGTTGAGATTCTCGGGAATAACGCACGACTTGTAGGAATGTCTGAAAAGTTTGAGTTTCAAGACGGAAAAAGAGGGGCGCGTATCGGGACAACCTTGGAGATAATCCTCCCTCATGCAGGATTTGAGAAAATCCGCGTTTCTATCCCGACCTTGTCACTAGTCGTTTCGCAGGAGGATATTGAAGCCCACAATAACCGCTTCGACCCTATCAAGGTCCAATTTGAAGGCTTTGCCGCCACGCCTTACGTTGATAGAGCTGGCAATATCTCTTATTCCGCAAAAGCGGAAAAGGCGCTGTTTCCCGGTCTCAAAAAGGAGGGAGTGTAAATGTTTGCTGCGATATGGAGATTGATCGTTCGTCTGTTCCATGACTACTCGAACGATTTAGGGGAAGCTATCGACGCTAGAAATGTTAGGCGTATCATTCAAGATGTGTTTTTTGGACTTCTGGCGGTTGTCGGAGCCTGTGGAATGGTCGCAGCGTTGACTTTTGTCATCGTGTCAAATGCTCACTTCCTGTTTTCATGGATTGTCTTCCCGTTATTAGTCTTGTACGGTATTGTCTACTGGATTCGCTCGGCAAAGCCAACACCAGAAACTATCTATGAAATAGACCCAGTGGACGAGGAATTGACTCGTCAAAGGGCGCGAGAACAGTATGACGATATGCTTGCACTCATGTTCAACGCCATTCAAGGAGCCGCAAGTGTTACGCCGCTTATCCGTCCACATGATATGTTTGATATTCAGACCAGTTCTCCCAAAGGTGACCACTTCTATCTGGACAAAGGCATAGCTATCTTTCAATTTGAGTGTGACTTGGAAACGCCAATAGACAAGCTTATTGAGGATATTATTCAACGCGAACTACAACGGTACGTTGTGAAACAAAGTTCTCGATATCCCATGTTGATTTCCAGTGAAGCGCAAGGCCGTGCACTGGTAGAGGTTCTTGATATTAAGAATTTGGGCGGGCATGTACTCGTGGAGTGCACTCAAACTACAACGGCTTCTATCCCTCTGATCGAGGCACGTCGCCGCGCACGTGTGGAAAGGCAGCAGCGTCAACAAGCGGTCATTGACAAGGATTATCCAGAATGAAGCCCCTGACCTTTCTTGCGGATCGGCTCCCCACTAGGGGAGCTACACGCCCGATTGCCATAGACTTAGACCGTAGCTGTCACGTTTTGATTATTGGAGGATCGGGTTCTGGAAAGTCGGTTGCTTCAATGCTCTTAACTGCAAAGATCGGCTTACACATTCAGGATTCCAAAGTATGGATATTGGATTTTAAAGGCGATGATAATTTTCGTTTTCTTATGGGTGCTACCGGGGCGAGATACTACCAGTATACTGACTGCATGAAAGGTTTAGAGGAATATTATGCCATGTTTCAAGCACGGTTGTCTGGCGACCCTGACCGTAGTATCCGCCTTTTATGGGTGGATGAGTGGGCAAGCATGATACTCAACCTACCAAAAAAAGAAGCCGAAAACGCAAAATCAATGCTTTCGACTATTTTGATGATGGGGCGTAGCATGGGATGTCAAGTCTTGACTAGCGTTCAACGAGCGTCGGCGGAACTATTTTCACAGGGCGCACGAGACAATTACGGCGTTTGTCTTGCCCTTGGAAATATCAGCAGAGAAAGCGCGGCTATGTTGGGATTTGACCGTGATGCGTTCTTGCCTGTAACCAGTATTGGCGGCGGTCATTTGTTGCTTAATGGTACGGAACAAAAGTCTATTCAAGTTCCTATTATTGGAACTCGTGGTCTAGCTCAAATGAAAGTCGATGTATTTCGAGCTGTCATCCGCTGACCTACAGCACAATTATGAAAATAACTCTGTACGTACTTGCGTGCCGTGCGAAGCACATAGGCGCGCAAGTACGTACAGAGGGCGGCAAGACGTAAAGTAACGGCATGGTTCCGTAGGCTAGTATTACCCTACGGAACCTGTGTCGCATGTCGCAAATAACACACTGAGTAAATGGTGGTGATGATCATCAAAGACACTCAATCGAGGAAATTTCTCTTAACCATTAACAATCCGATAGAAAAAGATTTACCCCATGAAAAAATAATAGAAATAATGAGAAATTTTAAGTCGTGTGTCTATTATTGCATGAGTGATGAGATTGGTAACGAAGAGAAAACACATCATACTCATCTTTATATGGTCGCATCGTCACCGATCAGGTTTAGCACAGTCAAGAAAAATTTTCCAACGTCTCATATTGATATGAGTCGAGGTAGCAGCCAAGAAAATCGAGACTATGTGTTAAAAGAAGGAAAATGGGCGAATGACGAGAAAGCGGACACTAAGATAATAAATTCTCAATATGAGTGGGGCGAGATTCCAGTAGAACGACAAGGGGCAAGAACCGACCTCTCTGACTTATACGATATGATAAAGGACGGAAAAACCAATTACGAAATCATGGAGGAAAATCCAGATTATTTATTACGCTTGAGCGATATTGAACGAGCAAGAACAGTCATCAAAACAGAAGAGTATAGAAATACATGGAGAGATGTCGAGGTAACGTATATATATGGTAAAACGGCATTGGGGAAAACACGATCTGTTATGGAACAATACGGTTATCAAAGCGTGTATAGGGTAACGGATTATATGCATCCTTTCGATGGTTACAATTCCCAAGATGTTATTTTGTTCGATGAATATGATGGACAATTTAAGATTCAAGAAATGCTGAATTACTTAGACGGTTATCCTCTCGAACTACGTTGTCGTTACTCAAACAAAGTAGCCTGTTTCACGAAGGTATATATTGTTTCCAACAATGGACTGTTAGAACAATACAAGAGTGCGAAAGAGCAAGCCAATAACACATGGCACGCATGGCTGAGACGTATTGGAAAAGTAATTGTGTACACGGATGTTGGGGTATTTGAAGAAATTGAAATGAGCGAATATTTAGACAAATATAGATGAAATGATGATAGTAAGATTTAGATGAATCGGACAAATCTTGACACACATAGAAATAAGGCAGAGGTGATGCCGATGCCGAAGACGGAAACAATGATGGGGCAACCATTGACCTTCGAGAAAACGGTTAACGGCAAGGGGACTATACAGGTATTCGGAAAACTTGATCTTGATAAATTCATACAGCGGTTATTATCCTCGAAAGCTCTAGTCAAATAGGGCTTTTTCTTTTGTTGCAATTTAGAAATTGTTTATAAGCTGACCAAGGATGCGACCCCCGAACAACTCGAAGCAGCCGGTCTCGGTCCCCATTTCGTTAACCACGACAGCGCTCTGTTCTATAACAATGCAGCAGGCAATCCGTGGACGGCCACTTATATTCAAGCGAAGGGAGATCCGATCGCCGACCTTTACGAGGACATCGCGGCCGAAGAAAAAGCGCGCGCGACTTATCAATGGCTCATCGACTATACCGACGACGTCGATATCCAAGACAGCTTGAAGTTTCTCCGCGAGCGGGAGATCGTACATTCGTTGCGCTTCAAAGAAGCGGTCGAGATCCTTAAGGCGGATCGGGAGCAGAAGAAGATTTTCTAATACTCACGATGATAAAAGACCATGTACTCGGCTCATTACAAGCCGTGTACATGGTCTTCGTCTATGCCTTCTCCTGCGAAGCCGCTTGGCACGTCTCGCATATCCCGTACACCTCGAACCGGTGGTTCAAGATCTGATAGTCGCCGGGAAGCTGCAGCTGCTGCTCCATCGGACAGTATTCGAACGTCAGCGTCTTCTCGCAATTGACGCAGATCAGATGATGGTGATGATGATCGATGCAGCTCCCTTTGAACTTCAGCCCGCCGTCCATGAAGTAGAACTGCTCGAGCACGCCCATCTCGCTTAGCATTCTCAGGTTGCGGTACACCGTCTCGAAGCTCACGCTCGGGTATATGCGGCTCATCTCGTCATAGACGTCCTTCGGAGACAAGTACCCTTCGTTGCTAGCGAATATATGCGCTAGCGTCTTGCGCTGATCGGTAATTCGCCAGCCGCTTCTCGCCATCGCCGCCAGCATCTCTTGCTCCAAGTTAGGATTCGACACTCGCTACGCCCACCTTCGTTCCCCGTTTAGCACGATTACTGGAACTTGATTTTGAATTCGAACAGACCCGCCTTGCGCATCGCCGAGATGACGATGACGATGATCGGACCCAGGAATACGCCGACGACCCCGACAAGCTCGTAACCGACATACAAGCTGATCAAAGCGGACAACGAGCCGATGCCTACCGCGTCCCCGAGAATTTTCGGTTCGATGATGCGGCGCACGACGGTAATGACGAGGAACAGGATAATGAGCCCTATTCCGGTGAAAATATCTCCGGTCACGAGCTGATAGATAGCCCATGGAACGAGCACCGAACCGGTACCGAGCACCGGGAGAATATCGACCACGACGATAAGCAGCGCGATCGCGAGCGGGTAGCTCGTGCCGATAATAAGCAACCCTATGAAAGATAGAATATAAGTTACGACGCTAAGCAACAGCTGCGCGCGTAGAAATCCGAACACCGATTTGCGCAAGCTCACCAGCACTTCTTCGACTTGAACTTTGGACGTGTCGTCGAACAAGCTAAGGAAAGAAGTTTTCATCATCGGCAAGCTAAACGCGAACAAGTACACGGCCACGAGATACACGATGAAGAAAATGAAGAAATCCGGTATGCCGCTGGCGAAATTGCCTAAGGTGCTAGCGACGTTCTGAGCCAATGAGATGAGCATATTGGTCAAGTTGTTCAGCCAATCTTCCAGCTGGCCGGCGTCGCCCGTCCCGCCGTTCGTATAGTTCTGGAGATCTTCGAGCCGGTCGTTCAAGTACGTCTGGGCGTTATCCAGAATATCCGGCGTCTTCTTGAGAAAATCGGTAAACTCGTTCACGAGCTTAATGCCGATGAGCGCCATCATCCCGAGCAATCCGACCGTGAAGATCGTGCTGGAAATCGTCGAAGCCGCCAGCCGATTCATCTTAACCTTCTTCATAAGCACCGTCGTCAGCGGCTCTAAGAAGATAGCCGTAACGATTGCCAGCAGGAATGGCGCTCCTACCGTAAATAGCAAATATAGAAACACTAGCGATGAACCTAATAAGATAACGGTTCTGATCGGCATCGACGTTCCCTCTCTCTCCCCCGGCTCTCCCGGTTGCCGGTTATTCCTTCGGTAACGCGGCTTGTCCGGCCGGTTCCTTAACGAGCGGCTGCTCGCGGTAGATATGTACCCTGACGACGCGAAGCCGCTCGGTCTGCGCAATCTCGAACGTGTAGCCTTGGTCGTTCACCTTCTGCCCTTTGGCGATGTTGCCCTCCAGGTGGTTGAACATCCAGCCGCCGATCGAATCGACCTCCTCGTCTTCGATGGACAGGCCCAGCAGATCGTTCACTTCTTCTATGAGCATACGCCCGTCCACGGAGGTTAATTCCCCTTTCACCATGACGCTCGGAAGCTCGTCGTCGAATTCGTCGTGAATTTCGCCGACGATCTCTTCCATGATCGTCTCCGCGGTCAGCATGCCGGCCGTGCCCCCGTACTCGTCGATGACGATCGCGAGCTGGGATTTTCTCTTCTGCATCATTTTCAGCACTTTGCTGATCTCCATCGTCTCCGGCACGCTGAGAATCGGACGCAGCAACTGCTTCAGATCGTGCTCTTGGTCCGGAGCGGCCATCAGCAGATCGGTGATATGGACGAAGCCGATAATTTGGTCTTTGTCCTCTACGCCTACCGGGTAACGCGTATGCTTGGTCGCATGCACGAGCTTCAGATTGTCCGCGAAGCTCTGGTTCGCGAACAGGCAATCCATATCCGTGCGAGGAAGCATGACTTCTCGCGCCACGCGATCCGCGAATTCGAATACGTTATCGAACAGCGTCATCTCGTCCTTGTCGATGATGCCCGTCTTGGCGCTCTGATTCATCAGAATGCGGATCTCTTCCTCCGTATGCACCTCGTGCTCCATAGCCGGCTCCACGCCGACGAGACGAAGCAATCGGTTGGCGGTGGTGTTCAGGAACCAGATCACCGGTTGGAAAATCCGATAGAAGATCAGCAGCGGCCACGACAACCAAAGGGAGACGCCTACGGACCGCTGAATCGCCAGAGACTTCGGCGCCAGTTCGCCGAGCACGATATGCAGGAACGTAATGATACAGAACGCTACCGCGAACGAGATCGGATGGATAATGTCCGGGTCGGTCACGCCGAACTCGTGCAGCAGCGGTTCGATGATCAAGTCCGCGAGCGCCGGCTCCCCCACCCAGCCTAATCCGAGCGAGGCCAGCGTGATCCCGAGCTGCGTCGCGGACAAGTACGCGTCCAGCTTCTTGTTGACTTTAAGCGCGTATTTCGCGCGCACGTTGCCCTCGTTGCTGAGCTGCGTCAATCTGGATTGCCGCACCTTCACCAGCGCGAATTCCGACGCTACGAAAAATCCGTTCAGGAATACGAGGAAAAGGACGAGAAGAGCATTGCCTATGATCGAACCCCAATGAAACTGTTCCAAATGCGTTCCAACTCCTCGCTAGCTTGCCTCCCGATCCGGGATGGCGATGGTCAAGGTATGGCTCTTCTGCTTAAGAAGTCGGCACCTTCGTAATACATTTCTTTGACGAGCAGATTCGGTCCGCAGCAGCTCGCTTCCGCACAATGGCAGTTGATCGCCCGTTGCAACGGATGGTTCTGCCAGCGCTCGAATACGTCGTCAAGCCGTTCGTTCTTCACGTTGCCGAACGACGGAATCGCCGCGAAGTCCGTCACGTAGACGTCTCCGCTGAACAAGTTCACGTTCACCCGGTTGCGGCCGTCCGGATCGTTGCGGACGGTAACGTTAGGTTCTGCCATTAAACGCCTTACTAAACCGCGTTCTTCCTCGTTGTCGCTGCAGGCGAAGAACGGGAGCGTGCCGAACAGCATCCATACGTTCCGATCGCGGCGATCGAGCAGCGTCGAGACGGCCGAACTCATCTGTTCTCTCGTGATCGCCGGCAAGCCGGACGCGAACGAGCTCGGGTACATCGGATGCACTTCGTGCCTCTTGCACCCCATCTCGACGATCAGACGATGAATATCCGCAATATGGTTATACGTACGATAGTTGATCATGGATTCAGCGGATACGAATAATCCGCCTTCCGCGAGCCTGCGCGCGTTGTCGATCATGCGCTCGTACAGCTTCCCGGTCATCTCCGCGCTAACCTGTCGGCCGGACTTGGCGAAGCCGATCTGACGGAAATGTTCGGCCTCCGTATAGTTGAAAGAAATATGCATGACGTCCAGATAAGGAGCGATCAATTCGTAGCGTTCGAAGTCGAGCGTTACGTTGGAATTCAGCTGCGACCGGATGCCGCGACTTCTCGCGTATTTCAATAACGGCAGCATCACTTCCGTTATCGTCTCCATTCGGAAGGTCGGTTCTCCGCCCGTCAAGCTGATCGTCTCCAAGTGCTCGACCTCGTCCAGTCTGCGGAGGATCATATCGATCGGAAGATGAGGCGCTTCGGTCATCGTTAAGCTGTCGCCTACCGCGCAGTGCTCGCACCTCATATTGCATAGATGGGTTACCGTAAATTCGACGCTCGTAAGCTTGTGACGCCCGTATCGGCTCAGCGAACGAATCGGGTCCCAAGGATCGTAAGCAGGCGAAAGCGGCGTCCAATCCGACGGCGGCGCGAATCGTTCCGCGGCGGAAGGAAGGGTGAAACCGGACATGTCGAATGGCTCCTGTCTACTGTGTATATATGAATATTGTACTGGTCTAACGGCTCTTAATGCAAACCGGCTTCTCCTTGCGCCGCTTGGGCTGCAAGGTGAAGCCGGTTGGAGGTCGTCAAGCCGGAAGCGAATTGCGGTCCAATTCGCCTAGCTCGACCGAATCGATCAGAATGTTCAACTGCTTGGACAAATCCATCTCGTACGGAGCGGACAAGTCTTCGCCGACTTCGTCCGTAATGACCCTGACGATCGGTCTGTGGGCGGCGGCGGAATTAATGTCGACGACGACGGCGCTTTGGCCCGTGTTCAGCTTCACCGTAACCCCGATCGGATAGATGGCTACCTTGTCGCGGAACAGCTTCAGCATCTCCGTATCGTACAGCGTTTCGCTGCCGGTATAGAGCACTTCCACCGCTTCGTGCGGTAGCATAGCCTTCTTGTAAATCCGATGGCTCGTCATCGCGTCGTAGGAATCCACGATGCCGATCAGCTTGGCGTACTCGTGGATTTCGTCGTCTTTCAAGCCGCGCGGATATCCGCTGCCGTTCAAGCGTTCATGATGTTGGTAGGCGCAGTGCGCGGCAAGCAGCGGGATGTTAGGTTCATCCTTGAGCAAGTAATACCCGCGCTCGGCATGGCGCTTCATCTCGTCATACTCGGATTTGGTGAGGGCGCCCGGCTTCAGCAGAACTTGCATCGAGATTTGCGTCTTCCCGATGTCGTGCAGCATCGAACCGATCCCGAGCGTCATGAGCTGGTCTTGATCGTAGCCGTTCGCGATGCCGAGCAACGCCGTATACACGCAGACGTTAAGCGAATGCGTGTATAAATAGTGATCGACCGTATGCATGTTCATGAGCATGATCATGGCGTCTTTGTTGCTTCCGAGCTCATCAAGGATCATGTGCATCGACTGCTTGATCGAACGTCCCACATAAGGGTAGGTTACCGATTTGCGTCTAGCCGGCTGGTCGACGTACTCGCGGAAAGCCATTCGGATCGCATGCATCGATTGCCTCTGCGTCTCCTCGGACAGCATATCCGGGATGACGATTCCTTCCGTGCGTGCATCTTCGATGTACAAGAAATGAATCGGACTGTTGCTCAGCCTTCGAATCATGGCCGGCGTCAGCTCGACGCCTTCCGCCAACAGCACGATGCCATCGTCAGAATAAATTCGTTTGGCCAGCCTCATGCCCGGCCTGCATAACGAAATCGGCACCATGCGCATTCGTAACGTTTCCCCCTTTGCCTCGATGTTGTCTAATGAGAATGTAAGATATTTCCGAAGACAAGACAAGGGTTTACGACAAAAATATACGACAGGATTCGCCAAATTTCGAATTATTTCATCATGAACCAGTAGAAAAGAGCGGCGAGTACGAAACGATACCATGCGAAATAACGCAATTTGATCTTCTGCAGCATCCGCAGGAACGCAACGACGACGAGCCAAGCGACGACGAAAGAGACGATAAAGCCGGTGGCCAAGAAGCCGATGTCGATGGCGCCGGAGCGGAATTGGTCGATGTTCGAGACCAGCTCGTATCCCGTCGCCACCGTCATGATCGGAATCGCCACGAAGAACGAGAAATCGGCGGAAGCACGATAGCTAAGCCCGGTCAGCATACCCGCGGCCATCGTGGAGCCCGAGCGCGAGAAGCCCGGCCATAGCGCGGATACGCACTGAATCAAACCGATAATGAAAGCTTGCTTGTATGTAATCTGATCCATCGTCTCGGACGTTCTTCTGATTCTGCCCGATTCGTACAACGCTTCCGAAATCCACATATAGATCCCGCCGACGACTAGCGCCCACAATACGAGCGACGTATTGTTGAAAGCATCGTCTTTAATGTAATCGCGGAATAGGAAAGCCGCTCCGAGCGGAGGGACGATCGCCAGCGCGACGTGAAGCATGTTCAGTCGGCGTTCGGGAAACGCGTCCACGGACAATCCTCTGACCGCTTCCTTGCGCCCGATTCCGAACACTTGCA
The DNA here is from genome assembly GCA_023460795.1 of Bacillota bacterium. GTDB lineage: Bacteria > Bacillota > Bacilli > Paenibacillales > Paenibacillaceae > Cohnella. The sequence continues at coordinate 169,719 of JAEWPC010000020.1, read as the reverse complement.
GGATCTTGTTCCGATAGACGAGCGAGATCGCCAAGATCGCCGCGAATTGAATAATGATCTCGAACGATTTCAGTTCCTCGGGCGTCGTCTCGTAGCCTAACAGCTTGTTCGTGAGCAACATATGCCCCGTCGAGGATACGGGCAGAAATTCGGTCAAACCTTCAACAATGCCTAGAATAATCGAATCAAACCAGTGCAGCATGCTGCCGTGTCACTCCTTGCGTATCCATAATAAGGTGCGTATCATTGCCGCTTCGGCTATAGCTAACGTGGTCTATAGCTTCTTCTCGGCCTAAAACAGTCACGAACCATCGACTCGTCGTTCAGCGCGTCCGCGAGCGTATGCCGAATATAATCCGGCAACAAGTATCGAACGTCCGCGCCTTCCTTCAAGCCCACGTAACCGACTCCGAAGGTGAACATGTCGAGCGTGCCCACGTCGTATGCGCGATCCGCTTGAAGCGGCTCGCCGCCGACCCGTGCTTCGACGATACGATGGTATGCCGGTTTCGTCTCGTCGATCAGCAGTTCGAGACCGTCCGTGCATAGCGTGCCGAGCACTTTGCCCCGGAACCCGAAGCCGCGGAATTCAAGCTCGTAATATTCCGGAAGCAAGCTTTCCTCGAGCGCATGTATGAGCTGCCGGCCGCTCAGCTTGATCGCGCAAGGGTTGATCGGAGAAGGGCACAGCTCATGAATCGTCAGCTCCGTCACCTCTCCTGCCGGCAAGCCGCCAAGCAACTGGCCCGCGTTGACGAGACCGATCTCGGTGCCGGTCACGCGTCTTACCGAGCTTGCCAGCAACGTAGCCAGCGGAGATTCCTCGTAAGGATTATGCGGCAACGGATCGATCAATGTCGCGACGGGGCGGTTCAACGTGCCGTAAGCCTCGCCGCGATATTCGTCGATCAGTCGATCGACGCCGTCGTCGCGCTTCATCTCGTCAGTCGGCAAGCAACCGCCGGTAATGCTTACCCGATTGTCGCCCTCCGCAAGCGTTAATTCCAGCCGTCCGACGTGCTGTCCGAACTTGCCTGCCGCGCTAATCGTCGTGTTGCCGACCGTCAGCGGGGAGGCAAGCAGATGATGGGTATGGCCGCCGAGAATCAGGTCGATCCCTTCGACTTCCTCGGCTAATCGCTTGTCGTATTTGAGGCCGAGGTGGGAGAGCACGATGACGACGTCCACGTTCGACCTTATCCTGCCGACCTGCGCCCGGGCAACCGAAATCGGTTCGAGCGCTTCCCATCCCAGCAGCCGGTAGTACACGTCGAATGCGGCTGTCAACCCGACGATGCCGATTCGCATTCCCGACTTCACGGTCGTCCAAGTCGGCGTCATCCATGCGGGAGGCTCCCCGCTGCTTAGTCGGACCATATTCGCGCAGACGACGGGAAACGCACTGTCCGCGTATAAGGTCTCGAGCTCTTCGATCGTATAAGACAAGCCTTCGTTATTGCCGATCAGCACGGCGTCGTAGCCGAACCTTTGCAGCAACGCGACGTTCGCCGCGCCGCCAGAGCCTTCGGTCTCGACGCTGACCCGATCCAGGAAATCTCCGCAATCGAGCAGAAGCACGTTGTCTGCGCCTACGCTCCGCCTAACTTCTTCTACATATGTCGCTATGCGGGAAGCGGCGTCGAAATGGCTATGGATATCGTTCGTATGAATTAATGTCAACGTGACGTCTCGACCGTTCATCGAATCCTCCTAATGATATGCCGATGTCCGCAGCCGGCGTCCTCCCGAACTCACGATCCGCTGCCGCTCTCCTACCCGCCGATTTGCGACATCCGTCGTTCCGTCGGCACATGGGTAAGCTTCTCTCCGGCCAACAAAGCCGCCATCTCATGGTTCTCCGGTTTGATGTCCATCGCCCTGAAGAACAGACGCTCCATCGCTTCCTCGGAGCCCAGCGCCTGCTTAACGTTCAGCTCGTCGACCCAGTACAGGCAAGGTTTAAGGTTGCCGTCGGCCGTGAGCCGAAGCCGATTGCAGTTCTTGCAGAACTGATCGCTGATCGGATGGATGAGCCCGAACGTGCCGACGCCGCCTTCGATGCGATAATCCTCCGAAGGACCGCTCCCCTTCGGCCCTTCGACCGACTGAACGGCGTAACCTAGACGCCGCGCTTCCTCCAGTACCTTCGATAAAGGCAAATAGTGATTGCGCCAGCCGGCATCGTCGTGGCCGATCGGCATGTATTCGATGAAGCGAACGTGCAGCGGCTGCTCCATCGACAGCTTCAGGAAAGTCTCGATCTCGTCCTCGTTGACGCCCTTCAAGAGAACGCAATTTAGCTTAATCGGCGTCAATCCCGCTTCGGCTGCCGCTTGGACGCCTTCGAGCACCTTATTCAGATCGCCCCTGCGGGCGATAAATTTAAAGCGAGCGGCATCCAGCGTATCTAAGCTGATATTAACGCGATTCAGTCCCGCTTCCTTCAGCTTGCGCGCTTGGGGCGCGAGCAGGATCCCGTTCGTCGTCAGCGATATATCCTCGATTCCGGGCAGAGCGGACAGTCCGGCGACCAGTTCGTCTAAGTTCGGTCTGACGAGCGGTTCACCGCCCGTGATCCGGAACTTGCGAATGCCGAGTCTCGCGGCGGCCGAGGCGACTTCCAGAATTTGCGCGTAGCTGAGGAGCTTCACTTGCTCCATGAAAACCATGCCTTCCTCGGGCATGCAATATAGACAACGCAGATTGCAGCGATCGGTTACGGAAATACGCAAATACGTATGCGTTCTGCCGAACCGATCGACGAGCGCGGGCATTTTCTCCACTCTCTCTTCCCTCCCCGGATAAACAAAATCTTCGTCGGGCTCGAACCGACTCACCCTCGAACAAGCGATTGCGATATGCCTATAGCATAACATTTTCACGATCGATATGGTATGCTTGGATGAGTCAATGTTTACCGTTCAGGGAAGGAAGTAGAACATAACCATGACACATACTTGGACGATCGCCCTATTCGCGGGAATCGCCGATCGGATCGGATCGCGAGCCCTCGAGCTCAGCTGGGAAGAATCGACGCTCGCCGTCGTTCAGATCAAACAACGTCTGCAAACTCAATATCCCGAGTATGCGGATCTCATCGCCTTGTGCTTCATGGCGCGCAACCGCGCGTTCGTAAGCGACGATACGATTGTCGGCGCCGCGGACGAACTGGCGCTGCTGCCGCCCGTATCCGGAGGAATCGACGAACAAGATGCAGTCGGTCGAGGGGCTGCGAATCGTTTCGTCATTACGGATGAGCCGATAGACGTGAACGAGGTTGCTTCCCGGGTGTATCACCCGGATCACGGCGCGACGATCGCCTTCGTCGGCACGACGCGGGAATGGACGAAGGGCAAGAGAACGGTGACGCTCGAATACGAAGCCTACATCCCGATGGCCGAATCCGCCATGGAGCAGATCGGCACGGAGATTAGCGAGCGTTGGCCGGGCACGGTGACGGCGATCACCCATCGCATCGGCACGGTCGGCATCAACGAGATCAGCGTCGTCATCGCCGTATCTTCGCCGCACCGCGCGGAGGCCTATGACGCTAGCAGGTACGCAATCGAGCGGCTCAAGATGACGGTTCCGATCTGGAAAAAAGAAATCTACGAGGACGGCACCGAGTGGAAAGGCCATCAGCTCGGTCCATGGGATCCGTTTGCCTCGTACGAAGGGCAGAGGTGAACGAGCCTATGCAGCCTTTGCTTCCGCCGGAGCAGAGATACGCCAGGCAAATCCGTTATCCGGCGATCGGCCGGGACGGACAACGCCGATTAGGAGAGGCGCGCGTCGCGATCGTGGGCGTCGGAGCGCTAGGATGTGTCACAGCGAACCATCTTGCGCGCGCCGGAGTCGGCCAGCTTACGCTAATCGACCGCGACGTCGTGGATCTCAGCAACCTGCAGCGCCAGATGCTTTATGACGAGAGCGACGCGCTGGCGGGCAAGCCGAAAGCCGCCGCAGCGGCAGACCGATTAGCCTTGATCAATCGCGATATCGTCATCGATGCGCGCATCGCCCATTTAGGCGCGGATAACGCCGAATCGCTGCTGCGGGACGCCGACCTGATCATCGACGGCAGCGACAACTTCTCGGTCCGTTATTTGATGAATGAAATCAGCGTGAAGCATGGAATTCCTTGGATATACGGCGGCGCCGTCGGAAGCTCCGGCATGACGATGACCGTGTTGCCGAACGAGACGCCTTGCTTATGCTGCCTCTTCCCCGAACCGCCAGGGGGTGGCACGCTCGATACCTGCGAGACGGCCGGCGTTCTCGCCCCGATCATCGATACGATCTCTTCTCTGCAGGCGATGGAAGCGATCAAGCTGCTAAGCGGCAATACGCTTGCGCTTCATGGTTCATTGCTGCAGATCGATCTGTGGCATACGCAATGGCAGTCGCTATCGATTCTCGACGCCAGAAGACCGAGCTGCCCCGTCTGCGGGGAGCGACGGTTCGATGGCCTGGAAGGGAACCGGGACGAAGCGATCGCCGTATCTCTATGCGGCAGAAATACGATTCAAATCCAGCCTACCAGACCGCTGGCCGTTCCCCTGGAGAAGCTGGCCGAAACTTGGCGAACGCTTGGCGAAGTCGAGGTTAATCCGTATTTGATCAAGCTCAGCCGCGTCAATAGGCCTTCGTTCGTCCTATTCACGGACGGCCGTGCGTTGATCATGGGAACCGACGACGAGACACTTGCAAGACGGACCTATACGGAGTTGCTCGGCGAATGAACCGAGACTCTGATCCTATTGCAAGAAAGCGCTTTAGTTGGTAGCATAGAGACGAAAAGACTATTTTTCTATTATATCGGATGCAACCAATCGAACAACTTGTCGAGGTGTGACATGAGGGTACATATCACTGACGTACGATCCGGAGACAGACTGACGGAAGATATTTTCAACTCTTTTGGCTTGCACGTACTCTCTAAGGGGACAATGCTCAACGAGAAAGAGCTCTCCCGCCTCTATCAGCATCAGATCGACTTCCTAGAGATAGAACCTCGGTCCGGTCTAGCCCCAGAGCCTGAGAATGCCGCGTATAATCCTTTGCTGCGGCCGTTGTACTACGATGCCGTCGCAGGGGCGGAGCAGCTATTCGAACGAGCGCTCGCCGAGGGCAAGATCTACGAAGAAGACGTCAAAGAAAGCTTCCAACCCTTGGTAGACAATTTCAAAGCGGAACGCGACGTCGTATCGCTCCTGCTACTTCTCAATAGCCAAGACGATTATACCTATCAGCATTCCGTTCAAGTCGGGATGCTCAGCTACTATATCGCCCGCTGGATCGGATGGAATGAAGAAGAAACCGTGCGCGCTGGCAAAGCGGGATTCCTCCACGATATCGGCAAATGCAAAGTATCCGATGCGATCTTGAATAAACCGGATAAGCTGACGGAAGACGAATTCAGCGAAGTGAAGAACCACCCGAGATACGGATACGACATCCTTAAAAGCTCTATGGAGGACTCGGGAATTCTCCTTGCCGCGCTTCAGCACCACGAACGGATGGACGGATCGGGGTATCCGCTGGGACTGACGAAGGACAACATCCATCCCCTCGCGAGAATCGTGGCGGTAGCGGACGTATACAGCGCGATGATCTCCTCTCGCGCGTACAGCGAGAAGCGGGACTTGCTGATCGTGTTGAGAGAAATGCACGAGTTAAGCTTCAGTAAATTAGATCCCGATATTACACACACGTTCATCCGGCACATGGTCCCGAATTTTATCGGCAAGAAAGTGGAGCTCACGAACGGCGAATTCGGAACGATCATCATGACGAATCCTTCCGACTACTTCAGACCGCTGATCCAGTTGGAGCTCACCGAAGCCTTCATCGATTTATCCGCACAAAGAAATTATGACATCAAACAAATTTTTATGTAACGTAAGGGCAGCGCCGAACTCGGACGCTGCCCTTTCCGTTTTAGAAATTCCGTTTGGCGTACAGGAACGTGTTTTTCCAGTACGGTTTATTGATATTCGTCACTTGGACGCCGTTCTTCGGTTTCGGACTGGCGTGGATCATTTTGCCGTTGCCGTAGTAGATGGCGACATGGCCCACGGTTTTGTTCTTTTTGAACCGGCCTGGAACATAGAAGAACAACAAGTCGCCTTTCTTCAGTTTATTCCGGGCGATCGTCTTGCCTCGCTTGGCTTGAGAACGCGCCAGACGGGGCATCTTGTAACCGTATTGGCCGTACACCTTCTGCACGAACGTCGAGCAATCGAATCTTCTATTGGACGAACTGTACGGCCGTGCGCCGAAATCGTATTTAACGCCCATGAAGTTGTCCGCGAAATTAACCAGCTCGTTGCGATCGGCGTTGCTCCTGACCGCTAGGGCTTTCATTCCGCCGTTCGTGCTCTTGATGGATAGAGAGTTCATGGGATTCGTCAACCCGGTATCGGATTCGGACTCGGACGGATCGTCTTGGAAGTCAGGCTCGTTCGCGGCCGATTCCGTATCCTCCATCGCAGGGTTCGGAACGAAGGCTACCCGACCCGCTTCCACGTTAAAGCTCGCCTCATCCCCGAACAGCTGCTGCAATCCGGAAGCCGGAACGTACAGCTTATTGCCCTCGCTTACGGTCGGCGCCGGCAGCTGGACGCGCTGATCCTCTTTGACGACCTGGCTCTCGCCTGGTCTGAACATCATAGCCGGATCGGTATCCCCGACGCCGAAGCTTCCGTCCTGCAGCCATTTACCGCGTAAACCCACCACTTTCGCCAGATCTTCAATCGCTACGTACGGCGTGTTCTGAATCGTCTTGATCGGAACGCTGCTGTTGCCGTTATCCGTCAATAACGCCGGAGACTCTTCGTTCGTCCTGATTTTTACCGGGTTGGAATAAGACCTCGCATTGCTCGTACCGCCCGTATTGCTCGTATTGCCTGGGTTGTTGCTCGTACCTGTATTCCCGGTGTCTCCAGCGTTGCCCGCGTTGTTCGTGCCGCCCGAGTTCGTGGCGCATCCCGACAGCAGCGCGACACCGAGCGCGATCGTCAGCAGCTTCCTTGTCTTCATACGATGTTCGTCGCCTCCCTAAGGTTGATGCTCCATTAGGATGACGCGCGGGGATGCGGAATATTCCGAGACGTGGAACGTAGCCATAACATAAAAACCCGGCTCTCGCATCGGAGAGCCGGGTTTGCGTGGGATATGACGTTTAGCCGATACTGCCTTCCATCTCGAGCTTGATTATTTTTCGCTATCAAGTCATTTGAGTCGATACCCGAAACCATTGATTTATAAGGCTTTTCGGGTATCGACTTTTCAATTCAAATCAAAGCTTTTCAAATATTCTTGGGCAAATCATGGGCAGAGCCAACACGAATAGCATCAGTAAATCCACTTCGATATGCTGTGTTTGCTGCCGTCTGAAGTAAGCTTAGTATAGCGTTTTCAATTCGAATTAATTCTTGTTCGGTACCAGGATGATTACGAGAACGGATACAATACAATGCCGCATATACCTCTCCTATGTACTCAACGCATGCTACGTCGCACTCGATCGCAACCCTCTCAATTGCACTCTCAATCGATGGCTCTAACCACTTCATCTTGTCCAATTTCTCATCCTCCCAAAGTGGCGGTGATTGCAGTTGTGGATGGTTTGAAGTATAATCTTTCCTGCAATTTAAATAAATTCAGAGGTGCGGCATGGCTGATCCCAAGATCGGGAGAAGCCGTATCCCCGAATTGCTTCATGCCATCGGCAAGGAGCAGGTGGATTTAGCCATTCATTTAAATATTTCAGAGCCATATCTATCACAAGTTATACACGGAAAAAGGAGATTTTCCGTTGTAAAAATGAAAAAGGCCTCTGATTTCTTCGGAGTTCACATGGACGAGCTCAATGAATGGATATATCCACCGGGATACGACAAGCGGAAATAACTTCCGCCTCTCGTGTCGAATGATTAGCCTATAAGCTAACTCCACATGGTTACTCCCTCCTCTAACACTTCCGTAATGCCAATTTACACTCGATGTTTGTCGAATTCTAGTTAAAATTTTCTATAAAAACGGTAATCGTATAAATCTTAGTTGATTTTAATGAAACTTTAGAAAACAATTACTTTAATTCTATTTTCCAGGATACAACTCCCGCTCCACCATACTCCGTTCAAATCTACGCATGTCAATCTCTTTCGGTCCTGCTTCCCACGCCTGAATGATCTTCAGCTCACGATGCTTATTTGGATCATACTGAATGAACCGCTCAACGGCCAGCACGCGAAGAGCCATCTTCACTTGCCCAGTGGTGCGCACAGCCATCCGCGCCAACTCCTCGATCGATGGAACGCCTCTAGCGTTGTACAGGATCCGTAGCAGCTTGCGAGATGTATCGTCCAGCATCAGGGCTCCACTCCGATCACGTCGCGCAGTTGGATCAACCGGCCTTCCATGATAACGCATGTCTCGTCTATCTCTTCAACGATCCCCGTAACTGTATACGGCTCCTCACCGGCCACAAGAACTCCGATCGGCTCCTTAAAGTTCAAAGACAACGTCAGCAGCTCTGGCAATACCTCTACATGGTGGACATCGTACATAGCGTTCGCCTCCAAATAAGAACATTTGTTCTGTTATTATATAGCGAACGTTTGTTCTTATCAAGAGGAACAAAAAAGGAGCCTCGGCGGTTCTTCCACCTCGGCTCCTCTTCGACCGATTCTTTCGGATCTGGTTATAATGTACAGCATGGTGGACGATTTGTAAACATAAAAAAGCCCGAGAGCCGAAGCCCCCGAGCATATAATTATTCCAGCGGCAATCCTGCCGCCTTACGAACTTCGTTAGCGAGGCGATGGATCTCGTTACGATCTAGCGGATTACCGTCCGCATTCCGGATGTCGAGCCTCCAGGCCTCCTGCAGCACGTCGATTACCTTCTCAGCATCAGCTTTGAGCATCTTCAGTTTCACCTCTTCCTCAGCTGCGGCGAGCTCCGCCGACACCATATTTTTGAACGATGTCCAGCCTGTCCATTTGCCGCCATCATACATCAATCGTGGGCATATCTTCTCGCTCCAGTCATAATGGCGACGAAGCTTGTTCACACCCCAGCCGCGATCCTTGAGCATCCGAGCGACAAGCTTCGCGGCGTTCTTTAGCGTCTTCGCATAGTCGCCACTCTCGCATATCTCGATTCCGATGCTCGTCCGGTTGCCGCTGGCCAGCCCGCTGCCATCTCCGGAGTGCCATGCATTCTCGTTGATCGGCAGGCATTCGATTGCTTCACGTTCGTCTACGACGATGTGGAACGAAGCTACACGTGTATTGTCTGGATTCGTGAGCCATACCCGCTCGTTACGCGCGCTGCTGGACGGATTGCCAGTGTTGTGAATCGTGATGGTCGTCGCGGTCATCGGATGCCCTGGACGGCGGTTATGCGGAGTGTTGCGCGGGATATGGTCAACGCGATATTCCACTGCTTCCGCCTCCCTTCTCTTTCTCGTTGAGTTGCTCGAGCCAGCTACGTAGTTTATCCGGCAACGGTACATTCAACGTCCCAAGGTTCTCGACTACGCTCAGACCTTCTCGGCCGATATAGAAGAAGATCGCCGCAGTACGGAAGATCGGAGCGCCTGGTTGAATCCAATCATCCGCAAGCGCTGATAGTCCGACAACAAAAAGGACGACAACCTTTCGGATGCCGCCCCAATACATATTGTCGCTGTTGAGTTTTTTTTGCTTGATTGCCCCGAGCACGCCGGTCACATAATCCGCCACCATGAGCACAAGCAGCAACTGCAGCGACTTATCCCATCCGCCAAGCAGCGATCCGATTGTGCCGGCCAACGCGATGCCTCCGCCCCATGCAGCCTCCTTTCCTGACGTGCCCACTGCCGCAGTCCATACGTTCATGAAAAGCTCTCTCATCTGATTCATCTCGCACCTCCGCGATTTAATAGTAAAAGAGGCCCCGCGTATGCGGAGCCCCTGTGAATCACTGGACCAAATGCTTCTTATGTTGTTCTCGTTTCCGCTCGGCGGAAATCGTTGCGTATATTTGAGTCGTCGCCGGGTTCTCATGGCCAAGTAGCTCTTGCACAGCTACGAGGTCGGCGCCATTGTTAAGCGTCAGCGTTGCGAAGGTATGGCGCAGAGAGTGCGGGCTAACCTTCTTTTGCAATCCGGCTTGCTTGGCGATGATCGCGATCTCGCGCTGAATGCCGCGGCGGGATAACCTACGGTACGGCTTACGTTCGGTTACGATAAGCGCAGGCTCCTGATCCGCCCGGGAGAACAGGTACTTCTTCAGATGGAACAGCGCCTTGAAGCTGAAATACACTTCGCGTTCCTTATTCCCCTTGCCGATAACTCTAGCACTCTGCGTCCCGAAGTTTACCGCATCTTTGTTCATGGCCTGCACTTCGGACAGCCGGCAACCGGTCGCGTACAGGACCTCGATCAGCGTCCTTTGCCGTATGTTGGTGCAAGCCTCGCGAAGCATCTCCAACTCCTCGATCGTGAGCGCCTTCGGCAGCCGCTTTTCCTTTTTCGGTGGCTTGATCTTTGTCGTCGGATCACGCTGCAGGATCTCCTCGGCCGTCAGCCATCCGAAGAACGACTTGAGCACCGACAGTTTCGTGCTGATCGTCGTAATCTTCTGTTCACGGTACCGCCCGAGATAGACGCGAATGTCAGCCGTCGTTACGTCCTCGACCTTCTTCTTGATCGCGTCGGCGAAGATCCGCAGATGCAACCGATAACCGTCGAGCGTAATCTTGCTGAGCCCCTCGAGCTGCTTGCCCGAGATGAATAGATCAATCTTCTCCTGCAGATCGGGATGCGATTGCTCCAGATCGATCCGCCGCACATCGTAATGCGAGATGATCTCCGACAACCTGGACTGCATTTTTGGTACGTCCGAGCCCGGAATAAAAGCTAGGAACGACTGGACGACCTGTGACATTAACTGTTCACCGGCTTGTTGCATGATATGACCTCCTGAGAAAGGTGTTTTTCCCCTGAGAATAGATAAAAGTAGGCTGCGCTCTCAGGAACGCGTTAGATCAGGGAGCTACCCCAACCTTGCCTACTTCTACCCTAGCATATCACGACAAGACAAGCAATGAAAATAAGAACACTTGTTTGTAGTCAACAAACTGCGATTTATTGACTATAAAATAAGCAATCATGGCGGGATGCAGCGACATAATCGTTTCACTTAACGACAGAAGAGTCTTCCTTCTGTTTAGCCAGCTCCTCGAGGCGTTTATCGATCGCCTCTTGCAACTTGCAGAGGATCACAGCCTCTTGGCCGGGATGGAACACTGCGATCGCGGTGATCACATCGCAGATTTCTTGCACAGGCTTGGTAGGGTCAATCTCCACTCGGACAACCGGTTGAACTACTGCCACAGCAAACACTCCTTCCAAATTAAAAGACGCCCCGCGAGGAGCGTCTTTTAATAGTTGTTTATTTCTTCTGAAGCTGAGCTTCTAACTCAGCAATTTCTGTATCTCTTTCAACAAGCATTTGATTGTATTTGTCTATTTCAGTTTGGATTTCAATTAGTCTTTTCTCTATACCTTTAACATCTTTATCTGCTGATTCCACTACTCCCGCTTGAACAAATCGCATGGGATTTTCGCTATTCATTGCTTGCAGTATCTCAGTTTCCGTTTCGAGTCTTTCTTTGTTTTTCTCCCTGGTATCTAATGCCTGATTATATTCCTCAACAAACTTATCGCGCATGGTGACGATGTTAGCCCTGCCAGCTCTTTTAATCTCAAGCTCCTTGGCGATGCTTTCAGTCACTATATTCACTTCCTTGCTGTCGACTTGAAGTTCAAGGTTAAGCGCATCTGTCATAGTTCTAATTGGCAAGTAGCCACGCCCATCAACGACGATCGCCGTCCCAATCATTTCATCATCAACCTTGACCGTCATCTCTTTTGTTACTTTCTTGCCGACGAGCGACGAAACAGCGCCATATACAGGGAAAGCACTTGCAAACAAAATCCCCGCTAAAAAGCCAATTAATAAGTGTTTTTTCATTTAGCAATCTCTCCCATAGTAATATATGACAATAGAATACCATATTTACGATGGAATGTTTACTGTTGCGATTTGTGTTCCGAACCGATTCAACATTTTCAAATTTCTTGTAGTAGGATCGAACGTTAAGCTATACCCATATGAACTCCATGCGTCAGCCGATCCTTGTTTATCATTTAACTCCGTTTGAAGCGTCCTCCCCGAAGTTGAGTCACTTAATACGCCCCAGTTTGTCTTAACTCTCCCTCCCATTGATCCGGGAATGAGGTTAATATCTCCTCCAGAAGATAGATCTAGGGAAGACGAAGCAGACACAAACAAATTTGTGCCACTCGAACCGATCTGCCCTCGTATAACACCGGAAGATTTCACATTTATAACAGGAGCTCCAAGATAAAAAGCATCGACTTCTATGCAATTGTTAGCGTCTCTATAAGCGCCAAAAATGTTCCCGGTATTGCTCATTGCCGCTTTCGGGAAACTTGCCGATGTTTGTAGCAGCGCCCCAATTACCGTTCCACCAAAAATAGTTCCGAATGCTACAATATTCCCTGAGAAAGTCCCCCCTGTAGCATTGATTGTCCCAGTGATATCCACATCTGTTGCCTTCAAGTGGCCAGCCATGTTGACCGAGAACGGAGCTGAAGCAAAAGAGGCATTACCGGCCCAGATGCCGTTTGAATCCGCCTTGAACACGCTGTTGCCACTGCCGATCGTGATCGTACCTCCGACGAAGCTGCCACCTGATACCGTTCCCGAGAACGTGCCATCTGCCGCCTCAATGCGACCCTTGAACCGCGCGTCACCCGTCGCAGCATCCTGCCAAATCGTCTTGTCTCCGGATTTGTTGTACATCGCCTGACCATACTCACCGGGACCAATCTGACCGAGACGGATCATAACGCGTCCAAGATCGTCCTCAACCTTCATACCCATGCCGTCGACGAGCGTCAGGGAGTCGTCGTACTTCTGCCCCTTGAGCACGGCGTTCTTCGACGTGTAGGAGATCGCTTTCTTGCTGCCGACAGTCGCCTGGAAGACGTAATCAGACGTCTTTAGCGTCCGGAAGTTCGCCAGCGTCATACTACCGCGCTTCGGCTCGAATGGGTATCGATCGAATGACCAGGCTCGAGCATCGAACGAGTATCCGAGATCGCCGTCATACACCGTCACCGTATCGCCTGCTTCGCGGATCCGCTCCGGCGCGAAATCCGGATCGATCTTCTCCATCTGGATGAAGTCGGTCTCGTATGAATACGCGGGAAGCTCGTACTTCGCGAGATGCTTTTCCATTTCCTGCAGCAGACGCTCTTGCGTCTCAATCTCCGGCCACTCCATCGAGTCCATAAACGGGTTGAGCGGATCGAAGTAAGCCGAGTTGATATACTTTGTCGTATGGCCGGCGTACCCCTCGATCGTTAGCCCGTTTTTGCCGTAACCGTACAGGCGCGTGATGCGCTCCATGTCATGGCTTGTCCGATGGATTCCGGACATATTGTGCTTGTACCGCACACGGGCGCCGTAGTTACCGCCCTTGCGCGTCGTCAGCGTAATCGTGTAGTTGTCAAAAGCCAGCTCGGCACCGTACAGCTGCCGCAGCTCCTGCAGCAGATCAAACTTTCGCTTCTCGCCCCACTCGAATATGTCCTGAACGGCGAATGTACCTTCAACTACAAACGTGAAAGGCGTATCAGCCGCGAGAAGCTCAAGCATATCCTCGAGGCTCTTCGCTGCGGCGAAATCGATGTAGTCGTCCAGGAAGTAATTGTTCAGCGTGAAGGCGATATGGTGAGCCTCCACGACCTTATATACCTTCCGGCCGGCGCGGAGTTCTTCTTCCCTCCGGATTCGGAACCGCTGCCCACGCTCTACGTTTTGTGGGAAGACGACGTCATTCCCCATTACGAGCGAGCCGTAGCGATCCTCATCGTCCGGTTGCCGCGGGTAAATGAATTGCGTGTAATATTCGCCGTTGACGATCTCGTGCACCTGCACCTGCGTAGCAGCTGACAAGACACGACGAACGCCATCGACGTGCAGTTCTAATCGAGATTCAAACTTGCGTGCAATGGCGATCGCCTCCCTTAAATAAATCGGTCCCGATGAGATACGCGAATCTGAATGCTCCGACTGGTTTCAGGCGTCGAATTGTCCTTATAGAGCAATCGGTTGTTGCCAGGATTAAGCTCGAATATCTCACCGTCGTAGCCGATCACGTTGCCGTTCTTCTTCACCAGCAGCTTCGATACATCTATGATGATTTTCTCTCCTGGTGCAAACGGACCTGTGAGGATAAGCTCGTCAACGTGATTTCGGTTTGCATTGACCTGCACTTCCAGATCGCAGACCAATTCAAAATCTCCATACCGATACCGAATGCCGGCGAAATCCATTTCTATCAGTTGCTCGATCAAAAATTTCCCGAATCGCTCGCGAATCGCGTCGATCGACGGTTCAACCTCTGCATCGATCGTAAACGAAGCTGTCAGCTCTACTGATGACTGGAATAAAGCTTCGCCACCAACCAGGATTTCGAAGTTGCCGAAAATGTCGACCGAGTACGGGCGATTGAACGGCATGCGGTTAAATGCTCCGCTGCTGAAACTCATAGGAATTTAATCGCGCCGCTGCCGACATTGATAACGAAGCGGTCGCCGGACAAAATCGTACGGGTATTCAGGAGTTCGCCATATGCAATCAGACTGCCGCCAGTAAGTGCAGAACGAAGAGCGATGTGCGTAATCGTGCCCCAGTCAGCCGTGGCCACCGGGAATTGAATAAGCCCGGAGTTGTTGATCGTCCTCACTCCGCCATCAGCATGAGGCGCGTCAAACGCGATCAGCTGCCGGGCATAACCTCCGCCGGCGACCTCCGTTCCGGTGTCGGCGCCGGTCGGGTTCGATGTGTAGAGAGCCAAATATAACGGCTCATCTCGAAACGTATCATTGAGCAACTCGTCAGCCTTTGCATTGGATAATGGCATGTAGAATCTCTCCTTTATGGAATAAATAAGAGCCCCGCGGTGAGTAGCAGGGCTCCTTGAAAATCACAATCGTTTGGAGATTTGTTGTTGCGCTTAATCGTCCTACTGCGCTTAATATATCTCTGCATCATAGCTATAAGGTGAGCCGGATCCCGTTACCGTTGGATTGGTTCGCATCGGTGGGCTCAGATCATATTGGCTCACCGAATTCGTTGAACGTTGCTGAAAGTATCTACGACATAATGCCAATTCATCTGCATAGCTTCGGGGCTGGAACGGAAGTGCTTCACTACCGGTATTTAGTTGAACCTGAGCAATTTCAAAATAATCACTTGCCCCAGCTGTTCCGCTCGGTGTAGCCACAAAATATAGTGCAATTTGATTCTTTGTGCTTAATACTGCGTTGGGAATCGTTAGGGTGAATTTCTGCCATGATGTCGTTAGTGTAGAAATACTGGAACCTTCAATGACTTGCCCTGTAAGACCATTGATTACGTTTTGATCTGTGCCGGTTCCGCTTAGGATCAGCGCACTAATAGATGGCATAGACGCTCCTACGCCTTTTCTTGCCCAGAACGTAAGTGTAAGCCTATTGCCTACTAACTTTTTGCTGTCAATAGACTCTAAGCTCTGTGATACATACATCGGATTGGTTCCTGTTTGTCCAGAATTGCGCTGATATCGAAGGCAGTATCTACTTCCCGGTACTCCCGATCCGTCTTGACGGCTAACTGTTGCAGCTTGATTCGTAGTGCTGTTTAGCGTCATCCAACGGTCAGCTACATAAAGAATACCACCCGTTGCATTAAGACTTGTCCCTTTCTGCCATACATCGAAGTTTCCGTTTACGAGAGCTTGGCGATATAAACCGTCATCATATTGTCTTGCGGTTGAAGTATTGCCTAGTTCACCTACCTGCGTAATTGCAGAAATGATGAACGATGCTATGTCCCGATGGCCGAAGTCATTTGGGTGTACACCGTCTGTCATTAAGCCTAGCGTAGCCGATGCATAAGTAGCGTTTCCTCCCCATCGGCTCGCAAGATCAAGAAAAGCCACATCATTGATTCGCGCCAAATCCCTTACAGCTTGAAAATATTCACTTTGAGGAATTGCTAGGGATGCCGCGGACATTCCAACCGAAGTGAGCGCAACGTCTCCAAATTGCTTTGCGCGGGTAATAATTGCCTGAAGATTAGCCTTAAAGGTATCGATTGGAGTCTGATCACCGAAGTCATTTGTCGTAAGTGATATGATCGTCAAATCAGGTTGTAGCGCGTTGATAGAGCAATCAAGGGATGCGCTTAGTGCGTGTTCAGCAGTCTTTGAGCCATTTAGAGCACATTGGTTTACGATGACACCGGATGAACCTTTAATAGGTATAGCACCTGTTAAGATAAGTTTGTCCGAGCTTGTATTCGTTAGCACAACGGAATGATCGCCCTGCGACAATCCTGTTATATCGAGTGTAACTCCAGCTACCATTGTGGCATTATTTGCATTGACTGTTACCGGGGCGCTACCATCCACTGAATATGTGAACGTTCCTGCAAACATATGCTTCGTGTAGACGATCGTTATGCCTGTTCCGTTGAACTCAAACGTGGCATTGTCTCCGTTTATCGTTGTCGTCATTGCCTTGTCTGCAATGCCGCCGTAACCGTTTATATAGTTCCACGTTCCGGTAAATGACCATTTTGGAGATGATGCGGCAGAATAATACGACGGCATGAACCCCGTCCCTACATCTCCATAAATAGCAGTCAGCTGGTCTTGAATCCTTCGTACATACCCCTTTGTTGCCCAATCGAATACTGTGCCAGGGCCAGAACCACCACCAGCCCAAGCCCCCTCGGTTATACTGTCGCCAATAAAGCAGATTCGCGCCTTTTGGTTAGCAACTCCCGATCTAACTCTTGAAAGCTTAGAACGCCACCGTTTAAGACCTGCTTCTGCGTTAATTACTCCTGTCGCAGTTTCCGCCTGATGCGCAGCAACTTCGCCCGACAGATCGTCAAATTCGCTGCGAGAAACGACTTTGACCCAAGCGCCTGTCCAGCTGTTGTTCGCTGTAGAAGTACGCTCATAAACTGAGCTAAGACCAGTTCCGCCATTGGTAAAAGTGACCCTTTGCACGATGAGATAGTCGCCACTCACCTTTGCGGATTGAATCAACGCCGTATCCCCGACCCCAACGTGTCCTGTCGCTGTTTTCCAAGGATCAGCTAAAACTGAAGATAGGCTGAATACGCTTAGACCGATCGGATACAACGCTGGCAGATCTCCAACGAGCTTAGCAGAGATTTTATTCACTTGCTCCGTGGTTACGTTGTGCGGGTTGCTGGTATTCGCCTGATGAGAAGCTATTCTCGTCTCATGGTCCTCCACGTTTTCCTTTACGGAGTTATGGTCGTAAGCCGTAAAGTTACGCGCAACCTGCGCTCCCGCACTCCACGACTTCGCCGCGCCTTCAAATCCTCGCGTGACCCCAGTTAGATCGTTTCCGCTCTTGCCGGTATAAAGCACTGTCTCTGCCGTTTCGTCGATTCCGATCGTTGCTAGGTTAGGAGCTGCCGGTACCATGGAGGCATCGACAAGAGGGATCGTGTTTTGCGTATCATCAATTGCGGAAGCAAGTTCCGTCTGAGGGCTATTTGCCACCCCGGCATACATCGCTTGTTGTGTCATGACGCTCCTCCTATTCCAATTGATATTCGTTCAAGATTCTTACGTTGTTGATCGTCGTCGTTCCGGTGTTCGTCAACTCAATGATCGGCGGCGTCGACTCTGTGCCGGCGGACACGATATCATAATTCGTCCCATCCGCGGTGATAACCGACTCCATGATTCGCTCCGGCCCATACGCAA
The DNA here is from genome assembly GCA_023460795.1 of Bacillota bacterium. Taxonomy (GTDB): domain Bacteria; phylum Bacillota; class Bacilli; order Paenibacillales; family Paenibacillaceae; genus Cohnella. The sequence continues at coordinate 151,841 of JAEWPC010000020.1, read as the reverse complement.
ACGGGTCAGTGCACTTCATCGTGAACTCAAATATCCCGTATTTAATGATCTGCTCTGCCGACAGTTTGCTGCTGAGCTTCGCATAGAAAAAGCGGTCCGGAATCTCATCAAAAATCAAAACCCCTGCTGGCAGCGTCGGCTTGAGCCAGTTGTATATCTGCGACTGCCTCAGCTTAAACGGCGTATCGTTGGTCACGATGTCGATTGTTATATCGATTGCCCGCTTGCCGAGCTCGGTGCCGTAATCCAGCGCGCCCGGACGACCGTCGGCCTCGTCCTCGTACTCCCGCAGCTCCGGGGAGTTGATCCGATACGACAGCAGGTTGACGCCGAGGAGGGAGCAGTGCTGTCCTCGGAACGTGAATCCATTAGCCAATGCCCCCGCCTCCTGTCAGCTTCTTACGTAAAATTTCAGCGGCCTCATTTCCAGTCTCGCGCCCGAACGTCTCGAGGTCGATGCCATCCTCGAACACCGGATCGTTGACCTCCATGAACTTCTCGATGACGATCGACGTTTTTCCGCCTCCGGCGACGGTACCGACAAGGCTTTTCACCTGCTCCGGCGTGAGGACCGGTTCACCAACGCGAAGCACCGCTGCAACCTCGTCAGGCAACAAGCGATCGCCGCTCCTGAAGTTGCCCACTCCGGCAATGCCTCCGGTGTGATAGAGTGGTACTCCGTCCTTATACCATCTCCCGCTTCCGCTGTTGTACGTAGCTCCGATCGAATCTCCTAGACGCTGATTCTCCGCTTCGAGTTCCTTACGCCTAGACGCGCTTGCAGACTTCCACGCTGCACTATTAGCTTGCATTTGCGCAATTACGCTGGCGCCCGGATTACTTGGCGTGTTTGGCTGGCCCCCGGCTCCGATCATTGTCGTCGCGTAAGCAGACTGTAGCGTCGAAAGCTCCGCTTTAATCTTCTCGTTCGTCGTCGTGAATGCCTTGAACCGCTCATCTTCGATCAGTTTGTAGATCCCGATCGCGTCTCCGGAGTAACCATCAAGTATAGACCGCAGATCATCGTACCAAGTCTCGACGTCTCGCTTCTGGCGATCAAGCGTCTCGAGTTGCTGGTCGCGCTGATCTTGGAGGTTTCGCTTCTGATCCTCGAGGTCGTGCTGCCGGAGCCGCTCCTGCGCTTCAAGGAATGTTTTTTGACCCTTCTCAGAAGTGGCGTTGCGATACAACTCCATCTCGGCGACGATAGCGCTACGCTCTCTCGAACGTTCAGCATTGTCGATTGCCTTCTCCTGATCGTCGTAAAACTTCTCGATTGCTCGGCGGCGTTCATCTAGCGCGTCCAGCTCAGCTTTCTTTTGCTTGTCGATCGCATCGAGTGCTTTATTAATGGACTCCTTGGCCGACTTCTCGCGTTCCTTCGCGGCCTCTTCCTCGGACTTCTCGACAAGCTTCATATTCTCGATCTTAGCCTTGGTGAGCTGATTGTCAGCTGTCATGTAATAGTCGCTGTCTTTCGCGTACCGGCTACGCACTCGAGTCCATGCTTCAATCTTCATCTGAATGATTTCCTGCTCGGTTTTGCCAGCAAGCGTCATCAAGTCTACCTGCTTGTCAATCCACTCAGACGACGCTTTGAACGCGGCAGCTTCCGCTTTGTCCGACTTCTCGTTTGCTGCGAGAGACATTTGCTCCTTCAGCTTATAGATTTTAACCTCAAGGTCCATACGGATGTCGGCGTTCTTCTTATACTTGGCCAGCAGGCTTTCTAGCGATTTAAGCTCTTGTTCCTCATTCATTTGATTCAGCGCTTTTTTGTACTCATTCATCTTGAGCGCAGCTTGATATTGCTCTTGCTGCAGCTCGGCCACCGTCTTGCCTTTCTTGTCATCGTCCGGTGTTCCGGATGGGTTCTCGTTGAACTTACTCAGAGATCCGGATGTTATCTTCTGAAGCTCTGAGTCGATGTTGTTAATGAGCATCTGCAGGTCGTTGGCTCGTTGCTGGGCTTTAAGTCGTTGGTCCCCGAGTTTCCCGTCGATGAATCCCTCTGCTTTTTCTGCCCAACCATCCGGAAGCAAACGGCCAAGTGCAGATTCGGATAAGTCGACGCCTTCGATTGCGGCGAGCGCCTTTACTTGGTTCTGCGCAAATTTAAGCTTCTGCTCCGTCTCTTTACGCCAAGTCTCCAGTCGTTCCTTCGACTTCTCGCTGGCAGCATTAGCCGACTCTTTCTCTGCACGAATCAAGTCGTCGATGTACGAGGTATTCTTGATGATCCATTTGCCGTTCTCATCGAGGACAGAGTCGACTTTCGGATACTCCTGCGTCAGACTCTTCACGACGTTCGTGAGCTCCGCTTTCTGTGCGGCATCCAACTTCTGCGATTTGCTCAAGTCGTCATAACGCTTGCGAAGCTTCTCCACTCGATCGATATGTTCGTACTGCGAGCGAGCGACCTTCGTGTTCTCCCTCTCTAGCTCAATCAGCGCGGGGATAGATGCTTCAAGTTCATTATTCATATCCGCAAGGATTCGCGCTGCGTCTTCTGGCGTATTCGCGCCAAGATTGGTGAGGGCTTTGTCGATCTCGTTCAGCCGCTTAACGAGCGGCGATGCCTCTTGGTTAAGCTTGTGCAGTATTGAATTGTCTCCACCGGACCGCGCGTCCTGGATCTGTTTTTGAATCGTTGCATATTCCTTCTCGAGTCGATTCCGCTCTTCAATAAGCTCGTTCAGCGTTTTGGTGTCCGACTGGAGCCTCTTCACATCGTCCGCAGATCGCGATAGCGGCGATTCCGCGAGTTTCTTGTTCAGCTCGTCCTGACTTCTCGCGAACTGCCAAACGGATTCAGATGCAGCATCAGCTGCCGCCTTATATGCAATCGTTCCGGTTACCAGTGCTCCGATTCCAAGAATGGCCCAACCTACCGGCCCGATAGCCGTATTTAAGACTAGGAACGCTGCAGACAGCGCCGTAACGGCGGTTACCAACGCCAATACAGCTGCCACCGCCGCTGTCATCCCAGCTACGACCTTCGGATTCTCTTCAGCCCACCTCGTAAAATCACGGATGAGCGGGCTGACCACTTTCATCATGTTTTCTAGTGCCGGGATGTATGCTTCTCCGATCTCTTGTCGGGCCGTCTCGATCGTTTGTCTAAAATCGGTTTGCGTCCCCGCGAATCCTTCTAACGCCTGATCGGCATTCCCGGCAAACATTGCAGATTCGGAGATGATCCCGTTATACGCCGCCTGAATCTTCTGAGCTTCCGTAAGTTTAGCTGCAGTCGTCCCGATGGACTTGGCGTACCTTTCGTACATTACCGAGAGGTTCGTCGTGATTCCTGCCGCGTCAGTCAGCTCCGAGTTGCCCATCTTGATACCTTGCGCGACTTGGCGGACTGCTTCGTCCCACTCCAAGTGCTTCTCACGGTTAAAAGCTGCAGCGTCCGCCGTCGCAGTCATAATCTCGCGCGTTTGCTCCAGTGTAAGCCCCGCGGTGAGGTATGTCTTAACGGTGTCGGCTACAATTCCCTTGTTCATGTTCCATTTATCCGATAACTCATCTACCAGTCCGATGCTTTTCTCCGTGTCCGCGTTCATAGACTTCGAGACAGAGGTCAAACCTTGATAGGACATGGACAACTGCTGCGCTTCATTCGCAAACGTCGTAACGACGCGAGCGATTCCTGCCAATCCTGCTCCAGCTCCAAGAGCAGTAAGGGAGGAACTAACCGCGCTTATGCGATTGGAGAATTTCTCCGTTTCGCGTTGCGCTTCCCGCATCTTGGAGGTTATCTTGGCGATCTGATCGTCCGAAGCTCCAAGTCGGCGAAGTTGGATCTCGACGTTCTTCAACTGCTTCTCGACGACATCGGGACGCAGATCGCGGAGTTCCTGCTGTACCTTTCTTACCTCACGACCGCTAAGCCCCATGTCCAGGAGGGCGCGAGTGACTTGTCGAACTTGTCCGTTTACACGCTTGGCTTCGTTTGCGGATTCAGAAATGTTTTGTTTTGCCTTTTGGAGTTCTTGGTTAAACCCGCGCGCGTCAAGCTCCATCCTTGCGCGTATCGCGCCAACTTCGGTTGCCATTCGTCAGCTCACCTCCCGGTTAATCTTCTGCGTAGTTCGGCCAATCCTTCAGCATCAAACACGTCATCGCTTTCGTTTTCCTTAATCTCCTCCAACGGTTCGCGGAGGCGATCTACGAATTGTTTGCGGTCTTCTTCCTTCATGTAAGGGGCGCCGATAATTCCGAGCATGGCCAGCCTCTTCTCGGCTATTTGTTGCGCATGTTTGTGCATGATGAGTGGGAGATCAACGACGTAGTACTCTGTCTCGAGTTGCCGCTGCGTTATTCCGAGTTTGACGGTACATTCGATGAGCCATTCATTGATGGTGACGGGCTTCTGAATGCCGCGCTGGGTATCATCGACCCGAACACGGCGCGGAACTTTTTTCCCGCTTCCGCGAAGTCGTTCTTCTGAACGGTCTTCTCGACGTAATTAAGCAGCTCGTTGTGGTCGACGTTTTCCTCGATCCACTCTTTATCGAGTTCAGTAAGCACCGATACGAGTTCAATGATCTCGTCCAATGCCACACTTAACGCAGCCGTCACCGTTGCGGTAAAGTCTGAGCTTCCCCGTGCCATCAGCACGTCGATAAATATTTGCGGAAGCGTCTGAATGTTGTCGAGCAACATGCGCCATTTCTTAATTGTGAGCTTCGGGACCTGTACCCTCTGCCCGCCGAAATCTATCGTATCCGCCAGTGCGGTCTTATTTTCGCGGTTAAATTTGAACATCTAATATCCCTCCGAATAGGGTTCAAGATAAAAAGCGGAGCTCCTTAGAGCCCCGCTTTCCGATTAGTCATTACGCGTCCGGATCACCGAATCCGAGCAGTCTTCCCGTTGCATCCGGGAATCCGCTGAAGGTGACATTCGTCACCAGTTCGTTATTGTAGCTGTAGGTTTGGTTGAGATTCACTTGCGGTGCTGCCTTGAAAATCGTAACCGTGTCGTCGGCTGTCGCGCCTTCCGTGAGCGGTTCGATTCGCAGTTCCTTTGCCACCGTCAGCAGGTCGATGACCTTGTCCGCGAACACGTCCAGGCGTTTCTTCGTCGGTTCCGTCGCGTTAGTCACGAGTACAGAACCGGCGATGAAATCCTTCAGTCGCGAGTTGTCTTTCTCCAGCATCGGCACTTGAACGCTGGCGTTGCGGCCGGTGATGATCTTTTTGATCGCCGTCGTGCCGTGCTGGTCCGAGTTAACGTCGCGCGTCGTTTCCTCATAAGTGAGGACGACACCGCCCTGCGTAAGCTCAATGACGATCGGCGTTGTACCCTCCGGATCGAACGTAACTTTACACGGGCCAAGCTTTACTTTCGTGAGATCAGCTGCCACTTGTGGATTCCTCCTTTGTTTTTACGATTTCGACGATGCCCGCCTTAGCAAGCTCATCTGCTTTGCCTTTAGGGAGGTCGAAGATTTCTCCGGCGCATTTCACGTCCGGCTTCTTCCTGTTGCCCAGGTTGACCGCGTGCCCGTCTTTCACGCGCACCTTCTCGATTTTCTCTGCAGCCAATTGCGATCACCCTCTCTGCATGGTCATTTCAAAATTGACGGAGTACATCGGCCGTTTGCTCTCGTCTTCACCGATGTAAAACGGCGCCGATTGCTCCGCCTCACAGATCACGACGCGTTTGCCGGCAATCGAAAACTCAATCTTGTTGTGCAGCTCCTCCAGCAGCGTCATCGCGATCGCTTCGGCGTCGCCGTCTCTCTTCGCAGTTGCACGGGTCACAACTTGGAACGACGGATGGAACACCGTCCATCCGGACGGCGGCGAGCCGGAGGTCAGCCTAACGAACGCACTAGCATCTGGCGAATCGGCAGGAAAGTCGTTGGCGAAGTACGTGTGCGGTACAATTGTCTTCAGCCAATTGATCATGTCGAGCGTTCCGATCACGTCACGTCAACTCCTTCCTGATCTCATCCGCGATCATTTTCTCGTACTTCTCCCGTCGTGCCTTGAGCGGGCGGGATAGAAACTTCGGCCCCGTGCCTGGCGTCGACGGATCGGCGAATTGTTTCGGATACTCGTGCAGGCGGAGTGCATAGTTGAATCCCCATCCGCGCTTGTTGGTTTTGGTGACCGAGTACGAAACCTCGCCGGTGACGCTGAACTTCGTTGCCGTCACCTTGACTTTGCGGCTTGCACGGAGGTTGCCAGATAGCTTTGGTGCGAGTTTCTCAGATTCATCGCCCAAGTCCTCCATGGCTTTCTCCATCCCGCGTTCGGCTGCCGATCGGATGCGATCGCTCACGAAGTCGATTCCTTGGAACACTTCCCGTAGGTCGAGTTCGAAGCCTTCTGCCATTAGACGCTCACCACCAGGAACTGTACGGACCCGAACTTATCACGGATAAACTCTATCGAAAGCGGAGACCTTTTAACCGTTTTTCCAAAACCGTCCACCCATTCCAAATCATCGGCGTAGGAAACTCCGGACCACCCGTAAACCATAAATTGCGTTGTTGAGACAACTTCACTTCCCTGTTGATTCTTCACGACCTTGCTGGTCTCGTCCATCCTGCAATCAAGCTGCACCACGTCAATCGTAGGATGACTGCCATACGGATCGGTTACATCAGGATCATTACGGTGAAGTGTTACGGTTTGATCAAAAACAGTAGTTACGAGCAGGATTTCAGCATAGTCGACGTGCACACCGAGAACAGCGGTTATCGGATAGGCGCGCCCTTTGTGTACAAGCCTCATTCCGGATTCTACCCCGCCACGACATCTGATCTTCCAATGGATTGAGTTCTCGATCTGGTTGGACGCCTCAAAGAGTTCTCGGCCTTTGAGCGGTTCTTGAGTTGCCCACGCCTTCACAGCATCTTCCCAAACATCGGCAGTGCCAAACTTTTGGACGGTAACTCGGTTCTTAAATCGCCCAGAATTGCGGTACTTATCGTATTTGTTCGGGTTATACGTCAACCGAATCACCAGCCTCTAGCGCTTTGCTGAGGTTGAGGTTGTTGAGCTGCGTCAGGAAGTTGTCGTAAAAGTACTCGAGCGCATCGTTATACGCGTAACGGGACCGCTCGAACACCATCTCCTTGAACACCTCGTCCGTCAAAGCGTAATCCCCGCAAATACGAGTCAGGTCGGCGTGAGACGCTTTGAGAATACGAAGCAGGTTTCCGTCCTCGTCGTCATCCAAGTGCATGCGCAGCATAAATTCTGCGAGAATCTCCGGAGTGATTACTTCAGGCATCGGGATCACTCCTCTTCTTTAGCGACTTCCTCGATGAAAACTTGGTTGTACTTGTTTTTACCAGTGGACAGCTCTTCCAGGCGCGCTTTAGTTGCTTTCGCCCCTTCTTTCGGGTACACGTCGCCCACCTGGTAGATATGCCCCCCGTGTTTCAAATCCTTAAATTTCCGTATTACGCGAAACATTGTGCCACCTCCTCGTGAAGAGTAAGAGACTCCGATTAAGGAGTCTCTACATCTCCGCTACCGAACTGGATGTCGAGATCATAGAGCAGCGCCGCCTTGTTATCCTTCGGCTTGCCGTTTGCGAACTGCTTGATCGTGTACAGCATGGCGTCTTCAATCGCCAGCGTCTGATCAAACTTGTTCAGTTTGTATCCTCCGGCAAGAGCACCAAGATACTCGCCCTTCACGAAGAACAATGCCTTGGCGAGTGGGATTTCTTCCGACTCAACGACCTGGATGTTGTACGGCAGCGCCGTCACCCATTGACCGTTCGAGGTTTGGATCGTGTTGCGGAATTGAACGCTGATCGCATCGACCGGGTTCACGACCATGACCACTTTGTTCAGCACTTTGCGCGACTTGCCTTTGGAGTCGGTGGAAAGTTCCTTGATTACATCGTGTAGCTCGCCCGCTACCACCTCTCCGAAATCGGAAGGCGCGAACGTCAAAGTTCCGGAAGAAGTTTTGACCGTAACCGCACCAGTGGTGCCGTCAACGTCCTTCATCAGGCCAACAGGCTCATTCTGAGCCGGGCCGCGGCCATTGACCAAGCCATACTCCAGACCGACACTGTACGACTCAACCAGGAGCGTGCGAACGTAGCGCTCTACCCACTCCGGACCGAGTTCCAGCATGTCCTTCGGAATCACCGCAAACGCCGTGAGCTTCAGTTGACCGATTTGTTCCTCGCGGAACGCCGCCGCAATCTGCCCTTTGATCTCACCGAACAGAGCACCCCATGCGTAGGTCTTGGTCGGGTCCGCGTAGATGAACCGAGTGACCGCGCCGAGGTCTTGCAGGCCGATTGCTTCGAGCAGCGGATGCTCAGCAACCAATTCCTCGAAGACACGCTCTTGCGTCGTGATCGGCAGAATCGAGTCTTCGTTAAAGCCTCCGAACTCGATCACCGCGTTGAAGAACTTGCGCTCTTCGGAAGTCAGGACATTCTGTCCTCGCGCAGCGAGCACCTGAGCATCGATGTTGTCACTGCGGACCTGAGTCGTGATCTTCTCCGTCAGGTCGGAAACAAGTGCATCCTGCATTTCATTCCAAGCCGTAGCCTGCTTCTCCGCGTCCGCGCCTTCCTTGACGAGGTTCATGTACGCGGTTTTCTTCGCTTCGAAGTTTTCCATCTTGCCTTTTAATTGCATTGCCATCTTAGATTCACTCCTCGTGATTAATTAAAAAAAGAACCGTGTTCCGGACGCTGCCGGTTTCGGTTCATTTTTCGGGCTTTTAATTTGCTCTAGTTCATCCTGAGCAGCGCTCAACTGCGCCTTGAGTTGCGAGATTTCCTTGTCCTTGCTGTTAGCTGCGGCGGTTGAGGTGGCAAAACCGATATCAACTGCCTTTTGGGCGCTGTACCATGTCTCCGCATCTACTGCCGCCCGGATTTCCTCACGGGTCACGTTGGCCTTAGTCATGTAGATGTCGATAATTCCTTCCTCTAGCTCATCCAGGACATCAGCCTCTTTGCGCATGTCGGTCTTCGTGCCCCATACGATGCTGCTCGCTTCGTGAATCATCATCATCGAGCCTAGACCCATGACGAGCTCATCAGCCGACATGGCGATGACTGACGCGGCCGAGCATGCCCAACCATCAACGTTAATCGTCACTTTGCCCTCATGCTTCTTCAGCCGGTTGTAAATCGCAATGCCGTCAAATACGTCACCGCCCGGACTGTTCAGATGGATGACGATATCGCCGGTAATTGATTTCAAGGCGTTGTCGATGTCGGATGCCGATACGGAATCGTCCCACCACGAATCCCCGATGATGCCATAGATCGTTATCTCGGTCGTTCCGGACTCTTCGTTGCGGCGCGTCTCGAATTTCCGTTCGACCTTCTGGAGTTGCTCCACGTATGCCTGATTCTTGAATGATTTAAGCCAGTCCTGCTTAGTGAGTTTCCGCATTATTCCCCCTCACCTCCTCTCGCAGATTGATAGTTTTTGGTCAACACGTATTCATCCAATGCGGGATTGTCCACCGGCTCATCCCCCAGCTTGATTCTGATCTCGTTGCCGTTGTAAACGCCAGATGCGCGGAGCTTGTCCACCGCATTTGCCAACTCCAGCGGATTCGGATCAATGACGCCGTGAACCTCGATTTTCTTACCGCTCAAATATTCCGATTTCTGAATGATCTTGGCGTTCAGTTCGTCTCGAATCTTCTTCAAGAGTGGAGCAGCGCAGAATCGGATGTACGCCTTTACCGCCGTCTCATACTCGGACATATCACCATAGATGAGTGAGTTAGGAATGCCAATGATGTTTGCGACATCGTTCGTTAGGTCGCGTTTTAGCTTCGCGAGTTCCTCGACCGACTTGCCGTTGTTCGCCCCGTCGTTCACTTCGTTGTAATCGAAGCCCTTAAGCTTCGGCACAAGCGCGATAACGTTGTTTTTGAAGGACGTGAAGAGTTTATCAATGAAGTCCTGCAGCTTCGTCCTTTGCTCTTCGTTGAGCGATTGCGTCGATTCAATCCCAACCGTTCCACGAATCTGATTGCTGAGCTTCTGCGTTTCTAGCATCCGGGAGAACAATGTGGAATAGTCTTCGAACATTCCGTTGAGGAACACAGATAGCTTCTCATTGTTGTAGGTCAGGTATATGACCTCGTCCATCCGGAACGTCCTACGAAAGGTATAATCCTTGACCGTCACATCCTTGAAGATATCGGGGTAAACTGCGAACTCTTGACGATCGAAGCTGTCGGCGATGAGCAAGTCATTGCGATCCGATAGGACCACCAAGACCTCGTTGTCATAAATCAGCTTATAGATAACCTCCTGCCAAAACTCCGCAGCGGATTGATCCGTGTTCGGCCTGACGTTGAGCAAATAATCCCATTCGTCATATATGCGCTTGCCGTCCTTGACGATCCGAATGTTGCACTGGCTTATCGTGCGCCCGATGAAGTTGATGCACGTTTCCAGCGCCATCTTTTTAAGGTACGGTTTGCTCCCCAGCTCCTGCACGAAGTCCATATCAAACATCGATTCGAGCTCACTGTTGCGCCGGAGTATGGTATCTAAAAATCCCATCCGTTTTTCTCCCTCCTCTCCTAGAATCTCAAGGAATCTAGCGCACTCAGCGCATCGTCGATATTCCCTTCGCTCAACTCTTCGAACCGATACAGCCCGCAGACAAGCGCCTGGAATCCGTCCGTCTTTCTCCGGATCGGTTCCTTCTTCCCGTATACCTTGTTGCCGTCTTTCTTTATCGTCACGAGCACGTTGTTGGTGTACCAGCGCATGAGAGGATTGTCTCCCCACACAAACATCTTCTTGGAGAAATACATCTCTACGCGGGGAGCCAGGAGTCCGTGAATTGCTTCTGGCCGGCGAATTACTTCGACCTCGAAACCGACCGCCTCGAGCATTGGCTGCAGCATCTCCATCCGGTAGTTATCACCGATTATCTTCGTGATGTGATATTTCATGCGCATGGTCACAAACCAATTGACGATGTGCTCCAGATTGATCATTTCCTCATCCAGAACAGTGAGCAACCCTTTCGATTCCCACTCTCTGATCGGCGCGAATTTCTGCGTCGTGTCGACCGCGCGCATCGAGTAGCCGTAATATTTATCTACAAACTCCTTGCGCGTGAACGAGTGCGTGATAAACGGAACCTTACCGTCATGCTTGAACACCAATCCGACCGCGGCGAAGTCCCGGATCTGCGCGAAGTCCAAACACCCGATGCACTCTTGCCCATCCAAATCCGGGAGAGGTTGATTCGTGTCGGCGATCTCCTCCCACTTTGCAACCGATCGCTCCAGATCCGTGACCGGCAAGTTCATGCGCTTGGTCATAAACTCTTCGCGATTGGACGGATCGTCGGCAAGGTCATCGTATTCCTCTCTGATCGTGTCGAACAAACCTTGTGCGTAATCGTTGCGCGGTTCGCTGAGCATCGGGTTAGCAAGTTCCCAGTTATCCGGATCGTCGACCTCGTTCTCGTCGTTTAGCTTGCAGATAAATGGGAAAACCGAATTGGATCGTGCTTCGCCTTTCAAGGTTTTCAGTGCTTTGTCCTTGAGTTTATCCAAGAATCCGTCGCGCACGTAACCGTCTGTTCCTATATAGAATTCACGCGGATATTTCTTCTTGCCAAGTCCGGAAATATGGACTCTCACATCCGCGTTAGTCTCGAAGTAGTGAATCTCATCGAACACAACAGCGCCATCCCGTAAGCCATCCTTCGTGTTACCGTTGGACGTGCGAAACTTGAATATGCTGTCGGTCTTCTTCGCCAGCAACTGAGTTGCCGTCGGTTTGAAGTGATTGAGCAGCGTCGGATCTCGCCTGGTCGTTTTGCACGCTTCTTCGACCGAGGTCTTCGCTTGCTCTTCGGAGTTCGCGATGACCGATATGTTGTACTCTCGAATGCCATGAAGCTCGCTGATCAAGAAGTGACAAATTACAGTGATAAGGCCGTTCTTACCGCCACCGCGACCTAGCATCCAAAGATGCTTGCGATAGAATACCCGGTCAGTATCCGTATGAAATAAAAAGACGAAAGCGATCAAGAACTTTTGGAAGGGCTGCAGCGGGAAATACCATTTCTCCGCAAACTTGATGCAGTTCTCGATCAACTTATCGTCAAAATAAAGATCTTCTCGGGATAGGACATCTCTTTCCAGATACTCGACCAGTTGCTTGCGTTCCTCGTTAAACTTGATCTTGCCCTCTCGATAAAGAGCGATGTATTCGTCAACGTACTTCTGGCGGATCATATTAGATCAATGCGCTTTTTTCTTCTTCAGAAGCAGCCTGCGCAGGGACCGGATTAGGTATTTCCAAGCCCAAATCTTTACCGAGAGCTATCAATGAGCTATTCACTTTATTTTTCTCCGCGATTGCGGGGTTAGGTTTGGTGAACTTCTGCGCACCGTTTTCCGTCGTGACCATCACGCCGTCCTTCTTGATGGTCTTGTCAAGCAGGTAGAAGATATTTACAAGGTTCATATACCGGTCAACTTTTTCCAGCTGCACATTACTTTTCTTGTCGATCCGCACGAGGAGTTCCTCACGCAAAGCCTTCTGTTGTTTCGCATTCATTCCCTACCACCCCCCTATCACGCGTAATAACCTCAAAAAACTCGACAGTCGAGTCCCCTCGCCGGTGCCTGGCAAAAACTTTCGTCCAAACCTTTTGACCGGGGGTATCACCATCGCTCGTCATTCCACTTGTTCACATTCGGCTCGAACACTCGTCCATGCTCTGCATTGTGGCAATCAACGCAAAGTGTTTCGAGATTGTCTATGTCTCGTGCCAACTCTGGATGATGTTCGATCTCCTTGATGTGATGAACGACCAGTTGGATCTTCTTGCGTTTGGCTGATTCGCTATATTCGTTCGTGTCGATGGTTACCAGTCCGTTGCGTTTGCACTCCTGGCATTCATAGTTATCGATCCTCTTCCGTTCTTCTCGTAACTGCTTCCATTCCTTGCTATCGTAGAATGATCGCTTTTGTTCATCTGTCTTGTATTCATTCATGCGATCAACTCCATAATCCCAAACGTTTGTGAATTTAATAATTCGGGTACTGCGCTGCCACCGTCCCGATCACGGCTGGAGAGAGGAGTGTCAGCCTCGGCAACGCAGTAGGATAATGGGCTTTACTGTGTTAAGGAGCCCAGAAATAGCGATGACCGGCCGCACTCCATCGGGCTCGCGATAACGCTTCCCTGTCTGTGCTGCCGGTCTGGTATTTGCGGCCGAGCCGCGGCCTCGTCTTGCATGAACTGTCTCATCGCAGGCTCACGCTGAGACTGACAGAAGAGAAAATGTCCCTCTACTAATAGCGACCTTGCGCGACATCTGCGCGACACGATTTCCCAAAATCCCTTATCAGGATTGGGACGAAAGGATTTTTTTCCTTGCTCTTTCGACATATACACGAACCGTATGCCTGGATAATTTCAAGGTTTCGCCAATATCTGAATAAGACATTCTGTTGACCGCATGTAGCATCAAACAATTGAATTCTCTTTCGGATAAGCACCCGATAACCGCAAGTGCATATTCCCTATCGGCAGGTGTCAATCGAAAGGTTTTATCCTTCGGCTCCTGCAGGGATGGAAACAAATCCTTATCCAAGACGCGCGGCTCCCGGTAGGCGCCACGACGATCGATCCCACGATATGTTCCGGGTTCATGCCCCGTCCGCATCCATTCGATTGCGAAAACCATGCTGTTGACGATCTCGTTCAGTTTAACAATCTCTTCCGCTTGCCGATCTGTCAGTTCCTTCTTGTCAATGCGGAGAAGCCGGGCACGGTATCGCGTGATCTTGCTTTTGCTTTTTCGATAATCCTCTATCAACCGTTCAGTCCAACTCATCCGCCACCCTCCTCAATCGACTTGAAGAACTCCGCCTCTGTTTCACTGGTTGTAATTTCTCTTAGGCCGTCCCACAACTCCCGGATCTCGTGCGCTTTAGCAACCACGGCCGCCTTTTGCTTTGGTTGAAGCACAACATCCATGGCTTCCTCGTAGTGCTTCTGCGCTAGACCGTATGCACGTGAATGAAGCACATTCATCTGGCTCCAGAACTGTTCCGGCGAAAGTTTTCGGAGCCGCTGAAACGCTTCGCGCTTCTGATTGCGATTCATCCACTCATCACCCTCTCGACTCTTGCTTTTAGTGCTGTCAGAAGCCTGTCCTGTGTCGACGCTTTATCCTCAAGAGCCGCCATGACATCCTCGTCAACGCCGCCCTGTACAACAAGGTGATGCAGGATAACCTTCTGCTTCTGCCCTTGTCGGTGCAACCTGCCGTTTGCCTGTTGATATAGCTCCAGGCTCCAGTTAAGCCCGAACCATACGACGTGGTTACCACCGTCCTGCAGGTTCAGCCCATACGCAGCGCTGGCCGGATGTGCTAGAAGGATATCGACCTGTCCGGCGTTCCAGTCCAACTGATCCTCCGGCGTCCGTAGCTCTCGAATGCGAAGGCTGGACTTCTCTAACGCTTTATGGATACGAGACAGATCGTGCTGGAAGTTGTAAAACACAAGCGCCGACTTCCCGTTCAGCTGCTCGATTAGCTCCATGAACGCCTCGATTTTGCTATCGTGGATCTCATGCACCTTACGCTCCTCGTCGTACAACGCACCGTTACACAACTGCAGCAGCTTGCCCGTAAGCGTCGCCGCACTCGTCGCGGTGATCTCGGTATCCTCCAGTTCTAGTAGCAGGTCCTTCTCCATTCGTTTGTAAAGCGCCTGCGCCTTATCATCCAGCACGACCGGGATTACGTTCGTCACGCAGTCCGGCAGGTCGAGATAATCCTCAGCCTTCATAGAGATGCAGATGTCGCTGATCCGCTGGTGAATGGATTCCTCAGCTCCGGGCTTGGCCGTGTACCCAAAGCCGTTATAGTTCTGCTCGAAATACTTCGTCCGGTAATGCGTGATATACTTCTCCAGCCGCTGCCCTTGGTCAAGCAGGAATATCTGCGCCCACAGGTCCAACAGTCCGTTCGGCGCCGGTGTGCCGGTCAATCCCACCATGCGTGTGATGTGCGATCGCACCCATGTCAGCACCTTGAACCGCTGTGCCTGATGGTTCTTAAAGCTCGACAGTTCATCCAGTACCACCATGTCGAACGGCCAGGCATTGCGGTAATGCTCTACAAGCCAGGCAAGGTTTTCCCGATTGATTACCCATACGTCGCCTGGCGTGTTCAGCGCCCTGATCCGCTTCGGCTTGCTGCCCAATACCGTCACAACTCGCAGGTGCTTCAAATGCTCCCACTTGCCTGCTTCCATCGTCCAGGTTGCCTCGGCAACTTTCTTCGGGGCGACGATCAGAACGCGGCGGACAGCGAATTGATTGTATTTCAAGTCGTTTATGGCCGTCAGCGTGATGACCGTCTTGCCTAATCCGAGGTCGAGGAACAACGCCAGTGCCTCGTCCGTCAGCAAACGATTAATGCAATATCGTTGATACGGATGCGGGACGTACTGTTTGCGCTGCGGCATCGCCAATGCGCTCATGCTCATAGCCGTCCCTCCTGATAGTCCGCTAGCAACTGGTCAACCTGTTCACGGCTGTCGATCACCCGCACATCCCGTCCTAATGCACGCAGTCGCCTGTGCTGGGATAGCTGCAGCGGCGTCGGATTCTTACCCGGTGCTTTAAGCTCAACGAACACATCGCGCGCATTCGGCAGCATTACAATCCGGTCCGGTACGCCATTGTTCCCTGGACTCTCCCACTTGTAGGCGATCCCGCCTGCGTCTCTGACCTTATCCCGCAGATAGCCCTCGATATTTTTCTCGCGCAAATTTCTCTCAGCCATTTCCATCCCTCCGATCATCGCCTCGTGCGTACACGTGCGGGCACGCGTATGTACTTCACGCATTTAGGCGGATTAGGCGGATTAGGCGGTACGTGCGCCGCTCTAATCTCTCTATTTTTTATTTTTAATAGATAGAAAGTTACAAAGTTACAAATTTCGCTAAAACCTTATATTATTGCGGCTTCAAGGCTGTAACTTTCTTTGTAACTTTCTAGGATTGAGAAAGTTACAAAGTTACAAGAGAAAGTTACAAAATCGGAGAAAGTTACAGGAGAAAGTTACAACTTTACGAAGCCTTTCTGCGGTCCATATGGGCCGAATCTCATTGCTACGTTATGCCTCTTCCACCCGTACAGTCTGGCCAAAATGCTGTTGATCTCTATCGACTCAAACCGCCGCATATGCTTTAAGTCCCCTCCGAAACATTCGCACCATACCTCCGCGGCGCATATGCGATCCCGCTCGACGGTGTCACTCTCGGCCCCCGCCGGACGCCCGAACTCGCCTGACCAGTACAGACGCCTCTCCGCCTGCGTTCGTTTATCCCAATCCGCCGGCACGCGGCGATCGACGAACTCGCGGATGATGCCCTCTTTGGCGTTCGCCTCACGGTGGATCTCCTGCTGCTCTGCGGCCAACGCGGCAGCTTCGCCGGTTAAGTACAGCGGCTCTCCCAGCTGCCAGTACATATAAGCCTCCGCGTAAATCTGCGGTACCTCGTCTTCCAGCTGCGCGAATACGCTTTTCGTCGGCTGCTGGACTCCGACGTCCACTGGCCAGAATCGCCGGTTACCCGTCATATCTTTTAGAAATTCGCTATCGTTGGTTGTTCCCCAGAACACGCCGCGCCGCGGATAACTCTTCGTCCGGCGTCCATACGGCTCCCGGTAGATATCCTCCGTCCGGCTGAGAAACTGCTTGATCGCGTTATTCTCCGACTTATTAAAGCCGTTTAGCTCGCCTACCTCATTAATCCAAATGCCTTGAATGAGCTCTGAAGCCTCTTTGCCTTCAAATGTCGTCAGGCTATCGCTGTACCATTTACGACCGAGCAGCCGAAGAAATGTGCTCTTGCCAAGCCCTTGCGGTCCGGCGAGGATCGGCATGTTATCGTATTTGCATCCCGGTACCATCGCCCGAGCTACACCGGCAACGATCGCCTTGCGGCTGACTGCTCGCGTATAGACCGAATCAGCGGCGCCGAGGTACACCGTTAGCAGCGTGTCGATTCGGCGAGTGCCGTCCCATTGCAGGTTTCGGAGCCATTCCTGTACCTCATTGAAGCTGTGGCGATGGCCACTAAGAGCAACAGCGTCGAGGATCTTCTCCTTGCCGGTGATCCCGTAAGTCCGCTCGAGGTAGTGGCGTAGCCCTGCGTCGTCGACGTCGGTCCATTGCCGACGCTCCGATCGCGTATCCCATGGCAGCGCACCGAGGACCATCCCGCGCACCGCGAACTCGTCATATGCCAGCTTCCCGCGAAGCAGCGGATCGTAATCGAGGATAAGCAGGATGTTATCCGTCGTCTTCGCAGGTCTGCCGGTCGTCGTGCTGAGCTCGAGCCGAGAGAACCAGGACATATCAGCTTCAGAGGCTACAGCTTCGATCGCCGCAGCAGGTACCGGCTGCCCCATAGCTTGGCTGAAGCCGGCGACCGCCTTCTCGTACTTTTCCTTATTAAGCAGTTCGGCGACGCCGCCGTCCTGCAATGCGAACGCCACCATCGTGGCGAACGAAGGCAGTCGGTTCGTCGGCGTGCCCGCGGCGGCATCGTCGTCCATGTCGCCGTACTTGTGCATCCGGACGAGATCGAACGCGTTCACGAGGCGGCCGCTGGTCGGGTCCGTCGCGTGATGGCTGTATAAGAACTTGCCGTTGTCGTACGGTACCGCGCCGCCGGTGGTCGAGCCGCCGACGAACGTATAGCGCCCGGTTCCGTCGTCTGTCGGAACGTACACGCCCGGCAAGAACTTCTCGATCGCTAACTCAATGTCGTACTGCCGGCAAAACGCACCAACGATGCCTTCCTTAGTCAGCGGATCGCCTTGCTTCGCGGCCAGCCGAACTTGTGCAGTTGCAGCGCCGGGTACCTGCGGCCACGACGACCAATTCCGCCAATCCTCGTACATCGCGAGCACGCCGTCCGCGTCGAGGAACGGCTTGTCTCCGTACGTGAACACGTATACGCTGTCCGCGCTGCAGCTTGGCCAGTACATGAGTCGCGTCGCTTGGAACGTCGTCGGGTCACATAACTCAATGCCGATGATCTCGGCGAGCTTCCGTGCGATCGGCTCATACTCGTCCGCGGTTACCGTACGTGAGAGCGGAGCCAACACACGAAGCCGCGGCTTACTCTCATGGTGCTTGCGTGTGCTGTAGACTGCGTACCCGCAGCCTAGCGCTTCCAGCCGACGAAGGACGTCAGCTGTTGCTCCAGGCGGGATCGCATCTAAGTCAAGCGTGATGACGTCGCGGCCAGTGACAGCATTCGCCTTCCGGCGACCGCCAGCGAGCGCACCCGCAACGAAGCCGCCGACGTCCTTGAGCTCGTCCTGCTGGCTCTTTGCCATCGATAGGTATTGGCTCAACGTCTCGGTACCGCGTACAGCTGTGCGCAGGCGGTCGACGAGTTCCGACCACCAGATTACCTGCGTAGGCCAGTGCGTCGCCTTGCGGCTGCCTGCTGCTGATATGGTTAATTGTCGATTGTATTGCACGGCTCCGCACCTCTATCTATCACGGCGTTGGTCCCAACCCATACAGCTCGAGCTTGCCTCGGCCGCCGTGCTTCGTAGTGTATTCCAGTACATAAGAGTTGCCTTGATCGTCGAGCGGGCGAACTGACTTGAGCTCGATCTTCTTGCCAATTTGCCGGAAGAAAGCATCGAATACGCGCTTCCTAGCTTTAGGAAGGTTCATGCCGTCACCTATCCTTTCCTTCGCTTCTTCGTCGAACTGTTCAGCTATATTCGTCGCCGATATGGAACTTCTTAATTGCTCGATCCTTGTAGTACTCTTCTCCAGTTAATTGCTTATACAAGTACTTGTTGGTCAGATATACTTCTGGCAACAAACCTTCTCGCTTATCTTTCGATGTATCCCAAGCAATCAGATTCCGAGCAATTACCCTCGTTAGTTCCGCTTGCATTTTCTCTAGCTTCTCGATCTTCTCAAGCAATTCATGATATTGCCCATGTCTCAGAACAACGGCGTTGCAATCGCCAACCGTCAAGGCTCCCACAGGGTCTTTAGCTACCCATTGTCTGCTCGCTTCTTGCATAATGTATCCGAACTGATGTTGATTTCTTGATATAAACTCCTGAACTTCGTCTTTCCGTCCAATGTCATCGAGTTCGTCCAAGTCCTGCCTAACTCCCATACTTACCCTCTCCCTCTCTTATGTCACAAAATGAATCAGTTACGCTTTTAGATCGCTCATTTTTTGAAATACTCGCCGCCACCGCCACACGTCTGAAAACCACATCGGCGTGTACCAGATCTCGCTCGTCTCCATCGTCAGCGTGTTACCGACGATCACGTATCCTGCGCATCCAAGCAGCGACATCTGCAAGTAACACATCAGCACGGCCGTCTGGTCGATATCCTGAGCGACGAATAGAACGTGGTTCTGATAGTTGATCCCACGAGCCTTAGCCACATTGGCAAACGCGATCAGCGTCGCACCCGCGCCGCAGGCTGGATCGTTGACGCTGATGTATCCTTTCTCCTTAACACGTTCCGGCAGATCGACGTACTGCATCTCAGCCATCATTCGGCAAAGACTGTACGGCGTGAAGAACTGACCGCGCCAGTGATTGGAAAGCTCGAGCGACATGAACAACTCTCCGAGAAAATCCTGTTCAGGCTCCTCGTCTAGCGCCTGCGTCAAGATGGCCAGCATCTTCGCGAAGTCGTTAGCCTCATCTTTGCTATAACGCTTGATGACGCCCATATACCGCTTCTCGCGCACCTCATAGTTGGCGCGGTCGACGCGGTTCGAGATCGCGCAGGCAGCTAGCTCCAGAAAGTCGCTCCACACTCTCCAGCTTTGCTCCCGCGTCGACAGGCGCTTGAACACATCGACGAATTGCTTCTGGTAATCCGTTCGTCGGAGAGGAGGCGCCGGCGGTCTATCAAGTACCGCGGCGCCAGCCTTGTCAAAAAAGAAAACGAACATTACAGCTTCTCCGACATCTTCCCAATCAGCAAGCGCAGCGCTCCGGTGAACTTCTCACGTTGCTCCGGCTCCACTTCGGCAAGCGTCGCCAGCAAATTGGTGAAGCCGCCGGTCAGCGTTTCGAATTGGATTCTGAACTTTACAGCCGCGGCGCTGGTATTTGGTTGAGCGACTTTCTTCCGCAACTCCTCCAGCTCCGCTTCGACTTCAGCAGGGATCTTCTCCACGACTCCAGGAACGTCGATCGGCTTCGTTCGTAGTTCTGCCTCAAGCTGCTTCACCTTGTCCTGCGCATCGAGCAATTCAGCTTTCAGCTTGTCCGCCGCCTCTGCGTCGCCAGCGATCTTCGCTTCTGCCAAATCGATCTGCAGACGAGCGATGTCCGCGGCCAGCTCTTCGCGTTGCTTACGCTCCTGTTCGGCTTGCTCCAGCGCTTTCTTCAGATCCGCCTCGAGCTTCTTCGCCTGCTTCTGCGCTTCGTCCCGCGCCTTGACTGCTTCCTTCAGCTCGCGCGTCGAGAGCTCACTGGCGCCGACGTCCTCCGCGAATTGCTCGCGCTCCTCGGACGGTACCGCCAGCAGGGCGACTGCCTGCGTGTAGGTCAAATTGCCAAACGATTGCGGATTTGAGCCGTATTCCTTGGCGACGCGCATGAAGTTGTTCGCGGTGGACTGGCTATAATTCACGTTCTCTTTCAGCCACTTCTCCCACTCGCCATGATCAACGAGCTCCTTCGCTTCGATCAGGCGTGTGCCAATCTCGATTGCACCGCGCGCGGCGATCTCCCTTGTCTGTGAGTCGATGGTGCGGATCTCGGCGGCGAGAGCGTCCGCTCGATGGATTGTAAGCTCACTCATACAGCAACCTCCTGACGGGCCGCGACTTTAACGCGAGCCTTTTTCTTCTTTAACTTCTGATCGGTGAATGCTTGAACGAACTCTCGAACTTCAGGCGTCATATCCTTGTTACCTTTACCGCGGCATTGGATGATTGCGTTATTACGTATCTCCATCGTGTAGAACGGCTTGCCCGGCTCCGTCGTAGTGCGAACAAGCAGGATATCGCATTCGCCGTTGGCATAGCGCTTTGCGTACCCACCAACACAATGACCGAGTTCTTTCCCTTCCTTGAACAGCTCAACAGTGTCCACCGCTGGTTGAATGATAAGGTTGTTCGATTCAAATCGATACTTCTCAACCAGTTGACCAAGCCTTTTCACGATAAGATCGTTAAGTGATTTGTCCTCTTTGTATTTCACCTTCGTGACCGCTTTATCGTGTGCTCGATGTAGGTCGTTTGGGTATAGGACCGCTTCCGACTTCATTCTCATTCCGAGCTTCTTGCATGCGTCGAGATAGTCCCGCCAAGCGATAACTACATCATGGGCTTTTTTGTATGGCGATTGTTGCCGCGCCATCTGCTTCAAGACGTATTTAGCGATCGACGTATAAGGCAGTGGAATGTGCTTGATTGTGCTAAGAGATGTTTCGAGCGTTAGATCTCGCAGCTTATGAGCCTGTTCGAATGAGACCTGAATCCCGCCGTCTTTGTGATGTCTGTGGAACCGATAACTGTAAAGCGAAAGCGGTGAGAAATCTTCGACTATTTGGAGCGCTGTCTGAAGCTCTTTGGCCTCGTCTTTAGACATTTGAAGGACCTTCTCCATCGATGCGCCTCGCCAATTGATCACCTTGTATGTTTCGTAGTTGAGGATCTTGAATCTAATTATTTCGTGCAAGCCCAGCTTTGCAAGATACTCAACGCAAGGATAGCGCGTGGCCAAGTCGAAGAATTTAGCCATGTCCGATACAGCCTCGCCGGCTCTGCGCGTGAATGTATTCCATCCGTGCCAGGCCGCCTCGTCCTCTTCAAGAACAGAATAGAACTTTTGCCACTGGCTATACTGGAGCTGCGTTCCGGCTACTGCTTCCGAGATATTTGCTTCGCTGATGTAAAGAGGCATTCGTTTGGCGTAAATCTCCCGTTCCGAGTAAACGGATCGAGTTGCAATCAAACCCGGGCGATGCCCGTCAATCCAACCGCGCTTGAACATGTGACCTCTGCCGAATCGCTCTTTACCTTTCGATCGTGGATCTCCGGGTTTAAATAGGTAGGCGCAGATCGGAGCGCTGATTAGCGTGTTCACGTCCTTGTAGTCACCACTATAATCCCGACAAACATGAATCCCCTGAGCGACTACGGATTTAGGATCAATTTCAGATTTGCTGTACCATACGATATAAGCCTCGTCGACGAGGCGGCTGCGGCCGCGCCAGCTGTCCTTGACGATACAAAGTGAACCGCACTTCTCGCAGAGTTGCTCTTCATTGTGCTTCAGCGGCCCTAGCAGTAAAGCGGGTGTGTAGGTCCTTTTACAATGAGTGCAGTGAGCGAACAGAATGCCGCTGGCACGCGTTGTAAACAAATACCGGCTTCGCTTCAGAGCAACATTCTCGACGAAGTCAACAAGCGCTTGAGATGCTTTCGAAGGAAGGTGACGATTGATCTCGGCAGAGTCAGTAATACTTTTAATAGCGCTCATCTCAGCCACCTCACATGTAAGCGTCGAGGCTGATATCGAAGTCAGCCTTCGGCGCTGGCTGCGGTGCTGCGGGAGCTGTAGGAGCTGAGACAGGCGTTGCGACCATATCCGGCATTACTGGCACCGTCGGCGCCTTGTCGATACCGAAGTATTTCAGTACGACAGTCAGCCCCTCGATCGGCGTCAACATCGCAACGTTTCCGCTTCGAGGCTTCTTCTGTGCGGCGGTCTTCATGGCGTCGAGGCTCTTCAGGATCGTATTATCAGCGGCCAGGATCCGCTCCGCATCACCTGGATTAGCTCCGAGGTGGCCCAGAAGGAATTGGCCAATGAACTGGACATATTCGTTCTTCTTTTCCTTCTCCATCTCAGCCTGTAGCTTGGCTTGGGCTTGTTCAAGCATCGATCTCAGCCTCCTTGTACCGGCGATCTAGCATTTCGATGAACGACACCGCTACTGCGGCCACTTGAACGGCCTCCGCGCGCATGTTGACGTAGCCGCCTTTCCGCCGCGCCTCCGTACCGTTGTTGAACACGGTCTCGTTGACCGCCTGGCATAGCTCGCCGAACTCCTCGCCGAGGATTCCCATCCAATATTGCGGCTCGTGATTCTGCTCGCCCCACTTGGCGTCCTGGCGAATGCGTTCGGCAAGAACGTCTTGCATGGAAGGTTGAATTGGCTTCAAGGCAGCATCTAACAGAGCAGCCAATCCAATTGCATGAGCATGCGTCAAGTCTCCCGCTTCGCATTTCTCGATAGTATGTTGGGTGTAGCTTTTCATTTCGCTCCAGCCTCCAATCCTACAGCCCAGCCGAGGTACACAGTAGCTTTGCTCAGGTCCTCGACGCCGCCTTTAAGGTTGGCGCGCGAAACATATTTCAGCACGTTACCTTTGCAGTAGCCAACGAACTCTTCCGGCGTCAGCTTCGCGCGAATGAACTCGATCGTCTCGATGCCGCCGCTCGTGTAGTGCGCGGGATGATTAACCGGATCGCTAGCGACTTTGGCTTGACGCATGTTCTCAAGCAGCACTTGCCGATCGCTCTCGATGTCCTGAATCGTTAGCTTAGCGACGTCGATCGCAGTGGCGTATTCTTCGATCTTGCCTTGCAGCTCGGCGCGCTCGCCGATCGTCTTGGCCAGCTCCGTGCGTAGCCGTTCGATCTCCGCCTCATGGTCTGACTGCTTGTCCAGCTTCTCTTCCAAATCAGTCGCTGCTCGCTTGTAGTCGTCGCGTTCATGCTTCAGCTTTGAATTTTCTAAATTCGCGGCTTCAAGCGTCTCGGTCATAGACTTGATTCGTTCTAGCGCCCGATCGAGACGGCTTTGCAGTTCGTCTGGTTGCGTTGACGCTGCCTTTGCACCTTCTCCAGTCGGTTGAATGTCCGGCTCTGCAGGCATCGGCGCGCTGGATTGGTCATTGTAAGCGATCAACCCTTTAACAGGTTTGCGCGCTTCCTCTGCATCGATTTCGTCGAGCAGCTGCTCGGCGCGCTCCGGCTTGATGCCCTTCAGATTCCATTTGCCGATGTAATAATGAAGAGATCCTTGCGCCATCTTCCAATCGCGCTCCATCTTGCTGATCGACTTGCCCGCGGCGATCCCTTTCAAAAACTCAACCTTCGACGGAACGAAGCGTTCCGCATTTGCTGCTTGAGTGGACACGTACTTCTCCTCCTTGTGCGCCACAGGCGCGTTGATCTTTTCGCCTAGCGAGTCCCGAGGCGGCGTTGACGGCGCCGCTCGATATTTCTCCAACTCTTCTGGGCTTAGGTAATACGAGATAACCGGCCCGTTGCCGGTAGTTCTCATCTCAACGTCCCGATTCGGGATAGGTGTTCGATATCCACCGGACCGCGCTGCCATGTTCTCGCCTCAATCCTTCATATAATAGAAAGTTTCAAATCCAGCCGCCTTCAGCGGAAGCCCTTGCGCCCACGGAATCGGCTGCCCCATGATCGCGGTCATCTCCTCGATCGATCCGAACCCGTTCGGAACGTCGGCCACGATCTCGTCATGGACGTGAATCGCGGTCGGATATCCGGCGTATGCGGTCCGCATCATGGCCACTGCAAGGCAGTCTCTCGCGATCGCTTGAACCACGTTCTCCACGAACTTGCCGCCATACGTCGAAAGCACCGTCCACTTCTTCTTGACCTGGTCCATGCCCCAATAGTGGATCGCCTCTTTGCCGAAGTCGTTCGGCTTGAGGAACGGCTTCGCGTAAAACAGCTTCCGGCCACTCGGCAGCGTGATCGTCAGGAAGTCCTGCTGTGTTCCGTGATGGCTTTCACGTGCGAATAGCAATCCGCGGATACCAACTGGCATTCCGGTTCGCATGACTTCGAGCGCAGCGTTCTCGAGGCTGTACCACAGGTCTACGATGCGGCGGTTCGCGTTCCGCCAGCGTGTGACGATCTCGGGAAACTCTGCCGGATTCAGCTTCTTCTCCGTATCCATCGCCTCAAGCGCGCCGGATCCGCCCTGATACCCGAGCGCGAGCTCTGCAACCTTCCCTCGCTGCCGAAGCTCGGAGCCCTTGCCGATCTCTTCGATCGGAACGCCGAACATCTGTGATGCCGAGGCTTCATATATCTTGCCGTGCGAATTGAACACATCCAGCCGCCATTGTTCGCCGGCGAGCCATGCCAACACGCGCGCCTCGATCGCCGAGAAGTCCGAAACGATAAGGCGATTGCCGGGCGATGGTACCAGCGCTGTCCGGATGAGCTGCGAGAGCGTATCCGGCACGTTGCCGAAGATCATCTTCAACGCGGTGACGTTTCGTGCCTTGACGAGCTCTCGGGCATGGTCCAGTAATTCTTCAAGATAATTTCTCGGAAGATTCTGAACCTGTACGAGCCGCCCAGCCCATCGTCCTGTCCGGTTGGCTCCGTAGAACTGTAACAGCCCCCGAATCCGGCCATCGTCGCAAACAGCATTCTGCATCGCGGCGTATTTCTTGACGCTTGTCTTACTGAGCTCCTGCCGAATCTCGAGGACGCGCCTAACCTTGCCCTCGTCCAGCTTGTCGATCAGCCCAGTAACGGTCTCCTTCTTCAAGTCGGCAACCTCTTCATCGATCTCCTCCGCCAGCCATTCAAGCAGTTGCTTGACGCTTTTCGGATTGTTCAGCCCGGTCAGTTGGACGGCTTCTTGCTTCAACTCCGCGCTGATTTGCTCGTCGATCGCCAACGCACCTTCTACCACTTCCTGATCGACTGCGATTCCATACGCGTTAATCCACTGATCTAGTTGCCACAGTTGCCACTCTTGATCCGGTACCGGGAAGACATTCAGCCGGCCGAGCAATTCCATTTCGGCTACGACGTCGCCAGCGCAGTATTGCTTGAACAGCTGCCACTTCTCCGGCTCGTGATGCGGGAGCGTCCGCGTACGCTGGCCGTTACTCTTCGTCGGCATCGTCGGTATGCAGAATGTCCGGATCAGCGCGCCGCCGGTCCCAAGCTTCCGCTTGTCCTGCGGAATGCCCATCGCCTCGCCGAGCTGCCCTAGCCCCATCGGATAGCCGCAATACAAACCGTGAACCTGCGTGCAGCGCCATTGCTCTATCGGGGATTGCCAGAACTTGCCCAGGCAATACCATTCAAAAGCCGCGTTGTAAGCGTGCTTGATTACGTAGGGATCGTTCAGTGCATTCACGACGTGCAGCGGGATCTCTTCCCCTTGCGCCAAGTCGACGACGCGGACCGGCTCCCCGTCCCAGCTATAAGCGAACAAGAGGATTTGAAAATCAGGGGACTGCACATATTTGTACAGTCCCGCTTTCTTGAGGTCCACCGAGCTGAACGTCTCGATGTCTATGCTGAGATGAACGATCATTTCATCTTTGGTCAAATTCCGTACACGCCGCCACCATTAAGCGGCTTGCCGGTGATTGGATCGAATTGCTGCTGCGCCGGCTGCTGAGGTGCTGGTGGCTGTTGCGGGTAGGCTGGCGGCTGCTGGCCATATGCCTGCGGCTGTGCAGGAGCTTGTCCATAACCCGGTGCTTGCCCGTACGCTGGTTGTTGCGGGTAAGCTGGTTGCTGCTGTGCAGGAGGTTGGCCATAGCTCGGTTGCCCATATCCTGGAGCAACTGGTGCCGGTGCGTTGCCAAACGCCTGCTCAGCGCTGATCCGACCACCGAGCGGCTCACCGTCTGCCAGCTTCTGCACCGGACCAAGGCCGGCACCGACTCCTTTTTTACCGCTGTTGAGATAAGGAAAGAAGTTGATATTCACGCGGCCGAACATGCCGGAGTACACTTGGGACTGATCGATGATCGGGTTCATACCCAAGTCGACGATCGCCTGTTGCGTCTTGCTGCTGGCAGTCAGAACCCAGTGACCCTTGCACTCCGGCCCGAACGGTTCTCCGTTATCGCGGAATCCATCGCCGTCCCAAATCGGAGTTTTAAGTTGCGGAGGGCGGACGCCGTTCCAGATCGATGCTGTTCCCTTTTGAGCGGCCGCCTCGATCGCTGCGTTGATGCGCTGCATCGTTGCAACGTCCGACTTCGGAACGAGGATCGTCGTGCTGTATTTTGCCTCTTGACCTGGCTGATTCGCATGCGGCTGGAACAAGTGAACATAGCTTAGTCGTACCTGCCCTGTCGTTACTGCGGTTGCTTGCTGTGCTTGGTTGCTCATTTGTCGTGTCTCCCTTTTCGCTTTGTCGTTTTATTGGTAGGCATTATGATTCAACCGGTCCGGAGAATACCGAAGCCGGATCAATCTGATTCGTTACAGCCGGACGCTTATCGGTGATCGGCGCCAGCGTCGGCTTGCCTGGCTCGCTCTTAACGTGACCCGGTTCTTCAAGCAGTTTTCGGTAGTCGGCTTTGCCAAGCACCTTCTCGACGGCGGCCACGCTGAGCGGCTTACGTTCAAAGAGAACAGCTTCGGCGATGCCAGCATCCTGTAGCGACTTGAACGCAGTGTCAATGTCGACGTACTGACGCGATCCGCACCCCTCGACTGCTTTCCACCCTGGAATGTCTCCGCCTCGCAGCGCTTCGGAGAGCGCTAGCTCTTTCAGCGAGTTGTACCAAGCGACGATCCCCTCGGCGCGCTGGAGCACATCTCCAACCTCTTCCCATCCGATCAGCGGCGGCCGCATCGGCATGTACTCGCTGACGGATAGGAGCTGCTCAACCCTTGCTCGGCATGTTTGCCTCGCGCGGCAGAATCCGCAGTGCTCACCAACGAAGTATTCGCCTTCGCCGTTATACGCTTGCAGGGCAATCGACTTGATCGACTCGCCCCAGGAGAGCAACTCGGCGGCCGATATCGACCACTCAGACGGCTTGTCCCATACCTTCGGTTGTACGATCGCCATGTGAACCGTCTCGATCGGATACAGCAAGCCGTATGCCGAAAGTGCGCCGAGCGCGTACAGCTTCATCTGCGGATTGTCCTCCGCCGGCACGGGCACACCTTGACCGTTCTTATAGTCGATGATGTGCAGTTGCTGGCCACCGATGATGATGCAGTCAGATGTGCCGAAACTCTCCGGCACGTAAGCGGTCAGGTCGACACGCTTCTCGATCGCCACATGCGGCGGCGAATTGAAGCTGTGGACAATGGACTTGATGTAGTCGAGGTACATGTCTGTGTGCCCGTCCATCTCCGGCTCGTACATCGGATTCGCTTTCAGCTTCTTTAGCGCCGCGGCGAACTTCTTCGGCCCCATAGGCTCGTTGTACTTCCTCAGCTTCAGCTCCGCGATCTCGTGCGCCAACGTGCCCTTGCTGGCCGCTTCGCTAGTCGTGTCCGGCAGCGTCGCCTCGAGGCGGGCGCTCGGCGTACAGTGTAGCCAACGGTGCGAGCTGCTTGCCGACAACAGCGCATGAGCGCGATCAGCGTGATTGATCGCCGTCATGGATATGCCTCCCGTTCGCTGACCTTCGGCTCCTTGCGCTCGCCGAGGATGTACTCGACGTCGATGACTGCACCGGATTCAAGCCCGAGGAATTTCTCCTGGATGTACTGGTGGGCGATCGGCATCGTTCGTGCGCCATTGTCCCAATCGTGCGGATCGCTGGCGGATTTGCTGTCTACCAGTTTCGTAACCAGCACAGACCTGTTGCCGCTGATATAACCGGCACGACCGAGCAGATAATTGTCCACAGGCTCTGCCGGGCCGATGGCCTCAAGCAGCGTTGCGATAACGGGAATGAACGTCAAGCGATCGCGGATCTCGAACGTCTTGGTGATCATATCCGCGCTCCCATCTGGCGCAGCGCAGTAGCGAAGTTACCGTATTGTTCCTTCGGCAGCTGCATGAGCGCCTGCACCCCGAATTGCGCCAACAGCGGCCGGATATCCTGCCCAGCGTCCATCAGCTGCGTTGCTGCGACGGCGAGCTGGTCCATTGTGTAAGACTGCGCTACCGTTGGCACACTGGTCGGTGGAGCTACAGGTGGTGCGGCTGGCGGTGTTACTGGAGAAGCCGGTGGAACGATTGAAGCGGCAGGCGCTTGCTGATAAGGCTGTGCCGGTTCCGGTGGAGTTGCGTAAGCCGCCGGCGCGACCGGAGCAGTTGCAGGTACTTGTGCCGGAGCATCAACGGCGACAATAGTCGTCGACGGCGGGATCTGGCTAGTCGGCAGATAACCGAGGGTATCTGCGATGTCGAGAACGATCGCTTTGAAATCAGCCGCATTCGCGGCTTGGATCGTAAGTTGAACAGGAATCAAGTTACTCATGAATGACACTTACCTCCTAATAGACAGATGATGAAAGCGGTGATACACTTGCGGTAGAATGTTTGTCTTACGGCCCGTCTCAGCTCTCACCCTGAGATTGGGCTTTTTTCATTAATGAAGCCTGTACGCTGCAGTAGCCGCCTCGAGCGTCAGCAGATTGACGTGTTCGCCTAGCAAACCCATCTTAGTCCGCATGTCCGCATCGCATAGCCATTCGACCCAGCCCTGAGTCTGCGATTGTTCCGGCTGCGGCAACTCACTCACCAAGCGGAAATACTTCTGGTTGTACGAAGCAATCGCTTCACCTTCCTGCATGACGATCATGCCGTCTTCGACCTTGACCGGCTCACCCGTGAGTACCTCTTTGAGCATCGTGTTCTCACCTCCCTCCGCGGCAGCTGCCGCATTGAGCTTGTCTGCATCCTCTTGCGCGAATCGCTCGGTATAGTACATGCCGGTTTTGAATATGAAAGCCTCGGCCAGCGTGTCCCATACACCGTATAGCTTGATGCCGTCGATCTGCTGCGGCTTTACAACGTAGCGCGGCAATTCATCAGCTCCTTCAGTTCTTCGGCTGCTCGTCCAGCCAGAGTTCCAAGAATGCTCGCGTCTCTCTGGCCGGATACATCCACTTGCCTCCGACTTTGCGTTTCGGGAATCGCGGGTCGAAGAAGAATGCGGATTGGATGGTGTTCCAGCTCATGCATACGCGCTTCTTGAGCTCGTCTGAATCCCAGAACACCATCTCCGCGTCGACTTCCTTGACCATCTGAGCTATGCGCTCGCGGACCATTCCCCTAACTTCGCCTTCATCGATCTGCACTGTCAGCATCGCAATGCTCCTTTCAATCGCTAAGCCGAAATGACATGATCGCCGCGGTCAAACAGATATTCAATGGTGCAATTCGGGAAAAACTTCTGTCTGATCTTCAGGGCTTCGCTGATTCGGAATTCATACTTACCGTTGATCTTGTCGCAGACGGTCATGTATCGAACGCCTAAATGCGTCGAGATTTGTTCAATAGTGATCTCATTCCTCGACATTTCAGCCCTCAGATTACGTAGCATTGAATCACCTCCTGTCGCATTTGAACGAACTTTCGTTCATGTGAGACCATCATAAACGAACTAACGATCACAATCAAGTGAAAAATTGGGATTTTGAACGTGATTTCGTTCAAATTATATTTACAACTCGCGCTCTAATGATGTAATATAAATCCATGAGCGAAATTTCGTTTATAGTCAATAAATGAGGAGTGTGTGAAGTGAACAGCTATTCAGAAAAAATGGCTGCGATACTAGCTGAGATGATTGACGCGAGGGGGAGCAGAAGAGCGTTTGCTGAGAAGATTGGAGTGCCGCCGACAACACTGCAATCGATGCTCACGAAAGACTTAGGGAGGGCATCGGTAACGCTTGTTCTCAGGGTTTGCAAAGAGTTAGGCATAACGTTTGAACAATTGGAGGACATGGCGAGCGGGAAGCCGGTCGACAACATAGATGACGATACGAATATGGCTGCCCGCATAAGGAAGCTGACTCCAGAGAATAAGGCGCTTTTAGAAAGCATCCTGGATAAACTCGAATAGAAAGGCGGTAAATGATGCAGCGCTTTCCGGCAATTGCACGTTACTCATTAGCAGTAAATACAGCTCGCGCATTAATTGAAGATTCGGTTACAGACTTTCCTGTCGATCCATTCCAAATATGTGCATGGAACGGCTGGAAAGTCACATCGTACTCGTATCTGGCACAGCAAGAAGGTGTAACGATCTCGGAGATCGCGGAAGCATTGCACAGCGACGAAGGGACAAGCTGCCGAAAAAACGGGCGGTATTATATCTTTTATAACGATGTCAGAAAATCGTATGAGCGTATTCGCTTTACAGTGACGCACGAGATCGGGCACATCTGTCTCGGCCACCTGGAGCTTAAGGAGACTCGTCATCATGGCGAGCTCTCCGAAGAGCAATACAAGATACTTGAGAACGAAGCTAACGCTTTCGCTCGGAACGTTCTCGCGCCGGCATCTTATGTGAATAAGCTGCGTTGGTATTTTAATACTGATTCCGTATCATCCTACTTCCGCATTTCTCGGCCGGCCGCAAAAGCTCGTATGGACTTCCTAGACATCGACCTCATGTATCTCGCCTAATCTGCTTTCTCGCCGCGAGGCGATTAGCTATACCCGAAAAAAGAACATACGTTCGAAAGGTGGCATGGAAATGGCGTCGTTCCGCAAGAGAGGCACATCGTGGGAGTATCGCATTGTCTACACTGACCGGCAGACATCGAAGCAGAGGGAAAAATCGAAAGGAGGATTCCGAACCAAGAGAGAAGCGCAGATCGCTGCGGCGGAAGAGGAGTCGAAGATTAATCATTTCGGATTTGCGGAGAACGGAGACGAGAAGGTTAGCAAGTATTTCGAGGATTGGCTTGAAGTGTACAAACGCCCCCACGTGAAGCCGATAACCTACTCGGTTCAAGAACGCAACGTGCGGCTGAACATTCTGCCGCGATGGGGGAATTTTAGGTTAAAGGACTTGACGAGGACGGAATATCAGAAGTGGCTTAACGAACTTCGTGGGCATTATAGCGAGGGGACCGTTCGACGGATACATTCAATCATGAGCACTGCCATGAACGATGCTGTACATGAGTTTTGCATCCTGCGGCAGAACCCGATCCAGCGTGCAAGCATACCGAAGGACGTAGACAAAGCGGAATCAATCGCACACTTCTCACGCGAACAGCTGGAGAAATTCCTAGTCGAGGTGAAGACCGTTCACAAAAACGCAAAGTATCAATTATCGACGCAATACTTCGTCCTGTTCAGCCTACTGGCGCGGACAGGCTTACGGATCGGCGAGGCACTTGCGCTCACCTGGGACGATATTGACCTGAAGGCTGGCGAGCTGAAAGTCGAAAAGACACTTGTGTATCCGCTCAACTCCACACCGTACCTCTCTACACCGAAATCGAAGTGCAGCCGTCGAACTGTCCAACTTGACCCTCAAACAATTGCGATCTTGAAACGGCACGTTATCAATCAGAAAGAAGTCATTCTTGCTTACGAGAATTTCAAACCTTCGGACAAAAAGCTTGTTTTCCATCAGCACGACGGCCGATGGCTACGCACAAACGTTGTTCGGGATTATTTCAAGATTAGTTGCAAACGAGCAGGCTTGCCTATCTTATCGCCTCACGCGCTCCGGCATACACATGCCGTCCACCTGATCGAGGCTGGCGCGAATATCAAATACGTTTCCGAGCGACTTGGGCATGCCAGCGTGAAGATCACAGCAGACACCTACTTACACGTCACAAAGAAAATAGAGAGCGATGCGCTCGCCCTCTATTCGAAATACGTATAAAATTCTTGGGCAATTCATGGGCAAAGCCTCTACTCCATCAGCCTAGCACCTAGAGCCACAAGGCTTAACCGATAGAGCCTTCCATCTCGAGCTTGATCAGGCGGTTCATCTCGACCGCGTACTCCATCGGCAGTTCCTTCGTGAACGGCTCGATGAAGCCCATGACGATCATCTGCGTCGCTTCCGCTTCGGTCATTCCGCGGCTCATCAGGTAGAAGAGTTGATCCTCGGACACCTTGGAGACGGTCGCTTCGTGCTCCAGAACGATGTTGTCGTTCATGATCTCGTTATACGGAATCGTATCGCTCGTCGACTGGTTGTCGAGGATGAGCGTATCGCATTTGATGTTCGCTTTCGCGCCTTCGGCTTGACGGCCGAACGAAGCGATTCCGCGGTACGTGACTTTGCCGCCGTGCTTGGAGATCGACTTCGATACGATCGTCGACGTCGTGTCCGGAGCCAGGTGAAGCATCTTCGCGCCCGCGTCTTGGTGCTGGCCTTTGCCCGCGACGGCGATGGAGAGAACCATGCCTTTCGCGCCGCGGCCCTTGAGGACGACCGCAGGGTATTTCATCGTCAGCTTGGAGCCGATGTTGCCGTCGACCCATTCCATCGTCGCGTTCTCTTCGGCAACCGCCCGTTTCGTAACGAGGTTGTAGATGTTCGGCGCCCAGTTCTGGATCGTCGTGTAACGGACGCGAGCGTCCTTCTTGACGATGATCTCGACGACCGCGCTATGGAGCGAGTTCGTGCTATAGATCGGAGCCGTACAGCCTTCGACGTAGTGTACGAAGCTGCCTTCGTCGGCGATGATGAGCGTGCGCTCGAATTGACCCATGTTCTCGGAGTTGATGCGGAAGTACGCTTGCAGCGGAATTTCGCATTTCACGCCTTTCGGAACGTAGATGAAGCTGCCTCCGGACCATACGGCGCTGTTCAGCGCGGCGAACTTGTTGTCCGCCGTCGGGATGACCGTCGAGAAGTATTCCTTGACGATATCCGGATACTCGCGAAGAGCGGTGTCCATGTCGGTGAACAGAACGCCCTGCTTCTCGAGGTCCTCTTGCATGCTGTGGTACACGACTTCGGACTCGTACTGCGCCGATACGCCGGCTAGGAACTTTTGCTCCGCTTCCGGGATGCCCAGTTTATCGAACGTAGCCTTGATTTCTTCCGGAACCTCTTCCCACGTCTTGCCTTGTTTCTCGGAAGGCTTGACGTAGTATTGGATTTCGTTGAAATCCAAGTCGTCCATGTTGCCGCCCCAAGTCGGCATCGGCATCTTGTTGAATTGCTCGAGGGCTTTCAAGCGGAATTTCAGCATCCATTCCGGTTCGCCCTTCATTTCCGAAATCGTGCGGACGACTTCCTGCGTCAACCCTTTACCGGATTGGAAAATCGCCTTGTGCTCGTCGCGGAAACCGTATTTGTACTCTTCGAATTCCAAATTTTTAGCCAATGCGGTCAGCTCCCTTCAATTATTATTGTTCAACGCCTTCGTGCTTGCCATGCCCGTGCTCCACGCCTTTGCGCAGCGCGTTCCAGGCGAGCGTCGCGCATTTGATTCTGGCCGGAAATTTATTCACGCCCGACAGGGCTTCGATATCTTCGTACTCGTCGAACTCCACGCTCTCGCCTTTCATGAGGGACGAGAATTTGTCCGCCAGCTTGAGCGCTTCCTCCGCTGTCTTGCCCTTCACCGCATCGGTCATCATCGAAGCCGACGACATGCTGATCGAGCAGCCTTCGCCCGTGAACTTCGCGCCCTTGACAATGCCGTCCTCGATCTCCAACTGCAGCGAGATGCGGTCTCCGCAGGTCGGATTGTTCAAGTTGACCGTAACCGAACCTGCCTCGAGCTCGCCGCGGTTGCGCGGGGTCTTGTAATGGTCCATGATGACGCGGCGGTACAGATCGTCTAGTTGGCTCATTGGAAAAACTCCTTCGTTCGGACGAGCGATTGCGCAAGCCGGTCGATGTCCTCTTCCGAGTTGTATAAATAAATACTGGCCCGCGCCGTAGCGCTCACCTTCAGCCAACGCATCAGCGGCTGGCAGCAATGGTGGCCGGCCCGAACGGCGATGCCTTCGGTATCGAGCACCGTCGCCACGTCGTGCGGATGGACGTCGCCGAGGTTGAACGTCACGAGTCCCGCGCGTTCCTGCCGCGGCCCGTAGATCGTAATGCCGTCGATCGCGGACAAGCTGTCCATCGCATAACCCGTGAGCTTTTTCTCGTGCCTGTCGATGTTTTCGAGGCCGATTTCCTGCAGGAAGTCGATCGCGGCGCCCAAGCCTACGGCTCCGGCGATGATCGGCGTGCCGCCTTCGAATTTCCAAGGCAGCTCCTTCCACGTCGAATCGTACAGCTCCACGAAGTCGATCATTTCGCCGCCGAACTCGATCGGCTCCATGCGCTCAAGCAGCTGCGCCTTGCCGTAGAGTACGCCGATGCCTGTCGGCGCGCACATCTTATGGCCGGAGAACGCATAGAAATCAACGTCGAGCGCCTGCACGTCGACCTTCAGGTGCGGCGTGCTCTGCGCGCCGTCGACGACGATAATCGCGCCGTTCTTATGCGCGATCTTCGCCACTTCGGCGATCGGGTTGATCGTGCCGAGCACGTTGGAGATGTACGTCATGGAGACGATCTTCGTGTTCGCCGTGATCGTGCTCTCGACGTCCGCCAAGCTGATCGTGCCGTCCGGCTGCAGCGGAATGTACTTCAGCGTCGCTCCCGTCGCCTTGGCGGTTTGCTGCCAGGGGATCAGGTTGCTGTGATGCTCCATCGGGGTGATGACGATTTCGTCGCCCTCGCGAAGCGTCTGACGGGCATAGCCCGATGCGACGATGTTCAGCGCGGTCGTCGTGCCTCTGGTGAAGACGATCTGGCGGGAAGCCGGCGCGTTAATGAACCGCGCCACCTTCTCCCTTGCGCCCTCGTAGGCGTCCGTCGCCCGCGAGCCTAACGTGTGGACGCCGCGGTGCACGTTGGCGTTATCCCACTCATAATAGCGTTTGACCGCTTCGATAACGGCGCGTGGTTTCTGCGTCGTCGCCGCGTTATCTAGATAGACGAGAGGGTGTCCGTTAATATCCTGGTTCAGGATCGGAAACTCCGCCTTGAGCGCTTTGGCATCCATCGTTATCCCAGCTTTCTTTCCAAAATGCGGTGAAGCTGCTCGCGCAACCCTTCCAAAGGAATTTCCGAAACGACCGGCTCCAAGAAACCATGAATGATCAGACGTTCGGCTTCTTGACGGGAGATGCCGCGAGACATCAAGTAGTATACTTGCTCCGGATTCACTTGGCCTACGCTGGCCGCGTGGCCGGCTTTAACGTCGTCTTCGTCGATCAGCAGGATCGGGTTCGCGTCGCCGCGAGCTTTCGGGCTCAGCATCAGCACTTTCTCCGTCTGCTGTCCGTTCGCTTTGGTGGCGCCGTGCTCGATCTTCGTAATGCCGTTGATGATCGCCGTCGCTTCCTCTTTCATGACCGCGCGAGTGATCATGTCGCTCTCGGAGGAACGACCGTAGTGCACCGCTTGCGTCGTGATGCTCATGCGCTGGCTGCCTTTGCCGATCGAGATGATCTTCGAATCGGAGGTGGAGCCGTTGCCTTTCAGAATCGACTTCGTGTCGGTAACCGTATTGCCGTTATGCAAGTCGCCGATGATCCATTCGACGCGGGAATCGTTGTCGAGATGCGCGCGGCGGTATGCGATATCGACCGCGCTCTCGTCCATGTGGTGAACGGAAGCGTAACGGACTTGCGCGCCCGGCTTGGCGAAAATCTCGACCGCGCTGTTATGCAGCAATGTCGCTTCGGATGCTTGCAGCGTCGTCGCGACTTGCTCGACGAACGCTACGCCGCTGTGCTGGTCCGCGATGACCAGAACGTGCGGCATGAAAGTCGCTTCCGCGTCGTCGGCGAACAGAAGCGCTTGAATCGGCTCCTCGATGACGACGTTCTTAGGCACGTACAGGAATACCCCGCCGTTCCAGAGCGCCGCATGCAGAGCGGCCAGCTTATGCTCGTCTTTCGCGTACAACGTCATGAAGTGCTTGCGAAGCAAGTCCTCATGCGTGCGCGCCGCTTCCTCAAGGCTCGACAACACGACGCCTTGCGCCTTCAGCTCGTCGGATAGACGAGTGTAGACGACGGAGGAGTTATGCTGAACGATCAGCGGGCCTTTGTCGTCCTGCGGCAGCAGCTCGGTAATCGCAGCCGGCAGATCGGCGACCGAAGTCACGACGTTGCCGGGGCGGTTCGCGCCGTATTGATCCAGCGTCCAGCGCTGCAAAGGCATCTTCTCGGGTTTAGGCAGTTCCAGCTTGGCAGCCAGGTCGGCCGCCGCTTCGCGCCATTCGATAAGCCATGCGGGCTCGTTCTTGCTGCGGGCGATCGCAGCCGCGGCCTCGCGGCCGAAAGAGGTGGTAGGTGTACTCATGATTGCAATGACCTCCCCTTCTAATTAAGCTTGGCCGACGGTTTCGTCGACGATGCCCAGTTCTTCTTTGACCCAATCGTAGCCTTCGGCTTCGAGGCGTTGCGCCAGCTCAGGACCGCCGGACTTGACGATGCGGCCTTGCATCATGACGTGCACGAAATCAGGTTTAATATAGTTCAGCAAGCGTTGATAGTGGGTGATGATCAGGAAGCCGCGATCTTCCGCGCGCATGGCGTTGACGCCTTCCGCGACGATGCGAAGCGCATCGATGTCCAGACCGGAGTCGATCTCGTCGAGAATGACGAGTTTAGGCTCGAGCAGCATCATTTGCAGAATTTCGTTGCGTTTCTTCTCGCCGCCGGAGAAGCCTTCGTTCAAGTAACGGTGCATGAACTCGGGGTTCATCTCCAGCTGCTTCATTTTGGCTTCCATCTGACGGACGAACTTGATCAGCGAAATCTCGTTGCCTTCGCCGCGGCGAGCGTTGATCGCGCTGCGCAGGAAGTCCGCGTTCGTTACGCCGGTAATCTCGCTCGGATACTGCATCGCGAGGAACAGACCCGCGCGAGCGCGCTCGTCGACGGCCATCTCGAGCACGTCTTCGCCGTTCAGCTCGACTTCGCCTTCGGTGACTTCGTATTTAGGATGGCCCATGAGCGCGGAAGCGAGCGTACTCTTACCCGTACCGTTCGGACCCATGATCGCGTGGACTTCCCCGCCGTTGATTTTCAGGTCGATGCCTTTAAGAATTTCTTTGTCTTCGATCGTAGCTTTCAAACCGCGAATTTCGAATTGTGTCGACATGCTTCTCAATAACCTCCAGGTTTCTGCGGACTCGCCTTCCACGAAAAATACTCCACGAGGCGATCCTTATTTATAATTATTCTAATCTGATTCTCACTGATTCTCAATAACAATTTTATGAAAGATAATTGAAAAAAGCAAACAATGCGCATCCTTCCGGGAACCGCAGTGCTTGTAAACGCTAACGTTACCCGCCCACGCGACGAAGAGCCTCTTCGGCCTTTGCCGCGAACTTATCGTCGGATAACACCGGACGCATCGCGGACGTATGGATCGACGGAATTCGCAGCCAGGATTTGCACCCGCCATAGCTATCGTCGACTGGCAGCCATACCGGCTCCTCCAGTACGTACACGCGCAGGACGAGTACGTGCAGCGGCTTCGTCTTTTTCCACTTCAATCTCTCCGCCGCATAATCTTGCGTCCACACGTGCAGCTTGTCGAGGCGCCCCAACGTCTCTTCGTCCGTCACTTCGAGATCGTGCTCGACTTCCGCGTAATAAGCGATCTTCACCGTATCCGGATGAGCCGAGGCTTCCTCTTGCGTTCGTACGACGGCTTCCCTAGATTCTTCCTTCATCAGATGCGGCTTCTGGTGCTCGTACGAAGGGAATAGATAGAAGCTCGGACTTTCGACCATGAATTCCTTCGTCTCTTCGGCGATCCCGCCCTTGCGAAGCACGATGACCTGTCTGCCGGAAGCGAGCGCCTCTACGGCAACGGCCCATTCCCTTAACGCGATCGTTCCTTCCATAGTCTGATCCGCCCTCCTTAGAACCATCCCCATATTATAACATATTCGGCGTTGCTTCGGCTTGCTCGTCCCATGATGACTGCTGTATTTTCAACCCTATTAGAACTGTAGTATAATGGTGGCTAACTAAAAGGCCATGCTGCCCTTGCCGAACGACGGAAGGCACAACCTCGGAGCGATTCAATGTCCCGGGGGTGTGCCTTTTGCTGTAGTTGCGGGCATCCTTACATTCAGGTCGATCACATGGAGGTTTAACGAACGCATGCTTAGAGAAGCGATTTTCCACCGTCCCAAAAACAACTGGTCTTACGCTTACGATCGTTCGACGATCCATATCCGGCTGCGCACGAAGCGCGACGACGTCGAACGGGTCGAGCTGATTCACGGGGATAAATACGATTGGCATATCGTAGGAGCCAGCGAATCCGCCATGGCCGTCTACGCGCAGGACTCGCTGTTCGACTACTGGCAGATCGCCATCCAGCCGAAATATCGAAGACTTAAATACGGATTTAAGCTCGTATCCGGCGCGGAGACGCTCTGGTTAGACGAGCAAGGCTTGCAGGAGGAAGAACCCGCCAGCCGCAACCTGTTCTTCGAATTCCCGTTCCTGAATCCCGCGGACGTCTTCGAACCGCCGGCATGGGTTAAGGACGCCGTGTTCTATCAAATCTTCCCCGAGCGATTCGCGAACGGAGACCGCTCGCTCGATCCCGTAGGCGTAGAGCCTTGGGGCGGCGAGCCGACGACGAGCAACTTCTTCGGCGGCGACCTGCAGGGCGTGCTCGATCACCTGGACCATCTGACGGCGCTCGGCGTCAACGCCATCTACTTCAACCCTCTGTTCGAAGCGCCGACGAATCATAAGTACGATACGAAGGATTATTTGAAAGTCGATCCGCATTTCGGCACGAACGAGCTGCTGAGGAAGCTGGTCGACGCCTGCCATCAGCGCGGGATCCGCGTGCTGCTGGACGCCGTGTTCAATCATAGCGGCAGGGAATGGCCTCCGTTCGTCGACGTGCTCGACAAGGGAGCCGCTTCCGAATACGCGGATTGGTTTCACGTCCGCGAATTTCCGATCGACGTGAAGGATGGGATTCCGACCTACGATACGTTCGCATTCGAACGCCATATGCCGAAGCTGAACACGGAAAATCCGAAGGTGCAGGCGCATCTGCTCGAGGTCGCGCGTTATTGGATCGAGGATATCGGCGTGGACGGCTGGCGTCTGGACGTCGCCAACGAAGTCGATCATCGGTTCTGGCGATCGTTCCGCGACGTCGTGAAGCGCGCAAATCCCGAGGCGTATATCTTGGGAGAGATTTGGCACGATTCGTTGCCATGGCTTAGCGGAGACCAATTCGATGCGGTCATGAACTACCCGTTCACCGAGGCGGTGCTCGACTTCGCGGTGAGGGGCACTCGCGACGGCAAACAGTTCGCGGACTTGGTCGGTTCCTTGCTCGCGGCGTATCCGCAGCAAGCGTCGGAGGCGGCTTTCAACTTGCTCGGAAGCCACGACACGCCGCGGTTGCTGACTTTGTGCAAAGACGATAAAAGAATGATGAAGCTCGCGACGGCGATACAATTTACGTTCTCGGGCACTCCGTGCATCTATTATGGAGACGAAGTCGGGCTGGACGGCGGACAAGATCCGGGCTGCCGCAAGTGCATGCCGTGGGAGGAAGAGAAGCAGGACCGCGAGCTATTCGGCTTCTTCAGCCAGCTCGTGCGGCTGCGCCGCAACCATCGCGCCTTCAGGGACGGCGAGTACAAGGTTCTGCATGCGGAAAGCGGCGACAACACGCTCGTCTATTCGCGCGAACAGGGCGAAGAGAAATTCATCGTCGCGCTAAACGCCGACCAACAAAAAGCAACCGTCTCGCTCCCGATCGGAAGCAAAACGGCTGCTCAGGTCGTATTCGGCGACGGCACCGTAACGGAAAGCAAAGACACGCTGAGCGTTGCGCTTCCTTCGTACGGTTACGCGATCATCCGAATCTGATTTATTTCGCGGCAGGCGTTCCTTGGCGGAGCGCCTGCCATTTCAATTCCTCGTTCAACTGGGCGATCGTATGGTCGAGACGCTCGGTCAGTTCGTCGGCCAGCTTAAAGCCCCCGCCGTCAACGCGCTCCACCCATTGGTCGATCGCATATACGCCGCTCAGGATATTCGTCGCGCCGAGCGCCGCCGCTACCGGCTTCAGCGCATAATCGATCGACAGCAGATGCGCGATCGTGCCGCCGATGAAGAGCGGAGCGATGACTTTATTCTGAAAGCCTTTCTGCGGAATCAAATCCAGGAACGTCTTCAGCACGCCGGTATAAGAAGCCTTGTATACCGGACTGGCGATAATGACGGCATCCGCCTTCTCCACTTGAGCGACGGCTCCGATCACCGCCGGACTCGCGAAGTTCGCCTTGATCAAATCTTCCGCGGGCAGAGATGCAACCTGCAGATGGCCGACCTCATGGCCGAGCCGTTGCAATTGCGACTCGCTATATTGCGTTAATCCGTACAGGCGCGAGTTTGCCGTCGGGCTTCCGGATACGATGACGATATTCGCCATACTCCCCACTCCTATCTCTCTTATGTAATTCTGACTATTCCAATAAGGATTAATTTTACAGATCCATCGTACCATCGGATTATACCATCGTCAACCAGTGCGCCCAAATCGCCAGCAAGTTACTTTGTACGATATTTGGTCAAATCTCCTAAGTAGAGTACCTCGCCAACGAAATAACCCCCGAGCCTGAAGGGGGTTCAGGCGCGAGGGTTAAGTGCTTATTCAGCTGTTCTTACGGTTGCAATACGACGCTTGCGTACGGCGGAAGAATTAACTCCCGCCCTTTCAAGACGGCGTCTTCGCTCGTCGACAGGACGAGCTTGCCGAACTTGGTCGGCTGCGCCTTCGTCTCCGCGAGCGCGACGACCTGCTGCTTGCCCGACAGATTGTGGAGCACGAGCAACGTCTGTTCGTCGTTCTTGCGAACATAGGAGGCAATCGCGTCGTTGTCCGTATCATAGGACTCGATCGTACCTCCGCGCAGAGCCGGCTCTTGCATGCGCCAAGATAGCAGCGTCCGGTAATGGTTCAGAAGCGAGCGGGGGGTCTCGTCTTCCGCCTCCACGGACACTTGGCCGTCTCCTCGGCCCGTCGCGGCTTCCCAGGTCGTCTCGGCCGGATCACCCGGCGCGATCTTCCATGGGAACGGCTCGCGAATGCGCTCATCCGGTTTGGCACCGGTCATGCCGAGCTCTTCGCCGTAATAGATGAACGCGTTGCCCGGCATCGTCAGCATGAGGGCGGCGGCCGTCTTGGCATGATCCGCGTTGCCTTTCAAGGCGGTCATGACGCGGTTCTGGTCGTGGTTGGTCAAGAACACCGCGTCCACGGCTTTGCCGCCGGATTGCTTGGCGTAAAACTCATTCACACGGGACACCGTAAATCCGAAGTCCGGCGCCTTCTCCGAATCCGCCGCGCTAATCAAATTAGTCGCCAGATCGAAGTTGAACGCCGAGTCCAGCGCATCGTTCAAGAACGGACCGATGACCGCGGTCGCGTCCCACACTTCGCCGACGAGGTACGCGTCCGGCTTAACCTCGCTCATGCCTTTACGGAACTCTTGCCACCAAGCTTGGTTGGCATCCTTGACCTTCTTCGTCTTGAGCGTCGAGTTGAAGTCGCCGTAAATATGCTTGGCGGCATCGAGCCTGAATCCGTCGACGCCTTGCTTCAGCCAATATTGGCCGATGCCTATGATCTCCTTGCGGACATCGGGGTTGTCGAAGTTCAGGTCGGGCATCCCTTCCCAGAATATGCCCAAGTATTCGTCGCCCAGCCGGGAGTGCCAAGGCGCAGCTCCAGTAGCTCCGTCAGAAGGACTCGCCCCTTCAGGACGGGCGCTGGCCCAGGTGTACCAGTCGCGGTGCTCGCTATCCTGGCCTGAAGCGGAATCGGCGAACCACGGGTGCTCCACGCTCGTATGGTTGACGACAAGATCCATGATCACTTTAA
This sequence comes from Bacillota bacterium, assembly GCA_023460795.1. Classification (GTDB taxonomy): domain Bacteria; phylum Bacillota; class Bacilli; order Paenibacillales; family Paenibacillaceae; genus Cohnella. Next base: position 109,209 of record JAEWPC010000020.1, on the reverse strand, counting down.
TATCGCGCTTGTGGGCTTCGGCGATCAGCTTCTTGAAGTCTTCCGGCGTGCCGTAGTCCGGGTTGATTCCGTAATAGTCGGTTACGTCGTAACCATGATAGCTCGGGGACGGATTAATCGGCATGAGCCAGATGCCGTCTACGCCGAGTTTATCGATATAATCCAGCTTGCTCGTCACGCCGTTCAGGTCGCCGATCCCATCGCCATTCGAATCCGCGAACGATCGAACGAATATTTCGTAGTAGGCGTTGCTAGGCCCATCGGCTTGCTTCGTCTCGCCCTTCGAGCAGGCGGCAAGCAGCAAGCTCGAACCGATGAGCACGCCCGCTGCAGCGCGCAGCGGCCGATTCATCCTTTGGATGCTCCCGCGGTCAATCCGTCGACAAGGAAGCGTTGCGTGTACATGTAGAGAATCGTGATCGGAATCGCGACGAGCACGCATCCTGCGGCGAACAGCGTGAATTCCGTGCTGTTGTACGAATCGATGATGCTCCACAAGCCTACGGCCAGCGTCCACTCGTCCCTGGAGGTCAGGATCGCCCTTGCGAAAATAAAGTCGACCCACGCGCCGGTGAATGTCATCAAAGAAATATAGGTGATGATCGGACGCGAGAGCGGCAGGATGATCCGGAAGAAAATCGACATATTGTTCGCTCCGTCGATTCTCGCGGCTTCTTCCAAGCTGCGCGGAATCGTGTCGAAGAATCCTTTGGCCACGAACATACCGAGCGCGGAGCCCGCCGAATACACGAGGACGAGACCCCACTTGGAATCAAGCAGCTGGAGCTTCTGCAGGATCGAGAAGATTGCGATGATGCTCAGGAAGCCCGGGAACATGCCAAGAATGAGCACGACCATCATCATCGGCTTGCGCCCCTTGAAGCGGAACCGGGAGAAGGCGTACGCGGTAAGCAGCTGAAGAATCGTACCGATGACCGTGCTGACCGCCGCGACCTGCAACGTATTCCAGAACCACTTGGCGTATTGGATATCCCGGGTTCCGCGCGTCCTGAACAAATCCTTGTAGTGATCGAGCGTCCAGTGCTGCGGAATGAACGTATCGCTGAACAGCGAGTTGCCTACGCGGAAGGAGGACAGCACCGTCCAGAGCGCCGGGTAGATCGATACGACGCCGATCAGCGCCAGCACGATATAGCTAATGAGCAGCTTCGGCTTCATTGGATCATGTCCTCCTCTTGGTAGGATTTCGTTCTCCGGAACAGCAGGATTGCCGCCGTAGCGATGAACAGGAAGATCAGGATCGCGACAGCCGCCGCGATATTGTATTGCTTGAAGTCGATCGTCAATTTAAAGAGCCACGTGACGAGCAAATCCGTCTCGCCCGCGTTGTTGTAATTAACCGTCGCGGGACCGCCGCCCGTGAGCAGGTAAATGACGTTAAAGTTGTTGATATTACCGACGAACTGCGAGATCAAGATCGGCGCCGTCGCGAACAGGATATAAGGCATCGTGATATTGCGGAATTTCATCCACTGCGATGCCCCGTCGACGTCGGCCGCTTCGTAGAGGTCTCTCGGTATCGTCGTCAGAATGCCCATGACGAGAACCATCGTTACCGGAATGCCGATCCACATATTAACCACGATAACCGACACCTTCGCCCAGAACGGATCGTTCAGCCATGGCAATCCGCTTAATCCGAACGCCCGGAAATACTGGTTGATCGGCCCGAACTGCTCGTTCAGCATGTTCCGCATGATCAGCAAGGATACGAATTGAGGGATGGCGTAAGGAATGATGTACAGCGTACGCCAGAAGCCTTTGAACTTAACGCCTTGCTGGCTAATGAGCAACGCCACGAGGATGCCGCCGAAGTAACAGGTCACGGTAGCCAGAATAGCCCATATGATCGTCCAGGTGAGGACGCCGATGAACGTGTCGCTCCACCCTGTCATATTGAACAGATTGTTGAACGTCGAGAACCCTACCCAATCGACCAGGTTTTTGGCCGGAATATGATTAGGCGACGAATAGTTGGTGAACGCGATCAGCGACGTGAACACGATCGGCATGACCGTGAAGAATAGCACGCCCAGGAAAGGGATTGCAAGAAGAAGCCACGGGAACATGCCGTTGTTCAGCTTGGAAGGATCCTGTCCTTGCGCCCGTCTGCGTCCGACCGTCACCGCGTCGCGAATGTTCAATACGTAGAGGAAAACGATGACCAGCAGCACGAGCATCGCGAGCACGCCGTTAATCATCATGAAAATCGAATGGTCGCCCGGAACAAGCCTGGATATTTTGCCGACTTTCTCTAGATGTACTCCCTTGTCTCCCAGCGAAATTAAACCTTTCAAATACGGCGGCAGCACGGCGAAAGCCACGTACAATCCCGTCGCATATACGGCAATGAAAAAGACGGCCTTCGCGTATTGCCGGTTATACCATTGTCCGAGTCCCATGAAGAGCGCGGATAGCCATCCCGCGATCGTCGGAGTTCTATTCAAACGCTGTCCTCTCCTTCCTGTAAACCATACACCCGCCGATATCCGGCGGGTGCGTGGTGAACTCGTTTATTCTAGATGTCTCTGTCGATTACTGAGCAGCGGCGTTTGCGTCTTTGATCTTCTTCGCCCAGTCGTCCATCGTCTTCTTAGCGTCTGCTTTGTCGTTCCACAGGGAAGCGAGAGCCGCTTCGTGCGTTGCCCAGAAGCCGTTCATTTCGGCGATCTTAGGCATTGGCGTGGAATTATTGAACTGGCTCAGGAACACGCTTGCGAACGGATCGTTGCTTACCGTCGAGCTTGCGGCTACGTTCTTGTTGGAAGGCAAGCTTCCGAACAGTTCGAAGTTGCGCGCTTGCGACGCTTCGCCGGATACGAGCTCGGCGAACATTTTCGCGGCGATCGGATATTTGGAGTAAGCGTTAACCAGGAAGCCTTTAACGCCGGAGAACGGCATCATTGGCTTGCCGTTAGGCAGCGTAGGGTATTCCATAACGCCAAGGTTTTTGACGCTGGCTTGGAATTCTTTCGTTTGCCATGGGCCGGATACGTTCATCGCGAGTTTACCCTCGTTGAACAAGCTCGTTTTGATGTCGGCTTTGATGTCGCCGGCTTTGATCGGAAGGATTTGATCCTTGAGGCTTTCGAAGAACTTCGCGGCTTCTACGCCGCCTTCGTTGTTCAGGCCGATGTCGTTCGGGTCCGAACCGTTGTTGCCGAATACGTACGCGCCGTATCCGCCGAAGAATGCCCAGCTCCAGTAGCCGTTGCCGACTTCCCACATGTACGCGTATTTTTGGTTCTTCGTATCGTTAAAGCCTTTGGCGAAGGAGATCACTTCGTCCCAAGTCTTCGGCGGCGTTGGCACGAGGTCTTTATTATAGAATACGGCCGTCGTCTCGACGGACATCGGATAACCGTAGAGAACGTTGTCGATCGTGAATGCATCGACCGATTTGTCGGAGTTGTTCGCTTTGGAACCCTCTTCGTGCAGATCGTTCGGAAGAACGACGCCGGCTTGGACTGCCGCGCCAAGACGGTCGTGTACCGCGAGGAACACGTCCGCGCCAACGCCTGCAGGGCCGTCGTTGATGATTTTCTCGATCGATTTATCCGGGCCTACGTCTTGGATTTCCACGTCGATGCCGTATTTGTCTTTGAAGGTTGCAGCCGCTTCTTCTACAAGCTGTTTTTCGCTTGCGGAGTACCAAACGACGAGCTTTGCGCCCGCTTCCGGCGCGAGGTCTTCAGCCGCTCCCTCGGATCCGGCCGGAGCGCTCTCCGTAGCAGCAGGTGCGCTAGGGGATGCGTTGTTCCCATTGTTGTTGTTGCTTCCGCATGCTGTCAAACCGACCGCAGTCGTCAACGCCAGGGACAGAAGTAGCAGTTGTTTTTTGCTCATAAACCGTGTGAACCCCTCTCTGATTCTCAATAGATTTGTACGCCTCTTTGACCGCATGCCATCATGCCACACGATGATGCACGAATTGCGCAAACGTTTGTTCAAACTTGCACAACGTGGCAAAAGTCGATCTTCTCTTACATAACAGGCATGTACGCGGTGTTGAAAGCGCTTTTTAACACAGTTCTTATGATACGCCAAAACAAGAATAAGTAAATCGTTTGCACAGATTATTTTCCGTCATTTTGGTTATATAATATTAGCATTGCTCCATATATCTTTCGTTTTCTAACAATCCCTCGTCTTGTTGATTTGTGCAACACATGGCACAATGTAATCGGATACTTTTGTGCAAACTGCGCAACAATAGCTCCCAGTTTACACTTTCAAGTGTTTCCGATACGATTAAGCCAAACTATAATAAAGGAAGAACCCAAATGCCGGTTACGATAAAAGAAGTCGCGAAGAAGGCTGGCGTCTCTCCCTCCACCGTCTCGAGAGTCATCGCGAATCATCCGCGGATTAGCGAAGAGACGAGCAGACGCGTCCGCGAAATCATGGACGAGCTCGGTTACCATCCGAACATCATGGCGAAGAGCCTTGTGTCCAAGACGACACGGACGATCGGAGTCGTGCTGCCTCGTCCGGCGGAAGAGCTGCTGCTCAACTTCTTCTTCTATGAATTGATTCGCGGCGTATTAGCCCAGCTCACCCGCTCCGGCTACGACCTGCTCATGGCGGGAGGAACGAACGAGCAAGAGGAGCTCGAAACCGTGACCCGGCTTGTCCGCAGCGGACGCGTGGACGGACTGCTGCTGCTGTACTCCCGCGCATCGGATCCCGTCATTCATCTCCTGCGCCAAGAGAAGATGCCTTTCGTCCTGCTCGGCAGAAGCCTAGACTACGAAGACGTACCATCGGTCGATAACGACAACGTGCAAGCCGCCTATGACGCAACGAAGCATCTGATCGCCCAAGGCCAGCGCCGCATCGGCTTCGTCAGCGGTCCGGCCAAGCTCGCCATGACGCAAGACCGAATGACCGGCTACACGAAGGCGCTAAGCGAAGCCGGACTGCCCTTCAAGGAAGGCTGGGTCGTCGAAGGCGAGTTTCTATTGGAAAGCGGCTATCGAGCGATGGCTTCCATCATGTCCCAACCCGAACCGCCTACCGCTCTCGTCATTATCGACGACGTCGTTGCTTTCGGCGTCTTGAAGGGTCTTACGGAGCTAGGCTACCGCATCCCGCAAGACGTCGCCATCGTCAGCTTCAATAACATCGCGTTGACCGAGCTTACGATGCCGCCGATCACAAGCGTGGATGTCGGTACGTATCAGCTTGGCTATACAGCCTCGCAGATGGTGCTGAGAATGATTCAGCAGGTCGAAATTACGGCTCGGCAGATCATTCCCCACCGTCTCGTCGTCCGAGAATCGTCCTTGCGCACGCTCTCGCTCACGTAGTAAGGATGTGACAAAACCGGCACTCTCATACACCTACAGACGAAGGAAGATCGACGACCGGAATCGCCGGCGTTCGATCTTCCTTTTGTTGCTCGGAGGACGGGCTTTCAACCGCCTGCAAATTCATTTATACTATCATCTAGACTGTTAAACGACGAATGTGTACTAATCTTATCGGATATATTCCGCGGAGGAGAATACCATGAGCCAATACCATCCTTTAAACGAAGCCGAAGCGATCGCCCTCGCGAAGTCCATCCCCGGCTTATTCAGCGGAGACGGCGAGTTGACTTGCCGCGAGATCGGCGACGGCAACCTGAACCTCGTGTTCCACGTCACTCAACCGTCTACCGGTGCGGGCGTAATCGTGAAGCAGGCCCTGCCTTACGCCAAAGTCGTCGGCGAATCTTGGCCGCTGACGCTGGACCGCGCAAGAATCGAAAGCGAAGCGCTGAAGCTGGAAGGGCAATTCGCGCCGGGCCTCGTACCTCAGGTGTATTATACCGACAACACCATGGCGATCACCGCCATGGAAGATCTGAGCAGTCACGTCATCATGCGCCGCGGTCTGATCGAGGGCGGCGTCTATCCGAAGTTCGCCGGCGATATCTCGGAATTCCTGGCACGCACGCTGTTCTTCACTTCCGATCTCGGCATGAATCAACAGCGGAAGAAGACGCTTGCGGCGTCCTTCTCGAATCCGGAGCTGTGCAAGATCACGGAGGATTTGATCTTCGACCACCCTTACACGAATGCAGATACGAACAGCTTCGACGATCATTTGAAAGACGAGGCGTCCCTGTTATGGTCCGACACGGAGCTGCATCTGGAAGTCGCGCGGCTTCGGGAGAAATTCCTGACGCATGCGCAAGCGCTGCTTCACGGCGACTTGCATACCGGCAGCATCTTCATTACGCCGGAATCGACGAAAGTGATCGACCCGGAATTCGCATACTTCGGCCCGATGGGCTACGATATCGGAGCCGTACTGGCGAATTTGTTGCTTAACTTCGCGGGCCAAGAGCACTGGTCGGACAACGAATCCGCCAGACAGTCCCGCAGAGCTTATCTGATTCAGACCGTTCGGGACACCTGGACAGGGTTCGATAGCAAGTTCCGCGCGTTATGGAACGAGCACGGAGTCGACCGGATTGCCCGCACCCCAGGCTACCAAGAAGATTACATGCAACGTCTGCTGCAGGATACGATCGGATACACGGGAGCGAAAATGGTTCGCCGCATCGTCGGTCTCGCCCATGTCGCCGACATCGATAAAATTCCCGATCCTGCCGTACGCAAGAAAGCGCAAAAAATCGCGCTCGCGATCGGCACTGAGCTCATTAAACGCAATCGCAAGCTGACCTCGATCGAACAGCTGATCGACATCGCGGAATCCGCTGCCGCTCGCGGGTAATCGCGCGGAACCTTGAGAGGAGCAACATCGTGACAACACCTACCGAGCAACAATCCAATAGACCGGAAGCTCTTAGATCGCTGAAGTGGGACGAAGAAGCCCTGCTGATGCTCGATCAACGCTTGCTGCCGGAAGAAACCGTCTATTTGCGGTTAACGACTCCGCAACAGGTATGGGAAGGCATTCGCGAGCTCAAAGTGCGCGGCGCTCCCGCCATCGGCATCTCGGCTGCTTACGGCGTCGTCCTGGGCATCCTGAATTTCGCCGGAGATACGACGAAGTTGGCCGCTGAAGCCGTTAAGCATGCGGAATATTTAGCAACCTCGCGACCGACGGCCGTTAATCTGTTCTGGGCACTCGACCGGATGAAGGCGCGCGCTAACGCATTAGCCGCCGAAGGCGTGTCCGCGGCGGATGCGATTCGGGCTCTGTTAGACGAAGCGAAGCAAATTCACGCGGAGGACGAGGAGACGAACCGGTTGATCGGGGAGCATGCCTTGACTCTGTTCAAGGAAGGCATGGGGGTGCTGACGCACTGCAACGCGGGCGGACTGGCGACTTCGAAGTACGGAACCGCGCTCGCTCCGTTCTACTTGGCGCTCGAGCAAGGCATCCAATTGAAAGTATTCGCCGACGAGACTCGCCCGGTACTTCAAGGCGCCCGCCTTACTGCATTCGAGCTTCAGCAGGCAGGCGTGGACGTCACGCTCATCTGCGACAACATGGCCGGACACGTCATGTCCAAGGGCTGGGTCCAGGCGGTCATCGTCGGTACGGACCGTGTCGCAGCCAATGGCGACGTCGCCAATAAGATCGGAACCTACGGATTAGCCGTTATGGCCAAGGCGCATAACATCCCGTTCTATGTCGCTTGTCCACTATCGACGATCGACCTGTCGACGCCGACAGGCGCCGACATTCCGATCGAAGAGCGGCATCCGGACGAAGTGTCGCACGGATTCGGCAAGCGCACGGCCCCGGAAGGCGTCGCGATCTACAACCCGGCCTTCGACATTACTCCGAGCGAGCTCGTCACCGCGATCATTACGGAGAAAGGCATCGTGCGCGCGCCTTACACGGAAAGCTTAAAGAACTTGTTCGCGGAGCTATAACATTCGTCAAGAAGCGGATTCCGCCAATAGGCGGACCGCTTCTTTCCCGCTCATGCCGACGATAATGCCCATTGCCGCCGCGGCTTCCGTGACGGATTCGAGCGGCGCTTCGAGCAACTGCTCGAAGTTGCGAACGCCTACGGCGCGTCCTGCAATAATTTGCCGGTCTTTAAGTTTGTCATCAAGGAGCCCGACATCCAGCGCGCCGCACATAATATATCCGCCGCCTGCCGCGATCGCGACGAGCGTCGTCTTAGGCAACAGCACTTCGACGCCGATCGCCGTCCATTCGTCGATGCGAATCGGCACGACTCTAACCATGCCTACCACCTCCAGACCGCCTAGTCGGTGCGTAATTACATGGTATAGAATATGCGGCGAAGTACGCGAACATTAAGGTCTTTTGCCCTACAAAGTACTACATTAGGCGGACAAAACGTGTTATATTAAATTTACTTAAAGATCTAAACGGAGTACCCAAGTGGAGGACTTACGATGTCTCAGAAGAAACCCGATTCCGACGGCGCCTACCTATTCCAAGTAGACGTCATGCTCCATGCCTCAAGCAATGGAGCAGCATTAGAACAGCTTCTTCGCGTACTCAACAGCGGCAATTTCGCGGATTATCGGATCGGATCGGGTATACAGCTCGGCTCGGCGATCGAACAAGCGCTTGCCCAGACGACGCAGACCGTGCCCATCCCGATTAAAGAAACCGCCAAGTCCCCCGGCAAGGAACCTGTCACTGCCAAACCAGCCGTCAAAGAAGCCAATAAGACGAATCCGCTCGAAATCCGGATCCGCCATTTCATACAGAGTAACCAGCTCATTCGGCTCAACATCAACAAAGGCCGCGGCGTTAAGATGAGCCTTCCGTGCCGCGTCGTCAATTACGATCCGAGCAATCAAATGCTAACCGTCTATCACGTCGACGAGAAACAAGTGTATACCATTCGATTGAACGAAATCGACGATTTCATTGAGTAAAAAAAAAGCGGGACCAGGATGGTTGATATCCTGGTCCCGCCTTTATTAACTATAGTACGCGCTTAACGGCAGTGCCGAGCGATTCAGATGCTCCTTCAGCAGGTTCGATAGGCTTCCGCTGTCGAGCGGCGGGCTTCCGAAGTAGCCCTGCATCTCGTCGCACCGATGGTGGCGCAGGAAGTGCACCTGCTCCTCCGTCTCGACCCCTTCCGCGATGACCTGCATCTGAAGGTTGTGCGCCATCGCGATGATCGCCGCGACGATCGCCGCGTCGTTCGGATCCTGCTGAATATCGCGCACGAACGTGCGATCGATCTTCAGCCTGGCGATCGGGAGCTTCTTCAAGTAGTGGAACGAGCTGTACCCGGTTCCGAAATCGTCGATGCTGATGTTGACGCCGAGATTGGTCAGCTCCTTCAAGCTGGTCGAGGCGCGATCGACGTCCATCGTCATGCTCTCCGTAATCTCGAGCTCGAGAAACTTCGGATCGAGTCCCGTCTTCTCCAGCACCTCGGCGACCTTCTCCGTCAAATTCCGGTGCACGAATTGTCTGAACGACAAGTTTACGGACACAGGGATGCTAGGCAAGCCCGCAAGCTGCCACTCCTTGTTCTGACGGCACGCCTCCTCGATGACCCAGTCGCCGAGAGGAACGATCATTCCGCTCTCTTCCGCCGCGGGGATGAATTCGCCCGGCGGCACGAGACCGCGTTCCGGGTGCCTCCAGCGAATGAGCGCCTCCATCCCGACGATCTGGCCCGACGCCAGATCGTATTGAGGCTGATAGTAAAGGCGAAACTCCCTGTTCTGCAGCGCTTGGCGCATCTCGTGCTGGATCGTCAGCTTCTGCATCGCGATCGGATCCATTTCCGGAGAGAAGAGCGCATAATGATTCTTGCCGTTCTCTTTGACTTTGTGCAACGCCTTATCCGCGCGCTTCATCAGCGTACCCGCGTCTACGATTCCTTCTTCCCATACCGCTACGCCGATGCTGACCGTAATGTGCAACGGCAGGCCGTTCAGCTCGAACGGTTCCTCGAGGACGGCCATCATCGCATCCAGCCGATCCGTAACGTCTTGGTCGTCCTTCACGAGATCTAGAAGCGCGACGTACTCGTCGCCCTCCATCCGGGCAATGTCCCCGTTCTCCGGCAAGCATCTCGTCAACCGCTCCGCGATCTGAAGCAGCAGCATATCGCCGAACTCCCGGCCGAAAGAAGCGTTAACGAGCTTGAACCGATCGACGTCTATGTAGCATACGGCCAGCTTCGCCCCGGTCGCTTGGACGCCCTTAAGCTTCTCTTCCAACCGGCTCGTAAAAAAGCGGCGGTTCGGCAGCCCCGTCATATCGTCGTAATAGGCCATGTAGCGGATACGCTCCAACGTGCGCATGCGTTCGCTTATATCTTGGATGAATACTAGCAACCCGATCGTACTTCCGTCGCGCACCAAAGGCGATGACGAAATGATCAAGTCGACGGGGTGGCCCCGCTTGTGCACAACGCGAATTTCCTGCGATACGTTCTGTCCTCGAAGCGTCTTCACGAAAATCTGCAGCGTATGGTCGTACGAACGTTCGTCCACGAATCTAGCGAACGGTTCCCCGATCATCTCGGACTTGTCGTAACCGATCAAATCCGTAGGATCTTGATTGATATCGAGAAATCGGCCCTGCTTATCGATGACGGCGAAAGCAACCGGACTGCTATTGTAAAGGGAATTCAGCAGCTCGGAATGATAGGAAGGAACCGATGCCTCTTGCCGGCCGCGCCTACGGGCGAGCTGCCGGCCTAACGCCACGGAGCCAGCGGCTACTATCAAACCGGCGGCGATCCATGCAGGCCAAATGTCGTTCACAAGACGGCGTCCTTCCTCCCCATTCGGGAAAAATAGCGAACTCTCTACAACTCTCATTATAATCGCTAGTCGAAAGATGTATAGAGAAATCCCACTTTTTTCACTTTTGGGATCGCGCGGCCAACGCTAAGCAAATCCAACCGGCGATAAAAGCGACTCCTCCGAGAGGCGTGATCGCCCCGAGAGCTTCCACTCCGCTTAACGCGAGCGCATACAGGCTGCCCGAGAATAGCACGACACCCGCCAGCAGCAGACGTGCCGACCACAGCGCCAGCTTCGGCCGCGGCAATCTGTCGATCAGCAGAGCGACGAGCAGAATGCCTATCGCATGGAACATATGATATTGCACGCCGGTTTGATAGACGTCCATCATGTCCGACGACAGTTCGTCCTTAAGCGCATGCGCTCCGAAAGCCCCGAGCGCGACGGACAGCATGGCGGCGAGCGCTCCGATTTTTACGTATCTGATCATTCTTAATCGTCAATCCCCTGTTCGTAGTGTAATACAAGCCCCCCTCATCATACCTTGTCATCCGGCAAAAGTCGAAGAGGCAAGTCGAACAGGACCGACGTTTATTTGACCGCGCCGGCGGTAATGCCGCCCGTAATCCGCCTCTGGAACAGGATGTAGAACAGAATGACCGGGCCCATGGATACGAGCAGCGCCGCGAAGTGTGACTTCTCGACTTGCTTCATGTCCGATTGAAAAATGGATATACAAAGCCGCCAATCTCGTCCGATGGGACGCGATGGCGGCTTCGGCGGTATTCCGGCAACGGTTGCCCCGCTGTGACATGGATGAAACTATGGATTCTCGGTCATCGCTGATTGGATTTTCATAATCGCATCATCCAGCGACAACCCTTCGAACTCTTTGGACAACAACGATTGAGCGTCTTCCTCGAAATAAACCCAATCGTTCTCGTCTATCATCATTCTGCCTTCTCCGGAGCTAAACTCCGCGTACGCGTTGCGTCCGTAGTCGCTTTCCCTGGAACGAAGAAACAGGATCAATCGGTCCGCTTCCACGTCAAGGATATGGAGTACGTTAATCTTCTTGCCCTTAAGATTAAGGTCGCCCTTAACGACTTGCAGCACTTCGACTTCGGACAACTTGCCCGGAACGTAGCGTTCCTCGGTCACTTCGGCTTTCTCCGTCTTCCGAACTTCTACGATGGTGTCGGAAGCATCGATCAGTCGTTCCAATGAGCGAAAGTAAGGTCCCCAACCGTTATCCATCGGGCTCGATTGCGGCTGTTCTTGCTCCTGCTCCGCGTTGGACGTACAGCCTGCCACTACGGATACGAAAAGCGCCAATAGGAGTCCGAGTACGCTTATCCTCAAAGAGCATCTCTCCTTTTATTTCAACACGAATGACGTTCGGCTGTGGCCGTCTTTCGTCTTGCTGACTTCGAGAACGGCCGGGAACGCCTGCTTCAGCTCCTGAACGTGGGAGATGACGCCGATCATGCGTCCTGCGCGCTGCAGATCGATTAACGTCTGGATCGCTTTGCCCAGCGACTCCTCGTCGAGCGAGCCGAAGCCTTCGTCGATGAACATCATCTCGATCGAGACGCCTCCCTGGTAAGCTTGGATGACGTCGGTCATCCCGAGCGCGAGGCAGAGCGAAGCGTTGAACTTCTCGCCGCCGGACATCGATTTGACATCGCGGTTCTGTCCCGTGTATGCGTCGTACACGTCGAGGCCGAGTCCGCTCTGCTTGCCGCGCGCTTCCAGCCGATCGCTGCGCTGCAGCAGGAATTGGCCGCCCGACAGCTCTTGCAGGCGAGCGTTCGCCGCTTGCAGGATTTGCTCGAGAAACTCGATGAGAATATAGCGCTCGAAGGATACTTTCAGCGCGTTGTCGCCCTTCAGCATCTGATAGAGATCGGCGACGCTCTGATATTGCCGTTCCAGCTCCGCCAGCTGTTCGTGCGATTTGGCGATCGCCGCGAGGAGACGCTGCGCTTCCTGCTTGAACTGCATCATGCCGTGCAGCTCGGCGGTTACGTGATCGATGCTCGCTTTAAGCTCGGCAATCGCGGCATGCATCGCGTCGAGCTCTGGGGACGCTTGGCCCGCTAGCCCCCTCTCCAGCTCCTCGATCTGCTGCACGAGCGCCGTCCATGCCGACTTGAACGCCTCGATCTGACGTTGTCTCGTCGAGCGCTCTTGTTCCGGCAGCTTGGCCGACGCATAAGCCGACGCGTCGTCGCCGAACCCGCTCTTGGCGAGCGCATCCGCGAACCGCGCTGCGGCTTCCGCTTGTTGCTGCTTCGCCTCTTCGAGCTGGCTCGTCAGCTGCGCCGCGTTCGTGCGCTCGACCGTTACGCGCGTCTGTGCCTGCTGCAGTGCCTGTTGCGCGGCTTCCCATGCGCCCGTCAACTGCTTGAGCCGCGCGGATGTGTCGTTCAAGCGCGCGGTGAGCAGTGCCGGCGAACGAACGTCTTCCGGCACGCGGCCGCGCTCGTTGTCGAGCAGCGTTTGCTTCGTCGTTCGATCGAGCGTGATACGGCTTAGCCGCTCCACTAGCAGCTCGCGATCGGCCTGCAGCTTCTCCAGCTTCCGTTCCTCCTGCTCAAGGCTTTCCTTGAGAGAGACCGCTTCGGCCTTCAGAGCTTCTAGCTTATTCTTATCGGCCCGATAGACTGCGCCGTCTTCCTTCGCTTGAGCGAGATGCTCCGGCCACGGTCGATCCTCGGACAACCCGAGTTCATCCTTGAGCGCAAGCTTGCCGTCCCGCAATTCGACGGTGGCCGACGCCTGAGCGACCGCTTCGTTCAACACTTGCTCCGCGGCGCGAAGCTGCTCCTTCAGCTCCTGAATCTGCTCCCGCGTCGGAATGTGCTCGACTACGGTAGCTCTGCTAGGATGCTCGAGACCGCCGCATACGGGGCAAGGCGCTCCGTCGTGCAAGTGCATAGCCAGGAGCCCGGCTTGTCCTTCCAACCACATCGCTTCCTGCTCGTCGTGAAGCTTCCTCATCCGTTCAGCCGATAACGTCAAAGCTTGCCGGCTCTGGGACTGTTCGGTGAGACGGGCATCGAGCGTTACCATCTCGTTCAGCCACTTGTACCGATCGATCGTGAGTTGAAGCCGCTTCTCCGCTTCAGGCAGGCGCTCTACTTCCGCCTCCATCGCCTTGAGCCGCTCTTGCTTCGTCCGCCGCGATTCGCGCAGCTCAGCCAATTGCTTCTCGCCGGCATCGCGTTCTGCCGTCAGCTTCCGCTCCTCATGCTGAAGCTGTGCCAGCTCCTGCTCTCGCTGCTCCAGCGTCCGCACGACCTCGGCGTACTCGCCGAGCTTCTGCAGCGCGAGCTGCGCCTCGGTCCGCTCCGGCTCGCGCGCTTGCTCGGCGCGGTGCCGCTCGTCCGCCGATGCGAGCGCCCGCTCCGCTTCGGCGACCTCCACGAGCGTCCGCTCCAGCTGCGCGGCCTTCGCTTCCGCTTGCCGCTTGGCAGCCGCCGCTTGCTCCTCGTACGGCTCGAGCTTGGCGGCTTGCTCGGCAAGCAACACGCTGCGCGCCAGCTCATCGATCTCGTCTTGCCGCTCGGCCATCTGCTCGCGCTGCGCTTGCTTGTCCTTCAGCTGCGTGAACCGCGCGGCAAGCGCCAGTCCGCCCTGCAGTGCCGTCTCTGCCTCGGCAAGCTTCGCGCCCAACTCGTCGCGGCGCGCCGACACCGCCGCGGCCTGCTCGCCGTAATGATCGGTTTCCTGCGCCAGCCCTTCCATCACCTGCGCCGAGCTGCGGTATGTCTGCGACAGAGCAACGGTTAGCGCGCTGTATTCCCGCTTCGGCAAAGTCTCCTCCGCCTGCTTCACGTAGACGTCCTGCGTCGCCTTCTCTTGCTTCAGCGTATCCTGCAGCTCGCGGTGCTTGCGCTGGAACTTCTCCTCAAGCTTCTCGTATAACCCCGTCCGGAAAATGCGCCGCAGGATCTCTTCCTTATTGTCCGTATCGGACGTAAGCAGCTTGCGGAATTCGCCTTGCGGCAGCATGACGATCTGGCTGAACTGCTCTCTCGTCAAGCCGATGATCGCCTCCAGCTTCGCGTTCACGTCCGATACGTTGAACCGGTCGACGCAAGGCACGTCTTCTCCCGACGTCGTCTCATATAGCTCGGCTTTGCCGCCGGTTTCGTTCTTATTGCCTGCTCTGCGGTGCGGCATCTGCCTAATGACGCGATACGTGCGCCCGCCTACGCCGAACTCGTAATCGACCGCCGTATGGACGTCGTCCTCCGCAAAATGGCTGCGGAGCATCCGCGTCTCCGCGCGGTCTTCGCCGCTGGCGCTTCCGTACAGCGCGAAGCAGATCGCATCGAAGATCGTCGTCTTGCCCGCGCCGGTGTTGCCGGAGATAACGAACAGCCGCCGGTCTTCGAGCAATCGGAAATCGACCGTCTCGGTGTCGCGATACGGACCGAACGCGGTCATGCTTAATCGAATCGGCCTCATACCGCTCCCCCTTCCTCGCGCACGACTTCCGCGTACGTCTCGGCGAATAACCGCTTCTTATCCTCGCTCAATGGCTGCCCTTTGACTTCCTCGTAGAACGCCTCGAACAGCGACACCGGATCGGCCTCGCGGCGCGAACCTGGCGTAGACACATCCGCTGCTTCGTCTGCTCCTTCGACTACGGTCGCCGGCTTCACTTCCACGTGCATCGCGTTCGGATACACGGCGCGAACCTTCTCCATCGGGAACAGCACCGGGTGATCGCTGAGCAGCGTCACGAACGTGTAATCTTCCGATACGACGCCGGGCGCGGCTACGATCTCCTCGACCGGAGCGACGATTCTGCGCATGTCGCGAAGCGGCGCGAACGACCGTTGCTCCACCGCAACCGTACCGTCGCCAGCCAGCTCGACGATGTAATAGCCTTTGCGGTGATGCTCCTCGGATATCGAATACTTAAGCGGCGAGCCCGAGTAACGCACCCGCTCGTCGCCGACATGGTGCGCCTGATGCAGATGGCCGAGCGCCGTGTAGTGGAACGACTTGAAATATTCCGCATGCACGTGTTCCGCGCCGCCGACCGCGAGCGGTCGTTCCGATTGACTCGTATTCTCCTGCGGCGCCGCGCCCGGCGTTACGAACGCGTGCCCGACGAACACATGCCGCGCACCTGCGACCATTCGCTCTTCAATCCGCTCGACGATCGCTTTCATCGCGTCGTCGTGCGTCCGAATCGCCTCGTCCCCGTATGTATACCGAACCTGGGCCGGGTCCGCGTACGGCACAAGGTGAAAATAAACCTCGCCGTCCCCATCCGTTAACACGACCGGCTTCGTCTCCGCGGGCAGCTGCCCGACGAGATGGAGCCCCCGCGCCTCCATAATGCGGGTGCCGAACCCGAGCCGGTCGGGACTGTCGTGGTTGCCCGATATCGCGAGCACCGGCACTTCAATTCGCAACACCAGCTCGGCGAGCAGCTCGTCCAGCAGCTCGACCGCCTCGGTCGGCGGCACCGCCCGATCGTACAGATCGCCCGCGATGACGACCGCGTCCGGACGCTCTCGCTCTACCGTCTCTACCAGTTGCCGCAGCACGTACCTCTGATCCTCCGTCATATAGACGCCCTGAACCAGCTTGCCTAGATGCCAATCCGCCGTATGTATGAACTTCATGAAGGCATAACCCCCTGAACCTTTTTACGATAATTAAACGACTCTATTAACTATTCTAATCGATGATCGGGGCATCTGTCAGTTGCGAGCGGGCTATGTTTTGTTTCCATGTGCTTGTACCCCGGGCATATCGCACACATTGTTTGCGGTAACTTGAATATATTGATTACGATCAACGATTTCACTACTCGCGAGAGGGGGTTGCCCATGAACCATTCCTCATTCATTCTGTCCCGTGAAGACTGGTCGCTCCACCGCAAGGGCTACCAGGATCAAGCCCGTCACCAGCAGAAGGTTAGAGAGGCGATCAAGCAGAACTTGCCCGACCTGATCAGCGAAGAGAATATCGTGCTGTCGGATGGGCGCCAGATCATAAAGATCCCGATTCGCAGTCTGGACGAATATCGGTTCGTATTCAATATGAACAAGAAGAAGCACGTCGGCCAAGGCCAAGGCGACAGCAAGGTTGGGGACGTGTTGGGGATCGATCCTACGCCGCAAGGCGGCAAAGGAGAAAATGCTGGTTCCGATCCGGGCGAAGACGTCGTGGAAGCCGAAATTTCGATGGCGGAGCTGGAGTCGATGCTGTTCGAGGAGCTGGAGCTGCCTTACCTGCGGCGCAAGGAACGCGAGCAGATCGAATCGAAGGAAGTCCGGTTCACCGACGTGCGGCGCAAAGGCATTATGTCCAACATCGACAAGAAGCGGACGATCCTCGAGAATCTGCGCCGCAATTCGCGCGAAGGCCATCTGGAAATCCACGGCATCTCGCCGGACGACCTGCGCTTCAAGACGTGGGAAGAAATCGTGAAGCCGCATAACAATGCGGTTATTCTAGCCATGATGGATACGTCGGGGTCGATGGGCAGCTTCGAAAAATATTGCGCGAGGTCGTTCTTCTTCTGGATGAGCCGGTTTCTGCGCAAGCAGTATGAGAAAGTCGAGATCGTGTTCATCGCGCACCATACCGAGGCGAAGGAAGTCACCGAGGAGGAGTTCTTCACGCGCGGCGAGAGCGGCGGCACGATCTGCTCGTCCGCTTACGTGAAGGCGCTTGAGATCATCGACGCCCGCTATCCGCCGTCGCAGTACAACATCTATCCGTTCCACTTCTCCGACGGCGACAACCTGACGAGCGACAACGAGCGGTGCGTCCGCCTCATCCAGGAGATGCTGAAGAAATCGAATATTTTCGGGTACGGGGAAGTGAACCAATACAACCGGTCGAGCACGCTCATGTCGGCCTACAAGCATCTGGAGCATCAGCAGTTCCTGTATTACGTGATCAAGGAAAAGGCCGAAATCTACTCTGCGCTGAAGACGTTCTTCAAGAAGCGCGAGGCTGCGGTGTAAATGCGAGAAAAGCGATCGTCTCCCGGAGGAGGCGGTCGCTTCATGATTAAGGGGGAGATCTTAATGACTTTGGTCAAAATTGCGCGTAGCGTGACCGTCGGTTTAATCCTGGCGATCCTCGTCATCGGCCTGCTTCCGTTCCTGCTCGTCTTTTTCCTGACGGACGTGAGTGGCTTGAGCGAGATGGTGGACTCGACGCCGATCTATACGCTCGTGAACAAGTTTATCGGCGGGGGGAAGTAGCGTAATTCAGTTCAGTCTTATGGAGCATAACCATTAATAAAAGAATTACTTCCGGATAAATACACAAGTAGAATGTAACAACGAAGGACATAATCAAGGCATATCGAACTAGCGTAAATATGCTTATTACTCCCAGATATCTATAGTCCTACATTTATATTGAACAAAAACGGACACTTTCAAAGCAGCATCTGAACGCCTTCTTCAAATCCGCCACCGGATTCTCGCCGATCCACACATAAAAGAGAGCGGGGCACCTGCCCCGCTCTCTGCCATACTTCCTATTTCGATGGGCCATTGCTCCCCGTATTTTTTCTACAACACCTTCACGCTTTCCAGAGTAACGAAGTCGTTACCGCTTCCGAACCGCGTACCATCTTTTTTAAACCACACTCCGTGTTCGCCCAAGACGCGCACCGTTAGCGTATAGCGACCGTGAGGCAGAGCAGGCGACACGTATTTGATATCGGAATTCGGTACCAAGCTGTAGAAGTCGATAACAATCTGATGTACAAGCTCGCCCGAGTGATCGCTAATGATAACTTCCGCATAGCCGCTATTACGATCGCTCGTTCCGTATAAGACGATTCGTTTACCTTCGAAAGCATAGCTTGCTTGTTCTCCACGTTGATTGGAGCGAAACGGCAGAGGTTGTTCATCGCCTTCCAGGGCAACCTGGGTTATCGTATCGCTTGCCCATACCGGCCAATATTCCGGAATGAAGCATTCGTTCCCTGTTACCGTAATCGGTAACCACACCTGCGTAGCGCACGAGGCTTGACGGGGAAATGACCACCGATCCCCCATATACACGGGAACGGTTTTTCCTTCTGCTTGTAGCGTAAACACGAAGGAACACTGGGAGTTATACGTTAAGCTGCCTTCCGGGCACAATAATCCTTGCCTCTTCCAAGGGCCGTGCAAACTCTGCGCAACGAGATAATAATTGTCATTGCGTTCCCAACTTGTCTTATTGGAGAACATCCAAAAATAGTAGTCCCCTTGCCGAAACAAGGCAGGCGATTCGCCGCCAGGCGCAATGTTGTCAGCGATCTTCTCAACGGCGGTCAGGTAGTCGTCACTCAATCGATACATGTCGCCCTCATGAAGCAATAAATAAGCTGCGCCGTCCTCATCGACGAAGGTGCCCATATCCCATTTTCTGATGGGCTGCCCTTCGAACATAAGCGGTCCATGGAACCGGAATGTCCCGTTGATCGTATCGCAGGTTGCCAATCCGATGCATGGATCCATGTAATTCAAATCGTCGGTGTGCATCAGCATAACGTAGATACCGGTCTTCTCGTTCCTGAGTACCTTGACTCGTTCTCCGATCCGATCGGGACCGAGCAGCCCTTGCTTCTGCGGCGGCAAGGCCATGCCTTCAAATTGCCAATCTGACAAGTTCGAAGAGGAATAACAAGAGAATCCGACGTACTTATTGACGTCATCAGTCTTGTATTCGCCGAACAGATAATACCGTCCCCCTTCTTCCAGAACGCAAGCTCCATGCGCGTTGACCGGCTTCCCATCCTGATCGAACCATGGAACGCCGTTGAATACCGCGGCCTTATTCACGTTCGGGCCCCCTCACTTATTCGAACAACCTGATTAGAAGACGTTCCGCGAGCACATCGTCGGCCAAAGGCTCCCGATGCGTATTCTCCAAATAAATATGCTTTTCCGTTTCCGGCATCAGATATTCCTTGTACCACGCGAAAAAATCGGGACTATCGCCGTGCATCCGAAGGAACCGGCGGAGCGTGTCTACATTGCCCGCGGTGCTTTCCAGGTTGGTCAGCCAATCCGCCCGGTAGAAATCCTCCCATTTGCCCCATTCCGATTGCCGCAGCGCGGCTATTCCTCGTCGATAAGCCCACAGAGATTGGGAGGCTAGGACAAAGGCTTGGGGAAACTCCCGCTTGGAATAGGATTCGAATGCTTTGCACAGCCACATCAGGCCTTCACTGCCGGAATGGTGCAGTTCGCCGTGGAACCGAAGTTGATCGGTCACGCGCCTCCGGTCGCTCTCATCGCTTAGCTTGGTCAGCAGCTCATCGCATTGTTCAAGCCATCGGCCCCAACTTTTCACTCCGTAAGCGCCGCGCTCGCAGAAGTAGCGAACCTGCTCCTCATAAGGGACATCGCCTGCAGCCCATTTAAAAATGCTATTGTCCTGCCCCCCGACTCCCCGCAGCCAACGACCGACAATTTGACGAGCGGGATGGTGGTAGAACTCATCCCCGGCCAGATCATCTTCATAAGGGCCATAGGGAACGGATGCCTCCGCATAAGTCCGGTACAAAGCGGCAATCTCCTCTTGATGCGACGGGAAATACTGCTGCACGAATGAAGCCCGATGAACCTCCGCATCAACGGTTCCTTTCTGCCACAGCTCCCGCAACAGATCAAGCGTATACACGTGGGGACGAATGTTGCCGCTGTTGACCAACAAATATTCGGTAGAACCATATTCGAACGCCTTTTCGACCTCACGTTTCAGGTAGTCCGCGAAGCCCGGGTACAAGGTCAAATGATTGGACGCCTGCAGATCATGAAATGTTATATGATAATAAATGCCATGTTTACCCGGTGCGCCCAGCTCAGGCAAGGCGGGTATCCGCGGATTATGATTGGAGTTACGGCGGCAGACCATCGTGCCATAGCCGTTGTCCGCCCATATCTGAATCACTTCATCAGGCACATGAATATGCCCGCCCTTATACAATTCCAAGATTTCTCCATATAAAGGCACGCAACAAATAGGATTCGCCACTTCGCTCTTGATCATCTCATATTGCCTGCGGATGACCTTGCTGATCATGCCTCCGCGCTTCTCCGGTGTATCGTAGGAGGGATCGTGGTTCCAGAAAGGGCTGTCGCCTTGTCCACGGAAGGATAGCACCCAAACGATGTTATAATCCTTCTGCTTATGGATCGCTTCCCGCCATAACGCCTCGTACAGCTCCGGCTCCTGAGCGTAGCTTGCCGTCCGGTCAGGATAAGCTCGCTTGAACATCTCGGCTCCCAAAGGTTCCGCATGATGGTGCGTGACCCATAGCCCCATCTCCGTCGCCGCCTCGAATTGACAGCCCGATTTGGGCAGATCCGTACCGGGAATGATCATGTTGCCGCCGCAGCGCAGAAGCGCTTCGCATACGGGCTGCCAAACCTCCCGTGTCGGCGGATACGGCTTCTTCCAGCCGATTAGACATACCTCATCGTTGACAAACCACCCGCGAAACCGCACGGCTGGCGTTGGAGCATCATAATTCTCGCAGGGAACCAGCGCCTCCGCCAAGGGAGCAATCGCCTGATCCGCCCAGAACCAGAAAGGGGCAATGCCCAGATACCTTCGGGTAAATTCCAGAATGCCATAAATCAATCCCAAATCGTCGAAGCCGATAATGGACATGACTCCGTCACCTTGGCCATTGGCGGAGAAGCGGTATGCGTACGCCTCCGGCCTTGTATCGCAGTCGTCCGCCTCCAAGCGTTGACGGATGATCAGTTTCGTATCGCCGTCCGTTACCAATTCAGGCGTTGTGCCCAGCACGGCGGTCCAATCCCGCAGCAGCATGCGCAGCGCGTGCTCCACCCCGGATGAGCGTTCTTTCGGAACGCGTATTCTTATAGGCTCACCGTGCCTAATCCGTATCGTCTTGTCCAGATTCTCTTGAACCATCTCTGTCTTCTCCTCGTCGTTCATCCGCACTCCCTGGCCTTAGCCCTTCACCGATCCTACCAACATTCCTTTATTGAAATGCTTCTGAAGGAACGGATAAATCACCAGCAGAGGTAATGCGGACACTAGAATCGCTGCCATTCGAGCAGCCGGCGTATACGTATACACCGCTTCGTTCAATAATCCGACTCGTTCGTCGTTAATGACCAACATTTGTCTGAGAAAGACTTGAAGAGGCCATCTGGAATCGTCATTCAGATAGATGACGGCCGAGAAATAGGTATTCCAGTTCCCAACCATATAAAACAAAGTAAAAGTGGCAATGGCGGGCTTCGCCAATGGAAGGATGATCGTGGCGAACATTCTCCATTCGCCGCAGCCGTCTATCCTTGCGGACTCCTTAAGTTCATAAGGAAGCGAAGCGAAGAAGCTTCGCATGACGATCACGTTGAATGGAGCGACAGCCGCCGGCAGCCATAACGCCCAAAACGTATCGATGAGATGCAGACCGTCTACGACAAGGTAAGTCGGGATCATCCCCCCGGAGAACAACATCGTAAACAGGATCATAAAGTTAACGGTCGACCTCCCCTTAATCCAGGACTCGGAGAGGCCATATGCCATCATGGAAGTAACCGTAATATTAATGAACGTACCGACTACCGTAATAAGAATCGAGTTTTTGAACGCTTCCACGAAGCCGGGGTTATGCAATAGATATTGATAGGCTTCAAGCGTCCAGGTACTCGGAATAATGAAGAATCCTCTGGTCAAATAGTCTTTAGCCGGAGCGAATGATGTGGTGATGATATAAAGCAGCGGCAACAGAATTAACGCCGTAAAGAGAATCAGGAAAATGTATGCGAGAAACGTAAAAAGCCGATCCCCTATGGAAAACTGCTTCATGATCAGTAAACACCTTCCTCTCCGAAACGCTTGGCTATGGAGTTAGCCGATATCACCATCACCAGTCCCACAACGGATTTAAACAAGCCGACTGCGGTTACGTAACTAAAGTCGCCCTGTACGAGCCCCTGGCGATAGATGTAGGTTTCGAACACGTCCGAGACCTCGGTGTTCAATGGATTCTGGAGCAAGAAGATATGTTCGAAGCCGACATCGATAAAGTTGCCGAGCCGCAAAATCAGCATAATGAGGATAATCGTTTTGAGCGACGGCAACGTGATATGCAGAATTTGACGTAATCGGCTTGCACCGTCTACTCTAGCCGCTTCATAAAGCGCAGGGTCGATCGAAGCGATAGACGCTAAATAAATAATCGCGCCCCATCCCGCGCCTTGCCAAATATTGTGGAATAGCCAAACGAACCGAAAATAATTCGGATCCGTCATCAACTCGATACGACTAAACCCAATCGACTCCAAAAGGATATTGACGCCGCCGTCTTGCGTTCGAAATAACAACATGGTTATACCCACGATTACGACCCAGGACAAGAAATGCGGCGCATATAAGATCGTTTGGATGGAATTTTTCCAGTATTTTCTTCCGACTTCATTTAGCAGTATCGCGATCAATATCGGAAAGGGAAACGCAACGAGCACGTCCAGAAGGTTTAAGATCAGCGTATTCTTCAACAAAAGTAAAAAATCGTTTTCCGAAAACAACCGAACAAATTGATCGAAACCGACCCATTCGCTTCCCCAGACGCCTTTAAACAGCGAATACTTCTTAAAAGCTATAAACAAGCCGAACATCGGTCCGTAACGGAACAACAACAAATAGAGCAATCCAGGTAAAATCATTACATAATACGGGAACGCCCGCTTCCAATATTTCGATTTCCCTCTTGCTGACGGAACCGAGCTGCTTCCAACGGATTGCTGCTGTATCGTGTGCGCATTCATATCGGTTCTGTTCCCTCCTAACTCTCTTTTGTTCGGCTCCACTCGGGTAAGCGCAAGTCAGGCCGCAATCTAATTGCGGCCTGACCCACCATAAACCTAATGGAAGTTATTTGCCTGCCGCTGCATTAATTTCCTGAATGATCTTGTCCCCGCCGCCCGCAAGCCACTCCTTGGAAGCTTGCTCAATGTATTCCATCGGTTCGGAACCGACGATAATCTTGGAAATCGCATCATCGAATTTCTTGTTTAAATCCGTAGACTTACTCTGATAAGTCTCTGAATAATAGGTGAGTCCTGCGGCTGCATTCTTCACCATATATTTCTCGGCGAGCGACTTATAAGATGCCAGAAAATCCTTTTGCTCCTGCGACGTCCAGAGGTACATGTTAAAATCGACGCCTGGGCGGGCAAATATGCTGCTGTTTAAATATCTCGGGAAATTCGTTTCCCATTGTTCAGTAGGTTCGTAGGTTCCATCGGCTTTCTTGGTGTAGTCAACGCCTTCAAGGCCGCTCTTCATAACAGTCGTACCTTCATCCGTAACCCACCAATCTAGAATCTGAAGAATCCGATCGACCTTCTCTGGACTTGTTTTCGCATTGATGACCTGTTTGTTGATGCCGGTTAAACCGGCCGAATATCCCCGAATTCCCGTCGGTCCGATTGGCGGCGCCATAGGAACTAGCTTTGGATTCGTATCCGGGAACGCTTTTTTGACGCTGTCTTCGTATCCGGTCAAGTCGTTATGATGGCTGTAAATGCCAGCCTTGTTCCCTCTCTTCATGTCGTCTACATCGGAAAATTTACGAAGCACGAAGTCTCGATCCAGTACGCCTTCATCGTAAGCTTTCTTCATGAAGGCAAGATAAGCTTTATACTCCTCAACCTGCGTTTGTTGCGGAAGCAGTTGTCCGTCCTTCTCGTACCATCCGTTTGCGATGCCGAATGCATTCAGTATAGCCGCGTCGCGACCAACGATGCCGTACGTATCGCCGTCGATTCCATTCTTGTCGGGGTCCTTGGTCGCGAAGGCTTTCGCGATTTCGTAATATTTGTCGACGGTAAATTCATCTTCGGATGGAAGCTCCATGCCCAGGTTATCCAACCAGTCTTTACGAATTTGGATCGTATCCCGACTCGTCCAGGAAACATCGGGTAAACCGTATATTTTCCCCTCCGGATTTAGCAGCCGATTCGCGTCGAGATCGAGCGGGAATGCGCTGTTCAGGTTCGGATATTTCGGTAAGAGCTCGCCTAACTCAACGAAAGCTCCTTCGTTCTGCCACGCAAGATACGTTTCCGGCTCTTCCACCCGATAGAAATCCGGAAGAGAACCAGATGCCGCCATGACCTTCAGCTTCTCGCGGTATTCAGACCCGTTAATCAATTGCAAGGTGATATCGACATTAAACTTGTCTTCCAAGTATTTAATAGTCGAATGATCCTCCGTCCATTTCGGACCGCTCCAGTATTGCACGGCAATCGTGATTGGCAAACGTTCCTCGTTTTTAGCCGGTTCCGATGCCGTGGATGATGCCGTGCTTGCCCCCGCATTTCCCTGGTCGGAATTACCGCCGTTGTTACCGTTGGAACAACCGACAATCAGGCTGAGCGCCAAGAACGATCCTGCAAGCGCCTTCAACGACTTCCTCAAAATGACACGCCCCTTGAGTTGATTTATTGTTTTACATGCTAATTGTAATCCCTCGCCCTACGCTCAAAATTGCACGATCTCACGAAATGTTATCTTTTCTTCCGAACGGAATTCTTACTGATATGACGGTTCCTTGATCCGGGAAGGAATGAATTTCGATTCCGTAGCCTTTACCGTAAAATAACACTAAGCGATTATGCACGTTCGTAAGACCCAGCGAATCAAAAGACGTCTTGGCATGATTCGGATGATCGGATATCATGGCCAACCGTTGTTTCATATCTTCCAAAATGGCGGAATCGAATCCGCTCCCGTTATCCGCGATTTCAATCACCAAGTCGTTTCCTTCGGGATATGCGCTGACCATCACGGCAGCCTTCCCGTTACGCGGTTCGACCGCGTATTTCACCGCATTCTCGACGATTGGTTGCAGAGAAAGCTTGATAATACGAGCTTGAATATATTTATCATCCACGTAAACTTTGCTTTCAAAATGCCTGGTGTACCGAACGTGAATAATCTCAAGATACCTTGTCAGATGTTCCAATTCCTCTGCAAGGCTGATCTCCTCCTGCTCCAGCTTTGCCGTGAAGCGGTACAAAGAAGCCAAATTTCCCGCCATCTTCTCTATCTTGGGTACCCCCTCCAAATACGCGATACTCTTGATGATATCAAGCGCGTTGTATAGGAGGTGGGGATTGATTTGATTTTGAAGGGCCTGGATCGTCGCTTGTTTCTGAAGCAACTGCAACTGGACTTCCTTAAGCTCCATATTGTATACCGTATTGACCAGCTCGTTCAGCCGTTCCGCCATCCGGTTGAAGCTGATGCTGAGCAGTTGGATTTCGTCTCGCCCTTGCGATATGGGGGCCCGTACGGTAAGATCGCCGGTTTGCAGCTTCTCCATCGCTTTCTTCAACTGGATCGTGGGTCTCGTGATGCGGTTAGCCGCAATTGGAACCGCTATCATAATTAGCAAAATAAGCAGAGTCATGACGACGATTGCGGAAATCCGAGCGATCTTCAGGCCGTTTGCCATCTCCTTCAGAGGCACTAACGCAATCGTCTTCCACCCCGTAAGCTTGGAAATACTATAGGACACGAGATATTGCTTGCCATGCCAGGTTTGAAGGGAGTTCGGATCGTTGAGCGTCAACCAAGAAAGCTCGGTTTTCTCTACGGAAGACGCCAACAGTCTTGAATTCGGGTGATAAACGATTTTCCCATCCTCCGAGACCATAAAGATGTAACCGGTTTCCCCAATCCGCATGTTTCCTATGATGTTATTAAATTCAGTTAATCTCATATGCAAAACAAGCCTGCCGGAAATTTTCGTGTTATTCACGTCATAGATTGGAATAGAGACGGCAATCAGCGGAATGTTTTGGGGTCCTACATGGAACGTCGGGAATATTTCCAGCCCTGTGTTTAAAGGTGCTTGAAACCACGGCAGATTGGTCAACTTGGCTTCCGTAGGAACGCCGTTCGCCTGTAACACTCTTTGGTCCTGCGACATGAGATACATGTCTTCAATCTCGGAATAGTTAAAGGCAATGTATTTATTGAGAATTTCTCGGATCATTGGAATTTTCTCCGGACCTAGAGATGATTCGTCCCTAAGCCAATCTTGAATCAAGCTGGAATCTCCCTGTTGCAACAAGACGCTAGAATAACTAAGTATGCCTGCATTCATAGCGTACGTGGACTTGGCGATCTGCTGAAAGTAAATTTCCAATTGGTGGTTTAAACTATCGGTCGTTTTCTCGGCGATATTGTAAAAGTCTTGTTGCGTAGCTCGGCTGTAATAGAAATTAGACAGGTAATTCATCGATAAGACCGCGACCAACGCGATACTAATAAAGCTAAAGGTGATTTTTTGACGTAAGGAAAGGTGACCCAGTAGCTGCTTCATGTTTATATCCCCAGACTCTTTCGATATTCATTGGGAGACATCCCCGTGATATTTTTGAAGACGCGTATAAAATAAGGCTGACTTGAAAAACCGACTTCTTCGGCGATGATATAAATTTTTTCGTTAGAGTTGCGGAGCCATTCCTTCGCCTTCTCCACGCGCACTTGATTGATATAAACGATGAGCGACTCGCCGGTATTCCGCTTAAAAAGGGAACTGAAATGAGAAATACTTAAGTTCGTATACTCGGCCATTTGCGTCAGTGTAAGATCATCCTGATAGTGTGAACGAATGAAATCGCAAGCAGCCTTAATGACCTGCTTGAATTCCTTTCTATTGCGCTCCGGATGAAGAAACCATAATTCCGTTAATTGTCCCATATGACGACGAATTTCTTGATCCGATATCCCGCTGAATTGCGTCATCACGGTGTGCTCCGCTTCTATGCTAGTCAGCAAGGAACTGATCTTCGATTCGACGATCCGCAGCAAGCTCAAGTATGCGCCATAATTCACATGTTTGAGGGTTGTAATATCATCAATCAACTTGTACAAGTTTTTCATGCCCGTTGCAGGGTCAATTTCATTGATCGTATCGAAATACGTTTGGATTTTGATCAAGTAATGATTCATTTTCTCGATCTCCGTCAACTTCTCCATGGCTTCGAATAGAGCATCTCGTAAGTCCTCTCGATTCACTGGTTTAAGCAAATACTTATTGACGCCATAAGTAATCGCTTTTTGCGCATATTGAAAGTTTTCATAACCGCTGATGATAATAACCGCCATCGGGATTTTTTCTTCTGAAATCTTCCTGACTAACTCGAGCCCGTCCACCTCCGGCATCATGATATCCGTTATCAAGACAGTCGGCCACAACTGCTGAATCATGTGCCATGCTTCTTCCCCGTTCGTAACATCGCCCACAACTTTAATATCATGCCCGATGCTTTCAACCATTTCTACGATGGCCGCTCTGATCCATGGCTCGTCCTCTGCCACCAGCACTTTTAACATGATGAATACCCTCTTTGACTTTTTTTAAATAAGAATAGCTCTTCTGTTGTCCGATTGAAAGAAAAAGAGTAGATGTAAATGGTTGGTTACAACTGTGGCTGTCACTCCATTGGCCTATTGAAATACCTCATGAAATAAATAAGAGCTTG
The DNA here is from genome assembly GCA_023460795.1 of Bacillota bacterium. Taxonomy (GTDB): domain Bacteria; phylum Bacillota; class Bacilli; order Paenibacillales; family Paenibacillaceae; genus Cohnella. The sequence goes on along the minus strand of JAEWPC010000020.1, from coordinate 80,999 downwards.
GCAAATGCCAAGCTCTTTAGCTCATTCGCAATTCATCAACCCACAGTTTTTACATAACATCTATCTATCCCGTCTTTGCGCCGCGGCTTAGTCTATCGCTCTTTGAATCTCCGCAAGAGCCTCTTCGAGTGGTCGGCCCGCCAAGTATTTGTTCGTCTTCTTCCTGACGGACGTGAGCGGCCTGAGCGAGATGGTGGACTCGACGCCGATCTATACGCTCGTGAACAAGTTTATTGGCGGGGGGAAGTAGATTCCAATAACACTGAAGCTGCCGTGAAATTCCCTACTACACGGAACGAAAGCATACCCTGTTTAATCTCGATATCGCCTTTGTCTTCGGCAAACGTACTGACGATACGAAAACGAGAATTCGTTGGCAGTTCGATGTCCACGCGCTCCGGCAGAGCTCCGCCAAAAACGTGAAAGATCGCAACCGCCTTCGTGGCTTCACCGTTCACTCGCACCATGCATTGCCAGCCTAAGGGATTCCGATAGCTCTCGATCCGGGTTCCATACCGATAACTCATACCCTCTTTAATCACACCCGCAATACTCTGATAGAAGCGTATCCCCTCTTCGACTACTCGCCATTGCTCTACATTCAAGTCGCAAACGTCTCCGGAAAGGCACATGCGGCCTAAAAACGTATTGGCGATCGAATAGCGGAGCCTGGCTATCGTATCCTTCTTGCGCAAAACCGCCCATATCTGACTTTGTCTCGGCAAAATCACTCGATGCATATTCGCCGCAATGATCGGAATTTCCAGTTCTTCATGGGCATCCGAGAATGAAGCCATGGACGTTAGGCCCATCATCGAGGGTTCCAATCGATGTCCGCCCGACGAACAATTTTCAATTACAAGATGAGGAAGCTCTCTTCTGATTCGCTTGATGAATTCCTGAACGGCTTCCAAATGCAAGCGCAATCCCTCGCCAAGCGACTCGGCGCCGTCGCATCCGATCCCGATCGTTTCATTGTAATCGATCTTCAAATATCCGAAATCGTAACGTTTGAGGAACCGAATGACTTTCTCCGATAAATAATCGATTACGAAAGGATCTCGAAAATTCCAAAACCTTCTGTGTCCCGATGTGATCGGAATCCCGTCTCTTTGCAGCAAATGCTCTTTCCAATTATAGGCGTCGGCTAGCGGACCGCAGGTTTCCAGCTCGAACCAGATGCCTGGGACCATACCGCATTTTTTTATTTCCAGAATGGTTGCCTCGAGTCCGGCGGGGAACAACTCGGGTGAAATCACCCAGTCTCCCATATTCCCCTCCCAGCCTTTCCCCTGCACGGCATACCAACCTGCATCGATAATAAAATATTCAATCGGCAGGCCTTCTAGCTGGCGGGCAATTCGAACGAGATTGTCATGGGAAGGTTCGCCCCATGTCGTGCAAAATTCGTTAAACACGATAGGCAGCTTTTCTTCCCGCTCGGGAAGACCGTTCAATGCCCGAGCTTGCAGCTGAGTCAGTATTTGCGCCGCGTAATCCATATCTCCTTCCATAACGGTCAAGTATGCGGACGGAGTCGAGAAACTCTCTTTCGGATCAAGTCGCTTTACCCAATGCCCGAACTCGCGGTCTGCCAAGCCCCCTGACAAACAAAGCGCATCGTCCCGTCTGTAGACTTCCATTTGCCATGAAGCCGGATGAGCCAGCTGAGCCGCCCAAATCACCCGCCTAGTCTTATCTTCGATAGCTACAAAAGGGAAAAATCCACGTACGGGCATAGACCCGACCTGGCCGAAGCGTTCGCTGTTCACCCCATGTTTGGACCAGGATGGTTCCAGTTGGAGTTCTTCTATCGTGCGAGACTCCAAACGTCCTTCCGTACTCCACTTGCTTCTTATTCGATGCATCAGCAGCGCATGAGGAGCATCCCCTTGTTCGAACGGAGTGATTCCTCCAATGGAGAAGCTGGATATCATCTCCAACTGCAAGCTCTCTTGGCTTCCGTTGATGATCTTCGTTTGCGATTCAAGCGCGGAGTAGCCTTTATAGAAGCTCAGTTTATGCTCCAATTCAAGCTCCGGGATTCGTGTATGACCAAATCTGGTGATGACGGTCTGATCGCCGGCTTCATTACTCAGTACCTCTTGCTCCTTCATCCGGAAACGGAATACGGACGCGGAGTTCCTCATCGTCCTGCCTTGCGCGAACCCGCCGGAATAATCATCGCCGATCAGCTTTATTTGCACCAACGGATCGATAGCGTAATGGTTCTCGGTAGACGCCGCTTGCTTTACAAGCGCGCTTGGCAGCAACTCCAGCCCGACTTGACCATGGATAGAGTCCTTCCAATATTGAGCCGTAATCTCCCCGAAAGCAAAACTTGAATATAGTTCCATTCCTATACACTCCCGAATAACGCCGAGATCTTTACTTCAGAATAGCGCCTGCCGTTAGCGCGTTCTCAATCTTTTCATTACCGATCAAATAGACAATGATCGTTGGCAAACTCGTTAACAGCATGGATGCTCCGATCAGCCCCCAGTCCGAAACGCCGACGCTAACGAAGAAATTAAGCAACCCTACGGTCAGCGGACGGAATTGATCTCTGGAGGCAAGGACGAACGCGAGAGGAAACTCGTTCCATATACGCATGAAGACCAGAACGCATTGCGTCACCAACGCAGGCATTACGATGGGGAGGATGACCTTCCGGAAAGTTTGATACACGTTCGCCCCATCGATACAGGCTGCTTCTTCCACCTCTTTAGGCAACGAACGAAGAAATGCGTATAGCATAAGCACGCAGGAAGCGATGGAGAATCCGGAATACGGCAAGATAAGCCCTAAATAGCTGTCTTTGATGTGAAACAGCTTCACCAATTGGAATAGCGGAATGATCACGACTTCAATAGGCACGATCAAACCCAAGGATACATAAAAAAGCGCCGCGGAACTGAATCTCCATTGCATTCGGCTTAGGCAGTAAGCCAGCATGCTGCCTGACGCCAAAGTAACGACAATCGTACCGACGGTATATATCAAACTATTCTGAAGATAGGTATAAAAATGATATTGCGACAGCGCATCGCTAAAATTGTGCCAATCCCAAGTCTGAGGGATACCGTACGGATTGTTATATGCTTCATCCTTTGTCTTAAACGACGTGGTGAGCATCCAATAAAAAGGAAACATAAAGGTGCAGCTTACGACTATCCAAAAGATGCGGATCGCGATTTTCACAACTATCCCCCCCTTAGAACTCTAATTTTTCTCTTGCAACGAATCGCTGAATGAGAAAGGAGATCAAGAGGCATTCCAGGATAAAGATAACCGCAATAGCCGTTCCTTTGCCGAATTCAGACGTTTCGAAAGCCGTGTAATACATTTGATAGACGACCGTTCTGGACATATCGCCGGGACCGCCGGCCGTCATGACCCGAACATGCGCATAAAAGGCCATGGAACCTAACGTGGACAAAATCAGCACGTATTTGATAATTTCCTGCAGCAAGGGTATCGTGATTCGAACGCATACTTGAAAGAAGTTGGCGCCGTCGATCAGCGCCGCCTCGTAATAGTTTTTGGGAATGGTTTTAATTCCTGCATAGAATAACATGGCGTTCAACCCGATATATTGCCATAAGAAGGTCAGTCCGATACTGAGCATCACCGTTTTACGCTCCGTTAACCAGGAGTGGGTCCAGGATTCCAGACCGATGGATTCCAGAATGGAATTGAAGAGTCCCCAGTTCGGATCATAAAAGGAAACCCAAATCTCCGCGACGACCGTAACGGACAATATGGCCGGGAACATGGCGGTCGATTTGAATATTCTCCGAAACCTCGGAGTTTGAACGTCCATGAACAGTGCCAACATCAAGGAGAGAGGCAACCCTATTAGCACGGATATCCCTACGATAAGGTACGTATTCTTATGAGCAAGCCAAAAGGAAGAGGAATGCAGGATCTCCCTGTAGTTGTCCCAGCCGACGAATCCAAGATCTCTAAAACCGTCGTGATTATGCAAACTCATCCATATTTCCGGGAATAGCGGATAGACGCAAAATACGGAGAATAGCAGCAAAGCAGGCGCAGCGAACACGAAAATCGAAGATTTAGTGCTGAAATACTTGTTCATGATTCTCTCCACCATCTGCTTATTTTTCGTACTCCTCCGGCTTTAGGTTCCGAAGGAGCACGATCTTACTCGCATATCGATAAGTCTTTTACTGTTTAAACCACGTATTTTGGCTCCAAACATTTTGCATCGCTTTGGCAAATTGATCGGCGGTGTATTCGCCCGTCAATAAACTTGCCCCCTGCGAGCCAAGCTCTGCCGATACCTTCGCATCCAATGAGTTTAGCGCGAGAGACGGAATCTTAGTAGGAATAGGATTGTACCAGTCGACGAATTTTTTCATCAATGGACCCGGTTCCGGAGCCGTATCGCCCGTATTCAACGACACGGGTGCACCTTTGGATTCGAAGTACTTGGCATCCATCGTCGCCAAAAACTCGGCTAACTGGACCGCTTCCTCCGGATGCTCGGTCTTGGCATTGACGGCATAGCCGTTCAGAGGAGAGCCCCAATACTGCACGAATTTAGTGGGATCGTATTTATCGCTTGCGCTAGGGAACGGGAAGAAGTCAACCGTATCGTCTTTGGCCAGATTCGGCAGTTCCCAGGTGAACATCAGCAGCATGGCGGCCTTCTTCGACGTAAACATCTCCATGGCCGGACCGTAGTCAAGATTGGCAATGCCTTTAGGGAAGAAGCCTGCCTTGACCAATTGCTCAATACGGGATGCGCCTTCTATGACGGATGGGTTGGTAAAGTCCGCCTTATTAGTCACGAGATCCTCCATCGCTTGCGGATCGCCGATTTGAATCATTTGTTGCAGCAGGAACAGTTGCGGCCCCCAGCCTCCCTTGCCCGGAGTAACCGCCGGTACCATATCGTTATCGTTCAATTTCTTCGCTGCTTCAAGCAATTGGTCGAACGTCGTCGGAACTTGTACCCCCGCTTTCTCGAACATATCTTTATGATAGAAAATGACGGGCGTAAAATACGTGTCGGAGCCGGAAGACAAGCTGTAGATCTTGCCGTCGATATGCTTTAACGCGCCGGGCACGTCGTACTTGTCCAAAAATCCATCCTTGGTGATATAAGGGGTTAAGTCCATAATGCTGCCGGTATTCTTCAACGGAATGAAGAATCCAGCGTCATCCCAGAATACGTCCGGCATGTCGCCGGATGCATTATACGTCTTCAGCTTATTCGCCATATCCTCCCCGCCGCCGCCAGGCTCGAATTCCACTTCCACGTTCGGAAGCGCCTGAGCAATGTTCGGTTTGATGTATTGCTCCATGATGTTGTTGCGGTTCTCGTCCGTCGTAATCGTTACGACTCTGAGTTTGACTTTCTCTCCGCTTGCTTTGTTACCGCTTTCATTGTTGCTGTTTTGCACCGTCGGGCTTGCCGCATTGCCGCTTGCCTGATTGTCGTTGTTGTTCGACCCGCATGCCGCCACGCTTAGGAGCATTGCGGCTCCCAGCGATGCGATTCCTAGTACTTTTGCTTTCTGTTTCACCTTGAGACCTCCTTGATCTAAGTACCGATATGGTGGAAGATTCCGGCTTTGAAAGCGCAATCAACCTTGAACCTATCGTATAGGCTTTCATGATCCGATTACAGAGAATATTCTCGGCGAGGAAGGAATATTGTCTGTCGCAGGCTATTCGATATTTTTAATATAAGCGCTGGGAGAGACCCCGATATACTTTTTAAAGCACTTGCCGAAGTAATTGGCGTCCGCGTATCCGACCTGACTTGCAACGTATTGAACGACCTGAATGCCTTGGTCGAACAATTCCTTCGCCTTGGCAATGCGTAGCTCGGTCAAATAGTCGTTGATGGTGACCGAGGTTTCCCTTTTGAAGAGATAACAGAGATGAGTGTAGCTCATGTGCACGTTCTTCGCGATATCCTCGATCCGCAGCTCCTCTTCACCGTAATGGTCTTGTATATACGACTTTACCTGTTCCGCCACTTTGATCGCCTTGGTGTGTTTCTTGTCATGCGCATAGTCCATCACTTTCATGATGAAGCCACGAATCCAACTCTCCAGTTGGCTATAGGAATCCATATTCTGAAATTGAGTATAGAAATCGAGCCTGGCCGTATCCTGAAAGATTCGATCAAAGCTTTGCGACATCTCGTCTAAAAACTCCATACAAGTAGATACCATTTCGAGACCGGAGATATAAAACATTTCCATCGATGCTTTTTTGGTTATTGCCTCTTGGAAAAAACCCTCGATCCATGCTTCCGTCTCGCGTGGATTCCCGCCCCGCAGACACTTCAAGAGATGACTTCTCCTCGCCAAGGAAAATAGACTGGCCGTCTTCCCCGACTCGGAGATCATGGAATGAAGAATAACCTTATTGTCCCCCATAATAAATCGATGTTTCAGGGCATGGATGGCTTCTTTGTAGGACTCGCTAATCGACTCGAAGCCGCCATGCTCATTGCCCACTCCGATAGTTACGGTACAAGCCATTTCCGTCTGGATGTCTTGTCGAATCGCTTCGCAAAGCCGTTCCACTTCGTCGTTAAATCCTGCTCGAACGCCCATAATTATCACGAACCGATCGTTCGTATCGAAACAGGTGATAAGCTCAAAGTCGGCCGCCATATTCTCCCGGGCTAATTGTTGGATAATGGATTTACAGCTCAGCTTTTCCTCTACGGAATCCATCATTTTGATGGATTCAATATCGATGACAACGACAAGGTAGTTAGACGCATTCAACTGGATGCCTAAATCTTGCAACCTCTCAGAGCGATAGGCGGGATACTTGACGTTATAACCTTGCAACCAATCGTTTAACAATCGTTCCTTTAAAAAGGGTATATCTTCTTGTGCCTGCGATTTTAACTTGTTCAACTCCAGTCTTGCGGATCTCTCCTTCTGAATGAGCTGTTTCAGTTCCAGCAACGCATCTTGCAACTCTACTTCATCGATCGGTTTCAGCACATACTTAAACACTCCGAGTTGTACGGCTTGTTTGGCGTATGAAAATTCGCTGTGGCCGGTCAATACGATAAATTTGGTATCCAGCTCGTTTCGAATGGCATTCTGAATGAAATCCATACCGTCCATCTTCGGCATATTAATATCCACCAAGACGATGTCTGGTTCAATTTCGGTCAATAGAGCTAGCGCTTCTTCTCCATTCTTAGCTTCGCCCGCGATCCGAAAGCCCAGCTCCTCCCATGGCAACGTAATCCTTAAAGCTTGTCTGAAATAATACTCATCGTCCACAATCAATACTTTATACATGTCATTCCACCTGCGAGTGCATTAAAGGCAGACGGATCATAACCTCGGTATAAGAGCCTTGAACGCTTTCGATCTTTAGTCCGTATTTGTTCCCGTAAAGCATCTGAATTCGGTGATGAACGCTTTTAGCGCCAAAGCTTGAGCTTTCATTGGAGCTCTCGAATCCAATGATTCTCCTGATCTGCGACTCTTCCATCCCGACGCCGTTATCGTAGATGGAGATAACCACCTCATTGCCGCAACGTTGTCCGGTAATACGCAGCAATCCCTTTTCCGTTTTCTTTTTTAAACCATGGTAAATAGCATTTTCAACGATGGGCTGCAGCGTCAATTTCGGAATGAGGCATTGTAAGATTTCATCTTCGATATCCATCGAATATTCCATATATTCGACGTATCGCAATTGTTGAATTTCCAGATAACTTTCGGTTAGTTTGATCTCATCTCTTATCGTGATAATATCGTTGCCTTTACTTAATGAAATATTATAAAAATCAGCCATGTATTTCGCTGCCGCCATGGCTTCCTTCCTCATATCCAGCTTGATAAGCGATATGATCGTTTCTACCGTATTGTACAAAAAGTGGGGTTTAACCTGGGATTGCAGCAGCTTAAACTCAACTTCCGATTTTGTCCTCTGCTTCTCTATGTTTTCAGCCATGAGCCCTTCAATGCGGTCCATTAAATTGTTGAAGCCGTCGCTCAAATATCCGATTTCGTCCTTGGATTGATATTGGCTTCTGACGTCAAGCATTCCGCTCCGCACATGTCTCATCGTTTTGGACAGCTGGAAGATCGGCCTCGTAATGGAACGCGACAGAAGGAAGGAAAGGATAAGCGCGAGCAGCAGGCACGTCATGCCGATCATCAGAATGTATTTATTGATTTCCTTTCGCTCCATGGTAATTTCGTCAAGCGGAACAACGCTCATGATCGACCATTGCAATGGCTCGTAATCATTTACGGACACGAGCATCTTTCGTCCATTGACGTCCTTGATGTAACTGGCGTCCCCCGTCGGCGAATCCGGAATCGAGATCGAGGTCGCCTTGCTGAAATCCTGATATAATAGCTCTTTGTTTTGGTTGGATACGATCTTCCCGTTCCGATCGATAATGTAAAACTCGCCTTCCTTGTATTTGGGTTTCTTTTCGTAGATAGATGAAATAACCGATTCTTCTATATATAGGACGACCAAACCGATAATTTTGCCGGTATCCTTATGAACGACCGTTTTGGACACGGTAAACACATCGTCTTTATCTTCGTAATAAAATTTGAATTTCATCAAGCCTGACCAGAAAGGTTGATTGGAATGCGAATCGCTTGCGGGACTATTCCCGAACGTTGCCGATGCATACTCGCTGTCCGCGCTTCCAACATCGACCCATTGCTGGCTGGCGGTTAGAATACTGGCGGCTTTTATATTCGTATTCGGCTCCACGATATTGCTAATCACTTCGGAGATTGTCTTTTTCATCGATAGATTGTCCAACCCCATTACGGTACCTTGGTCGGAAACACGGTTATGCGCTAACAGATCCTTGTACAATTCGGACTGCAATCTATAGTCGGTTGCCAAAATTTTCGAATAATCCTCTACTGTCGAAATGAGGGTTTGCAAATTATTGTCGATCAAAATCAATTCTCTCGATGAATCGTTGATCGCTTTTTTGATGATGACGTTCTGCGAGACCCGATTGGCGAAAAAGGCTAGAGTTGAAACCGATAGGATGATGATTAAAATAATCGTAGAAAAGAGCTTATTCTTAATGGAAATCCCGCTAAAATAACGGGAAAGCGCTTTCAATGTTATGACCTCCCACTCATGCAGGAATGCAATGCTTAAAATCCGGCCTCCCTCCCCGTCTTGCGGAGAGAAGTCGGATTTTATGGTCTATCGGCAGGTCGGAAATCGGCGTTTAACCGACGATGACGCCCTTTTTCAAGATAACGTTGGCGTACAACGCTTGTTCCCCCGTCGCCACGATCGCGTACGCCTTCTTCGCGCGGTCATAGAAGGCGAAGCGTTCCACTTCTTCGAAAGGAGCCTGAAGCTCGGTCCGCTTCCGCACGATCGCCTCGTACGTTGCCCAAATCGGCGTCTCCGCCGGATCCCCCGGCACGACTTGCATGAGCGCCACCGGCTTCTCTACGTACGGATCTAGCGGGAATAATTCCAGAACCGCATCCAGCAGCTCCGGGATGCCGTGACCGTCGCATCGCACGAGCCGCTGCGCATGGCTGGCAGCCGGGAAGTTCGCGTCGGCCAAGACGATCTCGTCTCCGTGCCCCATCTCCATTAACGTCTTCAATAATTCAGGCGATAATAGGCGAGGAATGCCCTTTAACATGGTCTATTCTCACCTCCATCGAACGAAATCCGATGCCGAATCATACTTCCACAATCGCTTTGATCACCTTAGACTCCGGCTTGAGCCATTCGTTGAACGATACGGCCATCTCATCGAACGTCGAACGGTGCGTGATATACCGGCCGATATCGAGCGTCCGTTGTCCGAGCACGTCCAGCACAAGGTCGAAGTCCGCGGCCGTCGCGTTCCGGCTGCCCATGAGCGTCAGCTCGCGCTTATGGAATTCGGGATCGGAGAACGAGATTTCTCCTTTCACGAGACCGACGAACACGAGCTTGCCTCCGTGGGCGACCCACTCGAAAGATCGGGTCATGGACGCCGCGTTGCCCGTGGCGTCGAACACGACGACGGGGAGCTGTCCGTCCGTCATCTTAGTCAAGAGCAGCTTCGCTTCGGGATCCAGCGCGTTGATCGTCCCGTCAACCTTCGCCCAGGATCGGCAGAACGCGAGTCTCTCCTCGTTAATATCCATCGCGATGACGCTGGCGCCCGCATGCTTCGCGAAGGCCATGACCCCTAGTCCGATCGGTCCCGATCCGATGACGAGGACATGATCGCCCGCAGATAGGTCGGCCCGCCGCACGGCATGTGCTCCGATCGCAAGCGGTTCGACGATCGCCGCCTCGTCGAGCGATAGGCCGTTCGCCTTGAGCAGATGCGTAACCGGAACCAAGACGCGTTCCCGCATGCCGCCGTCCTGATGTACCCCCAGCACCTTCATATCCGTGCAGCAGTTCGTCTTGCCGCGACGGCAAGCGATACATTCGCCGCAATGCAAGTACGGGATTATCGATACGCTGTCGCCCGTCGCGAGCCCTGCCGCGTTATCGCCGATCCGTTCGATAACGCCGGACAGTTCATGACCGAGAATACGCGGATAATGGAAGAAAGGCTGATTGCCCTTGAACGCGTGATAATCGGTTCCGCAAATCCCGATTCGACGAATCGCGACGATCGCATGCCCTTCCGTCCATTCCGGCTCGGGGAGCTCGGACGTCATTCGGAGCACTCCGATTTCCTTACATACGATTCCTTTCATACCCATGCCTCTCTTCTCTTAAACGTGTAGATTGTCGTTATATCGCGGCAAGCCGCTAACCCACGTCCGCCCCTGTACGGGCTTCAGCGCTTCCAGAACGTCGTTCAACAGTTGCTCGTCCGTCGGCTCGTCGATCCATCGCGCGTTACGGACGATGTTGTCCGGATTCGCCGTGCTCACGAGTGTCGTCGGAATTCGTTCGTTGCTCGTCGAGAATTGCATCGCCAGCTTTGCGATGTCCGCTCCGCGCGCTTCCGCCAGCCGCGCGGCCCGAAGGCAGGCTTCTTTGAGCTCTTGGCTCGCCGGATGCCAATCGGGCGTTCCTCGCGTGCTCAGCAGTCCCATCGATATCGGCGAAGCGTTGACGAGGCCGACGCCACGCTTCTCCAGCAGCGGAAGCAGTCCCAGCAAGGTCGTATCGTTCAGAGAATAATGGCAATAGGAGATGATCGCGTCGACTTCTATTTGCGGCAGCAATTGCTCGAATAGCGCGAGCGGCAATCCGCAAATGCCGGAGAACCTGATTTTCCCTCGCTCCTTCAGCCGGTTCAGCGCGGGAATCGCTTCATCCAGAATCATCCGGGGATCGACGAATTCGATGTCGTGCAGGAACAGAATATCGGCATAATCCGTATTCAGCCTGCGCAGGCTCTCCTCCAAGCTCGATTCGATTCTCGCCGCGGAGAAATCGAACGAATCAACGCCGTAGCGCCCGGCTTTCGTAGACAAATAAAACCTGTCGCGAGACGTCTGCGCGATCGCCTTGCCCAATACGGTCTCCGCTTTCGTCGCACCGTAATAAGGCGAGACGTCGATGTAGTTAATCCCTGCGTCGAGCGCAGCGTGAACGGTACGGATGGCTTCTCCGTCATCCGTCTGCCGAAAGACTGACCCGAGAGAAGACGCGCCGAAGCTGAGCGCCGATACTTCCAATCCCGTTGTCCCAAGCATGCGATACTTCATCGTCTCACTCCGTCCTTAGCTTATAAAACCTATTTTAGCCGCTAAATCGGAAAATGGAATGTCTAAGAATTGCGTATTTATATCCGATTTTGATATTTTATAGTTAATCTCATCCTATTGGGGGCTGCCCGCATGAAACCGATCCGCAAGCCTTTCGCGTTCGATCCGGTCTTTCCGTTCGAGCTCGTCTATCAAGGCGTTCGCTATACGGAGAACGAGTTGCCGGATCATCTGCACGATTTGTATGAAGTCGTATATATCCATGAAGGCAAAGGCATGATTTTCATCGACCACTCTCTATACGACAAAGAACCCGGAGATTTATTCCTTATCCCGGGCAACACCGTCCACCGCTCGTTTCCGTCCGTTGCGGAACCGATCGTCTCCACGGCCTTGTTCTTCGCGCCTTCTCTCCTGCAATCCGAATCGCTAGGAGACGATTACGATCCGCTCCAATGTTTCGATATCGCGCGCAAAAGCAAAAAGTACAAGATCTCGCTTCCCGAAACGAACCGCTCGAAATTCGAAGATACTCTGCGCTCGATGTCCGAGGAATGGAGCTCGAGAGCGCCAGGCTATCGCCATGCGCTCTGGCTTCATTTGCAAAGCTTGTTATTGGAAGTCGGCAGGCATCCTTTCGCACAATCGTCGTCCGAGCCTTCCAGGTTCGGCCCCCCTTGGATACGGGCAGCATTGCGCGATATTCATCGCGATCCCGTCGGGTGCGGCGGCCTCCGTGAATTATCGGGTAAAGCCAACGTAAGCGCCGGTCATTTCTCGCGCGTCTTTAAGCAACTCACGGGAATGAACGTTACCGATTACGTTAACGCTAAGCGGCTCATTCTCGCCAAGGACTTGCTGCTCGCATCGGACGACAATATCGAGACGATCGCGCAAGCATGCGGATTCCAGGGGATGCGGCACTTCTATCAAATCTTCAAAAAGCTGACCGGCGTGACGCCTAAAGGTTATCGCAAGAATTTAAAGAGTCCGCACGTGAAACCCAGATTCATTTTGTAACCTCGAAACAAAATTGTAGTCGATGCTTCCTGCACCGTTCTCCGTTATTCGATTTCCCCTGTGATGATTATTTCCGGGCCGGAGTCGACGGACTATAAGTCCCATTTCGTCGGGAACCGATGAATGCCCGAGCCGACGTTATAGATCGTATTCGCCCACCCCGGCCCATTGGAAGGCATATGCACGGTCGCCGTCGCATTCGCGGGAATCGTTACTTGCAATTCAAGCTCGGCGCCCTGCCTTTGCCAGCTCGATTCCACCATGCCCCTGACCGTACGGACCTGAGCGCTCGCATGCGTCAGATCGCGCGGGATGAAAGGTTTGATCGTTATCTCCTCGTAGCCTGGCTTCGCGGGCGAAATCCCTGCCAGATGCTTGTAAAACCAGGCATCAAGTCCGCCGATCAGGAAAGCGTGGTTGTTGGAAGAGCGGTTGTCCGCAAAGCTCTCCAATGCCGTCGTAGCCCCGTAGGCTTCGATCCAGTGTCCCCAGCAGCCTTGTCGCGTATTGTTGGCAAGCTCGTACGCGACATCGTTCCTGCCGTTATCCGCCAGCGCCGCCATAATCGCTTCCGCCCCCATGCACCCGACCGTCATCGTCTGTCTCGTCTTCATATCGGCTACCAGGTTATTCAGCACGGCTTCCCGCTCGGCATCCGGTACGATCTCGAAATACAGGGCAAGCGCATTGGCCGTCTGCGAATGGTTGTCGTAGGATCCGCCCGCCTTCAAGTAAGCGGCGTTAATGCCGGCTCTGACATGGCCGGCTCTTGCCGAGTACGCAGTCGCATCTGCGCGATTGCCGAGTACCTTCGCGATTCTCGAGAAAAGGACCAGACATCTGTAATAGTAAGCCGATGCGAGGTAAGGCTTCGAGAGATCCTTGGATTGACCGAACCAATCTCCGAACAAGATACTGTCCTGCAGCAAGCCGCCCTGGTCCAGCCGGGCTTCATAGACGTCCAGACATCGCTTCATCATGGCATAATGCTTGGTCAGGAAAGCCTTGTCGCCGTAAGCCGTGTAATATTCCCACGGAATAAATACGACGGCGGAAACCCAAGGCATGTCGAGGGCGTATTCATGGCCTTCGCTCGGGCATATCAGAGGGACGATTCCGTTATCCAACTGTCCGTCGGATATGTCGTCGAACCACTTCTCGTAGAAAGCAGCCATATCGAAATTCAATACATCCGCTTCGGAATGGCAGTGGGCGTCCCCGAGCCACCCTTGCCTTTCCCGGCTCGGACAATCCATAGGGACGGATACGAGATTCGAGCGGAACGACCATACCGCGCTGCGGTGCAGCCGATTAAGCAGCTCGCTTCCGCACGTAAACCGCGATCCGTTCAAAATATCGTTATGCACGACCTTGGCGATGATCCGATCCGAGGTCAGCTCTCCCGGATAACCGGCGATTTCCACGTACCTAAAGCCATGGCAGGAGAATCTCGGCTGGTACGTTTCTTCCGCGTCGCCTCGCAGAATATATTCGTCGTAATGCGACTGCGGCTCAGCCAGCCAGCCGGCCTCGATGCTCCCCGAATCGATCATCCCGTCCGCCCGGATGCATTCGGCATAACGGAGGGTGACGAGGGTTCCTTCGGGTCCGCTGACCGCCAGTCTCAAAGTGCCGAACAGGTTCTGGCCGAAATCGACGACGAACGCGCCCGTATCGTCTCTCGTTATGGAGCTCGGCTTGATTTCTTCGTTACAAATGATAGGCTGCAGTTGGGCGGTCAGCAGCAACGGACCGCTGTCGGGAATCGTCCCGCCCCATGCGGAGTCGTCGTACCCGGGCAGATCCCATCCTATGGGATCGAGCCTCGCGTCAAAGGTTTCGCCCTTACCTTCCGATATGCTGCCTCCGGCATAACGCAAGGCCGCATAGGGTCCCTTAGCCAGACGTTTCCATGAACGGTCGCCGACGATAGATTCGGACGTGCCGTCGTCATAGCGGACGTCGAGGCGGAAGATCACCTTTCTCGTATGCATGATGCCTACGGCATTGGCGCCCCCGACAAGGAGGCCCGTCACGTCATGCGTACGGTACAGCCCCCGACGGAAGTGGGTCTGTCCCGGGCTCAGCAAGTCTTCGCCTACCTTAACGCCGTTGATACGCAGCTCGTAAGCATTCGCCTTGCTGCCGGTCGAGCCGATATACGCTCTGGCTGTCGTGATGCGAGCGCTCTTCTTCAGCTCGAAAGTGCTGCGTTCGTAATACACGGCCGTCGGACTGTTGGGGTATTCGGCGTTCAACCAGCCGCATCCCCAGTCTTTGAATGCGAACATGCCGGTTTCGAACCACGAGGGCTCGCTCCAGTCGTGCTCTCGGCCAAACTCATCCCATACTTTGACCTTCCACCAATAGCAGGTCCGCGGATTTAATGGCGTCCCGCCGTAGATGACGGCGTTCTGTTCGTTCGAATCGACTTTGCCGCTATCCCATAAGTCGCCTAAGTCTTCGTCGATAGAGGATTGACGGGAGGCGACGATAATCCGATAAGCCCGCTGACGAAAATTCGATCCGGCGTACCTCGTTTCCCAGCTCAACTTGGGCTTCGCCTCGTCGATACCCAAAGGCGCCGTCCGGTATTGGCATCGGAGGTTCATCGGAATGGCCGGGAGGAAGGTTTCATTCGTGTGCTGCATGATTTTACCCCGCTTTTTGAGAGATGCGCCGCGATACGATCCTATAACGATTCAATGAACGCTTCTTGATCGGTCACGGAACGATAGGCATAAATATACATGCCTGCGGACCAGGCTTGATAGGCCATGCCTGACGGCATCCCGCTTCTTCCGTTCAGCCATTCGTTGAACTCCCACTCAACCCGTTTGCCCATGCTGTTGGCCCTCGCCAGATTTTCCAGTTCCGTCTCGGCAAAGTCTTTCCTTCCCGCTTTCACGAGCGCCGCGACGTAGAATCCGCCGATAAAAGGCCAGATTCCGCCGTTGTGATACTGGTACTGCAGGTTAAGATGCGCGTTCCTGTAATACTCCCGCCAGTCCTTGTCGCCCGGCATGATCGGCGGATAGTTGGCCATGATGGGATACGGCTTGTTCATGCCCGTTTGCACGAAGTAGTCGATGATGGCATGGGCCTTGGATTCGTCGGCGACGTCGAACAGGATGGCCAGGCTGTTGCCGAGCGCGTCGCAGTGGTATCCGAAATCCCGGAACGCGGCATAGGGCAAATAAAACTTGCCGAACCAATACAGCTCGGTGCTCATCCGGATAATTCTCAGCCACTCTTGATTGTAGCCCCGCTCGTTGACGATTCTCGTCTTCGCCTCGACGTCTCCCGGCCAGAGCAGCAAATTCAATTTGAACTTCACGTCCTCGGCGCGGGCGCGGTATTCCTCGCCGCTTTCTCCGCACAGCTCCGCGATCTTGGCGTATTCCACCAGCGATTTGTAGTAGAGCACGTTGTCGTACAGGATGTTTCCTCGGTTCGCGTACAGGTCTCCCCAATCCGCCGCTTCCTGAACCTCGAGCAAGCCGCAGTCGTTGCTGTCCTGATACTCGAGCCAGAGCATGGCTTTCTTAATGGACGCCAGGTGGCTTCTTAGGAACGTCAGGTCCTTGTAACGCGCATAGTAGACGCCATGTCCGATGATATACCACGGATTGCTGTCGACGGCGCCCTGATTCGGCTCTAGTGCCGGGCGGTCTACGTCGACGGACAAAGGGATCAAGCCCAGCTTGGATTGGTACTTCGAGAGCGTTTCGAGCGTTATTCTAAAGGAATCCTGGAATGCTCGGTTATCCACGAGAGAAGCGCCCAAGAACGTAATGATGCTGTCTCTGGCGAACACCTGGTTATACCCTTCGGATAAAGCGGACGCCTTGGCGCCGATCGCGTGCATGCACCGCTCTACGACCTGAACGGATTGTCGGTAAGCTTCGTCCAACAGGCTCATTTGCCGTCACATCCTTTGCTTATCCCATATAAATTCGATTCGGTCTTACTTGCCGACCCGATGCAGCGCCGGAAGAACGAGCTGCGGGTAATAAATGCCATGACGCTCCGCGAAGTCGATGACCGCGATTCCCGTATGCTCGAAGGCGAAGCTGCCTACCGGGAAAGGCCGGACGCCGAGCAGGAAGCCGAGCAGCACGCCAAGGGATCCGCCATGAGCGAAGACGACCGCCGAGAGCGACCGTGCTTGCGGCTCGGGAACGAAGCCCCCCATCCGGCTGTGCCAACCGATCGTGCTTAATTCCTTCAGAAAGGAGGGGATAATCCTCGCGCACATATCGAAATATCCTTCGCCCATCTCGGTTTTCCAGGTTTCCTCCGCATAGGTGTTCCCCGCATCGCGCTGTATGGCCTCGAAAGCCGTGCTCGGTATCTTCTCCAGCTCCCGGTTGGGCAACCACTCATGCATATAAGGCAAAATTCGAATGTCCATATCTCTGCCGGCCAGGACGATTTCCGCGGTTTGCAGCGCCCTGCCATAAGGCGAAGAGAAAGCGTAATCGTAGGTTTCGTCTTTGAGAGCGGCCGCCGTCTCCTCCGCCTGAATGACGCCGCAATCTTCCGACAGACAGCCGGACACCGGCCGTTCGGGACATAGGAACGGATCGCCCGCCATGTGACCGTGCCTGATCAATGTGAGTCTCATCGCTAATCTCCCTTGCTCATGAATAAAGGCAATGAATGAAGGTTGTTGTCTCCACCCATTGCCTTCCTAAACCGAAGCCGGCTTGTTATTGGCCAGCCAGTTGCTGCACGTACTGACGGTGCATCTTGGTCATGTATTCCTCGACCTCGAGAGCGCCTGCAGCATCGAGTTCCTTCACGTACTTGTCGAATTCCGCCGCGGACTCTGCCTCCGTTTTGGCCAGGATGACGGAGTAGGCGTTCTCGTACAGCCGCTTATCCACGGACTGCTGCTTGGCCAACGTATCCGTATCCGCGCCGGCCATCAGGTCCCCGAGCGTCGTCGCGTCGTACCAGTAAGGACTAAGCTCCTTGTCTCTTTGCTGCGCTCTCGTGTCGTTCGTCGCGACCGGATCGTCCTTCAGAATCCAGTACGTGCCCCAGCTGGTCTTGCCCAGGTCGGAACCGACCAGTCTCGAGTAGTGCCCCATTCCGGTTTCTTTCTCGATGTTCACTTGCTTCTCGCCCGACAACCAACGGTCCAGATAGGACTTGACGAGCGTCGGTTTGCCGTCGACCATATCCCACTGAATGCCTTGCGGACCGTTCATCGCCAGGAAGTTGCCTTCCTCCGTCGCCAAGTAATTGAGCAATTTCATGGCAGCTTCCGGATTTCTGCACTTATCGGTGATAATCAACGCCCCGATGCCTTTCTTGCTGACCGAGAATACGGCCGGCTTATCGCCGCTCGGGAATTTAAAGACGAAGTTCTGGAAGTACATCTTCTCGGCGTTCGGAAGTTTGGCGTCGGTATACGTCTTCAGCACGTCGTAGGTTTGGTTCCATCCGCCGATATGCGTCGCGACTCTTGCCGGATAGAGCTTCGACTTTTGCCAGGTCGCATAATCCTGAGTGAAGGCTTCGGGATCGATCAAACCCTCGCGATACAGCTTGTTGTAGAATTGGAGAACGTCTTTGCCCCATGGCGCTTTAGGCCACAACTTGATGGAATCGTCCGCCCCGACGTAAACTTTGGAGTCGGCAGGCGAACCGGCCATGGCGATCATGCCGAAGTAAGGCGATCCCCAGTTGCGGTTGAAGCCGCTCAGCGGATACATCGTTTGTCCGTCAGCCGTCTTCGGATATTTCTCCTTCACTTGCTTCAGGTAATTGTACACGTCGTCCGACGTCTCCAGCTTCGGAGAGCCGAGCGCTTCGTAAATATCCGTCCTCACCTGGAAGCTATAGCCGTATCCTGGGGGCGTGGCGCCCTCGGGAAGGTAGCCGTTGGTCAGGTGATAGATATTGCCGTCGCTTTGCTTCAGCATGTTCAGAGCGGAGCCGTATTTCTTTTTCAAATCCGGGCCGTATTGGTCGATCAGGTCGTTGAGCGGAATGGCGATCTTGTCCGCGATGACCCGGGTCGGATCCGACAGCATGATCAAGTCCGGATAGTCGCCGCTCGCGAGCATCACGTTCAGCTTGTCTTTGCCGACGCCCGAGAAGACGTCCCATTCCAGCTTGATATTCAGCTTCTCTTCCAGCTGCTTCGCGACGGGATTGTTCTCCCAGAACGGGTCCCCCGTCGGAAAGTTCGGCGTTCCGCCGCCGGAGTTCACGATCGATAGCACGATCGGCGGCTCCTTCGTCTCGCTCGCCTGGCTACTGGCAGGGCTGCTGCTTTGACCGCTCGATCCGCTCGGTTCGGCAACGTTATTGCTCCCCCCGTTGTTGGCGCATGCCGCCAGCATCGCGACGCACATCGCCGCGACTGCCATGAGTCTTGCCGACTTCATTACCTTTTTCATATTCGCGCGACTCTCCCTCTCAACTTTAATTTATGAATAGTAGGATTTCGATGAATCCGAAAGTCCTATCATCCTTTCACGGCACCTACCGTAAGACCGCCTACGAAATACCTTTGCAAGAACGGATAGATCATGACGATAGGCACGGTCGTGATCGTAATGGTCGCCATCTTGATGACTTCGGGCGTAAGGATGGAGCCCGATTGCTCCAGCCGCGAAGCCTGTGCTGGGTCGGTAGACTGAATTTGCGTTTCCATTAATATTTTGACGAGCACGCCCTGCAGCGTGGAGAGCTCAGTGGAGCCTGAAGTGTACATATAAGTATCGAACCAAGTCGTCCACTGCGCGACGCCGATCATGAGCGCGATCGTCGCCAATACGGGCGTCGACATCGGCAGAATGATACTGCGCAGCGTCCTTAATTCGGTAGCCCCGTCGATTCTGGCCGACTCGGCCAGGGAGGGAGGCAGCTCCTCGAAAAATTGGCGCATGACCATGACGTTCCAGACGCCGACCGCTCCCGGGATAATGTAGACGAGAAAATGATTGTACAAGTGCAGATCTCTGATCAACATGAATTCCGGGATAAGTCCCCCCGAGAAGTACATCGTGATGATGAAGAAGAACAGAATGCCTCGTCTGAATATAAGCTCGCGGTTGGAGAGCAGGTAGGCCAAGATCGCCGTGCATACGACGCCAACGATCGTGCCGAGCAGCGTTCTGGCGATGCTGACATAGGTAGAATGCAACAGGTTGCTCTCGTTAAATATCGCGCGATAAGCTTCGATGGAAAACTTCCGCGGCCAGAAGTAGATGCTGCCTCTCATCGCGTCCCTGCCTTCGTTGAAGGACACGACGAAGATGTTCCAGAACGGGAACACCGCCAAAAATCCGATCAATAGCAAGATGAAGCCATTGATTGCATAAAACAAGCGTTCTCCTGATGTCGCTCTCATTCCGGTTCCCCCATTGCTTCCAGACAGCTTCTAGAAGATGCCCGTCTTCAGGAATTTTCTGCAAAAGTAGTTACAGATCACGATCAGAGTCAGGCCAACGACGCTTTTGAACAGGCCGACGGCCGCTCCGTAGGAGTACGCCGCTTGCTGCAGACCGTATTTCAGCACATAGGTGTCCAGCACCTCGGAATGCTGCATATTCAACGGATTCTGAAGGAACAGCTGCTGGTCCAGACCGGCGTTCAGGATGTAGCCGAGGCCGAAAGTAAAGAGCAGAATGATCGTCGGCATGATCGAAGGCAGCGTGATGCTCATGATCTGCCTGAACTTTCCCGCGCCGTCCATCATGGCCGACTCGTACATCTGCTTGTCGATGGAAGCGATCGCCGCGATGTAGATGATCGAATTCCAACCGATGTTCTTCCATACGGCGAGACCGGTGATCAGCGGCCAGAAATGGTCCGCGTCTCCCAGAAAGTTGATCGGTTCGTCGATCAGATTCAAACGCAGCAAGAAGGAATTCAGCGGCGCAAGCTCGTCGATGGAGAATATCGTCATCGCCATCCCCGCCACGACGACCCACGAGATGAAGTGCGGCAAGTACGAGACGGTTTGGATGACCTTCTTGTATACCGCGTTCCTTACTTCGCAGATCATGATCGCGAACGCGATCGCCGCCAGCGTGGAGAACACCAAGCCTAACGAGCTGATCACCACCGTATTTCGCAGCACGTAGGTAAAGTCGGGACTGTTAAAGAACGTCTCGAAATACTTGAAGCCTACCCATTCCCCGCCGAACGGCGTACGATAGGAGAATTCTCTGAAGGCAAGAAGCGAGCCGTACATCGGTCCGTACTTAAAAACCGCCATGAACAGGATAAAAGGTACGAGCAAGAGTAGATGGACTTTTTGTCTTTTTACTTTCCGTAGGACACTCAACGAATTCCTCCCCTATTCCTGTTGTATCCCGGCCCTTTACATTCTCGTGTCCGGCTTGCATACCTCAATTATGGTGGCGCGCGGCATGGAGTTCAATTTAAGGATTCATCGAATTCTATCGCGATCCGAATGCGTTTTTGCAATGAAAAAGCATAGATCCAAACATTATCTATAGAAATCAAACAACTGCGAACCGCAAAAAACAGACTCCCTTGGCATGGCCTTGGCCGCGCCAATAAGGGAGTCTGCTAGGGGCGTTGAAGCTATTGCGCCGGCTTGGACTCGGCATCTACGGAAAACTGAATTTCGACGACCGTTCCCGGGTTGCCGGGATAAACGCGAATGCTGGCGCTGCTGTAGAATAACCTTAGACGCATGAAGGTGTTCGTGACGCCGTACCCAACCCTGTTGTCGGACGCTTCTCCTTGATTCAGCCGCTCGATATATTCGATGAAGCTTTCCTTGACCCCCATGCCGTCGTCCCGGATCGTAATCGCGAAACGCTCCTCCGTCTTGCGAATATCCACGGCGATATGAATGATTTTCCCGTGGATGCGTCCATGAACGATACTGTTCTCGACGAACGGTTGAATGGTCATTTTACTGATCGGCAGTTCCTCTAACCCCGGGTCTATTCGCACGTTCAGATGGATTTGATCGCTATGGCACAGGTTCTGCAGGGCGATATAATACTCGATCAGCTTGATTTCGGACTTGATCGGGATAATGTCCCTGCCCTGGCTGAGCACGATTTTGTAAAAATCGGTTAACAGATCGATGATCGTGACGATTTTATTTTCGTTTTTGCCGAATGCGATCCATCTGACTGCCGACAATAGGTTATACAGGAAATGGGGATTCATCTGCATTTGCAAATATTTGATTTCGCTTTCTACCTTTTGCCGCTCCGTCTTCGTGATCTCTTCGGTCAATCCTTCGATCCGCAGCGCCATGCTGGACAACGTCCGATCGAGGACGGCTACTTCGCGAATCCGGTTCGTTCCCGGCAATATCCGGCGTTCTCCGTTCTCGATGGCTTTGATTTTATTCACTAGTTTCTCGAAGCTATGGGAGAAGCGCTTGGAGAACAGAATCGCCAGCACGACGCCGATCAAGACGAATATACACGTGCATAGCAATACGTAATTGCCGATGGACCGCTTTTCCTTCTCCAGCTCGTAAGCGTCGTAAAGAATGACCGACGTCAAAGCATTATTCACGCTGCCATGATACGAGTAATAGAGGTCTTTGCCCTGCTTGATCTTCGTGATCGTTCGGGCGGATTGAGCGTTGTTCTCCGCCTCATCCAGCGTCTTCTGATCAATCCAGACATCGGGATTCGAGCTGAATATGATATCGCCGTCGCTTAGCAGATAAATCTGGTACTTCGCGTCGCCATCCGCTTTATACAGGCTGCTAAGTCTGTCTTGATTCAGTTCGATGGCCAGCACGCCGCCCGGCAAGTTAATGTTGATGTATTTCATCAAGACGATTCTCGTCCCGGACCCATCCTCGTCGAACGTAACCCATACGTCTTTGCCGCGGGCGTCGATTGCCTTCTGCATCAGATCCTGTCTGCCGAAGCTCTCGATGCTCTTGATATTTTTGCCGTCCGTAATGAGATCCGGGTCCATTTTATAAATCGTGATGCTTTTAATATCGTTATTGGTCGTGACATAGTTTTCGAACGTATTGTTGATATCGAGGAATTGCCGGAAGAGAGCGTAGTCGATGCTGCCGGACCTTTTGCCCAGAAAAAGGTTGAATACCGTACTATCCGAGTAGATGCTTCTGGCGGTCAATTCGCAGTTTTTCATAATGTTCTCGATGCCGTTCAGCACCTGCGAAGTGGCATAACGCATGAATTCCTCGTTCTGGCTGTTCATCGTCCGGTTTAATCTGCCCGATATAATCGAACTGATCGTCACGGAGCAGACGAGGGCGATCGTAATGTTAATGGCAAGCAAGATATGAAAAAACTTAAAATCTCTTTTCCTGAAAGAGAGTTCCATTCGCTCATCACCTTCTGCGCTTCGTCCATGCCGTTACATATGCTTGTTTCTATATTCTCCGGGCGTCATCTGAACGTAGTTTTTGAAGACGATGTTGAAGTAGGTGCTGTTCTCGTAGCCGACCCTCTCGCCTACCTCGTGAATTTTATACCGGGTTTCCTTGAGCAGCTCCTTGGCTTTGCCGATCCGAAGGCGGGTCAAATATTCCTGAATGCTGATTTCCATTTTCTCCTTGAATAGAATCCGGAGATAGTTGGGACTCAGATAGACTCTGTCGGACAGATAGGTGAGAGTAATCGGCTTCCGGTATTCGCGATTGAGGATGTCTAAAATTTCTTGGATAATATAGTCGTCTTTATTGAGCCTTTTTCTGCCTAGGTACGAGGAGACCGATACCAAGATTTTACTCGTATACACGATCATATCCGGGATCGTCTTGGCATTAACGATATGTTTATAAATATCGATTTCGTTTTCGGCGATTTTGTCGAAGCTCTCTTCCATCCCCGTCATTCGCTTGGACAGACTGGCGAACAGGTAAATAAACAAACTTTGGACGTGATCGATATTTTTGTTCGGTTCAACCAGCATGAACGGGACGAGGCGGTTGATTTCTTCCTCGTTGCTGTCTCCTTCGCAAACCACGTCGATGATCTTCGAGATCGCCGCTTTCGGATTTTGGGGTTCGGATTCCGACACGGCGGCCATCGCTTCTTTAAGATCCGAATACCATACGATTCGTCCGTAACCCAGCTCGATTCTTTTTCTGGCCGCCGTCCTGGATTGCTTGTAAGCCAGGTGGAGCTCGTCCAGATTGGCGAACAGATCGCTGACGCCGACGATGTATTTGTAGCCGTTTTCTGCCGAGAAGCTTTCGACTTCATGGCCGATCTCTCCGATCATTCTGGCGCTATCTTCGTCGCTGTTGACCAGGGTATGAAAGATGGCGATGACGCCTTTGCCCGATTTCTTCAGAAAAATGGCGTTTTTAAAGCGGCCGGCGCTTTCGAGCCTATATAGAATCACGTTGACAATGTTGGCATTCTCGAAAATATCCGTATCCTCGCCAAAATCGAACTCGATCAAAGCTACCCTGTACATTCCGATCATTCTCAGCTTTAAATCGTTGGCCTGCACGTACAAGGACCCGGAGTCGTCGGCGCTCGCGCCCGTTACGATCAACTCCTCCAGGAACTTGGACTGGAGGTACCGAAGGTTGTTGTTGAACTGCTCGACCATCTTGTTGTTCTCGACATGGGAAAGCTTCTCGTCGACCAGGATCGAGGTCGTCTTCTTGATCAACGCGATCAGCTCTTCCTGCTTCAGCGGCTTGATCAGGTAGCTATAAGCCCTGACTTCCATCGCTTCCTGCATGAGGCCGATGTCCTCGTGACCGCTCGAGAAGATGATCTTCGCCTGCGGGCAGAACTGAACGATTTGCTTGGCCATCTCGATCCCGCTCATTCCAGGCATCTTGACGTCGCTAATGATAATATCGGGCATCAGCGCGCGGGCTTTCTCCAGACCGTCCAGCCCGTTGAACGCCGTCTCCACCTGCCGAATGCCGAGGATGTCCCAATTCATGTAGTTGTGCAAGGCATTCCGCTCAAAATCGTTATCTTCGACGATCAGTAATTTGATCATGGGCGATAATTCCTTTTCTTTGTCGTTGGATCGTTATGCAACTAATATATCAAACATTTATAAATGGAACGTAAAAATGTTCTAGAAGCTCACCCGCAGATCGACGTTGCTCAGCAGCTCTTTGATTCGCCCCAATTCGTAGGCGGAGGGAGGGACCTCTCCCGGTTTATAGCGGCGGTCTTGATTGAAATAGCCGAAATACAAATGTTTGAAGATTTTCTGAAGTTCGTCCATTTCGAACAGCTTGACGGTTTGAACGACGCCGTCTACCTCGATTTGCACGTCGGCCGCGACATTGATTCGGCAGCGGACTTCCTCCGAGAACGGTACCTTATCAGGTTGATTACCGATCCAGAACAGTCCCTCCGCGGGCTTGCCGTCTTTGAACACTTGCACGGACAGATTCGACTTAAAGTCTCGGTTCTCGAACGGCTTGTTCCGGATATGCACGGGATTCGTGATGGCGACGTTCCCGGCGCCGTCATAACACTTCGCGAGCACGTAGCTGTCCCGGTCGACGCTCAGCGTTTCGTTCCATTCAAAGCTGGCTCCATACGCGACGTATTCCTTCCAAACCTCGCCGTTCACGATGAGCTGAATTCGACTGATCGGCGCTTCACAGCAGGCGACGGCCTCGACTCTAAGATTAAACGCTTCGTTGTCGGTATAGTTCAGCACCGCTCCCGGCCCCTGCTCCCTCACGAACAATTGGAGGATGGGACCGGTCGTGACGATATTCCGCCCTGCTTTAACCGCCGTGCACAAAGCGTCGATGCTAAATCCATCCGCATAGGCGTAGGTTTTAAACTGTAGATGCTTCGGCGAAAGGGAATCGAACGTCAAGTCCATCTCGGCTACGCCCGGCATGAAGTATCCTTGATTCATGACCTCATACCACAGCTCCTGGTAATGGACGTGATCGCTGTCATACCCCATAATGACCATCGCGTCGATCGATCCCGCCAAGATATCGAACCCTAGCGTCGTCGCGATATTGGTAATGAATTCGCCCTTGTGATCCCACCAACTCGTCGGATGGGCGGCGACCGCGACGGAATTGCTGCCACTTTCCTTCGCCAACGCCTCGTACGGATACAAAAGCTCGTATTTCGGCTCGTCGCCGATCTTGGTGAACAGCCAAGGATCCCACGCCCGGTCGTAATATCGGCTGAACGGGGGCTTCTGTTCATAATTCATGAGGAACATGTGCCCGTATCGGCATTTAACGATTTCGTTGCCGATGTCCATAATCAATTCGCCGTCGTTCACGGCTTCGATGACGTCGCGATATTTGCTGCGATACGGCGAGGTATCGCTAGTCTGCTTCCCGCTATTATCCTCCAGCAACGTCTCGACGTCATAAGGAGATCCCGCAAAAAAGAAATGGAAACCTTCGCCCTTCATTACTGCCGAGGCGTTCATCAGGTTTCCCGTGTTTTTGCGCTCGCTCCTGGCGACATGAGAATGCGCGTCGAAAGCGAACAATCCCAATGCTCGCGTATCGACGATTTCCTTCAATATTACTTCTACATGCCTATCTTCGTTATTTACAACCACCGTTTCTTGCGCCGGCACGAATAACTTTCCCTTTCGGCATTCGATCGCATAGACGCCTGCCTCCACGTCGAACGTATGCCCTCCATGGCCGTACGCGCTGTCTATCCTATACTGATCCGCAGCAGGATCGTCTTCGTTCGGCAGCTTATACAAATCCATTCTGCAATAAACGGGCTTCTCGCTTTCGTCGCAAACCTGCACCTTCAGCTTCATCCTGTTCCTCCCGCATCATCAAGGTTATAGCTCCATTATATAAACTTGAAAAATGCGCCAACCATTCAAATATCCATCGAATGGTATTGCTATCGTTCACACTTCTTCGGGGTGGAATAGATAGAAATGAATATGATCGATACATAATGAGGCTTAAGTGATAGATCATCTCGTCATTGGCTTGTTGCCGTCCCTGCCGACAAGTGATAAGTTTGGAAAACCTTGAGAAATCTACTATAATGAAGTGCGGAATCATGTCAACGGAAACAGGGGATCGGATTTGAACAGACACGAATTGTTATTTTCATATTCGGAGAAATTCATTAACCACCAGAAGATGTGGGAAGCCGAATGGGCCAAGACGAACACCTGCGGGCTCTCGGTCGGTCAAGCTTACATGATAAGGGTTCTAAAAAGAGTGGGACCGTTGCAGGCCAAAGATCTCATATCCTTAATGTCTATTTCCTCCGGCGGAGTTACCGTGGTCTCGGATAAATTGATCAAGAAGGGCTACATTCGCAAGACTAAGGATGAAAAAGATCTGCGGGCGAGCTATATCGAGCTCACGGAACAGGGCGGCGAAATTTATGAAGTCATTATGCGCGATTGGTTTAAAGTGATGGACACCATCTTTGGCGTTCTGTCCGACGTCGAAGTGGCGATACTTCAACAGCTTTTCACTCGATTGGTTGATCGCAAATAGAACACAAAAAAGGCTTTCTCCACCGGTCCATCCGACCGTGGAGAAAGCCTTTTTTTGACATGGAGAACTTCAATTATTCAACGATCAGGCTGCCGGTCATGTTGTCATGGCCTTGGCCGCAGGTGATGCTGCAGTGGAACTCGAATGTGCCTGCTTCCGTCACGGTGAATTCCTTCGTCTCTCCGGATTTGACTTGCACGCCGAGATCCCCGAACTCAACCGCGTGAGCGCCGGATTCGTTTTTCAGCGTCAGCTTGATCGTATCGCCCTTATGGACTTTAATTTCCGTCTGATCGAACTTCCAGTTGCTTGCCGTTAACGTGATTTCTTTCGTTTCGCCGGCAGGAGCAGCTTGGCTGGAAGCCGGAGCAGATGCATTGTTGGAGTCATTGTTGTTGCCGCAAGCGCTGAGCGCGAGTGCCGTTGCAAGAGCGACAAGCGCAAGGAATACATATTTTCTCGTCTTCATGATAATGTCGTACCTCCAAGTTGTATGGTATTGCGATGCACTTCATATTACTTAGTAGTAAGATTTGTTGCCCGTATGGTATTATACTCCCCTTCTAAATTTCCGTCAATAATTAGCTATATAACGCTAATGGCGTCCGAAATGTGGATTGACGTACCGAAAATATGGGAGTATGATTCGGATTGTAATCTTATTGGTAAGATATTGTTGTCCTCGTTTGCCCAACATTCTAACAACATATGGAGGAGAATCTTGTGAAAAAGCCCATCGCCGTTGCAAGTGCGCTATTAGCCGCCAGCATGGCACTAGCCGCTTGTAATAGTAACAACAATTCGGAGTCGAGCCCTTCGACTTCGGCCAGCCCTTCCGCTGCTTCGTCCGCATCGGCGCCCGCGCCTGCGGTGACCGAAGGAAAGTTCGAGAGCTTCCCGAACGTGCATTACGACTTATCGGCTACACGTCACGTGCCGTTCACCGAAATTACGAAGGATAACGTCAACGATCTGGGGATTGTTTGGAGCAAGGAATTCAAAAAACTGGATCCTTCCATTCCGAACGGCAACCAGGATTTCACGGTGGCGGTTGACGGAGTGATCTATGCCACGACGTCCAAAAACCACGTATTCGCTTTTAATGCTCTGACCGGAGATACGCTCTGGCATTGGGTTCCGACTCAAGAAATGCTCGACAATACGAAGAACCTCTACATCGTAGCCAATCGCGGCGTTTCCGTCGCGGAAGGCAAAGTGTTCATGCTGACGCTGGACAACCGGCTGGTTTCGATCGACGCCAAAACCGGACAAACGATCAAAATCGTAAATCTGTCCGACGCGGTCGAAGGAGCGACGGTCGAGAACGGATATTATGAAACGACTGTTCCGGTCTATTACAACGGCGTCGTATATGTCGGCAGCAGCGGCGGCGACAACGGCGTCCGCGGTTTCGTCATGGCGTACAACGCAAGCGACTTGACTCCGGCATGGGACGCGCCGTTTTGGACCGTTCCGCCGAAAGGCCAGGATTGGCTGAAGAACAACAAATATAACGGCGGCGGCACCGTCTGGATGCCGGTCTCCATTGACGAAGAAACCGGAATCATGTACTTCGGAACGGGTAACCCGGCGCCGGATATGTACGGCGAAGATCGTCCGGGCGCCAACCCGTATACGGATTCCGTCGTCGCGCTTGAGGCCAAGTCGGGCAAGTTCATCTGGGCGCAGCAGCTCGTCAGCCACGACTTGTGGGACTACGACGCGCCGATGACCCCGATGATCTTCAAAGCTAAAATCAACGGCACGGAACGCAAGGTCGTCGTCAGCGGCGGCAAATCCGGCGAATGGTTCGCTTGGGACGCCGCAACGGGCGAGACGATTTATGATCACGTGCAATTCGCCAAAAAGATCGACCACCCGAAACCGACTCCGGAAGGCGTCCTGATCTATCCGGGCCTGTACGGCGGCCAGAACTATGCTCCAGAGACTTACGATCCGGAATCCAATTACGTTCTGATTCCCGGTCTGGAAGCACCTAGCATGGTAAAAGGATTCGAAGGCCAGAAACAAGAAGTGAACGCGTTCGGCACGACGCTCGGAGAAGTGCCGCCGGACGTCAAGAACTACGGCACGGTTACCGCCATCGACATGAATACGGGAAAAATCGCCTATCAATACGATACCGATCATGAAATGCGCGGCGGATTTACGAGCACCGCAACCGGAATGGCATTCTACGGCGAGTTGAACGGCAAAGTCCGCGCGCTCGACATTAAAGCAGGCAAAATCATTTGGGAGTTCCAACTCCCCGGCGATAACGTCATGTCCGCGCCGTCGATCTTTACGCACGACGGCAAAGAATACATCTGCTTTACGTCGGGCGGCAACAACCCGCAAATCTATGTCTTCGCTCTTGGCGGAGACAAAACGCAAGGCGCTTCCGGCGACCAAAACGCCGAAGGCGGCGTAGACCACACAGCGAAGTAATAAGAAATCATGCCTGTAGAGGAAACGGAAAAAGAGGCAGGTCTTCGGACTTGTCTCTTTCTCCATAAAGGAGGAGGTTGAAATATGGCACAACGTCGATACGCATCGATCACCCTTGCTCTGGTAATGGCGACGGGACTCCTGTCCGGGTGTTCCGGCAATTCGGAAACGGAAGCAAGCGAGACAACCGTGACAGCGACTGCGTCGGGAGTAGCCGAAACGGCCGAATCGATGACGGAAAGCACGGACGTCTCTATGACAATCGAGCAGAATCAATTGACCGTTCAATCCTGGAAAATGGATATTTCCCACGTCGCGTCTCTTACTGGAAAAGTGCTGCTTGGCGGCCAACCGGTATCCGGAGTAGAGGTGAATTTCGGCGGAAAACGCAACGTCAAAACGTCCGAGGACGGATCTTTCGAATTTACGGTAGATAGAAGCATCCCTCAAACCCTCCCGGTTTCGGTTGTTTCCGCGGATGAAGCGGCTTTGGCGGGAAAACCCGTCGGCCTTGCTTCCAAAGACGCTTTGTTGGCAACGAAAAGTTCCGTGGAGGTTTATTATCCGATACAAGTGACGGAGGTAAAATCCGCCTCGAGTCTCCCCGATTGGGTCGAGGTTCACGCCCGAGCCGTGATGGATCAAGGAGAATCGTTCCCGACCACGAAGCTTACCCAATATGCCATCATGGGTACGGTCAAAGACGCCGACGGCGCGCCGGTTAAAGACGCCGTCGTCAGCTTCGTTCGCGACAGAGGAGAAGGCTGGTCGAAATCCAAACCGTCGGATGCCGACGGGTCCTATATTCTCTACTATTCTCCTGAGGAAGATGAAGACTTGTTTTACAACGTATACGTGGGTGACACGAAATATTCGCTGCCCGAGAACCGCGTATACCACTTTCCCGAAGAGACTAGCGTACGGACCGACGTGACTCTCCCCGCCGAAGGGAATATCATTATCGACAAACCGCCGACGCTGGTCAGCCAACCGGCTGAAGGAGCCGTCTTTTGGAGCCTGATCGTCGGCCTCGATCTCGGGAAAGACGTGCCGTATACGATTACGCTTCTCGAAGAGGACGGGTCTTTCGTCGTCACGCTGCCCAAGGAGGCATGGGACAAATCGCCGACGTTCTTCGAAACTCGAGCTTCCCGGTTCCTCCTTGATCCGATCTCGGCCGGCGATACGATCGAGTCCTCGGAAATTCCGTCCCCTCAACCGGGCGATCCTACGGGGATCGTTCCTGAGCCAGCTCCATAAGGTGGCGAGAGCTTACCGTCATGCAAACAAGCGACTGTCCTCCTGCTGGAGTACGGTCGCTTGTCCATTCACGCTTCTATTAGAACACGCTATGGCTTCGGTTGTAATCTATTCGGACATGGGATACAATTGGTATCGATAAAATACGAAATGTTAACATTTATAACAGCATCTTCCATCTTCTCCTACCCTTGAGGATTATCCGGCATCACACACCTCTCGCCCATCACGGCTATCATCCAGCCTACACTTCCGCTCAACAGTCCATCTATGGGCAATACATTCAGCAGGTGCCCGGCTGGTTCGGCTGGGTGAACCAAGGGGGCGGCGTGGCGATAACGGACTTGAACGGCAACGGCAGGCGCGATCTCATTGTGTATCATATTGACAACCCCCGCGGCGAGAATCATGGCTACTATCGCGTCATTAAAGATCTTTAGTCGGATCATTTTTATGCCCCCGACAGCGGTCGACACCCTCCGCATCCCGAATTCGCTATTATATAGGCGGATAGTGAAATTAGGGAGCCGATAAGGAGAGGGAGAGTTTATGCAAATCAAGAAAAAGAGCGACATCTCG
This sequence comes from Bacillota bacterium, assembly GCA_023460795.1. Lineage (GTDB taxonomy): Bacteria > Bacillota > Bacilli > Paenibacillales > Paenibacillaceae > Cohnella. The sequence continues at coordinate 49,574 of JAEWPC010000020.1, read as the reverse complement.
CTGATTTTGGACAACTTCGAGAAGGTCGCGAGCTGGGACGATGCTGGCGGCAAATCCTACATCGTATTCGAGGATCGGAGCCGAGGCGGTCAATGGACGCTGATGAAGTATGCGGACAGCGGGCGCTACAGCATTCATGGACTTGGCGCGGATTATCACGACGACGAGGAACGGTTCTTCAAAGATTCTACGGGCGTCGTCTCTTTCTTGTGGGACAACCGTGCCGTATATAACGCCGCCGTAAGGAAAATCACGCAAGAAGCCGCGGCTAGCGCGGAGTAGGCTGGTGTCATGGCTAGCCTAGACGGTTTGTTGAATTAACAACCATTTGCATTTATTTCACTCTTAAATCGCCGCAAGGGCAAAAATAACAACAGTTCGCAGTTATACGGAGCAAAGTTCGGTCATCCACCGCAATCGCGCTCCAATAACTATCGTACTGTTGTTATTTTATTTGGTAGAGAGAATTCTCTCCCGATTAACCGCAAATAGTCGCTATTTTCCGCCCCTTACATCGATATCCCCTTCGCTCAGGAGGGCGATATCCATAACAGTTACTCGTTCTCACCGCGCTATTTCGCACCATCGAAGCAAACTCGGTCCCGTATCTCGCTCCCATCGCGCTATTACGCACCATCGAAGCAAACCCGGCCCAGTAACTCGCTCCCATCGCGCTGCTATTACGATCCACTACACTCCACAGGGTTTCCTGAGCAAGGGGGATATCGCTATAAGCGGCGATTATAGTCCCTGAGCGAAGGGGGATATCCCTATAAAGAAACACAAAAGCCCGCCCAATAGGGGCGAGCTCCTAAAACCACCGGGACTTGCGATGCCGTTCCGTGCGCGAGGGCCGAGCATCTTCCGTCTCCTCAGGAGCCGGCGTTTCCGGCAACGTCAGCTTCACCGGTTGCGGTTCTTCGTGCATCCGCTCGAGCTGCTCGATCCGGTCTTTAAGCGCCTTGACTTCCCGCTGCAAATCATGAACGGTCTGCTCCCAATAATGGAACGATTGCTCGATCAACCGTCGGCCCGTCTCTTCCGTAACCTCGCAGTCCGAGTTCGCAGAACCGGCGCTCGCTTCCGCGACGGCGACTACCAGTCCGGATAAGAGCCCATCGATTTCCGATTTCGATACGAGTTCCTTCATCGACTGAGTTTCGTGCAAGTTTCCAGCCCCCCTGCGCTAATCCGATACATTTAGTAGAGTCAGTGTACCATATCTATAAAAACACAGGGAAGAGAAACGAGAAAAATAGTCTATAAGTCCGTTGACGAATCCTGATTATACGACAAAACCCCCAAGGATTAGGGGGTTTTCAACACTTCCAGCGATGCGAGCTTATGGCCTCTATAATCGAACAGCGTCAGGTTGGACCAGTTGTTCGGATGTCCGACCGACCACTCCTCCTTGCACGGAATCCACGCCGGCTCCCACCAGTGGAATCCCGCTCCTAACCCGTCAGGCACACCTCGTACGATCTCCATCAGGTCGCGCAAGTAAGCTGCTTGCCCTTCCACCGACGCCGGATACCCTTCGTGCAGCTGATCTTCCCGCTCCACGATGAACGGGCGGCCTTCTACCGGCTCGAGCGTCCACGGGTATGCGATCTCCACGACGTAGATCGGCTTTCCGTACGCGCGTGCCGTCTTCTCCAAATTCAATCTCAAATCTTCCAACGTCCCATGCCACCACGGATAGAAAGACTGGCCAACCACATCGAAGTCGACTTCAAGTCGCGCGAACCGATCGAAAAACTTACGCGTCGTCTCCCAATCCCCGCCTCTATCGATATGGATCATCACTTGAGCGCGCGGAGCAAACTCCCGTACGGCGGACACGCCCGATTTCACGAGCGAAGCGAATGCCTCCCACTTCTCGTCGGTATCGTGCTCCCCGTCCACGCGGCCATCGTCCCAGAGCATACCCGGCGTAATCTCGTTGCCGACCTGCACCATGTCGGGCAGAGCCCCTGCCGTTCCGAGCACGTCCAGCACTGCGGAGGTATATTGGTGGACCGCTTCGCGAAGCCCATCCAAGCTCAAGCTCTCCCATGCCTTCGGCTTCCATTGGTTCCCCGGGTCTGCCCAACGATCCGAGTAGTGGAAGTCGAGCAGAAAATGGAACCCCTTCTCCTTGATCCGGCGAGCCATATGCAGCGTGCGCTCCAGGTTGCAGAAGCCGCCAGCCGGATCGTTCCAGATGCGCAGCCGAATCGAGTTGACGCCGTTGTCACGCATCACATCGAGAATATCCTGAGACACGCCATCGTCATAATACTGTCCGCCCGCCTTTTCGACCTCGTCGACGAACGATAGATCCATTCCTCGTAACATCCCGTAAGCCATAACCTAACCCTTACTCCTTCACCGATCCGATGACGAGCCCTTTCACGAAAAATTTCTGCAGGAACGGATAGACGATGAGAATCGGCAACGCCCCGATGAAGATTTGCGCGGAATTGAGCGTCTTCTGAGACAGCAGATCGAACTCCGCTTGGCTGAAGCTAAGAGAGCTGAAGTCGCGCGTAATAATGACCGTCTGCAAGTAAGTCGCCAGCGGATAGTCTTCCTTGTGGCTAATGTAGATCAGGCCGTCGAACCAAGAGTTCCAATGCCATACCATCGCGAACAGTCCCAGCGTCGCGAGAGCCGGCAGCGACAGCGGCAGGAAAATCCGGAACAGGATGCCGAATGGACTCGAGCCGTCGATCATCGCCGCCTCTTCGAGCTCCTTCGGAATGCCGCGGAAGAAGTTCATGAGCAAGATCGTCAGCCATACGTTGACCGCTCCGGGCAAGACGAGAACCCAGAAATTGTCCATCAGATGCAGCTTCTGAATGACGATATAGAACGGCACGAGACCGCCGTTGAAAATCATCGTGAAGACGAAAATCCAAGCGTAGACGGAACGTCCCTTGAACTGATCTTTTTCCTTCGATAAAGCATAAGCCGCAAGACTGGCTACGAACAGGATGACGAACGTGCCGATAATCGTCCGCTTCGCCGCGATCCACAGCGAGCCGAGGAAGATCGGATTGTTGATCGTCTTCTTATACGCTTCGACCGTGAAATCGACCGGCCAAAGCCCGACGATGTTCGCGTCCGCCGCCGATTTGGCGCTGAACGAAACCGCGAACACGTGAATTAGCGGGATAATGCACATAAGCGCGAGAATGAGCAGCAAAGTCGTGTTGAATCCGCTGAAAATGCGATAAGGCGTCGTTTTATGATACATGGCTCATCCTCCTCTCTAGAACACCCGGTAGTTCGCCCACCGGTAAGCGAGGCGATACGAGATAACGATCAGAATCATGCTGATGACGGACTTGAACAACCCGACCGCCGTCGCGAAGCCGAAATTCCCTTCTATAATAGCCGTCCGGTAGACGAAGGTGTCGATAATGTCGCCTTTGTCCATGACAAGCGAATTGTACAGGTTGAAAATTTGGTCGAAGCCCGCGTTCAGGATATTGCCGAGCGACAGCGTTCCGACGACGACCGCGATCGGCATGAGCGACGGAATCGTAATGTATCGCGTCTGCTTCCAGCGACTTGCGCCGTCCACTTCAGCCGCCTCGTACAGCGCCGGATTGATGCCCGCGAGCGCGGCGAGGAATACGATCGTGCTGTAGCCGAATTCCTTCCACACTTCCGACGCGACGACCGTGAAGCGGAACCAGTTGCCGTCGCCTAAGAAGAACACCGGACCGAGACCGATATAGCCGAGCACCCGGTTGACGAAGCCCCCGTCCGTGGACAGGAAATTGACGAGAATGCCGCCGAGAATAACCCAAGACAGAAAATGCGGCAAATAAACGAGCGTCTGAATCGTACGGTTCAGGAACCGTTTGCGAACCTCGTTAAGCAAGATCGCGAACGTGAACGGTACGGCGAGGTTAAAGATGATCTTGAGCACGGCGATAATGAACGTGTTCCAGATGACTTGGATGCTGTCTTCCCGCTCGAACAGAGCCCGGAAGTGGTCGAGACCGATCCAAGGGGATTTCGAGAAGCCGAGCCACGGTTTATAGTCCATGAAAGCCATCGTGATACCGGCCATCGGAACGTAATTGAATACGATGAGAAACAGTAAGGCTGGCAACACCATGAGGTGGAAGGGCCAGTTGCGTCGCAGCGTTCTCATATCATCCTACCTCCAGTTGCTTAATAGAAGACGAGGCAGCCGACCTGCCGGCTGCCTCCTCCTTCCGCTTCGAGGATTATTTCGTCGAAGCGTACCAATCGTTGACTTCCTTCGTCATCGCTTCGCCGCCGCCCGATTTCCAGTCGGCTACGAACTTGTCGAATTCGTCCAAACCTTTTTTGCCGTAGATGATTTCGTTGAACGTCTGCAGCTCGATTTTCTTCAGATAGTCGAGCTTCGATTGCATCGTCGGCGTTGCCGGGCCGGTGAACATGTTCGTCAAGGAGATGTTCGGCTGGGACAGCAGCACTTTCGCCGCGGCCGGCGTCTCCGGTCCGTAATTGTTCTTCACTTCTTTCTCGAGACGGGTAGCCGGCTCTTTGCCATCGGCCAGGTTCAAGAGAGCTTTCATCTGAGCGTCAGGGATACGGGCGCCGTCTTTGACGAGCCAATAACGGTTGATGTTGACTTCGCCGCCAGGGATCTTGTCGAGGTAGACCGGATTGCCGCTGGCGTCGAGATCGTAGTCGTATCCTTTGAATACGCCTAGATCCCAATCGCTGCCTACGGCAGGATCAGCCAAGTGATCGTACAAGTAGTTCTGGTAAGTGAACAGCGCTTCCGGATTTTTCATTTTCTTGTTAATGAGCGTTACGCCGGACGTGAAGCGCGTGCCGTGACGGCCTGCTTTTCCTTCCGGACCGGTCGGAATCGCGATCGGCTTCCATACCGCGGACGGTACGTTCTTCGCCGTATCGAGAAGCGGCCAACCGCTCATCCAGTAAGGACCGGGGATAATGCCCGCCGTGCCCGCTACCGCAGGCTCAGCCGTCTTGTTCTCGTCCCACAATGCCGCTTCGGCCGGAATGTAGCCTTTGTCGCGCCATTGCTTCAGCGTATCGAGACCTTGTTTAACGGCCGGGTTAATAGAGCCCCACTCGAGATTGCCGTCGGCGCCGACGTTCCATTGACCAGGAATCGTGCCGAAAGCGCCGAAGATCCAAGAAGGATCGCCCATCCAGGTGTTCATCGTCGTCTTGAAGCCGATGGAGAGCGGTACCACTTTATCAGGAGCCAGTCCGTCCGGATTGTTGTTCTTGAAGGCGTCCATGACGGTCTCGAGCTCCGCAAGCGTCGTTGGCGCTTTCAATTGAAGCTTGTCGAGCCAGTCTTGGCGAATCCAGAGCAAGTAGTCGTGGTTGTAGGCGTAGTCGAGTACCGGAATGCCGATTCTCTTGCCGTCGCGAATGTACGGATTCCATACGCCCGGATCGAGCTCCATCGCTTTCTTCCAGGTTTCGTTCGCGTATTGGTCGAACAGCTCGCCGGCGTCGGCGAACATGCCCGTGTCGATCAGATCTTGCGCAAGCTGCTCGTCGCCGATCGTGACGACGTCCGGCATATCTTGTCCGGAGGACATCGCCAGACGCATCTTCGTGACGAACGCGTTGTTCGTGTCGGTAACGGACCAGAGGGATTTGATCTTAATGCCCAGCGTTTCCTCCGCCCATCTCGTCTGAACGTTGTTCTCGATCGACTCGCCGTTCTTGAACTTCAGCGCGGGATCGACGCCCCATACGGTCGAAATTTCGACCGGCGGATCGTATTTGTCCTTGTAGGCGCTGGCGGGTTCGGCGGAAGCGGAAGCGTCCGAGGATGCGGATGTCGATGCCGCGGGAGCGGACGAAGACGAGCCGGCATCGTTGTTGTTATTGCCGGAGCATGCGGCCAACAGCGACGCGAATAAAGCAAGCGACAGCGATGCTTTCCAGCCTTTGTTGGTGATGGCGTTCATGGTTTTCCCCCTCGTTCTGTTGTCGTTGTGCTTCTCACCCTTGATTATAGGGGGGTACGCGGGGGCAGCCTATGTCGCACTTCCAACATTTCTGCACCTTTTCCAACTTATTACTGATCGCGATACTCGTTAGGCGTCATGCCGTAATATTTGCGGAACATTTTGCTGAAATATTGCGGGTTCTGGTATCCGAGCTCCGACGTAATCTCGTAAATTTTCTTATTCGTCGATTTGAGCAAGTATAGCGCCTTCTCCATGCGCACCCGGATAATATAGTCGCCGAGACTTTCGCCGGTCTCTAGCTTATAGATTTTCGATAAGTAGACGGGGTGCAGGAACACCTTGTCCGCGATCGTCTTCACGGACGCCTCGTGGGCGATATCGTTCATGACGAGCTCCTGTACTTGCTTAACGATATGGCTCTTCGTGTATTGGTCGCTCTCCGACAGCTCCCGCTCCAGCTTGGACAGCATTGAGCTCGCCCACTCCTTCAGCTTGTCGGCCGAATGCAGCGTCGTCCCGTCCAGCAGCGGATCAAGCCCGGATTGATCGATCTGGTGGATCAGCAGCCCCTGCTTGTGCGCGATGTACAAGAAAGCGTTCGTCATCGATAAGAACGCTTCGTATAGATGCTCCCTAGTCACCGGAGTCCGCTCGAGCGCTTCGAACACTTCGGATATTTTCGCGCTCGCGGCTTGCCATTGCTTCGATTCTAGGAGATGCATGAGCGTCGGCGGCTTATACAGCGTCTCTAGCGCTTTGATCGTCACCTGCTCTTGAGAGTGATCCTCCTGATAGATAATAGAAGGATGCTTGCTTTGCCCGTGTTGGTAGACGGTCGTAAGCGCGCTGCGATAGGCTGCGGACAGCTCGTCCGGGAAGACGAACCAATGCGTGACGACCGTAGAGATGTCGCCCTTCAGATACGTATCGACTTGCCGATGGAAGTCGGTCACGAGCGGCTCGAGATGCTTTTTGTCCGGACTGCCGCCTCCCCCTTCCTTCAATGCCGCGGCGAGCACGAGCGAATCGTGCGGCGCTTTGCTAAGCCAAATCCGATACTCCGAAGAGTATATTTCCTCGGCAATATTGCCGACGGCGTACTCCATCAGCGAGAAAGATTGCGGATCGTATTGGTCGAAATGCTTGCCCAGCCGGATGAGCATCATGAACGCCATATCTCCCGGCTTCAGAGGAATATCGTATTGCTTCAGCTTCGTCTCGATGGCGTTCGCCGACCATTGCCTGCCGAGCGCGAGATCGCGCATCAGATGGTCGCGCAGCACGACTTGGTCGGTTTTCCGGTCGTAATGAAGCCGATGCAGACGGTCGGCTTCAGCCCATTCGTCCCGAAGCGCGTCGATCGCGTTGGCCACGCTCTTCATGAACTCGTCGTCGTTGACCGGCTTCAGGATGTAGTCCGACACTTGCAGCTTAATCGCTCTTTTGGCGTATTCGAAATCGCTATGTCCAGTCAGCAGCAAGCACTTGACGTGCGGCCATCGCTCGGATACGGTCTGAATCAGCGTCAGTCCGTCCATCTCCGGCATGCGGATATCGGAGACAACAATATCGATTTGCTTCTCCTCCAAGAGTTCAAGCGCTTCGGCGCCCGACGACGCGCAATGCACCTCGCGGACGTTCAGCTGCTCCCACGGAATCGTCATGCGCAAGCTTTCCGTCATATAGGTCTCGTCGTCTACGAGCAAGATCTCGATCATGCCGCTCCCTCCCCCGCCGATGTGTTATCGCCTTGCCAGTAGAGCGTCACTCGTAACCCGCCGAACGGCGACTCCTCGATCGATAATCCCGATCTCTCTCCGAAACGCAGCTGCATCCGTTGATTGACGTTCCATAGCCCGCAGCCCGTCTTGTCGTCCATCGGCGCCGACAGCCGGCGCGCCAGCTCCCTGCGTCCCGCCTCGTCCATCCCTCGCCCGTTATCGTCCACGATAATCCGATATTGCCCTTGAACCTCGGATACGGTCAATTGGATTAACCCCTCGCCGGATTTCTCCTCGATGCCGTGAAGCACGGCATTCTCGACGAGCGGCTGCACGATAAGCGGCGGAATCTCGATCTTGCGCAAGCGCGGCGGCAGCTCGATGCTGACCTTGAGTTGATTGCGGCGCAGCTTCTGGATTTCAAGGTAGCTGCCGACAAAATCCAGCTCCTCGGACAGCGAGACGAAATCCCGCTCTTGGCGCGTCGTATAACGGTAATAGTGGGATAAGTTCTCGGACATGGCGACGATCGCCGAATTGTTCTTCAGCTTCGCCATGCTCGAGATGAAAGAAAAGCAGTTATAGAAAAAATGCGGATTGATCTGCGATTGCAGCTGCTTCAGCCGCGCTTCCCGCACGTGGATCTGCTCCAAGTACACTTTCTCGAACAGCTCTTGGATCTGCGTCACCATCGAGTTAAACCGCATGAACACGAAGCCGAATTCGCCCTTACCTTTCGGCTTCAGGCGTACCGAATAATCCTCCATCTTCAGCTTATGGAAGCTGCCGACGAGCTGCTTCAGAGGCGCTTGCACCTGCGCGTATAGCACATAGGCGAGCACGCTGCTCATGAGCAGGAGCGAACCGACCGTGATATAGAACATCCGGTTCGTCTCGCGGATCGGGCCGATCACGTCGTTAAGCGGAATATAGTCGATCAAATTCCATTCGGTCGTGTCCGACCGCTGCGTGTTCACGAGATAACGCTTTCCATCCAGCGTGACGGTTTGATTGCTGAGCTCCATCGTGCCGTGCGACTCGAGCAGACCGATCAGCTCCTCGGCGGTCTTACGGTTGGCGCTGCTGCTGTAGATGACGCCGACATCCTTCTTATAGAAGAAAGGATCTCTTCGGCCGTCGCTCTTGAATTTATCCAGCATCATGGCGATGTTGCGGCTATCGAACTGAACTTCGATGATCAGGTTCGCGTTCTCCGGCCGGTTGAAGGCGTTATAGGGAGTCGCCGTGAACAGAGAAAACCGGAATTGGCCGTCTGGATCCTGAATCACCTGCCAGCCTTGTTTCATGCGTTGCTTCAAATCCGCGTCGTCATAGCTGGCTACGTCGTTGGACGATACGACTCGGCCTAGCACCGGAGAATAAATATAGAGGGCGCTTTTCCAGTTGGAGGAGTTTTCTTGGATGCTCAGCTTCTTCTGGATTCGGTTGATCAGCGTAATCATATCCAAAGAGAGCGGTCCGCCGGCGAAGTTGAACGTATCCCGAAGCACGGAGATATCCGGATCGTGAATGAGGAGATTCGGCCATAACGAGATCGAAGAGATGTTGGCGTCGACCTGGTTCTGGAAAAAGACAAGGCGATCCGTGTTGGAATCGTTCAATTCGTCGCGAAGCACGTCCGTGCTCGTTCGGTTGGAGAAAAAATAAAGGCCCATGATCGGGAGCAGCATGACCACCAATATTAAGACGATTTTCGTAAAGAGGTTGACTCTAGGCATCTGCGCTCGTCTCCATTCATCCCTGATAGGCGAACAGTTAGAAAGAGGTTGCCCCTAGACGGACAACCTCCAATGTAAATGCCTATATTGTAAGCGCTATTATGACGTATGGGAAGACATAAGATCACAACTTTTCGTATGTTTTTGCAACATTCATGCACTTTTAGCAAGTTGGATACGACTTAGGAAAGCGTTAAGACAGCGGCGGCGAAAATCCCGGGTTATATCTCTCCAGCCCTATGGCATAGGCCGGGTCGTTCTTCGCGAGATCTCTGTAATAGCTTCCGATCACGTGGTTGGCGGACACCGAACCGTTGTTGAAAGTAAGCGGAATCCCCTCTTTGACGTGCATGTAACGATAGGTCGTCTCTTTTCTCGGCGGTTTATACGTTTGCGGCGGAAGCAACGGCACCGCGTCCAATGTGTTGTATACGCGATAACTCGTCTTCACCTGCTCCCGGTAAGCGTGCGCGAACTCCGGGTTGCCGACGCGAGGCGCTCCGAACGTATAGACGACGGGATGCGGATGCCCGGCGTTCTGCTTCATGTCCAACGCGCTGAGCGTGGCAAGAGCGCCGCCTAAGCTGTGGCCGGTGATGAACAGCCTTGTGCCCGATGACGACAGCTTCTTCAACGCTGGAACGATTGCCGGACGAGCGGAGTAATAGATGTCCGAGATGCCGCGATGGGTGGAACCGGCGTCTTTGACGCATTTGTATTTCTCTTGGCTCGCGATCGCATCCGAAATCCAATCCGTCGTGGAGCTCGTGCCCCGAAAAGCAAGAATGAGACGATCGTCCGACGCCAAAATGAAGCCGAACCGTTCCCATTCGCCTCCGAACGACTTCGCCTCGAAAGCGTCCGCGACTTGGTAGCCATGCGGAACGACGAATCTGCCGTCCGCATTCTCGAACTGCGCATAGGTCTGGCTGCATACGGCGGCCAAGAACATCGCCATCCGGTTATCGTAGCCGTTACCCTGCATACGATCCACCTCCGCCCTTCTTCCTAATTTATTCGGAAGACGAAGATAGGTACCTAGCAACCTGAGCGAAGGGGATATCGATATAAGGAATCAAAAAAGGGACAAAGCTCATTGGAGCTTCATCCCTACCCACATCTAACTATTCGCTTTTCGCCGTCGTGCGTTTCTGCCGGCTGCGCTCGTCGGCGGCGATCAGCCTTGTCATATCGTCGATAAACTGCTCGTCCGACGGAGCCGCGTTGATCTTGCCGTCCGGGAAGCGAATGCCTTTGCGGACCCAATTGTTCGTCGATTCGTTGAGCACGAATCCGATCGACATTAAATATTGGCGGCGAGCATCCTTGAATTCGCGCGGCTGGGCTGCCGGTTTCGCGTTTTCCGTGGCTGTCGTAACGCCTGGAATATCGTAATCGTCATCATCGTCGTCGGCTGGGGGCTTTTCCTTCGTGAGCGGCTTTTTCGGCTTCGGCCCTTTCAGCCAGCGCAGATCGTAGCGCATTTGCGGCGTAATGACGTAGACGGATTGGCCTTTAATGTCTTCTTTGCGAATTTCGTCGTGAAGCTCTTTGCGATTTTTGAACGCTTCGAGAATGAGCCGGATTTGCTCCTTCTCGAGCTCGATCGGAACGACCTCGTTGCCCGGCATATACACGTCGCACATGACTTGCCGGAATAGAAATTCGCCGAGCGTGGAATCGAAATAATTCGTGAAGCTGACGCTTACCGTCTTTTTGTTAACCGTAATGATCTGATTCAACCCATAATCCTCCCGTAAACCTCATTCCCTCCATTGTAACAGGAACACGACCGTTTTCAAAACGAAAGCGCGCGAGCTTTATCCTTTTTTGCAGGAATTAACCGAAACCGCGTGGAAGTATCGAAGATTGCCATTAAATTGAATGAAGCAGGTGCGCACGTGACGACTTTCTACCAGTTAAATACGATTTTCTTAAGCATGATCATGGAAGCGATCCCGTTCGTTCTCGTAGGCGTGCTGATCTCCGGGATCATCCAATCGTTCGTTACCGAGCGATGGATCGCGCGCGTCATGCCCAAGAGCCGCGTGCTCTCCTCGCTCCTTGGCTGCAGCGTCGGCGTCTTTTTCCCTTCTTGCGAATGCGGGATCGTCCCGATTACCCGCCGTTTGCTGAACAAAGGAGTTCCTCTTAACGCGGGCATCGCCTTCATGCTGACTGGGCCAATCGTCAACCCGATCGTCGTGTTCTCGACGTTCATTGCCTTCGGCAACGACTGGACGATGGCTGCCATCCGCGCCGGCATGGCGTTCGCGGTTGCTCTCGCCGTCTCGCTGACGATCACCCTGCTGTTTCCGACGCCTCCGCTTCGGCAAACCAACCACCTGTTGCACGCATCGGCGGAAACCGCCGCTGCTTCGGAGGCTCCGGCCCATCTTCATGTCCATGTTTCCCGTTCCGCTTGGTATGCTAGACTGTATTCCGTGCTTCTGCACAGCATCGACGAGTTTTTCTCCGTCGGCAAATATTTGGTGCTTGGCGCTTTCATCGCGGCCAGCATGCAGACTTTCGTTCCGACTTCGACGCTTCTTCATCTTGGCAGCAACCCGGTCACCGCATCGCTCATCATGATGGCTTTGGCGTTCATCATGTCGCTTTGCTCGGAAGCCGATGCGTTCATCGCATCCTCCTTCCGCACGACTTTCTCGACCGGAGCGCTATCCGCCTTTCTGGTGTTCGGACCTATGATCGACATCAAGAACACGCTCATGCTGCTCGGCACGTTCCGGACGAAATTCGTTATTGTCTTAATTTCGCTCACCGCATTGTTCACCTTAATCGGATCGCTTATCGTAGGGAGGGTATGGGGATGATTCGTTTCTACATCATGTTCGGCTTCGCCTTCATGTTTCTATTAATTCGCTGGGACGGCAAGCTCAATATGTACATCAACACGAAATACGCCTATTTGTCCACGATCGCCATCGTTATGCTTTTATTGCTTAGCTTGGTGGAAGGGCTTCGCATGTACTTAGCCGAGCGAGCTGCCGAGCGCATAGCCGAGCAACGGCATCAAGATTGCGATGATCCCGCGCATACCCACGACCATTCGCACGACCATTCGCACGACCACGACCACCACGACCACGGCCACTCGCACGCATCGCCTTACCGATGGAAGCGCGTGATCGGGTACTTGATTCTCGCTTTTCCGATCGTAACGGGAATCTTCCTGCCAGTACAGACGCTTGATTCGAGCTTCGTCAAGGCGAAAGGCTTCTCGTTCCCGGGGATGGACGAGTCGTTCTCGGACAAAAACCCCGGCAACCATCAGTTCCTAAAGCCTGATTCCAGCGTGTTCTACTCGAAGGAAAACTATAAGAAGGTCAAGGACAAAGAGCTTGCCGATTTCATCAATCTAAGCGAAATCGCCCTTAGCGACGATAATTACATGAAAGGCATGGAAGTCATCTACAACAATCCCGGCCTGTTCATGAACAAGAAGATCTCGCTCACCGGGTTTGCCTACAAAGGCGAACAGGTCGACGGCGAACACTACTTCCTATTCCGCTTCGGCTTCATCCATTGCGCCGCGGATTCCGGCGTGTTCGGGATGCTGGTCGATTTTCCGAAGGGGACGAAGCTGAGCGACGACGACTGGGTCGAAGTGACCGGCACCCTCACGTCGGAGCTCTATCAACCGTTCAAACAGACGATTCCGGTGCTCAAAGTGACCAGCTTCAAGCAGATCGAACAACCGAAGGACCCTTACGTCTATCGCAACTTCTAAACAAGGTCAGAGGCGGGTGACCCACTCCTGAAGCTAGAGAGATTAATATCGATTACCTATATGCTGCTCAATCATGAAGTGGTTTCCGCATCGGAATTGGCCGACAGATACGGCGTTTCGCAAAGGACGATTTACAGGGATATCGAGGCCATCTGCGCGGCAGGCATTCCTGTCGTCTCCTATCAAGGAGTCAACGGCGGTTACGGGATTATGAAGGAATACAAGATGGATAAGAGCCTGCTCGGATCCGATGATATCGCGTCTCTCCTTACTTTGCTTAAGAGCACGACTACCGTATTCCAGGATCACAAGGTTCAGGAGACGATTCAGCGTCTGAAGACCGTGCACGCCGACACCGGAAGAGCCCCCAGCCTGTCGATGGACATCGGAAGCTGGAAAGCTTACGTCGCTCAGCTCCGCGTTCTCCACTCAGCCATTAACGAAGGCAGGCTAGTCCAATTCAACTATATGAATGCCAAGGACGAGCACCAGAACCGAATCGTCGAACCCGTCAGTCTATTGTTCAAATACGACGCTTGGTATCTATACGGCTACTGTCGTTCTCGCAGCGACTATCGGGTATTCAAGCTCACGAGGATGTCCGAGCTTGCTGTCATGCAGGAATCATTCGAACGGCGCCACGATATCCGCACCGATACGATTTTAACCGGCGGCAGTTACAGTCAAGAGAAGGTCGAACACGCCGTCATTCATTTCTCGTCGGGTTCGCTCGCCAGAGTGATGGACGAATTTTATTTGGACGACAAAAAGCTAAACGACGACGGCTCGCTTACGCTAACCTTAGCGAAGGCTATGGACACCGATTGGTTATTCGAAAAACTGCTCGGCTTCGGCGAGAACGCGGTTATACTCGAACCTCCTTCGCTCAGGCACCAGATGAAGAAGAAAATCGAAAAGATGTTAAAGCATTACGAAGAAGTATGACACTCTGCTGTCATACTTCTTTTTTTATAATGAAATTCGTTCGAAGCTTTACTTATGGAAGGAACGTGAATGCGATGTTAAACCATTCATTCGTCTACGAAGAACAGATGAGACAGAAAATCCGGGAGCTCCAATCCTTCGATAGAAGTGCCTGGAAATGGGCTCAAGCGAGTCGGAAGAAACCTGCGAAGCCGCTAATAAATTCAAACAAAAAATGAGCATCGCAGAGAGATCTTCCTCTCTGCAGTGCCCATCCAACATCGCCTTACTTACCGACAAGTACGAACGCGTTGCCGTCCGGCGCCTCCATCACGGCAACGTGTCCGGATTCGGTCGCGAACGGAGTACGTATCCATTGGATCTCCGGATGACGGCTTAGCACGGCATAGGTTTGTCTAACGTCATCCACCGAAATTTCTATCTCGGTGAAGTTAAACTCGGGATGATCGCTCAGAACAAGCTCGGAGCTGTCCTGCTCTGGAAACATCAGACCGATGAGGTTCCATGCGGTACCCCCGTCTAGTTCACGCTTAATTCTCCACCGTTCGGTTAGCCCCATCAAGCGGTAGAAAGATAAAGAGCTTTCGATATCGACGGTGTGAAGACAGACGCATTCCAGTTTCTTGAACATCGCCTTACCTCTTCACGATCGGAACCCAGACTTCGCAGCGGTAGTCGTCGGCGTTCACGTCGCCTTCCGGATACAGCTCCATCTCCGGCCCGCCGGCATGCTCGTAGCCCGTCGCCGGGAACCATTCTTGGAACACTCTCGCCCATACGTCTTGGATCGCGTTCGGCATCGGTCCGATCGAAGTGAACACGGCCCAGGTGTGCGCGGGAATCTCCCTCGCGACAAGCCCTTCAGATGCTTCTACTCCGGACTTATTCTCTACGGCGATCATGTACGTGAACGTACCTTTCTCCATCACCATGTCCAGGCAGATACCAAGCGTGGCATCGGCCCCGCCTGCTAGGGAGATCAACTTGTCTACCGTGCCGTTCTGATTGCTTTCCTGCCAGAACTTCGGAATGTCCCGCGAGTTCTCGCCCTCCACGGAAGTCGCTTCCATTGCTTTGCCTATGACTTGGAACGCATTCTTTTCGACGATTCTGTAATCCATATCCTTATCCCCTTTAAGAGAAATACGGAACGATATGCGAGGGAACGCCTTCAAGCTGACGCCAGGCTTGCGGGCATCCGACGGCGCGATGCCGTGCAGCTTGCGGAACGCTTTCGCGAACGACTCCGGCGAGTCGTAGCCGTACTTCAGCGCGATATCGAGAACCTTGGATGAAGAGCTCGCCAGCTCCTGCGCCGCCAGCGTCAGCTTGCGTTTGCGGACGTACTCTCCCACCGTCATCCCGGTCAGCATCCAGAACATTCTCTGAAAATGAAACGGGGACGAATACGCGGCCTTGGCAAATTTGTCGATATCGAGCGGCTCCTCCATCGTCCGCTCCATGGCGTCGATCGCATCGCTCATCCGGGTCAGCCATTCCAATCGCATAACCTCCTATGGACTAATGTAGCATCAAGAACAAGGCAAAACCTGATCTCGAGTGCTCTCGCTGGATAGGTCGGGTTAACGGATGCTAGCCGTTCCGTCCTTAGGTATGCGCACGAATCACTTCCAAGAACGCTTGTCCGTACTTGGCGAGCTTCGCCTCTCCAATCCCTTTGACCGTGCGCATCGCGCTCTCCGTCCGCGGCTTCACGCGGCACATCTCCTGCAACACCGCATCGTGGAAAATAACGAACGGAGGCAGCCGCTCGCCGTCCGCGATCCGCTTACGGAGCTGCCGCAGCGCATCGAACAGCGCCGGATCTTCCGAGTATCCGCCCGTGCCGCGCCCGCCTCCGGAACGGGAAGCTCTCGACCTGCCGCCGCTTCCGCCACGGGCGAGCTCGGGCGGAAGCTCCCGTTCGACCCGGCGGTACACGCGCTCGCCTTGCTCGATGACGTCGCGAACGCGCTCCGTGAATTGCACGACCGGATACTGGCTGTCCGTCAACCGCAAATACCCGTCGCCGACAAGCGATTGGATCAGCTGTACGATCGCCTTCTCCGTCTTCCCGCTCATCTTGCCGTAATACGCTAAGCTGTCGAAGCCGAACTGCTGCAGCTTGGCGTCTTTGGCGCCCCGCAGCACCTTCGCGACCATCGTGACGCCGAATCGCTGGCGCATCTTGTGAATGCAGCCGAACACCAGCTTGGCCTCGTCCGTCACGTCGATCATCTCGCGGTCGTCCGTACAATTAGCGCAGCGCCCGCAAGGCTCACCGTTCTCCTCGCCGAAATAACGAACGATAGCCAACTGCAAGCACTCTCCCGTATGGGCGTACTGCACCATCTCGTTCTGCAGACGGTAGTCGTTGCGCTTGCGCTCCTCGTCCGCCTCGCTCTGCTCGATGAAGAACTTCTGCGTCACGACGTCCTGAGGCGAGAACAGCAGCACGCAGTCGCCCGGTTCTCCGTCGCGTCCCGCGCGTCCGGCTTCCTGGTAATACGCCTCAAGATTCTTCGGCATGTTGTGGTGGATGACGAACCGCACGTTAGACTTGTCGATGCCCATGCCGAACGCGTTCGTCGCCACGATGACTTGCACGTCATCCCGTTGGAACGCATCCTGCGTATGCGCGCGCTCCTCTTCGGGCAAGCCCGCATGGTACTTGCCGGCTACGATTCCAAGCCCGTTCAACCACGCGTGACAGCTATCAACCTCGCGCCTGGTGGACGCATAGATAATGCCGGCCTGTCCTGGCCGCTGCCGCAGAAAATGACTAATATACTGCCGCTTGTCCGCCCCGCGAACGACGGACAACGTCAGATTGTCGCGCGCGTAACCCGTCGTTACCCGCACCGGATCGCTTAGCTTCAATCGCTCGGCGATATCGTCCTTCACGACGTCGGTCGCCGTCGCCGTGAAAGCCGCCATGATCGGGCGAGTCTCGATGTCGCGCAGCAATCGGACGATCGTCATATAACTCGGCCGGAAATCATGCCCCCACTGGGACACGCAGTGCGCCTCGTCCACCGCGATGAGCGGCACTTCAAGCTTGCGGACGAGCGCGCGAAAATGCTCCGACTCAAGCCTCTCCGGAGCAATATATAGAAGCTTGTAACGTCCCGCAGCTACCTGCCGCATGCGCTCGTTCGTCTCTATAAGCGACAGCGAGCTGTTAATGTAAGTCGCCGGAATCCCGGTCTCGTTCAGCGCGTCGACTTGGTCCTTCATCAGCGAGATGAGAGGCGAGACGACTAGCGTTACGCCCGGCAGCAACACGGCCGGAATCTGGTAACAGATCGACTTGCCCGCGCCGGTAGGCATAATGCCAAGCACGTCGCGGCCTTGCAGGATGGCCTCGATCAGCTTGCGCTGGCCATCGCGGAACGCGTCATATCCGAAATAAGTGCGAAGCGCCTGCAAGGCGTCTTTGAAATCTACTTTCATCCCCATAGCTCTCCCCGGCTCCTACTGTTGTTTCGGCAGCCAAGGAGAAAGCTCCCCGGCGTAGTACACATGCAACACGTGCAAAGCTCGCGTGCACACGGTATACAGCAGCTTGCGGTCTTGCTCTCTGCCGTATCGATCGGAGCTCGCATCCCATACGAGCACCGCGTCGAACTCGATTCCCTTGGCTAAATAAGAGGGAATAACCGACACGCCTCTCGGAAGCTCGGCCGATACGCCGGTTACATGCGTAATCGCGACTTCTCCGGATAGCCTCTCGCTTAACAAGGCGTAGGCGTCGCCGCTTTCCTTCGACGTCTTCGCGATCACCCCGATCGTGCCGTAGCCGCGTGCGGCCAGCTCCTCGATTGCCGCCGCGACGCGCTCCCCGATCTGCGCGACGTCCCTGCAGGCGACGACGGTAGGCGCTTCCCCGGCACGCTCGAACGGCGTGATGCTTGCCGCGTCCTCCGGCAATAAAATCCGCTTCGTAAACTCCACGATCTGCTTCGTGGAGCGATAGCTTGTCGTCAGCTTCCATACCGCCGTATATTCGGGCGCCATTAACCGCGTCCAACCGCCGAAGCCTCCGCTCTTCTGCGATTGCAGATAGATCGCCTGGTTGAAGTCGCCTAACACCGTCATACGGGCACGCGGATACCGGCGTCGTAGATAGGCTGCCTGGAACGGCGAGTAGTCCTGAGCTTCGTCCACGAATACGTGAGAGATATCACCCTCGACGCGGCGGAAGCCTTCTAGCGCCTCGGCTACGTACATGAGCGGCGTCGCGTCCTCGTGGTCGATCGTCTTCCGGCCCAGCGTCTCCTCGGCCCGCAAAGCCATCCAGTCCCATCCGGAAGGCAGCAAGCCGTCCGGCGCGCAGGCGGTGAACAGCGATCGGCTGTAGAACAGCTCTTGATAGGTCGCGACGGGGTCGATGAACCGATAGCCTCGCACTGCCTTGATTAACGGCGCGATCGCATTCTCGGCCGCCCGTCTGCGGATTCGGAGACTCATCTGCTCCTCGTCGTCGAACGCGTCGTCATGGAAGCCTCCGCTTCTCCGAACATCGACGAACGCCCGCTGCACGTCCTCGGTGTCCGCGAGTTCGGCCGCTTCTTCCACCCAAGGTTCGTCCAGCTGAGATTCGATCCATGCTTTGAGCCGCTCGTTGAGCCATCTTCGCAAACCGGCTGCGCGGGTGCCGAACCCGTCGGCTTCTTGAATGCCGTAGAAGCGCTCGGCCATCTCCTCGGCCGATGCGATCGTCATATTGCGGAACCGAAGAGGCCGGAATTTGACGCCTTCCGTCTGCAGCCGCTTCAAGTAGTTCTCCACGGTCGTGAAGTAATGCTCCGAGCCTTTATATCTTACCGCCCGTTCCCTAGCCTCGCCGGCCTCCGTCCCTGCCATAGAAGCAAGCGCCTCGGTCTGCGAGAACAAGTCTTCAACCTCGAATCTCCGCCCCAGCCTCGCTTCTATCAGCTCGCGGAACGTCATCTGCAGCATGTTGGCTTCCCCGAGATCCGGCAGCATGCGCGATACGTAGCCTTTGAATACCGGATTCGGCGAGAACAGGATAATCTGATCCGGCTTTAGCGTGTCGCGGAACCGGTACAGCAAATAGGCGATGCGCTGCAGCGCCGCCGACGTCTTCCCGCTGCCCGCCGCGCCTTGCACGACGAGCATCCGATGCTTCTCGTCGCGAATGATCCGGTTCTGTTCCTTCTGGATCGTCGCCACGATGCTTTTCATCGACGTATCCGAACCTTCGGACAGCACCGCCTGCAGAATCTCGTCGCCGACCGTCTCCGACGTATCGAACATATGCTTCATCTGTCCGCCGCGAATGACGAACTGGCGCTTCAGCTTCAACTCGCCTTCCATGACGCCGTCCGGAATCGCATAAGAAGCCGGCCCCGGCTCGTGGTCGTAGAACAAGCTCGAGATCGGCGCCCGCCAATCGTATACCCAGAACGTCTCCCCGTCTTCTCCGACGAGGGATGCCCTTCCTATGTAGATCACTTCATCAGGACCGCCCCGCTCCGCGAAATCGATCCGCGCGAAGTACGGCGAATCGAACTGCTTCGTCAGCCGCTCGACCGCTTCCGACGCGACGCGGTGGCTGCGCTCGCGCTCCGCGAGCAGCTCCGCCTGCTGCATGATGCTGCGCCACGTTTCCTCCACTTCCGTGGAATCGGTGAAGCTCATCCGCACGTCGTCCCAGAACTCCTGGCGGATGCCGACGACGTCGTCGCGCCGTTCCCCGAGGAGCGCCATCTCCTTGCGCAGTCTGCGACTGACTTGCTCCAGCGTGTCGCGAAGCCTTTGCTCCTCCTCTTCGCGAGGCGTCATCTGCTCTGCCACTTGAACGTCCACTCCTTAACCGATTGCATTGTATTCTCTGTTGTATCATGCGCAAGAAGCCAGCGCAACCTATTCCGTCACGCCGCGTCCTATTTAAGGTACGCCATGTTAACGCCCCCGATCAGCCGGTTGCGGCAATGCGGAGGCGCTACTTATTTTAAGCATTTCGGAGGAATTATTCGTGATCGTTGCAGCTTATTTTATTCTATTGAATATCCTAGGCTTCGTCTCCATGCGCAGAGACAAGCTCCTCGCCCGTCGCCGAGCGCGCCGCACCCCCGAGAATACGCTAATGTTCATCGCGTTCGCAGGAGGCGCGCTCGGCTCCTGGATCGCCATGTACGTATATCGCCATAAAACAAAGCATCCCGCGTTCACGATCGGCGTGCCGCTGCTATTCGCATGGAACGTGTTCGGCTTGATGTGGTTGATGGGATGGCTTCCGCTCTAAAATAAAAACGCGAACACTTGATCGCATTCTACTTTAAGTATAAGTTATACTTGTACAATTGAAAACCTTGGGTGGGCATAGTTTCCCTTCGAAAGGAGGTGAAGCTATGGAAGTAAAAGACGCAATCCTCATCATGATCGGATTCTCTACATTTGTCATTGCTCTTTTATCCTACATCGCCAATAACTACAAGAGAAAGTAAAAACCCACCCCAAGGCTAGCTACCAAAGGTGGGTTTTTCGTTCCTCTAACTTAGAAGGGACATCCCATCCAAGCCAATTGTATAGGCCGAGTGTTCGCAGCACTCGGTCTTTCTATTGCCATTTTATCATACGAGTCGCTTATAAGACAATCACATTCCCCTCTTCTTCCTGCGATGATCTTAGGGAGCCGGCAGCCGTTATCAATATTTAAGATTGCGCTTCATTGCCACATGCTTGAATGCGGTGATTACATATCGTTCGCCGTGATCTAACACCTTGTAGGACACAATGTAACGCGATCCACCATGCAATAGTAGGTGCTGCGGTATTCACGCGAAGGCATGATCTTCCCCATACTAATGACCTGCTGCTCTACTCACTGTAAAAGACTGATTATATAATCGATCGTTTCCTGCTCGCTGTAATGTTGGCTCTTGATCCGCCCTAATCGACGGCGTGCGATCTCGGTCCATTGAACGATCAATTACAGCTCGCCATGCTTTATCGCTTCGATCATCTCATCCGTCGAATACACTTTACCAAGCTTAATGTCCTTCTCCGAAGCTTCGATCATCTGTCTGATCTCTAGATCAGAATCCAGCTCATCGATCGGACTGTGCACCTCATATTCCATTCCAGCTATTTGAATAAATTCTTTACGATTCTTCACGTAGGATTCAATGACCGTTCCGTCAGGAGCTTTCAGGCTAAAGTTCATACTCTTCACCCTCTCTCTATTCTTGAATTATACCACAGCTCATGTTTTGACAAACAGCGTGTCACACATGTCGATCCACTTATCAAGGAAGATCTGCCAACCCGCTTTCTCCAAAACAAACCGCAACATGGTCGAGAGCAAGACGGTAGCAACTGAAAGGATTTTAATGAATACGAAATTAAATATGGTGTGCTTGCAGTCGAACAGTTCATCGATGCTGTCCTTGCCATTTAAGAGCACATCGATCCTTCGATTGTGAAGCCGTACCATATGTCCAAAATGCCTATACTGATCAATTGCGCTCGCGAAATCTGAATAATCCGGAACCGTTATCTACGCCCTATGACGATATATGGTCATTGGATAAATCAGAAGTTAAGGTTTCTGAAGAGCAATCTCCTGTCCGCTTCCCCCCTCAGGTGGAGAAAGATATATTGTGGTTTATCGAGGAATATACGTCTATTCTAGAGCCATGGCAAAAGGATATTCTGACGATTTTGCGTGATGAAATGCTATACTCTGGGCGCAAATCGAGACGAAAATTATGAATCAATCATGCGCGAGCTTAATTTGACTGTCGATGAAACCATTGAATATACCAAACTGAATTCAGGCGTCGTACAGCCTTCGCGCAACTCGCTCAATCCTTATCACCTCGGGCTGAAGATCTTTGAAGATATCGAGAAGCGTTGGGACAATCCGACAGTCGAAGAGCGAAATCACTACGGTCGCGTGCCCGGACGTGGGAGAGAGAAAATATTCGAAGTGCGGGAGTTCGATCAAGACATTTCATTCATCATGAACTATTTGACGAAACAGCTTATTGAAGATCTGTATGTTTTCGAGAAGCAAGGTCCCAGAGTGGAAGATCACGGATAAATCGTGGGAGAACGTGCGCGATCATTTCGCATATTCACGCGTAAACGGCGGCTGTCCGCACTTAGTTGTCAAAGATGGCGTATATCAGCGGAACGGCGAACTTTACTTGCTGCAAAAGTGTGAGGATGTTGAATTGGATGTAAAGTATGTGGAGCGGACGCTACCGTGTGTGTATCAGTTATAGGGGAGTACGAATTTTTACGAGACGGTTTTGGAGGGTAAAGGCGTGTTGTTTTCTTGTGAGGGGAAGAAGGTTTATCAGAAAATCCTATAGACGATTAAATGCCTGCGCAACTTATACGCAGGCATCTTAATTAATCAGAAATATTTAAAAATTAATCTAATGCAGAGCCATCATCTTTTGATCCTGTTCCGAGCATACCGGTAAAAGCCTTACTGAGAATAGATTGTTTTAATCTTTCGAGCACAGCATCTTGCGCGTTTAGATTATTAATCGCATCATCCTCTTTCTCAATAAGATTTTCCAATACATTTATAATAACCTTTTGCTCACCGAGAGAAGGAACTGGCATCATGAGATTCCGACTCTGACTGACAGAAATGTTGCTCTGACCGACAACGCCACGCGTTTCATTAATAACTTCTTTTAAAGTTTCATCATATTGTAGGCAATAATATAAAAATTTTGGAAGAATGTATTGTAACGGTCTAAACCTCACAATCGCCTGATTCATATTCCACATGGGATAATCGTCAGGTATTATAGCGATTTTTTTTAACGGTGGTCCAACGATGTTCATTATTACATCATTCGGAAACAGTTTAGATTTACCTAAACTTTGGTCATTTACTTCCTTAGGAATAAACTGAGGCTTATATTCAAAATCAATCTTGTTGTTAACAATGTTATAAACCTTTAGAAAAGGGATCTCCCCTGTATCACTAATATCCTCGGATGGGGTTCGACCACAATTAACATTTAAACAAAACATATTAGCTTTTAGATGTAACCAACCATTAGTATCAATCGAATTTTCCAGTTTAAATTCTTCAAACATTTGAGATACTTCTTTCAGTTCACGACTGCTTTCAACATTTTCAAGACGATCGCTCTTAATTAGCTGGTAATGGGACACGAAATCAAGGATTTCAGATCGGTGCTCATCCCGCCACTTCTTCGTCAGTTCGCCACGAAAAGCCTTGTCCAAAATTGCCGCTCGACGAAGTTCAAAGGTTGATCTGGCTTCTTCGATTAATTGTTTGGCTTGATTGATTTTTTCCAAGAGTCTTTCGACTTTGTCAGAAATTCGTTTTTGTTCGTTTAGTGGAGGGACAGGGACTAAATGGTTTGTTAAATCACCTAATCGGATATATTTTATCGTTGACCCTCTGTTATTTTGAGTCAATATATCAAGTGTCAGAAGAATATATAAATAAACATATCTCACTTCCGACTTGAAATTATATAGTACGTATGTCCGTTGATAGGCATTAAATTTACCCTTATAAAACTTTACATTAAAGTCACCATTACCAGCGATAAGTATCGCTTCAGTATCAAATGAATATTGGTCAATACTATATATTTTCTTTGCGCACGTAAAGAATGGATATTCACCATCTTCCACCGCAGCATTGACATCTAATTTACCAGTTGTTATCTCACATAGGTGCCCCAATTTTACCCAAGTCCAATTCGCCGGCACCTCATAAGGCTGCTCCTCCACCGGTACCAGCGCATCCTTCAGCAACTCTTCCTGCGACTTCGCATTCTTCTTACTCATTGCCGTACACCCCAGATGTTTCTGCGACTTTCGCTAACACAGGCTTACTTTCCTCATATCGAACTGGCTTCGCTTCAACCGCCTTCAATTCCGCCACAACCTCGCCGAGCAATGCCAACGCTTCCTCCAGCTTCGCCATCGCTTCTTCTGCCGAGTCGATCGGATCAGGCAAGTTGTCGTAAGCCGACAGCGATTCATCTGCTATCAAGCCGATATCGAGGCTGTCATCCTTTTTCAAAATCTCCTCACGAGTGAATACGTTCCAACGCTCGTCTTCCACTTTCGTGCGATCTTCAGCCGAATAAGCCGCCACGAACGCGTCAAAATGAGCTACTGTCAGCGGAGTGCGCTTACCGAAGCTTGGCATATTGGTACGCATATCGTAGATCCAGACTTGCTTCGTACTATCCTTATCCGTCTTCTCGCGCGTGAAGAACAAGACGTTCGTCTTAACGCCTTGCGCGTAGAAGATACCCGTTGGTAATCGCAGGATGGTGTGCAGATTACACTTGTCCATCAAGTCGGCGCGAATCTTCGCGCCTACGCCACTTTCGAACAGCACGTTGTCCGGCAGAACTACAGCCGCGCGAGCAACCCCGTTCGCTCTTAAAGCACGATAAATATGCTGAAGGAAGTTCAGCTGTTTATTGGTCGTCGTGAACGTCAAGTCGTCGCGTGTTGGACGCTCGCCGCCTTGCTTCGTGCCGAATGGCGGATTCGTCATGATAACGTCGAAGTTTTTCAGGTTGGCACCGTCATCAGATAGCGTATCACCAAGGATGATTTCACCGTGAATGTCGTGCAGCATCGCATTCATCATCGCGAGACGATGCGTATCTTTAACGAGCTCTACGCCAGTGAACGCTTGTTGCTTCTGGAATTCGGCTTCCTTCTCGCCCAGGTCGAAATAATCATCCGTCTTACTGCGTACATGACGATCCGCCGCAATCATAAAGCCGAATGTACCTGCAGCTGGGTCATTGCAACGCTCACCTGGCTGAGGATCAACGAGCTTAACAATCACATCAATCAACGGTCGCGGCGTAAAATATTGCCCCGCTCCAGACTTCGTCTCACTCGCATTTTTCTCAAGCAAGCCCTCGTACAAGTCGCCAAGACCTTCTTCCTTCGCGCTGTACCAGTCGAGCTGATCGATGGACGTAATGATTTTCTCCAAATTTTTCGGCTCGTTGATGTTGGAGGTGGCATTCATATAGATTTGCTTGATCGTTTCGTTGCCTTGGTTGCCAAGATCAAGTAGCAATTGACGGTAATGCTGCTGCAATGTCAAACCATGCTTATCCGTCAACGTATCCCAACGATATTCCTCTGGCAGAATGCCTTCGTTGTTGGTTTCCTTCATCATTTTCATGAACAGCAGGTACGTCAATTCCGTTACATATTGGTGATACGTGATGCCGTCATCACGCAGGACGTTACATAAGTTCCAAAGCTTCTGTACGATATCCTGATTGCCCATTTACGCCATATCCCTCTTTCGTGGTGTATAGAGTGCTGTGTTGATTGTTGTTACGATCGTTTCTATCTCGCCGTCGAATATCTTGTTCAGTTGCTTGTAGCCGCCTTTGCTCTTGAAGGGCTCGACATCGAATGCGTTCTCCGGATTTGGATCCAGCACCGACTCTTGCAGCAGCTGCTTCTCAATTCGCGCCAACCAGCCCTTCTGGACCGTCGACCAAACTTTCATATCATAAATCTTTTTCATAGCGCCCTCAATGCGCTCTTCATGGCTAATTAATGGGTCGCCGAGCGCTTGCTGACGGATGAAGCTGATGATGTCCGCTGCAATATCTTCGTTCTTCGCATCTCGCCATGCGGTCTGCAACATCTTCTCCGAATAGCCATTCTGATCAAGTGCCACTCGAAGCTTGCGCAATTCGTCCCGAGTCAGGTCACTCGGACGCTTACAGATCAAAGTCAGCGCAGGAATAAGGTTCATGTTCTCCTCAATGAACGCTTTGAACCCTTCCAAATAATCCTCCGGTTTCTGGGCGTCGCCATAGCCGCGAGTTGTTGAGAGCAGCTTGTCCTCATGTTCGGAGATATAGATCCGGTGTGCTCTGTCGCGATTTTCATCGATGAAAGCGATAAGCGTTTTCTTCGCTTGCAGGTCGGCTCCAGCCTGTACTGCACTCATTTGCTTCAATTCGTTGATGAACTTCTCGATGCTCATCCCGCCGGACAGCGCCTTATAATCTTCGTGATCCTTCTCTGTCCAAGTACGCTTTTTACGCTGGATTTTGGCAACGATTTGATCCTTATGTGTCTTGCCTTGCTCCTCGTTTTCGATCTGTGCCAATTCTTCCGTGAGCTGATCAAGCGTCACGTTTGGCTTAGTCACGACTGGCTTCATATCTGTGTAGGGCTTTAACGACTCATAGATGCCAACGGCGTCGTAGATCATGAAGTGGTCTTTCCCGATCTCGTCGCACCTTCTCGTCGCTCTCCCTAGCATTTGTTCATAAAGAATTCGTGAGCGAACACGGCGCATGAATACGAGGTTCGTAATGCTTGGAATATCAATGCCGGTCGTCAGCAAATCGACAGTGACAACGATGTTGGGCAGCCGTTCATTTTTGAACAGCTTAATCGCATGCAAAGGGTCCTTGATCGAACCTGTGATTTTCAGAACGGCATTGTCATCAACCGCACCATAAACCTTCTCCAGCTCTTCTTTGAAGATCCGCACAACCATATCTGCATGATCGTCCGTCGCCGCAAAAATGAGCGTCTTGCCTTCCGATTCTGGGTCGATGTGCTTCGTGAGCTCTTCAAGAATAACTCGGTTGAAGCTCTCGGTAATGACGGTTTTGTTGAACTGAGTGACTTCGAGATTAATCTCGTCCTGAAGCAGTTCCTTGGCGATATTGCCGGAAGAGACGTCGTACACTGCGACTTCTTCCCCGACTTGCCACTTGATTCCATGCTTCTTCAAATGCGTCTCGAACTGCACCGGCGGTTCATGATCGATAAGCCAGCCGTCAATAACCGCTTCACGATACGAATAATTGAATACCGGGCGCCCGAAAATCTCTACCGTGTGCAGCGCAGGCGTAGCCGTTAATCCGATGCGCACCGCGTCGAAATAGTCCAGCACCTTCCGATACTTGCTGACGTAATCCTCGTGGTCGCGGTACTCCAGCTCGACCTCAGACATTTCCTTGTCCAGCGTATATCCGCGATGCGCTTCGTCGACGAGGATACAATCGTATTGATCAACCGGAGGAATGTTTCCATCATCGGAATCGTTATAGAAAAGCCGCTTCAGCATCCCTTGAACGGTTGCGATCTGGACTTTCGTCTCCGGATTCGGCTTCTTGTCATCGAGCGACTGGAGTTCGAAGATCTCGGTGAAAGAATGATAGCTCTCCAGCTTGGAATCCTTGAACGCCGCCTCCGCTTGCCGTCCAAGCGCCGAACGATCAACGAGGAACAGAATACGCTTAAACCGGTTATGCTTGATCAGACGGTATATAAGCCCGATCGCCATTCGGGTCTTGCCCGTTCCTGTAGCCATAGCGAGAAGAATATTGCGTTGTCCTTGATCAATCGACTTCTCCACAGACCTAATTGCGTCTTCTTGATAGGGACGAAGCTTGAGATAGTCTAGCGCCTCGTCTTTCAAGTCGTTGTTCGCTTGCTCCGCATCCCGTTGAAGCAGGCTCTTCAAACCCTCTGGCGAGTACCATGCTTGCAATGGACGTGGATGATTGGTCGGTTTCCGTGCATCAAGAAACCATATTCCCGACATATGTTTCAGTTGCTCTAGATACGGACGACCATTCGTCGAGAATAGGAACGGAACTTGATAGTTCCCCCACGGCTCATGAATCATTTCGTCGCCATGGTGCACGACTTGCATGGCGTACTTTTTCGCTTGCACGATATCAGCTTCTACGTTTTTACTAATCCGTTTTGCCTCTACGATCCCGACTAACTCTAACCCGCAGAACAATGCGTAATCGGCAAATCCTGCCTTAAGCGCCCATTCCGCGATAGCGATGTTTCGGCCTTTTTCCGGACGAATACCTAACCCGAAGCGCAACGTTTGTGTGTCTGCTTCCCAACCGGCTTGTCGCAGCTTCTCATCTATAATGATTCTTGTTTCGGCTTCCGTCAGCGCGAAAGCAGAACCTGCATTTTTAGATTTAGCTTGGCGCTTCTTCTTATCTTCGTTAGGAATAGTAGTCTGTTGTTGACGGAGAGCGGCAAGCTCTTGTTGAAGCTTAGCCACCTTCTCTTCATAGGAGTTAGCCAATTGATCCAACTGAATTTGATTGCTAGCGCTCTCTTGCTCCACAGGCTCAACATATTCTGGTTCTTGGAATCCCCAATCCCCGTAAACTTGCATGAACCAAACGCTCAATCGGAACGCAAGCTGCGTTAGCGTCTGAGCTTCTTTCGTCGATCCATACCCTGACTCGTGGACGGCTTTATTGCCGATTTTGCGAAGCGTATGTAAATAATCTACTATCTCATCGGAAATCAAACCGTCTCTCTTCAACTGAGAGAGCCGATCGACCTGTGTAAGCTCCTTCGTTTCATCCATTTCTTCCATGGCGCAAATGTATTTGGTTAAGGTTTCACCGAACATTCGCAGCTTAATCAAGGATGTGTTGGGATCGATGTAGAGATTACGTTCGGCCATTTCCCCAAGATCGGATAGGATGTTCCATCGGCTCTCCAGAAAACTAAAATTACCAGCCATTCACATAACCCCCTGAATCGAACAATTAGTTCTATAGTAACATTATAAGTCTAGTATTTCGACAAGGAGACCTGCAAACCTTTAAGCTAAATGCTTCCGTTGTCTTCTTGGAGCAAACTGTCACGCTCCCGCCGCTTCCCTCATATACATAAAGTGGTGAAATCTATCGCGATCGACAGGGGGCTTGACCAAGCATGCCGTTCGAACAGGAACAACAACAATTGGAAGAAGCGATATCGGCGATTACGGAGATCGCCGAGCGCTTTCATCTCGATTTCTACCCGATGCGTTACGAAATTTGCCCCGCGGACATCATCTACACGTTCGGCGCGTACGGGATGCCTACTCGGTTCTCGCACTGGAGCTTCGGCAAAACCTTCAATAAGATGAAGATGCAATACGACCTCGGCCTCAGCAAAATTTACGAGCTCGTCATCAACTCTAACCCCTGCTACGCCTTCCTCCTCGACGGCAACTCTCTCGTGCAGAACAAGCTGATCGTCGCCCACGTGCTCGCGCATTGCGACTTCTTCAAGAACAACGCCCGCTTCTCCATCTCCAATCGCAACATGGTCGACAGCATGTCGGCCGCCGCCGAGCGGATTAACGGCTACGAGATCGAATACGGCGCCGCCGAAGTCGAGCGTTTCCTCGACGCGGTCATGGCCGTGCAGGAGCACGTCGACCCGAGCATTCACAAGCCATACGGACTCGATAAGAAAAAATATACGGAGATGCAGCACAAGCGCCTGAAAGAGGAGCGTGGTGCACGTCAGATCGACCCGAGGTACGCGGATTTGTGGGAGCTGGAGGAATCGGAGGCACGTGCGGCTAAGCAGGCGAGCGAGGCTTCGGAATCCCGCAAATTCCCGCTGAAGCCGGAGAAGGACATCGTCTGGTTCATCCAGGAGTTCTCGCCGGAGCTCGAAGATTGGCAGCGCGACATTATGAGCATCATTCGCGAGGAAATGCTCTACTTCTGGCCGCAGATCGAGACGAAGATCATGAACGAAGGCTGGGCTTCGTATTGGCACCAGAAGATCATGCGCGAGCTCCCGCTGACGAGCGAGGAGACGATCGAATACGCCAAGCTCAATTCCGCCGTCGTTCAACCTTCGCGCCACTCGCTTAATCCGTACTATCTCGGGCTGAAAATTTTCGAGGATATCGAGCGTAGATTCGGACATGAGAAAATATTCGAGGTGCGCGAGCTAGACTCCGATATCTCGTTCTTGCGTAACTATCTCACCAAAGAGCTTGTCGAAGAGCTCGATCTTTATGTTTTCGAGAAAAAAGGGCCGGAGTGGCAGATTACCGATAAAACGTGGGAAAATATCCGCGACCAGCTTACCTTCTCCCGCGTGAACGGAGGCTTCCCGTATTTGGAGGTGACCGACGGCGACTATCGGCGGAGTGGCGAGCTGTACATCGCGCACCGGTTCGAGGGAGTCGAGCTCGATTTAAAATACGTGGAGCGCACATTGCCTTACCTCGTCTCGCTATGGGGTAAGCCGGTTCATCTGGAGACGGTCGTCGACGACAAAAACGTGCTGTTCAGCTGCGACGGAAAGAAGACTTCGAGGAAAAACGTGTAAGGTGCGCGAAAATGAGGAGATAGCGAGTGGGCGGAGCATGCGGGAAATCCCGTTGCTCCGCCCTCTTTTGTTCCCGCCTCATGACTATTTCCTGCCAAACCTGTATACCCTACCCTCAGAACGAAAGGAGTGCTTCTTCGTATGACCGCACCTACTAATCCGCAACGCCCGACCTCATTCCCGCCGCAGCATCAGGATCGAATGCCAGGCATCGAGAAGGACATGAACCCGCTGCCCGAAGCGCAATCGCCGATCTACTTCCCTGCGGGTAAGCTTAAGGACAAAGTCGCGATCATTTCCGGCGGAGACAGCGGAATCGGTAGAGCCGTCTCGATTCTGTTCGCCAAGGAAGGCGCGAAGGTTGCTATCGTCTACTTGAACGAGGAAGTCGACGCCCAGGAGACGAAGAAACTCGTCGAAGCCGCCGGAGGCCAGATCCTGCTGCTCTCCGGCGACATCGGCGACCAGGGCTTCTGCAAGTACGCGATAGATCAAGCGATCAAGACGTTCGGACGGCTGGACGTCGTCGTCAACAACGCGGCCGAGCAGCATCCGCAGGACAAGCTCGAGCAGATTACGCCTCAGCAGCTGGAGCGCACGTTCAAGACGAACGTATTCGGCATGTTCTATCTCACGCAAGCGGCGCTGCCTCACTTGTCCGCCGGCGCTACGATCATCAACACGGCGTCGATTACCGCCTACAAGGGAAGTCCGACATTGCTCGATTACTCGGCAACGAAAGGCGCGATCGTCGCCTTCACCCGCTCCCTTGCGCTTAACGTCATCGGCCAGGGCATCCGCGTCAACGCCGTCGCCCCGGGTCCGATCTGGACGCCGCTGATCCCGTCGACGTTCGGCGCCGATCAAGTCGCCAAGTTCGGTTCGGATACGCCGATGACGAGAGCCGGACAGCCTTCCGAGCTAGCCCCGGCATACGTCTACTTAGCCAGCGAGGATTCTTCGTACGTAGCCGGTCAAGTGCTGCACGTCAACGGCGGCGAAATCGTAAACGGGTGAGCCTCATCGGCTCACCCGTTTCTTTTATCCGTGCGCTTCCTTCAACTGTACCGTCGAAAAATCCGTTCTATAATAACGTACCATTACCGCGAGTCCGAGTACGACCAGATAAGAGTAGAGCGCGTACCACGCCCCCATGCTGCCCCATTCGAACACGCTGACGAACAGATACGTAACGGGAACGAACATAAACAGACTGAGTACGATCGACGCCCGCATCAAGAACGTCGTGTCTCCGATGCCTCTTAACCCGCCGGCATAGAAATTGTAGAGGCCGTCGAAGATTTGCAAGTATGCCGACGCCCGGATCAGATCAGCCGCCAGTTCGTACACTTCGGGATCTTGGCTGTACAGCTTAGCGATCGGTTCCGCCCAGATTAGCTCCGCCGTACCGAGTAGGAACAGGAATATCGCGCCGAGCACCGCCGTGTGCGTACCCATGATTTTCGCCAGCTTCGGATTGCCTTGACCGAGTTGTTGACCGATCAGAATCGTCGCCGTCGAGCCGAACGCGAACGCCGGCATGAATCCGAAGGACATGACGTTAAGCGCCATTTCGTTGGCCGCCGTAGCCACTTCGCCAAGCGTCAATACGAATATCGTGAAGATGTACATCGAGATACTCATGGAAAATTCTTGAAGGCCAAGCTTGCCGCTCTCCTGCGAAATCAAGCGAAGCTCCTTCCAATCCGGCTTCGGAATGCTGCGCGTCTGGAACTTGCGATGCATCGGTCCCCAGAAGACGATCAGGCAAATGAACAATTGTACCGCCTCGCCGATAAGAAGCGCATATCCTGCGCCTACGAGTCCAAGGTTCGGCAATCCCCAGTGACCATAAGTCATCCCGTAGGTTAACCCTACCATCAAGGCGTTCGACAGGATCGAGACGACCATCGATGTCCTTGTATCCCCGACTCCTCTGAAAAATCCATGGAACACGAAGCTGATAATACCGAATGCCATGGCATAGAACCTCAGTTCCACGTACTCGGTACCCTCGGCGAGAAAGTTAGGCGATGCGCCCGTTAGCTTCAGCACGGTCTCGCTAGCCAACCAGCCGGCAAGCGTAATCAGCACGCCAACCCCGATACTGACGACAAGCGCCAGGTACGTTCTCTGCATCCCTTTGCGCATCTCGCCCGCTCCGAAGTTTTGCGCGACCAAGTAGTTAACGGAATGTCCGATTCCGGAGAAGATGGCGAACACGTTGTACATAATAATATTCGTAACGCCTACGATCGCAATGGCCAGATAACCTAAGTCGCCGACGATAATCAGGTTAATCGACCCCGTAACCGTCTGCGTCGCGAACGCGAATAGGGAGGGGAGCGCCAGCCACAGTATCGCGTACCAGCTTTTAAATAGTTTCATCTTGTTGTGTTCCTCCGCGAAGTTGATCCCCTCATTCTCGCAAGGCAACCGCTATTCTGTCAATGCGGACTCGAGGCGAAGTTATATCCAATATTGCCGTATACTAGCCCAACTTGACTGCTTCGACCCGGATTCTCCGATAACCTGCCGTCCATTGACCGGCTTCGTAGGCAACAGGCTTAAGCCTCTCGCACGCTTCGATAAACCAAGCCTCCATCTCCGTCGCAGAAGCTTTCGGTACCATCGCATGCCCGAACATTCGCAACCAGCCCATCATTCCTTGCTCTCCATCCTCCAATGGAGTCGGACGGTCGATCGACACGGCCTTGCGCACCTCGAAGCCTTCCTGTTCCAGCAAAGACGCATATTCCCCCACCTTCGGAAAATACCACGGCATGACGAACGCATCCATCCGTCCTCGCGCCTCCAGCGTATCTCTCATAGCCTGAACGATATCTTTCACGTTACCGTGACCTCCGAATTCCGCCACGAACCTGCCGCCGATTCTGAGATTGCTCGCTATCGTCTTCACAACCGCTCCCGCATCTCTCATCCAATGCAGGGCCGCGTTGCTGAATACCGCGTCGAACGGCTGAGGCGAGCGCCATGACGTGCCGTCCCCGCGCTCGAAGCTTATATGAGGATGCTTCTTTCGTGCTCGTACGACCATTTCCGGGGAAATATCGACACCGAGAACCACTGCACCGCTTTCTGCAATCCTTGCCGCCAGATCCCCCGTACCGCAGCCGAAGTCGACAATGCTTTCGCCCGCTTGCGGTCGCAGCCACTCGATCATGCTTACCCCGTACTCGGACACAAACCCCATCGAACCATCGTACTTCTCGGCTTCCCAGTGAATTTTCTGCTCCATTACCGATCACGCTCCTATTGGAAATATTCGTTAATCCTGTTATATCACCATTCCTTTTATTGTTGAAATATATTAATTCTATTACTTTGATAGTTATTACCTATGACCGAACCAAAAAACAACCATGCTTTTAGGCAGCATGGCTGTCAAACTTTCATTTCCTCCAAAACAACGACGGCTTCGGGACTGTTCTGTACGTAGGTTGCTCCTCTTTGGCTAAGTGCTCCACCTTACTGATATTCGCTTCGGAGACGGTAGCGAACTTGCTGTCTTTGCTGTGCGGCGATTCGAAATAAACCTTGCGGGCCTTCTTGTCGAATACTTTTACATGATTCAAGTTCACCAGATTCGTCCGGTCCAACCGTTCGAATCCTTGATCCTTCAATACTGCGAGAAGCTCTTCCAGCGTAGTGGGATAATAATACATGCCGTCCTTCGTATAGAACTCCGGACCGTCAGCCGTTGGTTTGATCGCGATGATTTTTTCTAGTTGCACCAAACACAGGTTTCCGTCGCGATCCAACAATCGGATGTACTCTGACATAGATTATCCCCCCAAAAAATAAATTCACTGTAATTTTGATTTCAACTCGTTCGGTACTTCAGGACGAAAAGCAATCCACCAGGAAGCCGTACTAACCATTACGACCGCAAGTAAACCTAATACTTTAGATAGCAGGGAAACGACTTTTCTTTTTGTCATTTAACTTCACCTCGCTTTCTATTGAAACGGATTAAGGTCAACGATTGAGCGCATACTGCAAGCGCAATAATCGGATTCCATAAAATTAAATCCAATGCAATTATTAAAAGCGACAATAACTTAAAAAGCGGAAAAAATTTACGGTTAACCCTTATGTGTTCAGTAATATTGGACGGTGCGTATAGGGTTGCCAACAACAAACTCACTAGCAATAGGATACCGATTATGTCGTCAGTAATGGATATAAACGGAATAGCCACAAATACCCCAAATGAAAAAATGAAACAGTGCAATGCTGATTTGAAGTGATACCCGCCGGAAACCAACCTTAATGTCATGAAAAAAACAATAGTTAATAAGGTATCTGCAAAATGACCGAAAATGCCTCCGACAACTAAAGCCGCAAAAATCGTAACTGAATTGTGCAATACACCCGTCAAAGCAAACTTCATAACCTCAACACTTGTCGTTTCTTCTGGATTCGCGTTTTTAAGGCGAATTGAAATCCGTTCGGCAAGTGACTCAATCATAATTCTCATCCCTTCTAAATGTCACATAAAAGAAGAGCAATAGATTGACTAGCAGAACAATAGCAACTCCTAGGTAGGGGGGCTCCGTGCTGTTTAGCAGGACGATATTGGTAATGATCGTTATTGTAAAGATAAACGACAGTACAATAACAAACCAAAAATTCTTTCCTTTAAAGGTGTTCTTTGAGAAACGACTATTGGATTCAACAAAGCTAAACCCGCCTTTAAAGTAATAAGTTAAAAAGCTTAATACTAACACAACTACTGACGAAAGTACCTGTACACTATAAGTTATGGTTTCACCTACGACAAGTTCCCCCTGAATGATATCGGCATGGGATAATATGGCTACGATGCACGTCTGTACTAATCCAAGTACAATATAACCTGTCATCACCATTATAATCGAATTCACGATACTTACTTTCATAACATGGTAAATATACATAAAGAATATTAGTGTTTGAATTAATGACGAAATACCACGCAGATCCGCTTGAATAAATGAATACGAAACAAATGAAAGTAAAATCGAGATTAATAGTATTTTTGAAATATTCTCTTTCAATGAAAATCTAAATTGTATTAAAATGAAAACGAATGATGCAAAATATTCTAAAAGTGAAAAAAGTACAAATTTCAGTAGATCCATTTCTAGAATTCTCCCTCGGTATGCAGAACTAGGATCACTATAATAATCACATTTTAACATATGTCGAATAAATAACGACAATTATGATTTAAATTCGTAATTGAAAATCACATCTCTTAATATTACTCGAAGAATTGGAGCTTCACCACGAACGACTTGTCTTCGCGGGCGTTATAATAGTGAGCCAATTTGAGCCCGCTTCATAAGGAGACGAATGATATGGATACTTTGCTCGACGCCTTAAAATTGCATGTTCTCGTTTCAATACCGCAAACGTTCGTTATTTTGTTATTCATATTCTCGCTCTTGCGCCCTCAACCGAATAAGTTAATCGCGAGACTAGTCATCTTGACGATTGTCCATTCTTTTTATACTGATATTATGCTCTTTTATATCCCCCCTCTTCTTAAAATCATCAATAATTTGTTCGCGATGATTGTGCTTATTTTTTTGATCTTTAAAGAACTCCCGTCGCGCACAAGGGTGTTCCTATTCATCGGCAGTACGCTTCTTAGTATGCTGATGGATATCATTATCACCACCGTTGCAACCGCATTACGCGTAGAAGAAATCGAATCCTTGCTTCACCAGAATCTATATATACTCATTTCCATACTTTATCCCATCCTCACGGCAACCCTAATATCAGCCTGGTTCGTGAGGAAGAGAATCACTCTTTCATCTTTCAAATGGTTAACCATCGGCTTCAACCAGAATAAGACTCTGTTCAAAATCATCGCGCTCATCGTGATTCAGCTTGTCTCTCTAGGAACCATTTACACCGTAAAGTTCGCATCCGATACCGACAATCAATTGGTTACGACGATCCTTATCTACTTCACCATTATTATCAGCCTCGCCGCGCTGGTGTTTATGCTCCGCATGCTGATGCAGGCACGAGCGGACGCGATCCGTTCGACCCAGGAAGTGTATTTCGACGACATCAACAACATGTTCGCTTCCGTACGCGGCCAGCGCCATGATTTCTTGAATCATGTTCAGGTCATTCATGCGATGGCGCAGATGGGGAAGATCGATCAGCTGCAGGCGTATACGGCGACGCTCGTCCAGGAAACTCGCGAAGTGAGCGATATCATGAACCATACCGTGCCCGCTCTTGCCGCTTTCGCCAAGACGAAGACGACCATGGCGCTCGGCTACGGCATCGCCTTTACCTGCGAGCTGCCGAAGGAGTGGGACGTGCCGGATACCGCGATCCATATGCTCGACATGATCAAAATCATCGGAAATCTCGTCGACAACGGTTTTGATGCGACGATGAAGCTGCCGGCGGGTCAACGTGCCGTCCATGTAGCGATCTGCTCGGATCAAGGCGAAGTTAAAATCACAATCGCGAACAGCGGCCATCCCATCGACGACGACATGCGCACCCGAATGTTCCAAGCCGGTTATTCGACCAAAGGGGAAGGCCATTCCGGTCTCGGACTAGCGATCGTACAGGAGAGAGTCCGTCATTATCGCGGACAGCTTGACGTTCGATCCGATCCGGATAACGGTATGACCACCTTCGAAATCCGCTTGCCTCTCGCCGAACGATTGGCGATCTAACCTGCAATTCCCTCGTCTCCCAATATGTTTGCCTTTACGTAAACCCTCTCTCTCTTGGAAACTAAGATAGACTAGCTTAGTAGATTCGCAGCATTCGCCGGACAAGCGGAGCTGCGAGATCCCAAGGAGAGATCGCGTTGAAACACGTCGTCTTCAGAACCATCCTCATCGTGCTATTCATAACCGCAACCATCTATGCCGTCTCCCCGCCTCGCAGCCATGCTGAAAAGTCGGTTCAAGTCACCTATAACGGCGATCGTATTGTTTTCTCTGAAAACCCTTTCATAAGCAACGGAAACACCTACATACAAATACGGCCTTTCGCGCAGACGCTAGGCTTCCGCATCGATTGGATCGATCGTACAAGGCTGAGCCTGACTAAGCCGGGGACGAATATCATGATGGAAGTCGACCGTACGACAGCCATCGTGAACGGCGTGAAGACCTCGATCTCTCCGGCGCCGAAGAAGGTCGGATCGACTCTATTCGTTCCGTTGCGCGCGATCGCGGAGACAATGAATTACGCCGTCTCCTGGCAGCAAGCCGTGAATACGGCCAGCATTACGGACCGGAATGCCCCTAACGCTGCGCCAAGTCCATCGCCGAGCACGCCTGCGGCTCGCTCTTATAAAGTGATCGCCTATTATCCTTCATGGGGAATTTACATGCAAGAGCCGTTAACCAAGCAACCGGCATCTCAGCTTACGCACATCAACTACGCCTTCGCCAACGTGAAAGACGGCCAAGTCGCGCTCGGTGATCCTGACGCCGATCTTCAGAATTTCAAGCATCTTAAGCAACTTAAAGCCGCGAATCCGAGCCTTCGCGCCCTGATCAGCGTAGGAGGCTGGACTTGGTCGGGACCATTCTCCGATGCGGCGCTGACCAGCCAGTCCAGGCAGAAATTCGCGGCAAGCGCCGTCGCTTTCATCAAGCAATACGGCTTCGACGGCGTCGATATCGATTGGGAATATCCCGTCCAGGGCGGCCTTGCCGGCAACAAGGAACGTCCCGAGGATAAGCGGAACTTCACGCTGCTGTTGCAAGAGATTCGCAATCAGCTTGATTCCGCGGAGAAGTCCGACGGCCGCGACTACTTGTTGACGATCGCCGGAGGCGCATTCCCCGGCTACCTTAACAACGTTGAAATCTCGTCCATCGCATCTACGGTCGATTGGGTCAACCTGATGACTTACGACTACCATGGACCTTGGGACGATTCGAGCAATCATAACGCGCCTCTATACGCGGATAGCCAAGATCCAAGCCGCGCGAATAAGAGCAACAACATCGACGCCATCGTGGATCATTATTTGAAAGCCGGCGCACCGGCGAATAAGCTCATATTAGGGGTGCCGTTCTACGGACGAAGCTGGACTTCCTGCGGTCCCGACAACCAAGGACTCTATCGGGACTGCGATGGGCCAACGCGCAAGATGTACAGCTACGAGCAAATCAAAAATCAAGGCTGGATCAACGCGAACGGGTTCGTGCGCTACTGGAACAGCCAAGCGAAAGTGCCCTATCTGTATAAAAAAACGACCGGCACCTTCGTCTCCTACGAAGATGCCGAATCGATCGGATACAAAACGAGCTACGTGAAGTCGCGAGGTCTAGGCGGAGCGATGATCTGGGAAATCACGCAGGACGACGAAAATTATACGTTACTGAACAAGCTGGCAAGCGATTTGAACAGATAATCACGAGTCCGCGGCTATTCCCTGCATCGCGTATCGATAAATATAGGGACGATTCGCGTACAGCGTATACTCCGGATGTGTCTTCGCACCCCAGCTGTCGTCCCCGCCGACCCCCATCTGCCGACTGTTCACTCGTAGCCATACGCGTTCGCTCGGGGGCAGCTTGTGAGGATGGTCGTGCGCTTCGAGTTCGTACGGCGAGTAACCAAGTGCGTTCGTCTCGACGACCGGCTCTCCATCGATCCGCAGGCCAAAGCCATGGCGGTCGGTCAAGGTGAGCCACCGGACCTCCGTCTTGTTGCCGCATTCCTGCGGACGCAAGTACGGCGTTAGCTGCTCTGCGACGATGCTCGTATAGACGCCTAGCTTAGCGCCTTCCGCCCGATCCCAATAGTTCTCGTGCGGGCCTTTGCCATACCATGCCAATTGGTCGAATGAAGCAGGGAGCGCGAGCATCATCCCGATCTCCGGAATTTCCGGGAGGTCGGAGCCAGGCGTTAACGACATCTCTACCTCGATCCGTCCATTCCCGCAAATCCGATACGCTACTTCGACCTGCGACGCCACCGACGTCGGAAGGTCGAATTTCGTTAGGACGGTTACGCCATCCATGCCGTGCCTATTAGCCGTCATTCCGCGCAGTAAGCGATCGCTTCCCGCTCGTCTCCAAGTCCCGCTGCGCTCCTGCAGCTTATTGCCGAGATCGTTGTCGGTCATCGCCCTCCAGAAGTGGGGAGCCGGACCTTCCGACAGTAAATCCCGCCCTCGGAACCGATAGCGTGTAAGCATCCCCGTCTTCGTATCGAAGTCAACTTCAAAGTCAATACCGCTTACGATTAGGTGTTCGTCTGCCTCGGACATCTCTAACTTTGCCGACTCGTCGTTTAAGGA
The DNA here is from genome assembly GCA_023460795.1 of Bacillota bacterium. Lineage (GTDB taxonomy): Bacteria > Bacillota > Bacilli > Paenibacillales > Paenibacillaceae > Cohnella. The sequence goes on along the minus strand of JAEWPC010000020.1, from coordinate 10,029 downwards.
AGAAAAATCGGTTGCAACCTTGCCTCTCGCACGCACGATGAATTGCTCCCACGCGATCTCATGCCCGGCGGCCGCCCACCGCGTATCGGACCGTAATCGGCATCCGACCGTCAGCACGACCTCCCGGTTGTCCTCGATTCGCGAGAGCGGCTCTGCCGTAGGCAGCTGGACGATGCGAGATTCGCCTGGCTCTACGACCAGCTCTTCTATCGTTCCGGAAGCCAGGCAGACGCCCTCGACATCAAGCCGCCAAGTCCATTCGCAGGCGGCTAATCGATCGAACGCAAACTTGTTCTTCACCTCGATGACGCCTTCGGCGAGGTTCACGAGGCTGAATCCGACGTTCTGGTAGCACTTCTTGACCTCCTGGATTTTCGGAGAGATGCTGCCGTCCGCGAAGATAAGCCCATTCCCGCAGAAATTCCCGTCATGCGGCGACTCCCCGAAATCTCCTCCGTAAGCCAAGTATGACGTTCCGTCCGAATCCGTCTTTCGGATCGCTTGGTCTTTCCAGTCCCAGATGAATCCGCCCTGTAAGACGGGATACCGATCGAACAGCTCCGTGTACTTGGACAAGTTGCCCAAGGAGTTGCCCATCGCATGCGAATATTCGCATAAGATATAGGGCTTGACCGGGTTGCTAAGCGCGTATCGTTCAACCTCGTTCGGTTTAACGTACATCGTGCTCTCCAGATCGGAAGCCTCTTCGGAAAGCCGGTAATGGAACACCCCTTCATAATGAACGAGACGCGACGGATCATTCTCCCTTAGAAAATCGTGCATCGCGATAAAGCTATCGCCTCCGAACGATTCGTTGCCAAGCGACCAGATGACGATGGAAGGATGGTTCTTGTCCCGCTGCAGCATCGAGTTACACCGGTCCAGCACGTTAGCCCGCCATTCCGGACGGCTGCCCGGCACCGTATCCTCAAGCTCCTTCTGGCCGTAACGCCATGATCCGTGCGTTTCTAGATTCGTCTCGTCGATAACGTACAACCCGTATTCGTCGCATAGCTCGTACCATAACGGATGATTCGGATAATGCGAAGTCCGAACGGCGTTAATATTATGCCGTTTCATCAGCAAGACGTCCTGGAGCATCGTATCGCGGTCGACGGCGCGTCCGCGATCGCAATGAAACTCGTGGCGGTTTACGCCCTTGAATACGATCCGCTTGCCGTTCAGCCTCATCAGACCGTCCTTCATCTCGAAACGGCGGAATCCGACCTTGCAGCTGACCGCCTCGATCAATCCGCCGTCCGTATCGGCCAAGCTCAACACAAGCGTATATAACTCCGGCGTCTCCGCGCTCCATCGGCGAGGCTTGAGGACGTCGGCCGACGCTCGTATCCGTATATCGGATGCTCCGGTTCCTCCAAGCGCTACCATGTCGGAATGCGGCTCTTCCCATACCGGCTTGCCGGTATCATCGTACAGCATCGCCTCGAACCGAAGCTTCGTCTCCGCCGAACCCGAGCCGTACCGGACGATTCGCGCCTCCAAGCCAAGCCGGCCATTCTCGTAATTGTCGTCCAAATCCCCGTTCGCTCGGAAATCGTAAATGTGCGTCGCCGGCGTCGTATGCAGATAGACGTCGCGGAATATGCCGCTCAGCCGCCAGAAATCCTGATCCTCTAGCCAGCTCGCGTCGCACCAACGGTACACCTCGACCGCCAGACGGTTATCCCCGTCCTTCAGGTAGGGCGTGAGATCGAACTCGGCAGGCGTGAACGTATCCTCGCTGTAGCCGACAAGCTCGCCGTTCAGCCAGACGTAGAACGCGGATTCGACGCCTTGAAAGCTAATATAAACTGGCTGCCCGCTCCAATCTTCCGGCACCGTGAACGTAAGGGCATATTGTCCGACCGGATTATATTCCGTAGGCGCATAAGGCGGCTTAATGTCTTCGCGTTCGCACCACGGGTATCGGACATTGGAATATTGCGGATAATCATACCCTTGCAGCTGCCAATGGGAAGGCACCTCGATCGTCGCCCAGTCCGCGTCGTCGAAGCCGTCCGCGTGGAAATCCGGAATACGGCTAGCCGGGTTGTCCGACCAATGAAACCGCCAGCTACCGTTCAGCGAAATCGTCCATTCGGAAGCGGAACGATCCCCTTGCAGGGCTTGTTCGACCGTGCGGTAAGGCATTAGCGTAGCGTGCGCGACCATACGGTTCACTTGGAAGATATCCGGATTGTTGTTCCACTCCGGATATCCGTTGGCAGGCGGCGTATAGACGAATTTCGTACCCGTGAACATGGGGAGATCCCTCCTGGAGTATCGGCATATGGATCATTTTACCTGATCGCCGCATGCAATCCCATATAAGATTCCGGGCTTCCGATATAGGAATATGGAACTCGCCAACGACATCAAAGAGAGGAGGCGCCCGCAATTGCTGCGCCGCCTCCATGCATCGACCCTCTACCGGTTCAGCAAGCTGCCCACGTACCGCATCAATTCGTTGGAGCATACCGGGCAATAACCGTGCTCGTCGATAAGCCGCTTCGAGACCTCGTTAATCCGCTTCAGTTGGTTCTCGTCCGGCGTTTTCGTCGAAGTCGTGATTTTCACGATATCCTTCAAGTCGGTGAACAGCTTCTTCTCGATCGCCTCCCGCAGCCGGTCGTGCGTGCTGTAGTCGAACTTCTTGCCTTTGCGGGAATAGGCGGAGATACGAATCAGAATCTCTTCGCGGAACGCCTTCTTGGCGTTCTCCGAGATGCCGATCTGCTCCTCGATCGAGCGCATAAGCCTCTCGTCCGGATCCATCTCTTCGCCGGTCAGCGGGTCTTTGATCTTCGACCAGTTGCAGTACGATTCGATGTTGTCGAGATAGTTCTCGAACAGCGTGCGAGCCGACTCCTCGAACGAGTAGACGAACGCCTTCTGCACTTCCTTCTTGGCGAGATTATCGTATTCCTTGCGCGCGACCGAGATGAAATTGAGATATTTCTCCCGCTCTTCCTTCGTAATCGACGGGTGTTGATCGAGTCCCTCCTTCATCGCCCGCAGCACGTCTAGCGCATTGATGCATGGCAGATCGTGCTTGATCAGCGCGCTGGAGATCCGGTTGATGACGTAACGAGGATCGATGCCGGACATTCCTTCGTCGGAGTACTCGCTTTGCATCTCCTTCAAATCCGCCTCTTTGTAGCCTTCCACTTCTTCCCCGTCGTACATCCGCATTTTTTTGACGAGATCCATTCCCTGCTTCTTCGATTCCTTCAGTCTGGAGAGGATGGAAAAAATAGCGGCGGAACGCAACGCGTGAGGAGCGATGTGAATATGTTTCATATCCGATTGCGCGATCAGCTTGGCGTAAATTTTCTCTTCCGCCGATACTTTCAGATTGTAAGGAATCGGCATGACGATCATCCGCGACTGAAGCGCTTCGTTCTTCTTGTTGGCGATGAACGCTTTGTATTCCGATTCGTTCGTGTGAGCGACGATAAGCTCGTCGGCGCTGATGAGCGCGAACCTACCCGCCTTGAAGTTGCCTTCTTGCGTGAGCGACAGCAAATTCCACAGAAACTTCTCGTCGCACTTGAGCATCTCTTGGAACTCCATCAGCCCGCGATTCGCTTTGTTGAGCTCCCCGTCGAACCGGTACGCCCGCGGGTCGGACTCCGAACCGTATTCCGTAATCGTGGAAAAATCGATGCTTCCCGTCAAATCCGCGATGTCCTGCGACTTCGGATCGGACGGGCTGAATGTGCCGATGCCGACCCGGTTTTCCTCCGAGATCTGCACCCGCTCAACTTCGACGCGCTCAATGTCGCCTTCGTATTCGGTTCTCAGCCGCATCTGGCACGAAGGGCACAGGTTGCCTTCGATACGTACGCCGAGCTCCCGTTCCACGTCATCCCGCAGCTCGGAAGGAATCAGATGCAGCGGGTCCTCGTGCATCGGGCAGCCTTTGATCGCGTATACGGCTCCGCGGTCGGTTCGGGAGTAGCGCTCCAGACCTTTTTTAAGCAGCGTGACGATCGTCGACTTCCCTCCGCTCACCGGACCCATGAGCAGCAAGATCCGCTTGCGGACGTCGAGCCTGCGCGCCGCGGAATGAAAGTATTCCTCCACGAGCTTCTCCATCGTCCGGTCCAAGCCGAAAATTTCCGATTCGAAAAACTTATATCTTTTGTTCCCGCCCTTCTCCTCTACCCCTTGGGAGACGATCATGTCGTATACCCTAGCGTGAGCGGTCATCGCGGGCGTGCTATCGCGCCGCAGCAACTCGATATATTCCCGGAACGTCCCCGACCAGTTCAGCTTCTCACTCTCGGCCCGATACTCCGCAATCCGCTTGAAGATGTCCATGCCGCTTCCTCCTCGCCCTCTTTCTCTACTCGTCACCCGAACGTATTACATACCTATGCGGCTAAGCGGACGAATTTGACCTAACATTGTGAGGACACGACATCAATTCCGAGAGAACGACTTGTCTTTCGAGAAGCCGGCGTATGATATAATGGCGGTATTGGAGGTGCTTGCTTTGGCCGTCAAGCATGAGACCGAGCTATATCCGCCGATCAAAGCCTTTTTCACCGGGCGCGGATTCGAAGTCAAAGCCGAGATCAGGGGCTGCGACCTTGTCGCCTACCATCCCGGGCAGCCTCATCCGACGATCGTGGAGATGAAGCGGATCTTTACGCTGCCGCTGCTGCTGCAAGGCATAGATAGGCAGCGAACCGGCGCAGCCGTATGGCTCGCCGTCGAACGGAACCGAACGAAGAAAGGCGCTCACAACCAGCGCTTCGGAGATATAACGACGTTATGCCGCAGACTGCAGCTTGGATTCATCACCGTTACGTTCTATAAAACGAAAGCGCCCGTCACCGAAGTATGGTGCGAGCCTGGAGCTCCGTACGCTTCCGAACGCGCCCGCTTGCCGAGTCCTGCCGGCGAAGCCGCCGAGGCGCAGGAAGCCTACGCGTTGGCCGCAACCGCCGGCGGACGCAGGAAAGGAGCCTCGCGGCTGCTCAAGGAATTCGCCGCGAGGAGCGGCGACTACAACGTCGGAGGCAGCACGAAGCGCAAGCTCGTGACCGCATATCGCGAGCGGGCGATCCAATGCGCGATGGCGCTTGCCGTCCACGGACCTTCGGCGCCGAAACAGGTGAAGGCGTGGACCGGTTGCCCTGACGCCGGTCCCATGCTGCGCACGAACTATTACGGTTGGTTCGGAAGGCTTGGCGTCGGCCAATACGAGCTTTCGCCATCGGGGCATGAAGCGTTGAAGCAATACGCCGAAGTCGTAGCGGCATGGACAAGCAAATACGCGTGGGCGGCCGCCATGGAGACGGCCGCGTCCGATGCGAACGGAGGCGTTCAAGATGAGTGAAGCGGATCTCGGTCCGATCGAACAATACGAGACTTTGCCGGCGGAAGTCGTCATCGATCACTCGCCGTACTGGCTCGTGCAGTGCGGGGATGGCGAATATCGGCTCTTAAGCGGTCTGTGCCCCCATGCCGGAGGCGAGGTCAGGCCGATGAACGACGTCCTCTTCTGCCCGCTTCATTTCTGGACGTTCGACGCGAAGACCGGCGCATGCTTGAATATGCCGGACGAACGGCTGATGCACAGACAAGTCGTCGTTCGCGACGGCAGACTGTTCGCCATAGGAGCGGATCAATAACGTTTCCGCGATTCGCTTAGCCGATCGACCACCTGCCCGTGAACTCCTCGATACTCTCTGCTAAACGCGACACGCCTTGCCTCAGCTGCCTCTCGTCCGCGAACGCGAAGGTGAGCCTGAGCGTATTGTACTGCGGATCCTTCGCATAGAAAGGGCCGCCCGGCTGGAAGATGAGGCCTTTAAGCCATGCGCCCTTCAGCAGCGTCTCGCCGTCTAATCCGACCGGCAGCGTCACCCATAGGTGCATGCCGCCTTTAGGCGTCACCCAGCTTAGGTCGGGCAGCCGCTTGTGCGCCAGCAACTCGGTAATGATCTTCATCCGCACGCCGCACTGAACCTTGAACATATCGATTAGCGGCGCCAGCGGCTGCTCCTCGATCAGATCCGACAGCGCCTGTTGCTCGATCTCGCTGACGGGCGGCTCTTTCACGGGCGGTTGATCTCCTGTCGCATCCAACCTCAACGGATCGGCGTTGCCCGCGATCCAGCCGATTCTAAGCCCCGAGATCAACCCCGGCGGCAATTGACCGATCGACAGGCAGCCGGCATCGACGCGTCTTTGCAGCTCCGGGTCTTCCCCTTCGTACTGCAGCATCTCCTGCCGATCATCCGTAACGAGCAGCACGCCCGCCTCCTGGCATCTGCTGCGAACCGCTTGCCTGCGCTCCGCGCTCCAGCTTCCACCCTCCGGATCCGTGCACGTCCATCCGACATACACCAGCTTCGGCCGATAGCGGTAGAGCGCCGTCGTGAGCGCCTCCGGGTCCATCCCGTTCCGGTCGCCGGCAATGGCCAGCGGCTGCAAACCCGCGCGTCTGAACGTCTGCAGCGCCGATCTCGACGTCAGGCGCTCGACCAAGACGACGTCGCCCGCCTTCGCCGTCCTCTCTACGATCCATGCGAGCGCGCCGTCAGCGCCGGGCGTCACCGTAAGCATCCTGCCGTTGCCGCCCGTCTTGCCCTTCAGCAGACTTTGGGCCAGCTGTTCCCTCAGCTTCTGCGCGCCTTGTGCCTCGAGACGGCTAGCCGCGCCGCCGATCACGGCGGCCTCCGCCGTTTTCGTTGCCGCTCTCGCCAGTCTCTCGTCCCAATCGAAACCTGAGATCAATCCTTCCTTAGGCCAGCCACCCATCCAGTTAATGACCTGGTTCAGAGCGTTTCCCTCCCCTAGACAATGCTCTTCTCGGTACATCTATATGCGAACCGATGCGGTTCCATAGCCGCATGCAAGTTGCAAATTGTTCACACATTTTAGCGTTTTCTTTTTGGATGTCGTTGGTTATAATAGAAGAAGTCAATCGGAGGTGTAGGACATGTTTCTTGCGGAGACGGCTGCCAAAGCAGCGGAAGAAGCGAATCAGCTTTTCGGAATGTCCAATAAGTTCTGGGTCGTCATCATCGTCTTTGTGCTCTTCATCGGCGCAATTCTGACGGCATCTTATAACGACGATAAAACGAGCGGGCTCTAATCGATCGCCCCGAAGCCGGATTCTTCCCTGAGCGGGAAGAGCCGGCTTTTTTCATGCGCGAATGCTCGGACCCAGAATCTGATCGCTGATCGGGGAATAACAACCAATAGCAGTTAATTCTCTACTTTCCACGTAATACAGCGAAATAACAACTATTAACCGTTATTTAGACTGGGAAATGGCTCGCCGACATGATATCGCTGAAATAACTATCGATATGTTGTTATTCCTCCATACAAGCGGCAAGACTCCGAAATAAATATCGATTTGTCTTTATTTTACCCATCCGTATATCGGTATCCCCTTCGCTCAGGCGATCCCCATCCTCTCGAACCTTCAAAATTAAAAAAACCGTCCACGATCGGACGGTTTCTCTTGCTCTCGCGGCTATGATTACAGCCCGTGCATGTCCTTCAAGCAGGAGGCGCATACGTAACGCTCTTTGAACTCTCCCACGCTCTCCATCGAAGAACAGAACACGCAACGAGGCCGGTAACGTTCGAGAATAATATGATCGCCTTGGACCAAAATTTCCACGGGATCTCCCTCGTTCATCTGATATCTTTTACGAAGAGATTTAGGTAATACAATACGTCCCAATTGGTCTACTTTACGAACAACGCCAGCCGGTTTCAAAGCATTTCCTCCATTCAAGTGTCAAATCTAGTTAGTTTCTGAAACACTTTTGCACCCTATAGCGTTCGATATCGACGCATAATCTCCTGCTATAATATTTATTTTCTTAAAATATTGCAAAATAAGTAAAAATAAATCGAAATAGACAGAAAATTGTCGAAGCATCTTCTACGGACATAACCGACCGGTAATTAGGGCTTTAACCATTTTGTTCAAATCGGAAAATCGTTCTGGCGAAGCGCCTCGTAAACGACGATAGCAGCGGAATTCGCAAGGTTAAGCGAGCGTACCTTGTCCGTCATCGGAATCCGCATGCCGGTCTCCGGATGCGCGTCGAGCAGCTCTTGCGGCAGCCCCTTCGTCTCGCGGCCGAATACGAACAAGTCCCCGTCCCTGAACGAAAAATCGCTGTAACGTTTCGTCACTCTCGTGCTGGCGAAGAAAAACCGCCCTTCCGGGAATGCGGCCTTCACTTCTTCGAACGAGTCGTAGTAGGTGATTTTAACGGCATACCAATAATCGAGACCCGCGCGTTTCAGCGTTTTGTCGTCGGTGTCGAAGCCCAAAGGACGCACGAGGTGAAGATGGGTGCCGGTCGCCGCGCACGTACGCGCGATGTTGCCCGTATTCGCCGGAATTTCCGGATTGACGAGCACGATATGGAAAGCCATTGCTGCGAATCCTCCTTGCCGTTGTTCCCCTAGAAAAAGCAAACAGCGGTACAATTGTACCGCTTGTATGCTTCACCGTCTATATTAGCCGTTACGTTGTCGGAAATCTTTCATGAAATCGGCCAGCGCGCGTACGCTTTCGAGCGGGACGGCGTTGTAGATGGAAGCGCGCAAGCCGCCTACGCTGCGGTGCCCCTTCAAGCCGACGAAGCCTTGCTGCTCCGATTCTTTGGCGAATTGCTTCTCGAGCTCCTCGGAGCCGAGGCGGAACGTTACGTTCATAATCGAACGGCTGCCCGGCATCGCGCATCCGCGGTAGAAGCCGTCGGAACCGTCGATCAAGTTGTACAGCAGGTTAGCCTTCTCGTTGTTGATCTTCTCCATGGCAGCGGCGCCGCCTTGCGATTTCACCCATTTCAGCACTTCGCCCACCATGTAGATCGCGAACGTAGGAGGCGTGTTGTACAAGGAATCGGCTTTCGCATGCGTGGCGTAACGGAGCATCGTCGGCACGCCGGCGATCTCCGGTTTGCGGATGAGATCTTCGCGGATAATAACGATCGTAACGCCGGAAGGACCGAGATTCTTCTGCGCGCCGGCGTAGATCAAGCCGAATTTGGATACGTCGACCGGGCGGCACAGAATGTCGCTGGACATGTCGCCGACGAGCGGTACGGAGCCCGTAACCGGATATTCCGCCCATTGCGTGCCTTCGATCGTTTCGTTAGAAGTCAGGTGAAGATAAGCGGCGTCGGAGGGGTAGTTCAGCTCGCTGATCGCCGGGATGCGCATGAACTTGTCCGCTTCCGAGGAAGCCGCGATCGCGGTCTCGCCGAACAGTTGCGCTTCTTGGATCGCTTTCGTCGCCCAGCTGCCCGTGGATACGTAAGCGGCAGTCTGGCCCGGACGCAGCAGATTCATGGGAACCATGGCGAATTGCGTGCTTGCTCCGCCTTGAATGAAGAGCACTTTATAGCCTTCCGGAATGCCGAGCAGCTCGCGAAGCAACGAATCGGCTTCGTAGTGAACTTTCTCGTAGATGGCGCCGCGGTGCGACATCTCCATTAGGGACATTCCGCTGTTCTCATATTCAACGAATTGTTCTTGTGCGGTCTTCAGCACGCCCTCCGGCAACGCCGCAGGACCGGCATTGAAGTTATAGGCACGATTAGCCATCTTTCTTGTTCCCACCTTGTCTAGAATTAGGATAGGCTAATCATAACAAAGCTTTCATGCGAAGAGCAACTAGAAACTACAACTTTTGTGCGTCAAAATCATGAAATTCCGAACGAAATTAGGTGGTCATATGGAGAATTTTCGTCTTTTTCTCGGTTTACACCTGTCTCCGGCAGCGAAAGCCTACCTATCCTGCAAAATGTCCGCGATGGAACGGCAGCTGCCGTTCCGCAAATGGACGCACGAGGACGATCTGCACGTGACGCTGCACTTCCTCGGCGAGACGCCGGCCTCGCGTCTCGCGGCGCTCGGCGACGCGGCAGCAGCCGCAGCTGCGCGCGCGGCGCCGTTCACGCTGGCGCTGACGAACGCGGGAACCTTCGGTTCCCCGTCGGCGCCGCGCGTGCTGTGGTGCGGCCTGGCGGAGCCAGGGGC
>JAEWPC010000019.1 GCA_023460795.1 Bacillota bacterium | reverse complement strand
CGTGGATACCGGGACGGTCTAGGTCAGATCGACGTCACGGCGTGACGTCGATTCCCGGCGAGAAGGTCAGCTTGCCCGTCAGGGTAGCCGTACCGGGACCTGCCGGCGGGCATACACCGCCACCGGTGGAGTTGAAATTGACCGTCCCGGAGTTCGAGGCGGTCACCGACGGCTTCGCGTACGGCAGCGGCCCGATGGTGCTCGCCCCCACCGTGATCGAGCAACCACTCGACGGCACCGTGACCACCGCGCCACCGGCGGGGATGATCAGTGAACCCTGGGGTGATGCACCATCGTTGTCGACCTTCAGCTTCCAGGTCCCGCTGGCAGCGACCGTCGCAGGCTGCCCGTTGAGCGTGCAACTCGACAGACTCACGCTGCTGATGTTGATATCGATCCCGCCAGTGGACGGGTTGACGTTGCCGGGTGCAGCCGGGGTCGTCCCGGTGCCGGACACATTCGTACAGCGCATGGTGTACCCGGGGGTGGTGGTGATGATCCGAAGATCGCTGCTCGTCGCGGTGACCGGCGTGCTCGCGGGAGTGATCGTTGTCGACGCGTACGACAGCCCCGCAGCCGTCAACGTCGCGGCCGCGGCGACGGCCAGAACTGCGCTACCCCGATTGAGAATCTTCGTTGCCATTCGTTTCTCCTTCATGTGAGGTGTAGCCCCGTTCGGATGAACGGTCGAGTGAACAGGCTTCGATGAATCGATTCGATTGCCGTACTACGACAGCTCCCATCCCGCGGCGTTGTAGACAGAGCTGGTTGTGGACAGGGAATTGCCCGAACCACCCGACGGCAGGCCGGCCCGTTGATTGACGGCCCAGTTCAGCGAGCCGAAGAGCCCACATCCGGTGGCGCCGGGCACCGCAAAGTTGGTGGCCTTGTGTGTTGCCTGGGGCCAGACCCCGCCCGGAACGCCAGGAACCGTGTCCGAAATCCATTGCGCAGCACCAGCATCTTGGAGTGCCAGCGAAAGCCGTATCGGATTCGAAGTAGAACCGATATAGCAGTTGTTCCCCAGCAACGAGTTGGAGAGCTTCAACCGAACCGGAAGTTGCACACCGAGGTTGTAGGGATCGACCACAGGCAGCGCCACAGCCTCCACGGTCGCCTGGATGGCGGTCGGGCCGAAGTCCTCGGCCGAACTGGTCCCGAGTGCGCCGCCGGGGACGCTGAGCGACTTCGAATACACACCGAACTTGCCATCATTGGCAGCGGGAACGAAGACCTGGTCCTGCGCGACACCGCCGGCAATCATCAGACTTCCGTCCGGAATCTGGACGTTGAGGCTGCCGACTCGCATCGTGCCATCCCGAATCACGACCGTCATACAGGTACCCACACCGGTATCGGGGTCGTAAACCTTGTCCAGCTGGCAGGTGTCCCAATTCTTGAAATCGTACTTCGCCCCCGATACCGGGGCAGCCGCGTTCGCCACACCACCCCCTACCAGAGCCAAAGCTGTTGCCGCACCCAGGATCACGGAGCGGGTCATGAGTTTTCTCACGTTGAACCCCCATTCGGGTACACACCCGGCCAGATTCGATTCGAGCAGGACTCGACATCGCCGATCGAGTGCATTTCTCACGGAAGAGCATCGGCTCGATATGCACTGCACCTCGAGCACGATGCATGACGTTGGGGTGAGTCGGGTGCGCTGCTGGCGTAAGTCCGGAACGAGCGGGGTTGTGCCCGTTCCTGATCTCCCCCGAGATTCCCCATCCTGAGCCGGATCCGATGTCGACCCGACTGCGTGCGCGTAACAGATCGTCACACACACGACGCCTTCGCGTGACAGTTTCGACAATTCCCCCGGCCGCTGCCAAGCAGGCCCCCAGCTGGACGGGCGTTCAATAAATGTTGCACCCCTTGCCATTTCCGAGATCCACGCAGGTCGACAGTCCGAGATACCGGTCGGCCGACATTCGCCTGAGCGCACGACTTCCAGCAAGGGGCCAGCCCTGGCCGTAACGACACCCGACTTTTCGGGTCGCCTTTTCGGTCAACGCTAAAGTTTGTACTGCAGTACAGTTTCGGTGTACCGCAGATAGATTTCGCCGATCCTCCCGAAACCGGCACATGACATCCGCTGTGTGTGTGACGATCTGTTACACGCTCGCAGTCGGACTGCAACAACGTCCGGCTCTGGACGGGGAACATCGGGGGATTCGGATGAGCGCATCTGCGCCCCATCTCGATCCGGGGCACGCCCGACTCACCTCGACGCCAGGCGTCGCCAAGGCCCATGCCAGGGCGGCGCCAACCTGTCAGTAGGGCACTCGGGCAGTCACAGCTGGGTTCGACCGAACCTCCTGGCCGAGTCGACATCCGTATGGGGGAAGTACATGCGAAAGAACACCACCCGCTCCGCCGTGCTGGCGGCCACCGCCGCGCTGGCCCTGGTCGGCGGCGGCGTCGCGAACGCCGCCGGATCGGCCGAAAGCAGCTCCGGTAGCAGCGGCAGCCTGTCCAGTTCCGAAGGCAGCAGCGGCTCCTCGACCGGATCGTCGGCCGCACCCGGCACGCCGTACGAGTTCGAGAACTGGGACACCTGCCAGCTCGATCTGGTCTACGACGTCGAAATCGGAGGCACCTGTATGACGG
>JAEWPC010000018.1 GCA_023460795.1 Bacillota bacterium | reverse complement strand
ATGAGATTTCCCAATTCGTAAGACCCCTTGAAGAACACGAGGTTGATAGGCTCGGGGTGGAAGCGCGGCAACGTGTGGAGCTGACGAGTACTAATCGGTCGAGGGCTTATCCTAATGATACGGATGGTCAGGATGTTTCAAACTTTCACCAACGCTTTGTTTCGCATCCAGTTTTCAAGGCGCAAGCCTACCTATGCAGATCAGACCACCGGTAACGGTGGTTTTTTTGTTTATCTCTCACAAATTTGGATTTCCCCGCCTGCAATCCCACTAACTCCAACTCACAACATCAACCGCCGATGCGAACACTACAAGCATTCTTAACTAGCGGGAGGTGTCATCTGCTCGCCATGCGGGAATGGACAAGAACAACGTTAGTCAGTACGGCGTTGGCGCTCCTCTTGGGAGGCTGTACATCCGCGAACACCGAGTCTCCGCGAGAGCTCAAGCAGCCAACGATCAATGCCTTGCCTCAATCGACAACGTCCCAAGCCCCCGGTGCGTCCAAGCGGGTGTACGATACACAAGCCGCAACCGCGGAGGACGCCGAGAAGGTCAATTTGCGTAAGCCAGCGGAACCGATCAGGGGAATTTACGTTTCGTCTCACGTCGCTCGCAGCAAGCGCATGGACGAGCTCATCGATCTCTTGGACAAGACGGAGTTGAACGCTGTCGTCGTGGACATCAATAGCGGAATGACGCTGACGGCACTGCCGAAGTCGGCGCACCCCGATTCGTTCACCATCGCGAAAACTCGTTCCGCGGAGCAGATCGCGGGTCTCGTGAAGAAACTGAAGCAGCATCGCATCTACGCGATCGCACGAATCGTGACGTTCAAGAATCCTGAACTTGCGCGAGCCGTACCTGCCTGGAGCATCAAGCGCAAGAATGGCCGTACGTGGACGGACAAGGGGGGCATTCCGTGGATCGACCCTTATCGCCAGGAAGCATGGGAGTATCCGCTCAAGCTTGCGGAGCATGCCGCCCGAATCGGATTCGATGAGGTCCAGTTCGATTATGTGCGTTTTCCGGAGAACGAGAAGAAAGTCGACCAAGAGGTCGCATACGCGAATCCGAAGCGTTGGTCTAAGAGCGACGTCATCGGCAAGTTTCTGCATCGTGCATCGGTTAGAATGCACAAAGTCGGCGTAAGGGTGTCCGCCGATGTGTTCGGACTGGTCGGTTCCTCGAACGACGATATGGGGATCGGGCAGAACTGGGCAACGATCGCGAAGGAAATTGACGTGGTATCGCCCATGGTCTATCCCTCGCACTACTCGGACGGAATTTGGGGCGTGAAGCACCCAGACCTGTCGCCGAGACCGATTATTACGCACGCCCTTATGGACATTAGTCGCAGGAACGAACGATTAAAGGCGAAAGGAATCGATACGGCTAAAGTGCGGCCTTGGCTGCAGAGCTTCTCGGCGACTTGGCTCCATCCGCATCAGACCTACGGAACGAAGCAGGTACGCGAGCAAATTTCGGCTGCGGCCCAGGCCGGGTACCCATCCTATTTGCTATGGAATTCAGCCAGTCGCTATCCGCCATTGAATCGTTAAACCGCATTTATGAAAACGGTGAAAATGCCGAAATGGCGCGGTTTTCCAACGTTCCGATTGTGCTTGACAGTCACAAGTGCCTCTGCTAAGATTGCAGATAATCAATCGGAGACTATATGCCGGACTGCAACCGGCAAGGGGGTAATTATTCGTGTGGCATAACAAATTCGCCAAAGAAGGACTGACGTTCGACGACGTTCTGCTTGTTCCTCGGAAATCTTCCATTCTTCCGCGGGACGTCGACGTTTCGACGGTGCTCAGTCCTTCGGTGAAGCTCAACATTCCGTTGATCAGCGCGGGGATGGACACGGTCACGGAATCGGCTTTGGCGATCGCGATTGCGCGTGAGGGCGGTATCGGAATCATTCACAAGAACATGTCGGTAGCTCAGCAAGCCCAGGAAGTCGACCGCGTGAAGCGTTCGGAGAGCGGCGTTATTACGAATCCTTTCTCGCTTACTCCCGAGCATCACGTCTATGACGCGGAAGAGTTGATGGGCAAGTACCGCATTTCGGGCGTTCCGATCTGCGACGAGAACGGCAAATTGGTCGGCATTCTAACGAACCGCGACTTGCGCTTCGTGCACGATTACTCCATTAAGATCAAAGAAGTGATGACGCGCGATAACCTCGTTACCGCTCCTGTCGGAACGACGCTTCAACAGGCGGAAGGCATCCTTCAACAACATAAGATCGAGAAGCTGCCTTTGGTCGACGACACGAACACGCTCAAAGGACTTATCACGATCAAAGACATCGAGAAAGCGATCCAATTCCCGAACGCGGCTAAGGATCAGCACGGCCGCTTGCTCGTTGGCGCGGCAGTCGGCGTATCCAAGGATACGTTCGAGCGCGCTGAAGCTTTGGTTCATGCAGGCATCGACGTGCTTGTCGTCGACTCCGCTCACGGGCACCATATCGACATCGTGTCGATGGTTCGCAAGCTTCGCGACAAGTATCCGGAGCTCACGATCGTTGCGGGCAACGTGGCCACGGGAGAAGCGACTCGGGATCTTATCGAAGCCGGCGCATCCGTCGTTAAAGTCGGCATCGGACCTGGTTCGATCTGCACGACGCGCATTATCGCCGGTATCGGCGTGCCGCAGATCACGGCAATTTACGATTGCGCATCGGTTGCGCGCGAATACAACGTTCCGATCATCGCCGACGGCGGTATCAAGTACTCCGGCGAGATTACGAAAGCTATTGCGGCCGGCGCGAGCTGCGTGATGCTCGGTAGCCTGTTCGCAGGCACGGAAGAAAGCCCGGGCGAATCGGAGATTTATCAAGGACGTCGTTACAAATCCTATCGCGGCATGGGCTCCATCGGCGCGATGAAGGAAGGCAGTAAGGACCGTTACTTCCAAGAGAACGAGAGCAAGCTCGTACCGGAAGGAATCGAGGGCCGCGTTGCTTATAAAGGCCCTCTTAAAGAAACGATTCATCAATTGCTCGGCGGACTTCGCTCAGGCATGGGCTATTGCGGTACGGGTACGATCGAAGAATTGAAGAACGACACCGCATTCGTTCGCATCACGGGCGCGGGCTTGCGCGAAAGCCATCCGCACGACGTTCAGATTACGAAAGAAGCGCCTAACTATTCGTTATAAGACATGGGTTTGCAAGGCATTAATTGGAAGCCGCAGCCGGGTAAAACCGGGACCTGCGGCTTTTTCCTTATTGAAAAACTGTGTTACAATAAAGGCTGCATGAAATGCGAAATTTGGATCGAAAAAGGAGAGAATGCGTTGAATCGCCATCATCAATTGTCAGGAATAATGAAACGAATGTCGAAACGGTTCGCGATATTTAGCGTGCTTTCCTCTTTCTTGCTTTTATATGTATTAAGCGCAGGCGCTTCGATCGCTTTCGCGGCGGACGAGGCGGACAATACGTTGACCACCGGAGCGGTGCAGCTTAGAGCCAAGGCCGCCATCCTGATTGACGCTTCGACCGGACAGGTGTTGTATCAATACAATGCGGACGAATCCAGACCGCCGGCGAGCATGGCTAAGGTCATGACGGAATATCTGGTCAATAAAGCCGTCAAAGAAGGCAAGCTCTCTTGGGATCAAGAAATCGTCGTGACGGACAATGCTGCCAAGCAAGACCGCAGAGGCAGCATCATTCTGCTTAACACGGGCGATAAGCATACGGTAAGACAGCTTTATCAGGCGATGGCGATTTTCTCGGCTAACGATGCCGCGGTTCAACTGGCAGAGACGATCTCGGGCTCCGAAGCGAATTTCGTCGAGCTGATGAACGAGACGGCCCAGCAGCTCGGCATGACGAACACGCATTACGTGAACGCGACGGGCTTGGAGCTGTACATGATGCCGGAAGCCTACCGTCCCGCGAGCGGCGAGACGATGATGTCGGCGCGCGATACGGCGACTCTGGCCTATACGATCATCAAGGAATTCCCCGAGATTCTAGACACGGCCAAGATTCCTAGCCTCAAGTTCCGCGAGCGCGACAAAGATCCGATGATCAACTGGAACTGGATGCTCGAATCCAATAAAGCGAATGCTAACTTTAAGAAGTTCGCGTACACCGGCGTCGACGGACTCAAAACCGGTAATACCGACTCCGCGGGCAAATGTTTCGTAGGTACTTCGCTCATTAACGGAACGCGCCTCATATCGGTTGTCATGGGCGTACCTGGAACAACGAATCAAGGCTACCGCTTCATCGAGACGGCTAAGCTGTTCGACTACGGCTTTAACGGATTCGAGAAGCAAACGTTGCTGGAAGCTAAGGCTGTCATTCCTGAATATGAGACGCTTAAAGTGAAGAAGGGTAAGTCCAAGAAGGTTGCCGTCGTTACGGCAACGGACTTGACGCTGCTCGTACCGAAAAATTCGAAGACGGTGCCCGAGCTTGTGGAAGCGAAGAGCGCCCAAGATCCTCTAGTCGCTCCGATCAAGACCGGAGATAAAGTCGGTACCGCGACTTATAAATACACAGACCCATCTACAAACGAGGAGAAGACGGCGACGATTGATCTGATCGCCTCCGAAGACGTCGGCAAAGCCAGCTGGTGGCAGTCGCTGTTCCGCGCGATCGGAGATTTCTTCAGAAGCTTGTTCAACGGTATCGTGAACCTGTTCTAACGCGACATTCCGAGTAAAATGGTTGTATTTAACACAAGGTTCATGTAAAATTAATGGTTAGAATCTTTGGGAGGCATGGAAACATGGAAACGGGTACTTCGAGAGTTAAACGCGGTATGGCCGAAATGCAAAAAGGCGGCGTCATCATGGACGTCATGAGCGCAGAGCAAGCTAGAATCGCCGAAGCGGCGGGCGCTACAGCCGTTATGGCTTTGGAGAGAGTTCCATCCGACATTCGTGCGGCAGGCGGGGTTGCCCGTATGGCTAACCCTGAGCTGGTCGAGCAAGTTATGAAAGTCGTGAGCATTCCGGTAATGGCTAAAGCTCGGATCGGCCATTACGTCGAAGCGAAAGTGCTGGAGTCGCTCGGCGTCGACTACATCGACGAGAGCGAAGTGCTTACGCCGGCGGACGAAGTGTTCCACATCGATAAGACATTGTTCACGATTCCGTTCGTCTGCGGCGCGAAAGACTTGGGCGAAGCGCTTCGCCGTATTCAAGAAGGCGCGTCCATGCTCCGTACGAAAGGCGAGCCGGGAACGGGCAACATCGTTGAGGCAGTACGCCACATGCGTCTGATCAACGGACAAATCCGCAAAGTACAGAACTTGTCCAAGGACGAGCTCTATAATGAAGCGAAGGTGCTTGGCGTACCTTACGACTTGCTTCTGAATATCCATGAGACGGGCCGTCTTCCGGTCGTTAACTTCGCCGCTGGCGGCGTGGCTACGCCATCGGATGCCGCGCTCATGATGCACCTTGGCGCAGACGGCGTATTCGTAGGGTCCGGTATTTTCAAATCGGATAGCCCCGAGAAGTTCGCCCGCGCGATCGTCGAAGCCACGACGCATTACGAAGACTACGAGCTTATCGCGCGCGTGTCCAAAGATTTGGGCGAGCCGATGAGAGGAATCGATATTTCGAAGCTGCATGCAGCTGATCGGATGCAAGATCGCGGCCTGTAAGCCGTCCGCAACACGAATACCATCGAGCGGCTTCCACTCGGTACCGTAACGGACCGAAGGAAGCCGTTTGAGATTAAGGAGAAGGAATTCAGGATGAGAATCGGCGTATTGGCGCTGCAAGGAGCAGTCGCCGAGCATATTCGCAGCATTGAATTAGCCGGCGGCGAAGGGGTTGCCATCAAGAGAACGGAGCAGCTGGCGGATATCGACGGATTGATTATCCCGGGCGGCGAGAGCACGACGATCGGCAAGCTTATGCGCAAGTATGACTTCATTGAAGCGATTCAGAGTTTCTCGAAGTCCGGGAAGCCGGTATTCGGGACGTGCGCCGGCTTGATCGTATTGGCAGAGCGGTTAGAGGGAGCGGAAGAGCCGCATCTCCAACTGATGAACATGACGGTCGCTCGCAACGCTTTCGGCAGACAACGGGAGAGCTTCGAGACCGATCTGGACGTCAAAGGAATTGAGACGCCGCTTCGCGCCGTGTTCATCCGCGCGCCGCTGATTAAGGAAGTCGGAGAGAACGTCGACGTGCTCTCTACCTATCAGGGAGAGATCGTTACGGCGCGGCAGGGCAACCTGCTCGCATCGTCCTATCATCCCGAATTGACGGATGATTACCGTCTGCATTCGTATTTCATCGAGATGGCTCGTCAAGCGGCGGGCGAAAGGGGTTAACGTTCCATGTTGGATATTAGACTGCTGCGTAATAACTACGATAAAGTTGCCCAAGCCCTTGAGAGCCGTCAAGCTTCCGTAGAGCTGATCGCCGAGTTTCCTAAGCTCGACAGCAGCCGCCGGGAGAAGTTGACTGAAAGCGACAACCTCAAGAATCGCCGCAACGTCGTTTCTCAAGAAGTCGCGAAGATCAAGAAGAGCGGCGGCAACGCCGACGAGCTGATCGCAGAGATGAAGGAAGTCGGCGACCGGATCAAGCAGCTCGATGAGGAAATTCGCGAGATCGACGTCGCATTGGACGCGCTCTTGCTAGCGATTCCGAACGTGCCGCATGAAAGCGTGCCGGTAGGCGCTTCCGAAGAAGACAACGTTGAGATTCGCAAGTTCGGCGAGCCGCGTTCGTTCGAATTCGATCCGAAGGCGCACTATGACCTCGGCAGCGACCTCGGCATCCTCGATTTCGAGGCTGCGGGGAAAGTCACGGGTTCGCGGTTTGTTTTCTACAAAGGGTTGGGTGCGCGCCTGGAGCGTGCTCTCATTAACTTCATGATGGACCTTCATTCGGACCAGCATGGATACGAGGAAGTGCTGCCGCCTTACATCGTCAATCGCGACAGCCTTGTTGGGACAGGCCAGCTGCCGAAGTTCGCGGAGGACTTGTTCAAGCTTGAAGGAACGGATTATTTCCTGATCCCGACGGCCGAAGTTCCGGTAACGAACATCCACCGCGACGAGATCCTGTCGGCGGAATCGCTGCCGAAGCGGTTCGTCGCCTTCAGCGGTTGCTTCCGTTCCGAAGCCGGCGCGGCCGGGCGCGATACGCGCGGGCTCATCCGCCAGCATCAGTTCAACAAAGTCGAGCTCGTTCAGCTCGTTACCCCGGATCAATCTTACGAGGTGCTCGAGCAGCTTACGGGCCACGCGGAGCGCGTGCTGCAGCTTCTCGGTTTGCCATACCGCGTGCTTGCGCTTTGCACGGGAGATATGGGATTCGGCTCCGCGAAGACGTACGATATCGAAGTATGGATCCCGAGCGCCGGAACTTACCGCGAGATTTCGTCTTGCACGAACTTCGAGGATTTCCAAGCCCGCCGCGCGGCGATTCGCTATCGTCCGGAGAGCGGCGCGAAGCCTGAATTCGTGCATACGCTGAACGGTTCCGGCTTAGCGCTAGGCCGTACGGTCGCCGCCATTCTCGAGAACTATCAGCAAGTAGACGGCTCCGTCGTCATCCCTGAAGCCCTGCGTCCGTACATGGGTGGAATTGATTGCATAAGCCCCCGCAAGGGTTGAACGCGAATATAGCTTATGATATGATTACGTGGCAGCACAGCGCTGCCACCTATGGAGAGATACCGAAGCGGTCATAACGGGGCGGTCTTGAAAACCGTTAGGGTGCAAGCCCACGTGGGTTCGAATCCCACTCTCTCCGCCATAAACAAAAAACTAGGCCGATTCCGAGAGGAATCGGTTTTTTGTTTATGGCGTTGTGGGATTCGAACGGACCGTTAAGCGACAATGCCCGGGGGGGCATTGTCGTAGGTCCCGGCGTGATAGTCGCAATAGCGTGGAAGTAATACGGACACGCAGCGACGGAGCGAATCCCACTCTCTCCGCCATAAACAAAAAACTAGGCCGATTCCGAGAGGAATCGGTTTTTTGTTTATGGCGAAGTGGGAATATTCACCTTACAAATATCCCACAATCATCCAATATGTGATATTATTGATTGATCGTTTGGGAGGAGATGTCGAAATGATTCGAAAGATCTTATATGTGCTAATGTCTATTATTATTGCTAGTTCCGCATGGGGTGGTTGGCATGACGTTCACGCGGCGCCTCAGTCAACCGAGTATCAACGAGTCGATGTAGGTCGTCTTTTCACGGCGGCATTGACCAAAGACGGCACGTTATCTGTGTGGGGATACATGGAAGGAATGAACGATAAGACTTACCTTCCCGTGATCGGCAAAGCAAAGGAATGGGCGGAATTCAGCGCAGGATATGAGTTCATAGCAGCCATTAAGAAAGACGGAACGATGTGGGGCTGGGGATTTAACGGAGTCGGCCAAGTAGGCAACGGTACGACTACAACCGTTCAAAAACCGGTCCAGATCGGCAAAAACAAAAAATGGAAAACCGTATCGAACAATTTCGCCCACAGCGTCGCGATTGCGAGCGACGGTACGCTCTGGAGCTGGGGATACAACTCCGATGGTCAGCTCGGAACGGGCGACCTCAAGGATAGGTACAAGCCGGTGCAGATCGGAAAAGACAAGAACTGGGTTCGAGTCATTACCGGCAGGACATTCACGATCGGCATTAAAAAGGATGGATCGACGTATGCTTGGGGTTCAGGCATAGCGGGAAGTCTAGGCAACGGGAAGTCAACGAAATACCAGACGACTCCGGTGAAAACCGGCAAAGAAAACTGGAAGTCGATTTCGGCGGGAGCCGAGCATGTTCTGGCATTGAAGCCAGACGGTTCGTTGTGGGGCTGGGGATACAATAGCATGGGATTGCTCGGCATAGGCACGGACAAGAACGTGCTTAAACCGATTCGAATCGGCAAGGATAACGATTGGGTCGCGGTATCCGCAACCGGGTACAGCAACCTTGCGATTAAGAAGGATGGAACGCTTTGGGCGTGGGGATGGGACTACGAGAATAAGCCGCGTCAATTAGGCACGGATCGAGATTGGAGCATGATCGCCAAGCATGCGTCGCCCTCTACGGGGCATGTGATGCTGCAGAAAAAAGACGGCTCGCTGTGGGGCTGGGGCGAGAATTATGCCGGTCAGATCACGATGGGACAGATTTTAGAGGATCGATCCGATCGCTTCAATGGAACAAACGATATTTACGGAATTCTGATCGAAGCGCAACAGTCGGAACCGGCCCCATGGGCCGCTGCGGACGTTACCTTCGCGAAACAGCATAAATTGCTTGCGGATATCGACCTTCATTACTATAAGTCGGACACGTCGAGACGATTGGCGGCCAAGCTGTTCTATCAGTTGCACGATGCGTTATCCTGGGATCACCTTCCGGAGCAGAAAGATCTTCCTTATGATGATTTAGAGAAAGAATACTACTCGAATATCGCGCTGCAAGCAGGCTTTATCGATCCGTTATCCAAGAACAAGTTCGGCGTTCATGAGCCGATCACGAGACAGGATTTCTTGCTCGGAATCTACCGCGTGCTTCAAGCGTCCGGACTCGAGCTGGATCCTCTACCGCGGCAATGGACCAACAATTATGCGGACGCCGACGAAGTGAGCGCCAAAGCTACGGCTGCGTTGCAATACTTGGATCAAGCGGGATTGCTCGCGGGTGAATCCGACCGATTACGGCCCGGCGAGATGATTTCCCGCGAGGAAGCGTATGCTTACCTTTGGCACGCATACAAGGCGCACGTGAAGAACACTCCGTATACAGCGGTGCTTAAGGATCTATTTTACAAAGGTTACCGTATCCTCGCGGGCAAGAGCGACATCGGCGAACATTACTTCGTATACGATACGGCTAAAGATAAAGAGCTCGCGAATTGGGATTACTACTTCCCGCGGACAGACGGCTCGGTCTATAGCCGGAACGTATCGCTCCCAACCGATATAACGATCAATTATACGCCGGGCAAGGACGAGTTCAAGCTGGACTTAATTGCCGAAATCATCGAGAAGGAGAGAGGAATCTCGCTCCCTAGCTTCAAGCAATCGTTGCTCGAGAAATTCAGGGAATTGCGTATCGACGATCTCCCCTATGGCAAGAGCACGGGCGTGCAGTATATCACGGTGGACGGAAAAGAGCTGCTAATCATCCTGTTCAACGAGACGAAGACGAAAGAGCGAATTCTGGAAGTCGATTATTAAGGCAAACAACTCCGTTACGCCTAGACCGTTCCGAATAGGAACGGTTTCTTTGTGCCACTCTAACGGAGTGGAGGTGCTCATCATGGTAAGCAATGACGAACTGAACGTTCCGCAGGAGGACCTGGTTCAGGCTTGGCAGCGTACGCTTCCTGAGCGGTTGACGGTCGGGGATAAGGCGCAAGTGACGGCCGACGGCGCAAATCCGCGCGGATTGAGAGTCCATATCGAGACTGCCGGCCATCAAATGATGGAATTCGACTTTGCGGTCCGATACGTCGATAGCCGCGAGATCGACATCCAGGTCGTCGATGTCGAGAAGGACGGCCAGACGATCGACGAGCGTGCGGACATTCCGCAGCAATTAATCGCCGATTACCGACGGCATCTGCACGAGACCGCTCAAGCGCTGCATCATTATACCCATAGCTAAGGAGGGTACCCTGCTTGTCTAACGCGAACGGTATGCCGGACAAAAATTTAAGCAACGTCGTCGAGCAATTGGAAGAACGCCCGGTTAACGCGCACCATGCGCAACAGATTCAGCAGCAAAGGAACGATCACAGGCACCAAGCCGAGCTGAACCACGACGGGTCCGTCGAGCAATCGAATCCGAAGAGCTAAGGAGACATAATCCTCATGAGCAAGCCGAAATCGGTAGCCGTCAATCAACCCGATGGCTCTAATAACAACGCCCACGATATTGATGATAACCCTTTTCCGAACGCGCCGTTATCCGGCAGCAAGAAAGTGAAGAACGCTAACCACGTGAGCCATCGCAACCCGCAAGGGTAACGCTATTCATTCACAGACTCGGCGCATTACGCCGGGTCTTCTTGTTGTGTCGACTAAAAGCCAATTGGTATAATAAAATGATGGAAATTTTCATTTGACTATAAGGAGGCCATACGCATGACAGCACAGAACAAGAAACTCCCTGTACCGCCAAGACCGCCTACAAAGCCGAAACAAATCCGCCATCACAAAATGACCCGATTGGAACTCGCGCGAAGAATCTTTTTCATCGTCCTCGGCGCTTGTTTGGTTGGAGTCGCCCTTGAGATTTTCCTCGTTCCGAATCAAATCATTGACGGAGGCATAACGGGTATTTCCATTATGTCCTCGCATCTATCCGGAGTGCCGATCGGGATCTTCCTGACGTTGCTCAACCTCCCCTTCCTTATTATCGGTTATCGAACGATCGGCAAGACGTTTGCCTTATCGACGTTGCTAGGCGTTATCGTGCTATCAATCGCCACGACACTGTTGCATCCCGTTCAGGCTTTTACGGGTGATATCTTCTTGGCCGCCATATTCGGAGGAATATTCCTCGGTGCCGGCACCGGTATCGTTATCCGCGCCGGCGGATCGTTAGACGGTACGGAAATCGTCGCGATTCTCTTCAGTAAGAAGACGCCGTTCTCTGTGGGCGAAGTCGTTATGTTCGTAAACGTGTTCATTCTCGGCAGCGCAGGCTTCGTCTATTCATGGGACCGCGCGATGTATTCTTTGATCGCCTATTTTATCGCTTTTAAAGTCATCGACCTGACGATTGAAGGATTGAACGAATCGAAATCCTGTTGGATCATTAGCGATAACTTCAGGGAGATCGGCGACGCGATCGTGGATCGTCTCGGCAGGGGAGTCACCTTCTTGCATGGAGAGGGCGGCTATACGGGAGATCAGAAGAAAGTTATTTTCTGCGTCATTACTCGTCTGGAGGAAGCTAAGCTGAAGTCGATCGTGAACGAGCTTGACCCGGTCGCTTTCCTGGCCGTAGGCAACATTCATGATGTCAAAGGCGGACGCTTCAAGAAGAAAGACATTCATTAACAAAGTTGATTGGGAATTGAAGGTTTTACTTAGTTTTTAACTTAGAAGGGCTTTTCGCATGTGCGAAATTGATATAGAATTAACTCTGTTCGTAGGAATCATCATGGGTTATAACATGGTTGAGAGGGGATTATATTTTGCTTAAAAGAAAATTGGGCTTTAGCGTTGTTGCGCTACTGCTGGTTGTCGCTCTCGTATTGAGCGGATGCACGAAAGACAAATCGCCTAAAGACGCGCTGCAAGCTTCGTTGTCCACGACGAGCGAGCTAAGCTCCTACACTTTCAAAGGCAGCATGAAGTTCGAGGAGTTTAACTTGAACCTTGCCGAGATGACCGAGGACGACACGGCTGCCATGAATATGTTCAAGAACGCCGAGGTATCTTGGTCGGGCGCTTATCAGAAGGATCCGTTGCTCACCGAGGTAGAGCTTAAGCTGGAGCTTAAGGGCGATCTCGCGATCAACTTCCAGATCCCGATCATTGCTTCCGAGAAGAAGCTTTGGGTAAAAGTTCCGAACATTGCTATGCTGCCGGTACCTGAAGAATTGGTCGGCAAATACTTGGAGCTTGATCTCGAGCAGCTAGCCGAGCAGACCGGTCAAGAAATTCCGACGATGGATCCTAAGCAATCCCAGAAGTTCGTCGAGGATCTGATCAATATCGTATTCAAGCATCTTAACGCCGAAGACTACCTGTCTTCCGTCAAAGCGAAAGACGCGGGAATTCCAAGCGACGTAGACGCGAAGCAAGTCGTTCAAGTCCATGTCAAGAAGGACCAAATCGAGCCGTTCTTGACGACGGTCGTCGAGAAGATCGCTCCGGAAGTGCTTGATCTTATCGCGAACAACAAAGATTATCTCGATATGACCGGCATGACTAAAGAAGATATCGATACGGCTAAGGAACAACTCAAAACCGCCGATACGACAACGATCAAAGAAGGCGTCGATGAGATGAACAAAGTCGTGAAGAACTTGGATATCACGGCGAACGTCGGTATCGACAAGAAAGACTATCCGGTATACACGGACGCTTCAATCAAAGCGTCGTTCGATTCGGAAGGCAACACGGGAAGCTTCGCGATCAAAGTGGTATCCCAGCTTGGCGATGTCAACGAGAAAGTGGAGTTCAAATACGGCCAGCCTAAAGCCGAAGAAATCGTGTCGTTCGAGGAAGCATTCGGCGAGCTGGGCGGCCTGCTCGGCGGCGCAAGCCTCGACGATCTGTAAGAATAAAGTTATTCATACGGTATTCATCCTAACGAACGAACCCTCGCCCATCGGCGAGGGTTTTTCATGTTTTGCATGCTGTAGACGGGCACAAAAAAACCACGGCAACAATGCCGTGGCGGTGTGTGTCTGAATGGTCGGGACGACACGATTCGAACATGCGACCCCCTGGTCCCAAACCAGGTGCTCTACCAAGCTGAGCTACGTCCCGATGTCGCGTTATTAGCAGCGAACGAATATGATTATAGCACAGCGGCGAGAAAATGCAAAGGTAGTTATTGGATGCGCGGGAGAATAAAGCTGTTGCGGTAGTTCGGATGATGGAGAGTAAATTAATGGCAGTTATCTTTCCCTAGGTAAAATTTTTGTTGTAAAGGCAAATTATCTGATGTAGGATAACAGTATATACGAATATAGCAGGCGGCTATGGCGTATATATTTTTTACGACAAATGTTGCCCTAGGTAAACACTATTGTCATAAGGAAAGAAGGGTGAACCATGGAACCTGTCATTCAAGAGCAAGCAACCCCTTCCCAGACCGGGTGGAATAAAGCGCGAGTAGCCCCGAGTTTGCCGGAAGTCCATAAATCGATAGCGGTACCGACGAAAGGCAGCTTCATCAGGCGTCTGTTAGCGTTCGTCGGGCCGGGATACTTGGTAGCCGTCGGGTACATGGACCCGGGTAACTGGGCGACGGATCTCGCCGGGGGCTCGCAATTCGGCTATACGCTATTATCCGTCATCTTGATCTCTAACCTCATGGCGATACTGTTGCAGTCGCTGACGGCGCGTCTTGGCATCGCCACGGGCAGAGACCTAGCGCAGGCCTGCCGCGACCATTATGGCAGACGAACGAATATCGGTCTGTGGGTACTGTGCGAGCTAGCGATCGCCGCGTGCGATCTGGCCGAGATTATCGGGGCGGCAATCGCGCTGCAACTGCTGTTCGGCATGCCGATGCTGTACGGGGTGCTGCTGACGTCGCTCGATGTCATTCTCGTGCTGATGCTGCAGAACAAGGGTTTCCGGTATATCGAAGCGCTTGTCATCTCGCTCTTAGTCACGATCTTCGGTTGTTTCGCCATCGAGATGTTCTTATCCAAACCCGATGTCGGCGGCATCGCTCACGGCTTCATTCCGAGCTCGGAGATCGTCAGCAATCCGGAGATGCTCTACATCGCATTAGGCATTCTAGGCGCTACCGTTATGCCGCACAATCTATATCTGCATTCATCGATCGTACAGACGCGGAGGTACGAGGAGACGGCGCTGGGCAAGCGCCAAGCGATTCGCTTCGCGACGATCGACTCGACCGTGGCACTGATGCTGGCCCTCTTCGTGAATGCGGCGATCTTGATTTTGTCCGCTGCGGCTTTCCATTCTACCGGTCATACGGACGTTGCGGAGATTCAGGATGCTTACTTGCTGCTGGATCCGCTCGTCGGCTCGAGCATTGCCGGCGTGCTGTTCGCGGTTGCGCTGCTCGCCTCGGGGCAGAATGCGACGCTCACGGGGACTCTGGCCGGGCAGATCGTCATGGAGGGATTCCTTAACATTCGGCTGAAACCTTGGCTCAGAAGACTGATTACCCGGATGATAGCGATCATTCCGGCGGTCATCGTCCTCTCCATCTCCGGCGAGAAGGGTACGGGGGAGCTGCTGATCTTGAGTCAGGTCATTCTGTCGCTGCAGCTTTCGTTCGCGGTCATTCCGCTCGTGAAGTTCACGTCCGATAAGCTGAAAATGGGCGAGTTCGTCGCTCCGAAGTGGCTGTCCTCGCTCTCATGGGTAGTTGCGGTCATTATTGCCGGTCTTAACGTCTATCTGCTATATGGCACGTTCTTCTGAAGAAGAGCGCAACTGAAAAAGCCGATCGCCTTAGGGTGATCGGCTTTACGCATCATAACGACTCATCCGCGCAAGCTAGAGTCCCGAACAATGAGCTTGGGTTGCAGCAGGTAGCTGGATTGGACCGGCTTCTGGTTCATCATATCGAACAAAATCCGAGAAGCCAGAACGCCAAGTCCGAAGGTATCGTTATCCAGCGCGGTTAGCGCAGGGCTCGTATAGGGCGCCAGCGGATAATTGTCGAACGTTACGATGCCGAGATCGCGGGGAACGGAAAGGTTACGCAGGGTGGCGGCCTTCAGAGCCCCGAACGCCACGTAGTTATTCACGCAGATGACCGCGTCCGGCGGTTCAGGCAGATCGAGCAGATCGGCCATCTGCTTATGCCCGTTCTCTTCGTCCGCCTTCCCAAGGCGAATATACCGGTCGTCGTGGCCGGGGTCCAAAGCCGACATGACATTCCTGTAGCCCAGTAATCGGCTATGGGATATCGCTTCCCCTGGAACACCCCCGATGAATGCGATTCTCTTGTAGCCCTGCTTCAGCAGGTGAGTAGCGGCCATCTTGCCTCCGGCGTTGTTGTCGATATCGACGAACGTAACGTCGGCCTGCTCTCGGGGTTGCCCGATGACGACATACGGGAAGCCTAGCTTGTTCAACTGTTCTACCCGGTTCGGTGTCAGTACGGTCGTATGGACGAGCATCCCGTCCAGCTTCTTGCTATGGACATAGCGGGCGATGAAATCGTCCTCGCTCAGGCTGCCGATATTGGAAATCGTCATTTCGTAGCGGTGCTTGCATATTTCGCTTTCGGCCCCGCCGAGCATGCTGTAGAAGAACGGATTCAGGAAATCGTCCTTATGGTCGACGTCCATAATGAACCCGATCGTGAAGCTGCTTTGGCGGGCGAGCTGCGTCGCGATGCTGCTCGGGGTGT
This sequence comes from Bacillota bacterium, assembly GCA_023460795.1. Taxonomy (GTDB): domain Bacteria; phylum Bacillota; class Bacilli; order Paenibacillales; family Paenibacillaceae; genus Cohnella. The sequence continues at coordinate 299,748 of JAEWPC010000018.1, read as the reverse complement.
AATTCAGCTCTTTCATGATCGCCCTGACTCTGCGTTTCGTCTCGTCCGGTATCGTAGGCGCGTCGTTCAGCACTTTGGAGACGGTGGATTTGGCTACGTTAGCCGCTTTGGCGATATCGTTGATCGTCACTTTCATCGCTTGACCCTCACTTTAAATCCCATTATATCACGAATATGTAGGCAAATTATTTAAAAATAGTTATTGATTTCCTTAAAACACCGTGTTACCTTAGGTTTAGGAAACCGGTTCCCTAAATTATATACGAAACCGAAAGGCGGGTCTATCCATTCATGCAAAAAAAGTTAAGCGTGCTTCTACTCTTGGCATTGACGGCAATGAGCATCGCGGCGTGCGGGTCCGACAACAACTCGAACACGGCTTCTTCTAACGGCGCCGAGGCGTCCGGTTCGGCAGGTTCCAATTCAGCTTCGGCTCCGAATGAAAGCGCTGCATCCGACGAGGAAATTCAACCCGAAGCGGGCGCGGAATTGAAAATTTGGGTCGACAAAACCGAGAGAACGTTCATCGACAGCGTCCTTCCCTTGTTCAACGCCAAGTATGGAGTAAAGGTGACGGCGGAGGAAGTCAACGTGCCGGACCAAGGAAGCAAGCTGGAAACCGACGGTCCAATCGGCGTCGCCGCGGACGTAGTCACGCTTCCGCACGATAAAATCCCTCAGGCGGCCAAGGCGAATCTCCTTCTGCCCAACGACCTGTTCGAAGAAGAGACGCGGGCAACCGCGCTTGAGACGGCGATTCAAGCGAGTACGTATGACGGTATTCTGTACGGCTATCCGGAGACGATCGAAACGTATGCCTTGTTTTATAACAAAGACCTGGTCCCAACGCCTCCGAAGACATGGGATGAGGTTATCGCCTTCGCGAAGACGTTCAACGATTCGGCGAACAGGAAGTACGCGATCGCTTGGAATCACGACACGTACTTCAACAGCATGTTCATTCAGTCTTACGGCGGTTATATTTATGGCAAAGACGGCACGGACCCGACTGACATTGGTTTGAACAACGAAGGCGCCATCGAAGGCATGAAGTTCTACCAAAGCCTGTACGACGTCGTTCCGATCAAGACGACGGACAATAAGTACGATATCAGGACCGAGCTGTTCGCGACAGGCAAACTCGCGATGCTCATCGACGGCCCATGGTCGCTCGGAAGCTTCCTCGGCAAAGTGAACATGGGCGTAGCGCCGCTTCCGGATTTGCCGGGCGGGAAGAAGACGATCTCCATGGCGGGCGTCCGCTCGTTCTATGTCAACTCCTACACGAAATATCCGAACGCGGCGAAGCTGCTCGCCCGGTTCCTGTCGACGGAAGAAGTCCAGTTGAGAGATTTCGAGATGGCCAGCATTATTCCGGCTAACAAAGCAGCGAACGAGAACGAGAAAATCAAGAACGATCCTATCATCAACGGATTCGTCGAGCAGTTTAAAAACTCGACCACCATGCCCTCCATCCCGCAGATCAATAACGTATGGTTGCCTGCGGAAGCCGCCTTTGCATCGATCTGGGATAACAAAGACGACGTTAAGGGCGCGATGGACAAAGCCGTTCAATCGATTCAAGAGCTTAACCAAACGGTAGGCCAATAAGTACGGAAGTAGTCGAAAGGCATTCGGCAAATAGCCGGATGCCTTTTGGAGAAAGGGGCGGATTACTCGGCATGCGTAATAGAACATTCACCGCGACTGCGCTTTCCGTGCTATTTATGGGGTTGGGACAACTTTTCAACGGTCAACGGCTGAAAGGTTTATTGTTCTTAGGCATCGGAGCGGGCGGCGTATGGTGGATCGTAAACAATCTCGGAGAGCAGGTATCCGGCCTGTTCACGCTCGGGGATACGCCGCGGAAGATGGTGAAGGTCGGCAAAACGTACACCATGGTGGACGGCGATCACTCCATCTTCATGATGATCAACGGCTTGGCCGCGTTTATTGTCGTACTGCTGCTTGCCGCTCTATACGCGATGAATGTCAGGGACGCGTGGAGCACGGCAAGAGATGCGGATAAGGGCATTCCGCCGCGTTCCTTCCTACGAGGGCTCAAGCTCGCGGGGGAACGCCGGTTCCCGCACATCATTCTGGCGCTGCCCGTGACGGCCGCGATTCTGCTCACCGTGCTGCCGATCGCGTTCAGCGTCTTAATCGCGTTTACGAATTATGCCGCTCCCAACTTGCCTCCCTCCAACCTGGTGAATTGGGTCGGATTCGATACGTTCAAACAGTTAATCAGTCTGAAAAAATGGAGCGGGACGTTCACGTCCGTCGCGCTCTGGACGATCGTCTGGGCCGTCCTGTCTACCTTGTCCACGTATTTCGTCGGAGTGATCGCGGCCGTGCTCATTCACCAAAAAGGCGTGCGCTTCAAAAAGTTCTGGCGGACCGCCATGATCGTTCCGTTCGCCCTTCCAAGCTTGGTATCGTTGCTCGTGTTCCGCAATTTGTTCAACGCGGAGTTCGGGCCGATCAACCAGTACTTGCAGATGATGGGCCTCAGCGCCATCCCTTGGCTGAACGATCTCGAATGGGCGCGGTTTACCGTCATCATGGTCAATCTATGGCTAGGCTTCCCGCTCGTCATGATCTTGGTATCCGGCGTGCTGACGACGATACCTAAGGATTTGTACGAAGCGGCGGAGGTCGATGGCGCGACCCGTTTCTATACGTTCCGACGGATTACGCTGCCGATGCTGCTGTTCGCGACGGCTCCGATTCTGATCATGCAGTTCGCGTCCAACTTCAACAACTTCAACGTTATTTTCCTGCTGACGGGGGGCAATCCGGTTATGCCGGATCTCGTCTACGCGGGGGGAACGGATTTGCTCGTGACGTGGATTTATAAGCTGACGCTGAACAATAACCAGTTCAACATCGCGTCCGTGCTCAGCATCCTTATTTTCCTCGTGGTCGCTTCGATCTCGATTATTTCCTATCGCAGTACGCGCTCGTTCAAGGAGGAGGATCTGATTCAATGAAGCTGCGTATCGGGTTGACCTACATGGTGCTCGGTTTCATGACGCTATCGATCGTGTATCCCGCAGCGTGGATCGTCATGTCCTCCTTCAAGACGGGTTCGGGCTTGTACAGCGAAACGCTGATTCCCCGTTCGCTGACGCTAGACCACTACAAGGAGCTGTTCACGAGCGAGCGGTACCCGTATGTCCAATGGTATTGGAACACGCTGAAGGTCGCGGTCAGTTCGACGATTCTCGGCACGTTCATGACGCTTCTCGGTTCGTACGCAATGTCGAGGTTCCGGTTCGTCGGGCGTAGATTCGGACTTACCGCCATGCTCGTCCTGAACATGTTCCCCAGCTTCATGTCCATGATTGCCATCTATGTGCTGTTGTCTCAATTCAATCTCGTGAACACGCATTGGGCGCTCATTCTGGTATATAGCTCGGGCGCGTTCATCGGGAACGTGTTCGTGGCGAAAGGTTTTTACGATACGGTGCCGAGAAGCCTCGAGGAGGCCGCGCGAATCGACGGTGCGTCTCACTGGAAGACGTTCACGAACGTCATGGTGCCGCTGTCCAAACCGATGCTGACGTACGTCAGCCTGGTGATCTTCAACGGGGCGTGGATCGACTTTATATTCGCCCGGCTGATCCTTCGATCGACCGATAAGGAGACGCTTGCGGTAGGGTTGTACGATATCGTCAACAGGCAGACGTCAACGGACTTCACGTTCTTCGCCGCGGGCGCGGTACTGCTGGCCGTTCCCGTGCTGTTGCTGTTCGTATGGCTGCAAAAATTTCTCGTCGACGGACTCACGGCCGGTGCTTCCAAAGGATAACCGAATTCGAACTCGTCCATCAGACTTAAGGGAGTATTGCGAGAATGTTAAAAGAAGCGATTTATCATATCAACGACGTGCCTTATTTATTTCCGATTAGCGATAATGAAGTGAAGGTTAGAATTCGGACCAAGCGCGGAGACGCGAAGGAAGTCTACGTGCTGCATTCCGATCGTTACGTCGGGCCGGGTTCGGAGAGCGCGCAGCTGCTTGTTAGGGCGGCTTCGACGGAAGATCACGATTATTACGAAGGCGTGCTGTACTCGGATACGCAGCGCATCAGGTACTCGTTCGCGCTAACAGGCGAGAACGGGGAGACGTTGTGGGCGGGCGATCACGGCGTATCGAAGGATCGTCTTGCCGCCGGAACCTTCAATTGCCCGTTCATCGGTTCGACTTGGGAAGGACCTTATCCTTCATGGGTCGAAGATGCCGTCGTCTATCAAATATTCCCCGAGCGATTCCGCAACGGCGATCCGGCTAACGATCCCGAAGGTACGGAGTCTTGGGATCCCGGCGCCGAACCGACGCCGTTCTCCTTCTATGGCGGGGATCTGAAGGGGATTACGGAGAAGCTGCCTTACTTGCGCGAACTGGGCGTTAATCTCGTCTATATGACCCCTATTTTCCGATCATCGACGAACCATAAGTATAACGTAGACGATTATTACGAGATCGATCCGGCCTTCGGTAGCAAGGACGACTTGAAGCAGCTCGTGGACGCCGCGCATTCGCTTGGTATAAGAGTCATGCTAGATGCCGTGTATAATCACTCCGGCGACGGGTTCTTCGCATTCCGCGACGTGATGGAGAAGGGCGAGGCATCTCCGTATAAGGACTGGTTCTTCGTTCGGGAGTACCCGGTCGTCCAGCGCCCGGCGACGAATTACGCGACGTTCGGCACCGAATATCGGATGCCGAAGCTGAATACCGCCAATCCGGAGTTGCGGGACTATCTGCTGAAGGTTGCGCGGTACTGGATCGAGGAATTCGGCATCGACGGTTGGCGCCTCGACGTCGCGAATGAGGTCGACCATTCGTTCTGGCGGGATTTGAGGCGGGAGATTAAGGGGCTGGGAGCCGAGCTGCTCCTCGTCGGCGAAATCATGCACCACTCGTCCCCGTGGCTGCGCGGTGACATGTTCGACGGCATCATGAATTATCCGCTGCGCGACGCGATGGTCGACTTCTTCGCCTTGCAGAGAATCGGAGCGCGTACTTTCGTTAGCCGCTTCGAATCGGTCCGCATGCATTACTCGGACAGGGCGAACCGCTGCATGTTCAATCTGATCGGCAGCCACGATACGGAACGGTTTCTTACGGCGTGTTCGCGAAGCGAATGGGGCTGGGGCGATAAGAGGGAGAAGGATCGGCTGAAGCTCGCGATGGCGTTCCTGTTCACCTACGTCGGCATGCCGATGGTCTATTACGGAGACGAGGTCGGCATGAGCGGCGTGCACGACCCGGGTTGCCGCAAGCCGATGGAGTGGGACGAAGGGAGGCAAGACCGCGACCTGTTCGAGTATTGCCGAAGCTATATCCGGTTGCGGAAGACCCATAGCGCATTAACCAAGGGCGATATTCGCGCTTGGTTCGCGGACGATGCCCGCCATTCGCTGGGCTATATTCGGTTCGACGGCAAGGAGACGTTAGGCGTAGTGATGAACGGCAGCCCGATCCCGCAGCGCTTGGAGCTGCAAGTACCGGCGGATTTCGCGGCGTCGAAGATTGAAGGTTTGCTAGGCGGGGAATCCTTCTCGCTTAAGGACGGAAGGGTCGTTGGCGAAGTGCCGGCCTATTCGGCTTGCGTGATTCGGTTAGTGCCATAATTGCAACAGGCAAGCCCGTGTGAAAAACTATGATAGAGGTCCAAAAAGTGCGAATACATAGCGTAATCGCGCTTTTTTGATAGATAATCAAATATTCTGAAAATTTACTCAATTGAGCCGAAGGAGTATGCTTAAGCTAGAAACACAAACAACACCTACAACACCAAGCAACACCAAGCATCACGAAGAATGCAGCGAACCCTATTCGGAGAGGGGATAGTCCAATGGGCTAGGTGAGGCGAAGCGTGATCCGCTTAGGCGCTTGGCGAACACGCGGGTAACCGATGGCAAGAAGGCAGGGTATACCAAGTTCATGGGAGGATACGGACAGGACAAGCGCGGGAAAAGAATACGACACGAAAGAACAATACGACTGCTAACACCGAAAGGTGAGGATACGCGGAATATGAAGGAACGGAGTTGCTCGACAATTGAATATAAGTGATACGAATCAATAAGAGTTCCGGTTATCGTGGATAAGCGGAACTCTTATTTTTGCGTGTCCTTAGGATGTTAATCCTCGAACTCAACGTTATGGTAAACCTGTTGCACGTCTTCCAAATCCTCAAGCACGTCGATCAATTTATCGAACTGGGCTTGTCCTTCCTCCGGGAGCGTGACGAACGTCTGCGGCAGCATGGTGATTTCCGCCGTCGTAAATTCCGTAACGCCCACGCTTTTGAAAGCTTCTTGCACGACGTGGAATTGATCCGGCGCCGCGTAGACGATGACCGCATCGTCTTCCTCGAATACGTCGCGTACGTCCGCGTCTGCTTCGATCAGCAGCTCCATGACCTCGTCCGCGGTTTTCCCCGTAAGGCCGAAGACGGCCGTCGCATCGAACATGTAAGCGACGGAGCCGTTGACGCCCATGTTTCCGCCGTTCTTGTTGAACGCGGCGCGAACGTCGGAGGCCGTACGGTTTACATTATTGGTCAGCGTATCCACGATGATCATCGAGCCGTTCGGTCCGAAGCCTTCGTAGCGAAGCTCGTAGTAGGCTTCGTCGCCGCTGCCTTTCGCCTTCTCAAGGGCGCGGTCGATGATCGCTTTCGGCACGTTGTACGTTTTCGCACGTTCAAGGACGACCTTCAGCGCGCGGTTCGATTCCGGATCCGGCTCGCCCTTCTTGGCGGCTACATAAATTTCGACGCCGAACTTGGCGTAAATGCGGCTCGTATTAGCGTCTTTCGAAGCTTTCTTATTCTTAATATTGTTCCACTTGCGTCCCATGATCTGCCTACTTTCCGATACACTAAATTTTCTTTCCGATTAAACCTTCTTTGTATACTTTAACTCAAAATCGAAGTAAATCAAAGAGACCGGAAGTCAATTCCTGTGAATCCGTGATATGATGGCAGGTATTTTGACAGAAGGTGTCGAACTAAAATCTTAGGTTTGAATATCATCAGGAGGTAGTTAGGTGAAGAAACGCGTTTTATGGTTGTTAATGGCTTTGCTAATGTGTATTCCGTTCACCGTCGCTAACGCGGCAGAGAAGACATCGGCGGACTTCTCCGATCTGAAGGACCTGGATGCGGCTACGAAAGCCAAGTTCGACGCCATGATCTCGGCGGGAATCTTCGATGGGGTTAGCGAAGGAAGTTTCGGATTGAAAGACGAGATGAACCGCGCGCAGTTCGCGAAGGTCGCGGCATTGATTTTCAATCTTAAAGTAGACGCCGACGTGAAGACTTCCAGCTTTAAAGACGTCAAAGCCGATGACCCGGCCAACGGTTATGCATTGCCGTATATCGAAGCGGTTAAAGCTGCAGGCATTACGGACGGATATGGACCGAGTACTTTCAATCCGGCGGGTACCGTCACCAAAGAGCAGCTCGCAACGTTCTTGGTTCGCGGACTGGGCATGAACGAGGATGCGAAAAAGACGCCAGGCGTTAACGATGCCACGGTATCCGATTGGGCGAAGGGCTATGTTGCGCTTGCTCTGGAGAAGAAACTTCTCGCTAACGGAGCAGACGGCAAGTTTGGAGGTGCGTCTAACGCGACTCGCGATTTGCTCGTTACCGGCGCATACGAAGCCAAGGAGCAATACGTAGCGCAGGAAGAGCAGAAGAAGGAAGAAGAAGAGAAGAAGAAAGAAGAAGAGAAGAAAAATACTCCGCCGATTATTACGTCGCCGTATGTACCACCGACCTTGCCGACGCTAACGTTAGCCCTAGGCGAAACTCGTACGGCTGGAAGCAAAACGGCAGAAGTTCTAGTTACGCCGAGCGTGACGGGAACCGTATATTCCGTCGTAACGGCGTATAATTCTGCTACTCCGTCTTCCGAGTACATTGTGCAAGGCTTGGGCGCAGATGGTCAACCGGCCCTCGACTACCAACAAAGAAGAGTTTCGGCAGACTTTCAGGATCATCTAGTGGTCGGCAACTCATGGCTAAATGACGATACGAGCTACGATGTATATGTGGTCTTGAAAGATGATGCAGGTAATATGTCCGTGATTAAGGAAATCATCATTACAACCCCGCCTCCGGCTTATACGCCGCCGACAGGAGTATCCGTTACCAATGTCGTATACGACGAGCTCTACGGTGATCTGATCGTATTCTTCAGCGGAGTAGTCGATGAAGAGGTAGCTGATGGATTCATGTATTCACTCACGATTGAAGGCAGCGACCCGAACCCGATAACTCCGCCTGCAACGCTGCTAGACGGTAACGCGGAAGTGGCTTTGGAAGTCGGGGACTGGTTTATTAACTTAGCGGACGACGCCATTATTAACGTGTCTGTTACCGGAGTCGGAATCGCACCAGGTGGCGGCAATATCCAAAGAGTCAAATCAGCAATTACAAGTATCCACTAGCAATGTCAAAGCCAGGATCCGTAATAGGGAGCCTGGCTTTGACATTTTTATTCGGTTACACTTCACTATCCGAAGTAATATCCTTCTTCATGCCGGTGCTGCCCTCGGCCAGCCTGCGAAGCAGCTGGTTGACGTCGACGCCGGTTAAGGCATTGACGGTCTCCGGCATCTTGGCTAGCAAATCCGTCACATAACCCGTGACTTTGCCTGCGCCGCCGTTCGGTCCACTTCCGCCGCCGTCGACAATGACGATCTTCTCGGTCTTCGATAGCGGTTCGGCGATCGCCTTCGCGATGTCCGGGAACTTCTGAACGATAAGCTCGATAATGGCCGCCTCTCCGTACTTGCGCAAGGCGTCGGCGATTTTATCCTTCGCTTCCGCTTCCGCCAAACCTTTAAGGCGAATAACGTCCGCTTCCGCGGTACCCTCGGCGCGTTCCTTGTCGGCGTTAGCGTTACCCGACAGCCTTACAGCCTCTGCCTCTGCTCTCGCCTTCGCTTCGATCTGATAGCGATCGGCCTCCGCCTTCTGCTCCTGCGCGAATCTCTCGGCTTCGGCTTGCTTCTTCACCGTCGCGACCAGCTCGCGCTCGCGGCGTTCGATTTCCTTCGCTTCCAGCTCGATTTGCTTCTCCCGCTCGATGACTTGGATCTGCATCTCTTCGGCTTTTACCGATTGCATCGTCTTCGCTTCCTGCAGCTTATACGCTTGGTCGGCTTCGGCTTTCTTCTTATCCTGCTCTTGCTTGAAGACCGCCTTCTTCACTTCCATCTCCTTATGAGCTTCGGAGATATTCGTCTCGGCCGTGAACTCCGCTTTCTTACCCTCTTCGAGCGCCTTCGACTTCGCGATCTGCTCGTCGCGCTGCGCGTTGGCTTTGGCAATCTCGGCATCCCGTTTGACGGAAGCGATCTGCGGTTGGCCGAGCGCGTCCAAGTAGCCGTTCTTGTCTCTGACGTCGCGGATCGTGAAGGATACGATCTGCAGACCCATCTTATTCAGATCGCTTGCCGCTACCTCTTGTACGTTACGGGCGAATTCTTCCCGGTTGCGGTAGACGTCCTCGACGGTCATCGTACCGAGAATCGCCCGCAGATGACCTTCCATCGTCTGGGTAGCGATGCTCTTCAGCTCTTCGTCGGGCTTGCCTAAGAATTGCTCGGCGGCCGTCGCGATCGATTCCATATCGCCTTTGATCTTGATTTGCGCTACCCCGTCGACCATGACGGGTACGCCGTGCATCGTATACACTTCAGGCGTATGTATGTCCAGCGTCTGGACTTGCAGCGAGAGGAACGAAGAGCTCTGCACGACCGGCCAAATGAACGTGCCCCCTGCTTTGACGATTTTCATCCCGTTGCTCGTGAGCGCCCCGGTGACGATCATAGCCTCGTCGGCCTTAACGGTACGGTATCTCGAGGCGAATACGACGATTAAAAGAATAACTGCGATGATGATACCAACCGGAATATACAGCGTTGAGTCCATTAGATGATCATTCTCCTTTGCTCCTAAGTGTCCTCGTTATATTTGTTCTACAACGAAGGTTCCCGCCAGTTCATCGAGGATTCTGACCCGCGCGCCGCTGCGTATCGTCGCGTCCTCCGCGGACTTCGCCGGCGCGTTATGCCGAATGCCTCCTTGCTCGTACACGATTTCCCCTAGACGATCCGCTTCGATCGACGTAATGACCTTGGCTTCGCAGCCGATCATCCCTTTAACCGATAACGCGTCGCCTTTCTGGGCGGCATACAGCGGAAGCACGACAAGAAACAATACCGCGGCCGAGACGCCTAGCGCACCCATCAAGGCAACGCCTGCGATCGGAAGCGCAGACCATTCGGTGTTGTGCAGCAGCAGATAGCCTAACCCTCCGAAGACCGTTACGAAAGTCGCGATAATGGTAGGGGATAGGAACGGAAACTCCCCGGTATGAGCCTCGAGTCCGAACACGTCTCCGAGAATCGCCGTTAATATCGCATAACCGACGCCTGCCGCGAACAAGACCATCATGAGCGTCTCCATGTTGCACCTCCTCTGTGAACCAATCATGATTCGCTAAGAAGTAATACGCAGGAAGCTTTGGGAAGTTTCCCTAATTTTATGGTGAGATTGATGTCGCATATCCTCCATCAATCTATCAATCTATTGGAGGATCATCGGTTGGGGGATAGTTCCACGATTTACTTTACGAAAAATGCTTGCTGACACTTTCTTGACACACTCGACTTGTACAATCGTAGATATGAATTCCTGAGCTTAGGGGGCGTACCATGGCTAATATTATGATTGTAGATGACTCGCCGATTTTCCGCCGCAGTCTTCGGGAGATTATCGAGACAATGGGACATCAGATCGTGAAGGAATTGGAAGACGGTCGGGAAGCAATCGAAAAGTATAATGCGAAGGATGTCGATCTGATTACGATGGACATTCAGCTTCCTAAACTCGACGGTATTGAAGCGCTTCGTCAAATTCGCGAACGGAATCCGAATGTCAAGATCGTGATGATCAGTTCACTAGAGCAGCGCAGCAAGGTATATGAGGCAATTAAGCAGGGAGCTAAGCATTACATCACGAAACCTTTCACCAAGGAAAAAGTAAACGAGGTTATTAATGCTGTTCTCGGGGTTCAATCGAGCAGTATTCAGGAAGCGCCTGCCAAGCACACACCGGTGCAGAAAGAAGATCAGGCTGGCAGATTTCCGAAGAAGCAAGAGCTATTGAAGCTGGAGCCTCTATATATGTCGAATATTCCCTTCGAGCTTGTGATCAAGGACGGTCGGTCCGTACTGACCATCCAGCGGCATATCGTCGATATGAATGTTCGATTTCTTTGTTCCTGTCTGCAAGGACTGCTGTATTTTCGCAAAATGAAGTATGTGGTAGAGATGTGGGAGCCTGTCCTTCACGAAGAAGGGTTGCGCTTGCTGCTCGATTTCGTAACAGTTGTGCGTGAACGCAAGGGGACGGTTGCGCTGGTGACGAACGATCTTGGTTACTATAGCAAATTAAAAGCAAGGCTGCTGAATGGTGTTTACCGTTCTTATGCAGAGATTGAGTGGTAATATGAAGCTGCGATTCGTGGCGATAGCGCTTGTCACAGTGCTGCTTATATGCAGCATGGCTAGCTGGGCAGTCCCTGCGCAAGCGGCTCCCGCTCCAATCGATCGAATGCCGCCGCCTCAAGCGCAACAAGGCTCGGGCATACAATGGGGGACTTACCGCGTAGGGGATTCGCCCGTGGATGCGAATGGCGTATTCGAGTGGGTCAAGCTCGGGGCATCCAAAGACTGGCCTCATATGCCGATCAGTACGGAGGATTTGCAGGCTGGCACAGAGTTCGCTTGGTTCTCAGGCCACATTCCAACCGGCACCGACCATCGATTCGTGCGCGATCCCTATCTCATGTTTACGAACAGCAGCTACGAGTTCGAAGTCTACTCAGGCGCCAAGCTGCTTTACAGGCAAGGCGGCATGAAGGAGGGGGTCAATCCCTTACGGGCAAACAAGCCCGTCTTCGTATCTTTGGCAGAAGCATCGCCGGATCAACCGCTAATTGTGCGGATTCATTCTAATCAGGACAACTATGTCCATGGGAAGATAGGCCCTGTGAAGTACGGCACGCAAGCGGACTTGAGGCTTGGACTGATAAAAGACGACGCTTTGAATGGACTTGGTGTCATCGTATTTTTTATTATCGGTTTTGTGGCTTTGCTCATGTATTTTATTAACCGTGGCAATCCCTCTACGCTTTATTTTGCACTTTTCTCACTCTTGATCAGCTTAAATCTCTTACTTTCATTAAATTCACTTCACCTGTTTTTTGATGTCTCTTCGCTTGAACTCTATTGGAAAGATCCATTGCGCGGCGGCATGATCTGTTTGTTCGCTCTCTATTTTATTCCTATTCTAATACCTGCGTTTGCGCGGGTTGTTCGAATAACAGGCGCAGCGATGCTGATTGCGGGGCTGCTCATTCCTATCGCTAATCTGACGATACCCGAGACCATGGGCAAGTTCAGCAGCGATATTCTGATCGTCAAGGAATTGGGATTCTCACTCCTATGTGCGTTCTGTTTAACCATCATCGGGTTATCGCTTAGAAGAAGGAGCAATAGCGATGCCCTATGGTTCATCTCAGGGTTCACGTTATTCCTGTTGATCAACATGATCGGCTATCCCCTTCGGGTGTACATGGAGAGCGATCCGGGACGGGGGCTCTTCGGGTACAATCCGTTGGAATTCATTCATCTCATGCGCCTTTGTCTAGATAATTCCTTGTTGCTGAGCACGATCTTCTTCGCTGTAATTTTATTCAAGAACTATGCCGAAGTTTATCGCACAATCCAGAATAACAATCTGAAGCTGTCGAACTGGAATCAGACGTTGGAATCGAAGGTGAGGGAGCGGACCCGGTCGATTCAGAATCTGCTCGATTATGCGGGACAGGGCTTTCTTACCTTTGACAAGCAGTTGGCGATCCAGGAGGAGTACAGTATCGAATGTCGCCGCTTGTTCCAGAGGGAGATTGCGGATGCCCGCTATGTGGATTTGCTGTACCCTGACAACGAAGCGGAACAGAATCTCCATGAGGAGATGCTCGACACCATTTTCCAGGAGGATGATCTGCAACGTGAAGTGTGTTTGTCGCTGCTTCCGAGGGAAACCGAAGTATCGGGCAAGCGGGTTTCGTTGCAGTACAAATGGATACCCGATCTTGAAGCGGCCTCAGGGAAAGTGATGGTCATCCTGACGGATATCAGCGAGCGGCGGAAGCTGGAAGATCAGGTGGCCAGGGAACGGCATGTATTGAATATGGTTGTATGGGTTATTAAACACTACCGGGATTTTAAGGAAATGGTTGAGGAATACCAGACTTTTGCACGACAGGGCAAGCATGAGTTGATGAATCTGCAGATTTCCACGAAGGACAAGTGGGCAGAAATATCCCGGATTGTTCATACGTTCAAAGGAAATTTCGCGCAGATCGATTTTATGTATACCATGGAACGCTTGCATGAGCTCGAATCGCAGCTAGTCGAATGGAAGATGCGGGTTGACGACAGTACGTCGGACACGGTTGTCTCTTCCTTATTGGAGGAATGGCTGAATACATTCGACCTGCTGGGTTGGTTGGATGAAGACTTGCATGTGTTGCGGGATATCCTCGGCGAAGGGTTCGATATCGGACAGGAAACGGTAACGATCGAGCTCGAGAGACTGCGGCACCTGGAACAGCAAGTCTATACGATTCTGCCTAGCCTGGAGGCAAAAGCGATCGTCTCGGAATTAAAGAAGCTGCAGTACCGACCCCTCAAGGAGCTGCTGAGCATGTATCCGGAGTATACGGCAAAGCTGGCGAGCCGAACGGGCAAGGAAATTTACCCGATCGAGATTAGCGGAGGCGAGCTGCTCGTCAATCCGGAGACGTATATCGATTTCACAAGAACGTTAATTCACGTGTTCCGCAATATGATCGATCATGGGATCGAAGCGCCCGAGTATCGGGCCGGTGTCGGCAAGGATCGATTGGGGACCATTCTCTGTGAAGTATCCCATGACGAACAGGAGATGCGGATCCTCTTGTCGAATGATGGCAGGGAGATGGATTTGTCGGAGATTGGGATACACGCGGTGGCTAAAGGCATTTGTACACAAGCCGAGTTCGACGCGATGTCGGACGATCAGCAGTGCTTGATCATATTCCACGAGGGTTTTACTACCCATAACACGGTCAGCGAGTTGTCCGGACGGGGAATCGGCTTATTCGCCGTACGCACCGCATTGGAAAACTTGAACGGTAAGATGTATGTCGAGAGTGGGGCAGAGAAGGGAACTTCATTCGCGTTCACGCTCCCTCGCTTGGACTGAACGCTACAGCAAGTAAATCAATGAGGCGGGAAAGGATAATCCGGGTGTGAAGAAAATATTGATCGTGGAAGACGATACGGGAATCTCCATGGTATTAAGAGCATTTTTGATAAAAGCAGGTTACGAGGTAGAACAGGCTTACGAGGGTGAGCGGGCGATCGTGCTGTTCGAAAAGTGGAAGCCGTCGCTCGTGCTGCTGGACGTGATGCTGCCCGATCGGGATGGGTGGTCGATTCTGCAGCAAATTCGCAAACAAAGCTCGTGTCCGGTTATTATGCTGACTGCACTCGGCGATATCAAGAATCGGTTGGAGGGCCTCCATGGCGGCGCTGACGATTATATCAGCAAGCCCTTTGTCGGGGATGAGGTGGTCGCCCGCGTTCAAGCGGTGCTAAGAAGGCTTCCTCAGGTAAGGATAGAGGACACGGCGATGATCGGGAAGATGAAAATCGACTATGCATCGCGCGAGGTATGGTTTCAGGGAGAGCGTGTGCCTTTGACACCCAGGGATCTGGATTTGTTGCTGTTTCTGACGAGACACCCGAATCAAACGTTCGATCGGGAACACCTCATTCAGTGCGTATGGGGTATTGATTACGAGGGCAGCGACCGAGCCGTCGATTTAGCGATCAAGCGCATTCGCCAATCTCTAGCCGGGTGCACGGAGGATGAAGGAGAGATTATCACTTTCAGGCGAGTCGGGTATCAATTTCGTGTGGAAGCCCACTCGTGAGACAGAAGACAAGCGAGCGCGTTCATTGACATTTCTCTGACATCATTGCGTGTTACGGTTGGTGCATCAACACTAAGGGATGTCGATGATGACGATACATAGAGAAATTTCATATGGGGGCTTTAAGCAAGTATTTGCGGTTAGCGTCGGATTATTTCTGGTGTTCCTCGATACGACAATCGTCAATATTGCCATGCCTAGTATGACACGAGATCTACAAATCGAGCTTGGAGCGGCTTCCTGGATTATCAATGCATTCGTCATTACGGTGGCGGTATTGCTGGTTGCTCTTGGGAAGCTCGCGGATATTTTCGGAAGCTATCGCACCTACATGGCGGGGCTTCTTCTATTTATGATCGCTTCACTTCTCTGCGGGTTCGCGCCGAATGCCTCGAGCTTAATCGTTTATCGCGTGTTGCAGGGGATTGGGGCCGCTGCGGTTATTCCAGCCAGCATGGTTCTGGTACGCACCGCGGTTCCCCCGAATAAGGTGGGCGCGGCAATGGGGGTATGGGGCGGGATTGGCGCCTTGGCGATTGCGATAGGCCCGAGTTTGGGCGGACTGATCACGAAATTTTGGAGCTGGGAATGGATATTTTTCATTAACCTGCCTGTAGTCGCGATTTCCACCCCTTTGGCTACGCTTGTTTTTGCGAATTATAAGGAGCGGCGCGCGCCGTTTCGCATGGATATTCTAGGCGTCGTTACGCTTAGCGCAAGTCTGTTCTTCTTCACTTATGGCATACTGCAAGGGCAAGAGGAGGGATGGGGCTCCGTTCCCATTATTTTTGCGTTCATCATCAGCCTGGTGAGCGCGCTATCGTTCCTGTATATTGAGAGTAAGGTAAAGAACTCGTTAATAGAGCTGGAGATGCTCCGAAACCGTGTGTTTATGGCGGGAATGGCGGCCAATTTCTTAAGCGGAGTCTTATTGATGGGGACACTGGTCTTGCTGCCTGTTTACTTTACCCAGGTGAAAGGCTTCGATATTTTGACGGCCTCATTGATGATTACCCCGCTATCCGCCGTGATGCTCGTCGTTGCTCCGCTGATCGGTCGTCTGATTGATACAATGGGTTATTTTACACCAATGTTGATTGGCTTTGTATTTGCAATTACGGGCTTCTGTCTGCTCTCTATGCTGCAAGCCGATGTCGGCAACGGATATTTAATTGCAATTATGGCGATTGCCGGTACGGGAATAGGTATTCTCATGGTGACTAGCGTGACGATCGGTACGGCTTCCATTCCGGAAAAGGATGTTTCGCTGGGGTCGGCGGTATATGCCACTACCCGTAATATGGGCGGTGCGGTAGGCGTTGCCTTGTTCGTGTCGGTGACGCTGAGTTTTACGCAGGCCTATTCGACAAAAGTGGTGGATGACGGGATACAATCCATTGTACAGGCCGATCTTCCCGCGCATATAGAGACGAGAGCGATTCAATTGCTTGAGGGGAAAGCGGACACTTTCTTTGACGATGCCGCTAATGAGAGAGAGGATGCGTCGGCATTCGAACTATCGGACACGGAGCGGCGGCAACTGGAAGAGAGCGGCAAGCTTGCGGAAGTAACCGAGAAGATTCAGGGCGTTGTACGGGAAATGAAGGCGTTGGCGAAAGATTATATGACTAGGGCGATGGCCAAAGCTTTCGCCTGTGGTCTGGTATTGTCCGTACTGCTCAGTATTTCATTGCCGTTTCTGCGCGAGCGGAAGGAATATTGATCGTTCCAGGCAGGAAGGAAGAAGAGACGCCAGGGGGGTGCATCCATACGGGGTCCGATATGATTTACCGCAAAGGTCTTCTCTATTATTGGTCTATTCGCTACTTCCTGCTCTTAATCGCCGGTTCGGTAATCGTGGGTGCCTCCACCCTCTACTTCGTTCAGGCGAATGCCTTATCTAATCAGCAGCGCGACATGGGGAAGATGGTGCAAGAGATTGCACTTGCAACGGCCGCTAACGGAGGGGTGATTCCGGGCAATCCGACGGTAGGCCGTTGGTTGAATGAGCTCGTTGATCAATATAATCTGAATGAAAGGCCCATCGTGATGATCCTTGACCCGAGAGGCGGCGTCATCGATCAATTTCCTTTCATTCCGTTCGAGATAGCCGTTCAAGTTCATCATAAGCTGCGGGATATGAGGAGAAGTGAGCCCCATCTGTTTACGCTCTATTCGAACCAGGACCATACAACGTATCAGGTAGCTGTGTTTCCGATGAGTGACCCTTCCTTAACGATGGGTTATGCGCTGTACTTGACGCCGAAAGTGAATGTTCTGAAGGAAATATGGGCATTCAAACCAGTCATCATACTTTTTTTTATCTTTATTTTGATTGGCTGGGGAGCCATTTATCTTATGACACGGCGTTTGGTCAAGCCGATACAGCAAGCGGCTGATGCCGCAGAACAGATTGTCGCAGGCAATTATCATGTCCAATTCGGCTCAGGTTATAAGGAAGATGAAATTCGGGAGCTTATGAAGTCGTTCAAGGAGATGGCGGACAAGTTGAACCGGTTGGAGGAGCTGCGATCACAGCTATTAGCCGGCGTCACGCATGAATTGAAGACCCCCGTCGCTTCGATCAGCGGCTTGATCCAGGCTGTGAAAGGGCAAGTGGTAACCGGTGCCGAAGCCGATGAGTTCCTTGACGTCTGTATCAAGGAGAGTTGTCGGCTGCAGAAAATGATTGAGGACCTGCTGGACTTCAACAGCTTTGTAGATGACTCTGTGGCGACTGTAGAGGAATGGTGCGACCTGGATGAGACGGTTACAGCAATCGTAAAGAGATGGTGTCTCGGTCAAGGGCAGTCCGATATCAAAGCTGTCGTGGAGACAACGGATCGTGCGGATGGCTGGAGCGTGCGAACGGACCCTGTCCGCATCGAACAAATTATGATCAATCTCTTGAACAACGCGAGAGATGCGATGGCTCCCAAGGGGACCGTGTTCGTGTACTTGGTTCCCGCGCTTGGGGAGTCTCATATTCAAGTACATGACACAGGCAAAGGAATCCCCGCCAAAGAGCATGCCGAGATATTCGAGCCGTTCTATCGCGGAGATAATAAGAAAACGCGCGTACGGGGCTTAGGAATCGGGTTGACCTTCAGTAGAATGATCGCACGTTCACTGGGGGGCGATCTCATCTTGTCCGGCAGTATTCCCGGGAGCACCACCTTTACGCTTACCATTCCTTCCTCTTGATCTGGAAGTAAACCAGTAAAACTGCGATGAAAATACAGGAGTTACCCCCTAATTTGTCGAAACGTAGGGAGAGGGTGTGAAATCCCGCCACAATCTATCACGATAAGAGAATCGGGGTATTCGTACTGTGACCGATACCGCGCGGCATCCAAGTCTGTTGCAATACTGGTCGATCCGTTATTTCCTGACCATAACGTTAAGCGTCGCGATTACGATGGCTTCCTCGTTGTCTATACTATGGGTAGTCTTGAATCATAAACAAATTCGCGGGTTGGCAGCAATGGCTCGAGATGTCGCGGCTATGGCAGAGGATAACGACGGAACTCTGCCGAACAGTCCGAGGCTGCATAACACGTTAGAAGATATGGGGAGTCGGCATGGTCTGACGGGGAAGCCGATTCTATTCATTTTGGATAACAAGGGGACTGCCAGGCAGCAGCACCCTCCGGATCCGCCTATTGAAGCGGAACAGCTAAGCCCCATGCTGCCGAAGGTGATGACGGGTTCTGCGCATGTTCTTACCTTTAAGTCGACCGCCAACCATGTGACTTACATGGTGGGTGTACAACCGATGCTTCGGGACGCTGCTGTAACCGGTTATTTGTTGTATTTCGAGAAGAAGCAGACCAAGCTTAGGGTTTTGTTCTATAACTCCCCTAGGTTTATTTTATTGTTCACTTTCTTGCTAATCGGTTGGGCAATCGTCTATACCATGACCCGGAGGTTGGTCAAGCCGATCCGTGAGGTTGCCGAAGCTGCGAAGAAAGTAGTGGCGGGAACCTATGAGATTAATATCAACAAACAATACAAAGAAGCGGAAATCTATGGTTTGACGCATTCGTTTAACGAAATGACGAATCGATTGGCACGCATGGAGGCATTGCGTTCGCAATTGTTGGCGGGCATTACGAAGGAATTGAATACACCCGTCGTCTCAATCAATAACAGGATTCAAGCGGTGAAGAAT
Organism: Bacillota bacterium; assembly: GCA_023460795.1. Lineage (GTDB taxonomy): Bacteria > Bacillota > Bacilli > Paenibacillales > Paenibacillaceae > Cohnella. The sequence continues at coordinate 280,496 of JAEWPC010000018.1, read as the reverse complement.
CACGAGGTTAGCGGCGAGGAGGCGAGCGCCTATCTGGAAGCTTCGCTTGAGGAAAGCCAACGTCTGCAAACGATGATTGAGAACTTGCTTGAATTCAACCGATTCATAGCGAGCGAGGTATCCGTCACACGAAGGATTTGCGATTTGGACTCATTGATCACGGAAATTATCGACAACTGGAAGCTCAACCATAACGATAGTACGTTACAGATCGTCAAAGAGACTGCAAATGATGGAGCTGATTGGCAGACATGGACCGACCCTATCCGCGTGGAGCAAATCCTGATTCATCTGCTGAATAATGCGAAAGCTGCCATGTCGACCGAGGGGATGATAAGGGTGCTGCTCAAACAGGAGTCCGTAGGGATTCGAATTGAAGTGCAGGACACAGGTCGGGGGATACCTCGAGAGGAGTATGAGCATGTGTTCGAGCCGTTCTATCGCGGCGACGATCATAAAATGCATGTACGTGGATTGGGAATCGGACTGCCATTCAGCAGATTAATCGCGCGTTCGCTTGGCGGACAATTGGTACTGTCCGACGGAACCCGCGGGAAGACCACATTCGCACTGATCCTCCCTTCCGATCACAAGGTTTCCTGAGAGATTGCGTGCAACCGTGCACAGAGCGCATGACCGATCAATCCGATCTTTCAGCCTGGATGCCATATTTGGATAGCATGTCGGATATTCTCGCTGGATTGGCTTGCAAATAGAGATTGATCCAATTAAGCAACTGCACGTGGTCGGGCGGCACCGCAACGGCGATCTGATCGATCTGATCGTTCATGATCATAAGCTGCAGTTCAATGGAGTGCGTCGGATTGCTCTCGACAATATCCTTCAGTTGCAGTTCGTCATAATATATCGCGGTGATATCCCCGCTTAATACCGCGTCTATCATCTCCTCCACGGTCGAGAAAGGCTTCAGCTCAGCCGCCGGGAATAATTCGCTGGCAAACCGAACATAAGAGGTTCCCGAAACGACGCCGATGGCAATCGGGGCAGTCTTGATCGTATCCAGCAGCGGTTTATCCGATTGGGCCAGTTGTGCGATCTTTAAGCGATTGACCAGCAATCCCTGATGAAGGGTAAGATAAGGCTGCGAGAATAGCGTTTTCTTAGCGCGGGATAACGTTGCGCTGAGCTTGGAGACGGCGATGTCGGCTTGTCCTGAAGCAACTTGATCGACAACCTGATCGAAGGATTGGGCGGTTCGTATAAATTCGACACCTACGCCGAATTGGGCGGCCATATCTGTGGCCAGTTCCACATCGCTTCCTGTGAGTACTCCGCCGTCATTCACATAGAAGAAGGGGACGCGATCCTGAGAGTAGATGGCTACACGCAGTACACCGCGATCGTAGATTTGCTTCATCTCAGGAGAATAGGCGGCTAACTCCTCTGAGGATACCTCAACCTTCTTCGGCGGTTCCATTGGAACGACCGCATCGGCTGCAGGTCCCGTAGGCGATCCGACAACCGAACCTTTCTCCATTCCGCACGCTGTCGATAGACAGAGGGGAATAAGCATCAAGGCAACGATGCCGATCCGGTTCATTCGTCTACGATTCATTAGCTATATCTTCCTTCCGCTGCTTCGCTGGTGCGTCTATCGACAATAAGCACAGACGCCGCGCTGTTCAAATGAACATTGGAAGCCGTAATAATCGGGTTGATCACGGGAATGACCGCCATCAGCAGAATGACGCCGGTGCTGGAAGGCAGGTGGAGAGGAGTCGCGATGAGCGTAATCATGGAGATGGCCACGATTCCAGGAACACCAGCACCGGCAATAGAGGCGAGTACCGCTCCGACCAGAATAAGAAGCAGCGCCTGCCAGCCGAGTTGAACACTATACAATTGTGCAATGAAGATTAGACCCAATGAGTAGATCATGATCATGCTGTAGCGGCATACGACGATACTTAGCGGGACAACCAGGTTAACGGAATCCGCATCCAGCTTGAATCGGTTCCGCAACGCATCAAGGACCGATGGCATCGTAGCGACGCTGTATTGCGTTCCAAAGGCGATCGTTAAGGAATCCTTCAATCCTGCCAGCGATTGAAGGAAGGAGATCTTTAACTTGAAGGCAATGACGCTTCCGCTCACAGCCATCAGGATTAGCGACATGACATGAATCAATCCGATAAATTTGAACATGGCCAGCATCAGCCCTAAGCCTGTACTGGCCATTTGCCCTGCCATGATGCATAAGAGTCCTACGGGCAGTAAATACATGGACCAAGAAATTACCGTCTGGAACACCTTGAACAACAGATCGGTCATAGACAGAAATTGATGGTCGCCGGAGCGAGCAGAGAGCATTCCAAGGGCGATTCCCATCACAACGGAGAAGAACAAGATTTGCAGATTATTACCCTGGCCCAGCGCAATGAATATATTGTCGGGTATCAGATTGAAGACGAAATCCATCAAGCCGCTCCCGTTGTTTCCCGATTCAGTGCCGACGGTAGAAGCAGATTCTGTATCCAGCAATATCGTTCCCAGTACTGCTTTGCTGCCTGAAGAAATGTTGGATCCCGGTTTGGCCAGTAAGCCCGTAATCATTCCGAAGGCGCTAACGATAAACATACTGGCAGCGGAAACCGTGATCATGCGATACAATACCTTATTGGAGCCTGACGACATAAATAACCTTCCGACACTGGATACAATCGCCGTAACCATAATAGGAATGATGCACATTTTCAAAAAGGATAAATACAAATCGCCATAAGGCACCAGCCTTAAGGATAGCTCGGGCTCGTATAGTCCAAGCAGCACGCCTGCGGCAATACTCCCCAATATCGTCCAAATCGATTTCAGCCATTCCATGAGAAGTGACACCTACATTCTGAATTGGTAGAGATCCGCAACCGTTATCAGGTCGAAAGAAACCCCGATACAATCGGGGTTTCTTTCGACGCTAGCTGTTGTTTAAGGATTAATAAACGGTGTTTTTGCCGTCTTCCACTGCGCCGCTTACTTTTCCGACACCGTCGTTTGCGCCTTTTTTGGCTTTGTCGGCCAAATCATTGGCGCCTTTTTTCCCTTTTTTGACGATATCCTTAATCAGGCCGCCACCCGCTACGTTTTCCAACTCCGCTTCCGACAATTGCCCTTTTTCTTGCTCGCTCATTGATAATTCCTCCTTGGGATATTGTATTTATCAAATCTCGTTGTATTAACCGAGAGTATGATCCGTAGTCGATCTATTGATCTTCATGTTCTCAACTATCTCTTGGCAGGGTCGGAGCGCCCGAGACGTCCTTCGTGGTGATCACACCTGGTTTGGACGGGCCCTTCTTATTTCCATTGCCATCTATGAATACGCCCCCGGCAACAGATCCCAGTTCACTTTCGGACAATTCTTTGGGGGACAGTTCCCGTGCCGTTGCTGCGTCTCTTCCTTTCGGTTGTTGTGATTGACCCATTGGTCTCACCTCCTTCCGTTAATCACCCTCGGTGTCAGATTGGCTATGATCCCTTTTTCGGGAGCAAAGTGTTGCCGGTTCCGATATTGCCATTGAGATATTCTTTATTCTCCGGAGTAGCTGGCCACTGGAAATCGACTTTGGGTGAGCCTTGACCATAATCTACGCCATCGAGGATGAGACCCCCGGCAACCGTATCGAGCTCCCGGTCGGACAATTCGTCCCCCGACGGGTTCATAGCGGGTAAGACGATCGTTAATTGATAGCCTGTACCATCCACGACATTGATCTTGAAGTCTTGAGGAACCTCTTGATCCGAGATGTCCTTGATTGCGGAATGAACGTCATTCATGACTTGCTTCCGGAAGGCTTCATCGTGTGTCGCCTTATGTACCACTTGACGGATCGCCGCGGCGAACGTTAGCTGCGTCCAACCCATCGCTTATTCCTCCTCCTGCAATCTAACCTTCTTAACCGGCAAGGTAGTATAGGGAGGTTCTTCACGATCTCTGCCGATTCTCGCATTAGCATCAATTCTGCTGATCCCTAGACGTATACCGTCACCTGCTGCGACATACGCCAATTCCGATTCAGACAGCGGTCTGTTCAAATCTTTTTCTTGCGAGCTCATGGATAATTCCTCCTTGTATGATGAATGTCTTTTCTCTTCTATGCCCTAATCGTACTTGAGGAAAATGTCAGTAAAATGTCGAGAATTAAAACATTTAATGATCGGATTAAGCCAACTGTCTCTTGGCCAGTTCGTTGAACAGTCCCTCTTGTTGGATTAATTGCTCATAAGTACCCGCTTGCACAACATGGCCTTTATCAACGACGAGGATTCGATCCGCATTTCTAATTGTGCTGAGTCGATGGGCGATCACAACGCGGGTGGCCTTCAACGCTTCCAGGCTCTTGCTGACGATCGCTTGCGTGCGGTTGTCCAGGGCGCTGGTGGCCTCATCGAACAGGAGTATCTTCGGTTTCTTGGCAATGGCTCTGGCGATCATCATTCGCTGCCGTTGTCCGCCGGACAGGGTGCTGCCGCCCTCGGATACCATCGTATGCATGCCCATGGGCATCTGCCGAATGTCTTCAGCCAATCCGGCTAGCTTGGCAGCTTCCCAAGCGTCGTCAATCGTTAGATTTGATGAACCTACGATGTTGGTGAATATATCTCCCGACATGACCTTCCCATTCTGCAGCACGACGCCAAGCTGACTGCGCACGGAGCGGATGTCCAGCATTCTCAAATCCTGACCGTCCAGGAAGATCGATCCGGATTCCGGACTTTCGAATCCAAGCAGCAGGCGCAGCAAGGTTGACTTGCCGCAGCCTGAAGCACCGACCAACGCGACGAATTGCCCCGGGCGAATGTGCAGGGACATATCCTGAAGGATGAGGGGTTGGTCTGCTTTATAGCGGAAATGCACGTGTTTGACTTCTATCTCCCCTGCAAGTACACCGGGATCATCGCGGGATTCCAGCACTTCGGGAATCGTCTGAAGGATCGGCTTCGCTCTCTCGTATAGCGGAATGATGTTCAAGCTCGCGATGACAGCCGACGACATCGCGAGCATAGCTCCGAGGAAGGCCGAGAAGGCAGCGAAGAAGGCAATGAATTTACCGGGGCTTAATGAGCTTGACCCCGAAGCAACCATGTAGAATAGGGCCATCGAAGTGACTACGGGGAAGAAGGCATTAAAGACAGCATAGCTATTGGTTAATGACCTCGCTCGGAAATCCGTTTCCTTCATCGCGCCGAACAGCTTCGCCCAAATAAAGAAGGCCCGCTTCTCCGCAGCGGCCATGCGAAATTTGGTAATGCCATTGATAATTTGCAAGATCGTCCCGGTAAGCTTCCCCTCTATGCGTAGCAGCACTCGCTGTCGCTTAACCTGCGATACCCCGATGCCAATCGTTACGACAATCGTAATGAAAACCATAACTGCGGCGACAAGCGCCATTTTCACGTCATAGTAGAATAACAGGAAGAAGTTAAAGCAGGAGAAGATTCCGCCGAGTATCGCCGTGATCGCGATTCCGGAAAGTGATTGACGTATCGCATTAATGCTGTTCGCCCGCATGGAGAGATCGCCGGCAGCATAGTCGCGAAAGAAGGAGACCGGCAGACTAAGCAAGCGGTCCCATACCGCCGCTTGAATGGAACTGTCCATCTTGCCTTCGAGCCGCAGCATCGCCATAGACTGGGTAAGTCCGAGTAGAAACAACGAGACGGTTGCAGATAATAGGATGAGTCCCATCTGCAGCAGAAGCCCTCTGTCCGAGGCAGGAATAATCGAATCGAATAGGAAACCGTTGGCTATCGGCATGAATATGCCTAATAATCCTCCGGCAATGCCCATGAGCAGTATCGTCACCGCATCCCGCTTGATCGATGGGTGTAGGCCGAACTTGAGAATGTCCATCACTTTAAGCGGCTTGGCCGGCAATGGACGGTAGAACATATACGCCACCGGGGCGATTGTTCGGGCGATTCGTTCCGTAATCAGCCGCTCGGTTCCCGTCTCGGGATCGACAAGCGCATAAGCTCTGGGAGTCTTCTGTATGAGCGCAACGGGCGAATGGTTTCCCTCGATGAAACCGAGCAAGGAGCCGTTATCATCAAGCCACCATTTGTTCTTCAATACAACTTGGCGGGAGCGAAAGCCCGAATGGCTGGCAATAAGAGCGACGGGATCGCGGGCTTGGCTTAACTGGATTTCATTAGCGGGCCTGACCTTCATTCCCATAGATTCACAGACTGATCTGCAAGCGACATAAAGCAAGTCGCTGCTTAGGATAGCCGCCCCAGCTTGCTTGCGACTGCTGTCTGTTACAGCCGCCAGTCGTTGGAGCGCCTGTTCCATGACCGCTTGATCATTCTCCTGCTTGCGTTCAAGGCTTCGCTGTTCCACTTCCCATACGGTTGTACGGTTCTGCAAGTAATGGAGGTGAGCGATCTTATGGAAGTCGGATAATTGCACGTTCAATAGATGAGAGGGTTGTACAATGTTCGATATCTTCAGTCCCGCAGACCAGTCCTGGACCCAGGAATGGACTTGAGAGGAGAGAGCGGCATGTATCGCGTCATCTTCTTTACTAATCTTGAACAAGTGGGAGCAATCCACGCGCAGCAGCGTGGTTCCCGCTAAGCCGGCAACAAGATGGCCTGCAGTATCGCCGCTGGCCGCTTCATCACGATGGTAGCCGAAGAGGATGCGTCCCGAGTCCAAACCGAACAGAAATTGACGCGGGCTACTTATTTCGCCGTCTCGCATGGAAATGGCAAATACATCGATATGACCTTCCTGGACATACCAGGCCGAGATTTCGTCCGTAATCAGAAGCGGACTATTCCCTTCTACTCTGCATCTATCTCCATACTTAATGAAAAATGGCTCCAATATCGTGCCATCCATTGGATTCATGTGCGAGTCACCCCTCTTCCGAGTCAAGCGCCGAACAAATGACCATTGCTTCCATTCCGCTTAATGTTCTTCGATCAACTTGACATAGGCGCCGTTCAGCTTCATTAATTCCTCATGCGTACCCCGTTCGGCAACCTTGCCGCCCTGCAACAAGATGATCTCGTCGGCGTCTCGAATCGTGCTGAGCCGATGCGCGACAATGATGCAAGTACATCCCCGTTTGCGGAAACTTGCATCCACCAACTGCTCTGTCCGCGGGTCCAACGCGCTCGTTGCTTCATCCAGCACAAGAATCGAAGGGTTGCCGGCTAACGCGCGGGCGATTTCCAGACGCTGGCGCTGCCCGCCGCTGAAGTTTCCGCCACCTTCCGCAAGATTGTACTCATAGCCGCCGCTTCTCGAACTAATCTCATCGTCTATGCAGGCATCTTTGGCGGCGCGCACCATATCCGTCTCCGGTATCGTCGTGTCCCATAGCGTTAGATTATCCTTCATGCTCCCTTCGAACATATGGATATCCTGATCGACCACCGCTAACGAGTTACCGATCAGACTGCGTGATAACAATTGGCGATTCATCCCATCGAACAGAATTTCACCGGACCATGGCTGGTAGATGCCGGCAATCAATTTGGCTACAGTCGATTTTCCGCTGCCTGAGCCGCCAACCAGGGCCACGCGCGATCCGGACTTCAGGCGGATATTGAGATTCTCTATTAATGCGCCTTCCAGCTTGTTGTAACCGAATGTGACGTCCCTTAATTCGACGAATCCCGCGAGCTTGGCATTGGCGGGGCGTGCCCCTTCGTCGTCAGCCAAGTCAGGCTCGGACATTGGAGCAATCTGACGATCCAATTCGTGATTCAGAACATCGTCCAGCCGCTTCAATCCACTGTCCGCTTCTTGCAGGGAGCCACCAAGCTCAACCATTTGGTTGACAGGACCGATAAAGCTGGCTGTCAGACTTTGAAAGGCAACAAGCATGCCGATCGTCATCATCCCGTTCATCACCTGAAAGCCGCCGACTGTCAGAATCGCAACCGAGCTTAGCCCTGACAACAGCGCAGGTACAGCTCCTAATATGCTCGAAGAGACACCAAGCTGCTGCTCGGAATTCATGAGCTTACTCTGATAGCCGGACCACGTCGCGAAGAAATCGGATTCGGAACCGCTGGCTTTAAGCGATTCAATGATCTGCAAGCCATTCATGGCGACGCCTTCCATCTTGCCCTCTTCCTGCAGCAGCCTCATCCCTTGATCCACTCGTCTTCTGGAGATAAATCGCAGAAAAAGCACGTTGAGCAATGCGGCCGCAATCGCGATGAGGGTGAGCAGGATGCTATATTGGAACATGAGGAATAAATAGAACAGGATCATCATTGAACCCAAAACCGCAACAGCCAGTTCACCCGACAATAATTGCGCCACGGTATCGTTGATCATGACCCTGCTGCCGATTTCTCCGCTAAACCGTTGAGAGAAGAACTGGATCGGGAGCCGCAATACATGCCAGAAGAACCGACTGGAGGTGCTAAGCGAAAGCTTCGTTTCCAGTCGAAGAAGATAATATCTCTGTAGCCAGGTTAATGCCGCGCGCATGAGAGCGGTCACCAGCATCCCGAACAGGAGGGGGAAGAGCCAGTTGTCGTTCTGTCCCAGCAGGACGTTGTCGATGAACACCTTGGTGAAGGTTGGAATGGCCAGTCCCGGAATGACCAGGAATAGCCCGGCTAGAATGACGTAGAACAACGCCATCTCCGAGCCTTGTAAACGTTTCTTCAGCGAACTGGCCATACCAGGCTTAAGCCCCTGCTGTTTGTAGGCGGGAGAAGGCTCGAAGACAAGAACGATGCCTGTATAGGAATGGTCGAATTCTTCGTAGGTGACGATGCGCGGTCCCATTCCCGGGTCGTTCAAGTAAACCTTATTGCCTTTAAATCCTTCCAACACAACGAAATGGTTGAAGTTCCAGTGGATAATCATCGGTCCTTGAAGCTCTCGCAAGGCTTCGGGATCTTTCTTGTAGCCTTTGGCGATAAGACCGAATTTCCTCGCGGCCTTGAGGATATTGTTGGCTTTGCTGCCGTCTCTGGACACACCGCATTCGACGCGAAGCTCTTCCAATGGGATGAAGCTCTTATAATAACCGAGTACGATCGCTAATGACGCTGCACCGCATTCCACCGCTTCCATCTGCAGAACGGTTGGTGTCTTTGCCCGCTTTGCCCGTGTCGACGATTTCATCACCGATTCAGCTCCCTTGTTACTTGATCTGCGGAATGACCGAGGTAATCGGCTTCTGCTGCTTCACGGTGATCGAAGCGGATACCAATGTCCCGCTGTTCATCTGCTGCGGCGGTCCGTCAGGCGTCGACCATTTATATCCGCTGATCGTAGAGGAATCGGGAATGAGATCCACTTTGACCTCGAGCAGGGCAGTACCTCCTCCAGCCAATTCCCGTACGAGAGCTTCATTGCCAAGCGTGAGGAACATGGATTGCGTAGTCAGGGGAAATTCGGACACAGAGGTGACGCGGCCGAGCATAAATCCGAACTCTTCCTTATTGACTGAACTGGGGGAAACATCGACGGTCATGCCGGGGAGGATTCTCTTCCCGGTCTGCACGGGTACGTACATCACCGTCTTCAAATCCTTCGCTTGCGATTCCCCGGATTCAATGGAGATCATGGGCGAACCGGCATCGATCGAGGAGCCGCTCTTGACAATGACCTCCAGGACGCGCCCGGTGTAGGTACTGACAATGCTTGACTGATTCATATACTCGACCCTCTTATCCGCAATCGCCTGCTGATAGTTGGTGATTTGCTTGCTTACTTCTTCTGACGGTTCGCTTGTATAGGCGGCCTCCAGAGTCGCCAACTCCTCTGTCAACTGTTCAAGCTGCTGTAGAAGCTGCGGCTGCTCGACTCTGGCGATGACATTCCCTTTGGTCACATAATCATTCTCAACCACGCGAATATCGGTAATCAGTCCGCTGGATGAAGCGTAGATGGTCTGCAAGCCTCCGGGTCGAATCAGCACCCCCTCCGTCGCAACCTTGGTATTCATCGTGCCTAAGAAGCCCCAGGCAAGTGCGGACGCGAGCAGCAGGCCAAGAGAGATCAAGGCAAGCCAGCCTTTCGTGGAAGTCACTTTCATCAAGGTGTCCAACTGTTCAGGTGAAGATAAGCGTTCGATAGACACTTTACGGAAAATGTTATTGTTCATCCCGAGCGACTCCCTTTACTTCATATACTCGAATTTGCCGTCGACAACCTGTTTCAACACGTCTGGCATATCATGAACGTCTCCATTCGCATCGAACGTCCTTGTACCGGATACGCCCTGCCACGATGACTGTTCCCGCAAAGCATCGGCGATATCCGCCGGCTTCCGTGAGTTCGCCTTCTCGATCGCCTCGGCCAGCAAGTGCAAGGAATCATACGCCTGAGCTGAGTATTTACGCGGTGCTTCGCCATAGGTGTCCGTATATTTCTTAACGAATAATTGGACGTTCTTATCGGAAGCGTACGGATTGAAAATCGAGGCAACGACAGTATGGTCCGCATCTTCACCCGCTATGGTTAACAAATCCTGCGAGTCCAGGCCATCTCCCCCCATCAAGGGGACGTTCAACCCCGCCGCGCGGAGCTGCACGATTAACTCGGCGCCATCCGGCATGGTCTGGGCAATAAAAACAGCGTCGCAACCTAGCAGGGTCCACTTTCTAACAAGGCGCTTCAAGTCAGCGCTGTCCTTATAGCCAGCGATGCGATCAATGATTTGCAAGCCGGCTGCTTTGGCGCTGTCTTCGAAGGAATTGGCCAAGCCTCTGCCATATTCATCGTCTGCGTAGATGACAACTATATTGTTGTAGTCTTTGGATTTGGCGTAATCGGCCATCTCCTTACCAAGCTGACTATCGTTCGGTATGAGACGGAACACATGCTTGGCTTCGCCTTCTGTCAAGCTTGGCGAAGTGGAGGAGGGGGCAAGCAGGAGCAAGCCGGCGTTCTCGTAGACTTTGGACGTGGGCACCGCCACTGCGGAGCTGCGATGGCCGATGACAGCCGCCATCTTTAAATTGCTGGCGAAGGCTTGAGCAATCGCTAAACCTGCGGTAACGGAGGATTGGTCATCTTCCAGCACCAACTGGAGCTTCTGTCCCATAACCCCGCGCTGATTAATTTCTTCCAAGGCTAATTCGAGCCCCTCTTGGAACCCGTCGTTCTTCGCTTCAAAAGGCCAAGCAACTCCCACCACGATATCTGCAGTGCTCTTGCCCAGCAGCTTGTCCCGCTGCCCGCTCATGCTGTCGGATCTCGAGCATCCTGCCACTAATAGGGCGATAAACAAAGCAATGATTGAGATTCTAAGTTTCATTTGTGTGAAATCCCTCATTCGGCTTATTTGGGTTGGGTAAACCCTACCATTGAATTGTGTCAGTAAGAAGTCAACAGCTCCTATCTTTCCGCTTCAATCGACATTTCACTGACACATTAAGATGCTAGATTACCGATTAAGCGGAAGCATTCATGAAACGGAGAGATGGACATGAAGATCAATTTTAAATGGATATTCGCCATTGTGGGTGCCCTCATTTTGTGTGGAGGAGGGACGTTATCGGTTGTTGCGAAGGATGAGATTAAATCCGTGGCAGCGACCGTTGCATCCAATTACGCGATGACGGTGAACGGAAAAGTCTGGCAGCCTATAAATAAGGATAACCAAAGGGTGTATCCGCTTGTTGTCGACGGCACCTCTTATTTGCCTGTCCGCTTGCTGTCGGATGCTTTGGGAGTTGCCATCGCATGGGATAACACGACCCGAACGATCGTCATTGGCGGAAATCCGAATGATCACGATGCGGATGCACCTGCAGATCCTCATCCGCATATGGATTCGACTGACACAGCAGCCGCTCCAGGGGCAGATCTGACGAAGCTGCCGCTCGGAGATGGCAAATATACATTGGACGGACCCAAGAGAGGGTATATTTATGTCCAATCGAAGCCCCTGAAGGGTGGGGGCGCTACGAAGGACGGCGATTGGATTGATAAAGCCGACGGCACGTTCGATATGACGAAGAAGGCCGAGGTGGATGGTGCGGTCCATTGGGATTCGGAACTGACGATAGAACTGAAAGGTGATAAACGTATCCTTACGGGAAATCGCTTGCCGGATCACCCTACGGGAAAGTATCCGATCGATCCATCAGATGATGCTTATTCGTACGATCACAATCCCAATGCGATCAAGGAGCAGCTATTCAAGCTACAGTTGCCGGCTAGCCCGGTTGCAGCCGGCAAGGCTTCGCCTGTTACCCCGGGGGCGATTGGCGTTATGTTGACGGGGAGCCTTATCTTCAACGGGTTGGATGCAGCGGGGAGAGATGCCGTAGCGCATGAAACGCAGGATAGCTGTTATGGACATCCGGAGAAGAGCGGGGAATACCACTATCATAATCTGTCTGCTTGTATGAATGATCCGTACACAGGAGAGCACTCCAAGCTTGTAGGGTATGCCCTTGATGGATTCGGTATATATGGTAAATACGGCGAAGACGGTAAGCTTCTAACCAACGATGATCTGGATGAGTTTCACGGCCATACGCATACGATCGAATGGGACGGAAAAATGGTGAATATGTACCATTATCACGCGACGAATGAGTTTCCTTATTCGATCGGTGCATTCAGAGGAACGCCGATGAGATTGGTGATGAACCCGTAGGCTGGGGGAGCGATGAGATGAAGCCGCTTCGGCATCATATTGGCAGGGAAGCCATACAAGAGACCATCCGTTATTGTCCGATTATGGAGCGATTAGAGCAAGACGATTGGGAAGCCATCCTTCCCTATTTGAGTGAAAACGAATATTCCAGCGGCACAGTCATTCTCCAGCAAGGGCAAGAAAGCGCGAATTTCCATATTCTACTGTCCGGAGTTATCGATGTTTATTTGGAGAACGAAATCAAAGTTAGTGTGGCTAAGCTGGAGCGGGGTCATTTCTTTGGCGAGATGTCTTGTTTAACAGGGGAGCGAGTAAGCGCTACGATCAGAGCGGAGGGACCTGTGCGGACGTTGTCCATGCCGCGAGAAGGCATTATTCAATTGATGGATCGAAGCGCCTCGTTTCGAAAACAGATGATCGATGCCATGATTCAACGCATAGGAAAATCCAATGAGCGAGTGCTGGAGGAGCATACGAGAAGCTTCGTCGTAACACGGCAATTGGAGCTGGAGAGACAGGCGCGTTATGGGCCGCTGATCGGCAGCAGCTTGTATATGCGCACGCTGCGTGAACGGATCGACAGATTGGCTTGCCAAGAGGGGCCGATCTGTATTGTTGGCGAGGAAGGCACGGGCAAGTTTCATATCGCTTGCGAGATTCATTACCGGTCAAGCCATGGACAGCATCCTTTATTGAGCACCGACGGTGCAAGCTTTCATTATGACGACTTTATGATGAAGGCGCGAGCGAATAAAGGCGGTACAATTGTATTGGAGCAAGCGGATCGGTTGCCGACGGAGCTTCTGTACCGCTTGATGCAATCGATGAATCAAACCCGGTTGGTGATGACGGCTCGGGAAATGCCGGATATCAAGACGCAGGTGGTTCATGTTATTCCGCTAAGAGAAAGACTGGAAGATATCCCTGAACTCGTATATGAATTTCTGGCGAAAGCGGGAGTCGTGCATCCGATTGAAGCCATCTCGCAAGAAGCGATGCGAATGCTGGGCAGGTTCCCATTCCTTAGAGAGAACATCAGGGAGCTTAGACGGGTCGTTCAGAACGCGCTTATTCAAAGCGAAGGCGGAATCATTCTCAGCTCTCATTTGAAATTCGGCAGTGCGCGCGAGCCGGGAACGAGGCCAACCATCGGCGTTGCGCTCGGCAGCGGTTCCGTGCGCGGAGCTGCGCATGTCGGCGTACTTAAAGTGATGGAAGAAGAGAATATACCGGTCGATATCATTACCGGCACGAGCGTAGGGGCGTTTATCGGGGCTCTCTATGCAGGTGGTCAGCCGATCTCTGCATTCGAACAAGTGCTGCCGACAGTCCGCTGGCGTCAACTCGTTCAGTTCGCGCTGTCTCCCCAAGCGTTCGTAGACAACCATCGCATGACCCGATTCATCGAGAAATATATCGGGCCCGTTCATTTCGAAGATTTGCCGATACCGTTTGCCGCCATCGCCTCGGATGCCGCCACCGGCGAAGCCTGTATTCTCAATAAAGGTCAAGTGTCCCATGCGATATGCGCTTCTACCGCGATCCCGGGCATTATGAAGCCGGTAAAGTACGGGAATCGGTTGCTGGTCGACGGCGGAGTTGTCCATCCGGTGCCAGTCGCGCTTGCGAGAAGCATGGGAGCGGACATTGTCATTGCAGTGGATGTCAGCGATCCTTCTATTAACCAAGATGCGCCGAAAAACATGGTGTCATCGATTCTCCATACGATTGGAATTATGAGCGGGAGAATCGCCCAAGAGGAGATGCAGTTGGCCGACATTGTATTGAATCCCCGTATAGGCAGCAGCCAAATTACGTTTAAGGCATCGTCTACCTACATTCAAGCGGGTGAGAAAGCCGCGCGTGAGGCAATGCCCCTGCTTAGAAGAAAAATCGATGCCTCAATGAGCTGGGGAGCAGTGTAAAGCTCGAATTTCACACAATCGGATAGGAGGCTACCCATTAATTGAGTAGCCGACCTTCCACACACTGTACGTACCGTTCGGTATACGGCGGTTCCATAAGTTTACGTAGTGACTTGTCGGTCTTTGTGCTGGTAGTACCGCCTGATCCGTCTACTACGGTAACCGTAAATGGAAGCAATTGTTCACCAGCATACATACCAGACTAGTTGCATTGACCTCAAAAACCGTTCCACTTGTTTTAAGAAAACTAATTGTTGGGGGATTCAAAATGGATACTGTTGGGGCAGCATATACAAGAGATGAAAAAAACGTTTTCTGTGACATTGTATAGATGATTGACACCTTCCTACAACACAGTCGTCCTGCTGTTGCTCTGAAGGCGGCAGGAGCCCCATTTTGCCAGCAAGCCTTTCCCAACCACATACCTGCGAAAAACAAAAAGAACCGCGCCATGACGCGGTTCTGTGCATTTTAAGTATGGCGCGCCCGATACGATTCGAACGTACGACCTGCAGTTTAGGAAACTGTCGCTCTATCCTGCTGAGCTACGGGCGCGCGGTGCGAGTATCATTTTATCAGAAATAGTTCTCGGAATAAAGCGATGGATCGAATTACTCTTCGAGCAACGGGTCGATCAGGCCCGTCTTGCCGTGACGATGGGTTGATAGTAACCACTGTCCTCCGGCATGTGCCAAGCGATATCGGAGAATCCGGCTTCCCGCAGAAATTCGGCGAGCTCCTTGCGGAGCAAAGCCCGATACGGCGTGCGATAACTTTGCGTCTCCCACCCCGAGCCGTCTGCCCGCAGGATGAACTGATTGGCGTAATAGGTTTTGCGATCCTCAGCCCATTCCCAGACTTGGAATACGATTCGATTGCCGTTGTCGAGCATGCGCGGGAGCGTGCCGGATTGGGCTTCGAGAACGAGAGCATCGTAATCCCGAATCGTCGCTACGAGCAGTCCGTCTTCGGCCGTCTTGGCGTAAAGACCGCGCGCAGCCGCCGCGAGGTCCGCGTCTTCCAGCAGATGAGGAATGGCGTTGTCTGCCGTGAGAACGATATTGAATCGGCCTTCGACCTGACGATCCAGATAGCGAAAATCCGCGATCCCGAACTGGATAGCGGCACCGATGGACTCCGCCTCCCGGCGAGCGCGAGCGATCGACTGAGGGCTTAAGTCCGTCGCGGTCACCTCGTATCCGCGCATGGCGAGCCCGATCGCTTGCGTACCGATGCCGCAGGAACAGTCGAGCAGGGATACCCCCTTGGCATCCGCAAGACCGACCGATCTGCGAATGAAGGCATCAAGCGTCTCTCCTTGCCATTCAATAGCCTGTTGCCAGTCGGTGAATATAAGATGATAAGAATCCGCCAGATGATCGTAGAACGAGAGAACTTCTTCCGACATATCGACTCCCCTTCCTCCTATCACTGAGATTGTATAATATATGGCGTCGCGTAGCCAGTAAAGCCGTCAATGTGTTAACATAAATGCGTATGTTCGCAAGGAAATGGGGTCTGTTAATGACAACGAACATTCGCGACGTCGCGAAGGCTGCCGGGGTATCGGTAGCGACGGTATCCAAGGTGCTGAACGGGTATACGACGGTTAACCAGCAGACGAAGGAAAAGGTACTGCGCATCGTCAAGGAGACGAGGTTCACGCCGAACTCCGCCGCGCGGTCGTTGGTAGGCCGCCGGTCGATGACGATCGGCATGTTCCTGACGACCGGACTGGCGCATCCCTTCTTCGCTCACATTCTGTCGGGCATGGAACAGTCGCTGAAGACGATGGGCTACGATTTGATCTATCTGACTCAGATCCAATGGGCCAAGGAGTACAGCTTCGTACGTCACTGCCAGAGCCGCAACGTCGAAGGCGTCGTCGTATTCGGTTTCCAAGAGGACGACGCGGACTTCAGCGAGCTGATCGCATCCGGAATTCCTACCCTATTCATAGACCTGGATGTCAAAGGCGAGCGTACCGGCTTCATCAGCTCCGATAACGAGACGAGCCTGCTCGAAGCCGTGCGGTATCTCGCTAACCTCAACCATCGCCGAATCGCCTTCCTATCGGCGATAGAATCCACTTACGTAACCCGGCAACGTCTGCGCGGCTACAAGCACGGATTGGCGGAAGCGGGCATCGCGTTCGACCCTAGCTACGTCGTCCCCAGCGACTTTACGAAGGAGGGCGGCTACGTAGCGATGAGGCGGCTGCTCGAGCTTCCTGCGCGGCCGTCGGCCGTCATCTGCAGCTCGGACGTCGGCGCGATCGGCGCAATGGAAGCGATTCGCGAAGCAGGGCTGACGGTGCCGGATGATATCTCGCTTATCGGCTTCGACGATATCGAGCTTGCCGTTCATATGCAGCCGCCGTTGACGACGGTGCGGCAGGATACGAATACGATCGGCCGCCAGGCGATCGAGCTCCTCGACGCGATGATTACCGACGAGTTGAAGCCGCCGCCCGAAGCGATCGTGCCGACCGAGCTCATTATTCGAGGCTCGTGCGGTCCCGCGAGACGCTAACGAACGTGTAACACCCCCGGAATCCACAGGATCCCGGGGGTGTATTTTATTCTTCGCGAAGCCGATCGATTAAGCTCACCTGGTTCATCCGCCTAAGCGGGCTTTGCACGGACAGCAGTCCGACGGCGATCGCGCAACCGCATGCGATAAGCGCGCCGCTCCACGGGAAGATGAACGGAATGCCTTGCACGTCGTTGATCTGCTTGTAGAGAAGAAAGCTGATCGCCGCGCCTAAGCCGATACCCCAGAAGCCTCCGATGACCCCGAACCAGACGCCTTCCGCGGAAGCCATTCTTCTGACTTGCCCCAGCGTCATGCCGACCGATTGCAGCAGGCCGATTTCCTTGCGGCGCAGCAGCAGATTCGTCTGTACCGTATTAATAATATTCAAGCTGCCGATGGTGCCGATGATGATCAAGAAGCCGTAGACGAAGATTTGCATCTGCAGCGCGAATTGCCGTTCGCGTTGTCTCTCGGAAGCGATATCGATCAGCTGCGCTCCGACCGGGAAGTTCTGGGAGATGAACCTCTCGAGCTCGAGCTTGATCTCATCCGAGTCCGCTCCGTCCTTGACCGAAATTTGCACGGAGTTCAAGATGAAATTCGGATCCGACTCTTCCGGGAAGGCCGCTTGATAAAGCTTGGTTATCGTCGAACGCGTGCCGATCGCGATAAGCGACGTCTCCGAGTAAGGAGAATCGAACGGGGACTGCGACAGAATGCCGCCGATCTTCACCTCGCGCATGATAGGAGCGGCATCCTCGCCGGCATTCGTCCGTATGCTCAGCGTATCTCCGACCTTGTAACGCGTCATCTCCAGTTGCTCGCGCTTGTTGGATTTCCGAACGAACGGTTTTACCGTCTGAATGACGAGCACGGCGTCTTCTGCGGCTAACTTCCCGGGATCGGCCGTGCCGGCTTCTAGATATTCCTCTGCCTCTTGGAAGCGCGCCTCGTCATAAATTTGGAAGTCCGTCGATATCCCGTAACGCTCGCCGTTCTTATCTTGCAGCGTGTTCGGCACGTAGTCCATTTTATCCAAGTAGCGCTCGTTAATGAACTTCTGCGGTACCCAGGTCTCGACGCCGAAGGATCCGTAAAGCCCATACACCTCGTCCACGCCTTTGAAGGTCCGAATTTGTTTCATTTGCTCCAATGTCAAGCGGTCTTGATCCTCGGGAATGATCTCCTTGCCGTTCTCGTCGACAAGTCCGGAATACGGGTACACCTCGAATGCGATCTTCGTGTTCTCCGTCCTATCGACCGATAGATTGAGCGACTGCTGCGTAAAATAGTGGAAAACGATGAACAAAGTAATACTGATGGCGATCGAGAACGTCGTGATTCTGAATTTCGCGCGGTTGCGGCGAATGTTCGACGAAGCCATCTTGCCTTCCACTCCGATGAGCTGGAGCAAGGAAGGGATTCGCAGGCGGCGATACGATTCGCGTACGATGCTGCCGGCGCCTTTGGCGGCTTCGACCGGCGACACGGTGGAAGCTTTGCGCGCGGGGAGCCAAGCGGCTACGAATACCGCGAACAACCCGACGCCAACGCTGAGGCCCATGATCCACCAATGGAACGTGAGCTTGAAGTTCTCCATCTGGAGCACTTGGAAGCCGTTCTTGATCATCAGCCACAATGCCAGCCATAGGCCTCCCCACCCGGCGGCCAGCCCGAGAGGAATGGCAATCAGCGATAACACGGAAGCCTCGCGCAATACGAGATTGCGAACCTGTCTTGGCGTAGCCCCGAGCGTGCGCAGCAGGCCGAATTGGCGAATGCGCTCAAGCACGGCGATATGGAAGGCGTTATAGATGACGGCGATCGTCGACAGCACGACCAGTCCGATCAACGTTCCGAATATGATAAACAGAGCTCGGTTCAAGCTGTTGTCCGAAGATTGGCCCATTAGGGCCAGAAGCTCGCGGTTCTGCTGGAAGGATGCGTTAAGCTCCTCGAATGACGCGAGCTCGTTCTTGATCGCCACTCCGGGCTTCAAGGTAACGAAGAGTTGCAGGTTACCATCCGTGCCGATACTTGTCTTGGCGGCATTCTCGTCAAGGTACGAGAACACTTTGGAAGTATGCTCGACTTGGCTTCCGCGTTGATTCTTCAAGATGCCGACGATCGTGTATTCGCGCGGCTTGCCGTCCATGCCGTTCAAGGTGAGCTTGCTGCCCAATTTAGGCTGGCCCTGCACCTCCTCGAGCAGCCATTGCTCGACGACGAGCTCCTCGCCGGACTGAGGATAGCGTCCTTGTTCCAAGTGAATCGGCAACAGGTCGAAGCCGTCCGCGTTGACCCCATATAGATAAGCGGAGGTGTTGTTCGCGAATGAGGTTTCGGACCCCGAGAGCATACTGCCTAACTGGTCGACGAGCACGTTGTTGCGCAATTGCTCCTCGAGCTTCGCGTCCGCCTTCGTATAACCGAAATGAAAGGAACCGTCCTCGTACTTCGTGTTGCTGAGCATATTGTCTTTAATCGCATGGCCCATCGTCCCCATTGCGCTAATAAGAGCGACGGATAAGATGATGCCAATTATCGTCAGCAGCGTTCTGCGTTTCTGCTGCTTTAAGTATCTGCCGGATAGCGCGACGTAGCTCTTCATACACTCCTCCTGCCGGCTCCGGCTTGCGCATGCGAATCGCTTACGAGCTTGCCGTCTTGCAGCTTCAGAACGCGGTCCGCTTCCGCCGCGATGTTCATGTCGTGCGTAATGATGATAACCGTCTGATGGAATTGGCGCACGGCGATCTTCAGCAGCTCGAGCACCTCGCGACCGTTCGCGCTATCCAAGTTGCCGGTCGGTTCGTCCGCCAGCACGATCGCCGGGCGATAGGCCAGCGCGCGGCCTATCGCGACGCGTTGCTGCTGTCCGCCGGACAGCTCGGAAGGCAGATGCTTGCGGCGATCTTCGAGACCGAGCGTACGGATGAGGTCTGCCACATAAGCCTTATCCGGTTCGCGGTGGTCGAGCAGCAGCGGCAGTCGAATGTTCTCTTCGACGCTCAGCACCGGAATGAGGTTGTAGGATTGGAAAATGAACCCGATCTTACGACGGCGGAAGATCGCGCGTTGCTTCTCCTTAAGCCCGTACAGATCTTCTCCGTCGATGTGGACGTGCCCGCTCGTCGGACGGTCTAGACCGCCGAGCAGGTGCAGCAGCGTGCTCTTGCCCGAGCCGCTCGCGCCGACGACGGCGACGAATTCGCCTTGCTTAATGGAGAAGGAGACGCCGGAGAGCGCATCGACCTTCGTGCTGCCTTTACCGTAGGACTTGCTTAGTCCATCAACTGTAATAACGTTCATATGGGGATGGATTCCTCCCGAGATTGGATTCAAGGAGCCCGGGCGGTTAACGTCCGAGGTCTCCTCATGTTGAACCCAGTATATCGGCGCAACCTTACATGCAGCCGCGGCTCAAGATTACAGTTTTGTAAGGTTGGCCGGGTCGCTCGTAAGCCAGGGCTGAAGCGGGAGCGTCAGGTAGAATACGGCGCCGCCTTCGGGGCTATTGCCCGCGGACAGCACGCCGCCGTGTTTCTCGACGATCGATTTGGCGAGCGGCAGACCCAATCCGACGCCGCTTCCTCCGGCGGAGGACCGATAAAACTTTTTGAATATGTGGGGGAGATGCTGTTCCGGTATTCCCGGCCCCTGATCGGAGATCCTAAGCCGCACGAAGATCGGCGTCCGTTCCCAGCTTACGGCAACCCTGGTGCCGGAAGGGCTGATCTCCACCGCGTTCTTCAGCAAGTTAGCGATCGCTTCGGACAGCCAATGGGAGTCGTGGGGAACGAGCAGCTCCGGGTCCTGCTCGAGCAGATCGATGGCCACCCCGCGCTCTTCGGCCAGCCGTTCCACGGCATTCAAGCTTGCGCTTAGCGTGTCCGAGAACCGTGCCGGCACGACTTGAAGCTCCAGCGCGTCGGCTTCGATGCGAGCCAGCTTCAGGAGCGTCAAGGTGAGCCATTCCATGCGATCGAGCTCGCGCCGGCACGTCGCCAGGAATTCCGCGGCTTCGGCCGGATCGGTCTTCCCGCTTGCGAGCAGCTCGATATAGATCATCAAGGAGGCCAGGGGCGTCTTTAATTGATGAGAGATGTCTGCGACCGTTTCTTTCAAGAACGTTTTGTCCCGATTCAGTTGTTCGATCGTCTCCCTAAGCCGCTGGGACAGCTCTTGCACGCCGTTCGCCAGCAAGCCGAGCTCTCCTTCGCCATAGTAGCGCTCGGCCATCGGAAGATTGTGCTTCACCGTGTCGTCCAGCGCATGGGCCAAGCCTCTAAGCGTCTTGAGCTGGCTTCTGGAATCCCGGAACAGCCACAAGGCGAGCAGCGCCAGGAGGAGCAGAGCGCCCGGAATCAGAAGAGCTAGACTCCACGATCGGAAATCGTCGAGAACGGGAAACCACCTCGCGGACAGCTCTGGCGTTACGCTGTACTGTTCAAGCCAGCGCCTGCCGTCTTCGATATCTTGCTCCGATGGAGGCATGGCGAGCAACGTCGCCCATTGCCCGGCAAGCTCGGGATTGTCGCGCGACAAAGTGCCCGCGATGGCATACTCCTGCTCCAGCCAGCGTTGCTTGAGTCGTTCCGTCGCCAAGCCGGCGTACAGCGCCAAGGCGGCGCAGGAGACCAAGGCTAACGCGAGCATCGCCCAAGCCAGTCGCCGCACCGACGCGTTGCGCCACATCGACGAGAGGCTCAGCTTAGGATGCTTTATCCGTTCCATCGGTATCCCGCCCCTCGAACCGTTACGATCCGACGCGGCTGCTGGGGATTATCCTCGAGCTTCTCCCGAAGCCTTCGCACGTTAACGGCAACCGTATTATCGTCGAGCACCTCTGCTCCGTCCGGCCAGACGTGCTGGAGGATCTGATCCCTCGAGAGCACGGCGCGAGGGTGCGCCATGAACAAGGAGAGCAGCCGGAATTCCGTCATGCTGAGCGGAACGTCTTGTCCGTTCTTCTCCAGGCGCATCTCGCCGAGATGGAGGGTTAGTCCCTCCGATGCTATCGTTCCTTTATCGTCCTCGCGCTTCGCGGCCGGCGATCGGCGCCTAAGCACGGCTTGCACCCGGGATAGAAACTCACGCAAGCGAAACGGCTTCGTAATGTAGTCGTCCCCTCCGATATCGAGCCCGTGGACGATGTCGAACTCTTGATCGCTCGCCGTCAGGAAAATAAGCGGAGTGTCGCTCGTCCGGCGGAGTTCCGCGCAGAAGTCGAAGCCGTTGCCGTCGGGCAGTTGAACGTCTAGCAGCACGAGATCGAAGGATTCGCCGCGGAGCTGCCGCCGGGCTTCTTCCAAGCTATAGGCACTGCGGACGTCGAAGCCTTCCTGCTGCAGCGTGAATTGGATTCCGCGATGCAGCGATATGTCGTCTTCTACCAATAAAATAAGCGCGGTCATAGCTTCAATCTCCCTAGATCTAGATAGAAGTTTGCTGGTTTGTCGGATATGTAGTATAGCAATTGGTACTATTTTCCCAAAAAATGTCGGAAAATATGTTGAAGAAAGTGGAAATCATCGACAGGTTTCTACAAATTTCTGAAAAACTTTGTCTTATAATGAATAGAGATTAATGATTCTAGCAATGTATGACGAAAGCTTACGAATTTTACAAGAAAAGGAGCGGTCGGGAGTCCCATATGGAGACATCACAACTGATCCATCGCCTCCAGTTGCTGCAACGTCGATTGTGTGAAATGGCCAACGACTTAGGCAATTTGACCGATCCCGAGATTGTAGCCGTTAGCGAGGAAGCGGACAGACTCATCGTCCAGCTTCAACGGATTCGCAAGGAAGAAGCGGAATGCAAGCGCGCGGCGAGCTTGTCCGCCGTTACGATGCTATCGGCTTCTGAGGCGTCTGAAGAAGTCGGTCAGCAGAGCTGAGCACTCTTCGCGAAGCACGCCCGATTCCCAAGGCGATACATGATTAAACCGCGTATCCTGCAGCAAGTCCATTAGCGTTCCGGCACAGCCTGCCTTCGGATCGGAAGCCCCATAGACGACGCGTTCGACTCTGGACTGCAGAATGGCGCCCGCGCACATCGGACAAGGCTCCAAGGTCACATATAGCGTGCAGCCGAGCAGCCGCCATGCTTGCATCGCTTCGCTCGCTTGCTTAATCGCGATCATCTCCGCGTGGGCCGTCGGATCGCGCTCCGTCTCGCGCAAGTTGTGCCCTGCGCCGACGATGGCGCCGTCCTTGACGATAACCGCGCCGATCGGTACTTCGCCTATCGCTTCGGCAAGACGCGCTTGCTGGATCGCTTCGCGCATCCAACGTTCGTCTTCTGTCATCGTATACTCTCCCTTCAACCTTACGCACAACCGAACATGCATTCGTTGTTAACATGCTGTGCACAAATCTGTGGATAACCTAGCCGTTATCCACAGATTTGTGCACATTTTATTATTCAAGGCGTGAATAACTCCATTTTATTGTAACAGGTTGGAAAATAAGGTCAAACCGACGCGCGGGCGGAATAGAGTAATAGAGGACAAGATATTCGCTTACGAAGCGAGATAGGAGGACGGATGATGGCGTTAGTCAGCCAAGCGTTCCGCAGGCATCTCGATCTCGAGCCGACGGGCAAGCTCACGATCCTCGGGCAGGCGAGGTGCTCCGCGGAACGAATGAATGCTTACTTAAGCAGGCGCAATGCGAAAGCGCCGAAGCTGGCCGAATTGTATTTGCGCGTCGGTAGGCGGTACGGGCTTCGGGGAGACGTCGTATACTGCCAGATGATATACGAGACGAGAGCATGGACGAGAGCGCAAACGGGTCCGTCGTGGGCGCCGTTCATGCTTGAACAGTGGGCCGACGAGCCGGCCGTAGACCGTCTGATGGGCATCCTCCATGCGTTCGCCAGCAATGAGCCGCTGCAAGGTACTGTGCCGCAGGCCGGTTCGCAAGACGAGGAGCTTATTCGGCGATCGCGATGGCGAGGCACGGTGACCTGCTGGGAAGACTTAAACGGCAAATGGTCGGAACGAGGCGATCGGTACGGTCAGGACATCGTGGCGATCTGGCGCAATATGAAGGAATGGCGCGGAGAAGGAGAGGTGTTCAAGGTGACGGAGGAGGAGCTCGAACGGGAAAAGGACGAGGAGATTCGGCAGCGAGTCGGCGGCAGAGTCGCGAGGGGGCAAGCGTCCGACTGGTCGTCCATCAACAGCGAAGAGATGTTATGGCTGAAGGAACGGGGGCTTCTTCCGGTTCCGTCGCCGCATCCGGAACGTAAAGTCACTTGGGGGGAGCTCGCGGCGTTGCTTCGGCGATTGGAGAAGCAGGGAACGGAGTAGCCGCAACCCTTTTCGCATGCGCCTGTTCGCTTGATTCGCGCCTCGCCGGACCGGTTCCGGGAGACGTCTCGCATGCCCTCGGAAGCTTGTATTATACGGGTTCATCAAGTAAAATTGGGATGAACTTTTGTAGGATATTGTAGAACTTCCGCGGGTCGCTAGCGAGCCGAATCCATCAGTCGGGATGTGCTTAGTGGTGAGCAACAAGGCCGTCGTTCTAGGGTGCAATTATTATATCGGATTAAGCACGATTCGCTGTCTAGGCAAGCAAGGCGTACATACGGTCGGAGTCGATTATACGGACAAGAATACGTACGCTTTCCATTCCAAATACTGTTCGGAGAAGCTGATCGCTCCTTATTATAAGGAAGACGAGGAAGGCTTCATTCGTTGTCTTAAGGAATACGCCGGCAAGCAGAGCGCGAAGCCCGTCCTGATTCCTTGCCACGATAATTATGTCGAAGTGATCGATGCTCATCTGAACGAGCTTAAGGAATACTACCTGATCCCGCAGACCGAGCAAGGTCTGTACACGAAGCTGATGAACAAGGAGACGCTGCAGAAGATCGCGAGCGACCTCGGCGTTCCGACGCCGGAGACGGTTCGTGTCACCGACGAAGACTACTTGGAGCAAGTAGATCGGATCATCCATTATCCTTGTATCGTCAAGCCTACCGATTCTCCGGCGTTCGTCGCCAAGTTCCGCAAGAAGCTGTTCAAGGTCGCGAACCGGCAGGAGCTGCTGGACGCCGTTGGACAAGCCCATGCGGCGGGACTCGAAGTCATCGTGCAGCGGATTATCCCGGGCTTCGACGACCACATGTACACGTTCGACGCGTACATGAACCAAGACGGCAAAGTCGCGCATTGGATGACCGCCCAGAAGTACCGCCAATATCCGATCAACTTCGGCGCTTCCGTCTATACGGGGCAGAAATACGTACCCGAGCTGTACGAGATCGGGGCGCCCTTTTTCGAGAAGGTCGGGTTCAAAGGGTTCGCCGAGATTGAATTCAAGAAGGACGCGGAGACCGGCCGGTTCTATCTCATCGAGATTAACGTCCGGATTACGAATTTCAACAACTTGATCTATAAAGTGGGACTTAACATTCCGTATATCACTTACCGCGAGCTGACCGGCAACCCGCTGCCTCCGTCGGCCGTCAAGAAGGATACGGGCATCGTGTTCTGGTATGCGTACGAGGATTTGCTCGCGATCAGAGGGTATCTGAAGACGAAGCAGCTGACGTTCGGGCAGGTGTTCCGCTCGCTCTTCAAGCGCAAAGCGCACGCGATCTGGAGCTGGAGCGATCCGAAGCCGTACTTCGTCTTCGTTCGCCTGCTGGCGGGCAAGTATATGCGGAGATCGGCGAGATAGAGGTTCTAGGAAGGGGTTTAGCGAAGATGTCATCTCTCAAAGAGCTTCTCGCATCGATAGCAACGATAGATTCGCGCGGCGACATCGATATCCAGGTATCGGGAATCGCCTATCATTCCAAGAAAGCAACCGAAGGCAACTTGTTCGTCTGCGTGACCGGATATAAAGTAGACGGGCATCGATATTTGGCTAGCGCGGCTGAGAACGGAGCGGTGGCGGCCATCGTCGAGCGGTTCCAAGACGACGTCGACCTTCCGCAAATCCGCGTGGAGAACAGCCGCATCGCATTGGCGCAGCTGGGCGCGGCTTACTACGGACGTCCGGCGGACAAGTTGAAGATGATCGGCATTACCGCGACGAACGGCAAGACGACAACCTCTTACATGGCGAACGCCATGCTCGAGAATCACGGCTTAAAGACGGGTCTGATCGGCACCGTCGTCATCAAGATCGACGACACGTCGATCCCGGCCGAGCTGACAACGCCGGAATCGCTGGATCTGCAGGCGTATCTGGGCCAGATGGTAGACCGCGGCGTCTCCCACGTGTGCATGGAAGTGTCGTCCGCCGCGCTCGAGGCGCATCGGGTCGAGCAGGTCGACTACGACATCGTCACGCTGAACAACGTGAGCCGCGAGCATATCGACTCGCACGGCTCGTTCGAGAAGTATTTCGAGGCGAAGTCCAGCTTGATTCGGAATGCGGGCGCTCATGCCGCGGCTATTCTCAATCTGGACGATTCGTACTCCGCGTCGTTGATAGGGGAGACGAAGGCGCAAGTGATCACCTTCGGCGTGAAGAGCAGAGAAGGGCATATCCACTGCAAGGATCTAGACCTGTCCACGGGTCGAGCGACCTTCAAGTTCGAAATCGTGAAGCCGTTCAACGTGAACGGAGTCGAATTCGCCCCTGGCGAGTTCGAGGTGTCTCTGGGCGTGCCAGGGCTTCATTCGGTCTACAATTCGATGGTGGCGACCATCATCGCGCTGCTGTGCGGCGTATCTATCGAGACGATTCAGAAGACGCTGCTCGAGTTCAAAGGCGTCGAGCGCCGGTTCGAGTTCGTGCACGAAGGCGAATTCTCGATCATGGACGATCACTTCGCCAACCCGGGCAACATCAACGTGACGCTCGAGACGCTGCGGTTCATGACTTACGAGCGCCTGCACCTCGTGTACGCGATTCGCGGCGACCGCGGCGTGACGGTCAACCGCGAGAACGCCGAAGCGATCGTGGAGTGGCTGAAAAGGCTGGAGTTAAGCGAGGTTACGGCGACGAAGAGCGTGTCGCACGTAACGGCGAAGGATAAGGTGTCGGACGAGGAAGAGCAGGTGTTCCTGGAAGTGATGAGGGCGGCTAACGTCAAGGTCAATCTGTACGACGAGCTGCCGGACGCGATCGCTCATGCGCTCAACCGCGCGGACAAGGGAGATCTAGTGCTGCTGGCGGGCTGCCAAGGGATGGATCCCGGCGCGGCGATCGCCCGCGAGCTATTGCTCCGCAAATAAGGAGCCGTTATCCGTTATCAGCACCGCTCGGATCGGCGCCCAGAAAAGTAGGTAAGGCAATGGATCAGAAACGGTTAGGCATCATCGGCGGCATGGGTCCGAAAGCGACTGCCGTCTTCATGGATAAGCTCGTCGATCACACGGCGGCCGTGCGGGATCAGGACCATATCGATATGGTCGTGCTGAACCATGCGTCGCTGCCGGATCGGACGGAAGTGATCCTGTCGGGAGATAAGGATCGCTTCCTTAGCGCCGTAGAGAAGGATATTCGGCTGCTCGAGCACGTAGGCGTAGCGAACATCGCGATTCCTTGTAATACTTCGCACTACTTCTATCAAGATATGCAAGCAATGACGAGCATCCCGATCATCCATATGGTAGACGAGACGCTGCAGGAGATTGCGCGCCGGTACGAGGCGGGCAGCAAAATCGGCGTGCTCGCGACGAACGGCACGCTTCGCAGCGGAATCTACCGCGAGACTTGCGCCAAGTACAGCATGCGGTACCACGACATCGACGACGCGACGCAAGCCGAGGTCATGCGGATCATCTACGAGGACGTGAAGCGGGACAACAACGTAAGCCCGGACAAGCTCGAGGCGATCATCTTCGACTTGATCGAGCGCGGCGAGTGCCAATGCGTCATTCTTGCTTGCACGGAGTTAAGCTGCATCTCGATCGGCGAAGCGGCGAAGGCGCATAGCATCGACGCGATGGCGATGCTAGTGAAGCGTTCGATCGAGCTGTCGGGCAAGAAGCCCGTGAATTTGGACTAATTCAATAGGAGAATAGAAAAGCCTTCAATCCACTCGGGTGGGTTGAAGGCTTTTGCGTGTCGAGTTAGTTGGAATCGGTTGTTGCGCGATCGTCGGCTGCGGCGTTCTGAACGGATATCGTGTTCGCGCCCGTCTCGTCCGGCTCGACGTACTTCCGCAGAATCGAGATTTCGACGCGGCGGTTCTTGGCTCGTCCGGCCACCGTATCGTTCGTGTCGACCGGGCGGTATTCGCTGTAGCCGGTCGCGCTGAACAGCTTCGGTTCGAACTTCGGATTCTGGAGCAGGATCTTCATGAAGTTCGTCGCGCGCTTCGTGCTGAGCTCCCAGTTGGACGGGAATTCGGTCGTATTGATCGGCTGGTTGTCGGTATGGCCGGATACTTGGATCTCGTAGTCCGGATAACCGACGAGCATCTGCGCGATCGCCGCGGCGAGCTTCTGCGCTTCGGGCTTCACGTTCGCGCTGGCCGATGCGAACAGCGCGTTGTCGCGGATCGTGATCAGCAATTGCGACTGGTTCAGCTGCGTATCGAGCTGAGAGGATAGTCCGTTCGCTTGGATGTATTCCTTGAGCTGCTGCTGCAGGTGCTCGAGATTCTGCTGCTCTTCTTGCTTGAGAACCGCGCGCGTCTTCGTGTTATCCCTGCGCGTGCTCGTATCTTCGGAACGGCGGACGCGGTCGGAATCGTCGGTGATCGACGAGTTCTCGAAGACGCTGACGCCGCTGCTGAAGGCGGATTTGAACGCTTTGCTAAGCTCTTCGAGCTTGGACGTGTTCACCGAGCTTACCGAGTAAAGAACGATGAACAAGGCGAGCAACAACGTCATTAAGTCGGAATAAGGGAGTAGCCAAGATTCGTCCGCATGCTCTTCATGGTGCTCATGCCGTTTTCTGCTCACCTTGTCCGTCCTCCTTCTCATTGAAAGCTTGGCGCTCTGTCGGAGTCAGGAATACCATCAGCTTCTGTTGGATGGCGATCGTGGATACGCCGGATTGGATGGACAGCAGGCCTTCGACCATCATCAGCTTCAGGTCGATCTCGCGCTTCGACAGACGCTTCAGCTTGTTCGAGATCGGATGCCACAACACGTATCCGCTGAAAATACCGAGCAACGTCGCGACGAACGCAGCCGCTACGGCGTGAGCGAGTTTCTCCATGTCGTCGAGGTTCTGCAGCGCCGCGATCAGACCGATAACGGCCCCGAGTACCCCGAGCGTCGGCGCGTACATGCCCGCTTGGGAGAAAATTTGAGCGCCGGAGCGATGACGGTCCTCAGTCGCCGAGATGTCTTCGAGAAGAACGTCGCGGACGAAGTCTTGGTCGTTACCGTCGATGATCATGCGCATGCCGGTCTTCAGGAAGTCGTCTTGAATTTCCTCGACGCGCGCTTCGAGCGCCAGCAGGCCTTCGCGGCGGGTGATGGTTGCCCATTCCATGAACATGTAGATGAGTTGTTCACGTGGCAAGAGCTTAGGCTCGTTGAACGTGATCTTGAGAAGCTTCGGAATTTTCTTCAGGTCGGACATAGGGAACGCCACGAGGATGGAGGCGGCAGTTCCGACGAAAATAATGACGTACGCTGCCGGGTTGTTAATGAGGCTGACGATTGGCGCTCCTTTAAGAAACATCCCGAACACGAGAGCCACAAGACCGATCGTTAACCCGATAATTGTTGAGTTTTTCATGGTACACCCCATATATGTAAGGATTAAAGAAAGACGGAAGGAGAACGCGCGTTGAAGCGACACGTTAATAGGTTTATCGACATCTAACGGGCAAAGCTTTAGAGGGAAACTAGATTTTCTGCGCGATTCAGCATTTATTACCGAGCCCGGGCTTATGGACAGTGCCGTGCCAGCAATGGTAAGATGGCATCACAAGTGAATTCGGCGGAAAACAGGTGCTCGCAAGAGCTTAATAGAGAAGTTCGGTGCAAAACCGACGCGGTCCCGCCACTGTCCATGGGGAGCGAACCGGAATAGCCACTGCAGGCGTCTATCGACGCTAGCGGGAAGGCCCGGCAAGCGATGATCCAGGAGCCAGGAAACCTGCCTGTTTTCGACAAACACCCGATAACCTACGAGGAATAGGGGAGGTGTGGCGGCATTCGCGGCGATCGCTCGGCTGGCAGATTCATGCGGCATGGCGAAAGCGGCGAAGCACGAGGCAGGTAGAGTAGTCCATCGCGGGCTGTTCGACGGCCGTCCGCGCAACATTGCGTGCGGAACAATGTGTATGCCTTCACGCAAGCATCCCTCGGTCTTCCGGGGGATGCTTTTTGTATGGGTACGGATCATGGGAAGCCGAGAGTCGAGGAGGAGATCGGATTGGGAACGGGAGTATTCGGGGAAAAGGGTAAGTTGATGCGAGTATGGCTCGGCGCGGTGTTGGCGTTGGCGGTCGTGCTTCAGGGCGCTTTGGGGGCTTTCGCTGGGAGAGCGCACGCCGAGGGCGCCGGGGATGAGGTTGCGATTGCGCCGACGAAGGCGCAGGTTGCGCAGGCAATTGGCGCTTTGCAGGGATTATTAGGGAAATCGGAACCGGTTAGCGAGTGGACCGCATTCGGGATGGCACGCTCGGGCAAGCCGATCGCCGATCGCTACTTGAAGGTCGCGGAGAAGAGCGTCACGGGCGGTAGCCTTCGCTTAGTCACCGACTATGCGCGCGTCGCTCTTGCGGTTAACGCGAGCGGCGGAGATGCGACGAGCATCGGCGCAGGGAAGATCAACTTACTGGATACGATCGCGAAATTCGAGAAAATGACGTCTCAAGGACCGAACGCTCCGGCTTACGCGCTGATGGCGTTCGATGCGTCGGGGTACGAGCCTGGCCAGAATGCAACGTGGACGCGCGACAAGCTGATCAAGTGGCTGGTCGATAACCGCAGCGAAGGAGGCGGTTGGTCGTTAGCGCCGGGCAAGAGCGACGTCGACGTAACGGGCATCGTGCTGACGGCGTTAGCGCCTTATCAAGAACGCGCGGACGTTAGCGCAGCCACAGAAGCCGCGCTGGCATGGTTGTCCGCGGACCAGCTGCCGAGTGGCGGCTTCGGCAAGCCGTTGGAATCGAGCGAAAGCACGGCGCAGGTGATTATCGCGCTGACTTCGCTCGGCATCGACCCGGCGAACGACGAGCGGTTCGTGAAGAACGGCGTATCTCCGCTGGCGCGCTTGCTGGAATTCCGCTTGGCGGACGGACGGTTCGCGCATACGGTAGGCGGCAAAGCGGACGCGATGGCCACGTTCTACGCGCTGCTCGGGCTTGCGGCGTACGACCGCTGGACGGATGGCATTCCGGGATTGTTCGCGGGCACGGGAGTCGGGGCAGCGGTTACGGTAACGGGGCTGGACGGCAAGCTGGCGAGCGGGTCGGCCGTAGGGAAGACGGCGCTCGAGGCGTTCGTGAACGTATTGAAGGCCGCGGGCAAGGAGTATACGGTCACTCGGCATCCTTCGATCGGCTATTACGTGACCGCGGTTGCCGGCCTGGAGAACGGCAAGCTGGGCGGCTACGATGGTTGGAATTTCGCGGTGAAGCGCGATGGCGCGTGGGTTACGATCTCGGAGGGCATGGGGACATTCTCGCTTACGGCCGGAGATCAGATCTACGTCTACTATGGAGATAGGGTTACGCAGCTGATCCATTCCGTGACGTTCGAACCGGCGGAGCCGAGAGCGAATCAGCCGGTGACCGTCAAGGTCGAGAAAGAGGCGTACGATTGGGATAGCGGCAAAGTCGTCGTAAGTCCTGCGGAGAACGCCGCCGTTAAGATCGGCAATCAGACCGCGGTAACGGATGACAAGGGCTTGGCTAGCTTCACGCCGAAGTCGCAAGGCGAAGTTGCCGTCGCGGTGACGGGATACGCGAGCGGCAAAGCTCCGGCTTATGTGGCGTGGGAGTCCAAGCTTGTTATCGATTCTTATACGAAGCAGGTAAGCGTACGGGTGGAAGGCGATGCGGGCACCATCGCTTTCGGTCAGGCGAGCGGCGGTATTGCTCTTGAAGCGGTAGAAGCTCTATTGAAAGAGAAAGGCGTCGAATACCATGTGAACCAACTGGATTTCGGCAGCATCATCGATTCGATCGGCGGAGTCGATAATGCCAAGTACGGCGGTTACGACGGTTGGTATTACGCGGTTCATCGCAGCGGGGAATGGGTGTATCCTTCCGTAGGCATCGATTCGTACTTGTTGGAAGACGGGGACGAAGTCGTCGTGTATTACGGCGGAGATGCAACGAAGCTGGCTGAGCCTGTGAAGGTGAACCCTGCGCAGCCGAAGCCAGGGCAGGACGTGACGGTTACCGTAACGAACCGTCCTTGGAACTGGGCGACCGGCGGCTTCGATCCAGAGCAGCCACTAGCCGGCGTAACCGTGAAGGCAGGCGCCAGCACGGCGGTGACCGACGCGAACGGCAAAGCGGTATTGAAAGGTTTGAAGGAAGGCTTCTATCGGCTCGAGGTTACGGGATATGCGAAAGATGCGGCTCCTAGCGCGGTGCGCAGCGTGCAGACGCTGGCGGTGACCGGAAGCTACTCCGACGAGAAGTCGGTTGCGGTATGGGCGCAAGCCTCTGTACGCATCGCAAGAGCATCCGGCGTGTTGCTGGGCGTGGGCGACAGCGCGAAAGCCAGCTTCAAGCCTCAGCAGGGCATCACGCGCGCGGAGTTCGTGTCCGCGCTAGTGCGGACGCTTGGTCTGAAGGCGGATGGAGCTTCGGCTTCGTCGTTCAAGGACGTGCCGGCGAAAGCTTGGTACGCTAAGGAAGTCGCGGCAGCGGTGAAAGCGGGCTTGGTAAGCGGCGTATCGAAGACGCAGTTCGCACCGGAGGCGAAGCTGACCCGCGAGCAAGCGGCGATTCTGCTGACCAGAGCGTTGAAGCTAAAGGCATCGGAGAATTTCGCGTTGATGGACGCGAACAAAGCGAGCGCCGGCGCGCTGGATTCGATTCAAGCGGCCATGTCCGGCGGCTGGATGACGGCTTACGAAGGAAGCTTCTCGCCGAAAGCGCCATTGACGCGCGAGCAAGCGGCGGTCATCGCTGCGCGTATTCTCGCCCGGAATCTCGCGAAATAAAAGACTTAAACATAGAGTAGGATGAAGGAGGGAGGAGAAGCGATGAAGTCGTTGCGAGGATTAATCGCGATTCTAATCGTGATCGTCGTGTTGGCGGGGTGTTCGGGCGAAGGCGCGAACAAGGCGGGGACACCGTCGTCGCCGCCCGTCACCGCGGAATCGTCGCCGCAGGCTGCGCCGGAAGTAGAAGAGAACGTGCCGACGCCACGGGAAGTCGCTTCTCCCGCCGCATCCGCTTCGTCTTCGTCGTCGGTTGCGACTCCGCAAGATGAGACGCCGCCGAAGGTGGATAGCCCGGTACCGTCTTCACCGGCGGGCAGCGGGGAGAAGAAGCCCGAAGCCGATGCGCCGGCGAAGCCCTCGGAACCGGACGCTCTGCGGATTACTTTGTCCATCATCGGGAACGAAGAATGGGGCACGATCGTCGATAGCGAGCAGGTGGACCTGAAGGAAGGGGATACCGCGGCGTCGGTGTTGAAGCGGGTCGCCAAAGCTCATCGGTTAGCCTACGAGATTCGCGGCAGCGGTGCATTGACTTATATAGAAGGAATCGACGGATTGTACGAGTTCGACAACGGTCCGACGAGCGGGTGGAAATTCCGGGTGAACGGTGTCTATGCCGACATAGGGGCCGGCGTGCATGAGCTTGAGCCGGGGGATCGGCTGGAGTGGGTCTATGTGAATAACGACGAGCTGGCAGCGTCCGGAGAGGAGTCGGCGCCATGAGCGAAGGCTTCGGCTTCCGATCGCTGCATCCGATCGTCTTGATCGTCTATTATGCCGGGGGGGTAACCTTCGGCATGTTGTTGTTTCATCCGGTGTTGCTCGCTGCGGCTTGGCTGACGGCCATCCTCGTGAACGTCCATCTGGACGGGGGACGGGAGTGGCGTAAGTGGAGCCTCTCGATGTTCGTCGGATTTACGCTGATCATGGTGACGAATCCGCTTCTGTCTCACAGGGGCCGGACGGTCATCACGTATTGGGGCGATATGCCGTTGACGTTGGAATCGGTCGTCTACGGGATGACGCTCGCGATGTCGATTCTATTCGTGTTAACGCTGTTCGTCTCGTATCGGCTGGTCATGACGGAGCAGAAGTTCCTGTTCCTGTTCGCTAGAATCTCTCCCAAGGCGGCGCTCGTCACGATGATGGCAATCGGCTTGGTACCTCGGCTTCGTCGAAGATTGGGAGAGCTGATGCTCGTCCAGAGAACGCGGGGAGTGACGGTTACGGAAGGCTCGCTCGCCGTACGGGCCAGGAACGGCGCGAGACTCGTAGGCACGCTGCTGGCGTGGACGCTGGAGGATGCGCTTCAGACGGCGGATTCGATGCAAGCGAGAGGGTACGGGACGGGAACGCGGAGCTCGTACTTGGGTTACCGGTTCCGGGCGCGGGACGGCTGGACGCTGGGCGGATTGCTCGTCTGCGCGGCCGGAGTCATCGCGGCGTGGATCGGCGGCCACGGGATGATGGACATCTATCCTCGCCTAGGCAGCTTTAGGTTGTCGGCGGGAGACGTCGTAGCCATGGTTAGCTACATGGGTTTTCTGATTATGCCGCTAGGCTTGGAATGGAGGGATCGCAGAGCATGGCGCATCTTAGCCTCGAACAATTGACCTTCGCTTATCCGGATGCCGCCGGCTCGGCGATCTCGGCCGTCTCCTTGGCGGTTGAACCCGGCGAGTTCGTCGTGCTGTGCGGACCGTCGGGCAGCGGCAAATCGACGTTGCTGCGGCTGCTGAAGCGCGAGGTGTCGCCCGGAGGCCGAATGAGCGGCTCGATCGCGCTCGGCGGCGTACCGCTGCAGGATTGGCCGGCTAGGGAGCTGGCCGCGCAAGTCGGGCTGGTCATGCAGCATCCGGACAATCAGCTCGTCGTGGATACGGTGGAGCATGAGCTGGCGTTCGGCATGGAGAACTTCGGCTTGCCGCGCGATGCGATGCGCCGGCGGCTGGCGGAGATGGCCGGCTTTTTCGGCTTGGAGCCGCTGCTCTGGAGGCGCACGGATGAGCTGTCCGGCGGACAGAAGCAGCTCGTGAACTTGGCGGCGGCGATCATGCTGCAGCCGCGGGTGCTGCTGCTCGACGAGCCGCTCGCGCAGCTGGATCCGCTAGCGGCGCGGGAGCTGCTCGGCATGATCAAGCGGCTGAACGACGAGTGGGGCATCACGGTCATCATGAGCGAGCATCGCGTCGACGACCTGCTTCCGCTTGCGGACCGCGTCGTACGCATGGAGCGGGGCAAAGTCGTCTTTAACGGCGACCCGCGGTCGTTCGCGCGCGAAGCATGGCAGAGACGAGACGAGCATTGGGATGCTTGGCTTCCGGCGGTTACCCGCTGGGCGCTGGAGTATGGTGCCGACGCGTTAGGACAGCCTCCATTGACGGTGAAGGAGGCTCGGGCGTGGATCGGGTCGGCGGAAGTCTCCATGGCAGTTGATCCCCTGACCGGAGGGGATAATGGCCATAGGGCTGCCGAAGGGATACCTATTCTGAGCGCCGAGGAGCTATTCTTCGCCTACGACAAGAAATCCCCTGCCGTGCTGCGGGGATTGGATTGGCGTATCCGGCGCGGAGATTGGATCGCGCTGTTCGGCGGCAACGGCAGCGGCAAGTCGACGCTGCTCCAATTGCTCGCGGGGCTGCGCGACCCGCTGCGGGGCAGCGTCCGCCTCGAGGGCACGCCGCTCGCCCGCCTCAAACCGAAGGCCAAGTTCGCCGCCATCGGCTACTTGGCCCAGAACCCGCTGCTGCACTACGCGCACGAGACGCTGCTCGTCGACCTGACGGCGGCGGCGGCCCGCGCCGGCGCAGCGAATGCGGACCAAGCCGCGCGCGACATCGCCGATCGCTTCGGCTTGGCAGAGCTGCTGCACCGCCACCCGCACGATCTGAGCGGCGGCGAGCAGCAGCTAGGCGCGCTCGCGATGACGCTGCTCGGCCAGCCGCGGCTGCTCTTGCTCGATGAGCCGACGAAGGGGCTCGATCCTTACCGGAAGGCCTCTCTCGGCGCTCATCTCGCGGACATCCATCGCCAAGGCACGACGCTGCTCATAGCGACGCACGACGTGGAGTTCGCCGCCGCTCACGCGAACCGCTGCGCGCTGCTATTCCACGGCGAGATCGTCGCGGACGGCGAACCGGAGCCCTTCTTCCAGGGCAACGTGTTCTACGCGCCTCCGATCCATCGTCTAACCGCAGGCAACGACGCGACAACACGCCTACCGGCGGAGGTGACGACGCGATGAATAAGCGCCTATCCGCCAAATGGCTCATCGCGCCTATCGCGGCAGCCTACATCGCTCTTGCTTACGTCGCACTGGAGCGGGGCAACTCGCTGCTCATCGGCCTCGTGCTCGTGCTGCTGTCGATGATCCCGTTCGCGCTGCGCTTCGAACGGCGCGAGCGTAAAGCCCGCGAGCTCATGCTGATCGCCGTGATGGCGGTGGTCGCGACGGTGAGCCGCATCCCGTTCGCCCCGCTTCTCCCCGGCTTTACGCCGGTAACGTTCGTCGTCATCGTCTCGGGTATCGTGTTCGGCGCGGAGGCGGGTTGGATGGTCGGCGCGACGGCCGGACTCGTGTCGAACTTCTTCCTCGGCCAAGGACCGTGGACTCCGTGGCAGATGTTCGCCTGGGGCCTGGCCGGCTACACGGCCGGACTGTTCGCGCACCGCAGCGAATGGCG
The DNA here is from genome assembly GCA_023460795.1 of Bacillota bacterium. Taxonomy (GTDB): domain Bacteria; phylum Bacillota; class Bacilli; order Paenibacillales; family Paenibacillaceae; genus Cohnella. The sequence continues at coordinate 243,687 of JAEWPC010000018.1, read as the reverse complement.
CAGAAGTCGGGTTCCGCTCGCTATTTTCGGGCTTGCTTGGGGCTTTCTTTTCGGCTGGATTATGAATTTGACGCTCGCGCTCGACCAATGGATGCAGACGCATTCGTGGAACGCGGTCGCTGCCAAGTACGCGCTCAGCCTGCCGTTCGATTCGATACACGCGGCGGCCAACGTGTTCTTCCTGACGGCGCTCGCGCCATCGTGGATTCGGCTATTGGAGCGCTACCGGCGCAAATACGGGACGTTGGAGCGAGTATCCAGCGTTTAATCAAGGGGCATGTTCCTCCGGTTATCTTACGATGACGAGGGAACAGCCCCTTTTGTGCTAAAAAAACCGAACGAATTTCCCGAAATTTGCTAATGTTAATATAGGGGGTGCGTCATGGGAGATCAGAGTACGGAGGATATATGCTACTGGATCGACCGTCATAGGGACGGGGATCCGCGGGCATTCGAGAGCATCTATGATCTGACCATTGGGAAAGTGTATAAGCTAGTCTACTTTCTCATAGGGAATAAAGCCGAAGCCGAAGATGTCGTCCAAGACGTGTATATGCAGTTGTACCGGTATATGCATCACTATGATCGCAGCCGCCCCTTCGATAAATGGTTAAACGGGATTATCGTCCGCCGAGTCGGCGATTACAGACAGAAGAGATGGAAGCTTGCTCGTCTGATGCATAAAGCGATACAGTTCGAGAGCAAGGAAACGGTCGATTTCGAGAGCGCTATCGTAGACAGCGTGGCGAATGAACAGCTGCTCCGGCACATTCAATCCCTGCCGATGAAGATTAAGACGGTGATCATTCTGTATTATTTGAACGATTACTCTCAAGCGGAAGTGGCGGACTTATTAGGCATTCCGACCGGCACCGTGAAATCAAGGTTAAACAGGGGTCTGGAGCAGCTTCGCAAGAAACGGGCGATCTGGAATTTGGCGTCCGGGAAGGATGTGACGGAAGCATGGATATTGAGAACGAAGTAAAAGAAGCCATCGTGTTGCAAAGCCGATCTATTACCCCCCCAACCAGCCTCAAACAGAAAGTACTCGGCAATATACGTCCGGCGGTAGCGAAGATGAGTCTGCTCGACCGATACCGCCGGTACCGATACCATCAGTTGAAGAGGACGAGACAATTCGTAGCCCATGTCGGCCGTCGTATAACAGGAGGGCATCCGCATGGCCAAGCATGAGTTGTTAAGCGATTCGAAGCTGCAAGAGCGGCTGAGGGAGCTAACCGGTTGGAAGCTGGAAGAGGACGGCCGCACGATCGCGAAAAAGTACATGTTCCCCTCTTTTCCCGAGGCGATCGCGTTCGTGAACAAGGTGGCGAGCATCGCGGAGGCGCAGGTGCACCATCCGTTCATCTCCATCGACTATCGCAAAGTGACGCTGAGACTGACGACGTGGCACTCCGGCGGGCTGACGATGCTGGACATCGCAGCAGCGAAGGCGTACGATGCAGCTCAGTCCTAGCAGATAAATCATGATGGCCAGAACGCCCGCATTCAGGGGTTCTGGCCATTAACGTTTCTATCCGAGCGTCGAGAATAAACGATTCAGCATCATATAGGCTTGCTCATAGCTTATGAGGGACTTGGGAGCATCGGCAAAGCCTATTGTTCCGGCCGTAACATCATGATTCAAAGCGATGGCAAGTTGACGTACAATAGCGACGGCCTGCTCTCTGGTGACATAACCGGTAGGATTAAAGATTTTATCCTGCACGCCGTCCATCACGCCAAGCGTGTGCAGATCGAAGATATCGGAATCGCTAATATCGGCGAATGGATAATTGCTCTTGGTGCTAGCCTGTCCGGACCCAGAAATCGTGCCGTACATGTACCAGTCTTTCTTAACTCCTTGTTGCTCCGCATACGCCGCGATCGTCATCCCTGTCGTTTTCTGAATAAAGTTTACGGCTAATAATGCGAAATCTTCGCGCGTAATCTCAGATTGATAAATAGCTGAAAAACGGGCGTCTTCCGGGATAATGCCATTTTCCTTGGCTTTGTTCACCTCGTTCGCCGTCTTACGGCTAGGGGATTGCGGATACAAGGTTCCCCAAATCTTATCCAAGCTCTTCACGCTCTTGGACGATTTAGACAACGCTTTATTAAGCAAATCGATTTTCTTGAGAAGAGGCGTCTTGGGCGATTGCAGATACTGCGTTCGAAGCTCGCTATTGTTCCTGCTAGCCAAGAGCTCGAATAGGGTGGCCACATCCTCGCCGTAAGAGCCCTTGCCGTATTCCCTTACGAAATAGTCTGGGTCGGCATCGGTCCATTTGGACTTGTATGGAATTTTTTTATTCAGACCGATCCACTCGGATTGGAGTTTATTGTACCCGTAGACGTCATTTATGTACTTGTGTACGTAATGGCCCATTTCGTGCGCGATGGCCCAGTCGCCGAAGCTAATCGGATTCGGGTAAAAGGTTAACGTAATATTGTTCCCTTTATCCGAGAAGCTGCCGCCTAGGTTGGTATCTTTATAGACAAAATTAAGGTGTGTTTGCCGTCCTTTGCTCTTGTAATAGGAGGTGATTTCTTTGATTAATCCCTTCGGAAACGTCCCATATACTTCGCTGATCATCGATAACGCCTGTTGCTCGGTAAAGAATCCTTTGGCGACAGAAATCTTAAAGCCGTACTCTTTCTCTAACGCTGCTTTATTAATCGTTGGAAATACGGGTTTCCACTTATCGTTCGCCGGCTTCGTCTCATTGAAGGTTTTGCCGATCAGCCTAGTCGGATGTCCGTCCTTGATTTCCTGGAGCATCTCCTCGGCTTGAGATTGGCTGACGATCCGAATGAACGTCTGACTGTGGGAATTGCTACCCTTTATCGGCAAGGATATTTGGGCTGCGTAGTTCGGATTGGTTAAATGGCTGTAGCTTAGATCGGAATAGTTCAAGGGATGATCCTTGTCCACATAATGCTTAAATTCCGGATTTACATAAAACTCCGGATTGTCGATGTAATCGCCGTCGTTCACATAGAATTTGTCGTTATAGAGCGGTTCAATTTGTCCAATGACGGTCAAGCCCATGGTTTCTTCGGTGTCCTCGTACTTGCTTGCGTCCGCGCCTAGACGCTCCACTTTGATTGAACCGCCATCCACGATCGGAATAATGTACTGCGGGCCGTGCTCCGAGCTATAAACTTGATCGTAAGTTTTCACTTTGCCCGCCGAAGCCTGTTCTCCGACGACACCGGTCAGCGTGATTCTTGCTTTAATAGCGTCCTCGCCGGCATTCGGGTTGGCTAGAATGCCTTCCCAGACGATGGTGCAGCAGGTGTTCGTTATAGCAAGGGATGTGCCGGGGACCACAAGCGTTGCGAATAAAGATAGGATTAGAACCCAGCTAATCGATCTTCTCCTCATGACGGGAACCTCCTATTATTCTGTGTATGCGTTCCATTATATAACAGAATGGGACAAGATTATCATAAATTCGATCTAAATAATGGGAGGCGGCAGGCGTGCTACGACGGGACGAATCATGTAAAATGAAACCAAGCATTAGCACCTAGTATGGAGGCATTGGGAATGATACGTCGTTTTCTAGTATTCTATAAGCCTTACCGAAAGCTGTTCATGCTCGACTTCAGCTGCGCGATCGCGGTCGCCTTGCTGGAGCTCGCGTTCCCGATGGGCGTTCAGTGGATGATCGATTCGTTGCTTCCTACGGAAAATTGGGGCAAAATCACTTGGGTGTGCGCGACGCTGCTCGCGATGTACCTGCTCAGCATGGGTTTGCAATTTATCGTGAACTATTGGGGCCATATGCTCGGGATCAACATCGAGACCGACATGCGGCGCAAGCTGTACGAGCACGTGCAGAAGCTGTCGTTCCGGTTCTTCGATAACACGAAGACGGGGCAGATTATGAGCCGGATGACGAACGACTTGTTCGATCTCGGCGAGATGGCGCACCACGGGCCCGAGGATCTGTTCATCGCGCTCATGACGCTCGCGGGCGTGTTCGGCATCATGTTCATGGTGAACTGGGAGCTGGCGTTGATTACGTTCGTCGCAGTCCCGCTGCTGGCGTGGATTATCGTCTACTTCAACCAGAAGCTGAACAAAGCGGCGACGACGATGTTCGAGCAGATCGCCGAAGTGAACGCGCGCGTCGAAGACAGCGTCCAAGGCATCCGCGTCGTGAAGTCGTTCAGCAACGAGAAGTACGAGATGGAACGTTTTACGGAGAATAATCGCGGATTCCGTCTGGCGAAGCTGCGTTCATACCTGACGATCTCCTACACGTCGGCCAGCATCTACATGCTGACGCGGCTCATTCAGATCATCGTGCTCGTGTTCGGCGCGTGGTACACGTATCAGAACCGGTTGACGCCGGGCGAGCTGGTCGGTTTCCTGCTGTACGTGAATATCTTCATGAAGCCGATCGAGAAAATCAATGCTTTGCTGGAGCTGTACCCGAGAGGGATGGCGGGGTTCAAGCGGTATTGCGAGCTGATGGATACCGAGCCGGACGTGAAGGATGCGCCGGATGCGGTGGAAGTGGAGCGCCTGAGAGGGAACATCGCGTTCGAGGGCGTGACGTTCGGGTACGAGAATCATGCGCACGTGCTGAAGAACATCGATCTGCAGATTCGCGCGGGCGAGACGGTGGCGCTGGTCGGCCCTTCGGGGGCGGGCAAGTCGACGCTGTGCAGCTTGATTCCGCGGTTTTACGAGATCGAAGAGGGTGCGGTTACGATCGACGGGATGGACATTCGCCGCATGACGCAGCAGTCGCTGCGCAGCCAGATCGGTATCGTGCAGCAGGATGTATTCTTATTCAACGGCACGATCCGAGAAAATATCGCCTACGGACGCCTCGGCGCAACCGAAGAGGAAATTTGGGAAGCGGCGAGCAAAGCGAATCTCGAGCAGATGCTGAAGGCGCTGCCGGAGGGGCTCGACACGTTCATCGGCGAACGCGGCTTGAAGCTGTCCGGCGGGCAGCGGCAACGGCTGTCCATCGCGCGGATTTTCCTCAAGAACCCGCCGATTCTTATCTTGGACGAAGCAACGTCCGCGCTCGATACCGAGACGGAGCAGCAGATTCAGCAGGCGCTCGAGGAGCTGTCGCACAACCGGACGACGCTCATCATCGCGCACCGGTTGGCGACGATTCGCCATGCCGACCGCATCATCGTCGTCACCGAGGAAGGCATCGAGGAGGACGGCACGCACGAGGCTTTGTTGGCTGCGGGCGGCACGTACGCGCGGCTTAACGCGGCGCAGTTCGGGAGCGCGGTTGTCGGGTCGGTGTGAGGGGGCTCAAGTGTGCGGAGATAGACGGAAAAACCGGCTATCGCGGCCTCGAAAGGGCCCGAGTGTGTGGAGATAGACGGAAAAATCGGCTAACTCGGTCTCGAATGAGCCCAAGTGTGCGGAGATAAGCGGAAAAACCGGCTATCGCGGACACTATGTAAACGTAGGAAAACCCGCCTGGGGATGAACCCCCGGCGGGTTTTGCGTTGGGTGGGAACGTCAGTCGTCCTTCGTGACGTCCCGGAGTACGGCGAGCGACAGGATCGAAGCAACGCCGACGATAATGTAGATGATCTTGGAGCCTACCTCATCCGTCCCGTCGAAAATCTCGCTCACGACATCGGTCTCGAACAAGCCTAGCAACAACCAGTTAATACCGCCCAAGATGGTAATAATCAGACTCACTAGCTTTAGCGCCTTCACCTCGGAAAATGCCTCCTTTGCGGGGGATCGCCCCATGAATGGCAACACTTCCTAACGCTATCTAGCTGATTCTGGTTGGCCATTACAATTTATGACCTAGGCGTCCGCATTATTCCACACCATGCAATAAAGTTGGACGGGACCGTGCGTCGCCCTGCGCGTGTATTCGTCGGTAATCGAGAAGCCGGCTTTCTCGTAGGCGCGGATCGCCCGCTTGTTCCACTCTTCGACCTCGAGGTCGATCTCGGCTCCGGGCTGTCGTCGGGCAGCTTCTTCTACCGCAAGCTTAATGATGGGTGTACCAAGCCCTTGGTCGCACAAGTCGGGGCGCAACCCGATGCCGATACGAATGGCGCGATCCAGCGGAAAAAGCTGCACGTACCCGATGAGCTCTTGGGTGTTCATGTCTCGTACGGACAGGTACTGCGCCGCGCGGATGCCGGGATCGGCGAATTCGCGGCCCTCGCGCAGCATGTCGTTCCAGGCGGGCCAACGGTACACGTCGTACGGGGGCGGATAGTGCCATTCGGTGACGGCTTTCGCTTCTTGTTCGGTCATGGGGTGTAGTTGCATTTTCGAGCTCGGCTCCGTTCCTATTCCTTGAATTCGCCTATATAGATTTGCTCCCAGAAGGCACTGGCTACATACACTTTACCATTGAATATATACGCCGAGAAAAGTTGTTCGCTGTCGGGAAGCTCCTCGCGGCCCCATTCGGTCCCGTTCGTGGACAAGTAGACCGAGCCGTTATTCCCAACGGCAATGAATTTACCTTCAGAGTAATGCACGCCATACAGAGAAGGGGACCAGTCTCTTTCCTTCGTGGTCTCGAACTTCATTCCGACTTTCTTCCACTGCTTGCCGTCCGAGGACACGAACACCGTATACGGCATGTCCAGATGATAGTTCTGATAGGCCGTGATCACGAAGGTGCCGTTGCCCCAAGCGACATCGGAGAAGTTATAGGTTGCAGAGCTTTGAGGCGTTGATCGATTGATCGCAACCGTCTTCCAGCTCGTCCCGTTATCGGAAGTCAGCGCTACCGTCTGCAGCATGTCCGAACCGACGGCCACGAACTTACTGCCGCTCCATGCGATGGACGTCAGGTGAAGGTCCGTGTTCGTTTTCTGCTTCGTCCACTTCTTCATGTCCTTCGAGGTAAGAAGGAGCCCGTTCGAGCCGACAATGTAATACGTGTCCTTCGCCTTAATAATTCGGTTCATCGATTCTTTCGTCGGAGAGGCGACTTCCGTCCACTTGGTCCCGTCCTTGGACGTCATCATAATGCCATAATCCCCGACGGCCACGAATTGTTTGCCGGTCCAGATGACGTCGTTCAGCGGCCCTTTGTCGTCTTCCGAGTGGTACGTCGCTTGGCCTGTTGCGTCCAATCGGATAAATCCCCAGGAGGTAGACCCGAAGCCGTTATTGTATCCGCCGACGGAAACCAGCTTTCCGTCGCCTATGGTGGAATTGAACACAATAATAGGCGTATGTTCGATGACCTTGGTCTGCTTCCAGGTTACGCCGTCCGTCGAGGCAAAATGGCCTGAATAGGATCTGGCGATATATTTCGAGTTGTCGAACTTAATATCACCGATGTACAAGTCTTTGTTAGGTACGTTCATTCGCGTCCAGCTCTTGCCGTCCTTGGAGGTTGTGTAAGCCGGTGTTGTCCCGTGTACCTCCGTGCTGGATACGAAGAAACGGTTATTCACCCATACAATCCCGAACCACTGGGTATTCGGCGTAGAGTTAACGTTCCACTTGGTCCCGTCCGCAGTGGAGATCAATGCGTTATCCGCTGCGACGACGAACATGCCGTTCGCGTAACGGATGGTGTTCAGCGTACCTTTGATCGGAGGAGTCGTCTTCTGCCACGTGATTCCGTCCTTCGACTTATAGATCGTATGGTCGGTAATGGCGAGAAGGACGCCGTTGCCCCAAGCCAGCATGCGAGTACCGTCGGCTAGCGCTTTCGTATGCACTTTCCACGTTAAGCCGTCTTCGGAAGTCGCAAGCGAACCTTTGTAGAGATTATAGTCGTTGCCGTTGTCGCTGATGAGGACGAAACGCTTGCCGGTAAACACGACGTCTCTGAAGCTGGCTCCCATTCGGATCACGTTCGCTTGCGACCAGTTGACGCCGTCCTTGGACGACCATACCGGAATGCCGTGATTGCTTCCGTGCCCGATGCCAAGGAACAAGCCTTTGCCGAAAACGACTTTGGAGAACGATCTCTCCTTGTCTTCGCTTTCGTGTCTTGTCCAATAGATGCCGTCCGTCGACGTATACTGCTCGGGGGTTACGTAAATCCCGTTGCCGTAGGCGTAATCGTAGGGCTCGTAAATATATTCGTCATCTAACATTTTGGTCCAGGTAATCTTCGGCACGTAGGGCGGTTTGCGCTGAGCGGTAAGGCCGAGCACAGTCACTTGGCGTTGAGCCAGCGTGTCGAGCGCCGCTTGGTTCATCGGTGCTTGGACATCGATATAATCGGCCGTAACGTCGACATACTTGAGCGACGCGATCGAGACTAGCGGCGACACGTCGGTGATTTCGTTCCTATTGATATGAAGCTTCTCGAGCTTGGCCAGCCCGGATAGAGGGCGAATGTCCTTGAGCAGGTTATATTGAACGATCAGCGTAGTCAATTCGGGCAACGACGCAAGCGGAGTTAAGTCGGTAATGAGATTGTTCGATAGATTGAGGGTGGTCAGCTGCATTAAACGAGAGAGCGGAGTCAAATCCTCGATCTGATTGTACGTGGCCTGCAGGTTGTACAGGTTGATGGCATACTCCAAGCCTTGCAGCGACTTAATGTTAGCGTCTTGAGGCAATTCCAGATAGACGAGGTCTTTCATGTCCTCTTCTGTAATTGGGCCGCTCGGCATATGCAGACTGGAGCGGACGGCCTCTTCCACGACGGAATCGCCGAATACGACGGACCCGTTCGCGTGGGCAGGCGGAGTCGGGAGCAACTGAATAGTTAATAGCCATGCTAGAAAGACGAATAAAGTACGGCGAATAGTAGACATGATTAGGCACCTCTCGACACGATGGATATGGATGATTTTAGCATAGGTTGGGTGGGGATGACAGGAGAATCAGGGTCCAATAAGGATAGAGATACGACATAAAGGATCATAGTTAGCCGTTGGCGCGAATGGTATGATAAGGTGGCATATGGCGTGATCGATTATGGAGGGAAAAAGACAAAATGCCTCGTCTGCTTATATTAGCGTGTATCGCATTCATCGTCGTCGGGCTCGGACAGCTCGTCGTCGGCGCGGTGATGGAACCGATGGTTCAGGATTATGGAATCGATTATAGCGCCGGGGGACAGCTCGTCATGCACCAATTCCTCGGGGGAATGGTCGGGGTGATGCTGACGCCGTGGCTGATCGGCAAGTTAGGGAAGCGGAGACTGCTGCTATCCGCGCTGACGATTATGACGGTAGCGGAGCTCGTATACGTGATGCAGCCGCCTTGGGCAGTCATGCTTACGGTGGGGCCGTTCGCGGGTCTCGGCTTCGGAACGACGGAGGCGGTCGTCGCCTCGTTCATTATCGGCGCTGCGGGAGCCAACGCGAACGTGGCGATGAGCCGCGTCGAAGTGTCGTTCGGCGTCGGCGCACTGCTAATGCCGTTCGTCGGCGCGTGGCTGATCTCGATCGACCAGTGGATTACGGCGTTCGCTTTCGTTAGCGCGCTGGCGGGGATCACGCTCTTGTTATGGATCTTCTGGTGGCCTAGCGTGCTGGACCAGCCGGCGGATACGAAAGCCGTGGAAGCCGCCGCGCTGGAGCGCAGCACGAGAACCCGGTCGCGGATTGCCGCGATCCTGATCAGCGGCGGGCTGTTCTTCTTGGTGTACGTCGGCTTCGAGATGAGCATCGTTCATTACCTGCCGTCGCTGCTCGTGCAGAACAACGGGCTCGCGGAATCGACGGCCTCGCTGTCGCTTAGCGTCTATTGGGGCGCGATGGTGCTCGGACGCCTCGTGTCCGGCCATATTGCGGACCGCTGGGGCAACGGGACTTATATGATGTTTACTTGCGCGGTGTGCGCGGTATTGTTCGTCGTAATGGGCGGAATCGAGAGCGTGAACGCGACGTTCGTCCTCGCGTTCTTCATCGGCCTCGTCATGTCGGGCATGTACTCAATCGCGATCGTCTTCGTGAACCGGTCGGTGCCGGGCATGTCCGAGAAAGTCACCAGCTTCATGATGGTGTTCGGCGGCATCGGCGGCGCGCTCATGCCGAAGTTCACGGGCTGGTTCTTCGACGAGCACGGCACGGACGACACTCGCTGGCTGCTCGCCGTTATGTCGTTTGTCATGCTTGCGGTTATTATCTGCGCGTTGCTGCTGGCGCGGCCTTCCAAGGGCAAGGCGGCGGTGGCAGTGGATTCTCTCTCGTCGTGATGTGACGCAACAAAGGCTGCCATGATGCTATGGCAGCCTAGGGAAAATGTTGATGGGTTAGCTGGCTTACTGTCTAATGGTAAGAACGTCTCGAGGCGGATTGCCGGTTCTTTGAATTTGGGCAATCTCGGAGTTCGTAAGATTGCGGCCTACCAGAATGAACGAAGACGTGACATTGTTGAAATTAAACCTGCCTAAGTTCGATACGTTCTGGCTGCCGCGGAACACGCGGAAGGAGCCCTGGAAGTTAATTCCCGCGAACAATACAAGGGTTACCTGAGAGCTCTGTACAACATTGCTAAGTCGGAAGCTCGTAAGAGCATTGTTAAACCGGAAAGCTCCAAGATCGCGAACGGCCACTCCTCCGCGTCTGAAGAGGATTCGTCTACCGGTGAAATTGACACCGGACCAAAGAGCAAGACGTATATCGCTATTTGCCAACAGGATCTCTCCTTTCTCTGAGGTTACTGTAGTCTATTAACGAGCTCAGAGAATGGTATAAGACAATTACAGTGGGTTAATAGTTTGTTTTTAATGTAGTGGCGGTAATCGCTGCGATGCCGCTGGAGCGCCAACCCAAGTCTAGGCAGGTATAGTGGCATAATCGCTCCCGTCCTGAGATAATGGAGACATGATATTGAGGATTTGGGGGCGTAGAAATGCAGAATATCGTACCAATGAAATGGTTGTTCGCCAGACTATACGAGCCGGACGTCGTCATCGTCGACTGCCGGTTCCAGCTCGGCAAGCCGGATGCCGGCCGACAAGCCTACGAGGAATCGCACATTCCGGGCGCGGTGTACTTGGATCTGGAAAAGGACCTGTCCGCGCCGATCGATCCCGACGGCCATGGCGGTCGCCACCCGTTGCCGGACGTTGCGGAGTTGACGACTACATTGAGCCACGTTGGCATCGGCAACTCGTCGCGCGTCGTCGCTTACGACGACCAAGGCGGGGCCATGGCCTCCCGCCTGTGGTGGCTGCTGAAATATCTCGGCCACGAGCAAGTGTACGTTATGGACGAAGGCTTCTCCGCTTGGAAAGCGGCAGGCTTGTTGGTTAACGCGGAGCAGAAAGTGCTGATTCCAGCGCCGTTCCTCGCCACCGTACAGCACAACATGCTGGTCGAGGTCGAAGAAGTACAAGAGATCGTGGCCGCTGGGGATGGTTCGGCAGTGTTAGTTGACTCTCGCGAAGCCCCACGCTACCGTGGAGCAGTCGAGCCGATGGATAAAAAGGCAGGGCACATCCCAGGCGCGATCAATCGCTTCTGGAAAGATGCGCTCGGCGAGAACGGTTCGTGGAAGGATGAAGCGGGGCAGGCAGCTCGGTTTGAGGATCTCCCACGCGACAAGCCTCTCATCGTCTACTGTGGATCGGGAGTTACTGCTTGTCCAAACGTTATCGCGCTTCAGGAAGCGGGCTTCACGAAGGTGAAGCTGTATGCGGGTAGTTGGAGTGACTGGATTTCGTATAGCAACAACCCAATAGCGACCGGAAACGAAGAGAACCGAAAAGACGAATAGCAGTACTTTAATGACGAATACACCGCCAAGTTGCCCAAAGGCTCTTGCGGTGTATTTTTAATGCCCCAAAGTCAACATGGAGTCAACAAACGGTCCCTGAATATACTTACAGAATGGGTCAAACCGAACGCTCGCTCTTGCCCCTTGAAATGTGCTGTAAAGACTAAGGATCCAATCAGCCCACCATTGAGGTAATGCACTCCCCATCCTTCTGTTTTAAGTCAACAACGAAATAAACAAGCTATGAAAGCCAACTTAAAAACAACAACTTCGTGAATGGGAGCGGCCGTTGCACTATATTCTTATGTTCAGAAGTCAACACGGGATCAATAATCGATTCCTGAAAGCAAGTAGTTTGTGTTTGTTTAGGTGAAAGAAGGCTGGTAACACCAAGGTTGGTTCCAGCCTGCTAGTTATGATTAATTTGTATTGTATCTAACTAGATCTTCTCCACTAACCAAATCAGCTAATTTGACTGGAGATCAACCACTCTAGGTGCATGTATCTCGAATCAACACGGAGTCAACAATTCTTTCTCTGAACAATCATAGGCATTCCTTGTAATTAAACTTCAAGGATATTCCTCAATATTTCTAACCTTCTCATTCTTTTGCTTCTTGACTGAGTTCCTTCAGAACTTAGTCTCTTGTATTCTTGGATTACGAGAAATTGCTCTTCACCATAGATTTGTAATTGTCTTGCAGAGTCATCATATACCTCAACAAAGGTGTTTAAATTGCTCGAGATCTTCCCGTTTAATGGTTCGCCGGATTGTATAGCAATATAAGCCAGAATAAATAAAATATATAAATGGGTTGTTTTTCTTACGAAGTTTATGATGTTATCACTTATCATTATTGTATCTAATTCATTTAAAATACGTGTAAAGACGGCTAAATCTTCATCCTTCTCAATATATTCTTTATTAAAAAGGTCATAGACACGGTTGATATTAGTTTGGGTGGTTTCTTCCTCGATTCCAAAACGCAAAAAAATTAATAAACTACTAACAAACTGCATATCCGTCATTCTTCTGATTTGTGCTGGGGAAAATATATTCCACTTATCCCAGAAGGGGTTCGATGATATTCCTTCTGCCAACTTAAGAAACTCCCCGTCAAATTCAGCATTCCTTAATTCTTGCGGATTTAGGGAGTTACTTGTACTATTTAAGCGTAAAAACATGGCGATTATGTCACTTCTATCAACATCCTCTTTAATAAATCTCACGGAAAAAGGATAAGCCCAAATTGATGCCTTAAGTTCCGCAGGTAGTTCCTTGAAAGACAAGTTACAGTAAGGACTCTCTTTATTTTCTATAAAGGCTCTTTCAAGACTGAATTCTCCATTTATGAAATCATAGACAGCCCCAATACGCTGTTGTCCATCTACAACACTAAAGGAAGTTTCCCCATTGTCTGGATTTGTAGAAATTGTCCATAAGTACAATTCTGGAATAGTGTAGCCTAATAATATTGTCTCAATTAGTCTAATTTGGTGTTTTGGCAGCCATACATAGTTCCTCTGAAAACTATTATCAACAATCAGCTCACCATTTCTCATTCTATCAACTAACCATTTTACATCCCGAGTTTCATTTTTTATTAAATCAATTTTCCTTGACGTCATCTTTCTCTCCTCCTTCAGTAGTAGAGCCTCTTTTAAGATCATCTAAATTGCGGACATAATATCTTTGAACAGCGTCCCAAGAATCAAAAATTCTATAATTCACTGTATGGTCTTTCACGTGGTATAACAACTGCAAGTCTTTTTGAAACCCGCCAGTTTTCTTATTCCAGTCTGAAAACGCTTGACTTGAATCGTCTAATCCATCCAGACAAATAAATTGTCTAAAGAGTGCGCTTGTAATTCTTTTGTAATTTGCAATGAATCGCTGATTGCTATGCATCTCTAAATAGGCGTTCCAAAAATGGTAGAATAGCCCTCTTGAGACTAAAACAATATCAAAATCGGACTTATCCCAAAAGTCACGGAAGTCTTTGTATGGGTTTAAGCTGAAACCTATCTTAGCACTCCCGAATACTGCAATGTCATTGACATGAATACTCAACTTATTAGCAATATACCTTTTCATGTCATCGTATATTCTTGAATAATCAGAAATTTTTAAATAATTTTTATAGTACCAAACTTCATTACCTAGAAGGTACCTTTGATAGAAGTCGAGTGATTCGAGTGTCATGACTTCATATTTTATCTGATCGACATCCATTGGGACACCTCGACAAAATGGGGAATAATTCTAACTATATTATACTAAAATGGTGTATTGGAATAAATTTTTAATTTGATGTTATAGACTACAAGATAAACTTTTATAAGGAGAGTATGATGAGGGCGAGTCAAATCATCTAATGAAGTAGGTATCGTTGTAAACGAAGTAGGAATTGTTACTCTGTATTTTACGGATGAAAGCCAACACGGCTCCGGCTCGTCAAACCTTGGCTCCGAACCCAGCTTTGGTACTCCGGCTGTACAACAAGCTCCGGACTGGGGTATTGCAACATTTGAATGGCTCAGTAACTTAAGGTATACCATCCCAGAACTCCAGGAACCGTGCTTGCCGGGCTTCGTGCTACTCTTACGGCACTAGTGACAACAGCGTAAGGATAGCAAGGGGAGACAGCCCGAAAGCCTCTCCCCAGAAAGCAAAAAAGTTGATCTAAATCGCAGCCCCATTAGTTCAAGTTTATAAGCTTTTGAATTGTTGATCTGCTCCTTGTGACCCAGACTGGTTCACTTGGATATAAAGAATCTATGTCATACTCTGTTACAACTTGTTTGCGTTTGTCTTTATATACTCCGTTCACTTTCTCTGAGTAAGTAACACTCTCGACTTTCCATATTTTCTTTCTAATCTTCTTATCAATCCACAACTCATTATAACTCTTTAGGTTCGGTTCAAAGACAAAGTAAAAGCTATTGTCTCTAAAACGGCTATCCCTTGATGAAATTTTCTTTAGCGTCAAAAAAATATAGGGTAAGAAATCTAACGTGAGATCCCTATAGTACCAGATACGTTTTGTATTCGCGAGTTCAACTAGCTCTTTGAACTCTTCAAACTTCAAGCCAGCGCAAAGAAGGTCGCATTTGAGAAAAACTTCGTAAAATCGTTTTGTAAAATCACTTTTGACTTTCAGAGCGTTAGCCTCATCCTCCTCTGACGGAAGAAGATTCATATACGGGGTTGAATTGGCTTGAATAGTTGGACAATTTGATCCACGAACGGAATGCCAAAAATGAGTTGTTGTCGAAACAGTGCTCTCTGCCCTGACTTCCAACTTATTACCACAAACTATGCAGAGTCCAGAGTGGTCTGCCGAAAAAAGCTTCAACCACTCATCAATTTTATAAACAAGCCGATCGTTTGGATTAATAGCTCTATCCATTTGGACCCTCCCTGTTCAGACTGATTTGTATATGGAATATATCGGAAACATCTAATGGAATATTTATTTGTAATTAAGAGTCAACACGAGGTCAACGAGTGGCCGCTGAAAATACTTACTAGGGACCGGGAAGCAGCGTCTTTTGACGAAATACTTTAGCTGGAGTGATTGGATAAGTTATGGGGAGAATGCGGTGGCTACTGGCGAGGATTAAGGGTGGAAATGTGTATAGCAGTATGCAAAGTTCAATGCAGAGCACGGCGAAACGGGATGCCGTTGCTCTATATTTTTTATTTACTTGAAGTCAACTGGGAGTCAACAAACGTTCAAAAAAAATGTTTACATCAAGTTCGGGTTCATACAATTTAAACGTTTACAATCACTTTCTAATCCAAGATTGAATGGAACAAATGAACGAAGAGTCAACAATCTGAAACTAATTGATGACACGATTCGACTTGTGACACAGTCATTCTAATGTTTATTGATAAAAAGTTTTCCATATTAGTGATATGATTAATTAAGAGGGCTTAATCAACAATAACTTCGATACATGTGACTGCTCAAAGGAGTTAAATATAAAATGATCTCACCAAATTATAAAATTAAAGTGTTTATAAGTTCTGCATGTGGTAATGATCGAGCTTGGAAAGAAAAATATAATATCGTCCGTGCTGGGCTAAAGGTAATGATTGAATCTACAGGGCTAGCTGATGTATATCTATTTGAAGCTGAGGAAGCATCTACTATTTCGGCAGAACTTCACTATACCAGCGCTCTATCGGATTGTGATGTATGTATCTTCTTAATTGATAACTTTGATGGTGTTCCTTCTGGTGTTCAAATCGAAATAGATATGGCCAATAAGCATAGAATAAAATCTTTATACTATTTCTGTGATCAGAATTCTAAGAAAGAAACACCACTTCAAAAGAGCCTGATGGGTGCGAAGTTCGCAAAAAGCAAAGTCGTTCATTCTTTTGAACAACTTATTGTAAGTGGGACTCAAGGCTTGATCGATGACCTTACAAACATATATAGAAGTTACAGTAAGGGGCGCATCGACTTTATATCCGAAAATAACACCTATGAAGAGGATGTTTCCATCGCTGAGACGTATTTTCAAACATCTCTTGTAGCAACAAAAGATGTGACCTCAAACATTGACAAAACCAAATCTTACTTCTCTAGGTTTATCCTCGGAAGTTCCGATGAAATCCAATACACAAGTATATTTGACGATTGGTGTTGTAGATTTTTCCCTGTGATGTTTGAGCAAAAATCGATAGTAGATTTTAATTTGGACCTATTCATAAAAGAATTAAAAAAGTTACAAACAGAGCAGTTTCACGTTGTAGCAAAAAAACGATGGGAAGCAATTCAATTATTTTTCCTTGGAGAGCTGGAAGGAACTATTCCCTT
Organism: Bacillota bacterium; assembly: GCA_023460795.1. Lineage (GTDB taxonomy): Bacteria > Bacillota > Bacilli > Paenibacillales > Paenibacillaceae > Cohnella. The sequence goes on along the minus strand of JAEWPC010000018.1, from coordinate 227,193 downwards.
ATTAAACGAAGCACTTAAACTGGCAAAAGAGTGCCTGATGCCTGACTGGATTATTAAAGATATTCTTATTGACTTGCGAAATCAGAAGAATCTCCTTGAGGAAAGCCGAAATCATTATTGGTCTCATAATGACGCTCAAATAGAAATTGAACAAAGTACAAATCCACTGCATTATCCACTACTAGATCGTTTTGATAGTGATCTACATTCAAATTTGGTCGGAAATGCATTAAAACAAAAAATTGAGTCCCCATATACAGTAACACTAGGGGGAAATTTAAAACCATATGTCAATAATCTATCAAATATCTACATTGTCGCAATGTTCAATGGTTCACTGACACAGTTAATGGTTCTATATCAACGAATTAAGTTTGTAGCCTTCCATTTAAGTGAAAGGTACACCGATTGGCATTTTCGGCGATTGTTATTAAAAACGGCTATCATAAATTACAAGACTAAAGAAATTAACGGGATCATTAACTCGTATGAGGAAATCCTTTGTAAGATGAATGATATGGATGCAAGGGAGATATTTGATTTCTCAAAAAATCGTCCAGTCCCACATCAAAAGTTTATTTGTAATCTAGAAGCTTTTAAGGTAGTGGGATATTTTCTAAATGATGCAGATTTTGAGGTTATTTCAAAAGAAATGATAGATCAGATTAACTCTTGGATACAAGATGACAATCGTAATATTGCAGTTGGGAGCCACATATTTGATTCACTTTCCGGAGTTGCATTTAGGCTACAGCAGGACGACTTGGCGTCCGTTCTTTGTAAACTAATAGACCGTGAATGCAGACGATGGTACGATGATATATTCAAGTTGGTTGCAAATCATATTAATCTAAACAACCTATCTGAAGGTGTTTCTACAGAGCTATTAGATAAGGTAATTAGTATCGTTAGGGACGAGAAAGAACGATCGAATATACATACACTTGAACAAGCGCTCTATTCGCTAAGAAAAACAAATAAAGAATTAACAGAGCAACTTAATGAGGCAATAAAAATAAATATGGATATGTTTTACAATGCCACCTACAAATTGGAAACAAGCGATGTTGCATCCATTGATATGCCAGATTTTATTCAGAAGTATATTGGATTAATTCATGAGAGAAATAAATCTCAAGGTTTGAATGGTCAGTATACGGGCTATATAGATCGTCCACATGTAACTATTAAATTAATACTCAAACATAGTAAGATTACATTTGAAAATGATTTGTTGGATTCAATATTTACTACCGCGGGCAGTACGCTATTGGCGGAGAAGCAAACTATTGAAGAAAAGTGTGATGCAATAGATTTAATAGTTTATCTGTGTAAAAGATATACTCATGTTATAGAGCGTAATGTAGATATGATTGGAGTGTTAGAAAGTAACAAGGAAACTATACAAACTGGTAATAGCACAATTATGTCCACTATTACGGAGTCGTCACTTCGTATATCATCCTTGCTTCTTTATAGCTGTTTTGGTAATGACATAGGGCTTCAAATGATAGAATCTTTACATCTTATTGATGAGGACATTCCGTCATTAGTACAAATAAGTAAGACAATCCTATCTATGTTAGAAGCTAATGAACAAATGAAGGTTGCTACAGATATAGAAACTGTTTTGTTACAGTTTGCGTTGAAGTGTAGCAATTCCATAAATTTCAATGTGCGGATGTATGGTATACAAATATTATTTCAATTGTTGCGCAATCCGAATAGCTGCCGGATTATTTGTAACCAGTTGGTGAAATCGATAGATATTGATACTGGATATATTAAAAATATTATTTTAAGAAAGGCTTATTTAATTAAATCAGTCGATATAGCAACATATAACTATATTCTTCAAAAAGCATCATTAGATACAAATTATGCCGTTCGAAAAGTATATTCAGAAGTTATACAATCTTAATTATTCCGCAATTGGAGTGACTGGATCTCATTTAGCGACAATCCGAAAGCTGTTGGGGATGAAGGGGAACGGAAAGACAGATAGCAGTATGTACAATTCGAATACATCGTCATTTTGCCCACAGGCTCTGGCGATGTACTTTTTATATTAGAAGTCAACATGGAGTCAACAAGCGGTCGCTGAAAATATTTGTAAGGTGAGGTAGACCAAAAGCGCCCTTGAATCCTTCGTATTGCCCACTCTCTTCATAAGAGTGGGCAATTGATTCAACAGTTCGATTTAATTTCAATAAATTCAACGTAAAATCAACAGGAATTTCTTTAGCCAATGAAGATCGTCAATGACTTTAAATGAGCAATGGTTGCAATACTAGAATGTATCAGGTTACGAGAGAGTTTAATTTATCTCGTCATCTATTGAAGTAGAAGCTGCTTGATTTTTGCCAATTTTTAATATTTCTTTTGCATAATACTCACCCAAATATCTAACACTATTTTTATCAATACTGTTTAGGTAGTTTAGCCAACCCTGAATGTGATTTTCTTTCTTTAGCTTTTCAGATTTGTTCATCGTGGTGGAGTTTAGTGATTGATGAATTTTTGCCCGCAATATTCTTTTTTCTTTTCGGCCCACACCAATACTATTGTTATCATCGCTGATGACAAGGCCAGTAATTTTTCGCAAGGCACCTGGACGTAAAAATCTAGTCTTTGTTGAATTTAGTTGGTATCCTTCATCATCTAAGATTTTTTCGATAACTTTTTTAGCTTTATAAAGTTGGTCAGAGTTATTTGATGATATGGTAATGTCATCAGCATACCTTGTGTAAACTATATTTCGTTTTCCTACATAACTTGAAATTCTATGGTCGAGTCGTGTATTAACTAAATTAGATAATGCAGGTGATGAAACGCCCCCTTGAGGCAGACCATTTTCATGTGTACATAGATTTGTCAATGTTATAGCTATTTGGTCAGGATACCCTAATGATCTAAAGAATGTGAACACTTTTTTCTTAGAAGTGTTATTGAAGAAATCTGTAATATCAAGACATAGACAAAAACTATTCTCACGATGGCGTTCTGCGTTTACTAAGATAGATTGCTTTCGAATAAAACCAGTTGCACTCTTATGAGTAGGTAATTTCTCTAGTATATTTCGTAATATCCAAGCCTGTATTGCTTTCATTTCCGCAGAGGGGCTATGTAATATTCTTATTTTTCCATTTGCTTTAGTAGTGTGAATTGTTTTATAAAATTTCGAGGATTTTGTTGAAAAATGATACAACGTTCGAGTGGTTAGATTAATCTGACTCGAAAAGTCCTCCATTGTGGACATGATCGGCAAGCCAAGTAAAAATAATGTTTTTTTACTAATCATGGTTTTCCTCCAAAATAAAACAGGGCTATTTAGCCCTGTTTTGGAATAGAAGAAGATCTTACCAAAATATTTCTTCCACTAAAATGCGTGGTTGCTGCGGGGCAGTGAGCACGTATTTTAGTGGAAACGCTAGTGAGAAAGAAAAAGCAAGAACGGCGAATCACCGTTCAAAAAGAATCTAAGAACTTCTTCTATTCCAGTATTTTCTTAATGATGAGCTTAACATGCGCAGTCTTAATTTGTCGAGATGTGAATGTATAAATTGCGATGATAAATCTTTATCTAGTTTATATAATCCTTTATCGGTGAGTTGATAATTTGTATTGCTTCCATTAATCTCGGATCTCTTTAATAACATGGAAAGGGACGATGATACTATAGATATAACGTTCTCTAGATTTATGAATATATTATATTTTTCTTGTATAAATTTTAGTAAGTAAATTATTCTCTTTCTAGAATAATTTCCAAAAACATAAAACAAAGCTAGGAGGAAACGCTCAGCAACAATAGGGTTGGAAATGCTTGTATTTAGACTATCTGGATTTGAAACTTCTTTAAGATTATTAACGAGAGCGTTTCTGTCTTCATTAGAAAAATGATCAAAGTCGTGCCATACAATTTTTGAACTAGATTTTAAATGTAGGAATTTGATTGGTCCCATCCTAATAAAACTTTTATCCTTTAAGTATTTCTTATCTATGAACACGATCAGTTTATCTTTTAGAATTTCATGATTGGCAAATGCCCCAAGTTCTGCGATTGAACCGGCACTCTCGACACACATCACGATAGCATGAACACTATCTGCCAAGATATTTTCTAAACTAAGTAAGTCTTTATCTCTATTAAAAAGTTCATCCACAAATATATGTTCAGGCAAGTATATATTAATATCCTTTTTGTTTTGTAATGAATCATAAACTTTTGCTCTAAAACTATTCTTATCATTTAAGCTCTTTCCAATGAGGAATATATTCAATTCATGGTTACTCTTTATTATTTTCTTTATTTGTGGAAACACAAGATCGAATAGTTCCTTTCCTAAGTTGAATTCATAATCTTCATTTGTTTTCAAGCAAATCGCCCCTTAGTAAATAAAACACGGGTAGAGTCTTTAGACTTTATGAACGTCAGAGATATTAACACCATAATAAAGTTCAACTTCCTTTCAACACCTGGATCACAATATTCAATATTAATTAGTTGATTAAATTGCTTGTGATGCAGGAAAGTTGCTAGTGTTCCCAGTTGAGGAGAATTGAGTGTATTTACATTGATAATGTAAATACTCTACCAACTCATGAACATCAATGTTGTATCTTACATCATTTGGGTGTATCACAATAGTTAATTTATTAGTAAAGCGACTACTAGAATTTGCAGCAATAAATGATTTTATTATTTCTTTTGCCACTTCAATTCTTTTTTCTTTTACCCGACCTCTACCAGTACCTAATAGTGCTATGCTGAGTGGATGCAAATCACCTCGTGTACCAATAAATTCCCATGTTTGTGCCAATGCAACTTTTACATCTTCAAATCCGCTATCATGAGCATCTACATTGCCATATTTATTTTTGTTATTTATTCCAACCAAGTAGCAATTACTATTATTCATAGAAATTTTAGCTACCGTTCCGATGTTATATTTTTTTTTATTACCAATCCAGTCTAGGGGCAGAGATACATAGCGTTCACCTTCGAGCGAACTCTCAATTTGTTGATTTAGTAAAGTGAGATTATTTGAGAAGTATCTGATTATCAGATTTCCTAAAAGAGTGTCCTTTGATACTGTCCCGTTTTCGAGACTAGTATCAAAGCTAGTGGTTGAAGCAATAATATAATCGTGTTTTGTACTGAAAAAGTCGCCAATTTTTATTTCGATTTTGACATCACGATTTTGTAAATGCATTGCTATTAATGATAATGGACGGCATAACCAGAGACTTAAAACTGCTGCGGTTGGAATTCCCAAATATCCATATTGTTTAAAGAACTCTTGTGTGCCAGGGAATAGAAAGCTACTAAATTCTATTAAGAGCCAGTATCCGCCTATTAGTGAGAAAAAGAGTGGAGCTGAATTGAATGCATACAAATAAAGATCCTTTATAGAGGCTATAGTACCTAAAAAACGGACGTTTTTCATAGACCTAACCTCGAATACGTTTCTTCACGGTAATGAAATGCCCCTTTTTCGCCATCAGACATATACTTCACATGGTTATTTGGCCAGTTTTCTAAAGCATATTGCACTATCTTAGAATTGAAACTGATGTGGAGTACTAATTCTTCTCTTACAATTGGAGGGCACCTTTCCGAGTCAAGTCTACGTTGACCATTCAAATTTACTGCAATGATAGGTAATTTTAATGATAGAGCTTGCTCAATCTCCCAACGGACGAATTTATAAAGATATCGGGTTTTTTCGCCTACAAGTACCACCATTACTTTTGTGTTCAATAGACGTTCTCTTAACTGACGTTTTATTGATAGTTCTTGACTAGAGTCCCTAGCATAATTTATGTCATGTGCGTTAATAAAATTAAAGTTTGTATTATCATTTTGTTTCCATGCGCACATAAGTCGGTAGTAATGCATGTCTGTATCTCCGTCAAAACAAATATAGGTCTTGTTTCTATAGGCCATTAGTACTCCCCCCAATGAACGGTTTATTGAAATAGTTTTCTACATATTTCCTCATAATTCCTTCTAATACTTATTTAAAGTAAATTTATCGACATGACAGTTGGAGTGATTTGATTTCGTACAGCGTGAACCCGATCGCAATTGGAGAAGAGCAAGGGTTGAAGAAGTTCTAAATTTGAATACGCCACAGGGGCTGTATACTCTGGCGATGTATTTTTTTATTTCGGAGTCAAGACGGAGTGGACTTGTCGATCCCATTGCGCAGTAAATGTATGCATAAAGTACCCATATTATTAAAACTAGGCTAAACACCAGGTTATTCATAAAAGGGAGATATCGGGATGAGTTATCATTATTATCGTGGTCTAGTAACGAGCCATCCGAGTATCGTAGCGTATGCACAGGGAGATGTGACGGGAGATGGGGTATCTGACAACGTGTATCTTACTGGGGTTCGGATCCCAGACAGTCCGTTTATTCAACAAATCACGTTGGTCGTGCAAGTCGGAAGCAATGGCAGAGTAACCTATGCGTCATTACAGGATAATGCGGGCTTTTTTAGGCGACTTTACCGGAAACAAGGTTAATGGAATTCAGATCAGCATCAATTCCGGCGGGAGCGGAGGGATCATGTATCACTTTGTATACTCGTACTTAAATAACGTTGCGCAAATCATTTTCAACTACAAGGCGTATAATGAGCTCTATCCATACACGGTGGCTTTCCAGGACAATTACAAAGTTGAGGTTGTCAGCAAACTGAACAAGATGAAATATTACTTGCGTATCCAATCGATAAGTTGAGTTGTACTTGCGATTTTATACTTTTTAATAATTTGATTATGCGAATAGTTGCCCGTCAAATAATCTTTAACAGCCTCAATCTTAAGTTCCGCAGAGTAACTGTTATTGCGGGTGCGGATCTCTAATCCTTGAATACCGTACTGTTCGTATTTTCGTCACCACTTTTCCAACGTACTGATGTTCACGTTGTACTTCTGGGCTATTTTTCTCTGAGAATTACGCCCGTCTTCTAACTCCCTTATAGCCTCTAACTTTTCTAATCCGCTATATTCATTTTTTGTGCCCAACAGAAAGCTCCCCTTTTAAGCAACAGGTTTTATTATTTCACCTGTCTACTTAAAGGGGAGCATATCAACTAAGTGCCGTGACTCTGTATTTTTATATGTAGACGAAATCCGAGATAATTATTCGTCATTGAAAAGAATAAGCACGCTGCCTTTATATATATGTTGATCAAGTGCCACCAAATAATTATCACCTTCGTACATGTACTCGGAGGTTTCAGAGTGTTCAATTACTTTTGCCACAATATCAGGGGTTATGTCGAGACCGGCTGCCTTTGCCATTACTAAACCTAAGGTGACGTCATCTTCGTTTTTGGCATCATAAATTCGAATAAAATTGTCACGGAGTGCGTTTTCTGTATAATCATCAAAACTTGCTGCAATGCGATTGTTTGTAAGGTCATCAACAATGATGTTGTATTGACTATACTGAACTTGATAATTTGAGGACTGAAGAGGTAATACTGCATCTAAAATCTTTTGAGTCAGTAGAGTAGGAGTCAATGAAGTCTCTGGAATAAACATGATCGACAAAAGCCAAGGGTCGGATGGTTCTTCGGGATTTTCCAATAATTCTTTCAGTCCGTTTTCTTTAGCATTCTTGATAAATTGCACAGCCTCAGCGCGTGTCAGGTATTCATTGCCCTTGAAGTTCGCTATCGTGATGTTTTGGGAATCTATGCCACGTGAGTACTCGCTTCCAAGGACGTATTGTATAGCATTGTCACCTGAATAGTTGTAACCATCCGCAGCAGTCAGGATTTCAGCTACTTTCTCGCGAGTAAGGGGTTTGTTTCGGTTGTCTATATTCTGAATACCGTTTACGGGATAATTTAGACGTTCTGCGATTTTATAATAATTATCAGCCCAATGTCGACGGTTTTCGTTATCAAACTCGGGGACAGTTTCGTAAGCACGAATAAACATAACAAGGAATTCCGCTTCAGAAACTTTGCTATCCGGTTTAAACGTACCGTCTGGATACCCTTGCGTAATCTTATTGGAAATGGCCCATTCTATGGCAACTGCTGCCCAATGTTTTTTAGTATCGGAAAAATGAGATGCACTAGCAAAAGAATGAGATGCTGTCCAATTAATAATGATAAAAAGGCTTATAATGGTTAAATTTTTGCGGACCCGCATTTATCTTTCTCCTCTCTGAAATGAATAACAAGAGAATAATTCCCATTATTAAGAACCACTTTATTTATCGACGAAATGAGGTGGTTATTTTATACGTTTTAGTGGTAGTTAAATTCCCTCATCAGCTGTTGGATGAGCAGCTTGAGTGGATCAAGCTTGGAAGTCTGCACTGCTCTCTGCTCTTTTGGTGATGCATGAAAGCAATCTGCCGCCAAGTACATTTTGATTTATCATCCATATTTGACATGCTATACTATTTTGGAAAACGTTTTATACAATGAGCGGACCTCACGCGCTTTATTTATCGGCTTCGTACTCGCGCATAGAAAATTCGCAATCGGCAGGAGCCAAATACCGTTCAATATCCAGAAGCTTTCCTGCTGTTTGGAAGGTGAGCGATCTGTCGCCGGGTCCTTCCTTCCATTCCGAACGTTGCATTCCGATGCTGAGGCGGCTTCGATCGTCGGAGAGGGAGGAGTCTACATTTGGAAATACGCCATGATACCCTTATTAAGGTGCAACAGAGCGACCTTGTGGACGGAAGATGCGAGATCCCGGATACAGTTACTCGGATCGGGAATTGGGCCTTTCAACGATGCTATTCTTTAACGAGCCTATTTATCCCGGATTCTGTTACGACTATTGGCGAGGAGGCATTCGAATGGTGCGATTCGCTAACAAGCATTGAAATTCCTAATTCCGTATCGCAGATCGGCGATGGGGCGTTCGCAAGATGCAAGTCTCTAACGAGGGTAAGCATCCCGGATTCTATTAAACGAATTAGCCCAGGCTTGTTTCGTGGTTGCGAAGCGTTAACTACCGTTGATCTCCCGGCTTCCGTTACGCATATTGGCGATTGTGCTTTTTATGAATGCAAATCATTGACGAGCCTGACGATTCCTCATTCCGTTATTTCGATCGGCGAAGCGGCATTCGACGGTTGCGAAGCGTTGACGGACATCGAAGTGCCTGACACGATCACGCGACTCGGCGACAACCTATTCGCTGACTGCTCTTCTCTTCGCCATGTCCGGATTCCGGATTCTGTTACGCATATCGGCGATAGCGCATTCGAATGGTGCGTTTCGTTAACAGCGATTACAATCCCTAGCTCCGTTACGCACATCGGACAATGGGCGTTCTTCGAATGCAAGGCGCTGACGAATGTTGAACTTCCGAACTCGATTGCTTGCATAGATAGGTTAACTTTTAATTCGTGCACCGCTTTATCGAGCATCGTCATTCCCGACTCGGTTACATCCATCGAATATGCGGCTTTCGAGGACTGTAAGTCGCTAACGACCGTAGAACTTCCGAATTCTCTCGACTACATGGCGGACGGGGTCTTCCAGGGGTGCGCGTCGCTTGCGTCGCTTACGATCTACGGCACGACATATAAGGTGAAGTGCGTAGATGATATCGTGCTGTTCGTTGATGCCCATGATCAGGCGGAAGAGTGGGATATCTATCGGGGCAGTTTGTTCTATGGGATTAAAGATGGGGAGCCGCGGATGTCGATGCCTCATGTGGTTGCCTATGTTGTCGACAAAAATGGTTTGTGCGCGCTAGGCGACACGGTCGATGAGGCTAAGGAGCTGTGGTTCAAGAAATTCTATAGATTGGAGAGCCCATATGACAAACGCCAATCTTAAAACCTATCCAACCGTTGTTCTGCCGGACAAGGCAGCCGAGCAGTATCGAGCCATTAATAGTTATATGTACCCGTATAACAGCGGATTGTGGGTTAAGGCTTTCGATTTGAATCAACTTGGGGCAGCACATCTCTACCACTCAGACGAGGTGGACAAATATAACTTGGCCGCCCAATACGACTCGATTGCGAATGCGCCAATGGAGCACGTACAGGCTCTGATCGAAGTGGTCGTCGACGCGGAACTGACGCTTCACATCGATGAATCGATTATGTGGTATTTCATTACTGAGCTTCCGTTCCACCCGATCGAGTCGCATGTTGCCCGCCGCGTGTATGAGCGATTATGGGAAGAGACCGAAGAAGCGGAAGGGCATGCGGTGAAGGCCTATAAAGCGATCCACGCTTGCCTCTTCAAGAGCGACTGGGGGCGTTCGGTGCGATATTACGCGAATATTGCTCCGACGGAGCCGAATTTGGACGCAGCAATCGCTCACGCCTCTACAAGCAACTCCTATCCGGCAGTCGTCGGGATATACGGCAATCTGTTCTTGATTTTCTGGACGAATGAGTGAGGGGAAGGCCGTGGACGATGTGAAGAATACAATCGAGTTTTCGGCATGCAGGTTTATTAAAGGCAAGGAAGAGAGAATCCAGATCAATTTAGCGGAGAGTGCAATATCCAGCGTGGTCCGGGATGAATCCTCTCAGCAACGAACATGGGTACGGGTATGCACGTTTCGAGGAGACGAGTTCGTGACGCTGGAACCGCTGGCTTTTTTCGCCGAGCAGTTGGATCAAGCGGTCTATATTCCAATCGATGAAGAGAAAATTTCAGGGTATTACCATATGAACGCAATATTGGGCATCGAGCTGACAGAAGACTTGCAGGCGCAGGTCCATCTTACGGATTATAGAGTGTTATATACGATGCTTGATCGCAATGAAATGGATCGCCGATTCAATTCCTTTACTGCCATTGATCATGTTCGATTGAATAGGGACAAGGTGTGGGGAGGGTATCAGCGTCAAGGATTCGCCAAAGATTCAACGTATGTTAACAATAGCACTTTGAAGGTGCCAATCCCTCTTGATGCACTGCTCGGAATGTGCGGTTCCCGGCGATGGATTCCTGCGACTGTCAGGGTTGCAGGAGGAAATTGGGATAATCAAATATTGGAATTCGGGATAGATGTGCAAGCGATTGAAGCCATCGAGCCCAAGGTAGATTTCGATAACGGGTCAACGATGCTGCGGATTGCAGGGAGCGGACTTCATGTACTTGAGACGGTGGATGAGGTGAATGCGCGAGTAAAGGAGTAATGGCATCGGCAGCAGAACGAGAGCCGGTCGTATGAGGACCGGTTTTTTTGCGCGGTTATCTATGGAATTGCTTGCATTTTCGGAAGAAGTTTAGATCACATGGGTAGGTAACAAGCGTTATATCGTTAAATACAGTGATTGCCAACAAGATTAAACTTGTTTTAAACTCTACGAAAACAATGATTCTAAATGGAGGAAGCGGATGACAACGGTTAAAAGAAGGCTACATTGGTCGGCAGTAGTTGGAGTGGCTTGTTCATTCTGGTTATTACTGTGGCTCTTTGGCATCGCAACAACTCTTTACGATCTCAAACAATTAGACGATGCCGACAATTCAGGTAGCAACAATTTAATGATCATTGTAGTCGTACTCGCACTATGGGCGGGGTATCGGGCAATAAAACGTCTAGCTCTCTTAAGATATGGGGAGTTCCGCCAAGTGATGGTCGTTAAGCAAACTGAAGAAAGCTATGACATGAATTCAGGCTACACGGGTAAGCTATCCCTTTACCGTTATAGTTTCAAGTTGAATAATCGCAAATATACGAAGTTTCTAGTGCATGCTGTTGGTCTGAAAAACAGAAATAATGTGGAAATCGTCTACAATACTCGCAACCCGGATAACAATTCTATTTCCGGCAAACTACGAGCCAGGTTCGATTCTTCTTCGAATCAGTGGCGATCCGCCATGTGGCACGTTATTCTAAGGCTAACATTATTGGTTGTTATTGTAGCGGCTATCTTTGCGCTATTGTTTATGAACACTCTTCCATGGTTCATTTCACTCTAAAAGCCTCCTATATGCTCTATAATCCGGGCTTAGATGTATACCTCATAGGTAGCTTTAATAGAGCAGGGTATACTGGACCATGCATTAGATTCTTGTTCCAAGTATTAAGAACTTTGGCAAAGTGAATCGGAGGCTAGTTTAAGGGCTGTGACGGGTTGCCGGTAGGCAAAGCCGCTGCAGCCCTTTTTTGCCTTCTCGTTTAACAGCCTGCTTTCTCCGAATAGTTCGCAACAATAATCAAAACACCCACTAACCAATCTGTATAATTAAGGATATCAAGTGAAGCGAAAGGAGTGGAGAACACGAATTATTCCGAGAGTATTCACAAGGCGATTCTATATGTGGAAAGCAACTTGAATAAAGAGATTTGGCTTGAAGACGCTGCCGGTGCAGCCGGGTTCTCCAAGTATCATTTTCACCGGATATTTCAAGCGTTGATTGGACAATCATTGGCCGACTATGTTCGAAGGCGCAGGCTGACCAAAGCTTCATATGATCTGCTAGGAACGAAGGCTGGAATTCTCGCTATTGCGCTCGACTATCAGTTCGAGTCTCAGGAGTCATTCACCAGAGCTTTCAAGAAGATGTTCGGCATGAATCCCGGTCAGTACCGGAAAGCCAACCGGCGGCTGCAATTAAAGGAAGAACCCATCATTTCTGAAGAGAGAATACAGCACTTATATGGAGGAATGCCTATGGAGCCAAGAGTTATCGTTAAAGACTCGTTCAAGGTAGTGGGGATGAAAGTGGAAACAAGAATGGCCGACGATCAGATACCCGAGCTTTGGCAGAGATTTATTCCAAGAGTTAATGAGGTCAAGCATCGATTGAACAACTACGACATGTACGGGATCAGCGAATACAGCGATAACTACGTAGATGAATGGTTTACCTATTGGGCTTGTGTTCCCGTGGAGCATTGCGATGATATTCCTGCCGGCATGGAAATCAAGACGGTGCCCTCTGCCCAGTACGTCGTTGTTACTCACAAAGGTAAACTGGACTCCATGGGAAACGCATTCGATTATATCCATACTTCATGGCTCCAGAATTCGGGATATGAACTCGCTGAAAATGACGGGTTTGAGTTGTACGGTGAGAGGTTTCTAGGTGGGGATAACGAAGATTCCGAAACCGATATATACATTGCTATCCAATCATGTACGCCGGTGAATGAGGATAATACACAGCTAGAGTGACAGTTATTGAATACATCGGCTACTTGCGCGCGGCAACGGCCGCGATTGCCGCCAGAAGCAGCATTGCGCATACGTAACAATATATGGATATGCCGAAATGGGTCGCCTGGTTGGCGACTCCAATCGCGATGATCGCCCAGACGAACACGGCCATAAAGAACGGATCGCGGTAACGAAGGCCGATACCGAGCGCTAGGAGAACCACCATCGTCAGCATAATTAGCGTCCACGTCTCGGGCGAGAGGCCGTAACCTTCCCACCCCACCGCATATAGCGCCACGGCGACATTGACGATGCTGGCTACGCAGATCCATCAGGCAACGGCGCGGCTTTCTCTTCCTTGAGGAGTAAAGGAATAGATGATCAATCCGGTCAGAAGCGCGTATATGACGAGCCAAATTCCGAAGGCGTACGGCGCCGGTTGGATGAGCACGGGATACTCTGCCGCGATTTCGCCGGTTGTCTTTCCCCCGATCGGAATCCGGTCTGCCAGGAAATTAACCACTATGACGACAGCCAAGCCGAACGCGTTCAACCATCTGAACGAAAGCTTCATATCCGATTCCCCTCGCCTAGTAGCGTACATATTCTAGAATATGGGCAAGCCCGGAAAATATTAGCCTTATCCTTGCATGGACTTCAGGAAAGTTACGCATATTGTTAAGGGTAGGAATTTGTCGCAAGGGGTTGTAGAAGCTTGGGTAAATTTGCGTTGGCCCTCGTCATTATCGGGGCCCTGAATTGGCTTCTCGTCGGATTATTCGAATGGGACTTGGTCTCGACGTTGTTAGGCGGCGATTCTCATCGGGAATCCTCTATGGTAAGTCGAATCGTATATGCCTTGGTTGGAATTAGCGGGTTGTATTGTATCCGATATCTGTTTACGGATGATGCACGCGCAAGAACGTAATACGCGAGCCGTTGTTGATCGCTTGTTGTACGAGAAGGGGGTTGCCCACGCGGCAGCTCCCTTTCTCGTTTCCGCCCTGCCATTGACTCTCCCGTTACGTCAGACAGTATCTTGGGTACTGAGGACGATCTTGAAGGGGGTAATCATGATGCATAACCTTACTTACGTGATTTTCGGTACGGGACCGTTGGGCATGGCGCTCATGCGCGAGCTTAGAAGCAGGGGTGTCAAAGATATTCGGATGGTGAACCGAAGCGGGCGTATTCAGGGCGAGGAGCAAGTGCGCATCATCAAGGGGGATGCTTCGAACGTTGTCGAAGCGATCGCGATCTGCGAGGGTGCCTCCGTCGTCTATCATTGCGCGCAACCCGGATACTTGAATTGGCCGAAGCAATTCCCGGCCATTACGAACGGAATTCTAGAAGGGGCCGCCGCAGCCGACGCGAAGCTGGTCTATGCGGACAATTTGTATGCGTATGGTCGCGTGAGCGCGCCTATGAAGGAAAGTCTTCCTTATCGGGCAGAAGGGCATAAGGGAACAACGCGGGCATGGATGGCGCAGCAACTGTTGGATGCTCATAGAGCGGGAAGAGCGCGCGTTGCCATCGGGAGAGCTTCGGACTTCTACGGTCCAGGCGTAACGCAATCGTTCATGGGCGAGAGAGTGTTCGGACACGCGCTTAGCGGGAAACCGATTGACGTGATCGGCAATCTTCATATGCCGCACACTTATATGTACATAGAAGACTTTGCAAGAGGATTGGCGATCCTGGGGAACGAAGACTGCGCTTTAGGGGAAAGCTGGCATATTCCGAGCGCGGAGACGATCACGACTGGCCAACTGCTGCAGATGATCTTCGATGAATTGGGAGTGAAGTCTAAAGTACGCGCTTCAACGCGTGGAATGGTGTCGCTGTTGTCGTTGTTCATTCCGATGATGAAGGAGATCAAAGAGATCATGTACGAGTTCGAGCAGCCTTTCATCGTAGATCACGGCAAGTTCGTCGAAGCGTTCGGAGAATTTGCGATAACCCCGCATCAAGTTGCTTAGCTCTGCTGTATTCTTTCTTATTCGTAAAGGAGCCGGGAAAAGACGACGTTCAAGCACATCAGGCGGTACGCGAATTGCGGAAGGATATTAGAGCGGCGGATGATATAATTATCTATACTCCGGAATATGCACGCGGGGTGCCGGGTTCGCTTAAGAAACTACACCTATTCATTCAGGCACTTTCACAAGTTTGAAGTAGGGTTGCCGGATATAGCATTATACCGGAGTAATCAATTAGCTTCGGAATACGAAATTTAGGAGATTTATATGCAGTCTCTTGCCTCAAGACGTATTAAGATCGCACCGGGATTCTGGGAAGGTCTAAGTCAATTAGGAATTGCTCCTCACGACATTGCAAGCAAAGCACGATTGCCACTCGCCATTACTACGGATTCGACAGTCACCGCGAATCAATATTTAGCCATCTGGCAGGCATATAACGACCTCGTCGGGGACACGGCTAGGGGAATCATCCAGCTCGTAAACGTCTTTGAAACCGCCCAATACCCAGCTGCCACTCTAGCGCCGTACCACGCTCGCGACTATCGAGATGCGCTTAAGCGAATGTGTAGGTATAAACAGCTATGTCCACCGGAAAACTTACGAATCTCAGAGGACAGCGAGCATTGCACCATCGAACTCACATGGTTGAATAACCAGCAGTCCGGTCCGTCGATATTGATCGGGATCACGCTCGCTTATCTTCTGGAGCTTGGTCGTCGGGGCACGGGTAAACCTTTGAAGGCATGTTTGGTTGAATTCTCGCACTCCATGGGCAATGTACAGGTCCTTAAAGATTACTTCGGCTGCGATATTCGGGTGGGTGCACCGTGTAATCGATTAACGCTGCATCGGAGCGATCTGGATCGTCCCTTTGTGTCATATAACGAAGAATTACTGGAGATCTTAACTCCCATATTGGATCGGACATTAGATGAAGAGCAGCGCAATCGCACCATTGTCGAATCGGTCCAATGGATCCTGAAACGTAGTCTTACTGGGGGAAGCCCCAACATTAAGGCTGTGGCCAGCGAGTTGGGGATGAGCGGGCGTACCTTGCAGCGACGGCTTACGGAGGAAGGTACAAGCTTTAAACGTTTGTTGGTGCAATCCCGGCATGAGCAGGCACTAGAGTACTTGGCAGACCCTTCGCTGGATATTAAAGAAGTAGCCTTCCTGATCGGATATGAAGACCAGAACTCGTTCTATCGCGCCTTTCGCACGCTGGAAGGAGATACTCCTTCGAATTGGCGCGTTATGCAAGAGATAAGGCGCAACGAACTAGTTACCGAACGTTCCTGACAAGGTAGTATAGTCACAAGACTTACCTGTCGGAATGCGAGGAGACTAAATATTATGGATATGGGATTAACCAATAAAACGGCTTTAGTTACAGGATCAACGAAAGGGATCGGCAAAGCCATTGCCATCGAGCTGGCTAGAGAAGGCGTTAATGTCTTAGTTAATGGACGCAATGATCTAGAAGTCGAACGAACGGTAGACGAAATCAAGTTGCATTTTCCGAAGACATCTCCCCGGAATGCTACAGCCGATATCGTCGATATTCAGCAAAGAGAGGCTTTATTCAAGAAGTACCCCGACATTGATATTCTGGTTAATAGCATGGGTATATACGAAATGATGCGATATGAGGAAGTTGACGATGAAGTATGGGAAAAGTACTTCCGTACGAATGTACTTGCCGCAAACGGATTATCCAAATTCTATTTACCCAAAATGCTGAACAACGATTATGGTCGCATCATCTTTATTGCGAGCGAAGAAGCCATTATGCCTTCGGGGCAAATGCCTCAGTATTGTATGACAAAGACGATGCTTCTATCGCTGGCCAAAAGCTTATCTAAATTAACAACCGGAACCGAGGTTACAGTCAATACGATTATGCCGGGACCAACCCTCTCAGAGAACGTGTATCACATTATCGAGAGTATCTACTCCGATAGTGATCTGACTTTCGAGGAGAAAGAAAAGCATTTTATGAAAACCAAGTTGCCTCAATCTGAATTGCAGCGATTTATTAAGCCAATGGAGATAGGTAGACTAGCCGCATTCATATGTAGTCCTAACGCGTCTGCGTTCAAAGGCTCTCCGATCCGGATGGACGGGGGAATGGTGCCGACTATTTACTAGTTCCTGAAGGTATGATACTTACACCTTGCTTGCCGGACGTTATATTAGAATCGTGCATTAAGGCGCTTAACATTAAATACATCGCCATGGGGCTCCGTGCTCCTTGGCGATGTATTTTTTATGGCTTACGGCACGAACCTGAACGCTTTCAAATCGAACCGGCTGCCCGGTAGGAACATCAGCGTGACCGTCTGCGGTCCGAAGACGCGTTCCAACTCGAATTCCCGTTCGACGTAGCCATCGGAGTATTCGAATTCGACCATTTGCTTGGTTTCTCCCTCAGAACCGCTGAACAGCAGATGGACCGTGTTGCGGTCGAGCGGGGATCGCCCGCAGATAACGAGCTTCGAGCTGCCGGTCTCTCCGAAGTCCATGTCTCGGTATACGAGGGAGACGTTGTTGCCGATGTTCACGATCGCGTCTTCCGCGATCGTGAAGGAGTCCCCGTAAATCTGATCGTGCTCAAGCGCGCTCAGCCGCTCGTAAGCTTTGGGCACCCGCGCGAACCGGAATCCCTTCAAATGGATTTTCCGGCGCAGGACGAAGCTGAGCGTGGTCACGCCTTGTAGACGTTTCGGCAGGCGGTACGTTTCCTCCTGATAGACGTTCCAGCGCGAAGGCTTCCGATAGGTGACTCGGGTCAGCATGGCGGCGTTCTCTTCCCCGGGGATGCCCTCCCATATCTCAATCGGGAATTCCTCTCCGTCCAGGGAGAAGATCGGCAGCGTGATCTCGTCAGCGCCGACAGGTCCGAAGTCGACGTTCTCGAAGCAAATCCGGCTTTCGCCGTCCCTCGCGGTCGCGACGCCCCGTTCGTTGCCGTTCGTCAAGTTCCGGCTTGCTTCGCTGCTATAACCGGCCGATACGAACGAGTAAGGGTCGAGATAGGCTTGCCCCAAGCCTTCGATATGGAATTCCATGACGGAATAGAGGCGGACGCGGTCGGCCCCGTTGCGAGTCGCGCAGCGGACGTAGACGTCGCCGTCGCCCAGGGCGGTGAGGACGGCTTCCTGCCCGTCCGCCTCCAGGACGGCGATATTGGAGTCGATGCCGGCGGCGTTGGTCACCCGCCATTCCACCTCTTGATAAGTGGCGTCGCCCGGGTGGATTCGGACCCGCACCGGCAAGGAACGGCGGTCCGCGTCCAGTCGATTGCCTTGCGGACAGAGGATCTCCAGCTTGCGCACGGGAATTTCGTCCGCCCGGTTGCCGAGGGGCTCGTGCCCGGCCCCAGGATTCGCGGTCCAAGCGTAGCGCGAGCCGGACTCTTCTCCGCCGTCTTCGGACGGCTTCGGAGGTTGAGCGGACGTCAGGACAACCTCGCCCGACTGCAGCCCCTTGGATTCCGCCCGCACGGTGATCCGGCCGGGCTCCGGATTCGCCGCGATTACGGCCAGCAGCTTGCCGCTGAACATTCGGCGGCTTGCGCCTTTATAGGAGTCGTAATCGGTGCTGTCGCCGTTGTCCAAGCCGACCAACCGGCCCGGACCCTCTACGGTCACGGACACGCGGTTGTTGGCGTTGTCGACGGTACGTCCTTCCCGGTCGAAAGCGGAAATCTCCACGAATACGAGGTCCGAGCCGTCCGCCGCGAGTTCCGTCTTGTCCGGGGTCAGCGCGAGCGCGGCCGCGTCTCCGAAGGAGGAACGGACCTCCTCCGCCACCACCCGGTCCTCCTCGTCGTAGGCGACCGCCCGCAGGACGCCTACGGCGTAGGGGAGCCGCCATTCGCCGACCAATTTCTGTCCGCGCGCGTGGTCGATCTGGAAGACGCCTTGCGAGGCTCCGTTCAAGAACAATTCGACTTTCGGCGCGTTGGAGCATACCCGGACGTCGATCATCTGCCCCTCGGAGAAGTCCCAGTAGGGGAACAGATGGACCATCGGCTTCACGCGGTAATCGGTCCATTCGGCTTGGTAAATATAATACGAATCCTTCTTGAAGCCCGCGGTGTCCAGCTGCCCGAAATACGAGTTTTTCGTATGGTAAGGGGTCGGCTCCCCGATGTAATCGAAGCCGCTCCACAGGAATTGCCCCAGCGAGTAGGCGGCGTCCCGGTCGGCGATGATGCAGCTTTCCGTGCTTTTCGCACCCCAGCTGGTGGAGCTGTTGCCCAGCGAGGAGCACTGCTCGTCGTCGTCCGCGAGCACGGATTGGGACAACGGGAAGTGGTAGACGCCCCGGCTCTGCACCGTAGAGGAAGTCTCGCTGCCATAGATGATCCAGTCCGGATGCTGCGCATGGTGAAGATCGTAATACTTCTCCCCGTAGTTGTAACCGGCCAGCTTCAGCAGATCGGCGCATCGCTGCGCGTTCTCCCAGGGCATGAAGTTCGAGCCGATCGTCACGCGGGCGTTGCCCTTGGGGTCATGCAACGATACTTCGTCCCGCAGGAGCTTCGTCCACATGAATCCCCGCTCATCGGCGTGGGTGTCATAAATCTCGTTGCCGATGCTCCATAGGATCAGGCTGGGATGGTTGCGGTCGCGGCGCACCCAGCTGGCGACGTCCTTCTTCCACCATTCGGGAAAAAACCTCGCGTAGTCGAACTCCGTCTTCCTCCGCTCCCACACGTCGAACGCTTCCGACACGATGAGCACGCCCATTTCGTCCGCCAGCTCCATCAGTTCCGCGGCGGGCATGTTGTGCGCGGTGCGGATCGCGTTAACCCCCATCTCCTGCAGCAGGGTAATTTGCCGCCGCAAGGCAGCTTTGTTGACGGCGGCGCCTAAGCAGCCCAAGTCGTGGTGCTGGCAGACGCCGTACAGCTTCACGTGCCGGCCGTTCAGGAAGAAGCCCTTCTCGCTGTCGAAGGCCAGCGTGCGGAAGCCGAAGCGAACGCTCTCTCTGACCTTGACCGTGCCGTCCGCGTGCCGCAGCTCCGTGATCAGACTATAGCAATAAGGCCGTTCGATGTCCCACAACGCGGGGCTGTCCACCCGCAGCGCGGCGGGAACGCGAACGGACGCCTCTGCTTCCGCGGCGGGTACGGGCGTCTCGGTCTCCGCCACAAGCCGGCCATCCCGGTCGATTACGCGATGGCGCAGCGTCAGGCCGTCCGCGGCCCCCGCGCCCAAGACGACCTCCGTGTCCGTCTCGACCCGCCAGGCATCGCCGTCGTCCGGTACGGCGGCAATATAGATCCCGTCTGCTGCCAGATGCGTATCCGGATAACTTCTAAGCCATACGCTCCGATAAATCCCCGCGCCGGAATACCAGCGGGAATTGGGGGATTCGTGCACGACGCGCATCGCGATCTCGTTGTCCCCGTCCCGGAGGAAGGGAGTGACGTCGAATTCGAAGGTGGAGTAGCCGTATTTCCACGTTCCGGCCTCTTGCCCGTTGACATAGAGGGTCGAATCCATGTAAACGCCTTCAAACCGGAGCGAGAAGCGCGTGCCCGGGGGCTTTTCGTCCGGCGTCAGGGTCAGCGTTGTGCGGTACCAGCCTTCTCCGTTCGCGTACAGGTTACGGGCGTCGTAGATGAGCCAGTCGTGCGGCAAGTCGACCGTCGTCCAGGCTGTGCCGCCGGTCATGACGGCATCGTACCTGGTACGGAGAGGATGTAAGGAAAATGACCAATTGGCGTTGAACTTTCGCTTCCGATTCATCGACTGCAATCTCCTTTACGGGGCAAATGGGCTTGTGTCATGCGAGTACAAGGGCCGGCGGCGGGATCACCCGGGCTGCTGGCGGTTGAATACGGTCGAAGGCGGATAGCCTTTCACCGATTTGAACACGTTGCTGAAATACGAAATGTCGCGGAAGCCGCACCGTTCTGCAACCTGCGTAACGGAGAATCCGCCGGTTGTCAGCAGCATCTCCGCATTGTTGATCCGGATCATGTTCAGATATTCCTTGAACGAGCATCCCATGTTCTTTTTGAACAGCTTCCCGAGATACACCCGATGAAGGCCCACGATCTCGGCCAATACGGCCAGGTCCAATTCCTCGGGATAATGATCGGCGACGTAGGCGAGCACTTGGCTCACGCGCTTATCGGCCCTCATGAGTGCGGTATCCCGGTTCGTGATCGTCAGCAGCCGGTGGATGATGAGCATGAACAACGCCCGGGCCTGCATGACGTAACCCGGTTGCTTACTTAGCCAGACGTGCGTGAACTGCTTGAAATACCCGATCAGTTCGCTTGTGATGACGTTCTTCGTCACGGTCTGAAGCGGAAGCGGTACCATATTGTCGTTCGGCAGCCATTTGAAATTGAAGGCGTAGGAGTGCATCGGGTTGTGCTTGGACGTATGCGCCTCGCGCACGCTGCCCACGGGAATGTAGATGACGTCGCCGGCTTCGAGGGTGTGTTTGACTCCGTTGACGTAGTAGTAGGATTTGCCTTCCACGATGCAGGTCAGGTCGTGAAAATCGATCGTTTGGTTAACGATTTCCCAGTCAGGATAGCATCTACGGTCCACGAAGAAAATGACGTCCGGGACTAGATCCTGCAGCTGTTCCAAGTCCGTTTCCATGAGGTTCACCGTCCTTGCTGCTTATCATTCCGAAAGACACAGTCGGGGGAATGCAACTTGTTCTCATCTTATCACCACAGTTTGTAGAAATGAATCATGATGTTTAATAATTACAAAAAATATCTATTTGCTCTATGGATAGTGAAAGCGCTTAATCCTATAATTTGAGCAATAGGAGTTACTTTTCGTTCGATAAAGCTGACTTATTCTGCGATATCACTTAAGTTTTCTGCAAATTTCGTCACTTTTATAGGTTGAGTTGTTGCAAGACCGATTTGGAGGAAAA
The DNA here is from genome assembly GCA_023460795.1 of Bacillota bacterium. Lineage (GTDB taxonomy): Bacteria > Bacillota > Bacilli > Paenibacillales > Paenibacillaceae > Cohnella. The sequence goes on along the minus strand of JAEWPC010000018.1, from coordinate 205,170 downwards.
CGAATTGAATAATGACAGCAAGATCGTACTGGAGTCGACAAACCGAAACGGGGAAGGCGTGGGGGAAGCGTATAAAGCATGGCTGCGATATCCGCCGCTGGATCTGAATCAAGCGAAGGAATATGCCTCATGGTGCGGCGAAATCGTCGTGTCCGCCTCGGAGTCTTCACCTGTGCTGGCGAATGCCTGCGCGGAACTTGCGAACGGTATCGGATCGATGCTGGGCACGACGCCCCGGGTGGGCGGAAGCGGGACTCTCCCGCGCTTCATCCGGATTGCGGCGGGAGACCTAGCCGCATTACAGGTGGAACTCGAGGAGCTTGGAGAGGAAGGCTACGTACTCAAGACCGTTCGAGAACCTGAGCGGACCTATATCTCGATTACCGGACGGACGGACCGGGGCGCGCTCTACGGGGCGTTCCATTTCCTTCGTCTGATGCAGACCGGTCAAAGTCTGGACGATCTCCGCGTGATCGAGAGGCCGGCCGCCAAACTCCGGATGATCAACCAATGGGACAACATGGACGGCAGCATCGAGAGGGGATACGCGGGCCGTTCGATTTTTTACCAGCAAGGGAAATTCGTGATGGACCGCAAGCGCTTTCGGGATTACGCGCGGATGATGGCGGCCGTCGGACTTAACGCGATCGTCATCAACAACGTGAACGTGCACGAGACGGAGACGAACTTGATTATGCCCGAGCTGCTGCCGTCAGTGGCGGCCGTGGCCGATATATTCAGGGATTATGGCGTCCGGCTTTACTTGAGCGTGAACTTCGCGAGTCCGATTGCGTGCGGAGGGCTGACGACGGCCGATCCGCTCAACCCGGAGGTGAGACGATTCTGGGCGGACAGGACAGCCGACGTGTACCGGCATGTTCCCGATTTCGGCGGCTTCCTGGTAAAAGCCGATTCCGAGTTCCGGCCGGGACCGTTCACCTACGGACGCGATCACGCGGACGGGGCGAACATGCTAGCCGAGGCGCTGCGTCCTTACGGCGGCATCTTGATCTGGCGCTGCTTCGTGTATGACTGCCTGCAAGACTGGCGCGACCGGAAGACCGACCGGGCCCGTGCCGCCTTCGACCATTTTCGTCCGCTCGACGGCAAGTTCGCAGACAACGTCATCCTGCAAATCAAGAACGGTCCGATGGACTTCCAAGTCCGGGAACCCGTTTCCCCGCTATTCGGGGGGCTGGAGCATACGAATCAGGTGCTGGAGCTGCAGATCACCCAGGAGTATACGGGGCAACAGAAGCATCTGTGCTTCCTGGTGCCGCAATGGAAGGAAGTCCTCGATTTCGACACGTACGCGCGGGGAGAAGGCTCGACGGTGTCGACAGCGGCGACGGGCGAGCTGTTCGGCAGGCCGCTGGGCGGAATCGCCGCCGTATCCAATATCGGGGACGACCTGAATTGGACCGGGCACCTTCTGGCACAGGCCAATTACTATGGTTACGGCCGATTGGCATGGCGTCCGGAGCTCACGGCGGAGGAGATTGCCGACGAATGGACGCGGATAACGTTCGGACACGACCCGGTCGTTGTCACGACGATATGCCGCATGCTGCTCGATTCCTGGACCATTTACGAGAATTACACGTCGCCGCTCGGAGTCGGCTGGATGGTGAATCCCAACCATCATTACGGCCCGAACGTCGACGGATATGAATATTCGAAGTGGGGGACCTACCATTACGCCGACTGTCACGGTATCGGAGTGGATCGTACCGTGAAGACGGGTACCGGTTATACGGGACAGTACCATGATAAGGTTGCCGCGCGCTTCGAGACGATCGAGAGCTGTCCGGACGAACTGCTGCTTTTCTTCCACCACGTGCCCTATACGCATGTATTAAAGTCCGGCAAGACTGTCATCCAACACATCTACGACACGCATTTCGAAGGCGCAGAGCAGGCGGACTCCCTGGTGGACGCCTGGCGCGGCTTGCAAGGCAGAATAGACAGCGAACGGTATGCCAGCGTGCTGGATCGTCTGCAAGAACAATCGAAGCATGCCAAGGAATGGCGGGACGTTGTTAACACCTATTTCTTGCGCAAGTCGGGTATTGCGGACGAGCAAGGCAGAACAATCTACTAGGCGAGGTGAGGTTATGTCGGCAAGCGCTGCAGTAGGAAGAGCGGTAGGGGGAAGAAGATCACTCGCATACTTGAAACGATACTGGGTCCTCTATGCGATGTTGATCCTACCGATATCCTTTTTTATCATTTTCCGTTACATCCCGATGAACTACATTCAAATCGCTTTCAAGAAATACAGCATCGTCAAAAGCCCATCCGAGATGGAGTGGGCAGCCAATCATGGTTGGCAATATTTTATCCAGGCTTTCTCTAACCGGGATTTCATTTACGCCCTGAGGAACACCCTTGGTCTTAACCTTCTTGATCTCGTATTCGGCTTCCCGGCACCGATTATTCTAGCCATCCTCTTTAATGAACTCGCCTTCAAGCGATTCAAGAGTTTCACCCAAACGATTTCCTATATGCCGCACTTTTTGTCTTGGATTATCGTTGCAGGCATGGCGCTTCAGCTCTTTGCGCCTAGCTCGGGTCTCTTCAATATCATGCTGAACAAGATGGGGTTTGAACCCATTTCGTTCTTGAACGACTCCACGAATTGGGTAATCACCTACGTTGCGCTGGGCATATGGAAGAGCGTCGGTTGGGGCACTATTCTCTATTTAGCGGCGATGGCAGGGATTAACCCGGAGCTTTACGAGGCCGCTTCCGTGGACGGGGCGGGACGCATGAGGAATATTTGGCACATTACCCTGCCGGGATTACGTCCTACCATAATCGTATTGCTCATTCTAAGCCTTGGTCATATTCTGGGCAGCGAATTCGACAGACCTTATGCGCTTGGCAACAAGCTGGTGTCGGATGTTTCGAACGTGATTTCCGTATTCGTGTACAACTACGGTATTCGCGGTTTGCAATTCTCACTATCCACTGCTGTCGGTTTGTTCCAATCCGTCGTTGGCGTCATTTTCTTGTTCGGGGCGAACGCCCTGGCCAAAAAATTCGGCGATCGCGGCATCTGGTAGGGGGGTGTTCAATCTATGGTTAAATCAAAAAACACGAAATTATGGGATTGGGTCATCGTTTTCATATGCGTAATGGTGATTCTGGCCTGCCTCCTGCCGTTGTTGAACATTGTGGCACGATCCTTAAGCTCTCCGGAAGCCATGGTGAAGAATGAAGTTTTACTTTGGCCCGTAAACCTGGATTTCAAAGCTTATACAGCCGTGCTTGGAGATTCCAAAGTCACATGGGCGTTATTGTGGACAGCGATCCTGACGGTCATCACGACGGTATGGTGCATGTTTATGACGATTCTGTGCGCATACCCGCTTATCTATGACAATCTAAAAGGCAGGAAGCTGATCCTCGCGATCATTATCTTTACGATGTACTTCAATGCAGGCATCATCCCGACCTATTTGCTTCTAAAAGGGTTGCACCTGCTGAATAATCCTCTCGTTCTGATTCTGCCAGGCAGCATTAGCGTATTCAACGTCATCATCATGCGCAGCTTCTTCTTCGGCATTCCAGAGAGCCTCAGGGAATCCGCCGAACTGGACGGAGCGGGGCCTCTCAGAGTCCTGATTAGTGTCTATTTGCCGCTTTCCATGCCCGTACTTGCAACGCTGTCGCTATTCTATGCGGTTGGCCGTTGGAACGGGTTCTCGGACGCGTTGATGTTCATGAGCAATAGAGACTACTATCCTATCCAACTGCTGCTCTTTAACATTCTCAATAGCGTTACCAGCGTTGAGGTGGCTACGCAGGAGGGCTTTACCAGCCCGGGCTTGTCCGAATCCATTAAAGCTGCAACCGTCGTGTTTGCAACCGTACCGATCTTGTTCATTTACCCTTGGTTGCAGCGATACTTTATTTCCGGCGTCACGATCGGAGCCGTAAAAGGATAATGACTTGCCCACGGTAAAAATCGACTCGTCGATTTTTATAAATCGAGAAACAGGCTTAAATAAAAAGGAGGATCATGCATGCGTTTAACCAAGTTTTTGACCATCTTGGCGCTTTGTTCCGGCCTCGTATTGGCGGGATGCTCCAACAGCAACAACAATGAACCTGCAAGCCCGGCAAGCTCATCGGCTCCACCGGCATCCGAGTCTGCTTCGCCCTCAGCCGACGAAGCTTCTGCCAAACTCGAAAAGCTGGGCCTTGATTCCAATCTCAGATTCAAGGAGACTCGCAAAATCAAGGTAGAGATTTACGATCGAGGCAACACCGGGGGAACCAAACCCGAAGACAACGTCTATACGAAGTTCATCAAAGAGGGAATGCTGCGCGATCATAACGTAGAAGTGACTTTCGTTCCGGTACCGCGTTGGACGGAAGGCGAAGTCATTAACAACCTTCTGGCCGCGGGCGATGCGCCGGATATCGGCGTCACTTATTCGTATCCGACCGTCCAAACGTACGCCAACATGGGCGGCATTACGGATCTGGCACCGCTCGTCGACGAGCACAAAGATATTCTGCCGAACTTGTGGGGGTTACTCACCGAATCGAACATCAACTGGGACAGGGATCCCAACACGGGAACGCTGTGGGCATTGGAAGCTCGCTTGAACACCCTGAACCGCATCAATACCTTCGTGCGCGAGGATTGGTTGAAGAAGCTCAATCTCCCGGCGCCGACGACGCTGCAAGAGTTCGAAAGCATGCTCAAAGCCTTTAAGGACAACGCCTCCACGCTGCTCGGCAAAGATGCGGACAAGATGATTCCTTTCTCCACGAGCTTTGACGTCGGCTGGCGCACGGATCATTTAACAGCGTCCTACGTACCTGACAATATTACTGACAAGGACATGTTTGTCAACGGCTTTGACGATCGGCGTCTTCTGTACCCGAATTACAAAGAAGGCATCAGAACGTTGAACAAATGGTATAACGAGGGTCTCGTATGGAAAGACTTCCCTCTCTATCCTGCCGGAGACGCTACGGAAGATAATCTCATGAAAGCCGGCTTTGTGGGCGCGTTCATTCATAACTGGGATTACCCGTATCGTAACGGCGAAGACGGCATTACGGCGAACCTTCATAAGCTTGTCGGTCCGGATGCCAATTATATCGCGGTTGAGCCGTTCAAGAACGAAGCAGGGGTTTACCGGAAGTTCCTGTCGCCGCCTGTTGACCGCAAGATCTTCTTCCCGGCTACCAACAAAGAACCTTTAGCTTCGATGCTCTACCTGGATTGGATTTCCAAGATCGACAATCGTATTTACCTGCAATTCGGCGAAGAAGGCAAAACGCACGAAAAAATGCCGGACGGCTCCTACAAGACGCTCGCTGCTACCGACGAATATCTCATGAACTCGCCGGCCAATATCGACTATACCATCACAAGCAACGGTCTTGACGCCGGAAACCTGGATTTGACGGTCAAGTCCATGGCCAACGGGTACGCGGGGGTTGACGCAAGACTCATTGAAGTTGCTAACCAGATTACGACGAATCAAGGACGCATAGGCAAAAATGCCAAAGCGGGCGCAATCGCCGCCGAAGAAGGTCAAGGCGAAGCGCTTAAAGCGAAACGCGATGCCTTCTTAGACCAGGCTGTTGTAGCGCCGGTAGACAAGTTTGACTCCGTATACGATTCGGGTATGAAGGATTACCTCAATTCGGGCGGTCAAGCGATTATCGACGAGCGCAAAGCGGCATGGGAGAAGCTTTATGGCAGCGAGACCATGTTGAAATAACCAGTGATGAGAACACGCTGTACCGCGGGAAACCCGGTGCAGCGTGTTTTTTTGTAATTGGCGTATCTTTTCCATGCGCTGACGCAGACTGTGATATACTTCTGATGTTATTTATAGAGGGAGAATGCATATGACGACTAAAGGCTTTAGCCATTATACATTAAGCGACGATATCGTCCGGGCGTTGGAGGGACTTGGATATAAGGAGCCGACCGACGTTCAGGACAGGGTAATTCCAATCGCTCTCGAAGGCAAGGACATTGCGGTCAAATCGCGGACGGGGAGCGGCAAGACGGCTGCGTTCGGCATTCCGATCTGCGAGAAGGTTCTATGGGAGGACAATAAGCCGCAGGCGTTAGTTCTGACGCCTACGCGCGAGCTTGCCCTGCAGGTGAGCGAGGATATGACGAATATCGGGAGATTCAAGCGCATTAAAGCGGCGGCAATCTATGGCAAAGAGTCTTTCGCCGGCCAGACCGCGCAGCTTAAGCAGAAAACCCATATTGTCGTCGGAACGCCGGGGCGTATTCTGGACCATATCGGCAGAGGGACGATCGATTTGGAACAAATTCGATACCTCGTCATTGACGAGGCCGACGAAATGCTGAATATGGGGTTCATAGAGCAAGTGGAGAGTATCATCCAAGCCCTTCCGAAGGATCGCACGACGTTGCTCTTCTCCGCAACGTTGCCGAAGGACGTCGAGAAGCTATGCCATCAATATATGAAGAACCCGATCGACATCGAGATCGCCACGCCGGCTGGAGCCCAGACGAATCTAATCGATCACTCGCTAATCGCCGTGGCGAAGGACGCGGACAAATCGAAGCTGCTTAGAGACGTTCTCGTGGTGGAAAATCCGGATAGCGCGATTATTTTCGGTAGAACCCAGGAGCAAGTCGATCTGATCTATCGGCAATTGGATACGATCGGGCTGCGCTGCGGCAAGATCCATGGAGGCATGGAACAGGAAGACCGGATCAAAGTCATGAACGCGTTCCGAAGGGGCGAGTTCCGCTACTTGGTCGCGACGGACGTGGCGGCGAGAGGCATCGACATCGATAATATCACGCATGTGATCAACTACGATCTTCCGCAAGATAACGAAAGCTACGTTCATCGCAGCGGCCGGACCGGACGAGCGGGAAAGGAAGGCAAATCAATCTCCTTCGTCATGCCGAGCGAAGACAAGTTTCTCGCTGCTATCCAGCGCTACATCGGGTTCGAGATCCGTAAGCGGAAGGCGCCTACAAAGGACGAGGTGGAGCTTAGGCAGCCCGCCTTCGAGAAGAAAGTAACGACTCAGCCGACCCTTAAGAAAGACAAGAATGCGCAGTTGAACCAAGGGATTACGAAGCTGTATTTTGGCGGAGGGAAGAAAAAGAAGCTAAGAGCCGTCGATTTCGTCGGAACCCTCACGAACCTCGAGGGCATGTCCGCGGACGATATCGGCATTATCACGATTCAGGAGCTGGAGACGTACGTCGACATCCTGAACGGCAAAGGCAAGCTTGTTCTAGAAGCGATGAAGACGAAGACGGTCAAAGGTAAATTGCTTAAAGTGTATGTGGCTAACAAGTAGACAGGGACAAGACACCAACCTCAAGGAGATGCCTTTTATGATCAACATAACCAAACCCACGCCGGACGTAACCATTTACAAACAAGACTTTCCTCAAGAAAGCCATATTTACGGATTTACGGAGTTTCACCTGATCACGAGAGAAACGGGTGGAATATTCATGTTTTACAATAAACAAGATGAATTATTGTTCGTCGGCAAAGCAAGGAAGCTTAGGCCGAGAATCAAAAAGCATTTCGAGGATACGGTTTCCCCGATGAAGCCGTATAGAGATCAAGTGTTCAAAATCGAAGTTTGCCTCGTGGAAGACCCGGTACACAGAGAGATTTATGAAACCTACCTGATCAATGACGGCAAAGCCAAATATAACGAAGATAAAGTGTTCTTCAGATAAGAAAAGGCGCTCGGGCGCAGGCTTGTTTGAAGATTAACATGGCCTTAGAATCAATGAAGGACACCCAATCGGGTGTCCTTTTCGCTGTGCGCCCGGCATGGAGTAACTGAATGTATAAAGTGCCCATATCCTAAACGCGAGGGTTAATAACCAGGGTATTGATAAAAGGGTGAAAACGGGATGAGTTATTATTATCGTGGCTTAGTAACGAGCCAGCAGAGTATCGTAGCGTTCGCGCAGGGCGACGTGACGGGAGACGGGGTATCCGACAACGTGTATCTTACAGGGGTTCGGACCCCAGACAGTCCGTTTATTCAACAAATCACGTTGGTCGTGCAGGATGGAGGCAGCGGCAGAGTAACCTATACGCCATTACAGGACAATGCGGGATATAACCCGACTCTCTTCTTAGGCGACTTTACCGGGAACAGGGTTAATGACATTCTGATCAGCATCGATTCCGGTGGGAGCGGAGGGATCATGTATCATTTTGTATACTCGTACTTAAATAACGTTGCGCTAATCATTTTCAACTATAAGTCCTATAACGAGCTCTATGAATATACGGTGACTTTCCGGGATCATTACAAAGTCGAGGTCGTAAGCGAACGGAACAAGATGAAATACATCATCGATATCTCCAATAAAGACAAGGAGTATCTTCGAGAGATTTACCAGGCGGGCGGGAAGCTAAAGCAGCCGATATCGGGGTTTGTAAATCCGCTAAGCGGGTTGTATCCTGTCGATTTCGATGGAAATCATGTTTACGAGCTGCTCGCGTATCAGAAGATCGCCGGGAGATATAACGCAGATGCCTTGGGATATGTCTTGAACACCTTGGCGTGGAATGGGAATCAGTTCGCTTTGAGCGATCAGAATGTAGCGATCTTCGGCTCGCCTATTCAAAAAGGTAGATAATATAAGATGGTTATTGGATTGTGAATGCATCGTCACGCGGCCTATACGCCCGGTCGATGTATTTTTTATTTGACAAAATGAATAGTTCGATTTACATTATGTATAGTTTACTTTACATAAAATGCCAGGAGGTTCGAGCCATGTCCTATCAAGAAGTTAAAAATTACGTATCGCTGATTAGCACCTTGTGCATCTTCGGAGGTTACTGCACCTATGTGTTCCTGAATAACCGGGATGATATTTGGCATTCCACTGCGTCGTTAAGCTTCTGGGGAGCCGTTGTGCTGATTCTGATCCCCGTGTCGATCGTGGCCAAGATGGTGGTGACGACTCTGTTCATCATCATTTATAGGTCGGTAACCAAGGAGCAGGAGCCTTCTTTTGCCGACGAGCTGGATAAGTTGATCGGGCTTAAAGCTTCCCGCGTCTCGTATTTCGTATTTGTTGCCGGATTTCTGCTGGGCATGTGCGCGCTGGCGATGGAGTGGCCGCTCTCCTGGGCGTTCGTCATCCTGATCTTTGCCGGCTTCTTGGCCGAGGTGGCTGACGGCGTCGCGCAGCTTTATCTGTATCGGAAAGGAATTTAGCATGGAGAAACTTCAAATTAACAATTACATCCGAAAACTTCGCTTTGATCGGGATGAAATGAGCCAACAGCAATTAGCGGATCAAGTCGGTGTAACCCGGCAAACCATCATATCGATTGAGAAAGGGAACTACTCCCCTTCCCTGGAGCTTGCATTCCGTATTGCGGAAGTGTTTGATCTGCCGATTGAGCAAGTGTTTTATATCGATAAGTGAAACGACAAGGAGGAGCGGACAATGAAGGCCATGGTGCAAACCGGGTATGGATCGCCGGAAGTGCTCGTGCTGCAGGAGGCGACGAAGCCTTCCCCCAAGGACAATGAGGTGCTCGTTCGCTTGGAAGCAGCCTGTGTAGGACCATCGGATTGTGCTTTTCGCAAAGGCGATCCATTCCTCATTAAGCTCATGTACGGATGGAAAAAGCCGAAATATCCGATTGGCGGAACGGAATTGGCTGGCGTAGTCGAGGAGATCGGCAGCGGCGTAAAGCAGTTCAAGCCTGGGGATCGCGTGTTCGCGCTAAGCGCTAGAAGCTTCGGCGCCCATGCGGAGTTCAAATGCTTGCCCGAGGACAGCCCGATGGTGGCCATACCTGACGGCATCTCCTATGAGGACGCGGTGGGGGTATTGGATGGAGCCGCTACGGCATTGACGTTCCTGAGAGACAAAGCAAAGGTGAAGGCAGGGCAGAAGGTGCTTATTAACGGCGCTTCGGGGGCTGTGGGTATATACGCGGTGCAACTGGCCAAATATTACGGAGCCGCAGTGACTGCCGTATGCAGCGGCGCTAACGGGGGGCTGGTCGTCGCTATGGGCGCGGACCGCGTTATCGACTATACCAGGGAGGATTTTGCTGTCGCGGGCGATACGTATGACGTTATTTTCGACGCGGTCGGCAAACGCTCCTTTACCCAGTGCAAGGGAGCTCTAAAGCCTCGTGGGATTTATATGACAACGGCGCCGCAGCTATCGGCGGTTGCGCGAATGCTCTGGACGTCGCGGTTTAACGGGAAGAAGGTTATTTTCGCGGCGGCGGGCTTGATGCAGAACAAAGCAAACTTGCGGGTTCTTATGGAGCGGGTCATGGAAGGCAAGCTACAATCCGTCATCGATCGGCGATATCCCCTTGAACGACTGGCGGAAGCCCATGCTTACGTGGATACGGAACGGAAGAAGGGCAATGTGATTATTACTTTTTAAATGATATAATAAACCTAATATTCCCAAAGCGACGCGGGTGGAGGTGAACTCGGCTGGATCACTTTTTAGATTTAGTGCAATTGGCATTCTCGATCGGTCTCCTCACTTCCGTCGTGTTTTTGCCTTTCAACTATTTTACTAAACAAGAGATACGCTGGAGCCATGAAGCTGACGCCGCCGGTTCATCTTTGTTCGTGTCGGCCATAGCGCCTCAGTTCAATCGTATCCAGCGGTGGATCGTACGCGCCGCCAGACGTAAAGAAGCGCCGGATGAAGACGCTAACGGTCTTTCCCCACATTGATATTCAAGTTTTCAATTAGGGAGGAAGACCATGAGAAAGTTATTGATGTCTCAGAGGTGGGCAAGACCCATTCTCGTCGCTCTATTCGGAGCTATTCCGATGATGCTGCTTAGCGGATGCTCGGAAGCATCTCCGTCGAACCCGATTCAATCCGATTCGCCGGGGTTCTTTAACCACTATTTTATTTATCCGTTCTCCTACTTGATCAAATTTTTCGCGGATACATTCCATGGAGACTACGGATTATCGATCGTGCTGATGACTTTAATCATTAGAATTGCAATCATGCCGCTCATGATGAATCAAACGAAGAAGCAATTGGCAATGAGAGCAAAGATGGCCGTTCTCCAACCGGAGTTAACCGCGCTTAAAGAAAAGTACAAGAACGACGTCAGCGCAGAGGCCAGAAGGCAACAACAAGTCGAGATGATGCAGCTCTATCAGAAGCACCAATTCAATCCCTTAAACATGGGTTGCCTGCCGATGCTTCTTCAATTACCTATCACCCTCGCATTTTATTATGCTATTCGACGTACCCCGGAGATCGCCGCTCACGATTTTTTATGGTTTAGCTTGGGGGAAACGGATTTGATTCTGCCGTTGATTGCGGCTGCGGTATATTACGTTCAGTTCCGTGTGTCGCAATCCGTATCAGCTCAGTATCAGCAAAATCCAAATCATCAACTGGCTTTCATCGGATTGTTGTCCCCGATCATGATGGGTGCGTTTGCTTTTGCAATGCCGGCCGCGTTGCCGTTATATTGGGCGGTTGGCGGTATATTCATTATCGTACAGACGATTATTCTTAATAAAATGTACGCTAAGCCCATGCGGCACGAGCAAAATTCTCTAGCAAAGTAAAAGACTAAGCAAGTACAGGGTATCTGAGGCGTCTCAGTACCCTGTATTTTTATTGTTCGTACGTATATTTTACCAATTATGATACAATGTGAGAAAACCTTAGGCATCCTATTTTATCATTCGGGAGGTTGAGTATGAACAATACCTATCAGGTCGACGTTCTGGACAGAGAAGAGATTAAGTTGGTTGGCTACACCATGGTGGAAAGTCTCAACAAGATGCTTGAAACGAAGGTTGGCGGCAAATTGCGCGAGGAATTAGAGGGTCGCAAGTCGGATATAGATAATCGGGTAGGATCAGGGATGTATCTCATCCAAGTGTATCCTCAAGACGGTCATTGGACGCCCGATGTACCTTATCAGCATGTGTTTGGCTATGAAGTCGAATCTCTAGATCAGATCCCTGAAGGTATGATGACTTATACTTTGCCTGCCGGACGTTATATCAGAATCGTGCATCAAGGCGCTGAATCGCAAATCGGCGATACGTATGATTTTATTAATAACGCCTATGGCGGCAGACCGATCGATATCGAATACTGGAACGACATCCATACGTTAGAGAACGACGATAATCGAATCGATATTTACATACCTTCACTTGCAGAGTGATTCATACATATCCTTTAACATTGAATCCATCGCCAAGGGGCTCCGTGCTCCTTGGCGATGGTTTTTTTATTGATTTGATCTTTCGACGATTTGCGCTGAATCGCAATAAAATATGCCGAATACGAAGGTCTTATGGTACTATGTGTAAAATAAATGACTAATTGTTCCAGAGATGAAACTACGCAAGTTTTGGCGCTAGCCTAAAGATAGCTTGTGAAAAAGATCGAATAGAAGGGTAGGAATGTACTTTGAGTCGAATTCGCGAAATCTTAATTTGTTTGGCTGTATTCTGCGTTCTATGGTCGGGCAATTTGTTTAACCATCATGTAACCAAGGTCGCTTCTGCTGCTTCCAGCACGAATGACATCACGTGGTATGAAACGTCGAAGCAACTGCTATCGAGCAACCTGAACGATATTGTCGTAAATGATAAGAACATATACGTTGCAGTCGGCGATAATGGAGCGATTACAACCTCCACCGATGCGAGGACTTGGAAGGATGCGAATTCTAATACCAATGATAATCTGAGATCAGTGGCTACCAATGGCCAAATCTTCGTGGCGTCTGGAAAGCACATGGTCATCTCATCGAAAGATGGCACCAAATGGTCCAAAGGCAAGTGGAGTAAAGCCTATACGATTGGAGAGCTTGTATCTCCGTCTGATAAACAGTCTATTGAACGAGATTATAAGGTTAATTGGAACGAACAGATGCAATTTTCCTACTTATGGATCAATGATATGATCTGGGACGGCAAACGCTTTGTGGCCACGGCCAAATGGCAAATGAGTTCGGGAACGCCAAAGAAGAAACTTCCGTATGATTATCCGGTTGCCAATGTCTACGGAAGTCTCGTCATGACTTCTACGGATGGTTCTACATGGAGTGCTACAATCACTGGGAACTACGGCGGTTCCCAATATGAAAATTCTAATACGCTCATCTATACAGGAAAAGAGTATGTGCTCGTTTCCTTTACAGTGGTGAACATCTCCAAGGACCTAAAGACGTGGAAAACCTATTATCCGGTGGATGGTAGTAGAACATCGTTTTCTTTAAACGATGTCTTGTATGCTAATGGAAAGTTCATCGCCATCGGGTGGGATCCCGGAGTCGGAGAGAAAGGCTGGAGCGGCGTAATTTATACGTCAAAAGACGGGGTGAATTGGAAAGAAGAAAAGACAAAAGGTTTATCTAATCGAATCGTGAAAACGATCTTCTGGGATGGAACACAGTATTGGATCGGCGGAGGCAAAGGCATGCTGCTTCGTTCCTCGAATCTCATAGACTGGGAGTATTGGAAGGATGGCATGACTAATCCGTTTGAAACTAATGATTGGCCTGGCGAGTATGCCAATATCAACAAGATCATCTACGACGGTAAGCATTATATTCTGGTAGGGAATCGAGGCACCATTATACTTACCGATAAATTTACGAAGGCTGAAATTGTCCGTCAACGCCTTGGAGGCGATTATCAATATGCAGATTATGACGGTGGTAATCGCTATGTAGCGGCAGGTAATATGGTAGACCTCGTGGAGTCACAGGACGGTTACGACTGGCGGCCTGCAGTCTTCAATAATCCCGATGACATAAAATTCAGTAAGAGTAATGACTTTAAATGGGAAGGCGTAGCTGCCGGGAATGGCGTCGTATTAGCATACGGCGATATCAAAATTGGATTCAATCACTATTATGAGAGATATGCCTATTCATCGCATCCTGGCGAGTGGGAATGGAGGGATTTCCCGGTCGAGATAAAGTATTTCGACAGAATGGAATATCAAGACGGCAAGTTTTACGTTTACTATAATAATGGCTATATTGCGTCGACAGACGGCATGAATTGGAGCGAGTTCGTCAAGTTAAATTCAGCAATGGATAAGGTCGTGTCGAACGGGAAAATAATGATTGGGCTGGGCGAGAAGACGACTGTCAAAGCGGGTATGTATCAATCCAATATATATACGTCGTTAGACGGGGTGAAATGGAAGCAAGTACAAACGAAACAAAACAATACGAGCATATCGCTGTACATGAGGGATATCAGTTGGAGCGGTAAGCAGTTTATAGGCATAGGCATGCGTTATGGGCAGAATGGAGCAAGTGAAAGTGCCGTATTCTCGTCTTTGGATGGCGTATCTTGGAATTATAAAGTTACCAACGTTGGACTTGATAGCATTGCTTGCAGCCAGCAAGCTTGCGTTGCGGCAGGCGGTAACGGGGGAGATTTATACACATTCAAAGGCGATTTGTCGAGCTTCAAAGTTTCTTCGAGACCGACCCAATACGGCATCGCAAAAGTGCTATGGGACGGCAAGAAGTTTATCGCTTTGGGCGAGAACGGTACGATTCAAGTATCCCAAAGACCTAACAGAGTAAGCGTGCCTACTGATGATCAAATCGTACCGTTCTGGATCAAGTATGACAATGAAGAAGCGCAGATTGAGTTTGATCGCAAGCAGACTGGGCAAGAAGCAGCACGGCAACAGGAAGCCGCCCCATTCCGTGCCGAGGCGGAGAAACGGGTCGCTGCAGTCAAACAAATCGGAATCGACAATGGGTATGACTTCTCTGATTTAGAACAATCCGACGAATGGGTGTGTTCGTTGCATGCCACCGAATGGATTCAATACGAGTATTTTAAATCGGGAGAGTATCGAAATAAATTCTCATTCGTCGTGTATTTCAACGGGATCGATCACAAACAGCTCACAACAACCAGCGAAATCATCGCAGCACATACGGGAGCCTCGAAAGACGAAGTAAATACTGCACTGCAGACGATCGTAAATGGAAATGCAGACGCGAACGGGGTTACTCAGGTTGGCGGAGTTGCGATGAAATATAACCTGACCCTTGCGCGGAACCAGGCTATACCAATGGCAGATTTGGAAATCGGATACTGATTGGATTTTGTTTTACACCGAGTCAAGCTGACCCGTACTGTACCAGGGTCAGCTTATTTAATTTTCAATCGCCTTCGGACCGTTTTTTTTGCGCGGACTTTCAATGGAAATGCTTGCATATTTGGAATATTCTTAGATGAATCTGGTAGAAAAAAGTACGGATTTGTCATATAATAGCAGTCGAATTAAGAGATTACATCTCAGTAAAAGGAGACCAATTGATGAAGTGGAATCTGAGAGTTACCGTATTCTTGCTTGTGCTTGCTTTAACGTTAATGGCTTTCCCGAATGCTCCCGCAACGGCGGCGGCTACTAAATCTCCGTTCGGCACCGTGTTCCAAGACGTTAGCCCTATCTATAACGTCGCGCCTGATAAGGCGTTTACGATCAAGTTGAAGCTCGGCAAAGATTTTTACGGTAGTTATTCCATCGAAGAATGTTTCGGCGTTTTTGCTGATCGCGAAGCAACCCAGGATCTATTTGCCGATATCAAATATGACAAGAAGACGAATACGATTACCATCAAGCCTTCAACGTTCAGCGAAGGGGCGTACGTTCGTAAAGGCATCGATAGTACATCAAAACATACATGGGGCGGCTTGCAAAAGTACTATCTCATCATCAATCAAGATGTGAACGCCAAGAAGGTGACCAAGCTTAAGACTCCTAAACGCATCATGTTTACGGTTAGCTCGCCGGCAGAGGTCCCGAATATTGCACCGAAGTTGAATCCGGATGGCAACTATAAACTGCAATGGGATGCTGTTAAAGGGGCTAGCAAATACAAGGTGTACAGAGGCGACAGATTCGGCATGGAGCTTCTAGCGCAGACAACCAATCCCGAATTCGTGCTTACGGAAGAAAAGTACAATGGCACGAGCATGAATACGCTTGTGGATGGTTATGAGTACGCGGTTACGGCCGTCGTTGGCAGCAAAGAATCAAGGCTAAGCAATATTCTTAATACGGAAGAATTGGAAGAGACGGCTGTTATTGGGCTGGGTATTGAGACAAAACTTAAATATTATTCGGATGACGCGGAATCCATCCTTGACCTTCCTAGAACGGCGACCGTGGAAACGCGCAAATGGACGCAAGGAATTGGTTACGCTAAGAAACAGCTCCCGATCGTCTGGGATTTTCGCCATCCCATTGACTTTCATGAAGAAGACGGCCCTTTTTCCTCTACGTTTACGTATTACGAATATGGAGGCAAGGTGCTTGGCACGACCTTCGTTATCAAAGCTAGGTACGATGTCAAACCAACAGAGGCGGAAATCGCGGAATTCGAGAAGGGCTCGACGAACATCGGGGCACAGGATGTTGAAGACAAAATAAAAATCGATTCCGTTCCTGACGGCCCTGCCGATACGAATACGAAGCCATCGGATATTACGCAATCCGCACAGACGAAGCCTCCAGCGAAGCCGCAGCCTGCCGGAGGACTGGAAAAGGCGATCGCGGACGGAATGCTGGCTCGCAACACGTCGATTAACCTAAGCGCCTTCCCGGAGGCAGGGGACTCCGACGTGCTCAAAGACACGCTGATGAAAGTCATCGTCCAGTATCCTTACATTCTGGACGAACAAGAATTCGGTTACGACTATAAGAAGAAATCGCTGATCGTGAAATACTCAAGCGAATCCAAAGCCACCATCACGCAAATGCAGAATGAATTGAAGGCGAAAGTCAAATCGGTTGTCGGGTCGATTATTACGAAAGGCATGTCCGCCGAGCAGAAGGAACAAGCGATACACGATTGGCTTATCCAGAATGGCACTTACCAAGACGCCGTATTGGATGCCTATGAAAGCGGAACTTCGTTAAATGATATAGCCGAGGAGTTTCCGAACGCCTTTAATGCATACGGCATACTGGTGGATGGCATTGGCGTATGCCAAAGCTATGCGGAAGCGTTCAAGCTTCTGGCGGACGAAGCGGGGCTTCCGGCCGTCGTCATGACCGGCAAGCTGGGCAATGTCCCCCATGCGTGGAACATGGTCCAATTGGACGGAACTTGGTATCATGTCGACGTCACGAACAACGACGGGGAAGACGCCGTTCCTTACGCAACGTACAACACCAATGACGCATTCATGGCGAGCAATTATTCCTTCGACAAAGATTTTGCCTTGGATAAGGACCTCCCTAAATTCGCCAGTACGAAGACGACTTATGACTATTACGCGAAGCTTGGGCAGATGGCCAACAGCGAGAGCGAGCTTAGGGACATGATTAAGAAGGGTTTTGAAAGCAACGCTACCTTCTATATCAAAGTAACGCCGAATATGACCAACGAAGAAGTGTATGACGAACTTAAAGACGTATATGAAAATTCTGATATCAGCGGCAGCATCCGATATGGGCGCATGTTTAATGTGCTGGTTGTTCTGATTGAGTAATCTTATCATTTTTTCGATTCGTACATCGCCACGCGACTTCATGTCCTGGCGATGTATTCTTTATGGTTACAATCAACCGTGCAAGATGGTAGTGGAAACTTTGGCAACATTTGATATCATATACTTTGTCAAGAATTGTCGTTTAGATAAATGATAAAGGGTTGAGTTCAAGTGAAGCTATTTAGCGCGTTGCTAATAAAAAAGTTATTGAAAGAAAATGAAAGTTCGGCTAATACATTTATATTTTATGTAGCGTTATCATACTTTGTATTAATTCCGATTGCATTCGTCGGAGCATTTAGCAATGTTTCTTTTTTGATCTCTTTTGCGTTTTCAGGCTTGTTTTTTACCCTGTATGACATGAGAGCCCAAAAAAACGGCCTTATGTTATTTCTCGGGATATTATTTACGATCACGATTCCGCAAATCCTGCAATTGAAAACCATTCATCGATCCCTAAGCTGGGTATTGACGCAGCTAAACGCGAATCTAGCACTCGATATAAGCTCGGCTTCGATAAGTAATGCACTAACCATCGCGAGCTTAGGATTGGTCCTGTTTAGTTTATCCAATAAAAACCGGAAGATAAAAGAAATCAGCGTGGAAAACACTCGATTACTTGAGGAAGCGGATCAACAAAGAGATTGGTCGTTAAAGTTAGATCAAATCAATCAACTTGATGAAATAGAAGAACAAATAAACGCGCTCACGGAAATTATCGAAGGCGAGAAAGATTCGTTGATATTGTCGAAGGCGCATGCCATGCGCGGCAATGCTTATCGAAAGAGCGGAGCGCTAAATAGGGCATTGGATGAGTTCGGAAAATCTATCTCTCTAGATCCCGCGTATCCTGCTCCTTATGTATATCGTGGCCTTGTACATAATAGTATGGGGAAAAGCGAAGAAGCGATTATAGATTACACAAAGGCAATCGAATTAAAGCCGGAATCAGCGCAAGCCTATAATAATCGTGGAAATGCGTTGTTTAATCAAGGCAGATACGAAGAGGCAATAGACGATTATACGAAAGCAATCGAGTTAAGGCCGGAATATGCATTGGCGTATAACAATCGTGGGAATGTGTTAAATAAAATGGGTAAACAAGAAGAGGCGTTACAGGATTTAGTGAAAGCAATAGAGTTAAAACCAGATTATGCATTGGCCTATAATAATCGCGGTATTGTCTACAATAATATGGGGAAACAAGAAGAGGCGATCAAGGATTATACGAAGGCACTTGAAGTAAAACCTGATTATGCAGAGGTCTACATTAATCGCGGCAATGCGTTGTCTAGTCTAAATAGGAACGATGAGGCAATAGACGATTATAAAAAAGCAATCGAGTTAAATCCGGATTATGCATTGGCTTATAATAACAGTGCTATTATCTACAACAGTTTGGGGAAACAAGAAGAAGCGATAAAAGATTATACGAAGGCAATAGAGCTAAAACCGGATTATGTAGAAGCCTATAATAATCGCGGTATTATCTATAGCAATATGGGAAAACAAGAAGAGGCACTCAAAGATTATACGAAAGCAATCGAGTTAAAGCCAGATTATGCATTGGCTTATAATAATCGTGGTATTGACTACAAAAAAATGGGGAATCTAGATGATGCAATCAAGGATTATACGAGGGCAATCGAGTTAAATCCGGATTATGCAATGGCTTATTATAATCGCGGTACCGCCTACAAGAGTATGGGAAATCAAGAAGATGCAATCAAGGATTATACGAGGGCTATTGAATTAGATAAAAAGTTCCTCCCGGAGCTTTCTTCAGTCATTCAAACGTTGAAGAAAAGCATCGACGAAGCGGCAGCAAGTAGTGATGACTGAGTATTCAAGGTAGTAACCAAAAAACGAGGTCCATCCGAAAAGGGATGGACCTCAAACTTTTCACTAGCTACAAATCATCAACAGGCGCCTCATGCTCCACCCAATTCAATTCGCTGTCATGGAGGAATTGATTCGGCCAATCCAGCGAGGGTTCATCCAATTGGACGAACTGCAGAACTTGATTGCAAAAGGCATTCGCGGTGTCTTGATTATGGTGTGCCAGCAAATGCTCGATGGACTGATCGAAATCATCGGGTTTGCGCGGAGCGAGCTTGACGACGTTAAGCAGCCACTTGTGGTACGGGTATAACATCTGATTCTCGTTCAGAATGAGGCGGCTAGCGAACAACGTGATTTTCTGGATCGCGAGATATTTCAGATAGAGATTGTTCTTCTTGACCGCTTCGCTGTAATACCACTTCCAGGCTAAGACTTGCGAAGCGAATCTTGTTCTGCGCCGGTCTTGGTCCTGAGCCGGGAACCGTGTGATTTGATTCAGGATTTCCGGCAGATTATCGATTCTGGACCATAGGATTTGGCTGTCTTGGAAGGCATATCGCGCAGGATCGCTGCCCTTGTCCATAATCGTGTTCATGAACGACAAGCTGACGACTTTACAATCGATATAGCCTCCTGGATAAGTACAGATATCCCACAAGCTGAACGCCAGCTTGTTCTCGTCCTTCCTTCTCTGGTAATCGGACTCCTCGACGATGAGCATAATGTCGACGTCCGACTCGGGCTTGGCGAAGCCATGAGCCAGGGAGCCTCCGAGCAGGATGGCCAGAATAGCAGGATCGTCCTGATAACGGGCGATGAATTTCTCTATCGACTCTTCATGGTGACGAAGCATTCCGCTCACATCCCTTCGAGCCACAGAATGCTTGTGACGCCCCGCGGGTAGTAACGGCTGCCGCAAGGCACGCCGTTCAGCATCTGATCGCTCCAGCTCCAGATCGCGGATTCGGGGCGGAGCAGCCATTCTACGTGCGCGGCGTCGGCGGCAGCGGAGGCTGCGTCCTTCGGCAAACCGAGCAACCGATGCGCAACGAATTGGCATAGATAAATTTTGCTCAGCCACGAGTTGTTACTCGTCGACGAAAGCTTCCAGCCGCCGTCCTCGAACAAGCAGACGCCAGGAACGAGTACCGTCTGTAGATGCGTCTTCAAAGCACGGATGTAAGCGCCGAATCGGCCTTCCTCTTCCAAAGCTTCAGCGTTGCCCGTGAAGTAAGGGAATACGAGCCCTTCGATGGCGGGGATGATGCGCGAATCGTTGTTCTCTCCGATAACAGCGGGAATGTAACCGCCTGCCGTCATGCTGCCCACCTGCGTCGCCGCACAGCGATCCGCTTGCAAGCTTGCTGCTTGCGCCCATTCGTCCCGGCCGAAGTTCCGGAAAATCTTCTCGAGCGCCACGTATGCCGCCCAGCATTTGCCGGCTAGATAAATATTATTGCGAGCTTGACCAAGCGACACGTCGAGGCTGTCGTACGTCGTGATCTCCGCGCCGCCCATCGTGCGGCTGCTGTCGAGTCCCATCAGCCCGTTGCGCTGCGCCGGATCCGGATGGTCGCGGTTCATCATGCTTTCCAAGCACTCGCCCAAGAGGGGAAGCCGCTGCTCCAACCAGTCGAGGTCGCCGGTCTGTTCCGCGTACACGGCCGCGGTCAGCACCCAGTTCACGAGCTGTTCGTGCGTCATATGAGAGAAGCAATCCGAGATACCGTGCAGCTCATAACAAGAATAGCCCGGTCGCGTGAATACGTTGGCGACGCCCATGTCGTGGGTGAAGCTGATGCCGCCCGGATACGCCTTGTCGTCGCCGGGGAAATGGGCTTCGTCGTAATAGGAGTAGCGTTCAGCGAACAGGTCCAGCTCGTTCTTGACGGTCCATGGGTTCATTTTCAATTCGTAGAACAGCTGGTCGACGGTCAGATCGAACGTATTGATCATTCGATATTCACCCTCATTGACGATCCACAGCGGCGAACCGTCGCGGTCGAGCAGCTGGGTGTTGCCGTAATAGCTACGGATCGTGTGCGCCATCATAAATTTCTGATCGTCCGACAACGGGGCATCGTCAATCATCCGGTTGGTGTCCAAGCAGTGCTGCACATAGTCATCGAAGCGGGTCAGCGCGGCTTCTGCTACTGACTCAAGGTTGCGGTAGTATCGAGAGTACCAGTAGGAGCATTCCATGCCGGAAGTCACGAGACCGCTGCGGTGGAAAGCGAGCGTGAATCGATAGGTCCGTCGTTGGCCGGCAGGCGTATCGAACAACAACGCGCCGACGCCTCCCAGACTGAACAACCGATTTTCCACGCGAATCGGCTTCAGAATCGCTTCAATGCTGAAGCCTTGCGTGGATGTAACGTTCGCATCGTCCGTCGCGATGGCTACGTTGCGTCCTTGTCCGACGCCATGTAACCGGCCGTCGGTCGAATCTTCGAGACGTCTCATCGCGGCATAGGGATCGTTGCCTCTGAACCCGAAGAACGCTTGCCGAGGCTGATGGCCTTGGGTGTTGTCGATCGTAATTTCCGCGAGCACGGCCGGAAGCAGAGCTTCGCGCAGCTCTTGCTCGGTTGCCGTCAGCGGATCGGGGACGGAGCGAACCTGGGAGTAAATGCGGAACGTGAGATCTCCTGCCTGCCAAGTGTCTGTACATAGCCGAAAATCGCGGGTGATCGCGTCGGGCGGGAATACGGAGACGATCTGTCCGCCGTCGCTAAGGGAAGATCCGTGCTCGGCTGCATAACGCTTCGTTTCATCGTCTGCGCCTTCGTAGAAAGGAAGCGCTTCGTAGCTGGTTCCGTCACGCTTCTGCAGACCGATGAAGACGTTCTGTCTCGGCGGCACGCCGCGCTCGAGATCGAAGCCGCCGGTTGCGCCGGGGAATCCGAGCGTGAAGCTGGCGAAAGCGCCGATCGGGGAATGGTGGGCGTTGAAGAATGGATTTGAAGCCATGTGGGTTCCTCCTCAAAGTTAATGGTTGCGAACATGGAGCTAAGATTTTATCCTAAATATAAATCACATTCCACTTAGGAAATAGAAGCAAATCGAACCTCATTTTACCCAAATCGAAACTGGGAGGGACGCGTCTTGTGGAAGCTGCCGACAGGCGAAGAGCATAGCCGGGAGGCGCATATGCTGCCCAATATGGAGGCGACGGTGTCCCTGCATAACGCGCATGTGCGCAAGGTGGATCCGAACTGGTCGTATCCCGTTCACCATCATTCTTTGTTCGAGATCAACTGGGTGCTGGCAGGGAAGCAGCTCATGCACGTGGGCGGCTTGCCCATCGCGCAGGAGTCGGGCGACATCGTGCTGATTCGTTCGGGGGAGCGCCATCGGAGCGAGGTGCGGGGCGGGGAAGAGATGACTTATTTCTGCTTGCATTTCGACATCGGGGAAGCGCGTTTTCGACGGAGGATGCAGCAGACGAACACGGTCGTGTTTCCCCAAGGCTCCGGACATGCCCGCAAGCTCTACGAGCCGCTCGGCAAGCTGCTCGAGCTGACGCGCGCGATCTCGCAGACGGCGGACCCGAACGCGCACATCCGCGTGCTGTCCGCGCTGTTCGAATTGTGCTCCGTGCTGGGAGATGCGCTGGAGGAGGAAGGGAAGACGGCGGATACCCCCTCGTCTTCGCGGCTTCCCGTGGCGCGGGAGATGGCCCGCATGCTGGAAGAGGCGGCCGAGAACGCGGCAGGCTCAAGCGAGTCGGCAGTCCAGGGAGATGAAGGCGGCGAGGGGCGTACGGTGGAACGGATCGCGGACCGGCTCGGATTCAGCACGGCTTATTGCAATCGGCTGTTTCACGAAGCTTTCGGCTTGTCGCCGCGGCAGTATCTATCCCAAGTGAAGCTGCAGCTGGCTAAGCGCTGGCTGCTCGATCCGAGCACCTCGGTATCCGATATCGCGCTCAAGCTCGGTTACCGGGACATCGCCCACTTCAGCCGGCAGTTCAAACGTTGGTCGGGCGTCTCTCCTAGCGATTACCGAAAATCGCTGATGTAGCTCTCGTTAAAACCCGGGTATATAAATTAGGGAGACAGCTTCAATAATAGGCCCCCCCTTACTTGCTCCGCTGGAATTGCGCAGGAGTAAGGCGCGTATGCCGCTTGAAGATTTTGGAGAAGTACTTTGGATTGTCAAACCCGACCTTCTCCCCGACCTCGAACCATGGCTGGGAGCCCTCGCGGAGGAACTCCTTGGCTTTATGGACACGGAGCTCCTGAAGGTAGTAGACGAAGGACTTGCCCGTATTCTTGGAGAACAGATGGCTGAAATAATTCTCGCTCAGGTTGACTTTGGCCGCGATGTCCGGGAGACGCAACGGACGGTTGTAGTTTTCTTTGATGTATCTGATCGCTTGCTCGATATCGCTGCGTCTGCCGCCGAATGAGACGTCGTCCCACAGCTCCCGCGCGACCGTATGCAGCCTCAGGCACCATTCGCGGAGCTCCGGATAGGTTTCCAGCCGGTTCACGCGATCGAAAGGAGAGTCGTTCTGCCAGATTCCTTGGATCGGGAGCTTCCACTCGCCGATCAGCATCAGGACGGCAGATTGCCACTGGACTATTCGGTCCCGGATGAAAGTCGGCGAGGCTCCTTTCGGCGCTTGAAACGGAAACAGCTCGTCGAAGATTTGGCGGGCGTAGGCGTCATCCGGCTGCTCTAGAGCGGTCAAATAAGCTTTCAATAGCGGCCCGGAGGCGAAAGTCTCCGCGCTTTCCATTCCTTCGGTCGGGGAGGGCGGACGAACCGCGTGAACCCGGCCGGGACCGCTGTAGAACCGCCGTTGCAGCGCGTCCACCGCTTCGCGATAAGCGCGCATCCGATCGTGCCTGTCCTCGAATACGGAGCTGATCCCGACGGAGACGCTACAGCCGCGCTCGCCCCATGCTTGGAGTACCGCGGTCAGCGCCGCCTTGACTTCGGAAGCCGCTGCTTCCCGATTCGGCGCGGCGCTTACGGGCATCTCGGCGTAAAAAACGGCTTCGCGCTCTCCTTTGTCCATCACCGCTTGGCGCAAATTGTCGTGACCGGCCGATTGCAGCAGTTCCCAAGCCAAGCCGGGGTCCGCATCCGGAGGGAACCGGACGATGCCGACCACGTATCGAACGTTCCCTTCCCCCGCAACGGGCAATTCCCGGCAGCTTTCCGTCTGTCCCGCCAACCAATCCGTCAGTCGGCTGCCGGCGTTCGAATCGGAGTCGGGGCCAACCGACGGGGCGGCCGACCGGGAACCGCTTTGAGAACGATTGGCCTGCAATACCGACTCCAGCAGCTCTTCCGGACTCATCGTGAGCTTGTGAACATAGTCGATAACGCCGAGCCGGAGCGCTTCCTGAACGGCGCTGAAGTCTTCTCTTACGCTTAAGATCAAGATGATCGTGTCGGGCAGTTCCCTGCGGATATGCCGGATCATCTCCAGTCCGTCCATAATCGGCATACGGATATCCGTAATAACCATGTCGGGCTTCAATTGCCGGACCAATTCGAGCCCCGTCCGTCCGTCAGCGGCGTCTCCCGCCACCTCGATGCCGTGTTCCGCCCATGGAATGCCGGATACGATACCGCGTCGAACCAACACCTCGTCTTCAACCACTACGATTCTCAAGATGCTCATCCTCCCTTTGAAGTGGAAGCGTTATCCGGACGTACGTTCGTCCTTCCTGTTCCGAGCGGTGAAGCTCGAGGCCGTATTCAGAGCCGTACATCATCTGCACTCTCTTATGCACATTGATCAGACCGACGCGGGAGAAAGTCGAACTCCGTTCTTCCTTCTCGATGATATCCATAATGTCCTGGAACTTCTCCTTATTGATCTCAAGTCCGTTATCGACGATCTCCAGCCGCAGATCTCCTGTCGGCAACACCAGGGATCGGATCAGCATCTCGCCTTTCCCTTCCTGAAACGAGGCATGCAGGTAGACGTTCTCGACTAGCGGTTGCAGCGAGAGCTTAGGCATCAGGGCTTCCAACGTTCGTTCGTCCAGCTGTTCGATCACCGTGACGTGATCTCCGAAGCGGTAACGCTGAATGGTCATGAAGGAGCGGACATTATTCAACTCTTCTTGCAGGGTAATCTTGTCCTGACCGCGGTGGATGCTCATATTCAGCAAATGGCCAAGCGACAGGAGCATTTCGGTGATCGATTTCGTCCCGGCCATAATCGACATCCATCGGATCGTATTAAGCGTGTTGTGAAGGAAGTGGGGATTGATCTGCGCCTGCAGCGCTTCCAGCTTGGCCTGCTCGCGGTGACGCTCTAGCACGATTTCGCGGTCGATGTGCCCCTGCAGCCTATTCAGCATCTTATTGAAGGTTTGACCGAGCAGGCCGACCTCGTCCCTCGTGCGGATATCCACTTTCACGTCCAGATTCCCTTTTTCCACTAGTTTCATTACGTTACGAAGCCTACGCAACGGTTTGGTAAACATATTGGACAAGAACAAGATTACGCCCAGGAACACAGCCATGCTGACGGAGAAAATCGTAACGCTGACGGTACGAATGGTATCAATCTCCTGGAATATGGCGCTGTGCGGAACGATTTGGACGATCCGCCACCCTGTCATCGGAAGCGAATACGTGCTCAAGACGTAGTTTTGTCCATTGGATTCGATGCTTGTCGTGCCATCGGCAGAACGGTCGATCTCGCTCCGGAGGGAGTTGTACAGCGGAAGGGTATCCTCCGGGGAAAGAGTGAGCACTTCGTCTTCCGGCCCGATGAGAAGACCGTATCCGGTAATGCTCGGATCTCCGGACTGAAGGATGTCGAGATATTCCCGCGTCGGCTCGCTGATGACCAGTTGGCCGATGCTTCGGTTGCTCTCGTCCCGCACGACCATGGATACGCTGATCAACCGCTGTTTGCCGGATGAGGTCAGCGAGGCGTGGTTCAACGTCCAGACCATGTAGCCGTTCTCTTGGACCGTCCGGCGAAACCATTCGGTATCCTTGATCGCTTCCGTAGTGCCCGGGGTCCTGCCCCAGTTCGTATACAGCGTGCCGAAGTTGTCGAACACGGAGAAGTCCATGCCGTCGCTCGCAATCGCTGTCGACATCTCGAGAAACTTCTTGTCCATCGCCTGCGAGTTGTCCAGTTTTTGTCGTTCCGTTACCGGAGGATTCACCAGCATCCGTTTAACATTCTCGTCGATCGCGAGCGAAGAGGTGGCGTTCATCATGATTTGCAGCTTGCGTTCTATATTCAGGTTGATCTGATGAAGCCGTTCCGTTGCCGCGGTTTCGACCTGGCGGTGCAGAACGGTCTCGATTTCCCGATACGTGTATAAGCTAGCTCCCAGGACGGGGACCAGCACCAAGACGACGAAGGCGGCAATCCATTTGGTGCGCAGACTGATAAAAGGCATTAGGGTCGGCGATCTCCTTCATCCTTCTGATAGAGTTCAATGCGAGCGCTTTCATTTACCCAGTATAGGTCCGGGATTAAGGGTTGTAAACGACTTGGAGGCCATATTCGGAGAATCGTATCTCTTTTTCATAGAATCGGTTCCATGGAAGGAAATGAAAACAAAAATGTATCCGTTTTCAAATGAAATGGCGGTTTTCGGAGAGGTCATGCAAGCGCTACCATTAGGCATATCAAACAACCGGGAAGGGGAGCGATACTCATTCGCACGCAGAGACAATCCGATACATGGGCAGGGTGGCTGTTCATCTTGCCGGGTATTGTCGGTTTCGGGGTACTGACGATCATTCCGATCTTGCTGTCGCTCGTAATCAGCTTTACTGACTGGAATTTCTTAGATGGGCTGGGAGGGCTCCGGTTCATCGGACTCGACAACTTCGTCGAGATGTGGTCGGACAACTGGTTCGTGGACAGCTTGAAGAACAACTTGCTATTCGCGGCCGTCACGGTTCCGGCCACGATCGTGCTGTCGCTGCTCGCCGCCATCGGGCTGAATAAGGGCGTATACATGAAATCGCCGATCCGTCTCATGATCTTCATGCCGTACGTATCGAATATGGTAGCGATTTCGATCGTATGGGGGTCTCTCTTCAATCCTTCGATGGGTCCGATCAACTCCTTCCTGAGCAGCATCGGAATCTCCGATCCGCCGGGTTGGCTGGCGAGTAGCGCTTGGGCGCTTCCGGCGATCATGATCATCACGATCTGGGCGAATGTCGGCTATAACATGATCATCTATCTGGCGGGACTTCAGGGGATTTCCAGAGATTTATACGAAGCCGCCAAGATCGACGGCGCGGGGCCGCTCACCAGCTTTTTCCGAGTTACGCTGCCCATGCTGTCCCCGACGACATTCTTCGTTCTGATCACGAGTATTATCCATTCGTTCCAGGTATTCATCGCGGTGTTCATCATGACCAAAGGCGGTCCCGGCTCGTCGACCACCGTGCTGACCTACTATTCTTACCGGACGGGCTTTGATTTCTACAAGATGGGCTATTCTTCGGCCATGGCGTGGATCTTGTTCCTTATTATTTTCTTAATCACGTTCCTGCAGTGGCAGGGGCAGAAACGCTGGGTGCATTACTGATGCCGGCCGCAGAAGTAAGGAGGAGTTATCTTTGACAAGGAATACCGCGACGCGCGCTTCGGCTTTGTGGAAATTACTGCTGACTTGCATTCTTGCCGTTTTCGGCATTACGATGGTGCTGCCATTCTTGTGGATGCTCTCGACTTCGTTCAAGTTCCCGGTCGACGTATTCAGCTATCCGATTGAATGGATCCCCAAGCGATTCAATTGGAACAACTATGATCGGGTATGGAATGGGTCGCAGCCCTTTGACCTGTATTACTATAATTCCGTGAAGGTGACGGTCCTGACGGTACTCGGAACGGTGCTGATCAGCTCAGCCGCTGCATACGGTTTCGCACGCATCCGGTTCAAGGGACGCGACGCGGTCTTCTTCCTCTTCCTGGCTACGCTTATGATTCCGGACCAGGTAACGCTAGTTCCGCGGTTTATCCTGTTCAACTATTTGGGCATCTACGATACCCATGCCGCCCTGGTTTTGCCGGGCATGTTCACGGCGTTCGGCGTGTTCCTGCTGCGCCAATTCTACGTCGGCATTCCCGAGGATTTCTCGGAAGCCGCGCGGATCGAAGGGGCGGGACACTTCCAGACATGGCTGCGAATCATCATTCCTCTATCCAAGCCGGCGCTCGTCTCGCTTGTCATTCTGAGCTTTACGTGGAACTGGAATGAGTTCGTTAACCCGCTTGTGTTCCTCGCTTCGAAGGAGCTTTATACGATCCCGCTGGGGCTTACCAATTTCATAGACGAATCGGGCACGGATTATACCCTGATGATGGCCGCGGCCGTCAGTTCGATTCTGCCGGTCATCCTGCTATTCCTCGTTTGCCAAAAATGGTTCATCGAGGGGGTGGTGTCCAGCGGCGTGAAAGGTTGATTGACTGCCCCATCGAAGTGTTGGTGTTATCCACAATCAAAAAGGGAGATGTCACATGAACAAGTTAAAAACGACAGGTTTGCTGTTTGTCCTCATGCTCGCGCTCATCGTCGCCGGCTGCGGAAACAACAATGCCAATACCGGCAGCGCATCTTCGGAAGCCTCCGGATCAGCCGCGAGCAGTCCGGCTGCGGGCAAGTCTTCGGGGAAAGTTATCAAGTTGAAATTCTGGGGAGCTGTTCCCGAGGAAAACGGTCCGAAGCAGGCTGTGGACAATTGGAACAAGGCGAATCCCGATATCCAAGTCGAATACGTCCGCTTCGTCAACGACGAGAGCGGCAATACGAAGCTGGAGACCGCGCTGCTGGCGGGCGATCAGGTCGACTTGTACATCAACTACCGTATGGACAAGTTGGTCAAACGCATCGAAGCCGGCATGGTGGAACCGCTGGATAACTACATTGCCCAATCCGGCTTTAACGTGGAAGAGAACTTCGGGGCAAGCGCTATCACGAAGATCTCGGACAAAACCTACTATATCCCTGCGATCATTCTGAATGACTTCGTAACGCTAAACAAGACGTTCCTGGACGAAGCCAATCTGGCAATCCCTAAGGAATGGACTTGGGACACCTACATGGATTATGCGGCCAAATTGACGCAGGGAGAAGGCGCGAACAAACGTTGGGGCTCCTATACCGATTTGCTGCAGCCTAAGATTTTCGAATTCTTGGACAAAGCCGTGAAAACAGAACTTGGGCCGAACGCATTCTATAAAGAAGACGGTTCGAGTAATTTCGATAACCCTGCTTTCAAACGCTATTTCGACATCATGTACAATCTGGAAAAAACGCTCAAGGCGCAGCCTCCGATCGCGGAAGCCAAAGCGTCCAAGATGGAAGGCATCCAGCTGTACTTGACCAATAAAGTGGCGATGCAATGGATCGGCACGGCCAGCCTGCGGTACATCAAGAACACGAACGATTACCCTCACGACTTCATCACCGCGTTCGCGCCGCCGCCGAAGATGACGGAGAATAGCCAGTATCTTGGCGGAGGAACGGGATATCTGGATTTCACTACGATTAATTCGCGCTCGGAGAACAAGGAAGCCGCTTGGAAATTCATGCAATGGTACGTGACGGAAGGCAACGAGCCGCTCATCGCCGGCGGACGCGTGCCTTCGTGGAAGAAGGCGGATAAGGACAAGGTTGCAAGTCTCGTTCTCGGGGAAAACCCGGAAAAGCTGTTCGACGTCGAATCGTTCAAGCGCGTGGTGTTCGCCGATGTCGAATATGTTCGCGATACGAAATTCGATCATCTGGCGGAAATCCAGGCGATCGTGGAGGACGAAGGCGAACGCGTGTTGATCGGGGAGAAAGCTACGGAAGACGCAGTGAAGTCGATGAAAGAACGGGCGGATAAACTGCTTAAATAAGCCGGCGAATAACGGCAGCGAGAGAGGAAGGATCAGCAGTGGCACAACAGCAAGTTTTCTACGACAAGGGAATTCCGGTCATCGGCGAATTCGATGTGCTCGTCATCGGCGGCGGTCCGGCCGGCATTGGCGCCGCATTAGCCGCGGCACGCGCCGGAGCCCGGACGGCACTCGTGGAGCGGTACGGTTTTTTGGGCGGCAACGCCACGGCGGGGTTGGTCGGTCCTTTCATGACCTCATACAGCGATGATGGGGAGACCCAATTGGTCAAAGGCGTCTTCGACGAATTGGTGCGCAGAATGGAAACGTTCGGCGGAGCGGTGCATCCCGAGCAGGTTCGGACAGGGAGTCCTTACTCCGGTTTCTTCAGCAAGGGGCATGATCACGTAACCCCGTTCGATCCTGAAGCAGTCAAGCTTGCCGCGGCGGAGATGATGGAGGAAGCTGGCGTCCGAATGTTCATGCATACGTTCTTCGTCGATTCCATCGTGGAGAATGGCCGGGTCGAAGGCGCGCTGATCGTGAACAAGTCGGGACTCCAGGCGATCCGCGCCGGAACGACAGTCGATTGCAGCGCTGATGGCGACGTGGCGTTCCGCGCCGGGGCCAGGCTTGAGGTCGGCCGGAAGTCGGACGGATTGACCCAGCCGATGACGATGTTCTTCCGCGTGGCGGGCGTGGACGACGAGAAGATTCTGGCCTACGTGGAGGAGCATCCGGAAGAGCGCGATCTGCTGTTCTCCAGCCTGATCGCCGAGAAGCGGGCGGCCGGGGAATGGACGGTTAATAAGAATCATCTCGGGATCTATCGGACGACCCAGCCGGGCGTCTGGCGCGTCAACACAAGCCGGGTGCAAGGCTTGCAGGGAACGAACGCGGAAGATCTGTCGAAAGCCGAACTGGAAGGACGCCGCCAGGTGTTCGAGCTGCTGAACTTCTTCCGGAAATACTTCCCCGGGTTCGAGAATGCGGTGTTGGTCGATACGGCTACGCAGATCGGCGTGCGGGAAACGCGGAGGCTCGTCGGGGAATACATGCTGACGGAGGAGGATCTGATCAGAGGCCGCGCCTTCGTCGACGTCATCGCGCTGTACGGTTATCCGATCGACATCCACAGTCCGAACGAAGTAACCACGGAATTCAACAAGGAGTTCTCTACGGCGAATATCTACCAAATGCCCTATCGCATTCTCGTTCCTGAGACGATGAACGGTCTGCTCGTCGCTGGCCGTTGCGTATCCGCGACGCATGAAGCGCTGGGGGCGATCAGAGTCATGCCATGCGCATTCGCCCTCGGACAGGCCGCGGGAGCGGCAGCCGCGCTTGCGTCGCTCTCCCACGTAGAGCCGCGTAACGTCGACGTCCGGGAACTGCAGCGCACGCTGATCTCGCAAGACGTCGTGCTTCCGGCAGGGATAGCCTGACTATAGCGTTGTTTATCCGCACCTTGTGACGGATTAATATAAAGGAGGAGATCGGATTGGCAATGATGCAAGCTCTCGTCGTGGAAAAGCCCGGAAGCGCCGTCGTTCGGCAGGTGCCCGTTCCGAAGGCGAAGAAAGGCGAAATCGTCGTGCAGGTGAAGAGGGTAGGCATCTGCGGAACGGATCTTCATATTTACAAAGGGGAGTACTTGTCCCCTTATCCGATCATTCCCGGGCACGAGTTTTCAGGTGTCGTGCATGAGGTAGGAGAAGGGGTCGAAGGGTTCCGCCTGGGAGACCGCGTCTGCGCCGATCCGAATCTATCGTGCGGCCGCTGTCGGTTCTGCATGTCGGGCCGCGCGAACCATTGCGACCGATGGGACACTATCGGCGTTACGCTACCTGGGGCAATGGCGGAGTATGTCGCCATTCCCGCGGAGTTGGCACTGCTTCTTCCGGACCGGCTGACTTTCGCGGAAGGGGCATTCGTCGAGCCGGTCGCGTGCGTCGTTCATGCGATGAACCGGCTGCGTCCCTCGGTCGCCGACAGGGCGCTGTTGTTAGGGGCCGGGGCTATGGGCCAGCAGTGGGTGCAGGCGCTTGCGCGATCAGGCGTGTCCGAGCTAACGGTCGTCGATCTGACGGAAGAGAAGCTTGCGCTAGCTTCCGAGTGGGGGGCAACGCGGGTCGTGCGCGCGGAAGACGCGGAGGCGGCGCTGCAGGACTTCACCGGTAGGAACGGGTATGACATCGTCGTCGATACGACCGGTGTTCCGGCCGTCATCGAAAACTCTTTTCGCTATCTCGCTCCCTGCGGTCGCTACGTTCAATTCGGCGTGACGAACGATCAGGCGACCGTGGATTTGCGGACCTTCGATCTCTATCATTACGAATGGACGCTGATCGGGTCGATGGCGCTCAATCATACGATGGCGCCCGCGCTCGCTTGGCTGGAAGCCGAACGGCTTCGGATCGACCACCTGGTAAGCCGAGAGTTGACGCTCGAAGGCGCGGTTCGTTTCTTCTCAGGCGAGCGTTATCCTCAGGACATGAAATTGCAAGTTTCTTTTGAATAAGGGAAAGTATGTCGCGGCAGCGAGACGGAATCCGATCCGTTTCGCTGCTTTTCGTTGCGGCAACTGTCACAATCGTCGAATCGGCTTAACCGACAATCGCTGATGTAACACAAGAGCTGTTATTGACCGATGAATATGGCGATTGGTTTTCGTCTACATCATAGAGGTGCTTTTATGGATCATAGTTGAGGAGTTGACGACAATGAAGTCAGGAGAATGGGCGAAATTGATTACGGAAATCAGCTTATTCGTGGAAGATCTGCAGCGGTCGAAGGCGTTTTATCAAGAAACGTTTAATCTTGCCGTTCGATATGAAGATGAAAGCTGCGCGGTATTCGATTTTGGCAACACATGCATCAATCTACTAGATCAATTGAATGCCCACGAATTGATCGAACCGGCGCGGGTGGGAAACAGCGGAGATGGCGTTCGGTTCCAATTCACGATCCAGTTGCCGGACGTAGACCGGGTATGCGCGGAGTTGGAAGCCAAAGGGGTTCAAATGTTGAATGGACCTATAACGCGCCCATGGGGACGGCGTACGGCATGTTTCGCCGATCCGGACGGGCATGTGTGGGAGATGGCTCAGGTACTTAATTGATCATCATCCGAAATACGAGGAGTGACTGCGTTGCTCAATATGTTACAGCAGCAATACGATTGGATCAGACTCGCCAGACAGAACCTGTTTACGTTCTTGGAAGAGCTGCCTCCTCAAGTATTGGGACGGTTACCCGAAGACGCCTACGCCATTGCTTCTGTTCACTCATGCGGTGACGCATGAATTCCATCACAAAGGCCAAATCGTATTCATGGCCAGACAGCTAGGCTACCCGCCTCCGGCAGATGATCGTTTAGGCGGGCTTTTCACGTGATCGGATGAGAGCAGCGTGCTTGTCTTGATGAATTTGCTCGAAAACTAGAGAGGAGTGTCATTCTTATGGCAAAAATCGTGTTCGCGTTAAATCAATCACTGGATGGGTATGTCGATCACACGGCTTTTCGGCCGGACCCCGTAGTATTCCGTCATTTTATCGATGACATGCTTGGTGTGACGGGTAGTTTGTACGGCCGTCGCATGTACGAGATCATGCGGTATTGGGACGAAGATCAAGGTGAATGGGATGCCGAGGAACGAGAATACGCTTTGGCGTGGCAAAGCAAACCGAAGTGGGTGGTGTCGAAGACTTTAAAGTCCGTCGGGCCGAACGCTTCTCTGATCGAGGGCGACCTCGCTGCTGCCATACGCGGGTTGAAGGAACGGCATGAAGGGGTGATCGAAGTTTCCGGACCGGAGTTGGCGCACCATCTGGCGGAACTCGGTCTCGTCGACGAGTATCGTATCTACCTCCATCCGGTCGTATTGGGTCACGGAACGCCGTTCTTCGCCGGCCCGCGCTCGCCGTTGCGCCTTGTGGCGAGCGATCGAATCGGCGAGCAGGTGATCAGGTTAACCTACGTTCCCGTGTAGTATTGTCTCTAGAGTTGTTTCCGCAACGTTCTCACAGACCGTTGCAGCGTCGCGCGAGCGTGAATTGTTCCTGCAACGTTCTCACAGACCACTGTAGCCCTGCGCAAACAATAGATTCTCGGGCTGCCTTGGCCACATACCATCCTCCTATCAATGGATGATTAGCGAGTTCATTTATTCGTCTATCCGACCGATAACTCTATCATTGGTTGTATACACAGTGGAGAAGAGGCGGCAGTCTATGAGGATGAAAATATATCGCGGAATATGGGTCGTTCTATTAGCGGTTCTAGTGATTGCGGCAACAGGAGGTTCATGGGTTCCGAGCGCCGACGCCGCAAGCAAGAGGCCGGTGGCTACGTATGTGTCGCCCGAGCGCATTCAATTCGTCAGCTACAGCAAGAGCTGGACTCAGGCTAAGCTCAAGACCTTGTATGCCGACCTGATGCGCAATCTGCACGGCGAGGAATTGGCTTACCTGGGGAAAGTCATCCTGTCTTCGGAGCGGAAGGAAGACGAAGCGGGCGTCGCAAGCATGTACTATTCCTGGTCTGAGGACGATATGTCGGACATCGTCATGGATAAAGGGACGGAGATCACCCTCTACGACGCCGATCGCCTGAAGACGGTCGAGAGCTTGTCCGCGACGCTGAGCCATGAATACGGGCATCATTTTACCCATTACTGGTTGATTAAGCAGGAACGCAAGCTGCCGAGCAGCCCGGACACCAAGTGGGCGTCGCTGAGGGGAATCAAGAACTACCCGGTCGTATTCAGCGAAGACGGGTCCGAGCCCGGCTACACGCATAAGTGGGATTCGGCCGAAATCATGGCGGACGATTACATGGCGTTATTCGGTTCCCCCATGGCCAAGCAGGCCATGGCGAATTCGTTCAAGCAGGACGATGGGCTCGGATTCTACGGAGAGATCGAGAACACGTCGATCCCATCCGTGATGACGCTCCAGGCCGTGCGTTCCTATTGGCTGAAGCTGAGCGGGCTCAAGGATCCGCAACCGCTTGTTCTGAAAGAGCCGAAGCTTACCGGGGTACAAGCGGTTTCCGACGGCGTCGGAGGGTACGACTACAAGCTGACGTTCGCCGCTGCCTCCGCCACGTCGGATGTGGCGCGGCGTCTGCAGTATATCGTGTACTGGACCGAAGCGGGGGACGATACTTGGATCGACTTCACTACGCTGAAGACAGGTACCTCCGTGGTCGTGTCCGGCGATCTTCTCGCTTCGGAGCTAACGTTAACCGTATACGCCTTCGACCCTAAGACGAAGGCTTTCGTGTACGCGAGACCGGTGAATTACGATTTCTCCAATGCATCGAAGCCGAAGGCGGTTAAAGCGGCCTAATCGAGCGACATCATGAAGAAGGCCGGGGTTCCCTCACTAGGGCATCTCGGCCTTCTTCATGTCTTACTGGCGCGACATACAGTAAATGGTATAATAGTGCGGAAGATTCTATTTCGATCGATTGGGGCGCGATTTGCCGTGAAGAATATAATAGTCGTCGCGATGGTGCTTGCGGTTCTGCTGACGGGAAGCGGATGCGCGAAGGAAGCTGCTAATCCGGAAACGAAGCCGGAGGTCACTCAGGGTCCTTCGAAGCCGAACGTCATTTTCATTCAACTGGAAGCGTTCCAGTCCTTCGTCTTGAATAGGAAGGTCGGAGGCCAAGAGATTACGCCGAACTTGAACAAGCTGATTCGTGAATCGGCTTATTTCCCGAACTTCTATCTACAGAACGGGGCCGGCATCACGTCCGACGCGGAGTTCATGTCGAATACGTCGCTGCACCCGGCGGACGCGAGCTCGTCGATCGCGAAGGATCGGGCCGACAAGGAATATCCCAGCCTGCCTAGACTATTGAAGAAGAACGGTTATTCCACGGTGACTTTACATACGAACAGCGTGACGTTCTGGAATCGCAAAGAATTGTATTCCGCGCTCGGCTTCGACAGCTTCTACGACAAGGAGTACTTCGGCACGGACCGATCGATCGCGTTCGGCTCGGATGACGATATTCTGTACGATAAGAGCATGAAGATATTAACGAAGCAGAAGAAGCCGTTCTACGCGCAGGTCGTGAGCATGTCGAGCCATTCTCCGTTCCGCGTTCCAGCCTCTTATCGCTCGCTGGAATTGCCCGAGATTTATCAAGGGAACGTCGCCGGCGATTATCTGACGGCGGTGCATTACGCGGACGCGGCGCTCGGACGCTTCATAGAGGATTTGAAAAAGAACGGGCTATGGGACGAATCCGTGATCGCGATCTACGGCGACCACTCCGGTATCACGACGGATATGGTGAAGGAGAAGCAGGAGATCGCGCTGAAGGATTTGCTCGGAAGGCCGTACGATCAGATCGATGCGATTGGCGTACCGTTCATCATCCATGGACCGGCCGTGAAACAGGGCATCTACAAAGCCGTCGGCGGACATCTGGATATGATGCCGACCGTGCTAGGACTGCTTGGCGTATCAACGGATTACCGGATGTTCGGATACGATCTGTTCCGTAACGTGGAGCATCCCGTAGCGGTTCGGGCTTCGTTCGCGCCGCCGGAATCGTTCGTGTACGGGAGCGAATTTTACGATTCGAAATCCGGACTTGTTACGAATGTAGCCACGAGGAAGAAGAGCGCCGCGACGGAACGTATTCTTCGCGTTAAAGAACAGCAGCTCGCCCGATTCCAAGCATCGGACGAGCTGATCGCGGCATTGCCGGAGAAGAAAGACTCTTTCGGCGTACGGATCGAAGTGACCGAAGAGGTCAAAGCCTATCGCAGCAAAGACGATTCGACCAAGCCGGTCGGCGTATACCCCGCGGGCACCCGATTGGATACGTTCGAGAACGCCGGCGATTGGTATCGGACCGTCGGAAGCAACGGCAAGGCCGAATGGGTGAAGACCGCGAATCCGATTACGGAAACGTATCGCAAAGTATACAATCCGGTCAAGACGAGAGCCTACGTCGAACCCGACACGACGTCCAAGAGCCCGATCGAGATCGGAGTTCAGAACGTGTTTGCCCTGCAGGAATGGAGGGGCATGGGTTGGTATAAGGTGTCGAACTGGACGGGCCAAGAGTTATGGATTCAGATCGAAGAAGAATCAGAGAGCCCGCAATAAGCGCCCGTCTAGTAAAATAAAAATTTTCTCCCTATAATTAAAGTTAAGACGCTCTCTAGGAGGCCGAGATGAACGCGACCGCTTTTGATAGTGAGTTATTCGAGAGCTATAAGCCAGGGTTAACTTCGTTCTGTTATAGGATGCTAGGCTCGTTCGACGATGCCGACGATACGGTGCAGGAAACCTACATCCGGGCGTGGCAGAGCTGGAACTCGTTCAGGGAGGACTCTTCCTTCAAGACGTGGGTCTACCGCATCGCGTCGAACTTATGCATAGACAAGCTGAGACAGGCGAAGCGCCGGATGCTGCCCGTCGATCTGAACGACCCGGCGGTCGCGATCATTGCACCGACCGAGACGTTGCCCGACTCGGCATGGGTATGGCCTGCTCCCGATTTCGGAGACAATCCGGAGGATGCGCTCGTCCGCAAAGACACGCTGCAGATTTGCTTCATCGCCCTCCTTCAGACGTTGCCTCCGCGCCAGCGCGCGGTGCTGATCCTGAAGGATGTATTCGAATGGTCATCCAAGCAGATCGCGGAGACGTTAGGCATGTCGGCGGCGGCGGTGAACAGCGCGTTGCAGAGAGCCAGGGAGACGTTGGAACGAACGCAGCTTCGGTCCGACGAGTACAGCAAGATGGAAGAGAAGCCGGACCCCGAGCTGCTCTCCCGATACGTGGAAGCGTTCGAGCAATTCGATATTAACGCGCTTGTCGCGTTGTTCCATGAGGAAGGCTGCATGTCCATGCCGCCGTTCCCGATGTGGATTCGCGGGCAGGGGGATCTCGCGAAGTTCTACGAGCTTACGCGATGGCATTGCGTAGGGTCGAAGCTCCTGCCGGTTACCGTGAATGGCGGATATCCCGCGCTCGCGCAGTATATGCCGAGCAAGGAGGCTCCATCCGTCTTGGTGCCATGGGGCATCCACGTCATAGAAGTCAAAGATAACCGAGTGTTCCACGTACAGAACTTCATCAATACTAATTTATTTACCCGGTTGGGGCTTCCTGAGCAACTTCACCGATGAATTTCGAAATCGGGTTACGTCTATATAAATGAGAGCGACAAAAAATAAAAAATAATGAAGAGGTGTCTATCACAATGGAAACGACGAACCCGACGAAAGTAACCGTGCAAGCTGTTATTCAAGCCCCTGTAGAGAAAGTATGGAGATTCTGGACCGAGCCGCAGCATATCACGAAGTGGAATCAGGCATCGGAGGACTGGCACGCGCCGAGAGCGGAGAACGATCTTCGGGCAGGCGGCAAGTTCACGACGAGAATGGAAGCGAAAGACGGCAGCATGGGCTTCGACTTCGGCGGCATCTACGATGCGGTGAAGCACCATGAGGCGATCTCCTACACCATAGGCGACGGCAGGAAAGTGGATATCACGTTCATCGATCAAGGCAACGCGACGACGGTCATTGAAACCTTCGATGCCGAGAACACTCATCCCGTCGAGTTCCAGCAAGCGGGCTGGCAAGCGATCATGAACAGCTTCAAGCAATATACCGAACAATCGGAATAACGGGAGGGCGCCCAATCGGGCGCCTTATTCTTATTCCATCCCACCGATGAATAATGCAATCGCCATTCGTCTGAATAGAGGAATACAAACTTAGGCGGAGGGAGAAATCATTCTCTAGAACGATTGTAATTATTCAATATTAGGTGTACCTTTTATTGGTAGAAAATTTCACCTGAAATGAGGAGAACCATGTCTAGTGTAACGAATGTAGGATCAGCGGCGGAAGAAGCGCCGTTCTCAATGAAAGCGATTATGGGTCCAATGATGGCGATTGTCGTCGGGATGATCATGGTCATTCTCGACAGCACCGTCATGAACATTGCTCTGCCGACGTTGATGTCCGATTTCGACTCCACCGTCAATACGATGCAGTGGTCGATTACGGCTTATACGCTGGCGCTATCCGCGGTCATTCCGCTGGCGGGCTGGCTGACCGATCGGTTCGGCGCCAAACAGATTTTCCTGATTACGATTTTCCTGTTCACGGCGGGCTCGCTTCTGTGTTCCTTCGCGACGACGCCTGAGCAACTCATTCTCTATCGCATTATCCAAGGTGTCGGCGGCGGCATGGTGCAGCCGATCGGGATGGCGATTATCTTCAAGCTTGCTCCTCCTAACAAGCAAGGCGCGGTCATGGGAATGCTCGGCATCCCGATGATGCTCGGGCCTGCGCTCGGTCCGGTATTGGGCGGTTACTTGCTGGAGTATGCGACTTGGCACTGGATCTTCCTGATCAATCTTCCAATCGGCATTATCGCGATCATGGTCGGCCTCAGATTCTTGCCGAAGGTAGAACGCAAGACCGTTCCGGCGCTTGATTTCTGGGGAATGCTGCTTGCGCCGATCGCTTTCGCAACGTTATCTTACGCGGTAAGCGAAGGCGGCAAGGATTGGGGTTCTACGAGTACGCTCGTCAGCCTGGGCATAGGTATCGCCGCTTTGCTATTGTTCATCATCGTTGAGCTTCGCCATAAACAACCGTTGTTGGAGCTTCGAGTATTCGGGTCTTCGGACTTCACGATCGGTATGTTCGCGTCTTGGTTAATGACCATGGCCCTGTTCGGATCGTTCTTGTTCGTGCCGATGTATATGCAGCAGGTATTCCATTATGAGCCTCTCAAAACCGGGTTTATGATCTTGCCGCAGGTGGCGATGACGGGACTGTTCATGCCGATCGGCGGCAAGCTGTTCGACAAGTTCGGCGCTCGCGTCGTATCCATGGTCGGGATTGGTTTCGTCGCGGCAGGCCTGTTCTATATGTCGCAGATTGCGGCGGATTCGGGCGCGGGATACGTGATTACGGCGACGATGATGATGGGCGTAGGCATGGGGCTGTCCATGATGCCGGTCAATACGCATATCCTGAAAGTCGCGCCGCGCAAGCTCGTCGGACGGGTAACACCGCTCGTATCGGCTGCCCAGCAAGTCATCGTGTCGTTCGCTATTGCGGGATTGGCAAGCTACATGGGTAACCGCGTCGAGAGCCATATGACGGCTACGAAGGGCGACGCGGCTGCATCTCTCGTCTCGGCTTTCGGCGATACGTTCTTAGTCGCCGGATGCATCGCGGTTGCGGGCGCCTTGTTAGCCATCCTGCTTCGGAGACCGAAAGACGCGGAAGAAGAAGGCGGAGACGCGGTCAATGCTCCGGTCATGATGCACTAAGGGAAAAATCAAGAAAAAGACCTCATCGTCTATTAGACGGTGAGGCCTTTTTCATTGTATGCCAGATGCAACTGTCAGGCACTGATCATCACTTAATAATAATCCTGAGGCCGCTCTTGAAACAGAGTTTCTTCTGACCAAATAATTAATATGTTTAAAAAATGTCGCTTTATTTCAACCCCAACTTCTGTAGGATCTCTTCTAAGTAGAATTTCAAGTTGTTCTGAACATCTGTTCCTTGTTCTGATAGGAAATAGAGCGAAATATACGGAGACAAGTCTTTAAATTCATTACCCACTATATTATCAAGCAATCTCTGAAATGATACATGAGTCTTTTTACCACCTTGAGCATGAATCAAAAAGCAGAGATAGTTCTTCTTATTTGAGTGTGCATTATACTCATTGAATGAACTAATTGTTCTGTATATATTATCTTTCATTAGTGACGCATTAGTTGAACTTGTAATTTTCACCTCAAATAAAACGTCTGCATATCGATCCGAATCGTTGGTGGCAATAAAATCGAATCTATTATTTGTAGTTGGGACAATCTGAGCGTCACGGGTAACAGAAAAATTAAAACCATTTAAATATATCTTTGTTATGTAAAACGTGTAATTCACGATCAACTGAGCTTTGAACTTATTAATCTCGAATGAGTAATTTTCAACTCGATATAAATCTTCTAAAGTCACATCTTGTCCGTGTACAATTTTATTTCTTAAGTCAATAATTACTGGTAATTGATCGTCGTCTTCGTCCCATCTTCGCGGTAGAAGTTCAATTTCGGCAAATTTCTTAAGCATTTGATTCATAGACCTATGATATTTATCATTGAATACTTCAAGATATATACTGCGTATATATTTTTCGAGTTCTATAAAATCTTTAAGGAACTTGGACTGTAATTCATCAGCTACGTTAAGTGTAGTTTCAGTTTTGATGGTAGCTTGATCTGTCCATCTAAAATAGGGAATATCTTCTCCATCAGAAGATCTTTCGAACTTCTTCTCCAATAGTCCTACTGTCGTTAAATTATCTAGTAATTTTACTACAATGACATTCAGACGAGCGAAACTCCAACTTGGATGAGAGGTCTTATAGTCATTTTCTAAGTTGTAAATATCCTCTTTATAAAAGAATGAGCTGCCTTTTAATTTCATTTTTAGTATCCACAAATGCAATTGAGTGATAAAAAAGTCAATAATCCCATCACTGTAACTGGCATTGATTAGATCCTCATTAACAATCTTTTCAATCTGCTCTAGTAATATAGCATCCGTTTTAAACACTTGTTTACTCTCTTCTGGAATTTCAATAAAGGCAAAGTTATCTCTCCATA
Source organism: Bacillota bacterium (assembly GCA_023460795.1). Lineage (GTDB taxonomy): Bacteria > Bacillota > Bacilli > Paenibacillales > Paenibacillaceae > Cohnella. The sequence goes on along the minus strand of JAEWPC010000018.1, from coordinate 163,309 downwards.
ATATATCTTGCCGAATTAGATTAAGAAACCGCCTAGGTAACCGGTTTGAATTTAATATTTTCGATTTTACATAATCAATAACATTAACATCGTTCAAATTAGCGGGGTTATAAATAATATTCGAGAATATATCAAAAAATGTTCTTGTTGATAATAAAGGGATGTGAAGTGTTTTTGAAAAGATACTTGCGATTAAGGCATCATCGTGTGTGTGGGCAGTGTGGAATTTATAGTATAGATTCTGACCCGAAACCAAAATGAAACTAGCCAATCCGGATAACAAAAGAGGTTTTAGTTCGGCAATTAACAACTCAACTTTTTCGTGTTCATCAATTTTATCTAATTCATCAACAATAAATACTGGTAATATTTTTAGTTTATTGAGATCGACTAATATTTTATTTAGTTGAAATTCAGCAATTTCATCATCATAGAGTGTCTTTCTGCTAATTTCAGAGTATTTTGTTTTGTTTTTCGTATGGCTTTTCCTAATTTTAACCAATTCAAATGCTGCCCAGAACAGGGGGGCACAGAAGAGAAAAGGATCCAGATATTTATTGTTCCTTAAATCTAACAACCACTCCAATACATCAAATCTCAAATTTAAACCCGTTATTAATAGTAATACTAAAGCAATTGTCATTTTCTTTATGTCAACGTGTACTTCAGTTGAGAAACTAGATTCTTGTTTTTGATTATCATTTTGCGAATATACAACTTCACGATATGTACGCTCGTATAAAAGTTCAAGTGAGGAGATAACTTCAGTATTCTTTTCCCGTATATCTTTGTAGTTTGGCATCTCTATTACAGAAAGATAGACTTGACGAATAATCTTCCGTAGCAATAGAGAATAACTTTCGTATTTTGCTAGGTTTAAATTAATAAAAACAATTTGTTTTCCATCGTTTCTTTCTTCCTTGATATCTTTGGTTACTCTTCGAATAAATGAAGTTTTACCTGCGCCCCTATATCCGGAAATTAAAAAACAAGTTGGGGTGCCGTTAAGCATTTCCTGTTTAAATTGTGAAATTAGTTCTTCGTCGTCGAAAACGAATAAATCTTCAGTACTTCCACTATAGGGAGAATCGCTTATTGAATTATGTTTAATCTGTATTTCCATAACTAGTCCTCACTGTGGTTATTTATTTTTTAAATAAAAACAAATTAATTGCGAAACATACATTTACCATATTCGACCAACTTCGACTTTTTCCTGTCTTATGGAACAAGGCAATGTTTATACCACAAATTTATACGAACTAAACTGAATGGCTTTCGATTTGAGCAGACGATTAATATGCTAGCCCAAAGCCCCCCACGATAACTCATTTAGTTGCACAATAAGTCAGTAAACTCCATCATCCTGCATTGAAAGAGGAATAATTTTAGGGGTACCCTTGATGTAAGCGCTGCCAGTACAATATAGAGATGAGAAGCTTTACCAGGGGGAAAATAATAGATGAGAAGAATTCCGATCATGCTTCAGCTGGCATTAATCTTATTCTGCGTCATGGCGATCCCGATGGCGATCCTGACTTGGTATAGCGGCGCGCAAATCTTCCAGAACTCGGAGAGCGCGATCGCGCAATCCACGCTTGCGGGTTTGAAGGCGAACCGCAAGCTCAACGAGAATGCGCTGAACAACCTGGCTCAGGACGCGGTTCGGCTGACCGCGACGAACGTGTTCGACCGCATCCGAAGCTACGAGACCGTGGAAGAGCTGAAGCAGAATTATAGCAACATCAGCAAGGCGCAGGTCGTGCTGCAGGAGCTTCTCAACCTCAATCATCGCGTGAACGGCGTATACTCGACTTATTTTTATCTCAGCGATTCGAACTACGTGATTTCCACGGACAAAGGCATTACGGCGTTAAGCCGGTACGAACCGATCGATTGGCTGGAGGAGGCGCTGCTGGGCAGAAGGGGCATCAGCGGCGTATGGTATCCGCGCAAGCAGTCATCGGGAGTGAACGTCGTCTCTTACGTGCTGCCGCTTAACCGGCTGCTCACGACGACGCGCGGCGTTCTGGTCGTGAATCTGCGGGAAAGCCAGATCGGGGAATACTTGCGCTCCTCCGAACCGGGCAAGCACGGCTATTCGCTTATGGAATCGGACGGCACGATCATTTCGAATACCGATCCGGCTTTCTTCCTCGCGGACGGCAGCAAGCAACCCTATATTCAAGAGATTCTGAATAGCGGCTCGAAGGAAGGGTATGCGTTCCACGAAGTCGACAGCGAGCGACTCATCTATGCGTGGTCCCGCTCGGAACAGTTCAAGTGGTGGAACGTCAACGTCTATTCGATGGACGAACTGATGACGAAGACGCACGGCTTGCAGCGGAGCATCATCGTGCTCACGATCGTGATCATCGCCGCTGGAACGGTGCTGACCGTGTTCCTGGCGACCTGGCTGTCCAAGCCCGTACGGCAGCTGGTCCGCGCCGTCCGAGCGCACAGCAAGAATTTGGTCGTGACGAACAAGAACGAGCTCGTATTCCTGAGCGCGGCGTTCAGACGCATGCAGGACGACGCCGAGGGTCTCTACAAGCAGCTGCGGGAACGCGAACAGGATACCCGAAGTCTGGCGGTTCACAACTTGCTGCGGGGAGAGGTGACGCCGCAGATCGCGGAGCTGTTCCCGGAGCCTTACAGCGTTGCGGCCGTCGTCGCCATCGACCGCTATAGGAAATACGTACGCAAGACGAGCCGGGAAACCCGGAGCTACCACCGGTATTGGCTCATATCGAAATGCGAGAGCCTGTTCCCGGAAGGGGTTCATGCCAGATGCGTCTATCAGAGCGACGGCTGCTTCATCATTGTCATTAACTTCGGAGAAGAGGAGCAGGAAGCCGATCTGGCAGGCATTCATCAAGCGCTCATCGCGATCCGCGACGAGGCTGCCGAGCTGCTCGGACATACGGTGACGCTCGGAGTCAGCAGCCGAACCGAGGAAATCGCGGCGATTCAAGATCGGGTCGTGGAAGCGATGGAAGTCATCAAGCATCGGATGATCGCGGGAAGCGGCGGCATCACCTATTGGAAGCAGGAGGCCGAGCAGGGCAAGAAATATATCTATCCGGCTAACAGCGAGCGGCGCATCCTGAATTTCCTCGATGCCGGAGACTTGGACAGCATTCGCAAGGAGCTGGACGTCGTCAGCGAAGAGATTCGCTCGGCCGAATATATCTCCTACGACAACATCATGTTCATCTACAACCAGCTGATCGGGGTGACGGTCAAGCATCTGCGCGAGAACAATATCAGTACGGCAAAAATATTCTCCGGCCGCGGGAACGTCTACTCCGCGATTACCGCCATCGATACGCTTGACGAGCTGGAGGAGTATCTGGACGGCTTCTACGGCGAGATCGTTCAATATCTGGCGCGCAACAAAGGCGAAGCGAGCCATGGCGAGAAAATCGTGCGGTACTTGGAGGAGCATTATCGCGAGGAGATCGTGTTCGAGGACATGGCGAAGGAAATCGGCATCAGTTACTCCTATATGCGCAAGATCGTATTCGAACTGACGGGCAAAAGCCTGATCGATTATACGAACGAGCTGCGAATCGAGAAAGCAAAGCAGTTGCTCCTCGAATCCGACATGAGCATCAGTCAGATTGCCGCGGAGGTCGGTTATTATAACGTGCAAAGCTTTAACCGGTTTTTCCGCAAATTCGAAGGCATGCCTCCGAGCAGCTACAAGGCTTCGAAGTCCGGGTAGCGTGAAGCCGAGAGAGAGAACATCATGAATAGATATCGCTTAGATATGGAGCCGCATGGACGGATGAACGAACCGTTGAAAGCGGCTTCATTTTTGTTCAGACCTATCATTTTTGATCATCGGGGACTCCGAGAACCGCGTCGTGGCGCGGCGGAATCAAAAATGACCGCGCGTATCAATACTCATGATTTACGGCCGGAATGAAAGCGGTTTATGATGCAGTCACAACCCCGCCATGGTCTGAACTACACGAGACCGAGGAAGCCCGAGCTAACGAGGAGGTGAAAACCATGCAAATTGAAAGCGCTTCAACCGTTCGCGATACCGTAATGAAGCAAGGGAATCCGGGTAACCGAGGACGCATGCGATTTCTTCGGCGGGACTGGCAGCTGTACCTGTTGCTTCTGCTTCCATTATCCTTCGTCTTGGTTTTCAAATTCGGGCCTATGTCCGGGCTCGTCCTGGCATTCAAGGATTACAAGATCGCGAGGGGGTTCTGGGGCAGCGATTGGGTAGGCTTCCAGGTGTTCCAAGAGATCTTCGACAAGCCTGACTTCATGCGGGCCGTCCGCAACACGCTGTTGCTGAACAGCCTCGATCTCGTCTTCAGCTTCACGGCGCCGATCCTGCTCGCGCTGCTGCTTAACGAGATCAAGAGCGTTCGCTTCAAGCGCATTAACCAAACGCTGCTGTACCTGCCGCACTTCCTGTCGTGGATTATTATCGGAGCCCTCGCGTATCAACTGCTAAGCGTAGGCAACGGCGCCGTCAATAATTTCATCGAATCGATCGGCGGCAACCGCATTCCGTTCCTGCAAGAGGATACCCATTGGCTGATCAGTTATCTAGCCATCGGTGTCTGGCAGAGCATGGGGTGGGGTACGATTCTCTACTTAGCTGCGATCAGCAGCATTAACCCGGAGCTGTACGAAGCGGCGACCGTCGACGGAGCGGGACGAAGAAGGAAGATATGGAACGTCACGCTGCCTTCCATTCGCCCTACGATCGTGACATTGCTGATCCTGAACCTCGGCAGGGTCATGGAAGGCTCGTTCGAACGCGTATACGCTCTGGCGAACAAGGCGACCACCGAGTATACGACGACCATTCCGGTCCTCGTCTACCGTTGGGGGCTTGAGAAAGGCGACTTCAGCCGCGCGACGGCCCTTGGATTGTTCCAGGCGGCGATCGGACTCGTACTGGTCATCGCGGCGGACCGCATTGCCAAGAAGCTTGGCGAAGACGGATTGCTTTAGAAAGGAGGCGTACCATGAGAACATCCGATGGCCCTGTTGCCATAACTCGCAGGAAGCGTATTGACGTATGGGATGTGCTGATCCGCCTCGCCGTGATCGTCGCTTCGCTCGCTTGCGTGCTGCCGTTCATCCACGTCGTGTCGAAGTCGCTTAGCGAAGATGCCTACGTTATTGCGAATAAGGTGTTCCTGTGGCCGAGAGGGTTGACGTTAGAAGCCTACGGCAAAATATTCTCCGATGACAGCATCCTGCGCTCGTTGTACGTGTCGGTTGTCGTCACCGTCCTGTTCACCGTACTCGGCATGCTCCTTACGCTGTGCGCGGCTTATCCGTTATCCCGCAAGCAGCTGAAGGGCCGCACGACTTTCACCGTTATTTTTACGTTCACGTTGTATTTCAGCGGAGGTCTCATTCCCGAGTACATGCTCATCAATAACCTGGGTATGTTGGAGACGATCTGGTCGCTCATCCTGCCGCCCGCGTTCAGCGCGTTCAACTTTCTGATCATGAAGACCGCGCTTAATCAGAGCATCCCGGTCAGTCTGGAGGAATCGGCCCGCATCGACGGCGCCGGACACTTCCGGATTCTGACGAGCATCGTCATTCCGCTGTCCAAGCCGATCATCGCGACGTTGTCTCTCTTCTATGCGGTCGGCCGGTGGAACGCGTATCAAGACGCTCTATTCTACATTAAGCAGAACACCGATCTAAGGCCATTGCAGCTGAAGCTGTATTACCTGGTCATTCAGGCAAGCGAGAGCTTCCAACTGGAGGCTACGGCCGTGTCGCTTAGCAACCCCGAGGTGCTTAAAGCCTCGTGCGTCGTCTTCGCGACGATTCCGATTCTTCTAATCTATCCGTTCATCCAGAAATACTTCGTCCAAGGTACGTTGCTTGGCGCCGTCAAGGAGTAACCCGATAATTCGACTATGATGGGGGTAAATTCGATGAGCAAGAAGACAATCGTATCTTCCACGCTGCTGACGCTAGCGATCGGAACCAGCCTTCTAGCAGGCTGTTCGAACAACAATAACAACGAAGCCAGCAGTAGTCCTGCGGCCTCGACGCCGGCAGCAAGCAACACGGCAAGCAATTCACCGAGCGAGAGCGCGGGCGCTTTCGCCGATTATTCCAAGGGCTTCCCGGAGAAGGTCAACCTCGAAATTCCGGTATACGAGCGCGCGTTCGAAGGCTGGAACGTCACCGACAACTATTACACGCGTTGGGTTCAGAAGGAGTTCGGCGACAAGTACAACATTAACGTGAAGTTCGTGCCGATCACGCGGACGAGCGAAGTGACGGATTACGAGCAGTTGCTTGCTTCCCATAAGGCGCCGGACATCATTTTCCACTACGATATGCCGCAAGCGCTCGCTTACTACAGCGAGGATGTTATGCAGGAGCTGAACTACGACGAAATCGCGTTCTACGCACCTACGTATTGGAAGAACATGGGGGACACGATTAACCATTACGGCAAAGTCGACGGCAAGAACGCGTTCTTCTTCGCGGCCCGTCCCGCGGTCGATAACTTCACGACGCTCATTCGTCAGGACTGGGTCGAGAAGGTCGGCATGAAGGTCGAAGACCTCACTTCCTTGGAGAAGCTGAACGAGATGCTCGCGAAGTGGAAGGATGCGGGGCTGGGCGTTCTGGGCGGCAGCTTGACGCAGAACAACTACATCTTCAGCTATCCGTTCCGCGACTGGCCGATCGATCCGAAGCAGCGCGCGCTCTATTCCGACCTCGGCGTCGCCGATCTGACGAGCCCTGCCGGCGAGAAGTGGTTGCGTAACCTGAACTATCAATACAATAACGGGCTGATCGACAAAGAATTTTATCTGCGCAACGACGAAGCGAAGACGAAGGCTGAATTCGTAGCGGGCAAGACGGGTACGTTCGGTTTCTACATGGCGAGCAATACGGACGTCATCGCGGCGACGCTGAAGAACAACCCGGAAGCGAAATTCGCCGTGCTGCCTGCTACCGCCGGCGTTCCGGAAGGCAACAAACCGCAACAGCGCGCTTACTGGCCGTTCGGCTTCATCATGGGCATCAACTACGAATCGTCCGACCTAGAGCGCGCAGCCGTCTGGATGTATCTCGAATGGCTCAGCCAACCGGATAACCTGTTCTTCTTCCAGAACGGCGTAGAAGGCCAGAACTATACGCTCGACGCCGACGGCATCGCCGTGAAGAATCCGGATTTCAAAGGCGAATCCGTTCTGTCACAGAACAATAACAAAGACTACTGGGCGCTCGTCATCGAAAGCGCGCAATACCCGGATCCTGTCGTCACCCGCAAAGCGTACAAGAAACAATGGTCGCCTGCAGGCTACGAGTATCTGGTCGACGATCTCCTTAAGTACTACGACCAGACGGCGGAGTTCCGTACGCCGGACGCGATGTTCAGCGTCGTCCTGGATACGGTGAACGAATACAAGGCCGACCTGAACGCGCTCTTCCAAGAGCTGTACATTAAGTGCGTGCTTGCGAAGCCGGATGAATTCGATAAGGTGTACGAATCCGCGAAGAAGCAATACCTCGAGTCGGGCTATCAAGAGATTCTCGACGAGAAGCAGAAGGCCATCGACGCGGGCCAATTCAGCTAATATGAAGATCGATACATCCCCGGCGGAATTGAGACAGACGATCGACCGCGTCGTGAATTATACGTTCGGCATGGACCTGACGTGGGATTGGCCTTGCGGCGTCGCTTATTACGGCATCAGCCGCGCGTTCGAGGTGACGGGCGAGCCGTCTTACCTGGACCGAATGGCCGCGTTCTGCGACGAATACCTCGAAGCGGGTCTTCCTTCGTCATGGACGGTGAACACCTGCGCGATGGGACATATGCTGCTGACTTTGTACGAGAATACGAAGGAGCAGAAGTACTTGGACCTCATCATGAGCAAGATCGGTTATTTGCAGCACGACGCTCTGCGATTCGGGGATCGGGTGCTTCAGCATACGGTGTCTGCGAAGAACGATTTTCCCGAGCAGGCTTGGGCGGACACGCTGTTCATGGCGGGGTACTTCATGCTCCGCGTAGGCGTGCTGCAGAACGATAAGGCGCTCATCAACGATGCGTTGAACCAGTTCTACTGGCACATTAATTACTTGCAGGACGAGGATACAGGCTTGTGGTATCACGGCTATAACAACATCAAGAGGGACCACATGTCCGGCATGTATTGGGCGCGCGCGAACGCATGGGCCGCGTATACGATGTCCCGCGCGGCGAGAGGGCTGCCGGAGGCTTATCTGTATCCTCCGATGATGCATATTTGGAGCTCGTTGCGCGATCAGCTTGCGGCGCTCAAGAAGCTGCAGCATGACGACGGCCTGTGGGGCACCGTGCTCGACTACCCAGAGGCTTACGGCGAAGTATCCGCCACGGCGGGCATCGCGGCGGCGATGGTCATGCAGGGCAATCCGCTGCATGCTAAGTACGCTCAGAAGGCGCTGGACGGAGTCATGGCGAACATCTCGGGCGTCGGCCGGGTCATGAACGTCTCCGGCGGCACCGCCGTCATGAACGACATCGCGGGTTATATCGGAATCGACCGCAAATGGGCGCAAGGCTGGGGACAGGGATTGGCGCTGGCCCTGCTGACGGGCGTGCTGGAGACGATCGAGGAATAATTATTTCTTGGATCCAGTTATACGTTTGCAGTTGGAGAGATTGGATTTCTAACCGAGAAAATCCGGTGGCAACGAGCGGGAAAGAGTATAGCAGTACTTACTGAACAATGAATTAATGAAGGCCAGAATTCCAGTGTTCAGGATTCTGGCCTTTAATATTTTAGTTGTAAGGCATACCTGTAAATTAGTCTACTTAGTGATCCAATAAATCTAATAAATCATAGTTGAAATACTCGATATTCCTTTTTTGAGTAGGGTCTTTGAAAATAAGACCAAGTTCACTTAATGAATTTAAAACTCTCCTAGCAGTTACAGGTGCTATTTTAAACTGTTCTGATACTTGATTAGCAGTTATATTAGGGTATCTAAAAGTTAATAAATAAATTTGCTTTTGGGAGTGAGTATCACATTTTTTCAATCCATTTAAGGCTAACCCTTCAGCATTATCTAGCAATGTATTTAATTTATCGGCCATACGCTTTGATGCATCTAAGAAAAAATTCAACCAGTTAAACCAAGTAGGATTGTCTCCTCTTGTTTCGTTTAGTAAATGATAATACCTTGAACGTTGTTTCTCTAATTCTTCACTTACAAAGAATATAGGGCTAGATATTTGTTTAGATTGCATCATAAACAGTGCAATTAGTATTCTTCCTAAACGCCCATTACCATCTAAAAATGGATGAATAGATTCGAATTGTGCATGCAGAATAGCTACTTTTAGAAGAGGGTGAGTATCCTCATCTAAAATAAATGCTTCTTTATGCAAATGAGAGGTATCCAATTTCTCGTCATACGGATGTTTGTTTGCAAAAAACTCCCAGTTCTCCATGTATTCTTCGATTGCGTTCGCGGGTACGGGAATATAAACAGCATCTTCAAACCTTTTTGTGGGCCCGATCCAGTTTGGAACTTTTCTAAATTCACCATTTGCAATGTTGGTACCTCTCGCTGGTCCATCCATTAATGTTGTGTGTAACTCTAAAATGAGGCGAGTAGTAAGTGGATATCCGTTTCTAATTCTCTCTTGACCAAGAGTAAGTGCTTTTTGATAATTCAGCACCTCGATATGCTCCGATTTTTGTTCAGATTTGTGACTATGTTCTATTATATCTGTAAAAGTAACCTGTGTACCTTCGATTCGTGTGGACTGAACAGATTCCTTTAACGCTAAAGTATTAATTAAATCTGACTTCAATATAGAACGTTTAAACTTTTCATCTAGTCTACCAATTTCTGAAGAAAAATTGGCTAATTTCATAAACAACTCAGCTGCCTGTTGAGAATTTACACTCACCGGTAATTTTTTAACGCCTTTAATTGCTACCATAAAATAGCCCCTTAAGGTCACTTCTTTATTATTTTGTTCCTAATAAGAGTATATTACACTTGTTGAGTAAAGAATATACCCGGAATTGAACGTAAAATCGAATTCCAACCATTATTTGTGTCACTAGATGGCGTCATGGAGAATCCACAGTGGACGGTACAATTTCGTAGTGAGGAAACAACCTAAAACCAGAGCACGGCGAGGGTAGCCGGTGCTCTGGTTTTCCACTTTCCCTACTCGCCGATCTCGATGGCGCTTTCGACCAGGTCGGTGAACTCGTCTTGACGTTCGGTGGAAGCCGTTCTCCGGGCCAACGACAACACGTCCTGCAGACGCTCCTCTTCGTTACCTTCGCGGTTCTTCATGATTTCGGCGAATTCCGCTACCGAAGCGATGAATTCGGTTTCGTCGGACAAATCTTCGGAGAGTCGGATCTTCTCCGATATTTCTTTCGATCTATTTTTCTCGTCAACGTCTTTGTAGCGGATGGTTACCGTACCTAACGGCTTATTACCGGCGCTCTTCTTCAATTGGACTTCGTACAGCGCCGTAACGGTATGGCCTGCGCCGATCTCCCCGCCGTCTACCCGGTTGTTCCGGAAGTCTTCGTCTGCGATCGCGCGATTCTCGTAACCCAATAGACGGTATTGGGACACTTGGTCCGGATCGAAGTCGACCTGAATCTTCGCATCCTTGGCGATCGTCTGCAGCGTGCCGGCGAGCTGCTCTCTGAACACTTTCTTCGATTCGTCGATATCGTCGATGTAGGCGTAGGTGCCATTGCCTTTGTCCGCCAGCTGTTCCATCAGTACGTCATTGTAATTGTCCATGCCGAACCCGAAGGTGCTGAGGTAGATGCTGCGTCCGGCGTAATCCCGGATGGTGTCCAGAATATCCTCCGGCCCCGTCTTGCCTACGTTGGCGACGCCGTCGGAGCATAGAATCACGCGATTGATCGCGTCTTTCTCGTAAAACTTGCTAGCCATCTTGTACCCTTCCAGCAAACCTGCTTCCGCATTAGTCGCTCCTTCGATTTGCAGCCCGTCGATCGCATCCAATATGGAGTCCTCATCCTCAACCGATGTCGGCTTCAGCACCGTTCGTGCGGTGGAGCCATATACGACGATACCGATTCGATCGGTCGGCTCTAGCTGATTCACGAGTATTTTCAAGCTTCTCTTAACAAGACCGATGCGGTTATCCTTATCCATCGAACCGGAGACGTCGACGACGAACGTCAGATTCGCTTGCTTGCGTTCGTCGGATTCGATTTCCTTGCCCTTGATTCCGACTCGGACGAGCTTAAGCTCTTCGTTCCCGAAAGGCGCTGGTCCGGCGTCGACATGAATCGCGAACGTATCGTTCTTCGGCGGTTCGTAGCTGAGGTCGAAGTAGTTGACGAACTCCTCGAGCCTAACCGCTTCCTGCGGGGGCAAATCGCCGTTCTGGATAAAGCTTCTAGCCATCGTGTAGGAGCCCGTGTCCACGTCCATAGCGAAGGTGGAGAGATGATCTTCCTCCGTCGTGACGAAAGGGTGAGTGCCGTAATCCTCGAAGGTCATGTCTTCGTAGGGCGCCGCGGATGGTTGGGAAGCAGGTTTCTCGGCGGACGAAGAGTCAGCCTGTGAATGAGAAGACGCTTTCGCTGCAGGCGCGTAATTGGCGTCGGCAGCGTCGTTGTCCTCATTGCTTGCGCTGCATGCCGTTATCGTTAATCCAAGCACAATCGCTAACCCTATACCCATCATTTTTTTCATTCGACTTCCCCCTATTTTCTCGAATGACGAACCTCTGATTCTGTTTCAGATATGTTACGGTTATATTACAGTTATGTTACAATCCGTTTGTATTGAGATAGACGATGGGTCAAGAACGAAAGTTGCAGAGGGTACAGAAAATTCCAAAAAAAGATTTCCTTGCAGTGGAACCCCTTGTATAGGCAATAAACGCACCTAAATGTTCTATACCTATCAGCAAGCAAATTTTCCCAGTATAATGGAATGGATGGTTTGAATTATCAGTCTAATCGGTGGACGGGAGGGTTGTCGTATGGCGAGATTTAAGCAGATGGGCTCCATGCAAAGTCTAAAATACAAACAACGGCGGTTGTTGTATGGAGCTAAAGATTCAATTACCGCCTAATAACCTTGCATGGTGACGGCTGTTTGTAGTTTAGACTTTGCTACCTTACAAATTTTCCACAAAATTTTAAGGGGCAGAGCCTATAATGAAATATGTGAACGCCGATGTTATTCTTCCGGAGGATCTACTGAAGGAAGTGCAGAAATACGTCCAAGGCGGGATGGTATATATCCCCACTCCCGAACGCTCGCGCAAAAAATGGGGCGAAAACTCGGGGGTCCGTGCGTACTTGAAACAGAGGAACGACGAAATTCGCCGAAGCTTCTCGGCCGGCGAGACGATCGAACAGTTGACGAATCGATTCTGTCTTTCTTGCGAAAGCATTAAGAAGATCGTGTACTCCAAAAAAATAGATTAGCGGCAGCCACAAGGGAATCGACTCCTTTGTGGCTGTTTTTATAGGGTTGAGCAGTAAATGGTTTTAAGCGTTCTTTATATATTATCGTACCTTTCAGACGAGTAAGATGAAGACAACGCCAATGGAGTTAGAATGGAGGTGAGGGCTATGTCCAAACCATACAGAGGAAGATCGCTTTGGAAGATGCCTTCGAGAGGCAGGGGGACATGTCCGGTCTGCTCGGCATCCAGAATCAAGCTGTTGTATTCGAGAACTCAGACGGATGGCAGCCAGGTTCAAGTGTGCAAGCGATGCTCGAAAGCCTAGTGAGAATAGGCAAGATAAACGTCAACTTCCTTCGCGGGGGTTGGCGTTTTTGTCCGGATCGATTCTGCCAGGCAAATACCCATTTACGACTAGGCGGTACATTTGCTACAATGATTCTCAATAACTGCGATGAAGAGACGAGTAGATAATCGGTTTCTTTCACAGAGAGCTCCGGTAGCTGCGAAGGAGCAAAGGGACGTTATCGAATAAAGACTCTGAGCAGCGCTTCGGAACCCGTCGTTCGTACGGGAGATGTCGCGCCAGGTGCTCCTGTTACAGAGCAAGAGTATGCGCGCGCGTTCGGACGCGATACTCGATGAGGCGGAACTGGCGACAGATCCGCGAACCTAGGGTGGTACCACGGGAAACCAATCTCGTCCCTAAGGCTGGAGACAGTCTTAGGAACGGGATTTTTTTATGGTCATAGAAACAGAAAATATAGCGATAGGGGAGAACGAGGTTATGACGCAAGTATTGAAAGTCGGCATCGTCGGCGGAACGGGTATGGTGGGGCAACGCTTCATGCAGCTGCTCGATGGGCATCCTTGGTTTAAAGTAACGGCGATCGCCGCGAGCGCAGGCTCCGCGGGCAAGACGTACGAGCAAGCCGTGCAAGGCCGGTGGAAGCTCGACACTCCGATTCCGGAGGAAGTCAAATCGATCGTCGTGCAGGACGCATCTAAAGTGGAAGAAGTCGCAGCTGGCGTCGATTTTATTTTCTGCGCGGTGGATATGAAGAAGGAAGAGATTAAGGCGCTCGAAGAGGCCTACGCCAAGACGGGAACGCCGGTCGTCTCCAACAACTCCGCTCACCGCTGGACGCCTGACGTGCCGATGGTCATTCCGGAGATCAACGCGGGACATCTTGAAGTGATTGCGGCTCAGCGCAAGCGTCTGGGCACCGAGACGGGCTTCATTGCCGTCAAGCCGAACTGCTCGATCCAAAGCTACGTGCCGATGCTGCATGCGCTTCAAGCGTTCAAGCCGAAGACGGTCGTGGCTTCGACCTACCAAGCGATCTCCGGAGCGGGCAAGAACTTCACCGATTGGCCGGAGATGCTCGATAACGTCATCCCGTACATCGGCGGCGAGGAAGAGAAGAGCGAGCAGGAACCGCTACGCATCTGGGGCAGCGTGGAGAACGGCGCCATCGTCAAAGCCGAAGGCCCGCACATTACGACGCAATGCATCCGCGTGCCGGTAACGGACGGCCACTTGGCGACCGTATTCGTCTCGTTCGAGAAGAAGCCTACGAAGGAACAAATTCTCGAGCTATGGAGAAGCTTCAAGGGGCGTCCGCAGGAGCTGGAGCTTCCGAGCGCGCCGAAGCAATTCATTACGTATTTCGAGGAAGACAACCGTCCGCAGACGAAGCTCGACCGGGATCTCGAAGGCGGCATGGGCGTATCGGCAGGCAGACTGCGCGAAGATTCCCTGTACGACTATAAGTTCGTCGGACTGTCGCACAACACGCTTCGCGGCGCGGCCGGCGGTGCCGTGCTGATCGCGGAGCTGTTGACGGCGGAAGGATATATTAAGGCGAAGTGATTCTAATCGCAGGTTTCATGCAGAGCACGGCAGGAAGATGCCGTTGCTCTGTTTTTTTATTCAGCCCGTATCTGCGCCTGACCATTCTTCGTTATATAGAGTAGAATCAATAACAAATCAACAGGGTAAAGGAGAGCTTGAAATCTATGAGCCAAATTATCGCATTCGTAGCCAGCATTTTCATTCCCGTGACGGACGTGTCGCGCTCTGCGGAGTGGTATGTTCGTATGTTCGATCTAGAGATGATCGAGAAGACTGATCAGCGTGTCGGACTGGCGTTTCCTGGCGGCCAAACGCTGGTTTTATTATGGAAAGTGGAACAACCGCAGCCTGTCCAATTCGATTCAGGCAAGGACAGAATGCCGTACTATAATTTCACTTCGTACGATATTGACCGTTCGTATGAGCAGCTCAAGGCAAAAGGCGCGGAACTAAGCGAAATCCACGTAGAAGACGGGTATAGGTTCTTCGAAGTGTTCGATACCGACGGTAACCCGGTAAACATTGTGGAGGAAACGGGGCAAACGCCGTATTTCGCTCAGAAGAATAGTTTCAGAAAGGGATAAGGAGAGGTTGATGTTGGAAGGGTTGCAGCAACAATACGATTGGGTCAGAGAAGCCAGAAGCAATATGTTCGCGTTCTTGGATGAAATTCCTCATCGAATATTGAATCAGAGGATTCCCGAGTATGGCCACGGAACGATTATTCGAACCTACCTTCATGTTGTTGACTGTTATACATGGTGGTTAGGATCTTTCGCCTTTAAGAAGATAGACGAGCACAGGGATATTGATGTAGATGAAATGGAAGGCGCCGATGTAAAGTTCGTCCGTGAACGATTCGCGGAAACGGATGAACTCGTGCAACGGTTCTTCGACGAATATCGCGACCGCTGGCTTGAACCCATCGAGCAGGACGAGAGCTGGCTGGGTTACCCGAAAACCCCTTCTCCCTTGCTGTTGTTGACGCACACGCAAACTCATGAATTTCACCACAAAGGTCAAATCCTTTCGATGGCACGGCGTTTGGGTTACCCACCGCCAGCCGACGATCGTTTAGGTGGGCTTTTCACCTAATACAACTCAAAAAGCGATTCCCATCCGCCAATGATATCGTCGGGTGGGAATCGCTTTTATTGATGACGCGTTAATGAGTAACCTCGCGGAATCGGCGGCACAAGGCCTCTAGCGACTGCAGAGACACCTTATAATGCGCCATACCGTTAACGAGTTCCATCGAGGAATCCGGCAACGCCGAAAGCCTCAAGAATAACTCCCTCAGCTCGTCGTTGTCCGCCGCGATCCAGAATTGCAGTTGCTCCACGGACGGCTCGCCGAACTTGATCATTCCGATCATCGCTCGCAAGCCGCTCAGGAACAAGGTCGTTCGCCGGTATTCCGGCAGCAGATATGCGATCTCGATCTGGCCGATATGACGGTCCTTGTAGCCGCCCGCGCCCGTACCGTATACGATGCCGACGGCCCCGGCAAGCTCGTTCCGCTCCTCGTCTAAGATCAGCATGGCATCTCCGTTGAAGAGCGGACTGGCCAGGAAGCTCAGCTTCATCGCGAAGGAATAGGGCAAGTTCAGGTCGTCGTGATGCTGAAGCAGAAACCGCATATAAGCCTCGTGATCCATCTCGAATCTGCATGGACGAAACAGAAAGGGCATTCGTTACGCTTTAACTGGAGCGCGCAAAGATTCGTTCACGATAACGATTCTGCCGAAGCCGCTGCCTTTAACGATTTCTTTAACATCAGGTTTGGATGGGTACATGCGACATTCCTCCTTCAAAGATGAATTGGTAAAGATATACTAATTATAATCTATTATATTTTGCTAGGGTACCCCTAATTTGCAAGATTCGACCCGTGAAGATCGTTTCCTGTCCGACATCGCCCTCGCGAACGCCGCTAACCGTCATGAATTTAGCATATAGCCGGCATAGATAGGCATTATCCGTCAAAGCGACGACCTGCATCGTTTCGGCTTCCGGATACGTGGCGAGAAGGTGATCGAGGAATGTCGCGAAGCCCGCGGCGAAATGCCTCGAACCGCGATAAGCTTTGTCGGCGATCACCATATCGACCAGAATGACGTCTTTGTCGGCGTAATCCGACTCGGGCGTGCCATGGAAATACGCCGTCACGCTCATCACCGGACCTTCTGCCGTTTCCTTGGCAAGGTATAGCTTGCCTTCTGTGATATAGCGGTAAATAATCGCCGTCATGCCTACCGTAGAGAACGAAAGATGAAGATCGCGCTTGCGATCGAGAATGAACCGGCTTGCTTCGCTGAACGCTTGATCCGTCTCGCAAATTTGATAGTGCGCCATGTCGGGTGCTCCTTCCTCGTTACATTCTTTGCTCCAATACGCGCTCCAACGTGTAGAGCAGTGCCGGGTACTTGTCCGTGAGCTGCCCGAACGCTTCCCGCCGCATCGACAGCAGCGTAGCGGATCCGAGCGATCTGACCGTCGCCGTTCTCGGGATGTTCCTCAGCAGCGCGATCTCCCCGAAATGATCGCCGTCCTGAAGGACGGCAAGGCGTTGCGGTTCGCCATCCGAACCAAGTCTGCTTACCTCGAACTTGCCGCGAACGATAATATAAAACTTGTTGCCTTCTTCGCCTTCCTGAATGACGACGTCGTCTGCTTTGCAAGTTTCCGTTACGAACCGAGCGGCGATATCCTGAAGTACGGCAGGCTCCATACCCGAGAAGAAAGGAAGCTTGGCCAGCCATTCCTCGTCTACGGAAGCGTGCATGCCGTCTTGAGAGAGCTGGAAGCCGTTCTGCTTGTCCCATAGGCTGCGATACAGTCCTTCACGACCTAGCAGCTCTTCATGAGTACCGGACTCGACGATACGCCCATCCCGGAACACGTGAATGACATCGGCTTCCACGACGGAGGCCAGACGGTGCGTGACGGATACGATCGTCTTGTCGGCACGAAGCTTTCCGATCAAGCGATTAATGGCCGATTCCGTCGCCGGGTCGAGCGCGGCGGTGATTTCGTCAAGCAGTAGCACCTTCGGATCCCGCAGAATGGCTCTGGCGATCGATAGCCGTTGCTTTTCACCGCCGGACAGAGAGCTGCCCCCGTTATGTATCCAGGTATCGTACCCATCAGGCCAGCTGGCGACCGCGTCGTGAATTTGAGCCTGCCGCGCCGCCCGAATCATGTCGTCATCGGTAAGCTCCGTATGATCCAGCTTCAAGTTGTCGCGCACCGTAGTTTCGAACAGGAACGTCTCTTGGCTGACCATCGTCGCCTGTCGTCTGAGGTCCGCTTCGGATACCGCGCGCAAGTCGATACCGCCCATGGACACCGTACCTTCGGTCGGATCGTAGAAGCGCGCCAATAGCTGCAACGCCGTGCTTTTGCCCGAACCGCTCGGTCCGACGAACGCGACGTACGCTCCTCGGTCGATCCCGAGGCTCACGTCTTGCAGTTGGTTCTTATCCTCCGTGTAGCCGAAGGTGACATGCTCCATCCGCAAGGAGGCTGACGTCTCCGGCAGCTTGACGGGAAGCGCGGCTTCGGGGACTGAAGGATGCTGGCGCAGCAATTCTTGGATTCGCCCGTAGCTGATATTCGCTTCGATTATGCCGGGTATTAAATACGTCAGGTTCGTTCCCGATTGCCCGACGCTCATGAACAGCGTGAAGAACGCCATAAAGTCGCCGATCGACATCTGATCCTGGAAAATCAAATACCCGCCCAATCCGATCATCGTGCCGTTCAAGACGAGTAACGAGATTAGCGGCAGCCGTTCCATGAACGCGGTATTGATATGCAGCTTCAAGCCCAGCGAGAACAGCTCCCGGATCTGTACCCGCGCTTTCTCGCTGAAGCGGGCATGCTGATGCAGACCTTTGATCGTCCGGTGTCCCTTAACCATCTCGTCGATCGTATTCGTAAACCGCTCCTGCGCTTCCTTGAAGGTGGAGTTCGCCGCTTCCGCCCGGCTCTGCAGCAAGCGGGGACCGACCAGCATCAAGACGGATCCTGCCAATACGGCAAGCGTAAGCTTCCATTCCAAGGTGAACAGCAGGGTTAACCCCATCGTCACGCCGAGCAGCTCCCGCAGGAACATCGGCACTCCGAACCGGACCGTCCGCTCCATCGAGGCCATATCGCCGGAGAAGCGAGCGACTATATCTCCGATTCGATACCGTTGATAGAAGGGCAGCGATTGCCGTTGCAGGACGCCGAACAGTTCTTCGCGGAATTGGCGGATGATCTCTCCGCTTAGCTTCCCGATCGCATAATCTCCGACGATGTTCGCTCCGATGTTGATTAATCCGCCGCCGATCAACAGAAACAGAATCAGGAAGAACGCGGACAGATCGCGCGGCAGGAACGCCTCGTCGACTAGATATTTAATGCTTAACGGCGCGCCGACCCCGTAGGCCACCTCAATAAGAATGCCGCATATGAAAACGCACGTTAACCAAGGATAAGCCTTCATTCGACGCAGCATGGTACGTATGTAATTCAAATGGAAACTCCTCCTAACCCTTTTAGCCTACAGTAGATTAGGAGGAGTGTAAATCCTTGTCTATGTGCTTTCTTACAAATGAGACCCGCCGCTGGCGTCGATACATTGGCCGGTGATCCAACGGCTATCCGGAGACGCAAGGAATGCGGCGATATCCGCGATATCTGACGGCTCTCCCCATCTGCCGAAGATCGAATAGTCAGCGCCGAATTTACGGGAGGAATCATCCTCCAGCATCGCGGCATTCATATCCGTGGCCACGAATCCGGGTTGAATCGCGTTGATTGTAATCCCGCGAGGGCCTAGTTGATTAGATAAAGCGAGAGTAAGCGTGTTAATGGCCCCCTTGGTCATGCTGTACGCCGGGATGCCGGGCAGCGAAATTCTCGTTACGGCGGACGAAAGGTTAATGATTCGCCCTTCGTTTCTCAGACGCGGCAGAGCTTGTTGGATTACAAAAAACGGCGCTTTGACGTTGATTGCCATGATTTCGTCGAACGCTTCTTCCGAAGTTTCTTCGATAGGTACTGCCAGACCGATACCGGCGTTACTCACCAGGATATCGAAGCGATTGCTACCCGTTCTCTCATGCAACGCTTTATCCAGGGCTTCGTATAGAGCCGCCACGCTGCTCGCGGAGCCAAGTTCCCTGCCAAGGGTGAATGCTGCTCCTCCGCTCCGTTTGATCTCGCGAGCGACTTCTTCCGCTGCATCCCGATTGGTTCCGTAATGAACGGCTACCAAGGCGCCTTCTTGCGCCAGGCGCAACGCGATCGCACGTCCGATTCCCCGGCTTGCGCCGGTCACCAGGGCTGCTTTACCACTCAACTTTGTCATTCTTGGTCATCTCCTCCTCTGATTTCGATTTCAGTTATACCATGGAAGAGATTTCGTGATGTTGCTCTCCCATTCGAAATTAGATGATAATAAACGAGTCTGAAATCATCGTAACGGAGGGTACCTGCCGTGAAGCTGGAAAGGCTCTTATCTATCATTATTCTGCTGTTGAACCGCCGCATGGTGCAGGCCAAAGAGCTCGCGGAGCGGTTCGAGGTATCCGTTCGGACGATATACCGTGATATCGAAGCCATTCATGAGGCCGGCATCCCCATCGTTACTTATCAGGGAACGAACGGCGGCATCGGACTGGTTGACGGTTACCGACTGGACCGCAATGTGCTT
Source organism: Bacillota bacterium (assembly GCA_023460795.1). Classification (GTDB taxonomy): domain Bacteria; phylum Bacillota; class Bacilli; order Paenibacillales; family Paenibacillaceae; genus Cohnella. The sequence goes on along the minus strand of JAEWPC010000018.1, from coordinate 143,312 downwards.
ACGAATGACGAGCTTGCGGACATCGTTACCGCCCTCCGCAGCATCTCTACTTCATACGGGAACGAGCAGCAGCTTCGGTTAATGGAGAAAATCAACAGTATCGTGCCACCCGCGCGCTCCGAGGAATTCGAGCAGATGACAAGCCGCGTGCTGATCGACTACTCTCCATGGGACGGCAACGATAAGCTGCAGCCTAAGCTTCAGCTATTGAAAGAAGCGGTTGATCGGTGCTCAATAGCTAAATTCACTTATTCTAACGCCGAGGGCGAAATCTCGCATCGCGCCGTAGAGCCGCATCGGCTTATCTTGAAAGGGAGACAGTGGTATCTGCAAGCTTATTGCTTGGAGAGAGAGCAGTTCCGGCTGTTCAAGCTCAAGAGAATGAAGGAGCTGGAGGTTGACCCGGAAACCCTGTTCGATCGCAGGGAACTCCCTGCGCAAGAGAGTGACTCGGACTCGGACCAAGGTCCATGCGAGCCGGCCCGGGTGACGGAGTTCGTCTTGCGCTTTCGTCCCGAATCCCGGTATTTGGCGGAGGAATATTTCGATATCGAGGACGGGCAGCTAGGCGAGGACGGCAGTTGGCTCGTGAGGAAAGCATACCCGGAGGACGATTGGTTGTACCGATTCATCCTAGGCTTGGGACACCATGCGGAAGTGCTTGAACCACCCCATCTGCGGGAGATCATCGCTAGCCGCGCGGAGCAAGTTGCGAATAAGTATAGAAAGAATAAAGTAACCTGACAGATAGCTGTCAGGTTACTCGGTTTACACTAAGACTCATTCCAATAGAGAAGAGTGATTAGTGATGAAATATGTACCCGCGCGAGTAGAAGAACTACCGGCATTCACCTTAGCCGGAATTAGCGTCGTCACCACCAATGAGGCTGAAATGAGCGGTAAGGGCAGTATCGGCCAGTTGTTCGAACGATACTATTCTCGCAACATGGGAGAACAGCTAGCCCCTCATGCAAATCGACAGGGTCTCTACAACTGCTACTTCAACTACGAACAGGGCGATGCCGGGCGGTATGAAGTATTGGTTGGCCTATCCGTATGGGAACAAAGGCAGGAACCGTATCCCGAGTCCGTAACGACGTTCACGGTCCCCGCCGCGAAATATGCCGTTTTCGTCACGGAGCGGGGGCCGATCTATGAAGTCGTGCAGCAGGCTTGGAAAGAGATCTGGCAGTGGTCGAGGCAACCCGGTAATGAACGGGCTTTTACGGGCGACTTTGAACGGTATCCCGAGAATACGAATCCGAACGACGGGCAAGTTGAGATCTATATCGCTCTACGCCAATAACCGGATGGAAGGAAGATCCTAATGGTTGCGATGGAGAACGCCAAGGTAGCCGCAGTATTCCGACTGTATCCGCAGCATATCCAACGCAAGCTGTTGATGCTTCGCCAGCTTATCTTGGATACCGCGGCCGAGACGGAAGGCGTCGATGCGGTGGAAGAGACGCTTAAATGGGGCGAACCGAGCTACCTCGCGAAGCAGGGAAGCACGATCAGAATCCATTGGAAAAAGTCGAGCCCGCATCAATATGCCATGTACTTCAACTGTAACACCAGGTTAGTCGAGACGTTCAGGGAACGATTCGGCGGCGAATTCAACTTCGAAGGCAATCGGGCGATCGTATTCGGCGAACAGGATGAAATACCCGTCGAACCTTTACGGCAATGCATTACGTCGTCCCTTACGTACCATGCCAGAAAGCATCTTCCGCTGCTGGGATTGTGAGCGACTCCCTACGACGATTCGCCGTTCAGGTAACGGAAGAACGGAGCGTCGGCCCAGAAGTCATAGTGCTGAACGGTGACGGAAGGGTCCACTTGCTTGAAGCCGGCAATGACCGCAGCAGACTGCTCCTTAAGCGAGAAAGATTGAGCGTAGTAACGCCCGGTTTGAATTTTGTTATTCGTAATGACGGAGTAATCCTTGAGCTCGGTCAGCGAGTAGTAGAGCGGCTGCCACCAGGATCCGGCTAGTAATCCGCTTTGTCCATCCTTATCCTTCTTGGCGTACTTATGGATGATGGCGTTAAAAGCTTGCTTGTCGGCAGCGGTGTTGAATTCGAAGGCGAGATCGTACTCCTTGGCGTACTCGATGTAATTGCCATTGGCGATCTGCCGAACCTCGTACTGGTCGGATACGCCCGGATCGCCCCATTCCTTCAAGTAGACGAAAGCGGACGTCTTCGGCTCGAATTGGACTTTGGCTTCGATTCCCTCGCTGCGAAGCAGGCCGATCAGCTGCAAGGCGTGCTTCAGGTCGGAATGGCCGTAGACGAGCGATAACGACGCGACGAAGTTCGATTCGTACCGGCTGTCCTTCAGGTTATATCCCGTAATTAGCCCTTGTTCGAGCGCGGCGTCGACGATCGTCTGCAGATTGTCGGATTTAATAATCGTCGATTGGTGATAAGCATCCGTCAGCTTGGCGAAGATGTCGGGATCTCCGGTATATCCTAGGAACTGCTTGAACTGTCCCCGGAATTCGAGCGTCTTGCCGATCAGGACGTTGGCCAAATCCTTGCTTAGAGAAGCTCCTTGCTTAAGTTCCTTGTAATAGGCCGCCGGCAGAAGGCCGGTATCGACGGCTGCGGCGAGTTCTTGAATCGCAGCCAGATTAAGCGAGGATGCTTTGACCGGAAGCTTGGAGACGGTCTTCTCCGCTTTGGCTTTCGGGTACGTATAGGCCAATTCGCGCAAATCGGCTGCCCGGACCGCGAGCTGAACGGCATGGATCGCGCCGAGAGATCCCGAAGCATTCACGCTCGTAGAGTCCAATATGCCGTGCTGATAGAGCGTTTTGGCTGCCGTATAATAGGGACTGGACGAGTTGATGTCTTTGAAATTCACGGCTTGATCAGTGGGCGTAAGCTTAATGGAGCGGACAAGGTTCAAGAAGAACTCGCCGCGCGTAACGTTCTTGGAGAGCGTAACCCCGAACTTGTCTTTGAGGAACGCGGCGTATTCGGAAGAGGAGATTTCCTTGGTCGCGACGACACTGGCTGCCGGAGCGGCATAAGAGGCGAACGAACTTCCTAGCAGCAAGGATAAGCTTAAGGCAGCAGTGGCGAGAAACTTGCTTCTTCTTAATGGATTAAAGTAGTTCATGGCTCAAGCCTCCCGGATGAATTACTGCGGAACGTAGATCTGATCGAAGATCGCTTTATCGGCAAAATGTTTATTCTGCGCAGCTTCCCAGCCCCCGAAATCGCGAATCGTGACCAGTTCGAGCTTCGGAAACTGTTTGGCGTATTCTTTGAGAACGGCCGGATCGTTCGGGCGATAGAAGTGCTTCGCCACGAGCTTCTGTCCTTCTTTGGTATAGAGGAACTTCAGGTATTCGGTTGCGACCTCCGTCGTGCCGTTCTTCGCCGCGTTCTTGGTCACGACGGCAACCGACGGTTCCGCCAATATGCTGAGCGACGGCGTAATGATCTCGAAGTCTTTGCCGAATTCCTTCTGGATCAGATGAGCCTCGTTCTCCCATGTCAGCAGAACGTCGCCGATTCCGCGCTGCGCGAAAGTCGTCGTGGATCCTCTAGCCCCGGAATCGAGCACGGGTACGTTTTTGTACAGCTTCGTAACGAAGTCCTTCGCCGCTTGCTCGCTGTTCTTGTTATGCTTGAGCGCGTACGCCCATGCGGCGAGATAAGTCCAGCGCGGCGCTCCGCCCGTCTTCGGGTTAGGGGTGATGACTTGAATGCCGGATTTAACGATATCGTTCCAATCCTTGATCTTCTTCGGGTTGCCCTTGCGTACGACGAACACGATCGTCGACGTGTAAGGCGAGCTGTGATACGGCAACTTATCCTCCCATTTCGCGTCGATTAGCCCTTTGTCCTGAATTTCTTTGATATCCAGAGACAAAGCCAGCGTCACAACGTCGGCCTTGAGCCCGTCTACGACCGATCGGGCTTGCTTGCCGGAGCCTCCGTGAGATTGCTTGATCTCCACCGTCTGTCCGGTCTTCTTCTTCCAATATGCCGCGAAAATAGGGTTAAATTCCTCATATAGTTCCCGTGTGGGGTCATAAGAGACGTTCAGCAACGTGACCTTCTTCTTCTTGGTTGCGGCCTCCGCTGTGTTGTTAACCGCCGACGGTGCTGCAGAACCGAACAGTAAAGCGACTGCGGCTAGCAGGACAATGGCGATTTTCAAGTTTGAGTAGCTTTTCATTTCCTTACCTCCTTGGTATAAAATAGAATTTTACTTATCATAATACATACTATTCCTAGCTGTAAACATGGAATTTATAAAAAATTCCCTTGAACGCGGTACGGCTCCAATCCGTCGCCACGAGGCGGCAAATTGGAGCCGTAAAGGGATTGAACATTCTAGGCAGGTTTAGACTGGTTAAACAGGCGACGGAACTTCAGGAAAGATACGATTCTCCATGGAATGAGATAGCCGAACGCCACCGCCATGAACAGAGCCAATTGGCCTTCAGGATCGAGGTCGGAAAGCTCTTGTCGGAGCACTAACCGTACGACGAGTATGCCTAGAAAGGCAACGATGAACCCCATGTTCTTCTTCGCATAGATCAACCTGTCCTCTCGCACTTCGTAATTCGTCGTCCAGATGAGCGGAATCGAGAATACGATACCAAGTCCGAAAGCGGCGCCTAACGCCCACGCCGGCTCATTCGCTTCAGGGTTCAGCAACATCGACAAGCCGGGCAAGATGAAGATGAGGGGAACCAACAGTCGGATTCCGTTCCCCCGGATCGGACGATACATACTCCTTGTTCTTCTCCACAATACCAACACCGCAATCGCGGCGATCATGATGTACACGGAACTTCCATTCATGTGTCCGAACCACCTCTGCATTTGATATTCTTAGTCTAATAGAGACAGCCGGCCCGTGAGTAGTGATAACTATCATCTGATCGGGATGTAGAGAGTCATAAGGGGGCGTATGGATGAAGATCAAAGACGACGTATACGGCGAGTTCCTCATAGACGGGGTTCTAGAAGAGCTCATTCACAGCCCTCCCGTACAAAGGCTGAAAGACGTCTACCAAGGCGGGGCGAGTTATTGGGTGAACGAGATGTGGGATGTGACGCGGTACGAACATTCCATAGGGGTCATGCTGCTCATCCGAACGCTTGGGGGCTCGCTGGAGGAACAAATCGCGGGATTGCTTCACGACGTATCGCATACGGCCTTCTCGCACGTTGTTGATTATGTGCTAGGTCATAAGAATGAAGATTACCACGAAACCATCTATCATCGCATCATTACCGACTCCGACATCCCTCGTATTCTGAGCCGGTACGGATTGGATTACAGGCCGATTATTCTCGACCACTCGAATTGGAGCTTGCTCGAACGACCGGCTCCTGAGCTTTGCGCCGACAGGATCGATTATACGCTGAGAGATATGTACCGATACGGCAGTATCACGAGAGAAGAACTCGATATTTTCTTAGGCCATCTAATCGTTAACGACGGGAAAATATACATACGCGACCTGAAGACAGCCGAGTGGTTCGTGCGAACTTACTACAAAGAGGTCATTGATTTCTTCATGCACCCTCTTAATCTTTATGGGTATGAAGTGTTGGCTAAAACTTTGCGGACTGCAGTGGGTAAGAAAATCATAACGTTGGACACGCTGCTTGGAACCGATGAGGAAGTCATGGATCTGTTGCAGGCATCGAGCGACGCCGAAGTCTCCGATCTGCTCCGAAGCATTCATAGGAGCGTCATCGTGAAGGAGAATAAGGACGAATATCATTGGCATCGTACAATAAAAACGAGGTTAATCGATCCGTCCGTCTTCCTTCAAGATGGACGGATCATCCGTTCTTCCGAGTTGTCGGCCGAAATTCGAATGATGAACGAGAATGCGAAGAGAAAAGCGGAGGAAGGCACGTACGTGCAAGTCATCTCGCCACAGATCGTTTGAATTTGATGTGATCTCGATCACGTATAACAAAGTCCTCTTCTTTATATACTGGGTTCATCCCAAGTCATGAAAGAGAGGACCTGCCATGCTAAGCGAGAGAACGATACAGATCATCAAATCTACGGTCCCCGTGCTGGAGAAGCACGGTGTCGATATTACGAAACGGTTTTATCGGAATATGTTCTCCGCTCACCCGGAGCTGCTCAACATCTTCAACCACGCGAATCAGAGCCAAGGAAGGCAACAGACCGCGCTAGCTAACGTCGTGTACGCGGCCGCCCAGCATATCGATAAGCTGGAGACGCTGCTGCCGGCGGTGAGACAGATCGCGCACAAGCACCGCAGCCTCGGCGTGAAACCGGAGCAATATCCGATCGTCGGCGAGAACCTTCTTCGCGCGATCAAGGAAGTTCTCGGCGACGCGGCTACGGAAGAGATTTTGCAGGCATGGGCCGCCGCGTACCAAGTCATCGCGAACGTGTTCATAGAAGTCGAGGACGAGATGTACAAGCAGACCGAGCAGCAGCAAGGCGGATGGGCCGGATACAGGGAATTCGTCGTGGACCGCAAAGTCCAAGAGAGCGAGGTCATTACATCGTTCTATCTAGTGCCGAAGGACGGAGGCGCGATCGCTTCGTACCAACCCGGGCAGTATGTCGGCGTAAAAATGGAAATCCCGGGAGAAACTTATACGCATATGCGGCAGTATAGCTTGTCCGATGCGCCGGGCAAGTCTTATTACCGAATTTCGGTCAAACGGGAGGATACGCTTCCTGAGGTTCCAGCGGGTAAAGTATCGGTATACTTGCACGACCATATCCGGCAGGGAGACACCCTGCTGCTGTCGGCTCCTGCGGGCGACTTTATTCTGAATACGCGGGACGCTAGACCGGTCGTCTTAATCAGCGGCGGAGTCGGGTTAACGCCGATGGTCAGTATGCTGAACACGTTGGTAGAGGCTGGAACTACGCGACCTGTTACGTTCATTCATGCTGCGCAGAGCGGAGACGTACATGCGTTAAGACAAGAAGTGGAGGCCGTGGCCGCGCGTTCTCCGAACGTGTCCGTTCATTGGATCTACGAGAAGCCGACGAGCCGAGACCGGGAGACGAACGCCTACGGCAAAGAAGGTTATATCGACTTGCCTTGGATTCAGGGCGTAGTTCCGAGCCCGGACGCGAGCTTCTACTTCTGCAGCCCCGTGCCGTTCATGAAAGCCGTATACGCGCTCTTGACGGCTTGGGGCGTCGCCGACGCGGACATTCATTATGAGTTTTTCGGCCCGGCGGGTACGCTGGCGCATTCTACGGCAGCCAAACAGGAGGAGGCTTTAGCAGGTCGCTAAGACTTGCGAAGCAGCCGATTGACGGTCTCGCGCCGAAGCCCGAGGAACTGGCCGATCTCCTCTTGAGTCAGCACGTCGGTTAGCGAGTCGGGTGAAACATAGGCTTGGAACCACGCCTGAAGCTTCTCCAGCTTCTTGGCCGGCGCGATTTCCGTTAGTTGGTCTATTCGCTGCTGCAGCATCCGCAATCTGTCCTGCAACAGCAGGGCGATCGACCGATAACGCTCCGGATTCTGCTCGAGCTCTTGGTACCATTCCTGCCCGGGCAGAATATCAACCTCGCAAGTCACGAGAGCTACCGCGGTTCCGAAATAAGGATTGGGGCTGATTAGCGAATGGTGAGGAATGATTTCGCCTGGCGTAATGAGATTGACCAGAATTTGCGAACCGTCCTGATGGACTCGGACGATCTTGAGCAGACCGCTGTGCAGATGATAAAGCGGCCCCGACTCCCCTTGCCGGAACAACGTCTCGCCTTTATGTAAGATCATCGAATAGACTCCTAAGTAGAAAAAGCGAATGCCTGCGTATGCGGGCTTTTCGCTTTTGTTGTATTATTCGTTATTACTATTATAGCACGCCGTTCGGATAGATAACCGAGTTCAAGCTCGGCAACGAATCCGTTACTTCCTAGCCTTGATCAAGCCGTTAACCCCGTCCCAGGCCATCATGATCGAGAGGAACGCCCCTAGACCGAGCTTGCTGTTATCCCAAATGCCCCGGAAAGTATCCGGGTCGGCTTCCAAGTTGGTCGCGAACGTCGTGATGAATGCATCGGAGACTAAGCTCGGGTCCAAGAAGAAGGTACAGATGAAGGCGATATCGCAGACGTTAACCAGAACGTTGAGCCAGGCGAGATGCGCGGTCCACTTCTGTTGAATCAGCTTGAGCGTCGCGATGACGACGCTGAACGCCGTTAAAGCCAGCAGGAACGGGATATAGGGGCGAAGCTCCGATTCGTTGAATATCGGCACGCTGCTCCAATCGCCGTTATCGTTCGAATACCAGGCGAGCAATTCCGGGTAGAAGCATATCGCGATGCCGAACACAACGCTGATCACGATCGAGAAGATCGATTCGGACCTGGCGATGACGCGAGGGTGACGGGCAGGGACCTCATTCAGGTCTTTGATCGTCCACGGCTTGCCCGTGTACGGCCATTGCGAATACTTCTTATCCACGCGTTCCAAGAACGCGAAGATCAGCGTGACGATGCCGAACACAGGCATAGCGGCTTGGAAAGCCATCAAGATTGACTGGACGAATGCCCGGATAAGCAAATCGAACGGTCCATCTCCCCGGTCATCCGTCAGCACCTCCGCGAAGGCGGCGATCGGGAGGGCGATCAATGCGACGATCGAGACGATCTTGAGCACGTATATATAGTTGCCGTACAGCTCCGGACTGATTAAATAACGTTTCGTCTCGCGGTATTGCTCCGCCAATGCGGCAGGATTGCCGAGCGATAGCAACGCTTGATGAACGTCGGCCTCTTCGTAATCGTCGGGAAGCATGTCTTCGATGTTCGACCGAAGCTCGCGTTCCACCTCCGCTCTCGACTTCTCCGGCAGCCTTTTAACGACCGCATATACGTAACGATCAATGACTTCCATCTTGCACTCCTCCTAATAGTTGGTCGATCTGGCGAGTCATGCTCCGCCAATTATCGCTCAGCTTCTCGAAGACCTGCGTGCCGGTCTGGCTAAGCGTGTAGTACTTCCGGGGACGGCTTTCCGCCGTATCCCAATCGCTCGTTAGAATTCCTTGCTTCTCCAAGCGCCGGAGCAACGGATACAGCGTTCCGGCTTCGATCTCGATGTTCTTGTCGACGAGGTCCTGGAGAAGGGAATAGCCGTATTTGGGCGTCTGTAATTGGCTGAGGACGGCCAGCGTGAGCGTGCCTCGTTTCAATTCCACTTCGAACGCGGATAACAGTTCCTCGAACTGAGACATGGTTGTCACCTCTTGATCACATCATATTGTATGTCATACACTATTGTCAATCGTACATTGATAAATTTTTTCCAGCACACGTTATAAAAGGCTTAAACGCAAAAATAGCGCCCCCGCTGAAGCGAGGAGCGCCATTCTTGATAATCCATTAAGCATCGGCTGCAACGGAAGGCGTTTGGTAGACGATAATCCGGCGGGCGAGCTCGATATCGCCTGTCTGATCGATGACGCCGACGATGCCCGTGCCCGTGGGTACATTCGAGCGGTCAGCTTGCCACTTGACGGAAGCGTACCATAAGGTGACGACCGCGATAAGCGCGATGCTCCACAGCAGCATTTTCAACTTGGTTCTGGTGGGCGTTCTTGCGTACATGTTAAATCCTCCTTCGGGATTCACGTTAATTGACCTACCAATAATGTATTCGAAGTGACGTGTCATCCGGTAGTGACGGGGGTCATTCATGACGTCATGCTTAGCTGATGTCGATAGCGAGGTATACAAGTCTTATACAAATAATCAATACCTTTGAATATGTAGATTTATGTTGTAACATGTCGAATTGTAGGATAGAATTTCCTTAATATTCTTTATGGCAATTATCCAACGCATGGTACTCCGATTTTCCGCAACTACGATTCCAGACATTTGGAGGGCGTATGGACAATTACTTAGACCATTCGATTATCGAAATGTTCTTCTTCGAGTCGGAACAATTGATCGAACAGATCGATCGTGTCGTACTGCTAGCCGAGAAGGCGGGCGACTATTCCCCTGAACTCATCAATGAAATTCTCCGTGCCATGCACACCATCAAAGGCTCTGCCGCAACGATGAAATATTCGAATATTGCGGAGCTTGCCCATGCCTTGGAGGACGTCCTCCATTATCTCCGCGAACACAAGCCTCAGCATGTCGACAATTCCGAATTAACCGATCTTGTATTAGAAGGCAGCGACCTGATCAAAGTCGAGCTGCACAAACTGAAGAATGGCGATCAGAACGACGGCGATACGACCGACATCATCGTGCGGGTACGCGATTTTCTCGTTCGGCTTGATCCCGATTCCGATGTCGGCGCCGGCATATCGCGGACGGATGAAACTGCCGATGAACCCGCTCTAACAACCTACTTCTCGCAGTCGAAATCCTATTTCGCCCATTTATTCTTCGATGACTCCTCAGGCATGGAAAATTTGAGAGCGTTTACAGTGGCGCATCATCTTGGCGAGATGGCCGACGAATGCCGCTACGAGCCTTCGGACATCGCCGTCAACGAAGCGTCGGCGGACGTGATCCGAAGCGAAGGTTTCCGCATATGGTTCCGAAGCGCGGCGACCGACGAAGAACTGCACCAATTCTTCAGCCGAGCCTCCTATCTTCGATCGTTCGAGCTGTCGCTGATCGACGAAGCGGATACGTCTGCCGCGGCCGGAGAAGAGAATGGGGACGGGGCATTGCTTGCCTCCCCTGGCATTAACGGTCCTCCTGGCGGGGATATCGCCCCTCCCGCAAGGCAGCCGGAACGAGAAGATCAGACGAGCATCCAGCAGAGTATTATAAGCGTTAACGTATCGAAGCTGGACAAGCTCATGGATCTCGTAGGCGAGCTTGTGATCTCCGAAGCGATGGTGACGCAGAATCCCGACCTCCGGGGATTATCTCTCGAGAATTTCATGAAATCGGCGCGCCATCTCCGGAAGATTACGAGCGAGATTCAAGATATGGTCATGTCGATTCGAATGGTACCGCTTACAGCAACCTTCCATAAGATGTACCGCATCGTTCGCGACGTAAGCAAAAAACTTGGGAAAGACGTCCAACTGAGGTTGATCGGCGAAGAGACCGAGGTGGACAAGAACATAATCGAACGGATATCGGATCCGCTTATGCACATTATCCGTAATGCCATCGATCACGGCATCGAGATGCCGGAGGATCGAATTCGCGCCGGCAAGGACGCGACGGGGACGATTACGCTGGAAGCCCGCAACGTCGGAAGCGACGTCTTCATTGCGATTCGGGACGATGGAGGCGGCTTGAACAAGGCGCGCATATTGGAGAAAGCAAGGCGCAACGGTCTGCTCCATAGGCCGGAACAGGAGATGACGGATAAAGAAATCTACGCCATGATCTTCCTCCCCGGCTTCTCGACGAAGGAGAAGGTAAGCGAATTTTCCGGACGGGGCGTCGGCATGGACGTCGTGGTAAGCAATATCGAGGCCGTTGGCGGTTCGGTATGGGTAGAAAGCGAACAGGGGGCCGGGTCGGACGTATATTTCAAAATACCGCTTACCCTCGCGATCATCGACGGCATGAACATTAGCGTCGGCAACTCGCGCTATACGATTCCGATAACGGCGATCAAAGAATCGTTCCGGCCGACCGACAAGGATTTGATTCGGGATCCGAACGGCTACGAGATGATCATGGTACGGGGACAATGTTATCCGATCGTACGGCTTCATGAACGCTTCCGGACACGCAGCGCGAAGCAGGATCTGACCTCCGGCATCATGGTCATGGTCGAGAACGAGACATCTACGTACTGCCTGTTCGCGGACGAGCTCATCGGCGAGCAGCAGGTCGTCGTTAAGTCGCTGCCCGAATACATTCGCGCCTTCAAGAAGATTAGCGGGCTAACGGGCTGCACGCTCTTGGGAGACGGAAGCATCAGCCTGATTCTTGATGTCGAAAGATTACGTTGACTAGGTGTCAGACAGCACGAGAGAGGGGAAGCGGCGAACATGGCCAACATGGCAGAGGAAATGTACGAGACGGAAGATACGCAGAAAGGGAAGTATTTGACGTTCGCGCTGGATTCCGAATACTACGGTATCGAGATCAAGCACGTGACGGAGATCATCGGCGTGCAGACGATAACGGAAGTGCCCGAGATGCCCGAATATATTCGCGGAATCATTAATCTCAGGGGAAAAATCATTCCGGTAATGGACGTCCGGCTTCGATTTAAGAAACCGTTCCGCGCGTATAACGACCGTACGTGCGTGATCGTGGTGGACATACGGGAAGTGTCGATAGGCCTAATCGTCGACCAGGTCTCGGAGGTGTTGTCGATCCCGGACAGCGAGATCGTCCCGCCTCCGGAGCTATCGAACGTCATGCATACCTACATCACGGGTATCGGCAAAGTAGGGAACGAGGTCAAGCTGCTCCTCGACTGCGACAAGCTCTTGCACCAAGAGGACAGCGAACAACTGGCGTCAATCGGCTGACATGCCCCAACCACTATAGCAAGCCAAAGGAGACCACTCATCATGAGAGTGATACGCAACCTCAACATCGGCAAAAAATTGTACGGCGGATTCGGTTTGGTGCTAGCGGTATTAATTGCATTGTCGGTATTGTCCTATGCTAATTTCGCCAAACAGAACGATACGACCGATTGGAACGAACATACTTACGAGGTGTTGATGGAGCTGCAATCCGTACTCTCCAGCATGGTCGACATGGAGACGGGGCAGAGAGGCTTCTCCTTAACGGGCGACGAGAAATCGCTCGAACCGTATAATGCGGGAAAGACGAACTTCGGCATGCACTTGTCCAACGTCAAGCAGTTGACTGCGGACAATCCGAAGCAACAAGAGCTGATGAGTAAGCTTGAGTCGGAACAGAAGGCGTGGCAGGGAATCGCCGATTCGGCGATCGAGCTGCGCAAGCGCGTCGAATCGGGCGTCGCAACGATGGACGAAGTCGTGCTGAACGAACAAGCGGAGAAGGGCAAAGCGTCCTTCGATCGTTTCCGCGCGGTGCTGGCCGAGAGCAAAGCGATGGAGCAAGCATTGCTGACTGAGCGTGCCGCGGAAAGCGCCTCCCGGGAAACGTTCACGAACCTGTCTATTATCGTAGGTACGATCATTGCCGTCGTGCTTGCTGCTATTATCGCTTTCATTATCGCGCGTCTCATTACGCGCCCGATCTATGAAGTGAACGAAGCGGCCAAAGCGATCGCGGCGGGTGACTTGAACGTCGATTTCAAGATCAATTCGACGGACGAGATCGGTCAGCTGTCGAAGTCGTTCCGCGAGATGGTCGACAGCATGAACGACGTGCTCTCGAACATCAATATTTCTGCCGAGCAGGTAGCGTCCGGTTCGCGGCAAGTGTCGGATTCCAGCATGGCGCTCTCGCAAGGCGCGACGGAACAAGCAAGCTCGATCGAAGAGCTGACCGCTTCTCTCGAAGAGATCGGCACCCAGACGAATATGAACGCGCAACGCGCGACGGAGGCGAACTCTCTCGCCGAATCGGTTAAGGTGAAGGCCGTCGAGGGCGACGATCAGATGAAGTCGATGCTGCGTTCGATGGAGGAAATCAACGAGTCGTCCGGCAATATTTCGAAAATCATTAAGGTCATCGACGAAATCGCGTTCCAGACGAACATCCTTGCGCTCAACGCGGCAGTAGAAGCGGCCCGCGCCGGACAGCACGGCAAAGGGTTCGCTGTCGTCGCGGAGGAGGTGCGCAACCTTGCCGCCCGTTCGGCAAGCGCCGCCAAGGAGACGACGGATCTGATCGAAGGCTCGATCAAGAAAGTCGAAGGCGGCACGCGCATCGCCAACGAAACCGCGTCGGCGCTGAACGAGATCGTCGGCGGCGTATCGAAGGTGGCCGAGCTCGTGGACCAGATCGCGTCGGCTTCCAACGAACAGGCTTCCGGCATCGGTCAAGTCAATCAGGCGATCTTCCAAGTATCGCAAGTTACCCAGACGAACTCCGCGACGTCGGAAGAGACGGCGTCGGCGAGCGAGCAATTGTCCGGCCAAGCCGACAATCTGAAGCGCCAAGTCAGCCGATTCAATCTCAAGAAGATCTCTCGTAACGGCTTTTACCGGGCTGACGAGGAGATGAGCCCGGAAGTGCGGCAGATGCTCGAGCGACTGTCCGGCAGAGAATCGCTCTCCGATCATTCGAGAACGAGTTCGCCGTCCGTCGAGACGCCTAGGAAGAAAATCGTGCTCAGCGATCAAGAATTCGGCAAATATTAAGAGGCGACGATGATTCCGATCACGCCGAAAGAATTTCAAGAGCTCTCCGCCTATATCAAGGAAATGTACGGTATTCACCTGAAGGAAGAGAAAACGGCGCTGCTGATCGGAAGATTGGCGCACGGCATGCAACAGAAGGGCTTCCGCAGCTTCAAGGAATACTTCGAACACGTCGCCTCCGACCGATCGGGCGCGGCCGCCAGCGAGCTCGCGAATAAGATCTCGACGAATCATACGTTCTTCATGAGGGAAGCCGAGCACTTTGACTTCTTCCGCGCCCGCGTTCTGCCCGAACTGGCGGAACGCGCCCGCGACAAGGATATTCGAATATGGTGTGCCGGCTGTTCCTCGGGGCAAGAATCGTATACGCTGGCCATGATTCTGGAGGATTATTTCGCCGACAGCCCCGGGTGGGACAAAAAGCTGCTCGCGACCGATCTGTCCACGAAAGTGCTGGAGCAAGCCGTGCGGGGCGAATACGACGCGGATCAAGCCGCGGCGCTGCCGCAGCAATGGCGAGCACGCTATATGGTCCGCGGACCGGGCGGGACGCTAGCCGTCGGCGAGAAGATTAAATCCGAGGTCATCTACCGGAAGTTTAATCTCATGGAGCCGAGATTCCCGTTCAGGCGCAAGTTCCATACGATCTTCTGCCGCAATGTCATGATTTATTTCGACAATCCGACGAAAGAGGCGCTCGTCCGGAAATTCTGGGAGCTTACGGAGCCGGGCGGGTACTTGTTCGTCAGTCAATCGGAATCGTTCAACCGGGAGACGATGCCGTATAAGTACGTACTCCCCGGCGTATACCGAAAGGAAGTTAGATAACGATGCCCGTCGGACAACCCATCAGGCTACTCATCGTCGACGACAGCGCCGTATTCCGCGAGGTCATGCTGCGCGGGCTGTCCTCCGATCCGGCCCTCGAAGTCGCGGGCTCCGCGAAAGATCCGTACGATGCCGTCGAATGGATCGAACGGGTTCGCCCCGACGTCATGATTTGCGATATCGAGATGCCGCGCATGAACGGCGTCGAATTCGTCCGCAAGCTGCTTCCGCAGCATCCGATGCCGGTCATCGTCGTCAGCTCGCTTAGTCATGCGGCTCTTGACGCGCTGGAGGCAGGCGCGGTCGACTTCGTCAAGAAGCCGGATATGCGAGCGGTCTCGGATGTCGAACGGTTCCTGACGGAAATCATCCGCAAAGCGAAAGCAGCGGTTAAATCGAATCCGCGCGCGGGATCGGAGAGAGCGACGGACGACGTAACCGATCGTTATAAGACCTATGGAAAGGAAGACGATCTGATTGCCATCGGGGCGTCGACCGGCGGCACGGAAGCGATTCACCGGCTGCTGACCGCGCTGCCTCCGTCGATGCCCGGCATCGCGATCGTGCAGCATATTCCGCCGGTCTTCTCCCGAATGTTCGCCGAACGTCTCGACGCGACGACGCCGTTCCGGGTGAAGGAAGCGCAGACGGGAGACGTGCTTCGACGAGGCGTCGCGTTAGTCGCTCCCGGCGACCGTCATATGCGAATCGTAAAGACGGAGAGCGGGTACGTCGTCCGTTGCGACGAAGGGGAGAAGATAAACGGCCATTGTCCGTCCGTTGACGTCATACTCGAATCGGCGGCTAAGCATGCCGGACCGCGCGCGATCGGCGTGCTGCTCACGGGGATGGGCTATGACGGCGCGAAGGGCCTGCTCGCCGTCCGCCGCAAGGGCGGCCGAACGATTGGCCAGGACGCCGCGACCTCCGTCGTCTATGGGATGCCGAAGGCGGCCTACGAGGTCGGCGCGGTGGAATATCGGTTGCCGCTAGGTCAGATCGCAGGGCGGATATGCTCATTGTTAGATTCATAGAGAGAACAACGGAGCCGCGAGCGAATTTCGCGGCTCCGTTTTCTTTTTCGCGTTAGCCCATAAAATGAATCGATTGAAGATGGTCGGCGAAGGTCGTGGGGCTAATCTTGAACGCTTGCGCGGCATTCTGCCGGTCGTCGATAGCAAACGGAGAAGGCCGCAGGCTGTTGCTCCAACGGTAGGTGTCGGTAATTGCCTTGGCGTTGGCCGGTCCGATCATCGCGCTGAATTGCGCTTCGAAGTCGTCAAGCGGAATCGCGTGGAATCGGACTTCCTTGCCGAACCGACGCGACAACGATTCCGCGACCTGAACGGCAGTAAGGTTCTCCGGACCGTATAGCGTGAACTCAGATCCGGCGAGATGCTCGCTCTTCAGCGCTTCGACGGCATAAGCTGCCGCGTCCGTCGCGCTGATCCAGGCAATCGGAATGTCCGGCTCGAGCGGATACGCGAAGATGCCGTCGTTCAAGATGCCCGGCATCGTCCAGGGTCCCTCTAGATTATTCATATAGAGCGTTGGTTTAAGCACGATATGCGGCAGTCCGCTATTCTTGAGATACTCGTAGACTTGCTGTTTGCCGCGATAGGCGAGCAAGTCCGCGTCCGGCAGAATGCTGCTCGCGTTGAATACGAAGAGCTTTACGCCGGCTTCCCGCGCCGCATCCACGGCATCGCGTCCATATTGGGCCAGTACGTCCGGGTCGAACTCGATCGGCAGATGGAAGAATACCCGCGCGGCCGCTTCGGAAGCTCGCCGCAGACTCTCCGGGTCTCCGAGATGGCCGACTACCGCTTCAACCCCCTCTTTTTCGAACCGCAAAGCTTTCTCCGCGTCCCTTACCAGCACCCGGATCCGGGCGCCCTCTTCCTTCAGCTTGCGAACGACTGCGCTCCCTTGCACGCCGGTCGCGCCATAGACTAATACTTTCTCGCCTTGCAGACTCATCATGATCTCTCCTTTCGGTTTCTACGCACCATTGTAACGGCGATATGGAATAGAATGTAAGAACGCACAATTATGTGCTATAGTGTCAGCAAGGATACTAGGGGAGGAATCGGCATGGACAAATGCCCCGTGGAAGTGACGATTGGACTGGTCGACGGCAAGTGGAAGGCGATGATCATCTATCATTTGATGGACGGAATGAAAAGATTCAACGAGCTGCGACGGTTAATGCCCGAGGTTACGCAGCGGATCATGACGAATCAATTGCGAGAGTTGGAGCGGGACGGACTTGTCGCGCGGACGGTGTATGCGGAGGTTCCCCCAAAGGTGGAGTATCGATTGACGGAGCTTGGCCGCAGCATGAGACCGATGATGCTCGAGATGCTGCGATGGGGCGAGAATTACATCCAGGCGGCGAAGCTTGCGGGCTGCGATAGGAATTAGGTCGCCTTCCTTCGCAAAAAAACAATAAATTCACACAAAAATTTCTATGAAAACGGTTTCAATACCTGTGTTACAATAGATACACTTTATGGAAAGGGGCGCATCCGTATTTTCACCGTTCTGTTAGTGGACGACGAACCGCTGGTGTTGGAAGGGTTAGGGTTCATGATCGATTGGGAGAAATACGGGTTCCGCGTGTGCGGCGAAGCGTGCGACGGGGAAGAAGCGCTCGGCCGAATTCGCGAGTTGAATCCCGATCTGGTCGTAACCGACATTAGAATGCCGGTCATGGACGGGCTCCAGCTCATCGAGCACTGCGCGAACGTATTGAATGCGCCGAGCCGATTCGTCATTCTAAGCGGGTACGACGACTTCAAGGCCGCACGGAAGGCGTTGACGTTCGGAGCCCTCGATTATTGGCTGAAGCCGATCGACGTCGAGGAGATCCATGCCGCGCTAGAGAAGATCAACCGAGAGTGGACGGACTCTGATCCTATCCCGGAATTTCCCCCTTCGCCCCAGTCTCGGGCAGCGGTGGCTTGGGCCGCCCCGGAGGTTGGCGACTCGTTGTTCGATGCGGAGGATCATTTGATGCTTGCGGTCAGAACGGGTAACGAGGCCGAAATCTTAGAAGCGGCCAACCGGCTGTGTCGCCTGCTTGAGCTTACGAACTCAGGAGATAGAGAGTCCGGCAAAGCCTTCCTATCGAACGTGCTGTTGGAATTATCGTGGGAAGCGGCGAAGGGAGGACAGACGGGCTCGGCTTCGGCGAATCAACAATACCTTGCGTTTCCGATGCTGCCGAACCGGACGGATCGCTGGGCCGATGTTCTGACGTCCTACGCAAGCCAAATCGCGGAGCACCTCGCACGGCAGCGGACGGGGACCGGTCCCGCCTGGGAGGTGGCGCGGCTCGTTCAAGAGCGCTACAACGAGCCGCTTCAACTGCAGGCGATCGCGCGCTCATTGCATTTCCAACCGGCTTATCTGGGCGAGCAGTTCAAGAGACAGATGGGCATATCGTTCCTCGATTACGTCCACCGCACGCGGGTCGAAGAGGCTCGCAAGCTGCTGCGGCGTACGAATCTGAAGGTGGCGGACGTAGCCCGAACGGTCGGATACGCGGATCCCGAGCAATTCGCCGCGAAATTCAAGCAATGGATGAGCATGACCCCGTCGCAATACAAGAACGGTTGATACGGAGGAGGCGCCCGCATGCGCAGGCCGATCGCCTGGCTTAGCTTCGTCAACAATATTCCGCTGAAATGGAAGTTCACGCTCATCTATTTGCTATGCGTTCTAGTACCGATTCTATCGATCAACGTCCTTTTTTTCCAGCAGATGTCGAAGAACGTGCAATCTCGGGAACAGGTCAACCTGCAGATGACGATCGAGAGAACGGCCAAGAAGGTCATGGACATGATCGACGGCGGCGTGACGCTGAGCCACTCCGTCGCGACGGACCGCACGTTGTACGAGATGCTGGATAAGGAGTACGCCGACATCGTTGATTATTATGAAAGATTCAATGAGGTCCTGACCGGCAAGATGAGGCCGTTCATGTCTGCGTACACTTACGTCGAGAATATATCGGTGTTCACGACCAACCCCACGATCGTAACCGGCAGCAACTACTTCTATCTGGATCAAACGGCCAAACAAACCCCATGGTACGAGACGATCTCGCAATCCCCTTCGGCCGTCGAGGTTCTTATCTACAGCGATTTTGACCCCATCAACGTGAAGCAGAACAAACAATACTTCAGCATCGTTCGGAAACTGAACGAATACCCGCTGTACGGACGATATCCCAAATATTTGCGTATCGATCTCAAGGTCACCAGCTTCGACGAGCTTCTGGCAGAAGAGAAGCCTTATATGGCGATCAGCATGCTGGATCCGAACAATCGCATCATGTTCCCTTCGTCTCAATACTTGAAGACAACCGAGCCTGAGGGCGGTAGTGATGATAGATTACTGTTCCACGTTCCTCTGGGCAACCCGTCGTATATCCACGACTGGACGCTCGCGGGCGTAGCGGACTCGCATCGTTTTCAGACGGCCTTCCAGAGCTCGAAGCAGTTCATCTGGATGTTGGCGATCATCAGCACGGTGCTCCCTACATCGTTGATCTTCATTATGCTTCGCTCTTACAACTACCGGATTCGCCGGTTGGCACGCCATATGGATAAAGCGACGAACGAGAAGTTCGACTTGATCGAGCTTCGAGAAGGCAAAGACGAGATCGGGGGGCTGATCCGCAGCTACAACCGGATGGCCGCGCAGATCGAATCGCTCATCAACGACGTCTATAAGCTCGAGATTCAGCAGAAGGACATGCAGTTGGAGCGGATTCGCGCCGAGATGAAGCTGCTGCAAAGCCAAGTGAATCCGCATTTCCTGTTCAATACGTTGAACGCTCTGCTCGTCGTCAGCGTGAAGAACGGTTATACGGAAGTATCGACCATCATCCGCAACTTGTCCCAATTGCTGCGGCGAATGCTCAGTTGGTCCGATGCCCCGGTGACGCTGCAGGATGAGCTTCATTTTACGGAGATGTATTTAACGATCGAGAAATTCCGGTTCGCGGACCGATTCGACTACGTGCTCGATATCGATGAAGCGGCAGCCGATTGCCTCGTTCCGAAAATGTGCATTCAACCGCTCGTCGAGAACGCGTGCAAGCACGGACTGCAGACGGTCAAGGGACAGCGTTGTATCCGCATCGAAGCTCGCCGAGGAGATACCTATCTGTACGTGCGGGTTCAGGACAACGGAAAAGGCATAGAAGAGAGCCGTCTTAGAGAAATTCGGAGCATGATGAACGGAAGCCTCGATTCTGACGAGAACGTGGGCATGCGTAACGTATATAAGCGGCTGCGGCTCCAATACGGGGACCGCGTCGACTTCGAGATCGACAGCAGCCCGGACAAGGGCACGCGAATCGGCTTTAGAATTCCCGCTCTGTCCGAGGACGAAGGGAGGAAAAGGAATGTATTCGGTGCTGCTGGTGGATGACGAACCGCACGCGATCGAAGGCTTACGCATGTTCGTCGACTGGGAAACGCTCGGCTTTCGCGTCTGCGGCGTGTGCGAGAACGGAGCCGAAGCGATGTCGGCGGCGCATCGGTTAAAGCCGGACGTCATCGTGACGGATATCCGGATGCCGGAGATGGACGGCTTGGAGCTGATCGGCCGCTTGCACGGGGAGCGAGGAGCGTCCTCCGAATTCATCGTGCTTAGCGCCTACGGCGAATTCGCGTTCGCCAAACGCGCCATGCAGCTCGGCGTCCGTCATTACATGATGAAGCCGGTCATCGAGGAAGAAGCGGCGAAGGTGTTGACCCAAGTGCGCGAACGGCTGGAATCCCGCAAGGCGGCCCAGCCGGCGACCGATATGGACGGCGACGAGGAAGGGGCGAATCTTCCTACGCATGCGGCACGCCGAATGAAAGAGCTTGTGCAAGCGATCGAGGATGCGGATAGGAGCCGGGCAGCGGACGTCATCGATGATCTGTTCCAGGAGCTAGCGGGCTGCTCTTCCGAATGGGCAGAGCTGTTCGCGGGTTCTATGGCCGTCCAATGCAGCAAGCTGATTCGGGGAATGGGCGGGGAGCCTGCTTTGCTGCATCGTGCCTGTCTGAACTCGGCCCAGGCTGCGGCTGAACGGTTCGAACCGTCCGAGCCGTCGTCCGTCCGGATGCGTATACGGACGTATGCGGAGCAAGCGATCCGGTCGGTGCAATCGATTCGGAGCAGCCATGCCTTCAGTACGATGGCCGAAGTCGATCAATTCGTCCGCGAGCATTACCGCAGCCCGCTCTCGATTCGGGACGTCGCGGCTCGGTTTTATTTGAACCCCGTCTACCTAGGCAAAGCCTATCAGGACAAATTCGGCTGCGGTCTGCTCGATCGGATGCACGATTTGCGCATCGCGGAGGCATGCGAGAAGCTGAGAGAGACGACAGAGGCGATAGGCGCGATCGCGGAGCAGGTCGGGTACGTCTATTACCGCCATTTTCTACAGCATTTCGAACGGAGAACGGGGTGCAAACCGGCGGAATTCCGTGCTTCGGAAAGGTGAGGCTTCGGTATTGCAGCGGGATGAGAAACCGATTTTTCAGGGGGGTACACATTTAATTCGTGAATTGTAACCGCCTCCAAGAAAACGCTACCATATGAGCAGCAAGACGAATGCGCGCCGTCTTGCTTCATATTCGCATAATCGATAGGGAGGATTAACAATGGGGGTTCGTCCTAAAAAAGCGGCCTTAGGGTTACTCTCGCTGATGCTGGTATCCAGCATCGTAGCGGCAGGCTGCTCGAGTAACAACGATAATGGGAACTCGTCGCCATCGTCATCATCGCCGGCGTCGCAGAGCCCTAGCGATTCTTCGTCCGCGTCCAGCTCGACCGAGACCAAAGTGGAGCCTTTCACCATCTCCTTGTTCACGGCCGCTACGGGGCCGATTCCGACAGATGACAATCTCATCTACCAGGAAATCAAGGAACAGCTTGGCGTCACGCTGAAGGAAGAATATCTAGTTGGAGATATCGAGCAGAAGCTCGGCGTTATGATCGCCGGCGGCGATTATCCGGATTTAATCACGGCGAATACGAAGCTTACGGCGGCCAAAGCGGTTATTCCGCTGGAAGACTTGATCGAGCAGCATGCGCCTAACATCAAGAAGCATTTCGAGAAAGTGTGGAACCAATTGAAGGATCCGGAGGACGGCCATATTTACTGGTTGCCGAACTACGGGGTTTACCAAGGCGAGTTCATGTCGACGGATTATTACGGTCCGGCATTCTATATCCAGAAGGCGGTTCTTAAAGAATTCGGCTATCCGAAATTCAAAACGCTGGACGAATATTTCAAGCTAATCGAAGACTACGCGGCGAAATATCCGGAGATCGACGGTCAGAAGACGATCGGGTTCACCGCGCTTGCGTTCGACTGGCGCGATTGGGGCTTGCGGAACCCTCCACAGCATCTGGCCGGCCATCCGAACGACGGCGGCGTCCTCGTCGACCCGGTCACGAACGTCGCTACGCTCTACTCCGCTAACGAAGTGTCGAAGCCATACTACCAGAAGCTGAACGAGATCAATGCGAAGGGCCTCATGGACAAAGAAGCTTTCGCGCAGAACTATGACCAGTTCCTGGCCAAGGTTTCAAGCGGCCGCGTTCTCGGTATGTTCGAACAACGCTGGAACTTCGGGCAAGCTCATGATTCGCTCGTCTCCCAGGGCAAATTCGACCGCACTTATGTCGGGTTCCCGCTCGTCTATGACACGAACACGACTGATTATTATCTGGATCGCCCGCCGATTAACTTGGGCAACGGCTTCGGCATCACCGTTAACGCCAAAGATCCGGAGAAGATTATCAAATTCATCGATACGCTGCTGTCCGAGAAGTGGCAGAAGCGCATGAACTGGGGCCAAGAAGGCATCGATTATCTCGTTGGCGACAACGGTCTCTTCTATCGGACGCCGGAGATGCGCACGCAGCAAGAAGACGTTACCTGGAAACAGAAGCACAGAGCAGAATCGCTCTGGGGCTACATGCCTAAATTGGAAGGCCGGTATCCGGACGGCAACGCCGAAGGCGCTGGCAATCAGCCGGAAGAATTCTTCGCGAACCTGAAGGACATCGACAAGGAAGTGTTGTCCGCGTATGGTCACAAGACTTGGACGGAGTTCTTCTCGTCGCCGCCGGAGAACCGCATCTCGTACCCGGCTTGGAACATCGATCTTATCGAAGGCTCCGCGGCGAAAGTCGCCAACCAGAAGATGAAGGATCTGGACTTCAAGTTCTTGCCTAAAGCCATCTTGAGCAAGCCGGAGAATTTCGAAAGCGTATGGGCTGATTATGTCAAAGAGATGGGTAAAGTGGATACGAACGCTTATCTGGATCGGGTCAACGACCAGTTGAAGTGGCGCGTAGAGAACTGGACCAGTAAATAAGGCGAAAGGGGACGGGAGGTTGGAGCCGATGCTCCAGCCTTCCTCTCGTACAGGAGGCGGAACAGATGCCGCAGCAAATCGTCCATAAGGTGGAACCTGCACCTCAACCCGCTCGGCGGACCGAACCTTACTGGAGAAAGATGGTCCGCCAGCGACAGCTGATACTCATGTCATTACCGATGGTGGCCTACGTCGTTCTCTTCGCCTACGGTCCCATCTGGGGCTGGATGATGGCGTTCCAGCAATACAAACCAGGCTTCTCCATCTTCGATCAGAAGTGGGTCGGATTCGATCAATTCCGATTTCTGTTCATGGACGAAGGCTTTACCCGGGTTCTCCGTAATACGATAGCCATGAGCGTCATATCGCTCATCCTCGGATTCGTTACGGCGATCGGTTTGGCACTGCTGCTCAACGAAATCAAGAAAACCGGCATTAAGCGGATCATTCAGACCATCTCGTATCTTCCTCACTTTCTATCCTGGATTATCGTAACCGGCCTTGTCTCCATGTCGTTATCCACCGAAGGCGGCATCGTCAATATCGTGCTGGTGAAGCTGCATCTCATCAACGAACCGATCGTGTGGTTAAGCGAAGGCAAGTACTTCTGGGGAATCGTAGGCGCTACCAACGTGTGGAAGGAAGTCGGTTGGAACACGATTATTTACCTGGCGGCCATCGCTTCCGTTGATCCGTCATTGTATGAAGCCGCGGAGATGGACGGGGCGGGACGCTACCGCAAAATATGGAACGTGACGCTGCCGGGCATTCGGCCGGTTATCGTCATCCTGCTGATTCTCAACATCGGTTGGATTCTGAACGGCGGCGGCTTCGAAATCCAATACTTCCTGGGTAACGGGCAAGTGCTCGACTATTCGGAGACGATCGACATCTTCGTTCTGAAGTACGGCCTTCGTATCGGCAACTACTCGCTCGGCGTCGCGGCGGGCATCTTCAAAACCGTCGTTAGTATTGTTCTGTTATTCTGCGCGAACCTAATCGCCAAGCGTCTCGGCGAAGAGCGGCTCATATAAGGAGGCTCCGTATGCAAACGACAATAAGAAGATCCAAGACGGAGCCGTTCGTGTTTCACACCATCAATTATTTGTTCATGCTGTTCGTGATTGTCGTCACGTTATATCCGTTCCTCAACACGCTGGCAGTCTCGCTCAATGCCGGCCTCGACACGACGCGCGGAGGCATCTACGTGTGGCCGCGGGAGTGGACGCTCAAGAATTACGATGCGGTCTTCCAAGACGGGAGAGTGTTCCATGCGTTCTGGGTGTCCGTCGCCCGGACCGTCATCGGCACGGTAGCCGGCGTGTTCCTGACCGCCATGCTGGCGTATACGATCAGCCGCAAGGAGTATATGTACCGCAAATTCGTTACGGTCATCTTCGTATTGACGATGTACTTCAGCGCGGGTCTCATTCCCTCGTATTTCCTGATCAAGGATCTGCACCTGCTCAATACGTTCCTCGTTTATATTTTGTTTCCAGGCGCTGGAGCGGGGCTGATCAGCGCATTCAACATGCTGGTGGTCCGCACGTATATTCATACGCTGCCGGAAAGCTTGGTCGAGTCGGCCAAGATCGACGGAGCAAGCGACTTCAAGGTGTTCCTAAGCGTCATTCTGCCGCTGTGCGCGCCCGTACTGGCGACCATCGCGCTGTTCACGGCCGTCGGCCAATGGAATACGTGGTTCGACACGTTCATATTCGCATCGTCCAGGGAGAATCTGAGTACGCTTCAATACGAGCTGATCAGGCTGTTGTCTTCGACGGTAAACTCCAACGCCAATCCGAACATCTCGTCTACGGCGGCCAAGGATACCGCAACGATGATTACGCCGTTGTCGATCAGAGCCGCGATTACGATCGTTGCGTCTGTGCCGATCTTGGTCGTGTACCCGTTCCTGCAGCGGCATTTCGTCTCGGGCTTGCAGCTCGGAAGCGTGAAGGAGTAGAAAGTCGGGCATCCGATTACGCCATTGCTTTTCGTTACGACGCATAATAGAATAAGCTGAAGAGATTCAGGAGAGGGATGGGAATATGAGACGCAGACGGAAGCCCTACGATCGGTCGACCGTTAACTTTCATATTCCCGTTCCTAAGAGGACACTAAAGCATTCATTGCTTTAGTGTTTTTTATTTATTCGGAGGTGCAGGGGATGACACGGTACAGAAGAGTGCTAATCAAACTAAGCGGCGGAGCGGTAGCCGGCAACACGGAATTCGGCTTCGCGCCCGAGAAACTGGAGCATATCGCTAACGAAATCTTGTCCGTCGTGAATCTTGGCGTCGAGGTATCGTTAGTCATCGGCGGAGGGAACATCTTCCGCGGCAACATGGCGGAGAGCTGGGGGATCGAACGGGCGGAAGCCGACAATATCGGAACGCTAGCCACGGTCATTAACAGCTTGATGCTCCGCGGCGTTCTGAAGGCTAAGACGGACAAGGAAGTTCGCGTCATGACCGCATTGCCCGTTACATCGGTTGCTGAACCGTATATCAGATTAAGAGCGATGCACCATCTGGAGAAGGGCTACATCGTCATTTTCGCCGGAGGCAACGGCCAGCCTTACGTGACGACGGATTACCCCTCCGTCCAAAGGGCGATCGAAGTGAATTGCGATGCTCTGTTAGTCGCCAAACAAGGCGTTGACGGCGTTCTTAGCGCCGACCCGAGGCACGATAGAGAAGCAAGGAAGTTCAAGTCTCTCCACTACAACGATGTATTGCAGCATAATTTGAAGGTGATGGATCAGTCCGCGTTCATCTTGGCCAGGGACTACAATCTGCCCATGCACGTGTTTAACTTCGACAACCCGGGTTCCATGAAGGAGATCTGCGAAGGAATTCCTAACGGTACGATCATTAGCAGCGATTCGACTTTGAAATACGAGGATGAATAGCATGGTGATTCCTGGAACTTTCCGCAGGAGAATGTCGTTTATTCATTGAGGTGATATTCGGATGACAAGCGCGAAGGTCAAAGCTCCTTTATCTATATTGCTTTTAATTACTTTACTATTGGCGGGTTGCAATATGCCCGGGAAGAAACCAACCGATGGATGCAACGCGATAATCGATTGGGTTGATTTCCTCAAGATCAATGACATCATGTACGATCATAATGATGAAGGAACCAAAGAAGTGACTGAGGGGCAGATAGGCGATAAAATCGGGGAAGTCGCTTATATGTTAAACGATCATGCATGTACGGGTCATGTCGCGAAGAATGGGGATGCGGCTTATCTTCCCGTAGGAACGGCCATATACGAACTAAATGGATACAAACCCGAATTTCGCATAGTGGCGAACAACAAGATTTACGAAGTGAATAAGAACCCCAAAGCCGCCACGATCGGGGAACTCTTAGACATCGAGAATAGAGTCGCGAAGGTTAGTCTGGAAAGCGGGTACGACGGAAGTCCGATCGGGGATTTCAGCAGCGAAGCCTCAATCGAATTCATTCAACAATTATTACCGCTTCCTTACGTGGGGTTCGATGAGGTTTATGAACAAATCAAGCACGAGACGGGATATTTTCTCCGCGTACACCTTCAGGATGGTACATCCTTAAGGATGGTTTATTACCCGAAAGCAAACGCCTTTAATACGGGTGCCTTCGGAACGGAAAGATTGAAGGAGCTCATTACCTCCCAGAGAGGAAAAATCAAAGCGGCAGCGGGAATGTAGGAATAGCGAAAGCCCGCCTCGGGTATCCCTGAGGCGGGCTTTGGCTTCGCATCCTTATTTCGCACCGGCAACCACGCGATACCGGGAAGCCTGCAAGTTGAACATATGCGCGTATTTCCCCTTCAGCCTCATGAGCTCCTCGTGCGAGCCTTGTTCGATGATGCGGCCGTTCTCCATCATGAAGATGCGGTCGACCATCTTGGTCGTCGACAAGCGATGGGAGATGAATAGGATCGGCCGATTCTCCGCCTTCTCGAGCATGACCTGGTTCAGATGATATTCGCTCATCGGATCCAAGGCGCTGGAGGGCTCATCCAAGAGAATGAGCAGCGTCGGCTTCGCGAACACCCGGGAGATCGCCACCTTCTGCGCTTCTCCGCCCGATAGCTCGATGCCCGATTCTTTGAACTCCCTGGTTATAGCGGAGTCCGTCCCTAGAGGCAGCTCCTGCAGCCTATCGCCGAATCCGCTCTTCTCGAGCGCTTGCCGGATATGGAGAGGGTCGCTGGAGGAAGCCGTATTCATCACGACATTCTCGGACAGGGTGGCCGCGAACAACTGATGATCCTGGAACACCGAGCTGATCTTCATCCGATACTCATCGAGCTTATACTGATCCACAAGCACGCCGTTCAAGCGAATCTCGCCCGCGCTCGGATCGTACAGACGCATAATGAGCTTCGTCAAAGTCGTTTTCCCGGCGCCGTTGTAGCCGACGATGGCGATTTTCTCGCCCGGGCGAATGCGCAGATCGACGTCTCGAAGGATGGGAGACCCGGATTCGTTATATTGGAAGGATACCTGTTTGAGCTCCAGCCCCGTGAACCGATCGGGTACGGACAAGGGATCGCTCGTCTCTTTGAGCGTATTCTCCTGTTCCAGGAAGCCTCTTAACTTCTCGATATACAAGCTATTTTCTTGCATCTCGCTTACAAGCTGCGTCAGGAATTGCATATTGCCTCTCAGGCGCCATGACGAGTTCAGCAACGTGACCGCGCTTCCGTAGCTTAACGCTCCTCTTACTAGCGCCGTCCAGGCCACATAGGCAACGTACAATCCGCCTAAGATCAATTCGGTGAACGCGAAGTCGGATGCGAAGCTCAGCCAGAACTGCTTCTTCGAATGCTTGCGGACGATGCCGTGCATCTCCCGGTGGGTATCGGAGAACTCGCGGAAGAACTTCTCCTTGATGGAGTATAGTCTCATTTCCTTCGCATAATCGGCCATATAGAACAGTCGCTTTAAATAGATACGTTTGCGATCCTTCTCGTTAAGCTCCATTCTCATCTTGAACTTGATTTTATTGACGACCAAACCGACGAGCATCGTGGAGACGAAGGACACAAGGATGAACAACAAACCGAATTTGTCGATGAACAAGAAGAAGCTGACGGAGGTTACGATGACCGTGATTGCCTTGCACAGGTTTCTGATATTGTTGATCGTCGTATCGATTCGATTGCGCGCGTCGTTAGCGCTCCACACGTATTCGTTATAGTAGACGGGATCGTCGTAATTGCTTAGGTCCGTCTGAACGGCCTTCTCGTATAGATCCGTTCTGAGTTTGCGATACAGCAGCTCTTTGCCCTTCGGCTCGACGCTTTGGAAGTAGATGCTGTCCAGCACGAAGCAACCCGCGATGAAGACTACCATGAGCCCGATATAGAGGGCGACGGTGGAGAAGGAAGTGCCATACTGCACGCTGTCGAATACGAATTTGATCAGAATGACATGCTCGAGGAAAATTTCGATCTCCTGCAGACACGCGTATAAGCAGGTGAAAATAATATAGTTACGCGAATAGCGCAGCCCGTACTTCAAGATAAACCAGTTGTTCTGCATGACCCGGGCGAAACTATGTTTGTTAGGCATCACGTTGAATCACCGCCTCCGCAAGCTCTTCCTGATCCATATACTTCTCGGCCTGCTTCATGAACAGCTCCGCGTACTTCCCTTGCCGCCGCATCAGCTCCGCATGCGTGCCGGCTTCCTGAACGCCGCCCTCCTCCATGAAATAAATGCGATCGGCCAGCATAGCCGACGACATGCGGTGCGAGATAATGACGACGGCTTTGTCCTCGCACGCTTCGATCATGCTCTCGAATATCTCGTATTCCGCGATCGGATCCAAGGCGCTCGTAGGTTCGTCGAGAATGAGAATTTCCGCAGGCTGGGCGAAAATCCGCGCGATCGCGATCTTCTGATACTCGCCGCCGGACAGAACGACCCCTTCGTCGTCGAACTCCTTGGTCAGCATCGTATCGATTCCATGGGGCAGCGAGGCTACCTTCTCGTACACCCTGCTTTTCTTGAGCGCCTCTACCACGAGATCACGATCCTCTTCGCTCGTCACCTCGCGCATCAGTACGTTTTCGGCAATCGTCATCGAGAAGATCTTGAAGTCCTGGAACACGACCCCGTACATCGAACGATAGGACATGAGGTCGAATTCTTTAATATTGCGGCCGTTTAACGCGATCTCTCCCTCGGTCGGATCGTACAGTCGCATCATGAGCTTGATTAACGTCGATTTACCCGCACCGTTATGCCCGACAAGCGCGATGGTCTCATTCTTGCTCACTTCTATCGAGATACGGGATAGGGAAGCCTTAGCGGCTCCATCATAGGTGAAATGAACATCCCGCAAGGTTAATCGTTGCAACGGCGGCACGCTCGGTTTGTCTTGTCTCTCGTCCTCCCGGATTTCGGATTCATAGCTTAGGAACGACCGTAGATTATCGATGTAGATGCCGTTCTTGTTGATTTCCACCACGCTGTCCGACATTCGAATGAGCGACCATGCCCCGCTGACCATAGCGGTTCCCAGCACGATGAAGGAACTGATCGATATCGACTGTTTCACTAGCGCCAGATAAGCGCCGTACAGCAGAACGCCCTGGAAGATCAGAGTGAACGTGAGGAACAGCTTGAAGAAGGAGACGATGCCGGCTTTGACCCGATATTTATGAATGACGGAGATGACGCCGTCGAAGCCTTCCTGGTACGTATTCTTCAGGACGGAGAAAATGCGGGATAACCGAATCTCCTTGGCATAGTGGGATAAATAGATGACGCGGTTGACGTAATCCATCTTCCTCTGGTAAGGCACGAATTCGTTGTTCTGCTGGAACTGGAGGCGGTTAAGCTTCTTGCCGAAAAAAAAGTTGCCTACAATCGGCAGCAGCGCGAATAAGACGACCCATCTGTCGATGGAGAACATGACGGCGAATATGGAGATCGTCGCGAGCGTCGAGAATATCATTCTAGAGAGGCTGTCGAGAACGGCGCCGATCCGCCGGTCGGCTTCTTGAATGGCTTTCGTGTATTGATTGTAAAATTCATGATCCTCGAAGCACTTAAGTTCAACGGATGCCGCCTTACGGAACAGGATGAGGTATAGCTTCTCGTAGAGCGTGAGATCGCTAAGGGGCTTAAACCGTTGATCATACCAGCTGTCCAGCAGGCTAAATACGAGCAGCACGGCCAAGGTGACGACGATGAACAAGGCGACTTGCCGGAAGTCCCTGTCCACCGAAATGGACTCGATGATGTATTTCATGAAGTAGACCGCGAAGAACACGTTCGCTATCTGTCTGCAGGCTTGAACCGTGAAATCGGCCGCCACCCGCTGAGGATGCATCGTCCATGCTAACTTGAACAGGAATACATTGTTCGCCAGATTCGCTTTGGCTTGGCGTAAAGCAAGACTGATGCTTCTCAAATGGTTGCTTCCCCCTACCAGCCGTACATAAGTCAGCCGATTTTTCTAGTATTTAACAATATATTAAAGAAAGATTTGGGAAATACAACCTGTTAAACTTAAGATGTTGGCCTAAAAAATAAACATCGCCAGTCTGGTAACCAGACGGCGATGTTAGTCGGCGGCCGCGTCAGTCATGTTCGATCGTGACGGCTACTCCGCCTCTCTTGCGTCCTTGCTCCACGTACTCGTGCGCTTCTACGATACGTTCCATCGGGTAGACTCCGTCGATTACCGGTTTAATAGCTCCGGCTTCGATTAACGTTGTGAGCGTGTCAAGGCGCTCGGATTTCAACTCTAGCTTTCCGTCGTCGATGGAGATATATCGGCCTGTTGGATTTAGCGCCTGCATGCACAGCTCTTTGACACGGGAGCTTCTCGCTTTGCCTGCCGTGTCGAGCATCAAGTCGTAGCGATCGACGAGATTCGCGGATTCCTCGTCGGTATAGTCGATGACTTTATCCGCCCCCAAGCTTTGGACGAATTCCATGTTCCGCGCGCCGCATACACCGGTCACTTCGGCCCCGTAATGCTTGGCAAGCTGTACCGCAAGGGTCCCGGACGTTCCCGATGCCCCGTATACGAGCACTTTATGGCCGCGCCGGATCTTGCCCTCTTCCACGCGCTGCAACGCCAGAAGTCCGCCATATGCCGCGGCCGTTGCCTCCTCGAAGCTGATATTGGCGGGTTTGCGCGATAGACATCCTCGCATGGAGTCCGATTCTTTCATGCATTTGTATTGCGCGTAACAACCCATCCCAAGACCGGTAACTCCGTATACTTGATCTCCTGCCTTGAACCGACGGACGTCTTGGCCGACGGATTCGACTTCCCCTGCCAGCACCATGCCGATGATGGGCTGTCTCGGCTTAGTGAAGCCTAAGATGAGCCGCATCGGAAGCCAGAACCGAAGCGGTATCCGCGATCCCCTGATATAGATGTCGCTCGCGGTTACCGCCGATGCGTAGACTTTGATGCACACTTCATCGCGCTTAGGGGAAGGCTTATTCACTTCCTGGAGCTGCAGAACGCCCGGCGGTCCGTATTTGGTACAGATAACTGCCTTCATCGGATCAGTTCCTTTCACGTTAAGAGATGAGGTTATCGCCTAAAAAAAAGTGTTCATACTTCTGTTAAAATATAGTCGGATCTGGCGTGTTAAACTTATTTTGACAGAAAAATTTAACGTTAGGAAGGTGTAATCATGAAACTGGAGACGGTAAAACGATTTTACGAGTTGATTGAGTCTTTCAGCATCGCGGAGTCTGACTACAAGCCGTTGCTGCATCCGGACGTCGAGCAAACCGAATATCCGAATCTGATCACTCCCGGCATCGTCGTAAGCAACTATGAGACGCTACTGCAGCGCATACCTAACGGCAAGAAGCTACTGAAATCGCAAAAGTACGATATTCAAAGGACGTATGAATCGGGCGAAACGCTGATCACGGAAGTCGTCTGGACGGCCGAAGTCGGGGCGGATATCGGGGCATTCAAGACCGGACAGCAGCTGAAGGCTTATTTCTGCTGCGTCTTCGATTTCAAGGATGGTTTCATCTATAGACAGAGGAATTACGACTGCTTCGAGCGATTCTAATCAGCGGGCAAATCCATTATAATGGGAAATAGTAGAATTAGACGGACCTTTGGGGTGGATACGCAAATTGTCATACACATCACAGTTACCCTGCAAACTTCCGCTTATGTTGGATGAAATCGACGATTCGGTATTCGTTATGAAAGTAGACGCCGGACAATTCAAATATTATTACGTTAATCGTGCCGCGAGTGAATTTAGCGGAATTACGATGGACGATGCCGGGCGGACTTTCTATGAATCCAATTCGCCCGAGATGGCGAACTTTTTGCACCAGAAGTATTCCCGCGTATTGACCGAACGCCGAACGATTAGATACGAAGAAGGTTTCCTGCTTCCGAGCGGCAAGGTGAGCGGAGAGAGCATCTTGAATCCGATCTTCGACAAGGAAGGCAACATCGAATACGTATTCAGCGTGACGAGGGATACGTCCGCCCGTCAGCAATCCGAGAAGAAGCTGCGGGAGTTGGCCTACCACGACGATCTCACCAAGTTGTACAACCGTCGCTATTTGCAAGAATGCGTGCGGAATCCGGGTGCGCTCTATTTGCTGGACATGGACTTTTTCAAAAATATTAACGATACGTTCGGTCACGACGCGGGAGACGCCGTGCTGGTGGAATTGGCGAATCGCCTCATCGATCATCTCGGCTCCGACCACACGCTAGTTAGACTAGGCGGAGACGAATTCCTGATTGTCCAGACCGAAGCCGGTCGGCCGCCGTCTCACACCATCTGCCGCATCTACGAGGCTTTCGAGGCGCCGTTCGTGGTCAAAGACCGAATGATGAATTTGAACGCCAGCATCGGGGTAGCGATCCGAACGGGTGAAGAGATCAAGCTGACGACGTTATTGAAGCAAGCGGACATCGCTTTGTACAGAGCGAAAGGCGAAGGGAGACGGAGATACCACGTCTACGAACAAGACTCGAAGTACGACCATGTGGAGAATTTCTTTCACGAGCTGGAGTTGTCCCATGCGGTCGAACGCGAGCAACTGACTTTGAGGTACCAGCCGATCTATAGTCCGTCTTCGGGCGCGATCGTCGGAGCCGAAGCGCTGCTGCGCTGGAATCGGCCGGACTACGGCGTCGTTCCGCCTAACGCCTTCATTCCCGTTGCGGAAACGACGGGACTTATCGTTCCGATCGGCTATTGGGTGATCCGGCAGGCGTGCCGAGACTGGCACCGATGCAAGCTTCCGTATGGCGCATCCTTCATGGTGGCCGTTAATATCTCAAGGGTTCAATTGAACGAGCCGGACTTCGTCGAACGGCTGCTGGACATCGTGAAGAGCGAGGGGGTTGCTCCGCCCTCCATAGAATTGGAGATTACGGAAAGCACCGTCATTCATGACGTTCGGGACGTGCAGGCAACGCTGAAACGACTGAGAGACGAGGGCTTTACGATCGCATTGGACGATTTCGGTACGGGGTATTCTTCGCTAAGCATGTTAACGCTCCTTCCGATCGACAAGCTGAAGATCGATCGGTCCTTCATCCAGAACATGAACGAGCCGCTGATGTCGGCCGTGCTGATGATGGCCAAAGCGCTTAATCTGCTTGTAATCGCGGAAGGAATCGAAGACGAAGATCAGTTCCGGATGCTTAAGGCGATGAATTGCTGGGGGCTGCAGGGCTATTACATCAACCCTCCTGTCGAGCTGTCGCAGCTGCTGGCTCTTGCGGAGCAAAGCGTATAATGATGACAAAGCCGAGACGCGGGGTGTCTCGGCTTTCGTGTATATTGCAGCCTATACTGACCGGCATTAGCGCCAACCTGGGATTCGGCGGAAGTCTCCGTCCCAGATCTGGTAGAGGCTCGTCACTTCTACCCGGTCCGGAGACGATTCCGTGTGAATATAGCAAGCGTCGATGCCGACTCGCCTCGCACCTTCCAGATCCGTACGCGGATCGTTGCCGATCATGATCGCGGACGACAAGTCCGCGCCGTATGTTCGCTGCAGATACTCGTAGAACGCCGGATCCGGTTTACTCGTTCGCGCTTCGGAGGAGATGGCGATCCCGTCGAACAGATGAAGAATGCCGAGCTGTCGCAGCTCCGCTTCGATGAAGGTTTTCTGGCCGTTAGAGAGCAGGTAGATGCGCTTGCCTTTTCCCTTCAAAGCCTCCAGCACTTCCTTGACTCCGTCGTATAAGGCAAGGCGACGGATGGACATGGTCCGGAACCATCGGACCGTCTCGTTCAGCCACGCATTCGATACCTGCCCCTTCAGCTCCCGGGCGACAGCAGCGAACGCTTCCTCCATGACGAAATCGGGGAACTCATAGGTTTCGCGGCCGGTTGCAAGCAGCCTCTCGATCTCCCGAGACACCAGCGGTCTGAGCTGGCTCCCCGTCGTCTCCATGCCTTGATATCCGAAATGCACGGCCATGCTATCCCATAGCAGGGGATGCTCTTCGTCCGTGCGAATATCGATTAACGTCCCGTATAGGTCGAATATATAGGTTTGGTACATCCGTCTCATCCCTTTCGTAACCTACATGATAACCCGCGTCTCATGGACATGCAATTGCTTACAAATCATGAGATAATGAGCTAATCAAAGGAGATGGCGAGAATGACCATACAGAATCAAGAGGATATTCAGGGCCTTAAAGAAATCGGCCGAGTTATCGCGTTAACGATTAAGGAGATGAAAGATAGCGCTCGCGTCGGCATGACGACGCGCGAGCTCGATGATATCGGGGCCCAAGTCCTGAAGCGGCATGGAGCGATTTCCGCGCCGAAGAAGGTGTACGGATTTCCCGGCGAAACGTGCATCAGCATTAACCATGAGGTTGCGCATGGCATCCCTGGCGATCGGATCATCCAAGCAGGCGATTTGGTTAACGTTGACGTGTCCGCGGAGCTGGGCGGCTACTATGCCGACGCCGGTCATTCCTTTACGATGGCGCCGCACGATCCGGCATTGTCGCGCCTATGCGAGTATACCTACCGCACCATGATGAAGATTATTGCTTCGCTCAAGCATGGCGTTAAGTTGAACGAGATCGGCAGAATGATTCAGACCGAAGCCGCCAACGGCGGATATAAGGTCGTTAAAAATTTATGCAGTCATGGAATCGGCAAATCGCTTCACGAGGCGCCGAAAGAGATTCTGCCGTTCTACAACAAGCATGACCACCGCGTGTTGAAGGAGGGTCAAGTCATCACGATCGAGCCTTTCTTATCCACTGGCGCGGAGTACGTAGACGAGCACTCGGACGGCTGGACGCTGCTCGTGCCCGACAACAGCTATGTCGCCCAGCATGAGCATACGATCATTATTACAAGGGATCAGCCGATCATCGTTACCGTGGCTTAGGATTAACGACGCAAAGGAGCCGGCAGCCAACGATAGGTTTGCTCCGGCCCCTCTAGTCATATAACGATGGCGAATTATAACCTTGTGGTGAACACGACGAGTCGCTCCTGGTGTTCTTTCAGCTTTCTGCTGAACTTGCCGGCACAAGTAATCAAGTTAAGCCTGGGTTCAGCGGATGGACCGAAAATCATAGCAATCGGCGCTGCGGATTTGCCGTACGTTCGGACCGATTGTACCGCGAACTCAATAGCTTCTCCGCGTTCGTTTTTAACGACAATAATATCTCCTGTTTTGAGCTGTTTTAACCGATAAAAAACCGCCGGGCCATTACGGCTGTCATAATGTCCGTCCATAACAGCGTTTCCGGCCGCGCCGGGCAATGTCCCGTTCGGGAGATAGCCGACGGCATCCGAACGATTGGGTACGCCCATTTGCCCGTTGTCCAACACTTCAACGAATTCAACATTCGCGTGAAGGTCGATAGCCGGAATATATAGCCGAGACGGGGTTATTCCGTTCGGATAAGATTTACTCTTTTGATGAGGAAGGGGGTGCTTGTCGTTACCGCTGATTTCAACTTGCCGGGCAATCTGAGTTCCGTTATTCGGCTGGATTGCGTTAAGCTTGCGTTTGTCTGCGTGAGTACAGCCGGTTATGACTGCAACCAAGACCATTGCAACAATAATGACCCGCCATATTCTCATCGTAAGAAAAGAGGGGTATGAAATACCCCTCCATACTCCTATTCCGTTTGTTCGCTAGCGCCGCCCATACCTGTCTTCGGCATTTCAGTGACATCCTTCGCTTTTAGGCTCTTGGCATGAAGGCTCTTGGCATGAAGGCTCTTGGCGTGCGATTTGGATTTCGCGCGGAGCTTATGCTCGGCGGCTTTCTTATGATGCATGCTTTTCGCATGCAGTTTGTGTTCGTGTTTCTTTTCAGCAGCGGGAACCGCTGCGTACGCGGCGGAGCTTGCCGAGAAAATCATACAGGCCGACATGATGGCAATTGCTGTTTTTTTCACTTTAGTTCCTCCTAGATAGGTGGTGTGGGTTTTGCCCCACATAACATGTCTCCTTTCGCAGGCGGCAATGTCAGAGAAATTGTTCCTCTTTTTCCGTGTACGGATAAATGAATAAAAACTTGAGGTGGTCGACCATGACGTCGCAAAAGCAAGCCCCTCGCAAGATGAAGGCGTTAGTCTACGACGAGTATGGATTGCCGGACGTGCTTCGGATCGAAGAGGTAGCAGTCCCCGCCCCGAAGGACCACGAGGTGCTGATCGCGGTTCATTCCGCATCGGTGAACTCTTGGGACTGGGATCTTCTGCGCGGGAAACCGTATATCGCCCGCCTTGGCGGATTGCGCAAACCGCGTTACCGTATCCTCGGCGCGGATGTGGCAGGTCGCGTCGTGGCTGTGGGAGCGAACGTGCAACGTTATATGCCGGGTGACGAAGTGTTCGGAGACCTCTCGGGGTGCGGTTGGGGCGGCTTCGCGGAATACGCATGCGCCGCCGAGACGGCGTTGACGCCGAAGCCCGTCGGCTTAAGCTTCGAGCAGGCCGCAGCGATTCCGCAGGCGGGCGTTCTTGCCTTGCAGGGGCTGCGCGACAGCGGCAAGCTCCGGGCAGGACATCGCGTTCTGATCAACGGGGCGGGGGGCGGCGTCGGCACGTTAGGAATTCAATACGCCAAGCTTCACGGCGCGGAAGTCACGGGAGTGGATGCAGTCGAGAAGCTGCCTATGCTGCGTTCCATCGGCGCGGATGAAGTCGTGGATTACGCGAAGGAAGATTTTACGGCCAGTGGTCCGAAGTATGATCTGATTCTCGATGTCGTCGGCAATCGACCGTTGTCCGCCATCAAGCGCGCGCTCATGCCGGGCGGTACGTACGTGATGGTGGGCGGGCCTATGTCGCGTATTCTGCAGACCGCGCTCACTGGACCCTTAGTCGCTAAGCTCGCCAAGAGAAGAATGAAAGTGCTGCTCCATAAGCCGAACCACGGCGATCAGTTGGTATGGAAGGAGCTGACCGAAGCGGGGCACGTCGTACCCGTCATCGATCGCCTCTTTGCGCTGGACGATGCCGCAGAGGCGCTTAGATACTTCGGGGAAGGCCGCGTGCAGGGGAAAGTCGTCGTATGCATGGATTTCCCGATCAAGTAGACAGTAGTTTGCTAGATACGGTATATTTTAATGGAATAAAATGGCCAAAGAGGAGCTGAAGCACGACATGAGCGCAGAGGTTACCGCATTTATCGATGGTTTAGGAGCAGCATGGCAAGTCGAACTTTCTAAGAAGCTAAGAGACATGGTGAAAGAGACGATTCCGTCGGTAGAGGAACGCATTCAGTATAAGAAACCGCATTTTCTGAAGAACGGCCACTACGCCGCGGTCATCTCGCCATCGAAGGACGCTATCGCGTTTATGATCATGAACACGGCCGGCATGGAGTTCCCGAAAGGCTTCGAGGGTCCGCCGGAACGCAAATATATCAAGATTAAAGAGGGAGTTACGCCGGATTACGCCCAGCTCTCCTCTTTGCTGGCGCAAGCCTCGCAATCGCTTTAACGAGAAAGGAGCTAACCAGGAAAATTCCCGGTTAGCTCCTTTTTTATTTGCGCTCCATTAATTTCTGCAATTTGATTTCCGTCGGGGAATCGGGATCCGGCGTATAGATGCTGCAACGCAAATCCGTGCTGCCTTGCGCCTGAAGAGAAGTGAGATGAAACAACATTTTCCCCGCTTTGGCATGGCGAAATTCAATCAGAACCTCGGGAGCGGACTTGACCTCGCTTTGCCGCCATATCGGATCGAAATCGGGGTGAACCTCCTTCATCTCCTCAAGAAACCGATCATACCAATCATCCTCCAAGTATTGACCGTAATAAGCGCGGAAAATGGCCAAATACCCTCTGATGAAATGTTCCCAGTTCACGGCTAATCTCCGAAGCTCTTTCCTCGTGAACAACAAACGGATCATATTGCGCTGCTCGAACGGGATTTGGTCGAAATCCAGGAAAACGTAGGATGCGGACTCGTTCCATCCGACAATGTTAAATCGTCTGTCCGTGATGATCGCAGGGCAGTAGCGCAACTCATTGATGATTTTCCTTAACGACGGGCTAATCTCGGTCTGTTCTTCTGGCAATAAGGCGGATCCCGAGCTCGATTCAAGCGCCAGAGCATATAGATATTTGCGTTCATCGTGGGTCAATTGCAGCGCGGTCGCGATACAATCCAATACCGAGGTCGATACTCTGATATCCCGCCCTTGTTCAAGCCATGTATACCAAGTGGTGCTGACTCCCGC
Source organism: Bacillota bacterium (assembly GCA_023460795.1). GTDB lineage: Bacteria > Bacillota > Bacilli > Paenibacillales > Paenibacillaceae > Cohnella. Next base: position 104,154 of record JAEWPC010000018.1, on the reverse strand, counting down.
CAGTTGAGCGACCTCTTCTCTTCGGAGGCCCGGCGTTCTTCTGCGTTGTCCTGCAACGAATCCGATCGACTGTGGGAGAATACCGGCCCGTTTGGTCTTCAAGAATGTCGATAGCGCTTGAAGCCTCATCTCGCGATCCATGGTATCGTTCACCTCTTCGTTAGAAGTATCATAGTACTCATTGTACTAGTATAAACCACAACTTGTAATAGGATAATCGGAGTGACAAGATAATGCTGTAGATCGGTTAGGCGAAGGAGGAGAACGGAGAGATGGAGAGAGTCGTTATTACGGGTATGGGCGTCGTTTCGCCGCTCGGGAACACGGTTGATAGCTTCTGGGACCGGTTGGTCAGAGGGGAATCCGGCGTTTCGCGGATCGATACGTTCGACGTTAGCAGATATAAGTCTCAAGTAGCCGGATTGGTTCGGGATTTCGATCCCGACGCTCTATTCGGACGCAAAGAAGCAAGGCGCATGGATCGGTTCTGTCAATTCGCCATGGCTGCCGCCGAGCAAGCTTGGGAGGATTCGGGGCTCTCTCTCGAGCAAGTGGATAAGGAACGCATAGGGGTGTACGTAGGATCGGGAGTCGGGGGGATTCAGAGCTTGTTCGATCAAGCCGCCGTTATTCGCGACCGCGGTCCGGAACGGGTAAGCCCGACGTTGGTGCCCATGATGATATCGAATATGGCGGCTGCCCTAATTAGCATTAAGTACGGCACGCTTGGCCCGACCATGTCTCCCGTAACGGCATGTTCGATCGGCAATACGTCGATCGGCGAGGCATTTCGATCTATCCGATACGGATACGCGGATGTCGTCGTGGCAGGAGGAGCCGAGGCCGCCGTTACGGAGATTGCTTTGGCGAGTTTCGGCAATGCCACCGCTTTATCTACCCGTAATGATCAGCCTGCGAAAGCCAGCCGTCCGTTCGACGCCGGGCGGGACGGGTTCGTGATGGCGGAGGGAGCCGGGATTCTCATCCTAGAGTCGCTGACGAGCGCTTTGCGAAGAGATGCCCGCATCTATGCCGAAGTCATTGGTTATGGAGCGACTTCGGACGCCTACCACATGGTGGCGACCCATCCGGAAGGAATCGGCGCCTATCAAGCGATGAAATTGGCGATTCAAGAGGCCGGTATCGGACCTGAACAAGTGGATGTGATCAGCGCGCATGCCACAAGCACGGAGATCGGCGATCGATCGGAAACGCGCGCTATTAAGAAGCTGTTAGGAGACCAAGCCTACCGGACTCCGATTACGGCCAATAAGTCGATGACTGGCCATCTCCTCGGAGCGTCCAGCGCGGTAGAAGCCATCGCGTTAGTGAAAACCCTTCAGCATAATACCATCCCGCCGACCATTAACCAGGAGCAGCAAGATCCGGATTGCGATCTGGATTACGTACCGAACGTTGCTCGCGAAGCTGTATTGAATATCGGGTTATCCAACTCTTTCGGTTTCGGCGGGCATAATGCGGTCATTGCGTTAAAGGCCTATCGATAACGGTAGGTGACCAAGCCCCGTCCACGGGAGTCTATGGACGGGGCTTGGCGTGTCATAACTCTATATTAATAGCGGTAAATATTAAATCGGTTACCGTCCGGGTCGTAGAAGTGGAACCAGGAGAATCCGTGAATAGGGGGATTTCCGGAAATTTCGGAGACGGGTACTCCGTGCTGGACCAGATAGCGGCGATAGCTTTCGAATTTCCATTTGTCGTGCACGACGCAATAGGGTCTGGCAGGACCGTTGACCTGCCCGGTATAAGCTCCCTCAGGAAGCTGTTCCAGCCACCACAAGGATCGGCTAGAGTGATGCTCCGTTCCAAGTCTCATCGATATCCAGCGGTTGCGGTCATCGACTTCCACGATTTCCATGCCCACGAATTGCTGGTACCACCGACAGGCGCTCTCTAAATTCGAAACGCCAATGCGGACCCAACCAGGAGTAAGTAAAGCGCCGGAGGAATCCTCTAGTTCGGGCCAATCGCAGACGGTAAGGCGCGTCCCTTCCCATGCCCACAAGTCAAAGTAGTAACGATCACCGGGGCCTAGGTATATTTCCGAGACTCGAACGCCGCTTTTGGAGAAATACTGATGGGCGCCGGCAATGTCTTTCGTGTTCCAGCACCATCTGACGGAAGGGTCCGGTCCTCCCCGGTCCGCGTATAGATGGCGGAGCTTCTTACGGGTACGAACCGATTTGAGCCAGGTTCCGAAGGAGAGCTGCGTAATCTTCTCTTCATCGGCGTCTTCATCCTGTCTCCAATCGTAGGTGGGGTTTGCCGTCCAATTCAAATGCCGAGTATACCACCGGACAGCCTCTTCGTGATGATCCCAGAGAATATCGATCTGTCCGCCGTCGAAGTTCAGAGAAGGGACCGACGCGGGAAGCAGGCTTTCTTGTTCCTTGCGGAGAACGACGGGAAAGCAAAGATCAAGCTCGGAGCTTGGATCGTCAACGCCTGTAAACTTATCCGTATACCATTGATAATTGAAGTAGTGCGATTGCTTGTAATCGGATTGAGGCAACCAGCGCTTCAAGAAATAATCGTAGGTCTTGTTGATGCCGATAATGGGTCCCTTATGAGTGACGACCGCAAGCTGCAGCTCCGGTATCTCCCGAACGACCATGGATTCGGCCACGGGTTCGCCTTCGCTCATGGCGACTCCGCCGAAGACGGTAAACGGCATCGAAGGTTCAAAATCTTCGGGGAAGAACGAGAACAAGTAGATCGGCCTGTTAGGGTCTACGCTCTGAGATCGCCATGCGAATATTTCACGTGCCAATTGACCGGCGATTTGCTTGGCCTGGTCTTCGGCGAAAGTCGTGCGTATTTGCTTCCCTACTAGCTTCACCGGAGGTGCAATCGTGAGATGAACTTCCGGCGTATGACTGGCGTTGCGTGTCATCGTAGTCAATCCTCTCAATCATTTAGGATCTTAATCAAGCAGCGGAATACAATAGTCGACATAAGAAGGGAATCCGGTCTGACAAGCATGGGAGGAACCGAACACCTCAAGGCAGGGCTGATCCCTTAAGCGATAACCGCTGCTCGGCAACCATTCGTGATAGAAAGCGTCTAGGACGGCTCCTTTATCGTTAGGGTTGTTTAATAATCGAAGTACCGCATAGGTACCCCCAGCGATAAGGGTTGTTGGCGTATCAAGCTCCGGCGTTCCCATGGGTATGGTGATGCATGCATCGTACCGCCATTGCAGGTGGGGGTCATCTGTCGTTGGTTCATGATGGATCTTACCGATAAGAAGCCTCTGAAAAGAAAGAGGGCTTCTGCCCGCAGTGCCGCGAAGTTGCTGAAAAACCTGCTTCAGCCTGCTGTGATCGTAATGTTCGCCGTCTACTAGTAAGGGGTGGAAGGTTGCTAGATACTGAGGCAGCGATTTAATGGCTACTTTCAAGGTTCTCTCTTCTCTTAACAAGGAGCGGCCGTCTCCCTGAATCTCATTGTAATAATGTACCGAAAAATATCTTTCGTAAAAGTTGCGGTCCATTATGCAAATCTTGCGATTCTGAACGTATCCCTCGCGAATTTGAGTGGCGGTCTGACCGAAATAGGCCTTAATCTTCCTCGAAAGGTCGTTAAGAGCCGCATACCCGCAACGTTCGGCAACCTCCGTTAAGGTTAGATGAGGGTACAGCTTGAGATAACGGGTTACCTTCTGCAATCGATAGAGGGTGATGTATTCGTTAAGGTTAACGCCCATGACGGACTTGAACAATCGGTGAAAATGAAAGGGCGAGTAAGAGACCGAGGCAGCTAGTTCGTTCAATTGGAGTTTCGTATGAATGTGGATATCGATATGCTGCAGGACTTTAAAGACCGTAGATTGTTGGTTGTGCGTAATGGAATCTCCTAGATTAGGTTCGCGCATCCGTACCTCCGGGGATTAACGCCATGAAAGCTTTCGTCGCCGCGGACAGGGGGACGCCCCGTAGCGTCGCGATGCCAATATGGCGCTCGGGCACGGGCGGAGTCAACGGTATCTCGACCAGCGTCCCTGACCGCAATTCTTCTTCCACGTAATTGCGCAGCACAAAGGCAAGACCGAAGCCGCTTCGGGCGAATTGGACGAGAAGATCGATGCTGCCTAGCTCGAATTCGGGCTGCAGCGTGATCCCATGCGTGGCAGCGTAGTCATCAAGGAACCGTCTGGTACTCCCTGCCTCTAGCAGCAACAGGGGATAGTCGTGCAACTCATCGAGAGAGAGCGAATGCGTTGCCGCCAACTCCCGATATTTCGCCCCTCCTACGAGACAGTCTTGCAGAGGCGTGCTCTCGCGGAACTCTACTTGCTTATCCGATGCCGGTAAGCTCACGATGCCGAAATCGATTTTTCCTTCTTTAAGAAGCGCTAGCGTCTCCGGCGTCGTCCGGTTCGTGACTCGGATTCGAATGCCGGGATGCTCGGCGTGAAATCTCTCCAGATAGGGCAGCAAATAATGCTTGCACAACGTATCGCTGGCTCCGATCGCGATTTCCCCGCTTTGCAAGCCGTTCATGTCCGCAATCGCCTTCTCCCCGATCTCGACGAAGTTGAACGCCTGCTCCAAGTAATGGAACAACACTTCTCCCTCGGTCGTAAGCGTTACGCCCTTCGGCGTTCGGAAGAAAAGCTGGCCGCCAAGCGAGCCTTCGAGCTGTTTAATCGTATGGCTTACGGCTGGCTGGGTAATGTGCATTCGCTGCGCGGCTTTCGACAGGCTGCCCGTCTTCGCGATCCAATAGAAGACGCGATACCATTCCAAGTTAATGTCCATGAGTATTACCCCATTTTATACCGAGTATTAGTTATATCAATTATTCTAATATACTTCACCTCCGTTATCATTAGCTTTGTAAGCGAAATGATGATCGGGGGTAAACCAATGACGGTAACGGCAATCGTGGGGGCGAATTGGGGAGACGAGGGCAAGGGGAAAATGACGGACGCGCTGGCTGCGCGGTCATCTTACGTCGTGAGATATCAAGGCGGGAGCAACGCGGGGCATACGATCATTAACGATTTCGGCAAATTCGCTTTGCGCACGCTTCCTTCGGGGGTTTTCCATCCGAACGTAACGAACATCATCGGCCCGGGCGTGGCGCTGGATGTCGGCGTGCTGCTGGAAGAATTGCAGGAACTATCTGCTCGTGGTGTGACTGGTCCTAAACTGTTGATCTCCGAGCGGGCACAAATCGTACTGCCGGTGCATCGGTTGTTCGACGTGCTTGAAGAAGAGCGGTTGGGGACTCGAAGCTTCGGCTCGACCAAACGGGGGATTGCGCCGTTCTATTCCGACAAATACGCAAAGCTTGGCATTCAAGTCAGCGACCTGCGGGACGTATCGAGGCTTCGCGACCGGATCGCGCAGATGCTCGAGCCGAAAAACGCGTTGCTGCAGCATCTATACGGGCATGCACCGATTCAAGCCGACGAATGGCTGTCTCAACTGCAGGAGTACGCCGAGTCGCTTGCGCCTTATGTCTGCGATACGACTTCCGTGCTGCATAAAGCTTATCGAAGCGGGGCGGCCATCCTGTTAGAGGGCCAACTCGGCGCGCTTCGGGATCCGGATCACGGCATCTATCCGTACACGACGTCGTCCTCGACGCTTGCGGGCTTCGCCCCCGTTGGCGCAGGACTGCCGCCCTATGCGATAACCGAAGTTATCGCCGTAACCAAAGCCTATTCCAGCTGCGTGGGCGCAGGACCGTTCGTTACGGAGCTGCAAGGCGCTGAGGCCGAGGAGCTGCGCCGGAGGGGCGGAGACGCAGGAGAGTACGGCGTAGTGACCGGCCGTCCTAGACGCGTGGGCTGGTTTGACGCCGTGGCAACCCGTTATGGCTGCAGGCTACAGGGCGCGACTTCCGTCACGTTAACGAATCTGGATGTGCTGGGTTACTTGGATGAGATCCCAGTCTGCGTAGCGTACGAGACGGAGGAAGGTGTCGTCGACCAGTTCCCGGTAACCTCGCAGTTGATGTCGGCTAAGCCTGTACTGAAGAGTCTACCGGGGTGGAAATGCGATATTGCTCGGTTCACTCAATATGAGGAGTTGCCTCAAGCCGCAAGAGAGTATGTCGAGTGGATCGAAGCCGAGATCGGAGTGCCCGTTACGAAGGTGTCTGTAGGTCCGAGACGCGAGCAAGTCCTATCGCGAGAGCAATAAAGACATAGCAAATAAGCAAACCGGAACACCTGATTCCCAGGGGTTCCGGTTTTTTCTGTTGTCCAGGGTTTGACGAATGAACGATATGCGGCTATTATTGTTTAGTAATTTAGTAAATTAGTAATTCAGTAAATGAAAAGAAAGAAGGTTAGTCTCATGTTATCCAATCGGTATGTCCGAACGATTATGGGTTCGCGGGTGCTGCTGCATCTGGGAATATGGATTCGAAATTATGCGGTACTGCTCTACGTAACCGATCTGACGAACAACGATCCGGACTACGTCTCGCTCATCTCGGTCGCGGAATTCGCCCCGATCTTCTTGTTCGCGCTGATCGGCGGGACGTTCGCGGACCGGTGGCGGCCGAAGCGGACGATGGTATGGAGCGACCTGCTGTCGAGTCTGTCCGTCGTTGCCGTGCTGGTAGCGGTCGTGAACGGCGGATGGTTGGCGCTGCTCCTCGGATCGTTCGTATCCGCGAGCCTTTCTCAGTTCTCGCAACCATCGGGCATGAAAATTTACAAGCGGCATGTGCCGGCCGAGCAATTGCAGGCGGCGTTGGCGATGTCCCAGACGCTTGTGGCGATTTTCATGGTACTCGGTCCGGTCGTCGGCACGTTTATTTTCATCCAATTCGGAATTAAGTTCTCTCTCGTTCTTACCGCTGTCTTATTCTTAGGTTCATCGCTTGTGTTGTCGACGCTGCCCCGCGATGAGGAAGAACAACAATCGGGCCTAAGCGGCAGCTTCATGACGGAGTTAAAAGCCGGAGTACGGTACATCGTGTCCAATCGGACGTTAAGAACGCTCGGCGTCACCTTCGCGGTCGTCGGGCTGGCGTCGGGAATGACCCAGCCGCTGGCCATCTTCGTCGTCATGGAGAAGCTCGGGATGGATAAACCGTTCCTGCAATGGGTGGTCATGACGAACGGGGCGGCGATGTTAGTTGGCGGCGTTGCGATTATGGGGATCGCCAAGCGAATAAAGGCGCAGTTGATGCTCGTGGCCGGTTTGCTGGTTACCGCCGTCTGCACGGTCGGAATCGGATCGTCCCCGCTACTCGGGCTTACCTTCGTCTTTTTGATTATCAGCGGGTTGTTCTATCCTTGGATTCAAGGCGGAATTCAGACGCTTATCGTACGCAACACCGACGGAGCTTTCATGGGCCGAGTCTCGGGGGCAATTATGCCGGTGTTCATGGGGACGATGGTAATCGGGATGCTCCTGTCGGGCGTTCTGAAAAACACGTTGTCTCTGACAGGAGTCTATTCGCTCAGCGGCGGTCTGATCGTTATCGGAGCTATGATCGCATACAGGAGCTCTCGTCCCTCTCTTTCGACTTCGATTGACAGAATATAGCGAAGAAAACTATGATCTAGTTATATTTTCCAATCACTAGGAACGATTTTCGCCGGGGAGTTGACCCTTTTGCTCAAGAGATTGATGACCGTTCTGATCGCGCTGTTGCTGCTCATCCAGACCGTACCCGCGTACGCCGCTCCGGAGAGCGAAGTCGAGAAAGCCGTATACGAGACGCTGCTCCAGATTAAAGCCCAGGATTACCCGATGCCGGATGACGTGTTGGAACGAATGCCGGGGCAATATGCGGCGGCGGCCGAAACCTTCGATCTTACCCGAGCGGAGAGGGAGCACTTAATCCAGAAGTTAATCGGCTATCTTCTCGCACGCCCGGAATACGTGGCGCTGGACGACGAGGGATCGATCAATTGGGACGTAGAAGTCATCATTACGAGCTATCGATTCGAACAATCGGTCATCAACTACGCTTATGCCGAAGATGCGCCGTCTGATTGGGCACGCCCCGCCATTTCAAGATTAATCGTAAGCGGAAGCCTAGCGGAAGAGTTTAGGCGGGGGTTTCGCAAACCGATCACGATCGGCAATCTGGCTCGCCTCTATTTCGACAACGAGGCTTCTCAGCAGATGTACGAGACCGTTCAAATCGACGACCCGTCTATTACCGAGGATATGCCGGCCTACGTGAAGATCGCCTTCGCGACGGGGTTAATCGACGACGCGAGCGAGCTGGATCGGACGATGACCCGAGAAGAAGCGGCCGTTCGAATATCGAAGCTCATGGATCCGCTGGACTCTCATATCGACGTCAAAGACTTCGACAAGATCGATCCGAGTCATTATGCCGACGCGGCGAACAGCGTAACGGCGGGTATCATCACGCTAAGGGACGGCTACTTTGATCCTGCCAAACCCTATACGCTGGAACAGGCGCTAGTGAATTTAGATCCGCATTTTACTAAATTACGGGGGATTCTTCCCGCATCTTCCTACCTCTACGGCAGATCGCGAATAACCGTCGGCAACAACTTCGTCTATATCGACTTCGATTCCGCCGAGAGAGCGCGGGACTACATCGATTACTATATTAAGAATGTAACGAAAGGCATCCGAATTACGGGTAAAAATCAAAGAATCGACGCAGGGTATACCATAATCGAGCTTCAAGCGACGGACGCCGACGTGAAATACACGTTCAAGAACAACGTATCGAACGTCGACTTCCACAATTTTGCCCGGGGCTATGTGACTTACGGGAAAGGCGTCTACTCCGAGGGGTTCATCGAAGGGTATACAGCCGAGCCTAGGGAGCTCAAGCCCGGCGAAAAGCCGAACTTGAACGTTCAGCCGGATAGTACCCATAAGAAACTGGATCCTCTGCTCGACAAGATTATAGCCAAGATCATTAAACCCGGCATGACGGAGGAGCAGAAGGCACGAGCCATCCACGATTATGTGGTCACCCATATCGTCTATGTAGGCGGCACGTCCAATACATCGGCGAAGAACGCGCTCGTCGCGATAGAGAAGGGCAAAGGAAGCTGCACGTTTTATTCTTCTCTTTTCTATTACCTAGCGAAGAAAGCATCGCTCACCACGATCCCTATCGAGGGAGATTCGATTGCGGGCAGACATGCTTGGAACATGGTGCGTCTGAATGGCAAATGGCAGTTCGTCGACACGACGTTCGACGACTCGAAGAAGAAGCTGAACTACGATTATTCTTTCATAGGCGTGTATGAATTTATGGATTCGCACGGTTGGGTCGGTATGGGGTATCCGAATCCTAACTTTTATCCGCAAGTGGACGGAATGAAGATCAAATCCACGGAAGAGCTGAGGGTATATTTGCTTCAGCAGTTAAATAACGACCCGGGCGCGCCGGAGGTCATGAAATTCAAAGTCGCCGCCAAAGGCGTAAACACGGACATCAGCTTCCTGCGATCGGTTATCGGAACGAGATATAAGCTAAGCCACGACGCCAAGACCGGCATCTATACGGTCAAAGCGGTGTAACAACCTATAAGCCGGACTCCTGACGCCAGGAGCCTGGCTTTATTCTTAACAAAACCCCCGATTTCTTCTGACAATGCGATAATATCCGGTAGATAGACTCAAGGAGCAGGAATCATTCTCTGTATTCCGAAAGGGGTCTATGAAATTGAAAGCCAAATGGAAAATCGCGAGCTCGGTCGTTCTCACGTTCGCAGTAGCAGGAACCGTGTCCGCTGCTTCAATCATTCAAGGGACGCCGGCTCCCGAAGTGAAGTATACATGGAACGGGCAAGCCGTCGAGCCGTCTAAACCGGCCGTCGAGATCGACGACAGTCTGTATATGCCGCTTCGAGCCATTGCCGAATTGACGGGACAGTATGTGGATTACGACGATTACCGCCGCAGCGTGGCCTTGACGGATAAGCCGCAATTGACCGGTAAATATCAGCTTGAGGCGCCGGATCTCGCAGACGGCGTGAAGATGGGAGTCGGCTCTTCTTTGACCCATATACCGGGCGATCCGAGCAACGTGTTCTATACGACGGCCGATCGCGGGCCGAACGGGGAAGTCGAGGTAGGCGGCGAGACTCGCCGTACGTTCCCGCTTGAGAAGTACAATCCTTCTCTCTATAAAATCGAAATCAACAACGGAAAGATTACGATCCTGGAGACGATCCCGCTTAAAGTGTCCGGCGTTAACCCGGCAACCGGAAGCGGCGCGATTACGGGCAAGCCGAACATCGAGGGGCGCGACGAGACGCCTTATGATGCTTCCGCGCAAACCAAGCTCTCCTACGATCCGTACGGTCTCGATATCGAAGGACTTGCTTACAACGCGAAAGACGATACGTTCTGGATTAGCGAGGAGTACGGTCCTAGCATCGTGCAAGCGAAGCGGGACGGCACGATCGTACAGCGCATCGTTCCGCAAGGGTGGGCATCGCAAGTCGCAACGCCTCTTGTTCCGGCTCGCGAGACGCTTCCGGCCGCCTACCTTAAGCTTCGTTCCAATCGCGGAGCGGAAGCGGTCGGCATTACGCCGGATGGTAATTGGATGTTCATGGCGATGCAAAGCCCGCTGCGCAATCCGGATAAATCGGTAGACGGCTCGCGCCAGCTGAGGATTATCAAGATTGATCTGAATACTTTGAAGCCGGTTGGTGAATTTGTTTACCAGGCGGAAGACGCATCTAAATTCAAAGACGTTAAACAGGCCGATATCGTCATCTCCGACTTGGTCGCCGTGAACGAGAACGTGCTGCTCGTCGACGAGCGCGACAAGTTCTCGGGCGAAGCGGCTCAGCTTAAGCGCATCTATGCGGTCGGGCTGTCGAACGCAACCAACGTGCTGGGCCGATTCGACGATGCTGCGGCAGCCGGCAAGACGCTGGAGCAGATGACCGCCGCCGATCTGCGCGCCCAAGGCGTTGCTCCCGTCTCCAAGCATACGGTCATCGATGCCGTCGAGTTCGGGTTCCCGTTCGAGAAAATCGAGGGTCTCTCGCTCATCAATGGGGATACGATCGCCATCATCAACGATAACGACTTCGGCATCGGCAGCGAATCGGCAGCGAACGGTACAGAGCTTTGGACGTTCAAGCTTCCTTACGTGATAGAGTAACGAAGACATAACGAAGCCCCGCGGATGCTCTCCATGAGCGTCGCGGGGCTTTATTCATTCGGAGAGGGGAGATCAATCGATGATAACCTCTTTCGCCGGGTGATGAAGGAACTCGAACATCGTTTGAATTTGCGCTTCCGTATTGCGCTCCTGCGACAGCTCTGGCAGGCGATCCCGGTCGAAGAAGGCAACCTCGCTGGTCTCAACGCCGCTTAGCGCTTCTCCGCCAATAATCTTGCATTGAATAAACAGCTTATAGACGTGATAAGGCTCAGGCGGATGGCCGTGAAACTTCTTGTCCATAACAGCAAGAAGCCTTACAGGTTCGACGTCGTATCCGGCTTCTTCCCGGACTTCTTTCACGGCTATCTCTGCAGGAGAGTATCCGATATCCGCCCATCCTCCGGGTAATGCCCATGCCCCGTCTATTTTCTCTCGTACTAGAAGCACCTGATCATCTTGGAACACGACCGCCCTGACATCGACTTTGGGGGTTGCGTAACCGGTATCGCTAGCGAAGGTCAGCTTAATCGTATCCTTGCCGGCGGTTGCGTAATTGGAGAGAATGTCGACGCTTAGCCGCCTTAATTCTTCGTACCGCTCGATATCGTATACGTCTTTGGCGTAGGTTAATCCGGTTTGCGAGATCGCTTGGATTTTCTTGGCCCACTCCAACCACTTAGGTTCCATCGTTCACTCATCCTCCATAGACAGCTTTACTAGAAGTATACTACGTACGGCTCTCATGGAAGAAGTTCGGGTTAGTTTTCCGAGTGGCGGCTTATGAGATATACTAATCGTAACTTAAACGCGCCATTCTTTGACATAAAGGAGTTAGCCATGATTAAAGTCGCTTACTTGGGTCCCAGCGGTACCTTCTCGGAGGAAGCCGCTCTGAAGTATTTTGCAGATACGAACGTGGACTGGCATATGCTCGATTCGATTCCGGACGTATTGGAAGCGGTCAGCAACGATGAGGTGGACAAATGCATCGTGCCGATCGAGAATTCGATCGCGGGCAACATCCATATGACGATCGACGGGTTACTGCTGCACAACCTGTTCATCGAAGCGGATGTCATCTTTAAAGTATCGCTGCACCTGATCGGTAACGGTGACAGCCAGATCGGCGATATTCGTACGGTGACGTCGATCTCCCCGGCCATCAACCAGTGTCGGCAGTATATTAAGGAACGCGGTCTGAAGATCGAGTATGCGGACAGCACGGCTAAGGCAGCTATGTCCGTTAAGGAATCCGGCAGGCTCGATATGGCGGCTATAGGTTCGCAATCCGTCGCGGAGAAGTTCGGGCTGAGAATTCTTCAGAGCGAGCTTCAAGACCATTCCGCGAACCATACGCGGTTTATCGTGGCGGGCAAAAGGCATTCGGACGAGTCGGAGCAGAAGAAGACGATGATGCTGATTACTCCGAACGACGAATATCCGGGAGTGCTGTCCTCGATCCTGAACGTTTTCTCCGCGTTGGCGGTTAACCTGTCTTGGATCGAATCGAGACCTACGGGAACGAAGTTAGGCGCTTACCGGTTCCTGATCGAGACCGAAGCCGCCCTTAGCGACCCGCGCATGGATAAAGCGATTCGAATCATCCAGACGTTCGGACACGATGTGCACATTCTAGGCAGCTACGCGACTACGATCCTATAGCGAGGAGGGGAAGCGCGGCGGTGATTATACTAGAGACAGAACGGCTGGCGTTGCGCCGGCAGACGCCCGAGGATGCGGCATTTATGTTCGAGTTGATGACGGAACCCTCTTGGATTCGGTACATCGGCGATCGGAATTTGAAGACCGTGGACGATGCGAGGGACTACATCGTAAGGGTTGCGTTAGGGTCTTACGAGCGGTTGGGATACGGATTTTATTTAGTAGAGTTGAAGGAAGACGAAGGTCAACGGACAGCCATCGGGATTTGCGGACTGGCGAAGCGGGACTTTATGGAGGACCCGGATGTCGGCTACGCTTTCCATCCGGCTTATTGGGGTAAGGGCTATGCGTACGAGGCGACGGCCGCCGTGCTGAGGTATGCGCGGGACGAGCTGGGATTCGGACGGATCGCTGCCATCACGACACCGGATAACGAAGCGTCGATACGGTTGCTAACAAAGCTCGGCATGCGGGATGAGGGTCTCATCGCTTACGGCGATTCCGAAGATAAGGTCAGAATGTACATCGTGTGAAGGAGAATAGATATGAGAGTTAAACTTGAGGGCATTACGATCATGGCCGACGACGTAGCTTCGTTGGCACGCTTCTATCGGGACGTCATCGGGTTCCGTGTAGTCGTAGAAGAAGGGCATTACGTGGAGCTGGAGAATACGGGAGTCCGTCTCGCGATTTGTTCTAGACCCACGTTAGCCGAGAATACGGATCAGCATCCTACTTACATCGATAAGCGCCAAGGCCAAGCCTTCGAACTCAATTTCGAATGCGAGTCTCCCGAGGCCGTGAACGAGTTGTATGAGCAATTCGTCGCCAAAGGCGCGATGCCGATCGCCGAGCCTAGGCTTAAGTCATGGGGGCACACGACCGCCTTCTTCGCTGACCCTGAGGGCAACATTCATTCTCTTTTTGCGGTTAATCCCGCGTAACGGAAATATTTATATTTAAGTGTTTACTTAATTAAGTTATTGGTTTATAATAAAGGCATGGATACTTTTGCAGCAATCGCAGACCCGAATAGACGCCATATCATTGAGTTGCTGGCCGAGAAGGGCCAACTCACCGCTACGGACATTTGCGGTAATTTCGCGATTAGTCCGCAAGCCGTCTCTCAGCACTTGAAGGTGCTTAGAGACGCGAACGTCGTCGACGTAGAGAAGAAAGCGCAATTGAGAATCTATCGCTTGAACGAACAAGCGATAACCGAAGTGGAGGAGTGGGCTAAGCGTTACCGGTCAATGTGGAGCAAACGATTCGGCAAACTCGACGACTTGTTGAAGACGCGGATGGAGCAGCGCCGTTCGCAATCCGAAGAAAAGGAGCAATGAGGATGACGGTTGTGAATCTTACGAAGCTGACCGCGGAGCCGGGCAAGCAAGTGATTGAGATCGAGAGGGAGTTCGACGCTCCCCGCGAGCTGGTGTTCGAGGCGTTCACGGACGCGGAGTTGTTCGTGCAATGGATGGGGCCAAGAGATCTAACCATGGATTTGCAGCGATTCGAAGCTCGGGACGGAGGGGCATGGAGGTATGTCTCCAAAGCTCCGAACGGCGGAGAGTTCGCGTTCTGCGGCGTGTTCCATGAGGTCACCGCCCCGGAGAGAATCGTTCAGACGTTCGAATTCCTCGGAATGCCGAAGAGAGGTCATGTGACGCTGGAGACGGCGACTTTCGAAGCGTTGCCCGGGGATCGAACGAAAGTGAGGATGGAGTCCGTGTTCCGCTCCGTCGAGGACCGGGACGGTATGCTGCAGTCCGGCATGGAGAAGGGCATGAACGATTCGTTCGGGCGTCTCGTGGAACTGCTCGCGGCGCGGCGGACCGAAGAATAAGCTTGGAATAGCGAGCCGCTAAACCTTCAATGAAAGGTTTGGCGGTTTTCTTGTAATAAGGAAGACAAGAAAGTGCCACATTAAGTTGTGACATTCATCACATTCCTCCGTTGTCTGACGCATTAAGATAAGACTCAGAAAGACAACGAAACGGAGGAATCCTCAATGAACGTACAATGGTTGTCCAACCTGCCCCCAATCGGCGAAAGCATCCCTAAAGTAGCCGCGAAAGGCGGTCAGCTGGTCGCGGACTTCATTAGCGCATATGGATTTTTCGCCTTCTGTTTGATACTCGTCGGCGTCTGCTTAATGGTTCCGGTCCATATGTACGAGAAATATTATAAAGTCGTTGACGACGAAGCCGCACCTGATGCTCCCGTTGTTCATGCCGATTCCGTCGATAGGCCGTTCACTCATCCGGCTGCGTGAGTTTCCAATATTATAGGTAGCAAAGGCGCGGATCTCTTCATTGAAAGAGGTCCGCGTCTTTGTTATTTTAGATAGATATGATTCAAACTGGGAGATATCAGGAACGAGGTCATCTTATGTCTAGACACCAACAGTGGCAATCGAGTTTCTTGCTCCTTATTACCGCATTCATCTGGGGATTCGCCTTCGTGGCGCAACGGGAAGGGATGACGCACGTCGGTCCCTATACGTTCAACGCGGTCAGATTCGTATTAGGCGGGTTGTCCTTAATCCCGCTCATTCTCTATTTGGATCGAAAATCCGGGCAACGGCAGCGTTCGTCGGAGGCGCGGACGGGTTGGAAGAGCTCGGCTGGATACGGAATCGGCGCGGGTATCGTACTTTTCTGCGGAGCGTCCTTGCAGCAGATCGGGCTGCTCTACACGACCGCGGGGAAAGCGGCATTCGTCACGGGTTTGTACATCGTCATCGTGCCTTTCATCGGATTGTTCTTGAGACAGCGCCTCAGCTTGAACGGTACGCTCGGCGCGCTGCTTGCCGTGACCGGATTATACCTGCTTTGCATGAATAAGGATTTCACGCTGGGTAAAGGCGACTTGTACGAGTTGATCGGCGCGTTCTTCTGGTCGGCGCATATTCTGCTGATCGATCGGTTCTCTCGCAAGACGGACGTCATCAAGCTATCGTTCTTCCAAGTATTAGTCTGCTCGTTACTCAGCTTTATCGTAGCTTTGTCGACAGAGAGAATCGAGTGGTCGGGCATTACGCAGGCTGCCATTCCGATTCTGTACGGCGGCATTTGCTCGGTTGGCATCGCGTACACGCTGCAGATCGTCGGGCAGAAGAACGCTCAACCTACTCAAGCGGCCATTATCATGAGCATGGAGACCGTATTCGCCGTCATCGGAGGTTATCTGCTCTTAGACGAGATCCTCGGAAACCGAGGCGTCGCCGGTTGCCTGCTCATGCTGGCGGGCATGATTCTATCTCAGCTTCCTAGAATGAAGAGCATCTAAGGCACAGCCTTAGATGCTCTTTTTGTGTGGCGGCGTCAGAACAGAGTTGGAATCGGAGGGCATGCAACGGCATCGATCAAACGCGGATCGAAACCGTAGAATACCCACGAAAAACCGTTCCATCTAAAGCCCGAGACTCCGAAGCCTTGAACGGATACCGGGAAAAACCAGAAGCTCTCGCCGTTTCGCAGCCACACGTAGGTGTACTGGTTAACGCAATCGATAATGTAGGAAACGTTCGGTTTTGGAGGGATATAATTGGGGGGAGGCGTTAATGAAAGGGACATGCTCATTCGTATTCCTCTCCTTGTTCGTTTTCTTAACCCTCTTATGATATGTGGGTGAACGACCATCCGGCCCGTATAGTCGCCTACTGATGCCTTATCTATAGCGTATTCGAACGGTTCGGCTGTTCAAGGACTGCAAATTGCTGGGTCGATAGATGGAAGCTGCATGCCTGCGGTCAGCTTAAAGTTGGACAACCTACGGTGACTTTTGCACCCCTAGACTCCCCCATCGGCACCGATTCGTACTTCCTGAGGCATAACGCATACCCATTCCCAAAGTCGGCAAGTGTACGCGCGCCATACTTGCGCAGCATCGACAAGAAGCGTGTCAGAATTTTTTCCTATTAATGGGTATAAAGAGGCGAATTTACCTATATGTAGAACCAAATCCTCACTAGGCGGGACGGATCCGGACTCGGCACGGTCCCTATGACCATGGTGAGTCCTTAGACATTGCATTTGGTAAGTCCGAAGGTAATCAGAAAGCGTTGAATAATCTGACAATACCAATGGTGGCGCAGGTTGGCGGAATTCTCCAACGGCTTTCCGGAGCTCCGCAGCTAGCCTGACTTTTCGCAATTCCTTAGCCGTATTAGGAGGGATGCTTCCACGGTTGTTAGTGACTGGAGTGCTACAATATTCAGACAATTAATCAGGTAAGTCGTCGGATATTCACCTTGCGCTCCGGTAAATTATGCTAAAGCCAACACACATCGACTCGGCGGGCGACACGCTTCGCCGAATCTCGATAAGGGCAAAGCCGGCGAAAGTCGGTGACGCAAAGCTATAGGGGCTAACGATGCGCGAGCATCTATGCCAGCCAGCTACCGAAGGATCCGGCAGGCGTGTTTTTTGCGGCCAGCTTTCGGGACAGGTGGAGTAATCATAGGGGGGGACAACTTCGTAAAGGAGCTGGAAATCCGGGAAACCGGCGAGCGGCTCGGAAGGAACGTTTCCGAAGCGCTCACGTTCTTCAGTCGATTAAGGGGGCTCATGCTTACAGAATCGCTGCCGGAAGGAAGCGGCTTGCACATCCGGCCATGCAGATCCGTACATTCCTTCTTCATGAAGTACCCTATCGACGTGCTGCATCTGAGTCAGTCAGGGAAAGTTGTCGGCATCGAGCATCGATTGCAGCCCGGCAAAGTTGGTAAGCGGTTTCACGGGACGTTCTCTATCGTGGAGCTTCCGGAGGGCACGCTTGAACGAGCCGGCGCGGCAATCGGACAAACTGTACGGTTTCAAGATCAAGACCAAACCCAATCTGAGGAGGAATTACGATGTTGAACAAAATCAAAGGTCTTATCAAAGAAGAGCAAGGGCAAGGCATGACGGAATACGGTCTCGTTCTCGGCTTGATCGCGGTTGCGGTCGTAACGGCGCTCATCGCGCTTCGCGGACACATCGTCGCTCTGTTCGACAATGCGGAGAATACGGTCGAGACGGCTAAAACCCAGATGGCCCCATCGTCGCCGGCGCCTTGATCTGAATACAACGGCGACTCGCCAAGGCCATACGTTAACCCGACGTATGGCCTTTATTCATCCGCAAGCGAGGAACGGAGGTACGATTCGTGTGGGCTGATATTATGCTAGTCATCGTTATGGCCGTCTGCGTGTTCACGGACTTGAAGAGCCGCAAAATTTACAACCTTGTCGTCTATCCCGCCTTAGTCTGGGCGATCGGCGTCCATGCGCTAACCGGAGGATGGTCGGGACTCGCGTACTCTTCGTTGGGATTCGTAGTCGGACTCGGCATTTTGCTTATTCCCTATTTGATGGGCGGAATGGGCGCCGGAGACGTGAAGCTCCTGGCTTTGGCCGGAGCGCTTGAAGGATATGTCTTCGCGTTGGAGGCGTCCGTCTATATGTCCCTGATCGGAGCGTTGATGGCCATCGGAATCATTCTGTTCAAGAACGGGTTCTGCGAGCGGATGCGTCACATCGGACTGATGCTGCTTTGTCTAAGGTTTCGCATGCTGCCGAAGCTGGAGGGCGGCTATTGGACCGCAAGCGGAACGGCTTACCCCTATGGCGTCGCCATCGCGGGCGGATCCATAGCGGCTTTGGCGTTGAAAGGATGGGGAGCGGGATGATCAAGGAACAGAAGGGGCAATCGCTGGTCGAGTTCGCGCTTGTACTCCCGTTACTACTATTACTTATTTGCGGCATCGTGGATCTGGGTCGGCTTCTGTTCGCGTATTCGAGCTTGAATATGACGAACCAGGAAGCGGTCCGAATGGGAGGCCTCGGAAGGACGGACGCGGAGATTATCGCCTATTCCAGGGACCACGTCAGCGTCGGGGACGCCTCCAAGCTGGTCGTGTCGATTACGCCGAAGCAATCGGATCGTAAACCCGGCCAGGACGTAACCGTTACGTTACAATACTCCCTTCCGTGGATCACCCCGATCATGTCGAGCATTATCCCGGCCCCGGTTCTTTCAACGAGCTCTACGATACGAGTGGAATAAGGAGGCGCTTCATGGTTCGTCTGTTCAGAAAATGGGCTCGCGATCAGCAAGGAAGCACGATTATATTCGCGGGGCTGTCGCTCACGCTGCTGCTGACCGTCGCCGGCTTGGTCGTGGACGGCGGCATGCTGTACGCGGAGAAGAGTCATCTTCAGAAGGCTGCCAATGCCGCGGCATTGTCGGGAGCGCAGGAGCTAACCGGCAGCGAGTCCGAAGTGGCGGAGGTAGTCGACGATATACTCGCGCATCATGGAGAGCAATCGAGCTTAGCCCAGGCGGATATCGAGTTGAAATCGAAGGTTCGCGTCACGCTCCAGAAGGACGTGAAGCTCGGCTTCAGCCGGTTGTTCGGCAAAGAAAGCGTGAAGGTGTCCGTGAAGGCTGCCGCGCAAATTTCACCGATGGGAGTTGCCTCCGGAGCCGCGCCGCTTGGTATCGACGAGTCGATCCCTCTGGAATTCAACAAGCCCTATAAGCTGAAGGTCGACAGCTCCGGCGTGGAATCCGGCTACTTCGGCATATTGGCGCTAGGCGGTCCCGGGGCAAGCACCTACGAAAGTAACCTGAAATACGGCTATCAGAGCGACATCAAGGTCGGCGATATCATCGATACGCAGACGGGGAATATCGCGGGCAAGACGAGAGAAGGCGTTCAGTTGCGGCTTGACTCCGATCCTTACCCTTCGGGCGAGTATTGGCATCGGGATTCCCCCCGGGTCATTCTCATTCCCGTGTACAAGCCGTACGACTTCGATTCGAACCAGCTCAAGCACATCGAAGTGACCGGGTTCGCTTACTTCTACATTACGGAGCCGATGTCCAGCAAGGACACCTCGATCACCGGCATGTTCATCGAGAGAGCCGATACCGGCTATACGACGCCCGGCGTCGTTGATAAAGGCGCCTATGCGATCAAATTGACCGAATAGCGTTCAATCCAAACCTACTCGCAAGGACAGGTGACACCAGATGAGATCGAAAATCATACTGATCGCAGCATTGCTGATGGGAGCCGCGACGACGTTGTTATTCTTCAACTACACGAAGCAATACAAGGAAGCTCCGGCGATCGCGAACGACAAGCTCGTGGAGGTCGTGGCGGTGAAGACGGACCTGCGAGAGAACACGATTCTCACGGCAAGCATGCTCGAAGTGAAGCAAATCCCCGAGAGCGGCGTTCACCCGCAGACGTTGCGCAATCCGCAAGACGCGATAGGCAAGCTTTCGTCGGCCGATCTAACGGCCGGCGAAGCTTTGCTTGCTACCCGCATTAAGGATCAGCAAGAAGAGGCGCTATTCGTCTCCAAGAAAATTCGCGAAGGCTATCGTGCCGCATCCGTCGGCGTCAATATCGTGCAATCCGTATCGAACTTGATCGAGCCGAACGACTATGTCGACATCGTCTATAACAAAAAGGACAAGGATTCGGGACGAATGGACTCTCACATCCTGCTCGAGAACGTGCACGTACTGGCAATCGCGAGAAGAATGGTGGAGGCGGTGCCCGAAACTCCGGTGGAGGAATACGCTCAGGTCACGTTGGAGCTCCTGCCGGTGGACGGAATCAAGCTTATCAGCGCCGACGAGGACTCGGACGTCACGCTAAGCATGATGCTTCATAGCCGCGTCGTGGAGAAAGAGGAGAAGGCGAAATAGGGATTTCGGGTGCAGGAGGTAAGACCATGAACGAAGCAAACGATAAGGAAAGCCAGACGAGCGGGAAGCGCGGCGAGATGATCGTCATGTGCGGAGCGAAAGGCGGCATCGGGAAGACGGCCCTTGCCGTCAATTTGGCCGTTGCGCTTACGAAGAAGAATATCTCGGTCAGCTTGATGGACGGGGATTTTCAATTCGGGGACGTCGCGCTGGCGCTCGATCTCCACCCGACGTTCACGATCAAAGACGCCGTCGAGGACATCGAGACGATGGACCGCTTCTCCCTAGCCGGATTTCTTATTCCTCACGGTAGCGGCGTCAAAGTGCTGGCAGCGCCTGAGAGGCCGGAATTCGCCGACCTGATTAAGCCGATCGTCATCGAGCGCGTCTGCGATTTGCTCTTGTCGCAGAACGATTACCTCGTCATCGATACCGTCGCAGGGCTTTCCGAGCAGTCTCTGCAGTTGATCGAGAAGGCGGATCAAATCTTCGTCGTAACGACGCTCGAGATGACGGCCATTAAGAATACGAAGCTGATGGTCGACACGCTCGATTTGCTAGGGTACCGGGACAAGATGCAGCTCGTCGTCAACCGGGCCACGATGGAGAGCGTCATCAAGGCGGCGGACGTGCCGGACATTCTCGGCTTCGATTCGTCTTTCTACATACCGAACGATTTTCAGCTGGTGGCGCAGTCTCTTAACGTTGGTATACCGTTCGTCTCCAACCAAGCGAAGTCGGAGCTGGCCAAGTCCGTCTTCAAGATGACGGAGCAGCTTGTATCGCGCCGGGAAATCTCGCTGTTGAAGCCGAGGCAAACCTCGTTCCTGCAGCAGCTGTTCCGTAAGTAAATAACCAAGAACCATTACACCTCGCGTATCCGGGGAGGGTCTATCATGAGTCTGCTAGAGAAGTTGCAAGCCAAGAACGTTCTTGCGGATGCGGAGACTGCTTCCGCGTCCGAGCAGGCGCAAGGCGAACAGCCGAAAGCGCCTAGGAAGGATCTGCTGGCGACGTTCCGGCAAATTCGCGGCACCGATCCGCGGCCGAAGGAACAGCCCGCGCAGATGACGAAGCACCAGGAGCTCAAGAATAAGCTGCACAAGCAGATCCTGAACGATCTGAAAGACGAGGACGTCGACGCGATCATCCCGAAGATCGACGCGATGGCGATCCAGTTGATTACGGAGGATGAGGCATTCCGGGGTAAAGTCGATCGCAAGAAAGTCGTCGACGAGCTGATTCACGATCTAACCGGCTTCGGCCCGATTAATCCGCTGCTGCTCGACCCGGACATCAGCGAAGTGATGGTGAACGGGCCGAACCAAGTGTACGTGGAGCGCAAGGGTAAGGTCGAATTATCCTATGTGCAGTTCCGCGACGACGAGCACGTGATGAACATTATCGAGAAGATCGTGTCTCCGATCGGCCGCCGCGTCGACGAGAGCAGTCCGATGGTCGACGCCCGTCTTCCCGACGGCTCGCGCGTGAACGTCATTATTCCTCCGCTGGCGCTCAAGGGACCGACGATCACGATTCGGAAATTTTCCAAAGATCCGTACACGATCGAGAATTTGATCGAATTCGGGACGGTTACCCGCGATATGGCGATCTTCTTGGAGGCTTGCGTGAAAGCGAAGCTGAACATCTTCGTCAGCGGGGGTACCGGCTCCGGTAAGACGACGACGCTTAACGTGCTGTCCTCGTTCATTCCGAGCGACGAACGCATCGTGACGATCGAGGACGCCGCGGAGCTGCAGCTTTGGCAGGAGCACGTCGTCTCGCTCGAATCCCGCCCTCCGAACATCGAAGGCAAAGGCGCGATCACGATCCGCGATCTCGTCCGCAACTCGCTGCGGATGCGTCCGGAACGCATTGTCATCGGGGAAGTACGCGGCGGCGAGGCGCTCGATATGCTGCAGGCGATGAATACGGGCCATGACGGTTCGCTGGCGACCGGTCACTCGAACAGTCCGCGCGATATGATCTCGCGTCTGGAGACGATGGTGCTGATGGCCGGCATCGAGCTGCCGGTCAAGGCGATCCGGGAGCAGATCGCGGGCGCCGTAGACGTCATCATTCAGCAGTCCCGTCTGAAGGACGGCTCGCGTAAAATCACCAACATCACCGAGGTGCAGGGGATGGAAGGAGACGTCATCGTCCTCCAAGACATCTTCGCCTTCGATCAGTCGGGGATCGACGAACACGGCCGAATCGTAGGCAGGCTGCTGCCGACCGGCGTCCGTCCGAAATTCTACGACCGGCTGGAAACCTCGGGCATTCACACTCCGGCATCCGTGTTTATAGAAGAGGAGTGAGACCATGGTCTGGATTCTCTTGATCATGATCGGATTAAGCAGCTTCCTGCTCGTTACCGCCGTGCTGCAGCTGCTGTTCCTGACCAACAAGCGGATGGACGCGCGGCTTAACCGACTGCTGGAGCTCAATAACAAGAAGCAGCTGAACCGGAAGAAGTTCAGTCTGCTCGTCCGCATGCAGCTCTATAAGCAGAAGATAAGAGAACGCGTGCTGACGAAGAAGAAGAGCTCGCGCCTGGAGCAGATGCTCCGTCTATCGGGCGTGCCGCTGAAACCCGAAGAATACGTCCTGTTCCAGTGGATCAGCACGGCTCTGTGCGCGGGCGTTGTCTACTTGCTGCTGGATCATCTGCTATTCCTTCCGATCGGCGCGGTCACGGGGTTCATGCTGCCTCGCTGGTGGATCGGGCGTAAGCGCCGCGCGAGAGTGAAGGCGTTCAACGATGGGCTGCTCGACATGCTGACGACGGTCATCGGTTCGTTGCGGGCCGGCTTCAGCTTCGCTCAGGCGCTGAAGACCGTCGTCGACGAATCCGACGGGCCAATCCGCGAGGAGGCGGAGACGGTCATGAAAGAAATGCAGTACGGAACCTCGATGGAGGACGCGCTGACCGAATGGAAGGAACGGATGCCGAGCGAGGATCTGGACTTGATGATTCAGGCGATCCTGATCCAACGCCAGATCGGAGGCAATCTCGCCGTCATCTTGGAGACGATCGTTCAGACGATCCGCGACCGGAGCCGCATCCAGCGCCAAGTCACGACGCTAACCGCGCAGGGCCGTATGTCGGGGATCGTCATCGGTTTGCTTCCGTTCGCGCTCGGGTTCTTGCTGTATTTGATTTCCTCCGAATACATCGGCACTTTGTTCAGCAGCAAAATCGGCATCGGTCTGGTCGTGGCGGCTTTGGTGTCCGGCGTGATCGGCTTGATGTTCATTCGTAAAATAACGACGATCGAGGTGTGAGCGAATGGTATACGTGACTTTCTTCCTGACGATCTCGCTGACGATCTACTCGTTCTTCGTGCTTCGGGAGGAGAGGCTGCAGCGGCGCAACCGAAGGCTGGCGCTCGTCACCGGCAGCAGCGATTTCGCCTCGGCCAAATCGGGTTCCGCATCGGGGGAGCATGATCAATCGCTGATCGGACGCCTGCTCGCCCCGATATGGAGAGAGTTCCGACGAGGCTTCGGCAAGACGATGGAGGAACGCAAGGCCGCTAAGCTCGAGATGAGGCTGCTCAAGGCGGGCGTCCCGTTCGGCATGTCGCCGGTCGACTTCCGTATTGCCCAGCTGACATTGATTATCGGGCTACCGGGACTGTTCCTGTTCTACGCATACGTGCTTGGCTTCGGGTTCGGGGGAACGGCGATGCTGACGTTGGTCGGCGTTCTCGTTGCGGTCATGCTGCCGGGTTATTACTTAAATCTAAAGGCGAAATCCCGGTGCCGAATGGCGCTGCGCGAGCTGCCGGACGTCCTGGACTTGCTTACCGTCAGCTTGGAAGCGGGCCTTGGCTTCGATGCGGCGCTTAGCAAGCTGATCTCGAAGAAGGTCGGCGTTCTGCCGGACGAGTTCCGAAGATGCCTCGAGGAAATCCGGCTAGGCAAGACAAGGCGCGAGGCGCTGTCCGGCGTCCGCGACCGCGTCGATCTGGACGAGCTCAAGGTGCTCATCAGCAGTATTCTGCAGGCGGAGAAGCTGGGGATCGGCATGGTTCACGTGCTGCGGATCCAGTCGCAGGAAGTACGCGAGCAGCGCAAGCAGCGCGCGGAAGAAGAAGCGATGAAAGCTCCAATCAAGATGCTGTTCCCGCTCGTTCTGTTTATTTTCCCGAGTCTATTCGTCGTCTTGCTTGGTCCGGCGGTCATTCAGTTCATTAATACGTTCTCAAGTAAGCCATGACGGCTTAATAGGGCGATATAGGAGGAAACTTGCGGAATCGCAGCGAATAAGGAAAGAGTTGAATTCGTCATCCGCGGAGGTTGCTGCATGTACTTCTATATCATTATTCTCGTATCGCTTGTTGTCGATCTGGCGACCAAAATAGCCGTTCGCGCCAACATGGAGCTCGGAGAGAAGACGGAGCTGTGGGGGTTCGTGAAGCTGTCGCATCTCGCGAATACCGGCTCGTCCGGCAATCTGTTTCACGGAATGGGGCGGTTGCTGGCGGTCGCCGTGCTGATCATCGTCGTGATCGCGTTCTATCTGCGCGGAAGAGGGAAATTTCCGGGGGCGCTCTCGCAGGTCGGGTTGGCACTGTTCATAGGGGGCGCGCTGGGCAACGTGTACGACCGGGTCGTCTATAACCAAGTGACGGACTTCCTGTATTTCGACGAATCGGCGACGATGAACTTCGCGGACATATGGGTGTTCATCGGGATCGTCGTGATGGTGATAGGTAATTTAGCAGCCAAGAAGAAAAGAACGGCTTCGTGACATAAAAAAGGTTCAACCTCGCAATGACCGGGGTTGAACCTTTTTTGCTAACACGCCCAGCATGAACTACCGCTTCTCCGCGAACATCTTCTGCCTGTACTCGAGCGCCGTAATGCCCTCGAACTCGCGAAATACGCGGTTAAACTGCTTCGGGTTGTCGTAACCGACGCGGCGGCCGATCTCGTAGACTCGGTCGTCCGTCGTCTCGAGCAGCTCCTTCGCCCTGCCGATACGAATTTTCTTCAAGTAGCCGATGAAGCTCTCGCCGGTAAATTCCTTGAACCGCTCGCTGAAATACGAGTAGTTGAGGGACACGTGGTTGGACACCATCGCCATGCTGATATCTTTGTCGAAGTTGGCATGGATGTATTCGAGCGCGCGCGCCATCTCTTTCGAGTCGACGTGAGCGGATTTCAAGCCGCGAACGAAGTCGTTCAAGTCCAGCAGCAGGCTTTCGACGCAGCGAATATAGTCTTGCATGCTGGCGAAGTGATAGAGGCTGCCGGCCTGCCTGTACATGCGGATGATCTCGACGGAAGCTTCTCCGTAGGCGTTGAACACGCGATCGAAGACGTGTTCGTTAAGCGCCTTGCTGATGGCTTCGAAGTAGCCGATATCCGCTTCGTCCAGTGCCTTCGCGCTGAATAGCTCGAGCAGCAAGCCTTTGATCTCCGCGTCGCGGTCGGTTCCCATCATGTTAGCTAGCTTACGCAGAACGTCGTCCGGCAAGGGGAAATCGATGCTCCGATCTTTAATCTGGCTGTAACGGATGATCCCAGCTTCGGGCCGTCCGAACAGCAGCCGATACTTCAACGCGTGGCGGGCTTCCTCTAACCGCGTCTTTACTTCGCCAATCGATTGCCCGGATTCGCTGATGCCGAACGCCACCTCGTTGCTGTGGCCGGCGGCCGCATGCATCGCCTGGGCCAGCTCCGTCGCGAGCTCCGCTCCGGAAGCCAGCAATACCAACTGGCCGTCCTTGTTCTCGAACCATAGCATGCGTCCGTCCGGCTGCCCGTCGCCGAGCTCTTCCTTCATCTTCATCGCCAGGCGCTGATTGCCGGCCGTATCCACGATCGCGACTTGATAGAGCGGTTCGAAAGCTTGCAGCCCCGCTTGTTCGCACCGTTCCCGGACGGAGTCCTCGTCGACCCCTTGTTCAGCCCAGATCGCCTCGAGAGTCCTGATCCGCAAGCCTTCGCGATAACGGTCCGCCCCCGCCAGCTTCTCCATAACCTCCTGCTTCGCGGCAAGCTCCTTCTCGAGCCGTTCCATGGCCGCGAACAAATCCTCGCGCACGATCGGCTTGAGCAAGTAATCCCGTACCTTATGCTTCATCGCTTCTTTGGCAAAATGGAAGTCGTCGTATCCGCTCAAGATGAGCAGGGAGGGAGCGGCCGACTTCTCGGCAAGCGCCTTGATGAGACCGATTCCGTCCAGC
Organism: Bacillota bacterium; assembly: GCA_023460795.1. Taxonomy (GTDB): domain Bacteria; phylum Bacillota; class Bacilli; order Paenibacillales; family Paenibacillaceae; genus Cohnella. The sequence goes on along the minus strand of JAEWPC010000018.1, from coordinate 77,477 downwards.
TCGGGCATTCGAATATCGGTGATGACGATATCGGCAGGCTCGCGCTCGAAAGCCTCCAAGGCTTGCACGCCGTCGGCAGCCAGCACGATGCGATACCGGCCGGGGTATTGCCGTTCGATCATCGCCTGCAGACCGAGACGAATATTCCGTTCGTCGTCCGCGATCAATAGCGTCCTCGTCATGAAATCAGCCTCCCGCTCAAGATGATGTGAGGAATCCGGATGGTTACGCAAGTGTATTGTCCCTGAACGGAATCGATATGAAGGCCGTAAGACTTGCCGTAGTGCAATCCGATACGGCCGTGCACGTTCACCAGCCCGATGCCGCCGCTCTGGGCGGTATGGCCGTTCTCGGACGGCAACGCTCTCGGCTCTCCGCGTTCGATCCGCGAGTTCAAGTCGCGCAGCTGAGCTTCGCTTATGCCGGCGCCGTCGTCCTTAACGGTAATGAGCATCGCGCCTTCGTCCAGCGAGGCGCGTATCGCGATCCGCATCTTTTGGTTCCGCAGTCCGTGTTTCACGGCGTTCTCGACGATCGGCTGCAGCGTCATTTTCAATATTTCCTGATCCAACATCTCGTCCGCCACGTCGACTTCGAGCCGAATCCGATCTTCGAAGCGGATATTCGCGATGCTGACGTAGTTGGCGATGTGGGCAAGCTCATCCTTCAGGCGCACATGCTCGTTCATCCAGCGCATGTTGTAGCGCATCATGCCGCCGAGCGCGGTAAGCGCGTCGGACACGGCCATCTGCCCGTCGATTTCCGCCATCATCTTAATGTTCTCCAGCGTGTTGTACATGAAATGGGAATCGATCTGGCTTCGGAGAGCCGCCAGCTCGGCTTCTTTGGCGGAAGCCTTCTTGTTGACCGCGTCGGCGATCAGCTCGTTGATCTTGCGCAGCATCTTGCTGAAGTGGTAAGCCAGCTCGCTCACTTCTCCGCCGCCTCCCCGAATGTTCAGATCGAACCGGAAGTCGCCTTGGCGCACTCTCTTCATCGATGCGGTCAGCTGGTGAAGCTTCTTCAGAATGACGGAGTTGAGCAGGTTCGTGAGCAGGGTGAGAATGACGAGCAGAATGACATTGGCCAGCAGGATATAGTTACGGGTTCGGTTGATGTCTTCATAAACGTGATCGAGCGTCACGATCTTGAGCATTCGCGCATCCAGCTCGCGGATCGGCGAATAGACGCCGAGGAAGGAATGGCCGTTCATCTTGAAAGTAAAGCTGCCTGGCGTTGACGAGTCGGCGACGCTGTCCCGGAATTGCTTCAGGATCGATGCTTCTTCGAAGCCGGATTCCGTCCAGAAGCGATTCGACGGATTCCGGTATAGGTTACCGTCCTTATCGATCACGAGCATCTGCGACTGGTCTTCCTGAAGGGAGTTGAACGTGTTCGGGAAGAAGGAAGTCAGCTCCATGTCGATCTGGACGATGCCGGAGTGCACGCCGTCCACGTATTCAATATCCTGATACAACGATATGCGCGGGTTAGTATCCTCTATCTCGCTAGACCAGCTTCGGAGCAAATCCTTCGTCTGACGGGTGAACGCCCACACATTCCGTCCGTTGCCGACGTTGATGACGCGATCGTGCCATGGCGCGTCTATGATCCGGGATTCCCGCAAGAATACGGGCGATATCTCGAATGTATAAGGGCTGTTCATGAAGATCCGGATCAGCTTAATATCCGGATTGTTATACTGTAAGCGCAGGATATCCTTAACCTGCTTCGTATCCAATTCCAGGAGTTCCGCGGCGCTGAGTTCGTCCGGCTTCAATAAGTAGTCGCGAACCATGGAGTAGGTAGACGTAATTTGAGCGGCGCGCTGCATCGTCTCGATATTGTTCTTGATGTGAATCTGCTCGATCTCCAGCGAATATTCCGTGTTCTTTTTCAGTTCATTGATCGTATTGCCCGTCAAGCCGTGAAAAATATAGACGGAGATCAGCACGCTGGGAACGAGGAGCACGAGGATATAAGCAATCACGAGTCTTTTCTGAAGCGTTAGCCGCTCGATCCAGAAACGGGTACGATCCAGCCGCCCGGTCCACCATCTGCGCATTCGTCATCACGTCCGTTTCGCCGCCGTAGTTGTCCTCATTGTAACACGTCCATCGTCAGAACCGACCGGTGAACGCCCAAAAAACCCAGGCAGGCTGGGTTTTTTGGGCTTGCGTATCTTTTTATTTCATGAACTCCGCGAGCTTCTTGAGGTTCTCTTCGTACTTCGCTTGACGATAAGTTTGGATGTCGGCGTAACCGAGCTTGTCGCGCTTGGTGACGAAGTCGTTCAGGATGGCATCGAGGTCGGCGTCGGACTTGGACAAGATCATCTTCGGAAGCGCTTGACCGAACTCGTTGGATATCTTCGTCAGGTTGATGCCTTCCGGAGACGTTGCCGGCGGGTTGATCAGGTCGAATTCCGAGTAGCTCTTCGTCTTGCCTTTGGTCCAATCTTCCAATTGCTTGAACGGCTCGACTGACGGCGGTTGCCATTGAAGAATCATGTTCGTATCCTGTTGCATCCAGAACGTGAGGGAGGAGCCGTACTGCTTGTCGAACGCGGAGCGGTCGGTATCGAGCAGCTTCTTCGCTTCAGGCAGGAACTGATCTACGCCGTCGATCGTGTCGTAGGACACGCCTTTCTCGCCGAGGTACAGATCCTTCTGACCTTCTTCGGAGATCAGGTAGCTAAGGAACTTGATCGCTCTTGCTTTGTCTTTAACCTTCTTGGAGATGAGCGTAACCGTCCAACCGGAGATCGCAGGGCCAGCCAACGTCGGTGCATCCAAGTTGGAGTTCGCAGGTCCGTCGACCGCGATGTAGACGGAGTTCGGATCGTTCGCGTACAGAACGTTCTGCTGCGCCGCGAAGTCCGTGCGTTGGTACAGCATCGCGAAGTAGCGGCCTTGCGCGATTTTCTCTTCCATTTGAGCGCGTTTGTCGACGAATACGTCTTTGGAGATCAAGCCGTCTTGGTTCGCTTGGCGGAACACTTTCAGCCATCTTACGAACTCCGGATCGGTAAGGCGGTCGTACAGCTTGCCTTCTTTCTCGCGCGGCAGCGCCAGGAAGCTGGACAGGTAGGACGAATCCTGCGCCATATCGATGAACGAGTAGTTGCCGGTATCGCCGAACTCGTGGAATCCGATCGGGATGATCGGCTGTCCGTTGATCTCAGGGAACTTCTCTTTCGCGAGTTTCAGCGCGTTCAGGAAGCCTTCCGGCGTCCGCATGTCCGGGCTGCCGATCGCTTCGTAAATGTCTTTACGAACGACGAACGTCTGGTTGGAGATGAACCGATCGCCGTACTTCTGGAAATCGTTAGGCGAAGCGGAGGAGTTCGGATACATGTACGTCTTGCCGTCCGGCTGCGCGTACCAGGACAATTTCGCAGCGTCGGCGACTTTGAAGAAGTAAGGATCGTATTCGTTAGCCAGATCGGTGAGGGATTCGACCAATCCGCCCTCTACCATCTTCTTCACGCCCTCTTCCCACCAGCCGAGCGTAATGAAGTCCGGCAGGTCGTTGGCGGCGATCATGGCGTTCAGCTTCTCGTTCTCGTTGCCGGCCGGTACGACGAAGTTGATGTTGACGCCCGTTTTCTTCGTGACGTATTGGGAGGTCGGGTCGACGCCCCACTTGTTCGGGAACCATGCGAAGTTGAGGTACCAGTCGAACGTGATCGGCGACGTGTCGGACGTCCAGCCCGGCGCGTCCTCCGATGGCGAAGCGCTTGCAGCTGTTGTCTCGGCCGGCGCGCTGCTCGAAGCAGGAGCGCTGGAGCTTGCTTGTTCGTTGTTGTTATTGCTCGAACAAGCAACGATGGACAGCATGAGAGACGCGATGATTGCGGATGATAGCCATTTTCTCATTGTCATACCCCTTTGTACTAGATTGTATAAGATTCTCCCTTACGGGAAAAGTGAAACCCGGTTTAGGTCGATCAGCCTTTGAGCGAGCCGATCATAAGCCCTTTGACGAAGTAGCGCTGCAGGAACGGATACGCGAGCACGATCGGAACGGTCGTGATGATCATCGTCGCCATCTTGATCGACTGGCCCGTTACCCTTCGGGTAATCGCACCGCCGCTCATGTTGCCGATGATCTGGGTAGAGCTGGACTGCGCGATGACTTTGTACAGGAACGTCTGGATCGGCTGCAGCGTTTCGTCCGTCGTGAAGATGACGGCCGTGAAGTAGTCGTTCCATTGATAAACGCCGTGGAAGAGCGCGATCGTTGCGACAACGGGCATTGAGACGGGCAGGACGACGCTGTAGAAGATTTTGAAGTCGTTCGCGCCGTCGATCTTGGCCGCTTCCTCCAGCCCGTCGGGGATTTCCCGGAAGAAGGCGAGGAAGATAATCAGATCGAAGAAGCTGAATAGCGCTGGCCATATATAAACGAAGAAATCGTTGAGCAAGCCTAAATCGCGGTACCACAAGTAAGTCGGAATGAGTCCGCCGCCGAAGAACATCGTGATCGTGCCGATCATCATGTAGACGTTGCGTCCGATGAGCTCCCTGCGGGAGAAGGCATAGGCGACCATTGCCGTGAAGAAGACGTGAAGGACGGTGCCGACAAGCGTTTTGGCGATTGTGATTCCCATTGCCGTCATAATGCCCGCGTTCTCGAATACGGCCGTATAGTTCTCGACGCTGAACATGCGGGGAATCCAGTAGATGTTGCCGCCGCTCATGGCGTCCTTGCCGTCGTTGAAAGAGTTGATGAGGACGTACCAGATGGGATATAGGGTTAGGAAGCATATGATCAACATGCCGAGCACGTTGAATCTATCGAACAGGGCATCCCCGAGCGTTCTGCGGTCTCGCTTTAACAAGATGTTCACCACCCGTTGCTAGAATAAAGAAGATTGGTTCAGGCGCTTCGTGACGGAGTTCGCGAACAGCAGCAGGATCAGGGCGATGACCGATTTGACAAGCCCGACGGCCGTAGAATACGAGAACCTTCCTTGCGAAATGCCGACTTGGTAGACGTAGGTGTCGATAACTTGGCTCGAAGTTTCGTTGACTTGATTTTTGAGCACCATGATCTGGTCGAAGTTCGAGTTGAGCATCGCGCCGACCGCTAGAATGAACAGAATCGAGATCGTGCCCCGGATCGAAGGCAGCGTGACGAACCGCATCTTCTGGAACCGACCGGCTCCGTCGATGGTGGCCGCCTCGTAAAGCTCGGGCGAGATGCTGGCGATCGCCGCGATATAGATAATCGCGTTCCAACCGAATTCCTTCCAAATATCCGAACCGACCGCGATCGTCCAGAAGTACCCCGGTTCCGCGAGATAGGTGATCGGCTCATCGATGAGATGCAGTCCCATCAGAATATCGTTCACGATGCCGACGTCCGACAGGAACGTAATCAGAATGCCGCCGAGAATAACCCATGAGAGGAAGTGCGGTAAGTACGAGATCGTCTGAACGATCCGGTTGAATTTCAAGGATCTGAGCTCGTTCAGGAAGAGAGCGAAGACGATCGGGAGCGGGAACCCGAAGATCAGCTTCAGGAAGCTGATGCCGAGCGTGTTCTTCACGACGTCGAGCATTTGATCGTCTTCCCATATCGCTTGGAAATGCGTCCATCCCGCCCATGGGGCGTTAGCCGGATCGCCGATGCCGATGTATTCCTTGAACGCGAGCATAATGCCGTACATCGGGATGTAGTTGAAGAGAATCATCCAAGCGATGCCTAGCAGCGCCATCGCCTGCAAATATTTTTGGTTCGCGAGCCGGACCAGCAGTTTACGGTTCTTCTTGGGCGCCGGCGCCGCCTGGGCGGATGCCTCCGCGCTGAGGTTAGCGCTCATGTTCGTCTGGTCCTCCTTGTCGTCGTAATCTATCGTAGTTGTAATTGTAAACGGTTACGCCGAGAGGGATAAGGCTTCAATTTTCGCATTAGGGGTTCCATTTTTCGGATTTCGGGAGACGGAATCCGTCGACGGGACAACAAGAAGAGAGACGTCCCGGAGGAACGTCTCTCTTCTGCATAGATAGATTAAATGGCGTAGCCTTCCTTCAGGCCGGCGTCCGCTTTCCGCTGCATGACGCGGTCGAGGATGAGCTTCTCATAGAACGCGAAGCCGCTATCTTTGTCGCGCGGTCTCGCTAGCTCGATGTCGACGTCGATCGCGATCCGGCCCTGCTCCACGAGTACGACCCGATCGGCTAAAGCTACAGCTTCGCTGACGTCGTGGGTGACGAGCACCGCGGTGAACAGCTGTTGCTCCCACAGGCGTTCGATGAGGCGTTGCATCTCGATGCGGGTTAGAGCGTCAAGCGCGCCCAACGGCTCGTCAAGCAACAGCAGCCGGGGCTTCCCGGCCAGCGCCCGGGCTAGCGCGACCCTCTGACGCTGCCCGCCCGATAGAACGGACGGCCACTCCTTGGCTCGTTCGGCTAAGCCGACTTGCTCAAGCGCGAGCAGCGCTTCTTCTTTGCCTCCGCCGGGAACGCCGATTCGAACGTTGTCCAGCACGGATTTCCATGGCAGCAGTCTAGCTTCTTGGAACATGATTCGAATACCGCCGCGAGCACCGGCTGTGCAGTCCTGTCCGTCGAACGTAATCGATCCTTCGCCAGCTTGCTCGAGTCCCGCCAGCAATCGCAGCAGCGTGCTCTTGCCGCAGCCGCTCTGACCGACGACCGCGACGAACTCCCCCGAGCCGATGCGCAAGTCGAGTTCGTCGATCACGCGTTTCTGGCCGAAGGAAAGCCCGACCTGACGAAGGTCGACCTCTAGGCCGGAAGCCCCCGTCCTCGGCGTGCGCTTGAAGGGAGGGGAAGCTTGGAGTCTGCTTGCGGATGCCCCTTCGGAGCGAGAGTCGATTAGGTCTTCAGGCCATAGTTTGGATGCCATTGCAGCATGCCCCTTTCCATTGCTCTTGCGATCGAGTCAGACAGTTTGCCGAGCAGTGCGTACACGATAATGCTGAAAACGACGACGTCGAGTTGCATGAATTCCCGCGCGTTCATGGCCATGTAGCCGATGCCGGAATCCGCGGAGATCGTCTCGGCCACGATGAGGCTAAGCCACATAATGCCTAGCGCGAACCGCAATCCAACCAGGATGGAGGACAATGCCCCGGGAATGATGATCTTGGCGAGCAGCTGTCCTTTGCTCAGGCCGTAGGTTCTGCCCATCTCGAGAAGTCCGGGGTCGACGGAGCGGATACCGTGCAGCGTATTTAAATAGATAGGGAACAGCACGCCAAGGGCGACCAGGAAGATTTTCGCCTGCTCTCCAATGCCGAACCAGCCGATAACGAGAGGGATAAGCGCCAAGTGCGGAACGTTGCGGACCATCTGAAGCGTCGTATCCGTCAGCTTCTCGGACAAGCGGAGAAGCCCGTTCAGGAATCCGAACGCGAAGCCGATGCCCCCGCCGATCGCGAAGCCGATAAGCGCTCTTCTCGTGCTATCCCAGATATACACGAACAGATCTCCGCTCTTGGTTAGCGTTAAGCCCGCCTCCAGTACGGCAAGAGGCGTCGGCATAATCCGCTTGGAGATCCAACCGATCGATCCGAGCCACTGCCATACGGCAACGATGATAATCGGGATCAGCCATTGCAGGCCGGTACCGACCCATTTGTTCTTCATGTTCTTTCCTCCGATCAGCGGGCGATCGCCCGCTCAGAAGGTTTAATGACATTGGCGATCAGTTCGCCGAACGGACTCGTAGAGGTCGGGCCTTCCGGCCTCTTCAACGTATCGAGAGGCAGCAGCGGGAAGACGAGCTCCGCGAACCGGTACGCTTCCTCCAGATGCGGATAGCCGGACAAGATGAACGACTCGATCCCGAGATCCGCGTATTCCTGGATTCTGGCCGCGACCGTCTGTGGATCTCCGACGAGCGCGGTGCCCGCGCCTCCGCGAACGAGCCCGACGCCCGCCCATAGATTCGGCGAGATCTCAAGCTCCGCGCGGCTTCCGCCATGCAGGTTGGACATTCTCCGCTGACCTTCTGAATCGTACCGGGCGAACACCTTCTGGGCGGCTTCGATCGTCTCTTGATCGACGTATTTGATCAGTTGTTCCGCGGCGTCCCAAGCCTCTTGCTCCGTCTCCCTTACGATTACGTGAAGCCGGATACCGAACCGCAGCTTCCTGCCGCGAAGCGCTGCCGCTTGGCGCACCTTCTCGATCTTCTCCGCGACGTCGGAGGGCTTCTCCCCCCAAGTCAGATACACATCGACATGGTCTGCCGCCACGTCGATCGCCGGGACGGACGATCCGCCGAAGTAAAGCGGCGGGTAGGGCTTCTGTACGGGAGGGTAGAGAACCTTGCCGCCTTCGACGCGAAGGTGCTTCCCTTCATAATCAACCGTCTCGCCGGACAGTTCCTTGCGCCATATATCGAGAAACTCCGAGGTGACTTCATACCTTTCGCTATGGCTCAGGAACGAACCGTCTCCCGCCTGTTCGACAGGATCGCCGCCCGTGACGACGTTGATGAGCAACCTGCCGTCGGATAAACGGTCGAAAGTAGAGGCCATTCGTGCGGCCAGCGTAGGGGACATCAGTCCCGGGCGAACCGCGACGAGAAACTTCAGCCTCTCCGTCACCGGGATGAGGGAGGAGGCGACGACCCATGCGTCCTCGCACGAGCTGCCCGTGGGGAGCAGCACTCCCGTGTAACCTAGCGTGTCCGCGGCTCTTGCCACCTGCTGCGTGTAAGCCCGGTCGACCGGTCTTGCGCCGGTTGCCGTACCGAGATATCTACCGTCTCCATGCGTCGGAATGAACCAGAATATTTCCATCGTGCATGCCTCCTATGCTTCAAGATGAATTACTTCAAGACCGCGTCGGCGACTTTGATTTCTTTCGGAATCAGCTTCAGCGAGTGGAACGTATCCGCGATTTGCTGCTGCGCGGCGATAATCTCGTCGGAGATGAGGATAAGTCCGTACGGACGGCGGCCCGACGCGAGCTCGAGCGATTCGACGTCGATGCCCAGTTGCGGCGAGAGCTCTGCCGCTACGTCTTTGATGTTGTCCTTGGCCCACAGATCGATGTTGTTCAGTTCGTCGAGAATGATGTCGATCGCCGCCTTGTTGTCTTCCGCGAAATCGCGGGAAGCGAGGTAGAACTCATGGTTGGCGACAAGATCGGTGCCGTCGGCGATGATCGTCCCGCCCGTAGCGATCTGCGCGGCGGCTAGGAAAGGATCCCAGATCACCCATGCGTCGACGCTGCCGTTCTCGAAGGCGGGTCTCGCGTCGCCCGGCTTCAGGAATACGGTCTCGATGTCTTCGTATTTCAGCCCGGCTTTCTCCAACGCCTTAACGAGCAAATAGTGGACGTTCGAGCCTTTGTTCAGCGCGACTTTCTTGCCTTTCAAGTCGGCGACCGTCTTGATCGGAGAATTCTTGGGTACGAGAATGCCTTCGCTTGCGGGACTTGCCGGTTCGTGCGCGAGGTAGACCAGAGGAGCGTCGGCCGCTTGCGCGAAGATAGGTGGAGCTTCACCCGTATGTCCGAAGTCGATGGATCCAACGTTCAGCGCTTCAAGCAGCTGCGGGCCGCCCGGGAACTCGATCCAAGTAAGCTTGTAGCCTTCGGCTTCGAGTCGCGGCTCCAACGTGCCTCTCGCCTTCAGGATGTTGACCGTTCCATACTTCTGGAATCCGATGCGCAGTTCTTTTTTCCCTTTGGAGGACTCCTTCGATTCCTTCGGAGAAGCGGCGGCGGATGAAGCCGTCGTCGATGCGGAGTCGGCGGCGTTATTGTTGTTTTTGTTGCCGCAGGCAGCCAGCATCGAGAGGGTAAGAATCAGGACGAGCAACAGCGTTAAGGATGAGCCTCGATTGAATTTGTTCATAAGTACATTCCCCCATATCGTAAAATAGGCAAAACAAAAGGAGGTTCCCAGATCCAATCCTCGCGCGCATAGGCGAAGTATCGGTCGGAAACCTCCGGTTGACCGGTAGGTCGATTGACTAAACCCAGTATATACACATTATTCCTATCAGTCAACTATGAATTAAAATTGGGCGACGCATGAGATACATAAAGTCGGGATGGAGCAGCGGCTCCATCCCGACGATGGTTGACTCTTTATTGTCCGGTTACACGCTTGATGTTGCTGATCGTGACCGATGCGCCTGCCGGCCATCCGTAACCGGTAAGAATGCCGATCTGGCTAATCTGACCGCTCAGGTTACCGACGATTCGCGAGAGATCTAGCGAGATCGTCTGCGTCTGGCCGAGCTGAAGCTTGTCCGTGCCTACCCAGTGTTTATCGTCTTTGCCGCCGTTGAAGTAGAACAGCAGCGTCGTCGGATTCGTATTCGCGGCTGTACCTTCGACGCGCATGTCCAACACGAGTCGATCACCGGCTTTCCAGTTGTCCAGCGAGATCCCGGAAGAGAGCTTCAGCTGCTTCGGAACCGCCCAAGCGTTCGGGAATTGCGAGAACTTGTATCCCGTTGAGCCGCCGGCTTGCACGATTTCAGCCGTTCCTGCGCCGCCGTCGGTAAAGCTGCCCGCGCCGCTCGCCGGTGCTGGCGTCGGATTCGCGCTCGGTGCCGTTGGAGCCGGATTCGTGGCGGTCGCTTGTCCGCCGGCGCTTGCGAAGCTCGCATGGCTTAATTGAACGCTGCTATCCGTCGGCCAGCCGTATCCGGAATAAACGCCGATCTGCGAGATGCTGCCGCCGAGATGACTTGCAATAGCGCTCAGATCGAGCGTAATGCGCGTCTTGTCGCCGAGCTTCAACGAGCCGGTACCTACCCAATGCTGAGCGTCCTTGCTGCCGTTGAAGTAGAACAACAACGTCGTTGGAACCGACGCGGAGCTCGTCCCGTCGATGAACACGTCTAGCTCCAGACGATTGCCGGTAATCGGAATCGGAGATTGGAACGCGATCTGCCGCGGCGTTGACCAAGCATTCGAGAATTGCGAGAATTTGATCGTATCCGAGCCGACGACTTCGGCTTTGCCGTTGCCGCTTGTGAAAGACAATTCCCGGGCCGCGCCGAAAAATGAATCGACCGTATATACGGGCGCGGGGTCGGAAGGAACCGTTCCGCCGTTATCGTTCGGTTGTCCCTGCGAAGGTTGTTCCTCTTGCGGTTGTTCTTGTGCCGGTTGTTCTTCCTCCGGATGGTAGGGAGGCGGATCATTGACCAAGACCGCCCTGCGGAGCGCTTCCCGCCCGGAAGCAAAGCCGTTAGGTTCCGCCGTATTCTCCTGGTCGGCGACGCCGATCTCGAATGCGCCGAAATCCAGAGCCGTATCGCCTTGCGGGCGAACCCGCCCGAGCTTCTGGTTCAAGCCGACGCCCGGCTTGGCGTCGATGTTGAAGATGTGCTGGTTATGAACCCGCATAGATTCAGGGATGAAATCCAAGCTTTCGCCAAGATCGACTGCGCCGGAGTCGCTTCTCAGACGGTAATCGCCGCCCGGTAGATCGACGAACCCGGGATCGTTGTTCGGAATGGCGATGAGGTTGCCGGCGCCTGCATAAGTCCCCGTATAATACTCGTCGCCGCGAGTCGTCATCGTACCGGGGCTTACCCAGTTTTTGCCGATATTGAACATGCCGCTCGAACCGGATAACACCATGGCGGAAGGCGCAGCGCCTGCGGTGGCCGATTTGCTATAGACGATATTATTGCGGAAATCGACTTTGCTGCCCGGCTCGATCTGGAATAGAACGTGGCGCCATTTGCGAGCTTGGTCGTTAATCGCCACGACCGTATTATTGTAGAAATACAACGTCCCTTTACGATAATCCCCTAGATCGCCGCCGTAATGGACAATCGAACCGGTCAGGCCGTCGTTCAGAATCGTGTTGCCGTAGACGAAAGTTTCGAGATAAGAAGGCTCCCGGCCCAATACGGGCAGGCCGTCTTCCGCTTCAACCAAATCCATGGCATGCGCGCCGTTCCTGAACGTATTGTAGCGAATGATCGTTCCGGACGAGCGGTCCTTCAGTTGATTGCCTCCCGAGCCGGCTTTGACGCTGCCGAAAACATTATATTGGTAGATGATACGCGATCCCGCTTCGGTGTACGTCTGATGTTGCTGGTCGGAGCCAACGTTGCCGTTGTCGTAAAGATAATTGTTCTCGATCAGGATGTTGCGGGAGATCATCTCTTCGCTGCCGCCCGAGGCGACGAACAAGCCGTTGCCGTTGTCATGCACGACGTTGCCGCGAATGGTGATGTATTCGCCGCGCTCGACGAATACGGCTGCGGCAGCGTTGGCGAAGCGTCTAGTTTCGCCGGTCGATTCGGTATAGAACGTATGGTCGCGGTGGGCGCCTCTTAGATCGAGGCCTTCGATGACGATGTGGCTAGGTTTGTATCCCCACAAATTTTCGCCCGGCTTCTCCGGCCGGTTCGCAATGATGATCAACCCGCGAGTAGGCGTGCCGTAATACGCCGTTCTGATGCTCGAATCCAAAGTTGCTCCGTTAGCGTCCAGCACGGGAAGCTGCCCTTGCGGTCCGGGCACGCCTTGAATCGTGATCGGCGCCTCCGCCGTACCGCTGGAAGTGATCGCGATGATTTCTTTGTAAGGCTGCTGGCGCCAGTGGATACGCACCGTGTCCCCGGGTCCTAGCTTCTCGATCGGTACGTCGCTGATTTGCGCATAGGCTCGGCCTGGGCCAACCTCGTACATTTTCCCGGCGGCATGCGCCGTATTCGCCGTACCCGGGAGTAGAAGCGTCGAGCCGGCTAATACGAGCGCGAGGAATGCCGCCGTCAGCCGCGAACGGATGTTATTCATTCCGAAAAGCTGTGCCATGATCTCTCTCCTTATCGACCGCTTGTCGAAAAAAATGGATGTTTTTGGTCGTTTTACTATGGATTATAGCAAAGTGTGGCAACATGGAAAGGTGAATAAAGTAACATTCTTCGAACGCGTTTTCCCTGTCTCGATATACCCATAGAGTAGGACTTAAGGTCGGGAAAAGTCGGATGGCTAAATGAAAGTACTCTCATAATCGTTTACAGACTCTGCGGTATCCATTAATCTTGTAAAAAAACAGAGATTGCCGAAGGAGCCGACATGAGTCTAGATACGCAGATGAAGAAGCGGGTCCGCAAGCCGATGTACATCGCCGTTTGGGCGCTAATACTTACATTAATGATACCGCTTTCAACGGTTGCCGCCGCCAAAGATAAAGTCGATGTGGCTATCGACATTAAGATCCAATTGGACGGGCAAGAGCTCAAGCTGGCCGACCCCGCAAGAGAGAAAGGAAATAAGCTGTATTTGCCGGTCGCGCAAGTAGCGAAGATGTTCGGAGCCCAAGTGGCTTGGGACCCGGACAACGAGGAGGCGACGATCGACACGGCGTTCGGGGATCGCATCGTTCTCGGCAACGGCGTTCCGGTCGTCTACTTCAACGACAAGCGTTACGTGATGGCATCGTTCCCGTTCGAGATGAACGGAAGAATGTATGTACCGCTGCGCGATACCGCTGAGCTGTTGCATGCGAAGGTAGGCTGGAACGAGGAAGAGCGGATCGCGATGCTGGAGTCGGTTCCGCCGGCCGTCGTGACGGAGGAGCAAGGCTTGGCGGAGATCGCCAAGATAGCCGACGTCAGCGCCGGAGAGCTTCTGAAGCGCAACGGTCTGAAATCCGAAGACGACGTCAAGGCCGACGCGAAGCTTCGCGTCGTCATTCCGTCGATCTTCGAGCACGAAGCGGCGCCGTTCACGGAGAAGGATCTGCAGCTGCTCGCCAAGATTACGCAAGTCGAGGCCGGCGACGAGTCTTACGAAAGCCAATTGGCCGTCGCGAACGTCATTCTGAATCGGGTGAAGGATTCCCGGTTCCCGAGCACGATCAAGGACGTCATCTATTCCGGCAAGCAGTTCCCGCCGGCGCACAACGGGCTGCTCGACAAGAGCGTTCCGAAGGCGAAGGCTCTCCGCGCCGCGAAGGACGCCCTGAACGGCAAGAACAATATCGAGGACGCCGTTTATTTCTATAACCCGAAGGTCACCAAGGGCGAGTTCTGGTCCAGCCTTACGGTCGTAGATACGGTTGGTTCTCATCGTTACGCGAAGTAAATGAATCAGTAGATGAAGAGGTTGGGAAGATCGCCGCGGGCGGTCGCGTTCCCGGCCTTTTTTGTTGCGCGGAAACGAACGAATAACAGCAATTCGATAGTTATTATTCTGAAAAACGGGTGTTTAAAGAAAATAACAATAAATAGACTGTTATTTAAACGTCAAACCGGGGTTATATTGATCCAGGAGTGAAATAAATGCGCCTAGTGGCGCTATTGCAGTCAAAATAACTGCAAATCGTCGGTATTCGAGAAAATGGTTTACCCTATAGTCTCGGCATACGTTCACGAGTTGTTCACCATTTACGTTGGAAGTCCCTGTGGCTATCCGGCCTTTTGCAATTCGTTGTCGATGAGCGTATGGACGGCACCGGAGAACAATTCGGGCTTGAACTCTTCTTTGTGGATGTAAGCCACCATGACCGCGCCGCTCCACAGCATGCGGATCTGGCCGACCAACTGCTCGGGTTCGGCAATGCCGGCGGCCGTAACGAACGGCACGAGCCCGTCCCAAGCGGCTTTCCGGCATGCGACGGCTTTGACGTGGCCCGGATGCCCCGTCTCCGGAAACTCCACCGTCGTATTCATGAACGGGCATCCCCGGTAGGCGTACTGGCTCATGTTCTGGGCGAGCGCGTCGACTAGCGCGCGCAGACGTTCTAACCCGGAACCGTAAGGCTCGCTATGCAGCTTGGCGAAGAACCGGAGAATTCTCTCCAGCCGATGCTCCAGATATTCGACGATCAGGTCGTCCTTGGTCGCGAAGCTTCGATAGAAGCTGGCTTTGGCCACCCCCGACTCCGCGATGATCCGATCGATCCCGACCGCCCGAATCCCCTCGCGGTAGAACAACTCGTCCGCGACCTTTAGAATCCTCTCTTTCGCCGTCTCCTTCTTATTATCCAATACAGCCACCCGCCCGAAGAAAAATATTTTACCAACAAACGATTGGAAATGAATTGACATGAGACAGATCTGTCTGTATCATCAGATCATGAAAAGAGACAGATCTGTCTCACTCATATTGTAGGGAAGGCTAGCGGGCGTTGTCAACCGTATTCGCCTATCCCCGGGAAGAGGTGCCCCCAATGTCAAACGCAAGTCAGCCAGATGCGCAAGCAGCCGATCCTAGAAGGTGGCTGTCGTTATTCATCATTGTTATGGCCGCGTTCATGGTCGTGTTGGATACTTTCATCGTGAACGTCGCTATTCCGTCGATCCAACAGGACCTTGGCGCCAGCTTCGCGAAGCTGCAATTGATCGTGGCCGCGTACGTGCTGGGGTATGCCGTGCTGCTCATTACGGGAGGCAGGCTCGGGGACTTGTTCGGCCGCAAGCGGATGTTCTTGATCGGAATGGCGGGGTTCGTCGCGGCCTCTGCTTGGTGCGGCTTCGCGCAATCCGCGGATATGCTGATCGTCGCTCGCGTCTTCCAAGGCGTGCTCGCCGCGGCTATGACGCCGCAGGTGCTCTCGCTCATTCACGTGACGTTCCCCGCTGGGGAGAAGCCGAAGGCCATGGCCATCTATGGCGCCTCGCTCGGGCTCGCGGCGGTTACGGGGCAATTGGTGGGAGGAGGGCTTCTCGAAGCGAACTGGTGGGGAATGGGCTGGCGGCTCGTGTTTCTCGTGAATGTCCCCATCGGGATTGTCGCGTTCGTAAGCGCCATGCGGCTCCTCCGCGAGTCTCGCGACGCCAAGCGGCACAGAATGGACTTCGCGGGCATCGGGCTGTTAATCGCAGGGCTTGGACTGTTCGTCTACCCGATCGTCGTCGGCCGCGAAGAGGGTTGGCCGGTCTGGGCGTTCGTCAGTATGGCGGCGTCGATCGTTATTATCGCCTACTTCGTGAAATACGAGAACGGACTGCTCCGCCGCGGGTTGTCGCCGCTTCTGCCGATGACTTTGTTCAAGGACAGGTCGTTCCGGCTCGGCGTGATGATCGTATCGGCGCTGTTCAGCGGCAATTCGGCGCTCTATTTCATCTTGGGCGTGTTCATGCAGAGCGGGCGCGGAGCGTCGCCGATCGAATCCGCCTACGCGTTCGCGCCGATGGCGGTCGGATTCTTCGCGGCATCGCTGTTGGCTCCTAGACTAAGGCAACGGTGGGGCAATCGCGTGCTGCAAGCGGGCGCCATTCTGATGGTCATCTCTTATGTCAGCCTGACAGGCATCGTTGGAGAGACGACCGGACTCGGCATGGCGGAGATGTCCGTGCCGTGGCTGCTGGCCGGCCTAGGCCAGGGGGCGATTACGTCGCCGCTCATCCATACGGTGCTCGCCGGCGTACAGCCACAGAACGCGGGCGCTGCATCCGGCGCGTTCATGACTTTCCTGCAAATCTCCTCGGCGATCGGCATTGCCGTCATCGGGACGTTCTATCAATCCTTGCTCGAGAACTATGGCGGCAGCTCGATAGCTGCGGCGCATAATCACACGTTGGTAGGGTCGCTCGTCATTCTGATCGTGCTGGCGCTGCTCACCTTCGCTCTGCTCAGGGCAATCAGCCGCAAGCCGGCCGAGGAGAAGAAGCTTGCGGAGCAAGCTTTAGCCCGGTAATCCCGTCGTGAATATTCGCCGCCTTCTATGCTCACACTCTTAGGGGATTAATGGAAGCATAGGAGGAGGCTTGCAACATGAACATTCAACGGGCGCAAGAGATCGCTTCGTCGCCGAATATGGAGCATGTCGAATATAACGGCGTGCCGATCTACATTCAGAGAGTGGACGCGCAGAACGAGATGGCGAGAATCTACCCTCTAGACCAACCGGACCAAGAACAAGAGGTACCGGTGCGCAGTCTGACCGAACCTTCATCGTCTATGGGAATGGAAGTCGACCAGATCGCCTGCCGGATTCAGAGCAACGATTCCTAACTGTACTTAGCTGAGGTTAAGAGCTACAATAGAGGAACAAATGTTCCTCTTGGAGGCTTTAAGCCATGTCGGATGTCGTTAGCCTATCGGTCAGAGGCCTTGTCGAGTACGTCTATTCCAGCGGGAGCATCGATTCCGGATTCAGGTCGGTGACTACGCTGCAAGACGGGACGAAGGCACATCAGCGAATCCAGAAGCAGTACGGAGAGTCCGATCAGAAAGAAGTCTACTTAAGCGCGGAGATTCCTTACGGGGATCTCCTCTTTGTCGTGGACGGACGCTGCGACGGACTCTTAATCGATGCCGAGGGCGGCATTACAATAGAGGAGATCAAGTCGACGGTACGAGAGATCGGGACGATGACGGAGGAGGACGCTCCAGTCGTGCATTGGGCGCAGGCTCAGATGTACGCTTACATGTATGCCCGCGACAACGGGGTCGATCGGCTGCGGGTTCGATTAACCTACGTGCATATGGATACCGAGGAGCAGCGGAAATTCGAGAGAGAGGTTACGTTGGCTCAGCTGACGGCTTTCGCGGAAGAAACCGTGGCGCAATATGCTCCGTACGCTAAGCTGCTCTTTCGGAATCGCAAGCTCAGGAACGACAGTATCGGAGGGCTTCGTTTTCCTTTCGCGGACTATCGCCAAGGGCAGAGGAGGCTCGTCGGTTCCGTCTATAAGGCGATCGACGAAGGACGCAAGCTGTTCGCCAAAGCGCCGACGGGGATCGGCAAGACGGTGTCGACGTTGTTCCCTGCGATCAAAGCGATCGGGACGGGCAAGCTCGAGCACCTCTTCTATCTAACGGCGAGGACGATTACGCGAACGGCCGCGGAAGATGCGCTTGCGCTGATGCGGGAACAAGGGTTGAATCTGCGTTCGGTGACGGTGACGGCGAAGGAGAAGATCTGCTTTCGCGATCAGGTCGAATGCAGACCCGGAGCATGTCCGTACGCGGACGGCTATTACGATCGGGTTAACGGCGCCATTCTGGATCTGCTCACGAATGAGACTCTCATTCGTCGGGATGTCGTCGAGCGGTACGCGCGGAAGCATACGGTGTGCCCCTTCGAGCTGTCGCTCGACGCGGCTTACGGGGCGGATGCCGTCGTCTGCGATTATAACTATCTGTTCGATCCTCGGGTTTCGCTCAAGAGATTAACCGGCGAGCGCAAGGAGAATACCGTTCTGCTGATAGACGAGGCGCACAACCTTATCGATCGTGCTAGGGAGATGTTTTCGGCCGCGCTGGCGAAGAGAGATTTCCTCGAGCTCGAGCGGGAGTTCAAGGGCGTTAACGAAGACGTTCGCTCGGCCGCCAAGTCGGTCAATAAATGGTTCATCGAGTTAAAGAAGCGCATGACCGGCGAGGCGGACGTATCGAAGGAGCAGCCTGCGGAGCTGTTGGAGCTCGCCGAGGCTTTCGTTGCCGTCGCGGAGAAAGCGCTGGCAGGCGGGTCGGCTGCGAGCGAACGTTTACTGGATGTCTATTTCGCCGCCTTAAGTTTTCTGCGGATCGGCAAGCTGTACGACGACAGCTACGTAACGTACGCCGAGCTGGATCGGAACGATGTCCGCGTGAAAATGTTCTGCATGAACCCGTCGAATCAGCTGAAGCAGATGGGACAAGGGTTCCGCGCGCACGTCTTCTTCTCGGCGACGTTATCTCCGTTGAACTATTACATGGAGATGCTGGGCGCGGGAGAAGAGGATTACTCGATTACGCTCGGATCGCCGTTCGCGAAGGAGCAATGGGAGGTCGAGATCGTTGCGCTATCTACCCGATATGCGGACCGCGAGGCGACGAAAGACCGGTTGTCCGGCAAGCTGAGGGAGACGGTGGCCAAGCGGCCCGGCAACTATTTGTTCTTCTTCCCGTCGTACGCCTATATGAACGCGGTTTACGAGACTTTTATGGAGGGTGCGGCAGACGCAGCGTCGGGGATCAGGACAATCCTGCAAACGCTGGACATGGCGGAAGAGGAGCGGGAACGCTTCTTAGAGACATTCGTCGCAGGACAGGAAGGGAGCCTAGTCGGCTTCGCGGTAATGGGCGGCATTTTCTCGGAAGGCATCGATCTGGTCGGCGACCGGCTGACGGGCGTGGCGGTGATCGGGACGGGGATGCCGAAGCTGGGGCTGGAGCCGAATCTGATCAGCGGTTATTTCGCCGGGGAGGGCAAGAACGGATTCGACTATGCATACGTGTACCCGGGAATCAACAAAGTGCTTCAGGCAGGAGGCAGGCTCATTCGCTCGGAGCGGGATCGCGGCGTGCTTCTCTTGATCGATGACCGTTATCTGGAGCCGCGGTATTCGAGGCTACTGCCTGAGGAATGGCGGTAGGCGGGGGAACATTTTATGGGAATAATAGTTGCAATAACATTCTATCTCGCATATACTTCAATTAGTTGCAATAACATCCTATTAGACGGAGGCGAGGGTTGATTGGAATCGCACGGCAAGTATATCTCGGCGATTTATCGGCATATGCAAGTTCTGATCACGGCCGAATTGGCTCCGTATCGGATCGGGAGCGGGCAATACATTTTCCTCATGACGATCGCAAGCCAAGGAAGAACGACGCAGAAGGCGCTTAGCGAAGAGCTGTTGATCGATAAAACGACGACGGCGAAGGCGATCGCCAAGCTTGAGGCGGAAGGCTACGTGCGAAGGGAGCCGGATCCGGAGGACAATCGGTACCATCTGCTGCAGCTGACGGAAGCGGGGAAACGGGTCATTCCGGACGTTCAAGCGGCACTGAACCGCGTGAAGGAGAAGACCGCCAAGGGGATATCGGATGAGGAGTACGAGTTGTTGCTCAGCCTATTGAAGAAAGTGCTTCGCAACGTGAGCGAATAGGGGGATTGCCATGAGCACGAGCAATAAGGACGCGGTGTCCGCGGCGTTGTTGTCCTGGCCCGGAGTAACGTCGCAGCCCCATCGGTTCGGGGGAGTCGAGTTCGTATTCGAAGGAAAGGAGATCGGACACATGCACGGCGATCGGCTCGTCGACTTGGCGCTGCCGAAAGCGTTGCGAGACGAGTACATTGCGGCGGGTAAAGCGAAGCCCCATCATATCTATCCCGATTCGGGCTGGGTGTCGATTTACATGAACGCGGAGGCGGACGTCGCCCATGCGATCGAAATCCTGCGCATGAAATACGAGCTTATGACTACAAGGAGGAAGGAAACATGATTATAGCCAATCCGTTCGTTGTGGTTGATAACTGCAAAGAGGAGATTAACTTCTATCAGGGGTTATTCGGCGGAGAAACGGTCGTGCTGAGAAAGCAGGGGGACGCGGTCCTGAATGCGGAAATCAGGCTTGGGGACAGCAAGATTTCCTTCGCCGATACGCAAGCGGCCAAACCTACGGCGAAAGGCGATTATGTAAGGGTGTTCTTGCGAATCGAGGGGGAGGAGGAGTTCCGTCGGGTCTACGCGGGTTTGTCGGAGAATGGTACAATTAACACCGAAGTGTACGAGGCGCCTTTCAACGGACTGCTGGCGGTCGTTACGGATCGGAACGGAGTATGTTGGGTGCTGTCCTATTATCGGAGTTGATTATTCATTCGAAAGGAACGATAGCCGGCATGCAGCGTCTGAAATTCATGGGCAAGATGTTTCTGAGAGAACCGTTATGGTTCAAAATTCTCGCCCCCGCGACACTATTAATCTCTATTCTGCTTAGCGGCGAGTTGTTCTCGGACGATTCTAACTCGCAAAGCATCGGCAAGGCGGCAGCGGCAATCTTCTTCCTTATCTTCGGCATTAAAATGCGTTACAATCGGCGCGTATCCGTCATCTTTTACGTGTTAGCCGCATTAAGTCTTTACCTGGCTTGGGATCGGTACGAGTGAGCATGGCGAACAATCGCCATGCTTTTATTATTAAATTCATACTTGACATATCGGAATTATTGTTTAAGATTAGGTTATCGCAAATTTATGGTAATGCCTATACGCCGTCAACCGGTTAACCGGAGACACTGATACGCCTCGGAGAGGCGTAGAGTGTCTCTTTTTTATTGCCATAAACTATTTATTGAATAAGGGGATTGATAACAATGGCATTTACTTTGCAGCTCGGCGAGTCCGCTCCGGATTTTAATCTGAAGGCTACGGACGGCAATCGGTACACTTTGGCTAACTTCGCTGACGCGAAAGCGTTGGTCGTATTGTTTACATGCAACCATTGTCCGTTCGTGAAAGGGTCCGACGAGGTGACTCGCCAGACGGTATTGAAATTCGCTCCGCAAGGCGTAGCGTTCGCGGCAATCAATGCCAACAGCGCGACTACGAATCCGGACGATTCCTACGAGCATATGATCGAACGGATCGCGGAGCATCAGTTCCCGTGGACTTACCTGCACGATGAGAAGCAAGAAGCCGCGCTGGCGTACGGCGCGCTTCGGACGCCGCACTTCTTCGTCTTCGATGCGGACCGCAAGCTGATCTATACCGGTCGCGCGGTAGACAATCCGAAAGACTCTTCCCTCATTACGAAATACGATCTGGAAGCCGCGCTCGAGCAATATCTAGCCGGTCAACCAATCGAGACGCCAGTCACGAACCCGCTTGGCTGCAACGTGAAATGGGAAGGCAAAGATAAGAAATGGATTCCGGAAGAAGCTTGCGATCTCGTTCCCGTTGCTCCGGCTGCAAAGTAAGCCTAAGCGGAAATCGAAATAAGCCGAAGAAGATTCCCTCTTCCTTGATTCCACCATCAGGAGGGCAAGGAAGAGGGCCTTCCGCGTTTACAATACCTACTAAGTTTATATGAATACTCATAATTATAAAGTCGAAGGAACGGTGCAGACCATGAAACTCAAATCGTATGGAATCCTAGCTTCTATATCTCTTCTCTTGTTCGCGACAGCGTGCGCGAAGAACGACTCGGGCAACGGCAACGCGAACGCCGGCGCTCCTGCCAGTTCCAGCGCTGCCGAGAGCGCAAGCGCGCCGGCATCCGGGGAGAAAGTTGAAATTACCGTCATGCGGGCAGGCATTACGTTCACGCAGACGGAGTTCAAGAAATATTTCGAAGAGCCGATTGCCAAGAAGTTTCCGAATATCTCGGTGAAATGGGTCGACTTCCCCGAGGACGTCGAGCTCGAGCCGCTCATCACGCAAGGCAGCGTGCCGGACATCATCATCGCGAGCACGGCCGCCGCTACGTCCACCTACAAAGACTTGGATTTGCCGGAAGATTTGACCGAGCTGATCAAGACGCACGACTTCGATCCGAACCGTCTTAAACCGGTCGTCAGAGACGCGATCCAGACGTACTCCGGCGAGGGACAATTCTCGGTGCTTCCGCTGTCGATCAACTTGCCGATTCTGTACTACAACAAGGACATCTTCGATAAGTTCGGCGTTCCGTATCCAAGCGACGAGCCTGCAACATGGGATGAAATCATCGATCTGTCGAAGCAGCTGACGAAGGACGACGGCGGCGTTCACTACACGGGAATCGACTTCGCGGGAACGACCGATATTTCGTCCCAATTGGATGCTACGATTCTTGATCCGCAAACCGCCAAACCCGACGTCACGAACGACAAGTGGGTGAAGCTGTTCAACGTATGGAAAGAACTCTACGACATTCCGGGTTATGTAGATGCCGATAAGCGGTATCAATACGCGAACGACGACGACATCTTCTTCGTCGACAAGACGCTCGCGATCTTGCCGCACAACGTGGCGCAGGTCGTCCCTCCGTTGCAGGAACTGTACGACAAGAACGGAAGCGTCGATCTGAACTGGGACATCGCTCCTTACCCGGCATTCGAAGAGGCTAAAGGAACGAACAAGGTCGTTAACGTTCACTCGATGCTGCTGACGAAATCCAGCAAGCACAAGGACGAGGCGTTCGACGTGATGGCCTACATCCTGTCCGATGAAGTACAAGGCATCATGGCTCGTAACGGCCGCGTGCCGGCGATCGTTAACGACGAGATTCAGAAGGAATTCGGCGCGGATGTACCGGTACTGCAAGGCAAGAAGGTCGAGAACTTGTTCAAGACCGAGCCTCGCAAAGTCGTTAGGCCGCACAAGTTCGAGAGCAAGGTACGCAAGCTGCTGGATACCGCACGCGAAGATATCGCGCTGAACGGCAAGGACGTCAATTCCGCCCTGCGCGACGCGCAAGCGGCCATCGAGAAGAAAGTACAAGAGCTTCAGAACACTTCATCTAAATAATTCCATAGCAGAGTGCCCCACCCCACACAGGCGGCGGGCGCTCTTTGATTAATTTATCCGAGGCAAGGAGGCGCAGGCATGGCCGCGATCGAGATCCGCCATCTCTACAAGAGGTATGGCAAAGACAAACAAGAAGTGGTTCGCGATTTCCATTTGGACATCAAGGATAAGGAGTTCCTCGTCTTCGTCGGACCTTCGGGCTGCGGCAAATCGACGACGCTCCGGATGATCGCGGGCTTGGAGGATATAAGCGAAGGCGACATCTTCATCGGCGGTACGCGGGTCAACGACTTGCCGCCGAAGGATCGGGACATCGCCATGGTATTCCAGAATTACGCGCTGTATCCGAACCTGACGGTGTACGAGAATATCGCGTTCGGCCTGCGCCTTCGCAAGAAGCCGAAGCACGAGATCGATCTCGCGGTGAAGCGGGCCGCTCGCGTGCTGGAGGTCGAGTCGTATCTCAACCGGAAACCGCGGGAGCTATCCGGCGGCCAACGGCAGCGGGTTGCGCTCGGACGCGCGATCGTCCGGGAGCCGCAAGTGTTCCTGATGGATGAGCCGCTGTCCAACCTGGACGCGATGCTCCGGGTGCAGATGCGAGCGGAGATCATCAAGCTGCACAAGCAGCTCGGCGCGACGTTCATCTACGTGACCCACGATCAGATCGAAGCGATGACGATGGCCGATCGGATCGTCGTCATGAAGGGCGGCGTCATCCAGCAGATCGACACTCCTGAGAACATCTACGCCACGCCGAGCAACACGTTCGTCGCTGGGTTCATCGGATCTCCGCAGATCAACTTCCTTGAAGGGCGAATCGAGGAATCGCTGCCGGGGAAGCTGCAGTTCCATACGTCCCGGTTCAGTCTGGATGTGCCGCCGATCGCTGCAAGCGTGCTCGAGAAGCATAACGT
This sequence comes from Bacillota bacterium, assembly GCA_023460795.1. GTDB lineage: Bacteria > Bacillota > Bacilli > Paenibacillales > Paenibacillaceae > Cohnella. The sequence continues at coordinate 53,433 of JAEWPC010000018.1, read as the reverse complement.
CATCGGCAGAACCGTGACGCTGGGTATCAGGCCGGAGAACATCGGGCTTGAAGGACTGTTCTCCGATTCGGTCGTCACCGGAATCTATAAATATAGCGAACTGATGGGCGCGGACCGTTTCCTCTATATGGACGTCGGTCAAGACCGTCTGCTGCTCGTTCGCACCAGCCCGCACGCGCGCTGGGAGGAAGAAGAGCGGGTTCGGGTCGTGTTCGATATGTCCAAGGCGCTGTTCTTTCATGCCGAGACGGGTGTCCGGTATACGTAATTCCGTTAAGCGAAAGGAAGATCTATGATGAAGCATTCCGCCAAAGCCCGAACCCTCCTAAAGCTTGCCCTGCTCGCGTTGATCGGCTCCGTTGCGGCGGCGGGATGCTCGGCGGGACGACAGGCCGCGGGGACGTCCGCCTCGATCCTGCAATCCGATGCCTTCGCGAATATCGAACGCGCGGTAGCTTACGATATCGGAACGGTGTCGCTTCCTAAGCCCGGCGTACTAGACTCGTCCGATGCGGAGCCCTATTACGCTGACAGGGCGCTCGAGTGGAAGAAAGCGGGCTATCGCGAAGCGGGGCTCTCCGTTCGGATCGATGCCTCGAAGCCATCCGGCGTCTCTCCGGATACGCAGGCGACGGCGGGCAGCTACGAAGGCCGCGACGGCGTATTGAGATGGGAAGCGAAGCAGGACAGCTGGGTCGAATACCGCGTAGAGGTTCCGGCTAGCGGACTTTACGAGATTCAAGCCGACTATCGGCCGGTTACGGGAGAAGGACATAAGAGTCCGATTCTGCTGGACGTCACGCTGGACGGGGAGCATCCTTTCCGCGAAGCGTCCTCGATTACGCTGTACCGCGAATGGACGGATGCGCGTCCGATCAAGACGAACGAGATCGGGGAAGAGATTCGTCCGCGGTCCATCGACATTTCGGAGTGGAGATCGGTGTCGTTCGCCGACAGCCGCGCGGCTTACGCAGTGCCGTTCCGGTGGTATCTCGGCGAAGGTAGCCATGTCATTCGTCTGCAAGGAGACGAACCGGTGGCGCTGGCGTCGCTTACGTTGAAGCCGCCGTCCGAGCTTCCTCTCTATGAAGAAGCGGCGAGCCGTTATCCCGCGGCGGCAGAAGATTCGGCTACGTCCGCCGGCGTCGTGAAGCTGGAGGCGGAAGCATTCGCCAGCAAGAACGATCCCGCGGTGCAGGTCGCTTACGATACCGATATGCGGACGGTTCCGGTTACGCACGGCAGGATCGTGTTCAACACGCTCGGCGGCGCGCGCTGGAACGAACCGAACCAGCAGGTGACGTGGACGTTCGACGTACCTGAGGACGGAACGTACAAGATCGCGCTTCGTACGCTGCAGAACCAATTCTCGCAGAAGGCTTCGTTCCGGCGGATCGAGATCGACGGCGAGGTTCCGTTCGCCGAATTCTTGTATTACCAGTTCCCGTTCGGAAGCGACTGGAAGGGCACCGTCCTCTCGCGGGAAGACGGCGAGCCGTATTTGATCTACCTGAAGAAGGGGCAACACACGTTGTCGCTGGCGGGCACCAATGCGCCGGTCAGTCCGATCGTTCGGGGAATCGACGATCTCACGTCGTTGCTTCGGTCGGTAGAGGACGATCTGCTGGCGCTGACGGGCGGCATCGAGGACAGCAACCGGACGTGGCGCGTCCGCTCGGAGCTGCCGGACTTGCCGGATCGCCTGGCGAAGGCGGCCGATCGGCTGCAGACGCTGTCCGAGCTCATGGCCGCGGCTAACGGCCGCAAAGACAGCATCAGCCAAGGACTAGGCTCCGGTGCAGCCGACCTGCGGACTCTATTGAAGAGAGAGGACGATATCCCGCGCCATATCGACGACATCACGTCGCTGGAGGCGCGTCTTGCCGGATACATCGTCAACCTGTATAAGCAGCCGCTTCAGATCGATCAGTTGTATGTCGCTCCGGCTTCGGCGCAATGGCCCTCCATGAAGGCGACCGCGTTCCAGAAGGCGAAGGGAGTCGCCAAGAACTTCTATTATTCGTTCGACGACACCGATAGCATCAGCAAACAAGACGATAAGGTGCTGAACGTATGGGTGCAAAGAGGCCGCGACTATATTACGGAGCTGCAGACGCTGGCGGACGAGACATTCACGCCGGAGACCGGGATTCGGGTCAAGGTGAACCTGCTCGCGAATCCGGAGCTGCTCGTACTGTCGAACGCGGCGGGCTTGCAGCCCGACGTCGCGCTCGGCTTGTCGCAGGACCTTCCGGTCGATTACGCGATCCGCGGCAGCCTGCACGATCTATCGCGGTTCCCGGATTTCAAAGACGTGTACGAACAATACAGTCCGGGCTCCTGGTTATCGGTGTATTACAACAAAGGCTATTACGCGGTACCGGAGACGCAGTCCTTCCAAGTGCTCTATTATCGCAAAGATATTCTCCGCAAATTGGGAATCGCGATTCCCGAAACCTGGGAGGAGCTGTACGCGCTTCTTCCGACTTTGCAAGAGAGCTACAAAAACTTCTATTACGACTGGAATCAATTCATCCCGTTCTTCAACCAGCGAGGCGTGGAGTTCTTCAGTCCGGACGGCTTGCGTACGTCGATCGACAGCCCTGAAGGCTTCGCCGCATTCCGGCAATGGACCGAGCTGTTCGGGACGTACGCCGTCGACCAAGTGGTTCCTAGCTTCTACGAGCATTTCCGAGACGGTACGATGCCGCTTGGCATCTCGGATTACAACATGTACGTGCAGCTATCCGCGGCAGCTCCCGAACTGAACGGAAGATGGGGCATCGCCCCGATTCCGGGCGTGAAGGAGGAAGACGGCACGATTACGCGTTGGGCGGGCGGAGAGCAGCACATGGGCGTTATTTTCGAGAATTCGGATAAAAAAGACCAGGCGTGGACGTTCCTCAAATGGTGGCTGTCTACGGAAACGCAGGTGCGCTACGGTGCGGACTTGGAAGCGATGAACGGCGTGTCGTTCCGATGGAATACGGCCAACATCGACGCGTTCGTGCAGCTGCCTTGGAAGAAGGAGGACGCGGAAGTCATTCTTCAAGCCTGGGCGTGGTACAAGGAGAAGCCGAACTTGCCGGGCGGATACTTGCTCGGGCGCGAGCTTCGCAACGCGTGGGTTAGAACGGCCGTCGACGGCATGAATTATCGTTCGTCGATGGAGGCGACCGTCGTCGACGTGAACCGGGAGCTTCGCCGGAAGCAGGAGGAATTCGGGTTCATCGACCATGAAGGGAAAATATTGAAGCACATGGATATTCCGGACGTAACGGAGCCGTGGAAAGGAGTGGATCGCTATCTCGAATAAACCATTGAAAGCTACCATCTCCTCCGCCACGGTTCAAGCTCACGTTCCGGGTACCGGGACGCTGAATGCGCCGGCATCCGCGGTCGCCACGCCGAAGGAGACGGCGACGAATGCTTCCATCGAACGAGGCAGACTGGTCCTGTGGATCCGTAAAGTATGGTCGTATCGTCTGTCTTACTTGTTCATCCTGCCGTTCATGCTCTGCTTCGCGATCTTCATCGTCATTCCGGTGCTGGCGGCGGTAGGGCTAAGCTTCACGTATTACAACTCGATCGAGAAGCCCCACTTCATCGGGTGGGAGAACTTCCGTTATATGCTGTCGCAAGATTTAATCTTCTTGAAATACGCCATACCGAACACGTTCAAATTCGCGCTTGTCGTCGGTCCCGGCGGGTATATCGCCTCGTTCCTGTTGGCTTGGCTCATTACGCAGCTGCCTGGCCGTTCGCAACGCTGGTTCACGCTCGCGATGTACACGCCGTCGCTGACGATCGGCATCGCGGTGACGATCGTCTGGCTTCCGCTGTTGTCCGGCGACCGGATCGGATATTTGAACAGCTTGCTGCTTAAGCTCGGCTGGATCGAGTCGCCGATCCTATGGGTGACCGACAAGTCGCATCTGATGAACTCGATGATCGCCACGACGCTCTGGTCGAGCATGGGCGTCGGGTTTCTCGCGATGCTGGCCGGATTGCTTAACGTCAATAAGGAGCTATACGAAGCAGGCAGAATCGACGGGGTCAAAAGCCGGCTGCAGGAAATCTGGTACATTACGATCCCGTCCATGAAGCCCCAAATGCTGTTCGGCGCCATCATGGCGATCGTCGGGGCGTTCAAGGCGGGCGTCATCGGCGTACAGCTGTCCGGCATGAATCCGACGCCGGAATATTCAGGCCACTTAATCATTAACCACATCGACGATTACGGGTTCATCCGGTTCGAGATGGGTTACGCGGCCGCGCTGTCCGTATTCCTGCTGGCGCTCATGTACGCTTCGAACAAGTTAAGCTGGGCGCTGTTCGGCTCGAAGGGGGACGAATAATGGCCAGACCGATTGCGTTGCGTTGGACGGGGAAGCTTCGTCCGAAGCGGATAGACGGCTTTAAGCTGTTCAACGTTCTGTTCCTCGTCGTTATGGCGGTTATCATGCTGCTGCCGATCGTGTACATCGTTAACCAAGCGTTCAAGCCGTACGAGGAGCTGTTCCTGTATCCGCCGCGCTTCTTCGTGAATCAGCCTTCGCTGGATAACTTCCGCGAGCTGTCCCACGTGACGGAAAGAGCCACGGTGCCGTTGTCGCGTTACTTGTTCAACAGCATCTTGATCGCGGGCGCGTCCGTGTTCGTTGTTACGGCTGTCAGCGCGCTGTGCGCTTATCCGATCGCCAAGCATAAGTTCCCGGGACACAAGTTCGTGCTCGGAACGATCGTGCTCACGCTCATGTTCGCGCCGGAAGCGGTGCAAATTCCGAGATATCTCGTCGTCAGCGGGATCGGCATCATGAACACGTACTTCGCGCACATTCTGCCTCTCGTGGCGATGCCCGTCGGCGTATTCCTGCTCAAGCAGTTCATGGATCAAATCCCGGACGCGCTGCTCGAAGCCGCGAGGATCGACGGCGCGTCCGAGCTTACGGTATTCGTGCGAATCGCCGTTCCGGTGTGCATGCCGGCCGTGGCGACGGTCGCGATCCTCGCGTTCCAAAGCGCATGGGGCAACGTGGAGTCGTCCACGTTGTTCATGCTCGACGAGAGCATGAAGAGCTTCGCTTTCTTCCTGACGACGCTGACGAGCGGGCTGGGCAACAACGTCTCGATGCAAGGCGCCGCCGCGGTCGCCTCGCTCATCCTGTTCGTTCCGAACCTCGTGTTCTTCTTGATATTGCAAGGCAAAGTGATCGCCACGATGGCGCATTCCGGGATCAAATAAGGGAGGAGGGGCGGGCATGCTGAACCTAATACGAACGAAGGCAATCGCAGCGCTGCTCGTGCTGGCGGCCCTCCTCTGGAGCGCGATATCGCCGCAAGCAGCGGGTGCCTATACGCCATACCAAACCGAATACAAGGACGGCTTCGGGCAGGCGGTACGAACCCAGATGGCGTATTTGCCGGGGGGTGCCTTCGGACGGGACATCCTCGTTCCGGACCCGAAGGATCCGTCCAAGACTCCATATTCGCCGCTCCAGAAGCCTCAGGATCTATTCATCGATTCGCAAGACCGTCTATATGTGGCGGACACGGGTAACAATCGGATCGTCCTGTTCGATCGAGCAGGCAAGCTGTTGCGGATATTCGAAGTGAAGGAAAGTCCGCTGAGCCAACCGCAGGGCGTATTCGTCGACGGCGAAGGGTTGATCTACGTCGCGGATACGGGTAATCGGCGGGTCGTAAAGCTGGACGCGGACGGGAAGTTGCTTCAGGAGTTCAAGCGGCCCGACTCGAAGTTCCTGCCGGAATCGTTCAAGTACGATCCGGTGAAGCTCGTCGTCGACAAGCGCGGCTTTCTGTACGTCGTTACGCTCGGCGGCTATCAAGGCCTGCTGCAGCTGAAGCCGGACGGCGGCTTCCAAAGCTTCTTCGGAGCCAGCCAGACGGCGTACTCCTTCGCGGATTCGATTAAGAGATTGCTATATACGAAGGAAATGTACCAACGGGAGATCGCGAAGCGTCCAGGCTCGATTACGAGCGTGACGGCGGATCAAGACGGCTTCCTCTACACGGTTACGAAGGAAGTCGCGAAAGGGCAAGTGCGCAAGCACAACATCGCCGGGTTAGATATGCTGGCGGGCAAGAGCGATTTCGGCGGGGGCGGCTCGCGCCGATTCGGCGAGACGTTCCACCGCGGGGATGAGCCGCAACTGAGCGATCTGACGGTAGACGGCGACGGCAACATCACGGTGATCGACGCCAAGCTGAACGTCGTCAGCCAGTACGACGCGAGCGGCAATCTGCTGTTCTATTGGGGCAGCAGCTTGAAGACCGCAGACGCGAAGCTCGGCGTCGTGAAGAGCCCCACGGCGATCGCGTCGGACTCGGCGGGCAGCCTGTACGTGCTGGACGGAAGCAACAATCTGATCCAATCGTTCCGGTTGTCCGAGTTCGGAGCGCTTGTCCATGAAGCCAACCGGCTGACGCAGGACGGCCAGTACGAGCAAAGCTCGAAGCTTTGGAACGAAGTGCTGCGGCTGAACGCCCACTATACGCCGGCGCTGCTAGGTTTGGCGAAAGCGGCTTACAAGCAGGGAGACTACGCCCGGGCGCAGGAGCTATTCCTCGAAGCGGGTCATACGGGCGGATATTCCGATGCCTTCTGGCAGTCTCGCCTCGAATGGTTCCAACGGAACTTCGGCGTGCTCATGAACGCGGCCGTTATCGCGGCGGTTGTGCTGTATGCGTTGAAGCGGGTCGTCCGCATCGTCCGGAATCGGAGAGATCGGGGATCGTCGCAACAAGCTTCGGCGTTCGCGGAATGGCGCGGATGGACGCCGCTCAAGCGGCTCGGCTCCGAGCTGCGCCATGCGTTCTATATTCTTAAGCATCCCATCGATGGCTTCTCCAGCATCCGGTATGAGCGCAAAGCCGGTCCGGCCGGCAGCTTGGTCATGCTGTTATCGGCGCTGGCCGCCTACGGTTTCATCCAAGCCGGGACGGGATTCGTGTTTAATCCGTCCGTCATCCTGGACGTGAATCTCGTCGCGACGTTCGCTCAATTCGGCGTATTGTGGGCCGGCTGGGTCGTGTGCAATTACTTGGTCAGCTCCATCATCAAGGGTGAAGGAAGATTCCGCGACGTCGCTTACGGCAGCGCGTACGCGCTGTTTCCGCTAGTGCTCGCCGGCATTCCGCTGACTCTGCTATCGAACGTGATGACGCTTAGCGAAGCGTCGATCTATCATTTCTTGCACTTCGCCATGTACGCCTGGGTCGTGTTGCTGCTGTTCTGGAAAGTACAGAGCATCCAGAACTACAGCTTCGGCGAGACGATCGTCAGCGTGACGCTGTCGGTCGTGACGATGGCGGCGTGCGGGGTGCTGCTGTTCATCGTCTACGGGTTGACCAGCGAGCTATGGAGCTTCATTCATTCGATTTATCAGGAGGTGTCGATCCGATGAGACGGATATTGCCCGCTTCCCGTATCGCCGCCTTGCTGGTCGCCGCGGCGGCGATCGTGGGCTTAATCTTGCTGCTCCGAGCCGGGAGCGGCGGCGCGGCTTCGTCCTCGGGGGTTCAGGCGAACGCGAAAGCGGCGTCCGGCAGCCAGTTAAAGGCGGCACGGTCGAGTACGCCTGCGCCGAAGCCCGACCTCCCGGATGAAAGCCGGTTCGTCAAGGCGTCCGAATCCGATACGCTGCAGCTATGGGCGGATCCGGCGACGGGTCATTTCAAAGTCGCGAACGCGGCCACCGGAACATCATGGTATTCCTACCCCGATCCGGCCCAATGGCCGAACGAGACGATTGCCGGCACGTGGCGCAACCATCTGCTGTCGCCGATCATTCTCGAAAGCATCGATCTTAAGAACGCCAAATCGCAATCCCGTACCGTCAACTGGTACGACGACGGCGGAACGTTGGACGATTTCGCGTTACAAGAGGGCGGCTTTACGGCGGTCTATACGTTCACCCAATCCGGCTTTCGGATTCCGATCCAAGTGAGTCTGAACGGCGATTACGTCGAGACGAAGATCGACGACAGCCGATTGGAGGAGAAAGGCGCGCTCAGCCTGCTCAACCTGAAGCTGTATCCGTTGCTCGGCGCCGAGCCGTACTACGGTCAAGACGGATACGTGCTCATCCCGGACGGATCGGGCGCTCTGATCCGGTTCAAGGAGCATCCCGCGGGCGACAGAACCGTCTACCGCGAGAGCGTCTACGGACAGGACATGGCGTTCTACGAGGACGTGACGGACCGCGCCGTCGTCCGCATGCCGGCTTTCGGCATCAAGTCCGGCGAGAAGGCGGTACTCGGGCTGCTGACGGAAGGCGAGATGTACGCGAAGCTGTTCGCCGCGCCGGGCGGCGTGTACGGCGCCTCGTATTGGGCGACGTCCGAGTGGCAATACCGGATCAAGTTCTTCCAGAATACGAACCGAAGCGGAAGCGAAGGATTCTTCACCTATAACAAGGATAGATTCGGAATTCCCGCGCGCACGGCCCGTTATTACTTCCTCGAAGGGAATCGGGCGAATTACGCGGGGATGGCCGCGGCGTACCGGCAGTACCTCATCGAGGATAAGGGGCTTAAGACAGTTACCGGCGAAGCGGTTGACCGGAGTAACGTTCCGTTCTTCCTCGACTTGATCGGCGGCGATACGAAGCCAGGCCTACTGACGGACGATTACTTGACGGCGACGACCACCGATCAAGCGACGGATATCGTACGCGCGCTTTACGATAAAGGCGTAAAATCGTTATCCGTGCAGTACCGGGGTTGGCAGAACGGAGGGTACTCCTCGTACGGCGGATGGTTCCCCGTCGAGTCCAGGTTGGGCGGCGACAAGGGAATGAAGGCGTTCATCGAAGCGGCCCATCGTCTCGGCGCTACCGTCTATTTGACGGCTAACTACGAATATAACAACAACGGCGGCGACGGCTTCTGGGCGCGCGAGGACGGCTTGCGTAATCTAGCGGGTACCGTTCAGCAGTTCCGTCCGAGCGTCGATCAGAATAAGACGACGTACACGAGCCCGGCTTTCGCGGCGAATACCGTCCGCGAAGATTTGAATCGTTACGCTGCGCTCGGGGCGGACGGCATCGTGTTCGGCGGCGGTTTCGGCAGCCTGCTGAGCAGCGACTTTAACGACGGCGCCGAGCTGGACCGCGACGACGCCGTGCAGCTTCAACGGGACGTGTTGCAACAGACGCGGCGGACGCTCGGAGGCGCGGGCGTCGTGGACGGCAACTTCTACTCGCTAGGCTTCGCGGACCGGTTCCTGCAACTGACGGACGACTACTCCTACGACCTGTTCACGGATGAAGCCGTTCCGTTCGCCCAGATGGTGCTTCACGGCCTTGTGCCGTACGCGTCGCAATGGTCCAACCTGCGCGACGAGTATCGCACGGGCTTCCTGCGGAGCATCGAGTACGGCGCTTATCCGTCGTTCGTGTTCACGGCGGCGCCGTCCGACAAGCTGAAGCGTTCTTACTCCGTCTGGTATTACAGCACGGATTACCGCGATTGGCTCGATACGGCGGCGCAGGAATACGCGCGCTACAACGAGGCGCTTGCCGAGGTTCAAGACCAAGCGATCGTCGGCCACCGAACCGTCGCGCCGGGCGTTAAGGAAACCGAGTACGAGGGCGGCCGCCGAATATGGGTCAACTATAACGACACGGATTATGAAAGCGGGGGTGTGCGCGTGCCCGCGCAGGACTTCACCGTATGGGAGAGGAGCGAGGCTCAGTGAATCAGATTAGACGACTATTGGGCCCGGCCGGACTCCGCAAGCTGGAGGGCTCGATCTTCATCGCTCCTTGGATCATCGGCTTTCTGGCTTTCGTCGCTTTCCCGCTCGGCTACTCGCTCTTCATGAGCTTTAGGCAAGTCCAGATTACCGTGACCGGCATTCACACGGATCCGGTCGGATTCCGGTACTATCGGGAAATTCTGATGGCGGACGGCGGGCTGTTGTACGACGACTTGGTGCCGTTCTTGAAACAAGCGGCGCTGATGATTCCGATCATCCTCATCTTCTCGCTATTGATTTCGATCTTGCTGAATTTGAAGTTTCTGGGCCGCACGCTGTTCCGCGTCGTGTTCTTCCTCCCCGTTATTTTCGCGTCGGGACAGATCATTCAAGAGCTGACCGCGCAAGGGGAAGGCGGGCTTGCCTTCGCGTCGGAGCTGCGGATCGACACGTTCCTTCAGACGTACGTCCCGCATGCTTGGATTTCGCCGCTTACGAGCGTCATCGGTTCGTTCGTGCTCGTGCTCTGGTATTCAGGGGTGCAAATTCTGATTTTCTTGGCGGGACGCCAGACGATCCCGTCCTCCGTATACGAGGCCGCCCGCATCGACGGCGCCGATCCGTGGAGCACGTTCTGGAAAATCACGCTGCCCGGCATGATGCCGTTCTTGTTCCTGAATCTGATCTACACGGTCGTGGACTTGTTCACGTTCCCGTCCAATCCGATCATCAGCAAAGTGAATACCGAGAACTACGGCGTATCGAGCGCGCTTGCTTGGATTTACTTCGTTATCGTGCTGCTGTTCCTTGGATTAGCGTTATTCATCTTCAGCCGCGTGAATCGATCGCTTACGGGCAAGCGTCAATAACTCGCACAGAGAGGGGGCGAACGCCATGGAGCGCGTCGCGATAAGGAATAAATGGAACGCTCTGAACGCGGGCCGTCTCGCAAGCAAAGCCGGAAGGACAACGAAGACGCTGCTGCTAGGCAAAGAGGCGGATAAAGGCTTGCTGTTCCGCGTCTTCCTGTATCTCATTCTCGTGGACACCGCGTTCATCTATTTGAAGCCGGTGCTGTATATGGTAACGACGATGGTCAAGGACACCTCGAGCTTGCTCGATCCTTCGGTCATTTGGGTGCCGCGCACGATCTATCTCGGCCATCTGCAGGAAGCGGCGGCGCTCATCCACTACGCCCGCAGCTTCGGCTTGAGCGTGCTGCTGTCGCTGTCGACCGCCGTGTTCCAGACGATATCTTGCGCCTTGGCGGGTTATGCGTTCGCTCGTCTCGAGTTCCCGTTCAAGAAGCTATGGTTCGCGGCGCTGCTGTTTACGTTCATCATGCCGCCGCAGGTGACCATTCTGCCGTCGATTCTGATGTTCAAGGAGCTCGGCTGGCTGAACACGTTCTGGCCGATGGTCGTGCCGGCGCTGTTCGGACACGGGCTCAAGGGAGCGCTGTTCGTCATCATTTTCAGGCAATTTTTCTCCACGCTGCCCAAGGAACTGGAGGAGGCGGCGCGTATCGACGGAGCGAGCATGTTCCGTTTGTTCTTCCGTGTCATGCTGCCGATCTCGCGTTCCGCGATGGTCGTCGTGTTTCTGTTCTCGCTCGTCTGGTCCTGGAACGACGCTTATTATCCCGCGATGTATATGCTAGGGGCGCAGGACGTGCCGCTTTCCGTCAGCCTGTCCCGGTTGTCCGCCAGCTTGGCGGGAGACGCGGAGGGCGGAGGAACAAGCGTGTTCGCCGAGCCGATCAAGATGGCGGGATCGTTCCTGATCATTTTCCCGGTGCTGATCATTTACGGCTTTGCCCAACGTTGGTTCGTCGAAGGGGTGGAACGGACGGGATTGGTCGAATAACGACAAGAAGGAAGGGAATTCAGCTGTGAGCGTACCTTTAGAAGCCGAAATGTCGCCCGGGCGGGTACATACGGCGGCAGATTGGCAATTTGACGAAGACGACGACAAGGTCGCGGGCAGGGTCGGATTTTTCGAGAAGCTCATGCGGTTATTCAGGCCTCGCCGGGAAGGCAAGAAGAGGGCGGGGCAGCCGTTGCTGATCGCTTTTTTCCAGGCGAAATGGTACGTGTATCTATCCGGGATCCTCTTCGTCCTGGCCGCGAACTTGTTCCATGCGTATTTTCCGAAGGTGCTCGGGCAATTCACGGACGAATTGCAGCAAGGCGGGCTGACGGCCTCCATGGTCGGTCACTACAGCATGCTGCTCGTCGGCATTGCTATCGCGTACGCGTCTTTAGGCGGAATCGGACAGTTCCACATCATGTACGTGGGCCGGATCTTCGAATATTTCGCGCGCAAAAGATTGTTTCACCACTTCACGACGTTAGGCGAGAGGTTCTATGCCAAACGCGGAGTCGGCAATTTGCTCAGCTACTTCATGAACGATATCACGTCGGTGCGCGAATCGATCTCGATGGGCGTTAACCAGACGACGAATACGTCGCTGCTCATGATTACGGCGATCGCGACGATGCTCCTCAGCGACATTCCGTTCTATTTGATAGCGGCGTGCGTGGCGCCATTGCTCCTCATTCCGTTCGTCGTCGTGAAGTTCGGGCCGCTGATTCGCTCAAGATCGCTTGCGGTGCAGGAAGCGCTCGGTACGATGACGGAAGCCGCGGAGGAACAGTTCGCCGGCATTCGGGTGGCCAAGAAGTTCGCCGTCGAGCCGATCATGGATAAGCGGTTCGGAGCCAACGTGGACCGGATTCGCGACAATCAGGTGAAGCTGGTGCGCGTCTCGTCCGTGTTCCAATCGTTGCTCCCGTTTCTGGGCTCGCTATCGCTTATCGTTACGTTGGCGATGGGCGGTTACTTGACGATACACGGCACGATCACGCTCGGCAATTTCGTCGCGTTAACGTTGTATATCCGCATGATGACGGGGCCGCTGCAGCAGATCGGCAACGTGATCAATACGATGCAGCGATCCAAAGCTTCGCTTATTCGGCTGAACCGGTTGTTCGGCGAAAGCCCCGACGTTACGGAAGCGGAAGACGCCGTCGAACGGGATCTAACGAAGGAGCCGTTGATCGTCGACAAGCTGAACTTCACCTATCCGGGAGCTTCGCAGCCGGCATTGCAGGACGTCTCGTTCACGGTCGCGCCGGGGCGGACGCTAGGCATCGTCGGGCGAACCGGCAGCGGGAAGACGACGCTCGCGAAGCTGCTGTTGCGCGTCTTTGATGCGCCTCACGGCGCGATCCGCGCGGGCGACACCGACATCCGCAAGCTAACGCTTGCGTGTCTTCGCGAAGGTATAGCCTACGTGCCGCAGGACGGGTTTCTGTTCAGCACGACGATTCGCGAGAATATCGCGTTCCATCGACGAGAAGCGCCGCTGGGCGAAGTGGAGGATGCGGCTTGGACGGCTCAGATCGGGGATAGCATCGATTCGTTCGCGGACGGCTACGAGACGAAGCTCGGCGAGCGCGGCATTACGTTGTCCGGCGGGCAGCGCCAGCGTACGAGTCTGGCGCGCGGTCTGTTCAAGGATGCGCCGGTGCTCATCTTGGACGATAGCGTCAGCGCGGTGGACACGGTAACGGAGAAACAGATCATCGAGTCGCTTCGGGAAGAGCGGGCGGGCAGAACGACCCTTATTATCGCCCACCGGATCAGCGCGCTGAAGCATGCGGACGAGATCATCGTGCTAGATAAAGGACGGATCGTCCAACGGGGCACGCATGAGCAGCTCGTCCGGCAGTCCGGCATTTACGCGACGCTTCATGCGATCCAAGAGGAGGGAAGCAGCAATGGCACAGGCGATTAACAATTGGCAGATGGACAGCAAAACCGATCACAGCCTTCCGGCGCCGAAGAGTTCCTATACGTCGGCGTTCCGGGTGCTGTTCAGTTACGGGAAGCCGTACCGGCTGACGTTCCTCGGCGTGTTCGCTTGCATCCTGCTTGCCATTACCGCGGATTTACTGCAGCCGTATTTGGTGAAGATCGCGATCGACGATCATCTGATGGCGGGCAGCACGAGCTACGGACCGATTCTGGCGATCGCGGGGATGTACCTGGCCTTGTCGGCAGGCAACTTCCTGTTCTCGTATCTGCAGAACAACTTGATCCAGTATGCCGGACAGGGCATCGTCGCGGATATCCGCAAGCAGCTGTTCCGCCATATTTGCAAGCAACCGATGGCTTATTTCGACAGGGTGCCGAGCGGCAGCCTGATTACTCACGTTTCGAGCGACACCGAGGCGCTGAACCAATTTTTCAACCAGGTGCTGCTCAGCGTGCTTCGGGACGGCATGACGCTAATCTTCATCATCGTGCTGATGTTCCAATTGGATACGACATTGGCGCTCTATAGCATGATTCTGTTGCCGCTCATCGCGATCATCGCGATTTCTTTCCGTACTTATATGCGTTATACGTACCAGATGGCTAGAACGAATCTGTCCCGTCTCGTCGCGTTCTGCGCGGAGAATTTGGCGGGAATGAGCCTGATCCAAGCGTTCCACCAGCAGCGCGAGCAGCGCCGGCGGTTTCTAGAGCGGAACCGGGCTTATTATAAAGCCAACATGAGGGAGATCCGCACGAACGTCGTATTCAACCGCACTTTCGATATTCTTGGCAACCTCTCGGTAGCTCTGGTCACTTGGATCGGCGGGCGCGCCGTGCTCGGCAGCGATTTGGAGTTCGGGGTGCTTTACGCGTTCATTACGTACATCCGCCAGTTCTTCCAACCGATCACGACGATTACGCAGCAATGGAACACCCTGCAGTCGGCGACCGTGTCGGTGAACCGGATCTGGGGGGTGTTCGCGCTTGAACCGGACGTTCGCGATAAGGAACAACCTGTGAAAGTAGATCCGGAGCAAGTCCAAGGGCGTATCGATTTCAATCGGATTTCTTTCGGGTACGGCGACGGCGTACCGGTTATTCGGGAGCTGGACCTGCATGTCCGGCCGGGAGAGTTGATCGGCATCGCGGGAACGACGGGCGCGGGGAAAAGCTCGCTCATCAGCCTGCTCTGCCGGTTCTACGACGTCCGCGGCGGGAGCATTCAGATTGACGGCGTCGACGTGAGGGATATGCCTCTGCAATCGCTCCATCGCATCGTCGGGCTCGTCCAACAGGAGCCGTATCTGTACTCGGGCAGTATCATAGACAACGTTCGCCTGTTCGACGAATCGATTACGCGCGAGGAAGTCGAGACGGCTTGCAAACTGGTCGGAGCCGACGAACGCATTCGCCTCATGCAGGACGGCTACGATACACGGTTGTCGGAGCGGGGCAGCGGATTGTCCGCCGGCGAGCGCCAGCTGCTGTCGTTTGCGCGGATCATCGTGTTCAAGCCGAAGGTGCTCATCCTCGACGAAGCGACGGCGAATCTGGATTCGCAGTCCGAGCAACTGATTCAACACGCGTTGTCGGTCGTCTCTCAAGGCCGGACGACGCTCGTGATCGCGCATCGGTTGTCCACGATCCAGCGCGCGGACCGGATCTTGGTCATGAAGCAGGGCGAGATCGTGGAAGAAGGCGTTCATGAGGAGTTAATCGCTCGGCACGGCTATTATCGCGAGCTCTACCTGCATGCGCAAGGACGAAGCGGAAGCGGGGAGACGGCGCGGGCTCGGAAGCCGGGTGCCGAAGCGGTTGCCGAGGTAGTCTGACTTCTCGGGGCGGATTTATTGGAAAAAACGTTTTGACAGCTGAAAAAGTCGGTGATATAGTGATACTATTAAATCCGACTTAATAGGTTGGAATTGTGACAAATATCACATCTACCGTTCGAACGGAGATAGGTTTTCTCGCGATACCGGCGAGAAGCTTATCTCCGTTGTTTGCGTTATGGCAGGATGTAGGGATTGGAGGGTACGAGATGGGCGCTGCGACAGGGCTGGAGCAACCGGACGTTCGACTGACGGCTGACGTGCTCGTGCTCGGAGGGGGACCCTCGGGCGCATGGGCGGCATGGAGCGCCGCATCGCAAGGAGCGCGCGTCGTGCTTGCGGACAAAGGCTATCTGGGGACGAGCGGGGCGACCGCTCCGGGCGGAACGAATCTGTTGTATCTGCCTCCGGACAAGGAGAAGCGGGATGCGGCGGTGGCGGAGCGGGTCAAGGGCGGCGGATACCTGTCCGAAGCGGATTGGATCTACCGCGTGATGGAGCAGGTGTACATCAACATGGAGCTCGTCGCGGAATGGGGATATCCGTTCCCGAAGGACGCGGACGGCAACGTCAGCAAAGCCCATCTTCACGGCCCGGAATACATGCACCTGATGCGGAACGTCGTCGCCAAGGCGGGCGTCGCGATTCTGGATCAGCACCCCGCGCAGGAGCTCCTTCACGACGAACACGGCGTGGCCGGCGCGCGCGGCGTTAACCGGCTTAACGGCAAGACGTGGGAAGTTCGCGCCGGGGCGGTCGTCCTGGCGACGGGAGGCTGCGCGTTCCTAAGCAAAGGGCTCGGCTGCAACGTGCTGACCGGCGACGGACTGCTGATGGCGGCGGAGCTCGGCGCGGACTTGTCCGGCATGGAGTTCTCTCGCCAATATGCGCCTAGCGCGGCGTTCGGCACCGTGACGCGGGGCCGTCTGCTCGGATGGGCGTCGTTCTTCGATGCGGAAGGCAACGTGCTGCACGACGGCACGGGAGGGTCTCGCGGGGACGACTTCATCGCCCGCATGCTGCGGAGGGGGCCGTTATTCGCCAGATTGGATCAGGCGGATACGGAGGAGAAACGCCGGCTGCTTCGGCGGGCGCATCCGATCTTCTTCCTCCCGCTCGACCGCAGCGGCATCGATCCGTTCACGCAGAAATTTCCTTTGACGCTGCGATTCGAAGGCACCGTTCGCGGAACGGGCGGCATTAGGATCGTCGGCCATGACTGTTCGACGTCCGTCCCCGGACTGTTCGCTGCCGGAGATGCGGCGTCCCGGGAGAAGACGGCGGGCGCGCGCACCGGAGGTGGCGCGTATAACGCGTCCTGGGCGATCTGTTCCGGCACGTGGGCCGGACAAGGCGCGGCGGCGCACGCCAGGTCGCTCGGCGCGTTGGCCGACCGGCGCGATCCGAAGCCCGCGGGGCAGGTCGGATTGGCATCGACGGCGCAGAGCGGGGATCAAGTTGATGTTGGCGAATTAACCTCGAAAATACAGAGAGAAGTGTTGCCGCTCGAAATCAACTATTTCCGCAGCGAGCCGGTCATTCGCGCGTCGCTGGAAAGACTGCATGCGCTATGGCCGCAGGTGTACGGCAAACCGCCGGCGACGGTGCAAGGCAAAGTCCGCGCGCGCGAAGCGGCGGCCATGGCGGCGACGGCCCGCTGGATGTACGCGGCGGCGCTGACCCGCAAGGAGACGCGCGGCATGCATACGCTCGCGGAGTATCCGGATATCGATCCGGCGCAGGCGCACCGCTTGCTCATCTCGGGCGTGGATCGCCTATCGATCCGTACGGAAGCCGTGACTTACGCGCCGGCGGCGGAAAGGAGGCTCGTCCCGTGATCGAACTCGTTAGCGAAGATAGATGCATTCAGTGCGGGCTCTGCGTCAAGGTTTGCCCGACGAACGTGTTCGACCAGGACGAAGACGGGAACCCGATCATCGCCCGGCAGGAGGACTGTCAGACCTGCTTCATGTGCGAAGCGTATTGTCCGGTCGACGCGATGTACGTGTCTCCGCAAGCGGACGTTAGCGTCGAGGTTGACGAACGGCAATTGATCGAAACGGATGTGCTCGGCAGCTGGCGGGCAACGATCGGCTGGGGTCCGAGGAGCAGAGGCTCCATGGCCGCGCAGGACACGGTGCCGTTGCTGAACGGCATTCGAGACCGGCGGCGCACGGCTCAAGCTTGATGGCAGAAGAAGGAGAGAAGACCCTATGACGAAAGTAGCTCAGAACATTACGGAGTTGATCGGCGCGACGCCGATCGTGAAATTGAACCGGATCGTGCCGGCCGGCAGCGCCGAGATTTACTTGAAGCTGGAGTTTTTCAATCCGGGCAGCAGCGTCAAAGACCGGATCGCCCACAGCATCATCGCCGAAGCAGAGAAAACGGGGCAACTGAAACCGGGAGACACGATCATCGAAGCGACGAGCGGCAACACGGGCATCGGAATCGCCATGGTAGCGGCGGCTCGCGGGTATCGGGCGGTGCTGGTTATGCCCGATACGATGAGCTTGGAGCGCCGCAACCTGCTTCGAGCATACGGGGCAGAGCTTGTGCTGACGCCGGGCTCCGAAGGGATGAAGGGCGCGATCCGCGTGGCGAACGAGATTCTGGAGCGTAATCCGGGATATTATCCGGCCCAGCAGTTCGATAATCAAGCCAACGTCAAAATCCATCGCGAGACGACCGGTCCGGAGATCGTCGCTTCGATCGAATCGCTCGACGGCCGGTTGGACGCGTTCGTCGCGGGAATCGGAACCGGAGGCACGATTACCGGCGCAGGCGAAGTGCTTCGCCGCAGATTCCCGGGTATCCATATCGCTGCGGTAGAGCCGGCCGGTTCTCCGGTGCTGTCCGGAGGTGGCGCGGGGCCGCACAAGATTCAAGGCATCGGCGCAGGCTTCGTGCCCTCGATTCTCGATACGTCGGTATACGACGAAATCATCCAGGTGGAGAACGAGCGGGCGTTCGAGACCGCGCGTCTCGCGGCTCGCCAGGAAGGGATTCTCGGCGGCATCTCATCGGGCGCCGCCATCTATGCCGCGCTGCGGCTGGCCGAGCGATTGGGAGAAGGCAAACGGATCGTCGCGGTCGTTCCGAGCAACGGCGAACGTTACTTGTCGACCGTCCTCTATCAATCGGACGACAAAGCGGACGGGGTATGACGCTAGGGAGGGGATTATCATGGGAGATACGGTAGATCGGCGACTGGACGCGGACGTCCTCGTCATCGGCGGCGGACCGGCCGGAGCATGGGCGGCGTGGAGCGCCGCGACGAACGGAGCGAAAGTCGTCCTCGTCGACAAAGGTTATCTGGGGAGCAGCGGCGCGACCGCGCCCGGCGGAACGAATCTGCTCTACTTGCCGCCGGACAAGGAAATGCGGGAGAAAGCCGTGCAGAACAGGCTGAAGCAAGGCGGCTACTTGGCCGAGCCGGCATGGATTCATCGGGTTCTCGATCAAGTCTATATCAATATGGAGCTGATCGAATCGTGGGGCTATCCGTTCGTTCGCGACGAGAACGGCACGCCGATGCGGGACCATCTGCACGGTCCGGAATATATGTCCATTATGCGTAAAGTCGTCAAACGGGCCGGCGTAAAAATACTAGATCACTCTCCGGCGCTAGAGCTGCTCGTCGACGAGTTCGGCGTAGGCGGCGCGCGGGGCATCTCCCGTCAGGACGACAAGGAGTGGGAAGTACGGGCGAACGCGGTCGTCATCGCGACCGGCGGGTGCGCGTTCCTGAGCAAAGGGCTTGGCTGCAACGTGCTGACGGGCGACGGCTATCTCATGGCGGGCGAGCTCGGCGCGCAGTTGTCCGGCATGGAGTTTACCCGCAGGTACGCGCCGGCGCCGGCTTTCAGCTCGAATACGCGCTCGCGCCTGCTGGGATGGGCGACTTACTACGACGAGCACGGCAACGAGCTGCAGGGTGCGCGGCAGGGTGATTTTCTGGCGGAAAGACTGCTTAAAGGGCCGGTGTACGCCATCATGAACAAGGCGGATACGCCGGAGAAGCAAGAGATTCTTCGGAAGTCGCACGCGATCTTCTTCTTGCCTTACGACCGGGCGGGAATCAACGTTTTCGAACAGCCGTTTCCGCTTACGCTGCGCTATGAAGGAACGGTTCGCGGCACCGGCGGGATCCGCATCGTCAGCGACGAATGCGGAACGACGATCCCCGGGCTCTATGCGGCAGGAGATGCGGCGACCCGCGAGCGGATCACGGGTTCGGCGTCCGGAGGCGGCGCCTTTAACGCGTCTTGGGCGATCTGCTCCGGGACGTGGTCGGGTCAAGGGGCGGCGTCTTACGCGTTGTCCCATGGCCGAAGCGCGGCGGCTCGGAATTTGAAGCCGGCCGGACGATACGGATTGGAAGGCAAAGCGGAAGCCGTGCGGCGACCGTCCGGCGCAACGTCCGCGTCCGAAGCGACTCGCGGGCTGATCGAAGCGATCCAGCAGCAGGTGCTGCCGCTGCCGATCAACTATTTCCGCACGGAGGCGGGACTGAAGGGCGCGTTAGGACAGCTGGACGCGATCTGGCAGCGCGTGAACAGTCAGCTCCCGCAGACGCCGATCGAGGCGGTGCGGGCGCGCGAAACGGCGGCCATGACGGCGACCGCCCGCTGGATGTATACCGCGGCGTTGTCCCGCAAGGAGACGCGAAGCGGCGGTCTGCACGTGCTGGCGGAATATCCGGAGCAGGACGAAGCGCAACAGCATCGGCTGCTCGTGTCCGGACTGGAGACGATCAAGGTGGAGACGGAGCAGGTGCCGAACGCGCCGACGAATCCGGTCGCCAGTACGGCAGCGGCAAGGGGGGTGCAGGTTGGATGATCGAACTCGTCAGCAAGGAACGTTGCATCTCCTGTAACCTGTGCGTCAAAGTGTGCCCGACGAACGTATTCTCCAAAGGCGATGAC
Source organism: Bacillota bacterium (assembly GCA_023460795.1). Classification (GTDB taxonomy): domain Bacteria; phylum Bacillota; class Bacilli; order Paenibacillales; family Paenibacillaceae; genus Cohnella. The sequence continues at coordinate 33,130 of JAEWPC010000018.1, read as the reverse complement.
GGCGTGCCCGTTATCGCGAGGCAAGACGATTGCCAAACCTGTTTCATCTGCGAAGCGTACTGCCCGGTGGACGCGTTATACGTGTCCCCGTTCGCGGACAAGGCGGTCGCGGTCGACGAAGAGCAGTTGGCCGAGACGGGAGCGCTCGGAAGCTGGCGCGCGACGATCGGCTGGGGTCCCGGCCGTACGAAGATCGCGGCCATCGATACGACGCCGTTCATCGATCGGATTCTACCGCCGCGCGGCAACGGCAATCGCCCGCAAGGGGTATCGGAAGTCGTTCGCGGAGGGGCGTAACAAGAAGGGACTGTCCTCAGGACAGTCCCTTTCGTCGCTTCAGTCGATAACTGCGAATATGCAGGTAAATTCCTCCGAATCGTCTGGTAGCTTCGTAAGACCTGCAAAACTGCAGTTAATTACCCCGTAATCCCCTAGATGGAGCGATATCGTCTTTAATACCTGTACATACGCAGGTCTTTCGCCGAACCCCCAATAGATAGACGAATAGCTGCAATTTTGCGGTTATTACCACCGTAGACGCCCTCGTCCCCCTCACTCCGCCAGCACGCTCAAGAATTGCGCCGCCCGGCTGCTCTTCGGATGCCGGAACACTTCCTGCGGGGGACCTTCCTCGACGATAAGCCCCTCGTCCATGAGCAGAACGTGATCCGCGACTTCCTCCGCGAACTTCATGAGGTGCGTGACGATGACCATCGTCATGCCCTCGGCGGCGAGTTGCTTAATGACTTTAAGCACTTCTCCGGCAAGCTCCGGATCAAGCGCGGACGTCGGCTCGTCGAACAGCAGCACCTCCGGCTCAAGCGCCATCGCGCGGGCGATCGCCACGCGCTGTTGTTGACCGCCGGATAGTTTATGCGGATAATAATCGGCTCGGTCGGACAGCCCGACCTTGCCCAGCAACTGGCGTGCCCGCTCCTCGGCCTCGCTCTTCCGCTTCTTCTGCACGGTCACTTGCGCCTCGATCACGTTCCCCAGGGCCGTCATATGCGGGAAGAGATTAAACGACTGGAACACCATCCCCGTCTGCTTGCGCAAGCTCAGTACTTCGCTGGGACGAAGCCTCATGCCCGGCGTGAAGGCAAGGGAGGCGCTGCCGAGCTCGAGCGTGCCATAGTCCGGTACCTCGAGCAGGTTCAGGCATCGAAGAAGCGTCGTTTTGCCCGAGCCCGAAGGGCCGATAATGGCGAGCACTTGTCCCGTGGGCAGCGTAAAATCAACGCCTCTAAGCACCTCTTGCTTGCCGAATGCTTTACGGATGCCGCGAACCCTGATCATGCAAGACGCTCCTTAGCTTGCCGAGTAACGTGCCAGATAGCGTTCCGACACGTTCTGCAGTACCGACAGTACGGTACTGAATAGGAGATAGATAACCGCGACCTCGCAATAGAGCAAGAGCGGCTCGTAGGTTGTCGCGACGATCTGCTGCGCCCGGCGGAACATCTCGGCGAACGTAATAACGGCCGCAAGCGAGGTGTCTTTCACGAGTCCGATGAAGGAGTTGCCCAGCGGAGGAACGGACACGCGCGCGGCTTGGGGCAGAACGATCCGCCGGAGCGCTTGCAGCCGCGTCATCCCGAGGGAGTATGCGGCCTCCCACTGGCCTTTCTGAACGGAGACGATCGCCGCCCGAACGATCTCGGAGCCGTAAGCGCCGACGCTGAGCGAGAATCCGATAATGGCGGACGGGAACGCGTCAAGGGTAAGTCCGACCATCGGCAAGCCGAAAAAGATAATGAACAACTGAACGAGCAACGGCGTGCCCCGAATGATCCATACGTAGAGACCGGCGACCCACCGGAACGGCGCCCAGGCGTACATGCGAACGAGCGCCGTCACGATCGCCAGCAGGAGTCCGAGCACGAAGGTGATCAAGCTTAGCGGAATCGTATAAAGGACCCCTGCCTTAAGCAGGGGCCAGAACGAATCGGTAACGATTTGGATTTGACGATCGCTCATGCCGGCAACCTCCTTGGCAACGAACTTATTTGGAGACGTCTGCTCCGAAGTATTTGTCGGATATACGCAGGTAAGTACCGTCGCTTTGCATGTCTGCCAGCGCCTTGTTCATGGCTTGCACCAAAGGCTCGTTCCCTTTCAGGAGCATGGCGGCGCTGCGGGAAGCCTCGGAAGTCTCGTCGACGACCTTCAGCGAGACGTTCGGTTTCTGCTTCTTCAAGTCTAAGTAGGACAGGTTATCGTTAATGGTCGCGTCCACGCGCTTCGACATGAGCAGGTCGATTGCTTGGTTAAAACCGTCCACGCTGACGATCTCGGCTCCGTTCGCCCTCGCGATGTCCGCGAGGTTGCTGGTTAGCGATTGCGCGGACTTCTTGCCTTTCAGATCGGCAAGCTGATTAATATCGGTGTTGTCTTCGCGAACGAGCAGCACCGCTTTGGAGACGATATACGGCTCCGTAAAATCGTATTTCTCGAGACGATCCTCGCGGATCGACACTTCGTTGAAAATCGCATCGAAGCGGTCCGCTTCAAGACCTGCGATGATTCCATCCCATTGCGTCTCGATGAACTCCGCTTTCACGCCCAGACGTTTGCTGATTTCCTCCGCGATCTCCACGTCGAAGCCGGTAAGCTTGCCGCTTGCGTCGTGGAAGGTGAAAGGGGCGTACGTTCCTTCGGTGCCGATGCGCAGCTTGCCGCTGGCTGTGACCCGATCCAAGGAATTCTGTCCCGCGGATGCCGCTGGCGATGAAGCGGCAGGTTGCGAAGGGGAAGGCGATGCCGCGTTGTTGCCGCATGCGGACATGATCAGCGCGACAAGCGCGAGCGTGAAGACGAGCAGGCTATATTTTCTCATGGCTGGATCCTCTCTAGGTTCGATGTTGGGGCGTTCAAGATATGCTTATTATGGAAACCGGTGCCACGGAAAATACATCGAAAATAGGCGCATAGACGTTCTGATCTCTTCATAGTTATGGATATTGGGCGAAAATGCTCGTGTAACCAAAGAGGAATAAGGTGGGAACGTATGAGCGCGAGAAAATGGGGAGCACCGCTGATCGTCATGCTGCTCGTTGCTTTCGTCGTATCGAGCTGCGGCTCCAACGACAAATCGAATAATACCTCGGCTAACGCGGCAAGCACGGAGGAGCAGGCGGAAGCGACTTCGGAAGAGCCTTCGGAGGAGACATCTGCGGAGCCGACGGACGAATCCTCGGCTGAGCCCTCGGAGACTCCTGTCGACTCCGGCTCTGCCGATGAGGACATAGACATGGAAGCGGACGATGATAACGGCGATATAAGTCTCTCCGTATCCCAATCGCTGCCCGAAGGCTTTCCGAAGGATATCCCGATCGTGGACGATTCTAAGACATTGGCCGCGGTGACGACTTCCGACAATACGACGACCGCCTACAGCGTGTCCTATGAATCGGATAAGAGCTACGACGACGTTATTGCTACTTATAAAAAGTTCTTCGAAGATAAGAAATACGAGAACGCGAGCGAAATGTCGACGGAAGAAGCGTTGATTCTGACCGGCACGTCGGGAGAGAATTCGGTATGGATCAGCGTAACCAAGAATAACGACGGGACGGACGGTGTCGGGGTCGCCATCATTTATTCGGTTCCTAAGAAATAAATGCACTTAGACGAAGAGCCTTCGGGTATGTAACCCCGAAGGCTCTTATTGCGAGTATGGAAGATTCTCAAGCCTCGACATTAACGAATCGGTTGGCGGCACTGGTTAGCATCTGGAAAAACAGCTTTCTTGGCATACCCGCAAGCCCGATTTCGTCCATCGCTTCATTCATACATGCAAGCCAAGCTTGAGCGCGTTCCGGCGTAATCGGAAACTGCTCGTGCATGCCGCGCATGTTCCCAAAGCCGTATTTATCCGTATAAAGCGGTGGCCCTCCCGTAAACTGCGTCAGGAATAAATACTGCTTCGCTCTGATTTCGTCTACGCCGTCCGGGAACAGAGGACGAAGCGCCGGATGCGCGTACACTTTCGGATAAAAAGCGTATACCAGACGTCCGATCGTCTCCGCGCCGCCGATTTGATCATAGAGACTGCCGAGCTCGCTCCGGTATCTCCCCGCGCTCTGGTATTTCTCCGCATAAGTCATTCCATCGATACCTCCCGAGTTACTGAAGTACCCTGATTGTATCAAGGAACATAAGGAGGATTAGTGATGGAGGTCACTAGAAATGGTATACTCCATTCGAATTAACGACGTTAGGAGGTTCGATATGTTCGAATGCCGCCCCGTGCAGTCCGAAGATTACCCTGTTATTAGTACATTCCCCCGCGACGAGGAAGAGCTGTTCTACATGTTTCCTAAAGCTTCGTATCCGTTAACGCCGGATCAGATCGAGACAAACTCTAATAACCGTCTCCATCCAACCGTGGTCGTCAGTGATGATAATAAAGTCGCGGGATACGCCAACTTGTACGGTCAAGAGGATGGAGACAGGTGCTGGCTCGGAAATGTTATTATTTCGCCTGATTTTAGAGGAACCAGTGCTGCCGGAACATTAATTCAGCATATGGTCTCGTTCGCGCGAGATGAATTAAAGGTTAAGTTCCTGAATCTATGCTGTCACAACTCGAATATGCGGGCGTTATTCTTCTATACGAGATTAGGCTTCAAGCCGTACGAGATTGTGAAGCTTGAAGGAAGACAAGGTCAGGCGATCGCGGGCGTCTATATGAGAATGGAGCTCTCAACGAACGAGCTTGCCTGAGGAGACAGCGGATCGTCCGTCCTGACGCATCGGGATACCGGATACACGACCGGCGGGATGTCCGTGTCGATTCTTGCCAGCAACCCTGAAGTGATATAATGGCTGACTTCCATGCGCGATGCGATCGTCAGGCCAAGTCCTTGTATCGCGGCGCGAATCGTCTCTTGCGGCCCGTCTAATTGAACGGCTTGCGGAGGCGGCGGGAGGTTGGCCATGCGGTACATCGCCAATAAAGCTTCCCGAGTAAAGCTGCCTTGCTCGCGATAGATGAACGGCTCCCGCGCCAGCTCGGCAAGCGTACGGGTTTGGCCGGCTAAGCGGTGATTCGGAGGAGCGACGAACCATAGCTCGTCCTCATAGCAGGGAACGGCGACGATGGAGGGAGGATAACTATGGTGTCCTCCGATCCAAGCGATATCGGCTTCATATCGCAGCAGCTTCTCCATGACGAGCTGTGCGTTGCCTGACGATACGCTTACTTCGATCGAAGGCGAAGCCTCGCGGTAAGAGGCGATCCAAGCCGGCAGCATGAAGTTCGCGGGCAAGTACGTGGCGGCGAGCTTGAGTTGCCCCGTCATGCCGAAGCGATAAGCCTCGCATTGCCGTTCAATATCGGCCTCCAAGGTGAATAAACGATGGGCTTGGGTCTTGAGCCACAGCCCCGCTTCCGTTAAAGCCAACCCGCGTCCCTGCGGACGCGTAAGCGCGAAGCCTAGCTCCTTCTCCAGCTTGCGAAGCTGCATCGTTACCGCCGGTTGGCTAATATGAAGCTTATCCGCCGCGACCGAGACGGACCCCGCAGCGGCGACTTCATGGAACAGACGAAGAGCGTGCAAGTTCAATGAAGGTCCCCCCCAACGAATCATAAATATTATTTAATGAATACTAAGAAACATATATTATATTTATCTTTCCGACTCCTTTATTGTAGGGAACAAGAAACTACGCGTAAAGGAGTTGTTCGAATGAACGCAGACATAGAAATTCGTTGCGTCGATTGCGGGGCGGCGATGAACGATCGGGAGGCGCCTACCTGCGGCTGCGGAGGGACTTGGGAGATTCGTAGGTCTGTTCAAGCACTGGACGGGGAAAGGCTGCGCAGGTTATTCGACGAACGTCTGGGGCTGCGCACGGGTCTATATGCCAGCGGCGTATGGAGATACCGCGAGTTAATCGCGCCCGAGTTGCCGGTAGAGGCGCTAGTGTACAGAGGAGAAGGCAATACCGGCGTGTACGAATCGGAGGCTCCCGCGAGATATGCGGGCGTCAGACGGATGTGGCTGAAGGCGCAAAGCGAGAATCCGAGCGGTTCTTTCAAAGACAACGGCATGGTCGTTGCGGTCTCCCATGGACGCTCGCTCGGTTACCGCTTGTTCGCTTGCGCGTCGACCGGCAATACGTCCGCCTCTTTGGCCATGTATGCGGCTTGGTGCGGGCTAGAGTCCCTCGTGCTTGCCCCGGCCAAGGGAGTTTCCCCCGCCAAAATCGTCCAGACGGCTGCTTACGGCGCGCGGATCGTCGCCTTCGACGGCACGTATGACGACGGTATCCGTTATCTACAGCAAAATGCCGAGAAGCTCGGCGCATACGTGTGCAATTCCTTGAATCCTTACCGCATCGAGGGGCAGAAGAGCATCGTGTTCGAATTGGCGCAGCAGCTAGGCTGGTCTTTGCCGGATTGGATCGTCCTTCCCGGCGGAGCGCTCAGCAACGTATCGGCGCTAGGCCGAGGGCTGGAGGAATTGCATGCGCTAGGCTTGATCGCGAAGCTGCCGCGGATCGCGCTCGTTCAGGCGGAGGGCGCGAGTCCGTTTCATCGAATGGTACAGAGCGGCGCGGAATCGCTTGTCCCGGAACCGAATCCTAACACGCGAGCCAGCGCCTTGAATATCGGGAACCCTCCAAGCTGGCGCAAAGCGCTCAGGGCTATGAGAACGACGAACGGCGTTACCGTCTCCGTCGGCGACGAGGAAATCATGGCGGCCAAACGCGTCATCGACGGAGCGGGTATCGGCTGCGAACCGGCATCGGCGGCCACGTTGGCAGGCGTTCGACAATTGCGCGCAAGCGATACGATGGACGCCTCGGAGACGGTGGCATGCTTGCTGACAGGTCATCTGCTGAAGGATGTCGACGCCTTGAACGAGCTCTACGGCAGCCCGCCCGCGTCGATAGGTTCGCTCCGCGATGTTAGGCTTACTTCGAATTTCTCATATAGAGAGCGCCATTGATCACGCCGTCTTGATGATCCGAATAGAAGATTAAGCTGTAATGCTCCGCTCGGTACTCGTAACTCCACATTCCGCTAAGCAAGTAACTATCGCTATTTTCCTCCGGAGACTGGATGACGTAATTGGTACCGAGAGCCGACTCCATTTGCTCCGCATTCGCTTCGCCTAGCTTTAATCCGAATACCTCATGGCCGCTGGCCAGCCCAATGTAGCCGATATGTCCATGGACGAGTTCGTTCGACTCGTCCATCGTCGCATCCGTGAAGTACGTGACGGTCCCATAATTGAAATATTGCCCGCCTTCGAAGTAATCCGTCATCTCCGGCTCGCCTTTCTGCTTCCAGAGCAGTTCGGTAGAATCGCCGATCGCAAATTCCGTGTCGCCTACCTTACCCTCGTCGATTAGGGCAAAGAACGGTTCGCCGGCGGAATTCGTTGGGCTCTCTGTCGAGGCAACGGGGGTTTCCGCCGGGCTGGCGGGAGGTTCTGTCGATTCCGCGGAGCTATCGGGCGCTTCCATGGAAGAGGCAGGCGGTTCCTTCGAAGTTTCTGGCGAACGGTTGTTGGTACAAGAGATAAGCAATATCGTACATAGGACGAAATAACACCATATTGCGCTGCGTTTCATCATAAATCCCCCTCTATTTTTATATGACATTACCATATATCAACTTTAGATTTAGGATCATGAAGGAATTTTAATTCCCCCGTATCTGTCGGCGGACTTTTCTCGTTATGATAGAGGAATAGAAATTTATGGAGGGAATCAGATGACAAGAACGATGAGTAAAGTCAGCGGTATTTTCATTCCGGTTACGGACATGCGCCGATCGACGGAGTGGTACGTGCGGATGTTCGAGCTGGAGGTTATCGACGAATCCGATTGCTGCACGGGGCTTGCATGCCCCGGAGAAGCTACGGCGATTAACCTGTGGAAGGTCGACCGCATTCAACCTACGCAGTTTGAGGCCAGCGCGGGGTTCAAGGTTCCTTATTACAACTTCGAATCTTTCGATATCGAATTCTCGCATGCCTCGCTCAGGGCCAAAGGCGTCGAAGTACTGCCGATCGAGGAGGATGCCGGGGGCACCCGATTCTTCGATTGCTTCGATCCGGACCGGAACTTAATCGGCCTTGTGGAAGAGCTGCCGAACTCCCCTTATTACGCGCACAAGCAGAAATATAGACGGGACTGACGAGAATGGGGATGACGGCGGAAGACGAATTCGAACTTCGGACGGAAGCGTACCGGGCGGAGTTGCTTCGATACTGCAGAAAGCTGGCGGGGTCGGAGTGGGAAGGCGAGGATTTGTTCCAGGAGGTCTTGCTGAAGGCATTCCGAAGGTTCCGGCGTTGGCCGGAGCGCGAGCTGACGAAGCCGTATATGTACCGGATCGCGTCGAACGCATGGTTCGATACGTGCCGCAGGCGCCATATCGCGTTCTATCCGGAGCTAGTCGAAGATTTGGGAGCTATAGCGTATTCCGAATGGAGTCGGTACGATGTGCGCGAATCGCTCGAGTATCTCATGGATACTCTCGAGCCGAGGCAAGCGGTATTGATTCTGCTGACGGACGTGTTCGGGTTCACGCCTACCGAGACGGGGAGTACGCTGGGCCAGCCGGTAACCGCGGTTAAATCAGCATTGCATCGGGCGCGGTCCAGACTGAAGAAAGCGGCGGATCGGGAGCACTACAGGCTGACGGAAGAGGTCGGGAAGCTCGGAGAGACAAACTCAAGAACGAACGCGGAGCTGTTCGAGTCGTTCGTGAAGGCGTTCAAAGAAGCGGACACGGATGCGATGTTCCGCTCGTACCGGGATTTATCGGCGCATGGCATGACCGTGGACCGGATCGCGTTCATTCGCGGACAAGCTTGCTTCTATTTCAAAGACCCGGATGGCAACGCCCTGATGGTCACGACTCCGTACAAATAAAAAACAAGGTATACAAACAAATGTTCGTATATTATAATCGTGCTATAAATTGGAAAAGAGGGATGCGAACATGTCCGAAAGCAAAGCCGTAATCGAGCAATTCAGAGGTTTGACCGAGTGGTCCGATACATTGGAGGGCTTGAGCGATGCCGTTTGGTTCAAGCCTATCGCCGAGGGGAAGGCTTCGACCGCCGAGATCATTGCCCATCTGATGCGTTGGGATCGCTATTTGATTACCGACGTAATTCCGACCGTGCGCGGCGGCGGCGACATCGCGTTTCCGGATTTCGATGCGTTCAACGCAGAGTCTTACAAGTATGCCAAGTCGGGCGTAAGCAAGAACGAGCTGCTGGATGAGCTTCACGCGGCGCGCGAGGAGCTTTGCCGTTTATTGCTGGATGCGGATGTAGACACGCGCGAGAAGATGCTTCCGATCGTCGTAGATTTTATCGAGCACGATAACCACCATAAGAGCCAAATCGTTACGGCGGTTAGTTAGTCTACCCGATAAAGGAGAAGGGTTATGAGTCTCAATCAAGTCGAGATCGTTCGTTTCGAAGAGAAGCACTATATCGGAATTCCGGTAACTTGCAGCTTTCAATTTCATGATCCAGCAAGAATAGAAGAGACGAAGCAACTCTTCCTAAGCCGCAGGCATGAGATCAAGCACGCAATACATCCCCATCGGTACGTATGCCCGCATTACTCCTCGGAAGTTTCCTTTACTTACTTCTACTGCATGGAGGTCGGCGAGCTTGCGGAAATTCCAGAAGGCATGATCGGGTTCACGGTACCCCCGCATGCTTACGGAACGACCAGATCGGACACGGACCCTTACGAGGTCATCCACACTTATCTTGCGAACAATGGCTACGCCAATAATCCCAAGGCGATGGCTTTGGAAATTTACCGGCTTGACGATCCGCAGTGGCCGGATAAAGTCGATGTATTCGTTCCAATTAAGGAATAGCGTCCTACCCCGTTATCACCCGCTCGACCGGATAGCGCAGCTTCTCGTCCTTCTCGTCGCCTCCGAACAGGTACAAGCATGACGTTAAGCCGATTCGGCCGAAGAACATGAGGAGCATGAGCAGACATTTCGCGACAATGCCGAGCTCCGGCGTAATTCCGGTGGACATGCCGACCGTGCCGAAGGCGGAGCAGACCTCGAAGAGGATGGCGATAAGCGAATGCTCCCGATCGGTGAAGCTGATCGTAATCACCGATATGCCGCACAGGACGATGGCCAATACCGTAATCGCGAGCGACTTCAGGATGTCGTCCTTGTGCAGCTCGCGGTTGAATACCTTGACCGAACGCCTGCCTCTGGCGTAGTGGTAGATGAATAGCACGTTCAAGGCGAACGTCGTCGTCCGAATGCCCCCGCCTACGGAGTTAGGTGAGCCGCCGATGAACATATACGCGCTCATCAGCAGCAGCGTGGGGAGCGTAAAACCGTTAATGTCCATCGTCGTAAGGCCTGCGCTTCTCGTCGTCGTCGATTGGAACAGCGCGTAGAAGAACGATTCATGCCACGTCATCCCGCTGAAATAGTGGCGATACTCGAACAGTAGGATTAGAATCGTCCCGATTACGAGAAGAATCCCGTAGGTGAACGTCGTCAGCTTGGCGAACAGCGAGAAGCGATGAGGGAAATCCTGCTTCGCGCGGGTACGGGAGAAGAACGCCTTCACCTCGATGAGCACGGGGAATCCGATCGCGCCGAATACGATCAGTATGATCGTAATCAGCTGAACGAAATAGTCCCCCGCATAAGGGGAGAGGGATTGTCCGGTGATATCCATTCCGGCGTTCGTCGTCGCGCTGACCGAAGCGAATAAGCCTTGAAGGAACGCTTCGCGCCATGTTGGATAATAGCGCAGGAACCGCAGGCCGAATACGACTCCCCCGATCAGCTCGGTCAGAAGGACGAACTTCAGCGTATCTTTGACTAATTTCACGAGTCCCGATAAGGCGAATTGATTGTTGTCCGCCATGATAAGGCGTCGCTCTCGCAGACCGATTCTACGACCTACCAGCAGCCAGAAGAACGTGCTCATCGCCATAATGCCGATGCCGCCGAACTGCAGCACGAGCATAACGACGAAGTAACCGAATACGCTGTACGTCTCGGCGACGTTGAATACGCCAAGCCCGGTATCGGTCACGATGCTTACGGACATGAACACGGTATCGAAGAACGAGACTTTTATGCCGGGACGATGTACCGCGGGAATGCTGAACAGGACGATCGCTATCGTTACCGCGAGCAGGTAATACCCGGTCATGATTTGGGCGGGCGTCCGCCGTTCTACCCACCTTGTGCATTTACTCCGCATCGATGCTTGTCCCTTCCTTGTTTCCAGCTGCGAATACCATGCAAATCGAATATCCATTATCCCCAGTATGCGGATAGCAGGAGCAAGGAATTCATGACTTGTCTTGGATGCTTAAGGATGTATTGGGAAAGAAGTATTACAGACGCTAATCGTCGGCCGATCAACGATCGGCTGCTTTTATTTCAAATTGACTTATCCGATAGCAGAAGCTTATACTCCTCTTTACTATACCGACACCCTAGGAGTACACCAAGTTGACCAAACATAAGGGCAAGAACACCATTTATGCGATGCAATTGGCTACGATCTTTATCGGATTCGTTATTTTCGGATTCTCGGAAAATATTAAAGGACCGGCGATCCCGCGTATTCAATTCGACTTTATGCTGAGCGAATCGCAGCTGGGTACGTTGCTATCCTTGAACGCTTTAGGTTATTTGATCGCCTGTTCCTTCACCGCTTATTTGACCAAAATATGGGGGATCAAGTGGGTAACCGTTGTTGCGTTTGCTTCTATGATGGTTTCCGGCGTTCTGATTTACTTTTCCCACTATTACCCGATGTTCTCGGCATCTTATTTCCTGATGTATATCGGCAACGGGATGCTGGAGATCGGCTTAGCCATTCTAAGCGCTCGAATCTTCGTCAAGAACACCGGGACGATGATGAACCTGACGCACGGCTTCTACGGCTTAAGCTCGACGGTTGCTCCACTGATTGCAACCGGCCTGATGAAGGTGACGATCGCGGGCCATACGCTGGATTGGCGCGGCATGTATATGGTCATGCTCCTGCTGTCCGTTATTCCGATTGTCATTGCGATGCGCAGCACCTTCCCGGGGGATGACATCTCCCATGAGGACCGCATCCCGCTTAAGGCCATGCTAAGAGACCGCGTACTATGGCTGACCGTCTTTGTGCTTACGTTCGGAGTCGTATCCGAATTGGCGGTCGGAGGTTGGCTCGTTAACTTCCTGGAGAAGGCTTATGACTGGAACACCGTTAACGCTTCGGGGATGCTATCCATCTTCTTCTTATGCTTCTCGTTGGCACGGCTATTGCTTGGCCCGCTGACCGATCGGATCGGCTTCGTGCTCTCGCTCATGATCTTCTCGGGGTTCTCGGCTATATGTACGTTCGCCGCCGTCTTCGGAGGAGAGAACGTTGCGTTCCTCTTCGCGGCTTCCGGCATAGGCATTGCGATGATCTACCCGACCGTGATGGCGTTCATCGCGAAGAGGTATCCGAAAGGCAGCGATACGGTCATCACGTTCACCGTGACGTTGATGGGACTCGGTAGCGTCATCGGCAACTACCTGATCGGGGGAGTTACGGATCTCGTCGAGCGCATGGCCGGCGAAGATTCCCGAGTAAGCCTGCTTCGGGGGCTTCAAGCCGGTTACGGCTTCATCGGGCTATGCGCGGCATTATGCGCCGTTACCGGGCTTGTCTTATACTTGCATCTTCAGAAGCGAGAGGAAGTCATTTAGATCCTGAAGTATGGTGGACCAGTGCCGGGGGCACCGACTATGGTGTTTCCGGTTTTTTATTGCGTGGCTATTGACGTTCCAGTTACTGGAACCCATATAATGGCGATAACAGGCCATGGAGGTCTGAGGGAGGCGCCCCCGGAATGATGACGATTGGAGCTTTCAGCGAACGGACAGGCTTGCGGCCGAAAACGCTGCGATATTACGAAGAAGTCGGCTTGCTCGTGCCGAGCATTCGTGCAGATAACGGCTACCGGCAATATGGGGATAATCAGATCGATGCCGCGCTGCTGATTCATAGCTTGAGGCAAGCCGGCGTCGGCATCGCCGATATTCGCCGATTCAATGCGGGAGATCGGGCCGAGCAAGAGCGGCTGCTGCAGGAGTGGCGCGAAGAAGCGAGCGCTAAGATCTTGTCGCTCCGCATCGCGCGGCAGTTTCTTCAAGGGTTCAGCCCGCAAGCCAAGCATTTGCGCTTGGTGAGATGGGAGGAGCCTAAGACGATCGCTTGGACTCCTTATTCCAAGGAAGCGCTGCTCGGCCGTCAACGCGGATTCTATGTCAGGTACTCAAAGGAAGACGAGACCGAATTCGTCGGCGAGATTGGTTATGAGCTAGCCGCTGAAAAGGCGAAGGAACGAGGGCTCGAGGAATCTACTTTAGTCGAATACCCGCGGACGCTATTCGCCGCGATTGAATGCAATCCCGATCGAGCGGCCCCTTGCAAGCCCGTGTTCGCCGTCATTCGAGAGTGCGGGTTCGAGCCGATCGGAACGCCGCTCAGGCACTATTCCGCGGATATGAACGAGAGGTATACCTTGTTAATTCCAGTTCTACTGAAACCATAACCAGAAGCGAAAGGGGCATGTCGTACGATGTTGAAAGTGAAGCAAAACCTGCATATTACCGGTCTTCATAAGTTGTATCTTCCCGTGACTAACGCTAAGGCCACGGCTGCTTGGTTCCGCCGTCATTTCGGATTGATTAGCGTCGGATCGGAAAGCAATAGCGAGACGCTCCGCTTGGAAGAAGGAGCGTTGTTGACCTTGGTGGAGGGGGGGAAACTGAACGCTTATGATGCCATAACGATTCAAATCAAGGCGCATGACGCTCTCAAAGCGTATCATGCGCTCGATCTTACGGAGGTTAAAGCGAGCGAGCCGGAGAAGTTCCACCAGTACACGGACTTTAACGTCCGCGATCCGGACGGCAGCGTTCTCGGCGTCATCAGCGACCCGGCTTGGCCGAATACGCCGAACAATTATTTCAAGCTAGACGGTGTATTCATCACCGTCAAGGACATCGAGCGTGCATTCGCGTGGTATAACGACATCCTCGGCGCGGGCGTGGAATACGAGTTTACTTTTGCTACCGAAACTCTCTCCGAAGCCCGCCATATTTGTTATCTCGGAATCCCGGTGTCGATGGTGGAATCGGTGAACGGGGAGTACAACTATCGCATTTGCGATTATCTGACGGAGGATATCTCGGCTGATTACGCGTATTTGCGCGGGAAGAACGTAAAGGTAACGGAGCTGAGGAAGACTGATGGCGGTACAAGGTTCGAGTTCTACGACTTGGACGGCCGAGAATTCGGATTGGTACAGCTAGCAGGTTGAAAGGGACGCTTGGCAGGTGCTTGACGCGTGAACAGTGCCGTGCCCTGCCCTTGTTGTATGTTCCATGCGCAAAAAAAAGCTGCTCGGGCTATTGGCCCTTGAGCAGCTTCTCTTGCGCGAGCCGAATCATCTCGCGTACCATCGTTCCGCCGATCTGTCCGCCGACTTGACCGGCTTCCTCCGTCGTCAGCGTGCCGTTACGGCCTCCGCGATCAAGCGGAATGCCGAGCTCCTCGGCAACCTCGTACTTCACGTCGTCGGGATTCGCCGGATCGACGTCGTAGCCTTCGTTACGCATCACTTCCGCCTTGAAGCTGCGCAAGCCTTGCTCCGCTTCCGGCACGAGCGGTTTTCTTCTTCTTGCCACTGCCGTTCACCTGCCTCCATCGCGATCACGTACGCCAATATCGTACCCCTAAATGATCGGTCTATGCGGCGAATGCGGCTAAATGGCGCATGAATGACGCTATATCGCGAATGACTCGATTCTCTTGATCAAATCTTCGCTTTTAATCGATTGCGCGGCATTGATTCTTTTAAGCATATAAGGGCTCTCGGACAAGTCGCTGATGCCTTTCGATGTGGTGAGCGTGAACCGTACGCCTATCTCTTGCAACGCTTTATCCGCTACCGGAGTCGTGCTGCCGTAGGGATACGTGAACACGATGACCTCGTTGCCGATTTCCGATTCGATTTTTTTCTTGAGCTTCATGTAATCCGCTTTGATCCGTTTCGCATAAGAGGAGTCCGACTCCTTCGGAAGCTTCATCAATCCTTTGATGTTGCCGGACTCGTTATGCAGATCCCACGTATGGTGCTGGATATCGACATATCCGCTGTCATACATCTCTTTGGCTTCCTTCCAGGAGAAATGCGCGAAGATCGGGGTACGGTTGTCCTTGTTCGTGGAACGTCCGACGGCCCAGCCGATGACGGATACGGTCGCTTTCAGCTCCAGCTCTTTCAGAATCGGGTAGGCGTACTTGTAGAAGCTGTAGTATCCGTCGTCGACCGTAATGAAGATCGGTTTGGCCGGCATCTCGAATTTATTCTCTTGGGCGTCCAGATAGTCTTTGAAAAAAATCGGCGTATATCCGTTATCGACGAGAGCCTGCATATCCGCTCTGAACTTGTCCGGAGATACGTTATTGTCGGTCAACTCGGCCGGAACCTCGCTGAAAGAATGATAGATCAGGATCGGGATACGGGTAGCGGCGTCCGCCGCGCTTGCGGGTTGACCTTGCGCCGGCACGACGTTAACCATCGCGACGAGCAGCAGCATCAGGCAACCCA
This sequence comes from Bacillota bacterium, assembly GCA_023460795.1. GTDB lineage: Bacteria > Bacillota > Bacilli > Paenibacillales > Paenibacillaceae > Cohnella. Next base: position 17,497 of record JAEWPC010000018.1, on the reverse strand, counting down.
ATAGTCGTAGAAGGCTAGTTCGAATAATGCGAATCTCCTCCAGGACAAGAATGTAAATCATCCGATACTATTATTTCATAAGAAAAGTTTCATTTCATTATATTTATAGAATAAAAGGTAATATTCGTGGGGGTGTTGTGATGAGGTTTATCCCGTCGAAGATGGGGGTATTCGCCTTGGCGATGCTCGCGGTCGTATTGGCGTCGTGCAGCGGGAACGAAGAAGAGGCGTCATCATCCGTCTCTACGGTGGATGTAGATCCCTCGGCCTCGACCGTGCAGCAGGTCTCCTTCCGAAGCGCGGCGCTCGATCGGGAGATGAACTTGAACGTGTATGTTCCGTCGGACTACGACCCAGGGCAGCGATATCCCGTCCTGTACCTCATCCATGGGTACGGAGGGGACGAGAAGGCTTGGGTCGACTTAGGCATCGATAAAGCTGCGGATCGTCTGATCGCAGACGGGAGGATAACGCCGCTGCTGATCGTGATGCCGGAGATGAACAACAGCTACGGGATTAACTCGTCGCAGGGCAAGTACGAGGATTTTCTGGCTAAGGATGTCGTGGATTACGTAGACGCGCATTACAGTACGATCGTAGACCGAAGCGGGAGGTCGATCGGCGGGTTGTCCATGGGCGGATTCATCAGCCTGCATACGGCATTCTTGCACCCGGACTTGTTCAGTAAGGTCGGGGGTCATAGTCCCGCGATCTTCGTCGACGATTGGTCCACGACGGGAGGAGAACACGGTATAAAGGCTTTCCTGTACCCGACGGACGAAGCGCGCCGCGAACGAGATCCGCTGCTGCTGGCGGAAACCGTGGATCTATCGGCTCTTGAAGTTTATCTGGATTGCGGCGATCAAGACTATTATAAGTTCTACGACGGATCGGAGAAGCTCTATCGGCTGCTGCAATCGAAGGGCGTATCGGTACAGTATCATCATAAGCCGGGAGAGCATGACGGCGCTTATTGGACTTCGATGGCCGAGGACTACCTGTTGTTTTACGACGGGGCAAGCTGACTATTTTCCAATCCGCGAGGTACAACCCTGCATCGTTCGACATATGCTGTTACTAGCTAGATTCCTCCTACAAGGAGGTGATGCAAGGTGACAGGAACGTTAACGCATTGGATGGAAGTCGCCATGTGGATCGTGCTCGGCGCGATGGCGGTAGACTTCGTAGCAGGATTGTTGAAATCGCTGGCAAGCGGCGGCAAAATATCCGTCGAGCCCGTTCTCGGGTATTTGAAGGATATCGTAGGTTACGTACTCCCGCTCTTCATACTCGCCGCCATCTCCCAGATGGACGAGACGGGCTGGATCGTGCTGACGGGCTATTACATCGGCGCGTTCGCCGTGCTCGTCAAGTATCTGATGAGCCTCAAGTCCAGAATCAAATAACGATAACGTCAAGACAAGAGCATGAGAGGATCATCTCTCATGCTCTTGTTGTTTACGTCTTCAATCTCATCCGGGCAGGCATGGAGCATGAAAATCGCGAAATTCCGAACCTGACTGGGCGAAAGACCATAGATTGTTACTACACCGGAATTCCGACAAGGGAGAGATCAGCCCATGAAACGATGGAGCAAGACCGCATCGCTGGCGCTCGCGGCGATCATGATCGTCGTGCTGGCGGCATGCGGAAGCAACAACGATAAGAATTCGGATCAGACGACCGTGAAGTTCTCCGAGGTCATTCGCTCGATTTTCTACGCGCCGCATTACGTCGCCATGTCGCAAGGCTTCTTCGAGGATGAAGGCATCGTGCTCGATTTGAATACGGCCCAAGGCTCCGACAAAGGGGCGGCCGCCTTGCTGGCCGGAACGGCGGATATTTCGCTCGTCGGCCCGGAGACGGCCATCTATATTCATAATCAGAAGGGCGACAAGACGCTGAAGATCTTCTACCAGCTGACGATGAAGGACGGTTCGTTCCTACTGTCCCGCGAGCCGGCGGACAACTTCCAGTGGAGCGACTTGGCGGGCAAGATGGTCATCGGCTGGCGCCCGGGCAGCTCGCCGCAGATGGTGCTCAACTCGACGCTGCTCAAGGAAGGCGTCAAGGACGTTAACGTCGTGACGAACATCGCTTCTCCGGCGATAGCAGGGGCGTTCACGAGCGGCCAAGGAGACTATATCCAGCTGTTCGAGCCCGTAGCATCGACGCTGATCCAGGAAGGCAAGGCGTACTTCGCGGCTTCCATGGGCGAAGCGTACGGCGATTACCCGGAAACCTCGTACGTTGCGACCTCGGACTATATCAAGGATCATCCGGACGTCATCCAACGCTTCTCTAACGCCGTAGCCAAAGGCGCGGCATGGCTGCAGACGGCATCGGACGACGACATCGCTAAGGCGCTTGCACCGTTCTTCGAAGGAACATCCAACGAACTGATTATCCAATCGGTCAATCGGTACAAGGCGCAAGGCACGTGGACGACCGATCCGGTCATGACGAAGGATCAATTCGACTCGCTGCAGGCCGTTCTTATAGAGAACGGCGTACTGAAGGCGGAAGATAAAGTGGGCGACTTGAAAGACGTCGCGGATATGAAATTCGCCGAGAAGATCGAATTGGAGTAACCGGCCATGAGCATAATCGACGTGCGTGACGTCAGTCTGAGCTATTTCACCCCGAAGCAAGAGACGGAAGCGCTGCGCGGCGTGGGCATGGAGATCGAGGCGGGAGAGTTCATCAGCATCGTGGGACCGAGCGGCTGCGGCAAAAGCACGCTGCTCTCCCTCATCTCCGGCATGCTGAAGCCGACTTCCGGGCGCGTGCTTATCGACGGTCGCGAGACGGATGGCGTCTCCCGGAAAGTCGGCTACATGCTGCAGCGCGACCATTTATTCGAATGGCGGGACGTGCTGAGCAACCTGCTCGTCGGCGCGGAAATCCGGCGCATGGACCGCAAGCAAGCGGCACGGCGGGCTCGCGAGCTGTTGGACCGCTACGGATTGTCCGGCTTCGCCGGGCATAGTCCGGATCAGCTATCCGGCGGCATGCGCCAGCGCGTCGCGCTGATCCGGACGCTCGTCACCGATCCGGACATCCTGCTGCTTGACGAGCCGTTCTCGGCGCTCGACTATCAGTCCAGGCTGACGCTGGCCGAAGACGTGTTCCAAATTATTAAGGACCAGGGCAAAACCGCGGTGCTCGTGACGCACGATATATCGGAGGCGATCAGCATGGCAGACCGCGTGCTCGTCATGTCGAAGCGGCCGAGCTCGATCATCGCCGACTATCCGATCCGGTTCGAGGAAGGCGAAGGGCTGTCTCCATGGAAGAAGCGGGAGGCTGTCAGATACAACGACTACTTCAATTCCATATGGAAGGATCTTGATGGGCATGCCATCGTCTCAAGATAACAGACGCGATCCGTCACCGGGCTATAGCCGTTACTTGAAATCGCAGAAGCGGGCGTGGTGGGGCATCCTCCTGTCGCGCTTGCTGATTCTGGTCGTCTTTCTTGGCCTATGGGAATTGGCGGCGAGATTGAAATGGGTAGACCCGCTTCTCACGAGCCAGCCTTCGAAGCTGGTGACGACGTTCCGCGAGCTGGGGTTCGAAGGCTCGCTCTTCATGCATACCCGGGTTACCGCGACGGAGACGGTCATCGGGATCGTCGTCTCCATGGTGGTGGGCATTCTAATCGCCGTTCTTTTCTGGTGGTCGACTTACGCATCGAAGGTGCTGGAGCCTTATATGGTTGTGTTGAACGCGCTCCCTAAAGTGGCTCTCGGTCCGATTTTCTATATCTGGCTGGGAGATGAATACTCCGTCTATGGGATGGCCGTGGCGATCTCGATTATCGTAACCATAATGATGGTGGAAAATGGATTCAAGGAGCTCGCGCGAACGAAGCTGCAGCTCATGGAGTCGTTCGGCGCGACGAAGCTGCAGATGCTGCGGATGGTGATGCTGCCCGCAAGCGTCCCTAATTTAATCGCCACGTTAAAGGTTAACGTCGGCTTGACGCTCGTCGGGGTCATCATGGGCGAGTTTCTGTCCTCGAAGGCGGGATTAGGGTACTTAATTATTTACGGGGGTCAAGTGTTCCAGATGAATATGGTCATGGTAAGCATCTGCATGCTCGCGCTCATGTCCATCGTCTTATACGGCATCGTTAACGTCATCGGAAACTATATGTTGAAGAAGGGATTTCGCGGTAGACCGTGAGATCCCTTCGGCATTCGGTATAGACCCGTCGTTATTCAATGAGTTCAACGATTCGATGGTAGGCGCTCTGGAATTGGCCGGGATTAGGGTCTTCTCCGAGTCGCTTCGGAACTTCAAAGTCCGATAAGTCGAAATGATGCGTAGGTTGAACGTCATGCCGGGCTAGACAGCTCTTGCTACAGGCTAATGGACAACCGTCGATGGCAATAATGTCGCGTCCCGACTTCGCGGTTCTGACGAGCGGTTTGACGTCGCCGCCGACGCCTGCGATGCAGGACATCTCGGCGATCTTCTCTCGATCCAGTCTAATAGCGATCAGATTGGCGGTCTGTGCTGCCGAGGAACATCCGGAACAGGAATAGACAAGAGGCAAATCTTTATTTTTCATAGGGCACCTCTCTTCGACTTCCGCGTCGAGTTTGATAGAGTATACCCTGAATTCCCCGGTCCGATTGTGAGGCAGGTCACGATTCGTTAATGGATCATGCGCGGTCTGCCGAGCCAGTATGGCTTCCGAATCTCCGGCTTGTTCAGCTTGCCGAAGGAAGTTCTCGGTAGCGATTCGGCGAAATCTAGGCGCGACGGGATTTTGTGGCTTGCGAGATGATCGCGGCAGAAGGCTTTGATATCCGCTAGCGTGAGTCCCGCGCCTTCCCGAAGCACGACGACGGCCGTCACCTCCTCGCCGTCGTCCGGCAACGGCGCCCCGACGACGGCAACCTCCGCGATCGCCTGATGTCTGGCGAGCACTTCCTCCACCTCGCTGCAATACACGTTAGAACCGCCTACAATCACGATGTCTTTTTTCCGATCCAACAAGTACAAGTAGCCGTCGTCGTCGAAAGTGCCGATGTCGCCGGTATATAGCCACCCGCCCCGCAGCGCCTTATTCGTCTCCACGGGATTGTTCCAATAGCCTAGCATAAGCTGGTCGCCGCGGCAGATTACTTCTCCGATGCCGTCAGGCCCGACATCGCGGCCGTCTTCGTCGACGATGCGCACTTGGAAGGGCTTCTGTCCCCAACGAGCGACATGAGCGGGATTGCCGACGGATAGCAGGCGATGATGGAAGCCTTCGGCGAAGCAGGCATTGATGAACAAGGGGCTGATGAATTGACCGCTCTCGGTCTGTGCGTACACGTTGGTCAGCTGCGCGTTCGGGAACGCTTGGCGAGCTAGATGAAAGGTTCGTTCGCTAATCGGCGCTCCGCCGCAGGAGATGCCCAGCACATGCGGCAGGCTTCTGCCGCGTACGGCCAGCAATTGGGCGATGTCTTTGAATTGCAGACCGATCGTGCCGATGTACTTAAGCTCCTCCCGTTCGATGAGCTCGATCATGGCTTCGGCTTGAAGCGGGTAGCTTTCGGGATAGATCAGGCAGCCGCCCTCGTAAAGCGTCGTCCATAACATGAATTGGCCGCTAAGGTGTGCCTGGTTCGAGATCAGCGTTCTCTTGTCGGGATTGTGTCCGCCGACTCTCTCCGGATTCATGAACGACCAGCTGCCGATGCTTCGGTGCGAATGCATGACGCCTTTGGAACGGCCGGTCGTTCCTCCGGTGTAGATGAGCAGCGCGACGTCGTCGGGATCGGCTTGGTGCCATTCGACTATAGGGGAGTGCGTCTCGATGAATCGTTCAATCGTGCGGCATGAAATCGTGAGGGTATCCGGGAGTACGGAGGCGCAGGCAGTTAAGTGCTCGTCTTCGGAATCGTAGACGATGGCTGCGGGGGCGGCGTCTTGGAGGATGGGGATGATCTCGTTACGCGTCAGACCGGGGTAGACGGCAAAAGGAATGGCGCCGATCGCAATCGCGGCGCATTCGGCTATCGCGAGCTGCGGCGAGGGATGGCCAAGCAAGGCAACCCGATCGCCGGGCTTTATCGCATGGCTTCGGAAACCTTGCGCCGAGCAACTTACTCGTTGCATGAGTTGTCCATAACTGATCGTGCCTGCGGAATCTTTCATGGCTGCGCGATCTGGCTGCAATTGAGCGACCTTCGGTATAATCTCGGAAAGCAGCAAGCGGCTTCCTCCTCCATTGTCAATACCTCATAAAGCCGAGTGTTTTACCCTGTAATAGGAAGATAGCACTTCGAGCTTCAGGTGACAAATTGCGATTTCTTATAATTGACAATGGATTTGGTTATGAACGTAATCGCATTATTTCAGCTTCTCGATCGACAAGCTAAGCTTGTAGTTGCCGAATCGCAGCAGCTCTTCTAACAGCTGATTAAGCTCGGAGCCGTTGCCGATCCGCACGCGCATCCAATAGCAGCCTTCGCCGCTGACGCGATGCAGCTCCCGTATTTCCTCGCGGGACTGCACGAATTGGAGCGAGATTCGTCGTCGGCGACCCGATCACGATGGACGAGGACGATGTCGTTGCGGTTTGCCGGTATGCGCCGGACACGAAAGTCGTAGCCATCCATATGGATGCGATTAATCATTGCCATGCGACTCGCGGGAAGCTTAGCTCGCGTCTGGCGGCAGAGGGACTGCTTGATCGGGTAACGATCCCGAAGGACGGTGAATGGGTATGAGCGGAGACGGAATATGGTTCTCGACCGATCGCGATCTGCTGGACGTGGAATTCGTCTACCGGTACTTGCATGAACGGATGTATTGGGCGAAGAAGCTGACGCCGGACGCGTTCCGGCGGGCGGTCGACCATTCTGCGGTTGTCGTTGCGGCGTATGACGCTTCCTTGGGCAACCGGTTGGCGGGCTTCGCGAGAGTCGTCAGCGACCGCGCGACGTTCGCTTATCTGACGGACGTCTTCGTCGTTGAGGAATATCGCGGACGGGGCTTGTCCAAGCGCATGATGGAGTCGATCGTCAATCATCCGGACTTGCAGGGATTGCGGAGGTTTCTGCTCATTACCGAGGATGCGCAGGGGCTGTACGCCCAATTCGGGTTCGAACCGCTGCAGGATAGCGCGCATTGGATGCAGATCTATAAGGGATAATCGACGATTAGAATTGAAATCGTACAACCCTATCGATACAATGAACGGTAAAGAAGCGCTTTACACTTATTCGTCTAAAGGTGGATGAACGATGAGCTATGCATTCGCGATCGAGCCGAGCGGCGGCTATACGTCTTTCGCGGACGGGGAAGAAGAGCTGGACAAATGCAGGGAGTGGGGACTGCTGTCCGAGAAAGCGGCGAAGACGAAGACGTTCTCGTATAAGAGGGCGGGACAGTCCTGGAAATGCAACGTGGTCGGGTACGTGGACTCCGTCACCGCGGTCATCTCGTTCGAGAACGGCCAGCTTCATTGCATCCATCCTTCTTATTTGAAAGAGATGCAGGCGCAAAGCTTCGGACAGCGAGGATCGGCGGCGGATGCCGGTACAGAAACGACGACCACCTCGGAAGAGGAGTCTTCAGAAGTTGGCGCGCCGGTTCAAGCGGCATCGGGGAAAGAGGAGTCCGTGGCTGATAAGCCGGCTGCCAAGCCGGCTTCGACGGAACCGGCGAAGGTACCGGCAGCCAAAGAGCCTGCGGCTAAGGGCGGGAAGAGGCAGAAGCTGCAGCTGCCGGAAGAGAAGGTCAGGATGACGGCGGTCGTGAAGGAGTTCGCGACGGTGCCGAACCATTTTACCGAGGAAGACGACGAGGTCGTGATCTACGAAGCGGTTGCGATCCAAGACCCGGCGCTCGAAGTCGGGGATGCCTGGTCGAGCCATAGCGCCACGCTGAAGAAGCTCGAGCTCGCGGTCGGCGACAAGCTGGTGTTCGACGCGAAGATCGCGGCGAAGAAGCTGCTGAAGCATCCCGTCCCGTACAAGATCAACAACCCTAGCAAAATTCAGAAGAACGCAGAGGCGTGATGGTCAGAGGGAGTCTTGACATATCTGCGCATAAATGACCATAATAAGGAAAATAAACGGCAGGGAAGCACCCCGCAAAGTCGAACACGGAGCTGTGTTTCTTTGCGGGGTGTTTTATTTTGCGGAGCGAAGGAGGAGAATGCGTTGAGTCGATCCAAGCCCCCGGAACGTCCCGAGAAAGTAAAGGAGCAACAGGAAAGCTACTCTTTGATCGACGAAAGGTACGAAATCATCGGCGGGGTCAGATATGACTTTCTGTCCTCTCCGAAGTACGCGCATCAGAAAATACTGACGAATTTGTATCTGACGTTTCATAACGCTTGCTGCCACGAGGGAGAAATCCTGTTGGCGCCGATGGATGTGCACTTCGACGACGACAACATCTTTCAGCCGGATGTCATTTACATCTCGCGCGAACGGCTGGATATCATTCAGGGCGGCTTCGTCTTCGGTGCGCCGGATCTGGTCGTCGAGATTTTGTCCGAAAGCACAGGAAGCCGAGACAAGACGATCAAGAAAAAGACGTACGAGCATTTCGGGGTTAAGGAGTATTGGCTGGCAGATCCGCAATATCGGACCGTCGACCAATTCGTGCTGCAGGAGGGCCGATACGAGCTGGCCGCGACTTTATCGGAAAGCGACACCCTGGTGTCCGCAACCGTTCCGTGTCTCACGATCGATTTAAGCGTCATTTTCCCCGCCGATATGCGTCAATAAAGTCGGAACCTTCGCAGGTTTCGGCTTTTTTCATGCTCGCAATCTATTTTCCGATATTCATAGAATGGCTGTGATAATATAGAATGAATCTCAAATATTAGTTGCTAGATATCGGAGGTCGTCAGGATCGGTATGAATAAACGGAAAATAATCCTGTCTCTAGTGATAGCCATCGTACTTCTCACGGTTCTGGTGTACCCTGGCAACCTTGTAACCGCCAGCGTCAAAGGCCCATACGTGCCGATACTCATCTATCATCATTTCGATCCTGCCATTTCCGATTTCGAGACGATGAAGCCCTCCGACTTCGAGAAGCAGATCGCTTATTTGCATAAGGCCGGTTACCACGCGATTACGGTATCGGAATTGGCTACGTTCATGAGTACGGGCAATGGATTGCCCAAGAAGCCGATCATGATTACGATCGACGACGGTTACGAGAGCAACTATCAATATGCCTACCCGGTTCTGAAGAAATACAAGATGAAAGCTACGATCTTCGTGATCGCCGAAAGAATAGGCAAGGATAAGCAGAAGCCCCCCAGATTAACGTGGGAGCAATGCAAGGAAATGTACGATTCGGGCTTGGTCGATATCCAGTCCCACACCTTCGATCTGCACCATAAGGTTAAAGACGGCAAAGGCGCTAAAGAACCCGCTGCGCTTACCCGAATCAAGAAGGCCGACGGCAAGCTGGAAACCAAAGAAGAGTATGCCGCCCGTGTCCATGCGGATATCCTTAAATCCAAGGAAGTCATCGAGCGCAACGTTGGCAACACCGTAACCTCGATTTGTTATCCGTTCGGCGCGTACAATGAAGAGTTGCTGGACATCGTGAAGAAGGCCGGATTCACGACAGGGTTTACGACGACGTCCGGCGTGAATACCTTTAAAGAAAGCCCTTTGCAGGTTCAAAGGATTCTGGTCGGCGGCCACTATAGAGGCAAGAACCTCGAGAACGCCATACGAATCGCCAAAGGGAAGGATAAAATGATCGCGGAAAGGTCTTAATACACACGAAGCGGATCAATGGAATCGGAGGCGAGCATGAACAACTATCGCGTTATCGTACTGGACTTGGACGGGACGTTATTGAATGCCAATAAAGAAGTATCGAAGCGCAATCTGGCGGCCGTGTTGTCCTGTCACCGCAGAGGGATGCGGATCGTATTCGCTACCGCCAGACCGCCAAGAGCGGTGAAGTGGTTTCTTCCCGACGTCCTGCTCGAAATCGCCTCGTTCGTCTATTACAACGGCGCGCAAACTTACTGTCCTCACACGAACACCGAATTCCACGAATCGATACCGTCCGAGGTGACGGCGGCAATTACGGATTATTGTCTGGAGCACCATCCGGATCTGGAATTAACGATGGAGGTTCGCGACGAATGGTTCAGCCTGCGGGAGCACGATTATCGCGTCACGATGAACGCGGAGGCGAATCCGCTCGTTATACCTTTAGACGAATTCAAGCAACGCGATGCTACGAAAATACTGCTGTCCGGCACATTCGAGGGTACTCCGTTACAGGATACGTTCAGCGATCGAGTCCATATTTTAAACACGGATAACAATCAGCTTGTTCAAGTCATGCCTCTGAACGCATCCAAGGAACAAGCCGTCTTGAAGCTATGCCGAATCTATGGCCATGAGATGGAGTCCGTCATCGCGTTCGGCGACGATCATAACGATCTAGGGCTTGCTCGCGCGTGCGGATATTCGGTTGCGATGGGGAACGCGATCGACGAACTCAAGGCGATCGCCGACGAAGTCACGGCCAGCAACGACGAGGATGGCGTAGCGGTCGTGCTCGAGAGATTATTATCCTAGGGTCGAATAGTAGGGAGTGAGCGGAATGGACGGACGAACAGCCGGTAAGCTTGGGTGGCTTGCGAGCATATGGCTACTTGCCGCCATCGCCGTAATCGGATGCTCAGCAAGCTCGAAGTCACCGATCATGAAGGTTGATAGCAAACCGTTACAGACACCTGCGACGCCAACGCCGACGATGTCAGCCGAGCCAACGGAGAACCTCGCGAAGGTGACGGGCTACGACGCTCATGTGCTGCTGGAGCATCGGGTTCCTTACGTCGGCGACAACAGCAAAGTCGTCGGGCTGATCGATCTGTTGCCGCTGCCAGACGGCCTGTCCCGCGAATCGGTGGAGCTTCAGACGTCGGCAGAGCCTTATGGGATATCGATTCAATATCAGATCGACCAGGGAACGGGAATGACAATGGACGTGGAGAAAGGAGATCCGTTCACGCTGGAGCAATGGTTCTACCGCCACGCGGCGGTCCTGCTAAGTTTAATCGGCAATGCAGATTACATTACCTTCACGGTCGATAACGCAAGAACGATCAGCGGCGATCAAGACCGGTACATATACCGACTGGACAGAAGCGATATCGAGGCGGTTTACGGCGACATTCGCGGCTTAGCGGATGATGAGTTGGCGTTCGGAGATTATGTTGGGAATATGAGTCGAATCGGAGCCATCGACATGAGTCCTTCGGAAGTGCTGAAGCCCGATCCCGAAGGCCATTATTTGCTCTCACATAACGAAGTACGAACGGCCGACGGAGACATTCTGTATATTAACCTCGAGATGATAGACGGCAAGCATTATACGGAGGAAGAAGCAGGCGGACCTGGCGGGGGCATCTATGCCGACAACTACATCGGTTCTTATCGGCTGCGTGTCGTTGATTCGGCGGGAAAGACACGGTCAACGTACAAACCATTAGAAGATCAATTGAACTTTTGGGCACCCTTCGAACTGGCTATCGCCGACTACAATAACGACGGCCGGCCGGACTTCACGATAGGCCAGCACGCAAGCAGCAACGGTGCCGTCTATGAGCTTTATTCGCTGAACGAACGCGGTGAGATCGTAAGATTGAATGCGAATCGCGAGTTGTACATCGCGGACCACAGGCCTTCGATCTTGCTAGATCAGATCGAAACGGATAGCTTCTTGACCCGCTTTTACACGCCTGATCGCGGTTACGGGCATCGGGAATTCAGGTGGGACGGCACTAAGTTCGCGGCTACGATGCCGGAGCCGTCACAATAACGCAAGCTGCGGAACCTATAAGGTAGCGGGACTTTGCGCGCCCGAAGCAACGATTGAGGTGATTCGCGATGTACGAAGCTTTATATAAGGAATACGGAAGCCGAATGAGGGGTATCGCTTATCGGATGCTCGGTTCGGTATCCGATGCCGAGGACGCGGTGCAGGACGTATTCGAGCGGCTCGCCGCCGCCGAGCCCGTCGAGATGCAGCACCCGAAGGCGTATTTGGCCAAATTAACGACGAACCGCTGCCTTAACATTCTGAAGTCTGCCAGGAGGCGCCGGGAGAAGTACGTCGGACCGTGGCTGCCCGAGCCGATCGTCGAAGCGGCAGTGCCCGGACCGGAAGATCAGGTGGCCAGCCGCGACGATGTGTCCTACGCATGGCTCGTGATGCTCGAGCGATTGACGCCTGCCGAGCGCGCGGTGTACGTGATGAGGGAATCGTTCGGTTACGAGTACGGCGAGCTGGCCGAGATGCTGGACAAGACGGAGGTGGGCTGCCGCAAGCTGTATTCCCGTGCGGCAGCCAAGCTGAAGGACGTGCCTAGAGCGGTGGAACGGCCCGTTGCCGGGCATGCGTCGACCTGGATGCTGGCATTCCTGAAAGCCGCGCGCGATGGGGATTTCAGCGAAGTGACCGCGCGTCTGGCTCAGGAGGCGATGCTCGTATCCGATGGCGGAGGCAAAGTGCGCACGGCTATACGGCCGATCTACGGGGGCGATAGGGTGGCTGCCTTCTTCGAAGGGCTGTTCCGCAAAGGATCGTTATCCGGGGAATGGTCGCCGGTGTTCGTCAACGGTCAGCCGGGACTCGTGCATCGCCGGCTGAGCAATAGGAAGGCGATGACCGTCGCCTTGGACGACTCGAATCGGATTGTCGCGGTGTATTGGATTCAAAATCCGGAGAAGCTTGTCCATTGTTATGCGTAAGGCGTCACAAAAGGGAATCCTAAGTTGTCATAGGTGATGTAAGCTTCAACCATCCCATTGCAACTCTTAAGGAGGAACCATTCATGACAACGACGACTTTGGAACAACGCATCGATTACACGAAGGTCGCGCCCGAGCTGTTCCGGCGCATGTTGAATTTGCAGCAGTACACGAGCGAAGCCGGCTTGGACTTCAAGCTCGTCGAGCTCGTCAAGATTCGCGTCTCCCAGCTTAACGGCTGCGCATACTGCTTAGACATGCACACGCATGAGACGCGATCGAAAGGCGAGACCGAGCAGCGCATCCATTGCTTGGCGGCATGGCGCGAAGCCCCGCTCTACTCCGACGCAGAGCGCGTTGCTCTGGAGCTGGCCGAGACGCTCACCTTGCTTCCGTCCAGCCATGTCAGCGACGAATTGTTCGCCCGTCTCCGCCAGCATTGGGACGACAAAGGCATCTGCGATCTCGTCGGCGCCATCATCATGATCAACAGCTGGAACCGGTTAGCGGTATCGATGCGCAGCATGCCGCCGATTCGCGGATAAAATATCTCTTGGCTAAGCCGGAGTCCCTGCTAAGGGGCTTCGGTTTTTCTTTATGTACGCTTCCATTCACCTTGCAACCGAGACCCGCGGCTTTTTTTTATCGATATGATAATTATCATCTTCAGTTCATTATTTTCATGCGTATGCACGTATTCGGCGATCCGGTAAGATGGGTACATAAGGAGCTGAGCCGAATGAATACAGCAATCGAGCTGGTGAACGTATCGAAAATATACAAAGGCAAAAAAGCGGTAGACAATCTTTCCTTGAAAGTAGAGAGGGGCACGGTGTTCGCGCTGCTCGGTCCGAACGGGGCGGGCAAGACGACGACGATCTCGATGATTCTCGGCATGAGGCAGCCGACGTCCGGCACGGTGAAGCTGCTAGGAGGAGAGCCGAAGGATATTCGCATCCGCAATCGGATCGGGGCGATGCTGCAGGACGTCAGCGTGATCGATAGCTTGAAGGTTGCGGAGACGATCAACCTGTTTCGCAGCTATTACACGAAACCGCAGTCACTGGAGCAGCTGCTTCGGATTTCCGGACTCGAGAACGAGAAAGATAAAATGGCCTCTTCGTTGTCCGGCGGTCAGCAGCGCAGACTCGGGTTCGCGCTAGCCGCGGCGGGCGATCCGGAAGTCATTTTCCTAGATGAACCGACTGTCGGAATGGACGTTACCTCCCGTCAGATGTTCTGGGAGACGATCCGCGCCATGGCGGACAGAGGCAGAACCGTCGTGCTCACGACGCATTATCTCGAAGAGGCCGACAACTTGGCCGACCGCGTCGTCGTCATTAACGAGGGCAGGATCGTCGCGGACGGAACGCCGAGCCAGATTAAAGCCGAGACGACGGGCAGGATCATCTCTTTCACGGCAGGCGCTTCGGTAACGAACGATATGCTGCATCAGCTGCCCGGGGTTAAGAAGGTCGAATGGAACGGACGCCGAGCCAGACTGCACAGCGGCGACACGGACCGGTTGATCAAGCTGCTGATCGAGCAGCGGTTCGACATGCGGGATATTGAAATTCAAAGCGGAGGCTTGGACGATGCGTTCCAGGCGCTCGTCGGACAGAAAGGGGATCAATAACCATGAACGCCACTACGATTAGAGCGACGATAGGGCAGTGTAAGGCGGAGTTGCTGCGAACGATCCGTAACCGCAGATTCGTTATTTTCTCGGTGATTATGCCGGTTATCTTCTACTTTATCTTTACCGAAACGGTCGGCGGCGATCAACAAGTGGGCGGGGTCGATTGGAAGAACTACTACCTCATGTCCATGACCGTCTACGGCGTCGTCGGCGCGAGCTTGACTTCGTTCGCCCAACGGCTATCCAAGGAACGGACGGAGGGCTGGCTGTCGCTCCTGCGTATAACGCCGCTGCCTTCTTGGTCGTATGTCGCATCCAAGGTCATGGCGCAAGGCCTCATAAACCTGTGCATTATCTTAATCATGTTCCTCGTTGGCGGTATCGTCAAACACATCGATCTGTCAGCCGGCGCATGGCTCACCAGCGGGCTGTTCATCTGGCTAGGCGGCTTCGCGTTCATGTCCATCGGAGCGCTGATCGGCTCGATCAAGAACGCGGACTTCGTGCAAGTGCTGTCCATGATCTGCTACATGGGCATGTCCATCCTCGGCGGATTGTGGTTCCCGACCGAGACGATGTCAAGCACGATGCGGAATATCGCTCAAGTCCTGCCGACGTACCGGCTCGGGCAAGGCGCATGGGATGCCGTCGCGGGCGCTTCGGTCAACTGGAACGGCGTGCTGATCCTGGTCGGATATGTCGTGGTGTTCCTAGTCTTGTCCTCTTACGTGATGAAAAAACAGGAAGCGGTCTAAACGATGCGACTACTGACGAAAATTCGCCAATTCCTATTAAAGCGGCCCGAGGAGGGGCCGCCTTTCCTCTTTGCCGGGATCTGGTTGATCTACATGCTGTTCCCGCTTGCCGCAGTCGCGGATTTTCCTATGGTGGAGCAATGGATCGCGTATCCTCTGCTTGCCGTGTTCGTGGTCTTGTACGTTGTCGGATTTAACCGCGCTTCCTGGCGACTCGCATCTATTATCGTTCAACTCGTCATCCTCGGTTACTTCGTATGGAGATATCATGAGAGCTTTATCTACATGGCATTCTATACCGTGTCTTTGCTCGGTTTACTCCGGACGAGGCAAGAGATCGGGATCGCGTTCACGGGGCTTCTCCTCTTGTTCGGGCTCGATGTGTATCAGTTCGAGACGACGAATAGCTCGGGCAACTTCCTGGATCTGATTCCGGTTATCGTCGCGTTACTCCTCGTGCCCTTCGCTATGCTGATCGGCAGACGGTCGCGGCGGCTTAGGACGCAGCTGCAGCTCGCCAACGACGAGATCGCGCGATTGTCCAAGAGCGAGGAGAGACAGCGTATCTCACGGGAGCTGCACGATACACTCGGCCATACGCTTACGATGATGACGTTGAAAAGCGAGCTCGCCGAGAAACTGGTCGATAGTCAGCCCGAGCGGGCGAAGCAAGAAATCCGCGACGTGCAGATGACGTCTCGCGCGGCTCTTAAGGAAGTGAGGGAGCTCGTTACCGGCATGAGCGCGGTTACGATTCGAGATGAGCTGACGAACGCCAAGCGTATTCTGGCTGCCGCATCGATCGGGCTGAAGCTGGATGGACCGTTCGAGCGAATCTCGATCAAGCCGCTGCTCGACAATCTGCTGGGCATGTGCCTTCGCGAATCGGTCACGAATGTCGTTAAACACAGCCGCGCGCGGACATGCACGATCGCCTGGGCGGAGGAGCCCGGGCTTTACCGCCTGATCGTGTCCGACGACGGTGTCTGGACTGACCGGCAGAAGACGGAATCGCACACTTCGAGACCCGGGCACAACGGACTTAGAGGAATGCAGGAGCGCTTGGACTTAGTGGACGGGCATTTGACCTTGGATTCGCCGAAAGGCAAAGGCGCCCGGGTAACCATTACCGTGCCTAAAATCAATACGGCTTCCGGAGAGGAGAGACAAACATGAGAGTACTGTTAGCGGAAGATCAAGGAATGCTACGGGGGGCGCTTAGCGCGCTTCTGGATTTGGAACCGGATATCGAGGTTGTCGGCCAAGCCGAGAACGGCGAACAAGCGCTGGACATGATTCGCAAGCTGAAGCCGGACTTGTGCGTGCTCGATATCGAGATGCCCGTCATGACCGGACTGGACGTCGCCGAACAGCTGCGAGCGGACAAGGATCCTTGTCTCGTCATTATCTTGACGACGTTCTCGCGGGCGGGATATTTTCAACGGGCGATGAAAGCGGGGGCGCGGGGATTTCTGCTCAAGGATTCGCCGATCAACGAGCTCGCGGCCTCGCTGCGCGACGTGTTCGCGGGCAAGCGGGCGGTCAGCCCGGAGCTTGCGCTATCGTTCTGGGAGACGGAGAATCCGCTCACCGAGCGGGAGCGCGAAGTGCTCAGGCTGGCGCGGGACGGGATGTCCGCCGGCGACATCGCCGCGCAGCTGTTCTTAACGGCTGGCACGGTCCGCAATTATTGGTCGGAAGCGATTCAGAAGCTGGATGCGAAGAATCGCGTCGACGCTATTGCGATCGCCGCTAAGAACGGGTGGCTTGACTGACAGGTTGGAGCAGCCGATAAACAGCCACAGCATTGTCAATGTACGCCGTCTTTTCCTCCGGAGCGGCATGATAAAATATGGTAAAACGATCATTTCCGGAGAGTGAGGACCATGACTTCGATTCTTGCGTCCGTGGCGGCATTCCTACTTATCGCGCTTAGCAATATTCATGTCTATTGGGCATTCGGCGGCAGATGGGGAGGCGCAGCGGCGGTCCCTATCAAGCCTGGCGGAGAAGCGCTGTTTCGGCCGAGAACGACGGAGACGATCGCCGTCGCCATCCTATTGCTGATCGCTTGCGTGTCGTTGCTCATTCAAGCAGGGATCGCCCGGTTCATGGATGCGAACTCGTATATTCGGGTCATCTGCGTCCTATGCGCCGCCGTCTTTTTCCTAAGGGCAATCGGGGAATTTAAATACCTAGGATTCTTTAAACGGGTTAAGCATACGCCGTTCGCCGTTAACGATACGAAGAATTACAGCCCTCTTTGTTTATTCCTATCTCTGGCTTACCTTCTTGCGTTGATCGAATAGCGCGGTCGTCTAACCCCGCCGGGGTGGGGGCGGGGGGGGCGTGTG